>NZ_BOMY01000031.1 GCF_016862435.1 Paractinoplanes tereljensis
TGTGCGGGGTGTGGGTGGGAGCTGGTTTTTGGGTGTGGGTGGGGTCGGTGGCTTGTGGCGGGAGGGGTGCCGTGACTGATCTTGTGCCGGCTCTGGTGGGGCCGCAATTCATGGTGGAGCCGGCTGAGGAACTCGGCGGGTACCACGCGCTTCGGCGGCGGGTTTTCGTTGATGAGCAAGGGCTGTTTGAGCTGCACGATCGGGATGAGCGGGACGAGGACCCGCGGACCGTTGTGCTTGTGGCCCGGTCGGCTCGGGGGGAACTCCTTGGTGGGGTTCGGGTGGGGCCGGCTGCGGACGGGCCGGACATCGGGTGGTGGCAAGGTGGGCGGCTCGTCGTCGACCCGGCAGCCCGGGGCACGCTCGGGATCGGGCCGGCGCTTGTCCGGGCCGCCTGCGCCTATGCCGAGAGTGCCGGGGCACTGCGATTTGACGCCACCGTGCAGCGCCGCAACGAACCCATGTTCCGGCGCCTCGGGTGGCAGCCGGTTCGGCACGTCGCCGTTGCCGGGCGGCCGCACACGCTGATGCGATGGCCGATGCGGCGTCTTGCCGCCCTCGCGGCCGCCACCAAGAATCCGCTCGGGGAGCTGCTTGACGGGATGGCGCCGGGCGGCAAGGGCTTTGTGGGGGACGACGGGGCGCCGGTGCCGGGGTCCGACCTGATCGCCGCCTGCGACGCGATTCTGCCGTCCATGGTGGAGCGGGATCCGGACTGGGCCGGCTGGTGCGCGGTGCTCGTCAACGTCAACGACCTCGCGGCCATGGGGGCCGCGCCGGTCGGGCTGCTCAACGCGGTCGGCGCGCGCGATGCCGCGCACGCGGCCCGGATTCTCGGTGGGCTGCGCCGGGCTTCCGCCGCCTATGGCATTCCTATCCTTGGCGGGCACACCCAGCTCGGTGTTCCGGCCGCGTTGTCCGCTACCGCGCTCGGGCGCACCGACCGGCCGGTGCCGGGCGGCGGCGGGCGGCCCGGTCAGCGGGTGCGGCTCACCGCCGACCTCGGTGGTGGGTGGCGGCCCGGATACGGCGGGCGGCAGTGGGACTCCACCAGCGGGCGTACCCCGGCGGAGCTGCAGCGGATGCAGTCGTTCGTGGGCCGGGCCCGGCCGGCCGCGGCCAAGGACGTGTCGATGGCCGGCGTCGCCGGGACGCTCGGCATGCTCGCCGAGGCCAGCGGGTGCGGGGCCCTGCTCGACGTGGCCCGGGTGCCGCGACCGGCCGCGGCCAGTGCCGGCGACTGGCTCACCTGCTTTCCCGGCTTCGCCATGCTCACCGCCGGACCACTCGGTGACGGCGACGCCGGGCCCGCGGTCACCGCCGACTGCGGCGAACTCGTCCCCGGGCGCGGCGTGCGTCTTCGCTGGCCGGACGGGGAGATCACCGGTGCTCTGGAGGCCGACGTGACTGGACTGGGGAGGGCATCATGAGCGTCGTCCGGCTGGCGGCCGTGGCCGCACCGTTCGATCGGGACCTGGAAGGCGACTTCGAGCGTGTCGCGGAGTTGATCGGCGAGGCGCGTGCTCACGGCGTACGGCTGCTTGCTCTGCCGGAGGCATGTCTTGGGGGTTATCTTGCCCATCTGGAGGGTGGGGCGGATGAGCCGCCCGCGCTGCGGGTGGACGGCCCGGAGATCGCTCGCCTCGCCGGACTGGCCGGCGACATGGTGGTCTGCGCGGGATATTGCGAGGCCGACGGGGATCGCCGGTACAACAGCGTGGTCTGTGTGTACGACGGGCGGGTGCTCGGCAATCACCGCAAGGTGCATCAGCCGTTGCGGGAGAACGCCAGCTACGACTCGGGGGACTCGTTCGCCGCGTTCGACACCCCGGTCGGCCGGATCGGGCTGCTGATCTGTTACGACAAGGCGTTTCCGGAGTCGGCGCGGGCGCTCGCGCTGGACGGCGCCGAGATCATCGTGGTGGTGTCGGCCTGGCCGGGCAGTCGCACCAACGCACCGGCCGACCTCGCCGACGATCGATGGACCCGCCGGTTCGACCTGTTCGACCGGGCCCGCGCGCTGGAGAACCAGGTGGTGTGGGTGTCGGCCAACCAGTCCGGTACCTTCGGCGCGATGCGGTTCGTGTGCAGTGCGAAGATCGTCGATCCGGGTGGGGACGTGCTGGCCACCACCGGCACCGCCGCGGGCATGGCGGTGGCCGAAGTGGACGTGACCGGCGCGCTGGAGGCGGCCCGGCGCTCGATGGGCCACCTGCGCGACCGGCGTCCGGAGACCTATCGGCAACCGGCCCTCACGTGACGCTCACGCGGATCGCGGCGGCGGCGGCGCACTTCGGGCGCGACCTCGACTATGACCTCGGGCGGATCGGCAAGCTCATCGCCGACGCCCGGGCCGCCGGGGCCGGTCTGCTGGTGCTGCCCGACGCGGCGATCGGCGGCTACCTCGCCGACCTGCGCCACCCCGACCCGGCCGCGCTGCCGCCCGCCTTCAAACCGGACGACCCGCTGCTGGACCAGGTCGCCGCGCTGGCCCGGGAGATGGTGGTCTGCGTCGGGTACTGCGAGGCCGACGGCGACCTGCGCTACAACGCGGCCGTCGCGCTCACCGGCGACGGCGTGCTCGGCCGGCACCGCAAGGTGCACCTGCCGGCCGCCGAGAGCACGGTCTACGCGCCCGGCGACTCGTTCGCCGCGTTCGACACCCCGGTCGGCCGGGTCGGCATGCTCATCGACTACGACAAGACGTTCCCCGAGTCGGCCCGCACCCTGGCATTGGACGGCGCGCAGATCGTCGCCTGTCTCTCGGCCTGGCCGGCCAGCATCACCAACCAGGCCCCGAAACTCAACCAGGACCGGCAGTCCCGGCTGTTCGACCTCTACGACTGTGCCCGCGCCGCAGAGAACCAGATCGTCGTGGTCAGCTCCAACCAGACCGGCGCGGTCGGCGGCATGCGCTTCCTCGGCCAGGCCAAGGTGGTCGGACCGGGCGGCAACATCCTGGCCCGCACCTGGGCGAAGGCCGGCCTCGCGGTGGCCGAGCTGGACGTGGCGGCCGAGATCGCGGCGGCCCGCCGGGTGCTCAACCACCTCAGCGAGCTGCGGCCGGCGACCTACCGGAGCGAGCGGTGAGGATCGCGCTGCTCACCTACTCGACCCGGCCGCGCGGCGGGGTGGTGCACACGTTCGCGCTGGCCGAGGCGTTGGCCGAGCTCGGCGCCGACGTCACGGTGTGGACGCTGGGCCGCGGCGAGCTCTTTCGCCCGATCGACCCGCGGGTGCGGCTCAAAATCATTGAATTCCCCGAAATTCCGGGCGAGGCGATGGGCGCGCGCATCGTGCGATCCATCGCGGTTCTGCGCGCGGCATTCACCCCCGGTGAGTACGACGTAGTGCACGCCCAGGACTGCATCAGCGCCAACGCGGTCGACCACTGTGTGCGGACGATCCACCATCTCGACCAGTTCACGACGCCCGAGCTGGCCGCCTGTCACGAGCGGGCCATCGTGCGGCCTTACGCGCACGTCTGCGTCTCGGCGGCGGTGGCGGCCGAGGTGACCGCCGGCTGGGGCCTGCGCCCGGCCGTGATCCCGAACGGGGTGGACGCGGCCCGGTTCGCCGCGGCGGTGCCGGCTCGAAAGCACGGGCAATATCTGCTGTCGGTCGGCGGGATCGAGCCTCGCAAGGGATCGCTGGACCTGCTGACGGCGTACGCCCGGATGCGTTCCTCTCTTTCGGGTTTGCGGTTGGTCGTCGCCGGCGGCGAGACCCTGTTCGACTACCGCGACTACCGCGCCGCCTGGGAAGCTCGCGCGGCCGAGCTGGGCGTCGTGCCCGAGGTGCTCGGCCCGGTGCCGCACGACGAGCTTCCCGGCCTGGTCGCCGGGGCGGCCGCGTTCGCGTTCCCGTCGACGAAGGAGGGTTTCGGCCTGGCCGCGATGGAAGCCCTCGCGGCCGGGGTGCCGGTGGTGGTGCGGGACCTGCCGGTGCTGCGCGAGGTGTTCGGCCCGGCCGTCGGTTACGGCCACGACCCGTCCTCGCTGGCCGACGCGCTGTTGGACGCGATCAAGGAGCCCGATCCGGCCCGCCGCGAGCGCGGCCGGCAGCTGGCTTTTGCACACACGTGGCCGGCTGCGGCCCGCCGCCACCTGGAGTTCTACGAACGCGTCCGGCGCTGACCGCGGCGCCTCGCCGTTCCTGCGCGAGACGCCGCCGATCGTCGCTTACCGGTGGGGAAGAGCGGTCTGTTCTGCCGGTCATGCCTCGCCCGACGTGGCCGGCAGGGCAGACCGCGCTCAGCGGGGCCGGTAGACCAGGTCGAACGTGGTCAGCCAGCGGATCTGCTCGCGGGGTGGCACCCCGCAGCCGCGCAGAAAGCTGACCAGGGTTTCCCGCCGGGGTGAGCCGGCGGCGGTGATCAGGTTGTAGACGGTGGCCCGGGAGATGGGGGTGCCGGCGTCACGGCTGCGCCGGGCCACGCTGTCGAGGGAACGGCGACGTGCCGTCATCAATGCGCGCAGGCGCATCGCAAACTCGACCGGCGTGGCGGCGCCGATAGGATCAGGGGGGACAGTCGTAACGGTTGCTGCGCTCATCAACCTCGCCTCGATGTGACACGGAGTCGGACCGGGGACGGACCGACCACAGTCGACCTTCGTTTGACCGGCGGCAAGGAACAAGAGCGCAGGTGCGTACCGATTTTGCACGTCGCGGACGTGCAAGTTGCACACCGTAAGGATCCATTCTTCGACCCTCCCTCAGCGGTTACGGTGTGCACCGGCGGGTGACGGGTGTTGCGCGGATGGTGAGCGCGGCCGGCGGCCGGATCCGGCCGTGACCTGGTGGAGCCCTGTCGATCCGCCGACCGTGCGCACCGAGCGTGACCACACTGCGGGCACGGAGAATGCGCGCCGGTCAGGCACGATCAGAAGCAGAAGGCGCACAATTCAAAATCATTAATTTCCTGTCACTCGTACGGGTGACAGGTCACCAAGCGGTCCACCCGCCGTCGACGACCAGGTTCGACCCGGTGACGTAACTGCTCTGCGGTGACGCCAGGTAGAGCACCGAGGTGGCGATCTCGGCCGGGTCGCCGACCCGCCCGAGCGGCGTCTGCGCCCCCAGCCGGTCGAGCAGAGCCGGGTCGCCGCCGCCCGGGAACGGGCCCGGCGTCACGCAGTTGACCCGCACCCCGGACGGTCCGAGCTCGACCGCCGCATAGCGGGTGAGCTGCACCAGCCCGGCCTTGACCGCGCCGTAGTAGGGCGGGTTCCCAGCCTCCGGCGTGTCGTAGAGCTGCGGTTTCGGGCTGACCAGGCCGTACATCGAGGCCACCGTGATCACCGAGGGCGACCCGTCGGCGGCCGCGGCCACCAGCAGGTCACGGGTCGCGTCGAGCAGCCGCTGGAACGCGCCGAGGGCCAGGTCGGCCGCCTGCAGATAGTCGGCGGGCCGGGCCGAGCGCAGCGATCCGCCCCGGCCCACGTGCGCGTTGTGCACCAGCACGTCGACCCGCCCGCACTCACTGCGGAGCGCCTCGCCGAGCTCGGCCACGTCCTCGTCCGAGGTGACGTCGCACCGCTGGAAATGACATTGCGGCCCGATCTCGTGAGCCAGCGACTTGAGGCGTCCCTCGTCCCGCCCGATCAGCCAGGTGGTCGCGCCGGCGCCGGCCAGGGTGGCGGCCATGACGCGGCCCAGCCGGCCGGTCGCCCCGGTCACCACGGCCACCCGCCCGCGCAGGCCGAAGAGGTCATCAAGCGTCGTGTTCATCGGGTCCACCGGCTCGGGTCGAGGAGGGCCTCGGGGACCTCCGGGAGGGCGGCGAGCACGGCGTCGCGCTCACTCTCGGTCAGTGCTTTACGGCGTACGAGATCGGCGTTGTCCTGCAGTTGATCTTTGGTCTCGGCGCCGACCACCAGCGAGGTCACCCAGGGCAACGACAGCAGGTAGGCCAGGCAGAGGTCGGCGCGGCCGGTCCGGCCGAGTTCGGCGGCCAGCCGGTCGAGCGTCGCGACCAGCGCGTCGCGTTCCGGATCGGAAAGCTGCGGCCAGGTCACGGTGGTGCCGGCGACAAGCAGACCCTGGAGGTACGCGCTGCGCACGGTCACCACGAGGTCGGGCCGGTCGGTCAGCGACCAGCGGCGGTCGAGGATATTGCACGGCAACTGAACGTAACCGAGATCGGGCAGGTCGAGCACCCGGTTCAGCTCGCCGGGGTTCTGCACCGACACCCCGATCCGGTCGGCCTCGCCGTGCTTCAGCAGCGCGCGCAGGTCGTCCCAAGCCTCCAGGGCGTCGGCGGCGCGGTGGAACAGGATGGTCAGCGGCTCGGTGCGGCCCAGCGCGGCCCGGCTGGCCGCGACACTCTCCCGGACCGGAACCCCGGGGCCGATCTTGGTGATGATCGAGAGCCCGGCCGGGGCGACCGCGCCGATCCGCCGCTCGCTGTCGCCGTAGGCGCGGGCCGTGTCGAGGTGGGTGATGCCCAGGTCGCGGGCCGCGCCGAGAATGCCGGCGGCGGAGTCGTCGTCCGGCGCGCCGGTGCGGTTCGCGATGCCGTACGCCATGCCCAGCTGGGCCGTGCCGAGGATCAGCACGGACTGCCGGTAGGCACCCCGCCGCCGGACTTCGATCATCGAGTCAACCGCCTGTTCATCGCCCGTCAAGGTGCTGTTTTCCCAGCTCCCGGTGCATGTGGGCGATGTTATGCTTCCGCCGATGCACCACGCGAACTACTACTACGGACACGCCCACATCCTCGCTCGGTACGCCGGGCTCGAGGACCCGATGCACCCACCACGCATCCAGGGCTACCTTCAGCATGGGTGGAACATCGGCGACGGCATGGCCCCCGGGGTGCCGTTCGTGGACGGCAGCCCGCTGCTTGTCTGGTCCGAGCAGACCCGCCGCCGGGCCTGGTCGCAGGGCCGCCGCGATGCCGTGGTGGTCGGCTCCCCGTTCGCCTACCTGCTGGCGATGGACACCGAGCCGGTCGACGAGACCAAGCGCGAGGGCACCATCTTCTACCCCTTCCACGGCTGGGAGGGGCAGCAGGTGATGGGCGACCACCGGCGCCTCATCGACGAGCTCAAGGCGCACGAGACCGGCCCGATGACGGCCTGTCTCTACTGGAACGAATACAAGATCAGATCAATCCGCAAGCTGTACGAGAACGCCGGCTTCCGGGTCATCTGCCACGGCTACCGCGGCTTCTGGTGGCGCGACACCGACCGGGAGTTCCTGGTGCGCCAGCTGGCCGAGCTGAAACGGCACAAGCGGGTGGTGTCCAACCGGCTGTGCAGCGCGATCTGGTACGGCCTGCTGGCCGGCTGCCAGGCCGCCGTGTACGGCGACCCGATGGTCCTCGAGGACGCCGACCTCACCTTCGGCGGCGAGCCGCGCCTGCACCGGCAGTGGCCCGAGGTATACGGCTACGACCCCGACCCGGTCGTCGGCCACCGGATCGCCGTCGCGGAGCTGGGCGCCGGCGAGCTGTCCACCCCCGAGGAACTGCGCACCCACCTGGGCTGGGCCAGGGTTCCGGTCGCAGCCTGACGGGTACCGTCGGCGGATGCCGCCCGAACTGATCGCACCCACCGTCCAGTTGCGCGCCGCCTGGCTCGACGCGCACCGCGAGTGGGGGCCCGGGCGGCACGAGGACGGGTTCGGGTTGCGGCCGTCCGACGACGTCGGCTCGGTGGCCGGGTTCGCCGACTGGGTGGCTCGCATGGCATTCGACGAGGACCCGGAGCGGGAGCACGACATCGGGCACGTCTACCGGTGGATCGTCGAGGAGGAGCGGGTGCTCGGCGGCATCGCCCTGCGCTACGAGTTCGACGGTGCCACTCCGCCGATGGGGCACGTCGGTTTCGGGGTGCGCCCCTCGGCCCGGCGCCGCGGCCTGGCGTCCTGGGCCCTCGGCGGGATTCTCGACCTGGCCCGGGTGGCCGGCCTGCGCCGGGTGTCGCTGATGTGCGCCGAGGAGAACACGGCATCGGCCCGCACCATCGAACGCGGCGGCGGCGTCCTGGAAACCGTCCGGAACACACCGTACGGACCGGCCCGCCGTTACTGGATCACCCTGGAGCCGGCCCGGTAGCGGCCGGGGGCGACGCCGTGCCGGCGCTTGAACGCGGTGGCGAAGGCGAACTCCGACGAGTAGCCGACCTGGGTCGCGACCACGCTCAGCGGCGCGTCCGACTCGCGCAGCAGGCGGGCCGCGGTGACCATGCGCCACCAGGTCAGATAGGTCAGTGGCGGCTGGCCGGTGCGCTCGGCGAACCGGCGGGCGAACGGTGCCCGGGACAGCCCGGCCCGCGCGGCCAGCGTCGCCACCGTCCACGGCCGGGCCGGGTCGCGGTGCATCGCCTCGAGCGCGGCGGCGGTGGCCGCGTCGTTGAACGCCGCCGCCCAGCCGTCGTCGGACTCGTCGAGCCAGGTGCGCAGGATGTGCAGCAGCAGCGTGTCGAGCAGCGCGGGCACGATCGCGTCGGTGCCGAGCCGGGGTCGCTCCAGTTCGCCGGCCAGCAGCGTGGCGGTGCCGTGCAGCTCCCGGTCGAGGCGCAGATGGATCAGGTCGGGCAGGGCCAGCAGCAGCGGGTGGGCCCGGGTCGCGTCCAGCTCGTAGGCACCGCAGAGCGTGACGGTGGCCGGGGCGTCGGCTTTCAGGAAGCGCTCCGGCACTCGCGGGTCCTTCGGGTCACAGGCCGGGGTCACCGGCACGGTCGCGGGGTCATCGGCGAGGGTGTGCCCGTCACCGTGCGGCCGGAACACCACGTCACCGGCGGCCAGCGGCAACGGATCGGCGCCGGGCCGCAGCAGCCAGCACGGTCCATCGAGGATGATCTGGAAACCGGCCGACCCCGGCACCGCGGCGAACTCCTGCGCCCACGGCGACGGCCAGGCGATCCGCGCCGCCCTCGGCCGCCCGGTCCGCATCACCGTGATCACGTCGCTGAGCACGTCCACCCGCTCACCGTAGCGAGACGATCGCGTATGGAACAGGGACTGCCGCGCATTGTTCGTCTTCGCCGGCGGCCATAGGTTCGGCTGATGAGAGCAATGCGAATTCATCGGTACGGGGATGCCTCCGAGATCCGGGAGGAGGACGTGCCGCGTCCCGTGCCCGGGCCCGGCGAGGTGCTGGTCCGGGTCGAAGCGACCTCGTTCAACCCGTCCGACCTCGGGCTGCGCCGCGGGCTGCTGCGCGACGTGTTCCCGATCGACCTGCCGGTCACCCTCGGCGGAGAGGTGGCCGGCACCGTGGTCGAGACCGGCGAGCGGGTGATCGGCCGGGCCTTCGGGGCTGCCGCCGAATACGTCGCGGTGCCGGCGCGCAGCCTGGTCGCGGCACCGACCGCGGTTCCGCTAGCGCACGCGGCAGTCCTTCCGATCGCCGGAGTGACCGCCTGGCAGGCCGTGTTCGAACACGCGAAGATCACCGCCGGCCGGCGAGTGCTGATCAACGGCGCAACCGGCGCGGTCGGCCAGATCGCGGTGCAGCTGGCCCGGCACGCCGGCGCACACGTCATCGCGCCCGCCCGGCGGCCGGGGGCTGACCTGTCCGAGGTCGTTGATCAGGTAGGTGCGCCGGTTGATGCCATTCTTCACCTTGCGCCGGTTGCCGCTGGGGGAGTGGTTTCGCTGCTGCGGCCGGGTGGGGTGCTGGTGTCGATTACCGAGCGGGTGCCGGTGCCTGGCGTGCATTTTGTGACTCGGGACGACGCTGGGGATCTGGGTGGGCTGGTTGCGCTTGTTGACGCGGGCGTCGTACAGCTGGATGTTTTGACTCGGCCTCTGGCCGACCTTGCCCTTGTTCATCGGGAGGCTGAGGCGGGTCTGCTGCGGGGAAAGACCGTGCTGGTCATCCGCGGCAGATGACTCTCCGGCCTGGAGGGCCGTGCGACGATCCGGCGCATGGGGACGGAGACGACCCTCATCTTTGTCGCGGTGGTGGGTGCGCGGTTTGTGGTGCCGCTGCTCATTCCGCTCTTCCCGCTGCCCGCGATCGTCGTGGCGCTGGTGCTGGACGGCATCGACCAGTCGGTGTTCCAGTGGTTCGGGCACGATCCGCCCGGTTACCAGAGCTACGACAAGGCGATGGACATGTTCTACCTGTCCGTCGCGTACCTGTCGGTGCTGCGGAACTGGACCAGCCGACCGGCCCTGGAGGTGGCCCGCTTCCTGTTCTTCTACCGCCTGGCCGGGGTGGTGCTCTTCGAGCTGATCGCTTGGCGCCCACTGCTGCTGATCTTCCCGAACACCTTCGAGTACTTCTTCATCGCGTACGAGATCGTCCGCCTCCGTTGGAACCCGGCCGGCGTGACCGCCAAGCGGTGGGTGATCACCGCGGCCTGCATCTGGGTTTTCGTGAAGCTGCCGCAGGAGTGGTGGATCCACGTAGCCCAGCTGGACGTGACCGACACCCTGCGCGCCCACCCCGTACTGATTCCGGTCCTCGCCCTGCTGGGGGTGGCTCTGCTCGTGTTCCTCCGGTACTGGTTGTGGCCGCGTCTGCCCGCTCCGGCCTGGCCCCGGCGCCTGGCCGCCGACCCTCTGCCGACCGAGATCGACACGGCCGCCGAACGGGACCGCTGGGTCAGCACCCACTGGCGCATGCTGTCCGGGGCTACCGCCGAGAAGGTGGTGCTGATCGGCCTGCTCTGCGTCATCTACGGCGAGGTGCTGCCCGGTGTACGGTCCACCCACCTGCAGATGTTCCTCGGCATTGGGGTGTTTGTACTGGTCAACACCGCGATCACGCTCGCCGTGGCACGCCGCACCGGCAGCCGTGAGTCGGCGCTCGCCGCGTTCGGGCTCCGCCTGGTTACCAACGCTGGGCTGGTCCTCGTCGTGGAAATGCTGCGCGGTGAACTTCAGCTGGGCAACGCCCTCTTCTTCACCCTGCTGCTGAGCTTGCTGATCACCTTGGATGACCGCTTCCGCCCGGTAGCCCAGGTCCGGCAGACCTACCGGGAGCCCCGGCCCGCAGCCAGGTAGTGGGTGGTGCGGTGGCGGCGTGCGTGCAGCGCTGCGGCGGCCCGGTGTCGTTCGGTGGCCGGCAAACGTTCGGCTGCTTCCTCGGCGGTGAAGAACTTCCATGCTTGCAACTCGTCCGGCTGGAGCTGGACGGTGGCGTCGGCGGGCAGGTCGCCGCAGTCGAAGGTCATGCTGAACAAGGCTCGTTGGCGCTTGCCCGCTGGGGGCGCGAAGTCGAGCAGGAGAAGGCGGCCTACGGCGATCGTGATGCCGAGTTCCTCGGCGAGTTCGCGGGCACAGCCATCTTGCGGGTATTCGCCGGCGTCGAGGTAACCGCCGGGCCATGCCCAGCTGTCCTTGTAGGTGGGCTTGACCAGCAGGATGCGGCCGGTGCCCGACTCGGTGATCAGAGCGGCGGCGGTCGCATGGAAGGCCGCCAGCCGCTGGTAGAACACCTCGGGTTCGGTCCAGGTCATCGGCGTGACGGTAGCCGATAGCGAGCAATTCACGCAGCAACCAGCACGTCGCGGTGACGGTCGAGAAACGCGGCTACGACGGGAACATCGCGGTGAGGGTGGAGCCGCTTCGTGAGTTCGGTGAGGCGTTGGCGGACGCGACCGGAGCGGACGGCACCGGCGTGGACCATGGCCTCGTCGCCGTAGTGGCATGCCTGGTCGAGGTGACGTCGGTCGACATGGATGGTTGCGAGCAACGCGGTGTGCAGGGCGTGGGTGCGGTGGCTGTCGGTTGGTAGCTCGAGAGCGGCAGGTTCGTGCTGAAGGGCGTGCTTGGACATGTTCAGGTCGCGAAAGCAGCGAGCGGCGGTGCCGGCGAAATGGGCGGGGCTCTTCATGGCCACGACCGTCACTCATCCCGACTACGCGGGCCAGCGCATCGGCTGCCAACTCGCGTGGTGGGTCCTCGACCACGCCGCGCGCTGCGGCCGACATTGGGTCCGCCGCGGAACTACCGAACCCGGCCTGGTCCGCTACTACCGTGACATCCAAGGCTGGACAGTCGTCCGAGTCAAGGAACGCGATGGGTACACCGTGACCGGTCTTGCCCGCGCGGCGCAGTTGATGTCCGACCTGACCATCTCCCGGGGCGCCGTGGCGCAGACGCCCAGGTCAGGCTCGTAGGTAGCGCAGGACCGCCAGGACCCGGCGATGGTCGGAGCGGTCGTGGGGCAGGTCCAGCTTGGTGAAGATGGACGTCACGTGTTTCTCCACGCTGCGCTCCACCAAGTGCAAGGACTCGGCTATCGCCACGTTGGAGCGGCCCTCGGCCAGCAATCCCAGGATCTCGCGCTCTCGGGCGCTCAGCCGGGCCAGGCCGGCATCCACCGCCGGGGCGGCCAGCAGGTGCCGCACCAACTCCGGGTCCAGAGCGGTGCCGCCGGCTGCCACCCGGCGCAGCGCGTCCACGAACTCGTCGGTGCTGACGATGCGGTCCTTCAGCAGATAGCCCACCTTGCCGGCGTTCTCCGACAGCAGGCGGCGGGCATAGCTGGTTTCCACCCACTGCGAGAAGACCAAAACCCCGACCTGGGGGTACGCCGACCGAATAGCCAACGCCGCGCGCAAACCCTCGTCGGTGTGCGTGGGTGGCATCCGCACATCCACGACGGCGGCCTCGGGTTGCACCCGGGCGACGGCCTCCAGCAGCGCGTCGCCGTCGCTGACGGCGGCCACCACCTCGATGTCGTGCTCGCCGAGCAGCAGCACGATGCCGTCCCGCAGCAGCGGGTTGTCCTCGGCGATGACGACGCGCATCTCAGTACTCCCGGGGCAGGGTCATGGTCACGATGGTCGGCCCACCGGCAGGCGAGTCGACCCGGAATTCGCCGTCAAGGGCCGAAGCCCGACGAGCCAGCCCAGCCAGCCCGCTGCCGGCCGGGCCGGGCGAGTCGGCGACGGCTGCGCCTCCCTGGCCGTTGTCGCGGACGGTCAAGGTCAGTCGGGTGGGGGTGTCGGTCAGGGTGATTGACACCCTGGTGGCGTGCGCGTGGCGGGCCACGTTGGTCAGTAGCTCGGCGACGGTGAAATAGACCGCTGAGGCGGTGGCGTCGGGTGGGCGGCCGGCCAGAATCACCCGCACCTCGGCCGGCACGGCGCTGCGGGCGGCCAACGAGGACAGGGCGATCTCCAGACCGTCGTCCAGCGCGGGCGGGTGCATCCCCCGGACGATGTCGCGTAGCTCGGCCAGCGCCTCGGTTACGGTGTGGCGGGAGTCGGCGGCCAATGCGCGTACACCCGGCTCGTCGGTTTTGTGCTCTATGCGGGCCAGTTGGACGCCCAGGGTGACCAATCGCGCCTGGGTGCCGTCGTGCAGGTCGCGTTCTACGCGGCGCAGCAGCGCCGCCGCATCGGCCTGCAGGGCCGCGCGGCCCGCCTCCAACTGGGCGATGCGCCGCGCCGCCTTGCTCGGCTGCAGCAGGCCGCGCACCAGCAAACCGTCGGCGAACACCACCAGCCGGACGAACCACGGCGCGGCCAGCAGCAGCAACAGGCCTTCGCCGGCGACCAGCCAGGTGCCCGCCCAGCTGTGGTCGCCGGCCTCGACGAACCACCACGCCGGATAGGCGAGCGCGGCCGAGCCGCTGCCCAGCAGGAACACGGTGAAATAGCCGCCGGCGTAGATCAACAGAGAACCAGCGAAGCAGTACGCGAGGGCGCGCCACGCGGTGCTGTCGGTCAGTGGGTTGCGGCTTGTCGGTTGGGCGTCGGGCCAGTCCCGGCCTAGGAGTTTGCGAGCGGGCGCCCGGAAGTAGGCGGGGGTGCGCCGGGCCAGGGCCAGCAGGCCGGCCAGCAGGGCCAAGCCGAAGATGACCACCGACAGCCCGCAGGCCGCGATGCCCAGCAGGGCCAGCGCCAGGGTGGGCAGCCGCAGCACCGCTCCGGACAGGACGAACGCCAGCTCGCGCCACCAGCGGGCGCTCGCCCAGACCCGGAGCAGGATCACCCGACGACCTCGATCGGCGGCTGCCGCAGCATGACGGCGGCCGGCAGGGCCAGCCCGGCCAGCACCAGCGCGGCCGTTCCCAGGATGCTGCCGACCAGGAACGGGGCCGGCACCCACGGGCGCCAGGTGCCCAGGGCGGTGTGCAGCAAGGGAAGCAGTACGGTCGCGGCCACCACGGCCCCGGCCACGAGCGCGGTGGCGGTCACCACCAGAGCCTCGCAGATCACCACCCGCAGCGTGTGCCCCTGGGTTCCGCCGACCAGCCGCATGACGGCCAGGTCGCGGCGCCGGGCCCGGATCACGGTGATCAGCGTGTTGACCGCGGCGATCGCGGCGAACGCGCAGTAGGTGCCGGTTCCGGCGTAGGTGAGCCACCGGTCGGCGGCCGACTGGGCGACGCCGGTGACGTGTTCGGTGGTGGCTCCGATGACGATGGTGAACACGGCGAACCCGATGGCCAGGGTCAGCGGGACCAGCGCCCCGGACAGCGAGCGGCGGCGGGCGACCACATTGTCGGCGGCGATCCGGCCGGCCGCGCCGAACAGCCGGCCCAGCGGGGACGCGAGCCGCAGCAGCACCGGGCCCAGCATGCCGACGCCGAAGCACATCGCCAGCATCACGAACAGGCCCGTGTTGTCGGCGGTCTGCGCGTCGGCGTCGCTGATCAGGATCGCCAGCGCGATGCCACCGAAAACCAGAAGCAGGCCCATGGGCGTACGGATGCGGCCTGGTCTTTTTCCGGGCATGGCCGCCTCGGTCAGGGCCATCGCCGGGCGTAGCCGGGACGGCCGGATCGCGGCGATCAGCGCCCCGAGCAGCGAGGTGCCGATGGTGACCGCGAACGCGATCGGCACGGTGCCGCCGTGGATCCGGAAGGTCACCTCGGCCGGCACCAGGCCGTGGCCGACCAGGCCGTGCACCCAGGCCCGGCCGAGCAGCAGGCCCAGCGGAACGCCGGCCACCGTGGCCGGGATCGCGACGATGGCGGCCTGCACGGCGATCGCCCGCCGCACCCGCCACGGCGTGGCGCCGACCGTGCGGAACAGGGCGAGATCGCGGCCCTGGTCGGCGATCGCGGTCCCGATCGTCACCCCGACCACCAGGATGGACAGATAGATCGAGACCACCAGGAAGAGGACCCCGATGTCGGCCGTCCCGTCGGCGGCCATCGCCGCCCGCTGGGCCGCGGTCAGCGGCGCGCCGTCGAGCGACGCCACCCCGCACAGGCCGAGCGTGACCAGCGCGGCGGCCAGGGTTTCGGTGGTGGCCGGCCCGAGGAAGGCCCACGGGTTCCGCTTCAACGCCTGCCGGACGATCATGCTGACACAGCCGTGACGCCACGCAGCCGATCGGCTATCTCGGTCGCGTCCGGGACCGGGCCGTCGTGCGCGACCACGCCGTCCCGCAGCAGGACCAGGCGGTCGGCCCAGGCGGCGGCGACCGGGTCGTGCGTCACCATCAGGACGGCGGCGCCGTCCCGGTCGGCGGCGGCCCGCAGCAGCGCGAGGATCCGGGCGCCGGTGGTCGGGTCGAGGGCGCCGGTCGGCTCGTCGGCGAAGACCGCCGCCGGGGCGGTGACCAGGGCGCGGGCGATCGCGACCCGCTGCCGCTGACCGCCGGACAGCTCACCCACCGGCCGCTTGCCGAAACCGGCCAGCCCGACCTGGGCGAGCACCTCGTCGACGGTGCGGTTGCGCGGCCCGCCGAGCCGTACCGGAAGCTCGACGTTCTGCCGCACGGTCAGCTCGGAGAGCAGGTTGTAGGCCTGGAAGACGAAGCCCGCGTGGTCGCGCCGCAGGCGGGTGCGGCGGGCCTCCTTCATCCGGGTGATGTCGTGCCCGGCCAGCCGCACCCGCCCGCCGGAGGGCCGGTCGAGGCCGGCCGCGCAGTGCAGCAGTGTGCTCTTGCCGGAGCCGGTGGCGCCCATGACGGCCACGAACTGGCCGGGAGGAACGTCGAGGGAGGCGTCGCGCAGCGCGATGACGCCGCGCGGATAGCGCCGTGAAACCGAGGCCAGGGAGATGACGGAATCCATGTCTCCACCCTGGTTTCCGGCGGCCGGCGAAACAGCCGGGCAGACCGGCCGATCCGGGTGCGGTTAACCGCACCTTTTCTCAGCCCGGTCACAGCGGCGGCGGGCGAGGATTCGGGCGTGTTCGGATCCAGGCGGGCGTGGGGCTGGGCGGTGCCGTCGGCCGCGGCGGTCGCCGTTCTCGGGGCCGGCGCGGCGGCCGGTGCGATCGTGGCGACCGCCGACCTGGCCCTGCCGCCGCGCAGCGCGGCCCAACTGCTTGTGGACCTGCGGAACGCCGACGTGGACGGGCTGTCCGGAACCATCGTGCAGAGCACCGACCTGGGGCTGCCGGCCGTCGCGAGCCTCACCCGGAGCGCCGGTGGGGCCGCCGACCTGGCCGGCCTGGTGTTCGGCACCAGCACCATCCGGGTCTGGTACGCGGGCCCGGACCGGCAGCGGCTGGCGCTGCTGAACACGTACGGCGAGACCGACCTGATCCGCAAAGGCGCCGACGCCTGGCTGTGGAACAGTTCCGACCGGATGTCCAGTCACCTGACCCTGCCGGCCGCGCAGCTGGCGGCGGTGGCCGCGGCCGACCCGGCCACCGTGGCCAGCACGACCGGGGTCACCGAGGTGGCCGGCCGGGACGCCTACGAGCTGGTGCTGAGCCCCCGGGACCCGGCGTCGCTGATCGGCCGGGTCAGCCTGGCCATCGACGCCGAGCACCACATCCCGCTGCGCATCGAGGTGTACGCGCGGAACGCCACGACCCCGGCCGCCCGGCTCGCGTTCCAGCAGATCAGCTTCGTGGTGCCGGACGCCGAGCAGTTCGTGTTCAAGCCGCCGCCCGGCACCACGACGACCGAGGGCAACGCACACACGGCGCTGCCGGTCACCCCGTCGCTGCTCGGCTCGGGCTGGACGTCGGTGCTCACCACCCGGCTGCCCGACCCGGACGGGCAGCGGCGGGTGTTCGCCGGCTCCCTGGTCAGCGTGCTGATCACCGAGGACGGCCGGTTCTACGCGGGCGCGCTGACCCCGGCCCGGCTCGCCGAGATCGCCGGACTCTGAGGCTCAGAGCCGGAAGCGGCCGATCACCTGCTGCAGCTCGCCGCTGATGCCGGCCAGCTCGTGCACCGTGCTGGTGGTCTCGGCGAGCGCGGAGGTGGTGGCCTGAGTGGCGTTCGCGACGCCGGAGATGGTGCCGGCGATGTCGGTGCTGCCCTGGGCGGCGTCGGCGACACTGCGGCTCATCTCGCCGGTGGTGGCGGTCTGCTCCTCGACCGCCGAGGCGATGGTCAGCTGGTAGTCGTTGATCCGGGCGATGATCGAGGAGATCTCGCCGATCGCCACCACCGCGCTCTCGGTGTCGGCCTGGATCGCCTCGACCCGCTTGGAAATGTCCTCGGTGGCCCGCGCGGTCTCCTGGGCCAGGTCCTTGACCTCGCTGGCCACCACGGCGAAGCCCTTGCCGGACTCGCCGGCCCGGGCCGCCTCGATGGTGGCGTTCAGGGCGAGCAGGTTGGTCTGCTCGGCGATCGAGGTGATCGCCTTGACCACGTTGCCGATCTCGATGCTGGAGACGCCGAGCTTCGACACCGTGGCGTTGGTCTGCTCGGCCACCCCGACCGCCTCGGCCGCGACCCGGGCCGCCTCGTTGGCGCTCTCCGCGATCTCCCGGATCGACGCGCCCATCTCGTGGCTGCCGGCCGACACGGTGTGCACGTTGGCCGAGACCGCACCGGCCGCGACCGCGACCGCGTCGGCCTGGGTGGCGGCCTCGCGGGCGGAGACGCCGATGCGTTCGGTGCTGCCGGTGAGTTGGGCGGTGCTCTCGCCGAGGGCCCGGGAGCTGGCGGTGAGGTGGCTGACCACGTCGCGCAGGCCGTCCCGGGCGGTGTTGACCGCCACCGCCATGGCGCCGAGTTCGTCGCGGGCCTGCACGTCGGCGGCCACCGCGAGGTCGCCCTGGGCGACCGCGGCCAGCGAGGTCGAGACGCTGCCGAGCTGCCGCAGGATCAGCCGGCAGACGAACGCAGCCAGGCCGAGCGCCACCACCAGGGCCACCACCATGATGACGATGAGCTCGGTGCGGGCGGCGTGGTAGGAATCCTCGGCCTTCGCGGTCATCGCGGCCGCCTCGGACTCCTCGGTGTTCTGCAGCGTGACGATCGCCTCGGTCAGACCGGTCTGGGTGCTGTTCCAGACCGGGCCGATCTGGTCCGTCGCCGGAAGGGTGAACCCGCTGGGCAGCGCCTCCTTGAAGACGAGGACGTTCCGCAGGTTCTGGTAGTACGCGAAGGTCGTCGCGAGGGAGTTCGCCGCCTCCGTGCTCTTCGCCGAACCGGCCGCGAGCTCGCGGTACGCGTCGAGCGCGGCGGTGAACGCCGTTTCGGCGGTCTTGGTCTGAGTGATGTAGGTGTCCCGGTTGGTGGTCAGCTGGGCGTAGAGGAACATGCCCCGGAAACTGTCGGCGGACGCACCCCGCATCGTGCTGAGCTGCACCAGCGCGTCGACGTGCCGGGCCTTCATCTCCTGGATGTCGCTGTTGAGGCTGCTCATCCGGGTGATGCCGAAAACCCCGATGGCGAGCGCCGCCACCGCGACGACAAGCACCGAAACATAGATCTTGGTGCCGACCCGGAAGTCGGCGAGCCGGCCCGCGACCGCGTTGCGCCGCGCTGTCACCTGCACGGTTTTGGGATTGACCTCCACGACACCAACCCTTTCGCCGTAACCGACCCCAAAACTCCCTTCGGCCTGCGGCGTGCCCGGCTGAGCGTCAGGCGCTATTCGGCGGCGATGTCGTTGAATCGGGCCAGCAGAGTGGCCAGGGTGCGAACGTCCTCCTCGGGCCAGGAGTCGAGGTGCCGGCGCAGGCGCTCGTTGCGGCCCTCGCGCACCTGGATCATCCGGCGCCGGCCGTCCGCGGTCAGCGTGACCAGGTGGGCCCGGCCGTCGGCCGGGTCCGGCAGGCGTTCGATCAGGCTCAGCGCCTCGAGCGACTGCAGCTGGCGGGTGATGGTGGCCTTGCCGACCCCGACGTGCTCGGCCACGTCGCTCGGCCGCCGGGGGCCGTGGTCCCGCAGGTGGGCGAGCAGGCCGTACGCGCTGGCGTCGAGGTCGGGGTGCACGCCCCGGCTCAGGCGCTCGGAGGTGGCCCGGGCCCGCCGGACGAAGACGGCGAACTCGCGCTCCAGCGCGGCGTAGGGCTCAGTCATTCGCCGTCTCGAGGGCGCTGGTGGTGCGCAACGGAACCTCCCGGATGAACAGGATGCAGAGCAGCGCCAGCAGCGCGAACGGGGCGGTGTACAGGAAGAGGTTACCGGTGGCGTGGCCGTACGCGTTCTGCACGACCGCCCGCGCGGCCGGCGGCAGGTCGGCCAGCCGCGGCACCCCGGACCCGTGTCCCGAGCCGCCGCCGATGTACCGGGTGACCTGGCCGGCCAGCACCGCCCCGAGCGCGGAGACGCCGATCGTGCCGCCCAGCGACCGGAAGAACGACACCGAGGTGCTGGCCGCGCCGAGCTCGGAGAGCTGCACCTGGTTCTGCACGGCCAGGACCAGGTTCTGCAGCGTGGTGCCCAGGCCGATGCCGATCAGCGCCATGCCGATCGCCAGCTGCCAGTACGGCGTGTCGGCCCGGGTCAGGCCGAGCAGCCCGAGACCGGCGGTGATCAGCACCGAGCCGCCCACCAGGAACGGCTTCCACCGGCCGGTGGCGGTGATGATCCGGCCGACGATCGTCGAGGCCAGCGCCAGGCCGAGGATCTGCGGCAGCGCCATGATGCCGGCCAGCGTGGGCGATTTGTCGCGGGACAGCTGGAAGTACTGGCTCAGGAACGTCGTCCCGGCGTAGAGAGCGACGCCGATGACCAGGCTGGCCGCGATGGCCAGCACGACGGTGCGGTTGCGGAACAGCCACAGCGGCAGGATCGGCTCGGCGGCCCGCCGCTCGACCAGCACGAACACCACGGTGAGCACGATCGAGCCGCCGAGCATCGCCGCGGTCGGCCAGGACACCCACGCGTACTTGTCGCCGGCGAAGGTGACCCAGACCAGCAGCAGCGAGGCCGCCGCGGTGATCAGTGTGGTGCCGGCCCAGTCGATCCGCACCTTCCGGCCGCCGACCGGCAGGTGCAGGGTCTTCTGCAAGAAGACCATGGCCAAGATCGCGAAGGGTACGCCTACGAAGAAGCACCACCGCCAGCCGAGCCAGCTCGTGTCGACGATGACCCCACCGATCAGTGGCCCCGCCGAGGTGGCCACGGCCAGCACCGCGCCGAGATAACCGGAGTACTTTCCGCGCTGCCGGGGCGAGATGATCGTGGCCAGCACCACCTGGGTCAGCGCGAGCATCCCGCCGGCGCCTACGCCCTGCACGGCCCGGGCCGCGATGAGCAGCCCGGAGTCGGCGGCGAGCCCGGAGAGCACCGAGCCGGCCGTGAAGATGACCAGGCTGGCCTGGATGAGCAGCTTCTTGCTGAGCAGGTCGGCGAGCTTGCCCCAGACCGGGCTGGACACGGTCGTGGTCAGCAGCGTCGCGATGATCACCCAGGTGTAGACGCTCTGGTTGGCGTGCAGGTCGGCGACGATCGTCGGCAGCGCGTTGGTGACCACCGTCGACGACAGGATCGCCACGAACATCCCCATGTACAGGCCGGACATGGCCTGCAGGATCTGCGCGTGCGACATCGGCGCCGTCCCGGCCCGCTCCCGTACCGCGTCATCGGCCACTGTCATCCCGACCTCCATTGGTTGCCCGGGGCAACCATAGGAGTTTTAGTTGCCCGAGGCAACCAGATCGGCCTGGTAGCGCCCGGGGGTCTGCCCGACCACCGCGGTGAACGCCTCGATGAAGCTCGACGGGTTGGACCAGCCGCAGGCCATCGCGGTGTCGGTGACCGACCGGCCCTCGGCCAGGTGGACCAGGGCGTGGTGGATGCGCAGGATGGTGCGCCAGCGATGGAAGCTCATCCCCAGCTCGGTGTGGAACATCCGGCTGAGGGTGCGCTCGCTGGCCCCGGCGGCCCGGCCGAGCTCGGTCAGGGTGGCGTTCCGGCCCGGCTCGGCGTGCAGGAGATCGGTGACGGTCCGCAGCCGGTCGTCGTGCGGCTCGGGCAGGTGCAGCGACTGCTCGGGAGTCACCGCGAGCTCGTCGATCACCACCGCCCGCAGCCGGTCGTAGGCGCCCGGCCGGGCCTCGGCCCGGTCGGTCAGGGCCAGCAGCGCTTCACGCAGCAGCGCGCTCACCGCGAACACGCTCGGATAGGGCAGCAGCGCGGCGCAGAGGGCGGCCGGGATGACCACCAGGCGTACGTCGGTCCGGCCGTAGAAACGATGGGAGTGCCGGAATCCCGGCGGCGTCCAGGTGACCCGGTTGGCGGGCGCCACCCAGGTGCCGCGGTCGGTGGTGGTGGCGAAGGCGCCGAACGCCGCGTAGACCAGCTGACCGTCGGTGTGCAGGTGAGGCTCGAGCTGAAAGCCGTGCGGCACCCAGCCCGCACCGCTGTCCTCCTGGCGGGTTTCCGGCATAGCCCGTCAGTTTATCGACGGAGCGACAGCGTGCGATACTCGCCGGGCCATGGTTGCCTTTGAACTCGCGGTCCAGGACCCCCACGGGCTGGCCGTCGCGGCCCGCCTCGGCGTCGACCGCATCGAGCTCTGTTCCGCACTTCCGCTGGGCGGCCTCACCCCGTCGCTCGCCCTCATCGAGGCCGCCGCCGGGCCGGCGATTCCGCCGGCGCATGTGCTGGTACGGCCGCGACCGGGCGGCTTCGACTACGACCCGGCCGAGACGGACCTGATCGTGCGGGACGTCCGGCACGCGGTCGCGGCCGGAGCGGCCGGCGTGGTGGTCGGCGGCGTGCGCGCGGGCAGTGTGGACACTGACCTGCTCAAGCGGGTGATCGACGCCGCTGAGGGGGCCGAGGTGACGTTCCACCGGGCGTTCGACACGCTGGGCGATCCGGCCGCGGCCGTCGACACCCTCGCGGAGCTGGGCGTGCGGCGGATTCTGACCTCGGGTGGGGCGGCCGCGGCCGGCGATGCGCTGCCGCAGCTCGCCCGGCTGGTGGCGCAGGCCGCCGGGCGGATCGAGATCATGGCGGGCGGCGGGGTGCGGCCGGAGGTCGTGGGCGATCTGGTGCGGGCCGGGGTGGCGGCGGTGCACGCGTCCGGCAAAGGGTTCGTCGCCGACGCCGTCGGGGTCACGCTGGGCAGCGCGGCCCTCGGCGGGCAGAGCGGGCGGGAGACGACCGACGAAGTTGAGGTCGGCCGTCTCCTCGCGGCGCTTCGGTCAGTGCATGACCACGGCGGCCGGGACCTCGTCGGCTGACGGGGTCTCCGAGGCCGGGGCCTTCTTGCGGGGCAGGAAGGCGATCGGGATGAACGTCGCCAGGACCAGGATGAAGCCCACCCAGAAGGTGCTGGCGAACGAGTCGGCCACGAACGACAGACCGCGCTGCAGGACGTCCGGCGGGAGCTGCATCTGGGCGCCGTGCTGGGCCGCGATCGCCGCCTGAGCCTCGGTGACCGGCTCGCCGGTGCCCGGGTTGGTGACGCCGGGGATCTCGGCGGAACCGTTCAGGTGGCTGGTCAGGATCACCGACATGATCGCGGTGCCGATCGAGCCGCCGATCTGCTGCAGGATGTTCACCAGCGTGGAGCCGCGAGCGACCTCACTGCTGGTCAGCGTGCGCAGCGCCGAGGTCATGATCGGCATCATCGTGCCGCCCATGCCGAGGCCCATCACGAACAGCGAACCACACAGCAACAGGTAGGACGTATCGGTCCCGACCTGGGTGAAGGTGAAGAACCCGAGGGCGATCAGCGCCATCGCGAACGGCACCGTGCGGCCCACCGGGATCCGGTCGGCGAGCATGCCGGCGATCGGCATGGTGATCATCGCGCCGATGCCCTGCGGAGCCATCAGCAGACCGGCGTGCAGCGTGGACTCGCCCCGCACCTGCAGGAAGTAGCTGGGGAACAGCAGACCGGCGCCCATGAACGCGATGATGAACACGAACAGCGAGATCGTCGAGACGGCCAGCCGCTTGTTGCGGAACAGCCGCAGATCGAGCAGCGGGTGCTTCGGCTTGAACGAGTAGAACACGAAGCCGATCACCAGCGCCGCGCCGATCAGCATCGTCACCCACACCTTGGTGGCGGTGATCGTGCCGGTCTCGGGCAGCGAGGACACGCCGAACAGGAACAGGGCGAGGCCGGGGGAGAGCATCAGCATGCCGACGAAGTCGAACGACTCGGACGGCCTCGGGTTGTCCTTGGGCAGCGCGAACTGCGCGTAGACCAGGCCGATGATGCCGATCGGCAGGTTGATCAGGAACACCCAGTGCCAGCTCGCCGCCTCGATCAGCCAGCCGCCCAGGATCGGGCCGCCGATCGGGCCGAGCAGCATCGGGATGCCGAGGACGGCCATCAGCCGGCCGATCCGCTCGGGACCGGCGGCGCGGGTCATGATCGTCATGCCGAGTGGCATGAGCATGCCACCGCCCAGGCCCTGCAACACCCGGTAGGCGACCAGCTGTTCGATCGAGCCGGCCGTGGCGCAGAGCACCGAACCGGCCGTGAACAGGAACAGGGCGAGCATGTAGAGCCGCTTGGTGCCGAACCGGTCGGCGGCCCAGCCACTCAGCGGGATCACCGTGGCCAGGGCCAGGGTGTAGCCGGTCAGCGTCCAGGCGACCTGGGCGTAGGTGGCGTCGAACTCGGTCTGGAAGGTGGGCAGGGCGACGCTCACGACTGTGATGTCGAGAATCGACATGATCGCGCCCAGGACCACCACACCGGCGATCTTGAGAACGGCGGCGTCCAACTTGGCAGGCTGCGCGGCTGCCGTGTCAGTCACAAGAAACTCCAGGGTCGGTCTGGAAGTTGGAAAGGAGGATTTCGAAAAAGAGCTTCTTATCCTGTCACCGGCGCCCACCTGCTAGCACGCCCATTTCCGACTCCGAAAGGGTGCCCTTCGCCACTATCGGCCGTACGGTGACTGCGTGAGCCGATTCATCGATGAAGTGATCATGACAGCGCAGAGTGCGGCGACCGGCATGGTCACCGGCGAACCCGCGGCAAAGGCTCGCATCACCTGGCCTGAGCTGCATCGTAAGGCGCGCAGCGTGGCCGGCGGGCTGGTTCGGGGTGGCTTGCAACCGGGGCAGGCGGTTGCTGTGCTGGCCGGGTTGCCGGTCGAGACCGCCCCGGTGGCGCAGGGCATCTGGCTGGCCGGCGGCAGCATGACGATGCTCCACCAGCCCACCCCGCGCACCGACCTGGAGGCGTGGCGCGCGGACACCCTGCGGGTGCTGCGCATGATCGACGCACGGGCGGTGGTGGTCGGTGCCCCGTTCGAGGCGGTGACACCGGTGCTCACGGCGTACGGCATCAAGAATTATCAAGCCGGTGAGCTGACCGCCGGGCCGGACCACCCACCGGTTTCCGTCGGCGAAGACGACGTGGCGTTGTTGCAGTTGACAAGCGGTTCCACCGCCGAGCCGAAGGCCGTGCGGATCACCCACCGCAACCTGTACGCGAACCTTGCCAACTCCCGCGACCACCTGGGCTGCGACCAAACCGGCGTGATGGTGTCGTGGCTGCCGATGTTCCACGACATGGGCATGGTCGGGTGTCTGCTGTTGCCGATGATGACCGGGATGGAACTGGTGAGCCTGCGGCCCGCCGACTTCCTGAGTCGCCCGCTGGTCTGGGCCGAGATGATGAGCCGCTACGGCGGCACGATCACCACCGCGCCGAACTTCGCGTGGGCGGTGCTCAACCGGCAGCTCGCCCGGGTGCCGGACGGCGCGCTGGACCTTTCGCGGTTGCGGGTGGCCGGCAACGGCGCCGAGCCGATCGACCCGGCGACGATGCGGGCGTTCGTCGAGACCGCCGCCCGGTTCGGACTGCGCCCTGAAGCGGTGAACTGCTGTTACGGCGCCGCCGAGAGCACCCTGGTCATCTCCATGTCGGAAATGTCGGACGAGATGCTGCTCGACTCGGTGGACGCTTCCGCATTGGAGCGCGGCCAGGCCGTGCCCGGCGCGGACCGGGAGATCCCGAAGCTCGGCCGGCCCTATCCGACCGTCGAGGTGCAGGTCGTCGACGACGACGGAAAACCGCTGGGGGCACGCCAGGTGGGCCGGATTCAGCTTCGCGGCGATTCGGTCACCGATGGGTACGTCACCCCGGACGGTTACGAGAGTGCCCGCGACGCGGACGGCTGGCTCGACATCGGTGACGAGGGCTATGTGGTGGAAGACGGGCAACTTGTGGTGTGCGGCCGGCGCAAGGACGTGATCATCATGGGCGGCCGGAACATCTACCCGACCGACATCGAGCGGGCCGCCGCCGGCGTCGAGGGCGTCCGCGAGGGCAACGTGGTCGCGGTGCGGCTGATGGCCGGCGAGGACCGGGCCCGCGAGTCGTTCGCGGTGATCGCCGAGTCGAAGCTGGCCGACGACGAGGCCGCCGCGGCCCGGATCGTCAGGGAGGTCACCTCCCGGGTGGTGTCCGAGATCGACGCCCGCCCGGCGCAGGTCCGGGTGGTGCCGCCCGGCAGCCTGCCGAAGACTCCCTCCGGCAAGCTGCGGCGGGCGGCCGCCCGCTCGCTCCTTCAGATCTAGACGCGGGGCAGGCCGGCGATCGCTGTCGCGACCGCTTCCTCGCTGAGCGCGTGGTCCTCCATGTCGCCGGCCAGGAACCGGCCGTACGCGGGCAGGTCCAGGTGTCCGTGGCCGCACAGCGCGGTGAGGATCACCTTCTCCTCGCCGGTCTCCTTGCAGCGCAGCGCCTCCTCGATGCAGGCGGCCAGGGCGTGGGTCGGCTCCGGGGCCGGGATGATGCCCTCGGTGCGGGCGAAGGTCACGCCGGCCTCGAAGCACTCCTTCTGCGTCTTGGCGACCGCCTCCATCAGGCCGAGCTCGTAGACGTGCGAGATCAGCGGCGACATGCCGTGGTAGCGCAGCCCGCCGGCGTGGATCGGGTCGGGGATGAAGTCGTGGCCGAGCGTGTGCATCTTCATCAGCGGCGTCATGCCGGCGGTGTCGCCGAAGTCGTACGCGTAGACGCCCTTGGTCAGCGACGGGCACGAGGCCGGCTCGACCGCCCGGATGGTCGGGTTCATCGTGCCGGCCAGTTTCTCCCGCAGGAACGGGAAGGCCAGCCCGCCGAAGTTGGAGCCACCGCCGGTGCAGCCGACGATGACGTCCGGCGTAGCGCCCACCTTGGCCAGCTGGAGCAGGGCTTCCTCGCCGATGATGGTCTGGTGCAGCAGCACGTGGTTGAGCACGCTGCCCAGCGCGTAGTTGGTGTCGGCGTGCTGCGCGGCCACCTCGACGGCCTCGCTGATCGCGATGCCGAGCGAGCCGGGGGAGTCGGGGTGCTCGGCGAGGATCTTGCGCCCGGCGTCGGTCAGATTCGAGGGCGACGGGTGGATCGTGCCGCCGAACGTCTCAATCATGATCTTCCGGTACGGCTTCTGATCGTACGAGGCCCGCACCTGCCAGATCTCCACGTCCAGCCCGTACTGTGCGCCGGCGAAGGCCAACGCCGTACCCCACTGGCCGGCCCCGGTCTCGGTGGTGAGCCGGCGGATGCCGGCCGCCGCGTTGTAGAAGGCCTGCGGCACGGCGGTGTTCGGCTTGTGCGAACCGGCCGGCGAGACACCCTCGTACTTGTAGTAGATCTTCGCCGGGGTGCCGAGCGCTTTCTCCAGGCGGTGGGCCCGGTAGAGCGGCGACGGCCGCCAGAGGCGATAGACGTCGAGCACCTCCTCGGGGATCGGCACGTAACGCTCGGTGGTCACCTCCTGCTCGATGAGGGCCATCGGGAACAGCGGCGCGAGGTCGTCCGGCCCCACCGGCTGCAGGGTGCCGGGGTGCAGAACGGGCGGTGGTGGCGAGGGCAGATCCGGCACCAGGTTGTACCAGTTCCGCGGCATCTCCGATTCGGACAGCAGAATCTTCGAGTCAGACGTCATGGCCTGATCATCGCTGCTGGACCCACCGTCATGACATCCCCGACACGGTGTTTACCACTCGCCCGGGGTGTCGTCCGAGACCGACGCATGTACCCGGAACAGCGCGTCCACCAGGCCACCGCGAACCTTACCGGCGATCTCCGGCAACTCCAGCGTGGCCACAATCTTGGAGCACGTCGACGTATCGCCGGGTAGGCCGCCGATGCCCCTGGTGGCCGCGTACCGCACGATCGAGGATTGGTGGCCGAGAAGCCGGCAACAGAGGTTCCAGGCCTCCGAGGTGCTGACCCGGAGTCTGCCGAGAGCGAACAGGGCGCTTGTTGCCACCGTCACCGCATCATCATCGTCATCGGTCAGAGTGTCGGAAATGAACGATTCGAGGGCTCGTGCCAGGTGGCTGGCCGCGTGGCGTCGCCACTCCGGCGCCGGCTGCGTGCATTCAACCAGCGTATTGATCGCACCGACCCGCCGGGCGAGCGACGTATCCGAGAGCGAGATGAACTCGAGATACTCGATATCCGACCGTTTCAGGCCCGACAACCGGGCCGAAGCGGCGAGGACCCACGGCAGCGTGTCGCGGGATCTGTCCTCGGCCAAGCTCGCCAAACGCTCGACGACGGCGGGGAAGCGGGTGGCGAACCTGCCGAGGTAGACCTCGGCCCAGCCACACAGGATCGGCGCCTCATTCGCAAGAGTGGTCAGCATCGCTTCGACCACCTCGGGATCACCGCCGCCGAGCCGGTTCAGGGCGTAGGCCGGCCAGCTCCGGGCATCCGCCGAGGTGTCGCGATCGAGAAGCATGCGGACCAGCCTGGTGCGGACTTCGGGCAGGTTATCGCCCAGCCAGCCGAGGCCTGTCGCCGCGACTCCGCGTCGGCATTCGGAGCTTGCCGGGTAGTCAATCCACTCGATGAAGAGTGCGCGAAGCCGTGCTCGTGGCTCACCGGCTCCCGCGAAGGCAGCGGCCGTTTCCGCCATCGTGTAGGGCAGCCGGAAGTACGGACCGCCGTCCTTCTCATTCTCTTTCTGGGTGATTCGGTGAGGAATCGAGTCGACCAACCTCGCGATCGGGCCAGGACTGCGGTCGGCATCGTCATGGAAATCGTGAAGGGCGTTGGCCGCCTCGTCGGCCGTCGGCACGTCACCGGACACAACCAGGTCGATGAGGGCATCCCGGGCTGAGTCCCGATCGCCGACGAGGGCCTCCGCGCGCAACCGCCAGACCAGCGACGAATGTCGGCCGCTGCGGTCCAGGTATCGGCGGGCGACGTCGATCACCGGGGTGCTCCGCCAGCTACGAAACACCTGGGCGGCCGCCGTCGGCACATTGTCCCCGAACTCGTTTCGGTCCAGGACGAACAGGTCGATGACCGGCTCGACGATGCGGCCGATCAGTTCGTCGTCCAGTCCGGTCAGCAGCGACGGGCTCTCACCCAGGATCTCGCCCGCGAAAAGGTGGTCGCGGCGGAGCCAGTCCTCGTAGGGGCTGCCGGCGTCGAGGATGTGCGCCACGGTCCGCCGGGCCTGGTCGCCGCGTTGCATGCTGACGGCCAGTAGGTTGACGTTGCGCCATTCCGCGCTGTGGATGCCGTGCTCGGTCAGATGGTCGAGGACCGACCGGGCGTTGATCGCACACGCGGCGAGATGTTCCTGCAGGGCCCGGTGGCCGAAGGCGAACTGACCCGGTCCGGACTCGACGAGCAGCCCGGCCCGGCCGACCGCGTAGCGCAGGAGATCGCGGGCCGCCCAGCGAGCCCGCCCGGGATCCATGGTCGCGGTCAGCGCCGTCGTCAGTTCGTACTCCAGCGTGGCCGACTCGACGACCGACGTGCTGCCGGGCTGCAGGAGTCCCGCGTGGATGCGGTAGGCGACCGTCTCCAGGGCCTGCCGGATCTCGCCGCGGTCGAGCTGGCCCGGTCGTTCGGCGGGCACGATGCCGCGGTCGCTGTCCCAGTCGTTGAGCAGCATCTCGACGGCGATGTCGTAGAGCGCGTGGCGCTCCCGCGGGAGCCGGTCGATGGTTCCGCGTTCGACGATGATGCGCGCGATGATCGACAGCAGGAGCGGGCTCTCGGCGAGTGCCGATATCCGGGAGTCCTTCATGATGCGCTTGGCCAGCCGCTCGGTGCTCTCGCCCGGGCCGATGGCGCCGGCCAGGAACTGCTTGACCTGGTCGGTGGAGAACGGCGCCAGTTCGAAGTGTTCGAAGCTCGCGGCCAGCGGGCGCGGGTCGTAACCGACGATTCGGGAGCTGACCACGATCGTCGCGTTCGGGTAGCGGTCGGCGAACAGGTCGACCTTGGCCAGCAACTCCTTGCGCTTGCTGACACTCGGTGCCTCGTCCACGCCGTCGACGAGCAGCAGGCCCCGGCCGGACCGGAAGATCTCGTCGAAGAACTCGCGGTCGAGCTCCAGGTCGAACCACCGCTGCACGTCGCCGACCGCCTCGGCGGTCAGGCTGGAACCGTGCAGCGCGAGGTCCCGGACCCGGAGGAGCACCGGGGTCAGAGCCGCCGCGGGTTCCGCCAGGCTGGTTCCGGCGTGCGCCCGCGTGATCATGTTCAGCAGCGTGGTCTTGCCGCACCCAGGCCCGCCCAGCACGACGATGCGGCGCGGTTTCACCCCGTACAGCAGGCTTTCGGTGTTGTATCTCGCCCGGTCCTTGACCGCGCGTCGCACCTGTTGCGCGACGCCCGGAGTCAGCCGGTCGGTCGCCGGTGGTTCGGTGTGGAAGGGCAACAGGTCCGGGATGACCACGGCGCCGGCGGACAGGGCGGTCTCGGCGCGCCGCCGCTGGCCCCGGGTGTAATCCTCGATCGTCGTGTCCGGCCGGGCGGCCGCCCCGTTGCGCCGGCGCCAACCGGTGTGCCGCTCGACGTCGTGCGTGACGGCGTCGACCTGCCAGCGCCACCCGGCATGGCTCAGCGTGCGGGACTGCCGGTCGGCAATGCCGGAAACGGCGTCCGGAAGTGCGGCTTTCGGTGGCAGGTCGGCGCCACCGAGAAGTACCGGAATCACCAGCTTGCCGGGCTCGTCCAGGGCGAGTTGCATTTCCTGGCGAACCCAGTCCGTTTCGGAGTCGATCCGCCGCCGGCTCCATTCGTCGGTCGATTTCAACCACTCCGGGCCGATCAGGACCAGGACGACCGGTGCGGCCGTGACCTCATCGCGCAGCCGGGACGGCCACTCGGAGCCGCCCGGCAGCGAGATGTCGAGAAAGACGCGATCCGCGCCGAAGGTGTCGGTCAAATGCTGGAACAACGCACGGGCATCGCCCGCGGAGTGTTCCCGTCGATAGGAGAGGAAAATCCGGCCAGAACCCGACGGCACTCCGTCATTCTAGGCGTTACAGGCCGTACGTCTTGCCGATGATGTCGCGTTGGATCTCGCTGGTGCCGCCGTAGACCGTGGACACCAGGGCGGCCCGGACGTGGCGTTCCATGTCGTACTCCGTCGCGTAGCCGTAGCCGCCCATCATCTGCATGCCGGCCAGGGCCACCTCGCGGGCCACCTCGGTGGTCTTCAGCTTCACCATCGAGCTCTCCCGCGGCAGGACCCGGGACGGGTCGCGGTCGACCAGTTCGGCGGTGCGGTAGACCAGCAGCTTGCAGCACTCGATCTCGGTGGCCAGGTCGGCGATGCGGTGCCGCAGGGCCTGGAAACTGCCGATCGGGCGGCCGAACTGCTTGCGTTCCTTCACATAGCCCAGCGTGTCGTCGAAGGCGCGCCGGGCGGTGCCCAGCATCAGCGCGGCCAGGATGAGCCGTTCCAGGTTGAGGCCGGCCATCAGCTGCTTCCAGCCCTCGCCGACCACTCCGACGACGGCATCCGACGGCACGAAGCAGTCGGTGAAGTAGAGGTCGTTGACCTCCTTGCCGCCCATCGTGTCGATGCCGCTGATCCGCAGTCCGGGCGTGTCGGCCGGCACCATGAACATGGTCAGCCCGGCGTGCTCGCCGGGAACGCCGCCGGTGCGCGCGACCAGCAGGATCGCGTCGGCGAAGTGGGCGTTGGAGCACCAGGTCTTCTGCCCGTTGATCACGTAGCCGCCGTCCGGGCCGGGAACCGCCCGGCAGGAGAGGGCCGCGACGTCCGATCCGGCCTCCGGCTCGGACATGGCAATCGAGAAGGTACGGCCGGTGGCGGTACCGCCGACGATGGCCTTCTGCTGGTCGGCGGAGCCGAAGCGGCTGATCGCGCCGGCCACGATGGACGAGGTGGCGAACCCGCCGATCGGGGCCAGCCCGTAGGCGGTGTGCTCGAGGAACAGGCACATGTCGACCGCGCTGCTCTCGATCACCTCCAGCCAGCCGAGGTCGGCCATCTTCTGGTACAGGCCCTGGTGGTGCTTGTGCAGGCCGTTCTCGGTGAGGGCGTCGCGCTGGGCCCGGGTGCCGGTCTCGCGCTTGCAGAAGTCGTCGATGGCCGCCGCGAAAGCGCGCTGCTCGTCGGTCAAATCAAGATCCACGTCAATCCCTCCACGGGGCTGTACTTGGGATTGACGCGACCGTAACATATCAAATATCAAATCTTGGAGGTGCCATGGAAGCCGTCTCCAGAGCTCGAGAAGCCGCCAGCTGGTGGGCCGGGCTGAGCTTCCGCGAGCGACGCGATCATCTGTTGAACTGGAAACGAGTCATCGCCGCCCGATCCGACGAGCTGGGCGACGTCATACACGAAGAGACCGGCAAGCCGGTCGGCGATGCCCTGCTCGAAATCATGCTGGCTGTCGAGCACCTGGACTGGGCCGCCCGCAACGCGCCCCGGGTCCTGAAACGCCGCCGGGTCCGGTCGGGGCTGCTCGCCGCCGACCAGGGCGCGGCTGTCGAATACCGGCCGCTCGGCGTGATCGGCGTGATCGGCCCGTGGAACTATCCGGTCTACACGCCGCTCGGCTCGATCTCCTACGCCCTCGCGGCCGGCAACGCGGTGGTGTTCAAGCCGAGCGAGCACACTCCACGGACGGGGGAGTGGCTGGCCGCGGCGTGGGCCGCTATCTCTGCGAAGCCGGTCCTGCAGGTGATCACCGGCGACGGCGCGGTCGGCGCGCAGCTGGTCGCGGCGGGCGTCGACAAGATCGCGTTCACCGGGTCGGCGGCGACCGGCCGCAGGGTGATGGCCGCCTGCGCGGAGACCCTCACCCCGGTGGTGATCGAGGGCGGAGGCAAGGACGCGATGATCGTCGCGGCCGACGCCGATCTCGACGCCGCCGCCAAGGCGGCGGCCTTCGGTGGGTTCGGCAACGCGGGCCAGACCTGCGCCGGAGTCGAGAGGGTGTACGTCGAACGCGCCGTCTACCCGGAGTTCCTGGCCAAGCTGGCCGCGATCGCCGAGAGCGTCGAGCCGAGCGAGGACGGCCCCTACGGCCGGATGACCGTCGCCACCCAGGTCGACATCGTCCGCAACCACGTCGACGACGCTCTCGCCAAGGGCGGCAGGGCGGTGGTCGGCGGCCCGGAATCGATCAAGCCGCCGTACGTCTTCCCGGTCGTTCTCGCCGAGGTCCCCGAGGACAGCACCGCGGTGACCGAGGAAACCTTCGGCCCGACCGTCGTGGTCAACCCGGTCTCGTCGCTGGACGAGGCGGTGAGCCTGGCCAACGCGTCCCGCTACGGCCTGGCCGCGTCGATCTTCTCGTCCGACCGCGGCAACTCCCTGAAGATCGCTCGGCGGCTCCGCACCGGCGCTGCCTCGATCAACTCGGTGCTGGGCTTCGCCGGCGTGCCCGCGCTGCCCTTCGGCGGAGTGGGCGACTCCGGCTTCGGCCGGGTCCACGGCGCCGACGGGCTACGGGAGTTCAGCCGGCCTCAGTCGGTCACGTGGCGTCGCCTCAAGGCGCCGATGGACGTGATGAGCCTGACCCGGGATCCGGCGGTGCTTGACCGTGCAATCCGGATCTTCCGGCTGCGCCACGCTAGGGGAGCTGCCAACAGTGCTAGCTCCAAATGGCCTGGTCATCCAGGTGCTTGATCAGCAGGTCGGCGCCGTCCGTGAAGTGTCGGGTCATCACGGCACGGGCGGCGTCGGGGTCACGCGCGGTGAACGCGGCCAGCAACAGCTCGTGGTCCTGCTTCATGCTGCCGCGCCACCGGGCGTCCGACGAGTAGAAGCGAACCGGTGTGTACCGGGTCGCCGTGTGCAGGAACCAGCTCAGCTTCCGGGCCTCGGCGATCCGGTTGATCGTCCGGTGGAAGCCGAACTCGAGCCGCTCCACCTCCTCGGCCGGCTTGGCTCGCTGCAGGGCCTTGTCGGCGACGACCAGCTCGTCGAGCTGCCCGTCGGTGATCGCCACCGCGACCCGGGCGGCCAGCTCCCCGGCGATGTCACCCTGCAGCTGGAACAGGTCGTGCACGTCCTGCTTGGACAGCGGCGATACGACGTACCCCTTGCGGGGTTGAAGTTCGACCATGTCCTCGCCGCGCAGCGTCAGCAGCGCCTCGCGCACCGGCGTGATGCTCACGCCGAGCTGCGCGGCGATCTCCTCGAGGCGGACCCGGGCGCCGGGCCGCAGCTCGCCGGACATGATCCGCGCGCGCAGCGCGGAGGCAACTTCGTCGGAGAGCTGGGGTCGCATAAGTCGGCACAGTATCAAATATCAAATCAAACCGGAGGTGCGTGAGATGCGGCTGGGCACATCACTGATGTACGCGGGGGATCCGCGCTCGGCCGCCGACCAGGTGGCCGGCTGGGAGGAGGCGGGCCTCGACATCGTCTGGGTCTCCGAGGCGTACGGCTTCGACGCCCCGACCATCATGGGCTATCTGGCGGCCCGCACGTCACGGGTCGAGATCGGGTCGGCGATCCTGCCGCTCTACTCGCGGACCCCCGCGCTGCTCGCGCAGACCGCGGCCGGCCTGGACGCGATGTCCGGCGGCCGGGCCATCCTGGGACTCGGCGCCTCCGGGCCGCAGGTCATCGAGGGTTGGCACGGCGTCCGCTACGACAAGCCGGTGACCCGCACCCGGGAGACGATCGAGATCTGCCGGGCGGCCTGGCGGCGCGAGGTGCTGATTCACGACGGCGAATACCAGTTGCCGCTGCCCGGCGGTCTCGGCAAACCACTGAAGATGCTCACCCACCCGGTCCGGGACCGCATTCCGATTTACGTGGCCGCGCTCGGTGAGGCCAACGTGCGGATGACGGCCGAGGTCGCCGACGGGTGGATGCCCTTCATGTACGTACCGGAGAAGGCCTTTGATGTTTGGGGGTCGGCTCTTTCGGCCCGAAGCGACGAGCTGCCGCCGCTCGAGATCGTGGCCGGCGGGATGCTCGCGATCGGCGATGACGTCACCGAGCTGCGCGATCTCGGGCGTCCGCTGATCGCGCTCTACGTCGGCGGGATGGGCGCTCGCGGCCGCAATTTCTATCACGACCTGGTCAGCCGATATGGATATGCCGCCGAGGCCGACAAGATCCAGGAGTTGTACCTGTCCGGCCGCAAGGCGGAGGCGGCCGCCGCGGTCCCCGCCGAACTGCTGGAACGCACCAGCCTGATCGGCCCGGAATCGTACGTCCGGGACCGCATCGCCGCCTTCCGGGAATCCGGCGTGACCGTGCTCAACGTGACCCCGATCGGCGACGACTCGGTCCGCCTGATCGCCACCGTGAAGGAGATGCTCGGATGACCCGCCGCTACGACCTGCTGCAGCGCATCGCCGGGCTCGACCCGGAGCGCGACCACCTGGAGATCTACCAGATCTCGGCCGGCCGGGAATTCCCCTGGGATTACACCCGGGCGCTGGAGTTCGCGCTGTTCCGCACGTACTGCGTGCCGAGCATCTCGAAACTGCTGGCGGCCACCGGCGAATTCGCGAAACGGCCGCAGAAACGGTACGACGACACCGCCCTGCTGATGGCCGAGATCGCCGCCCATGGATACGACTCACCGCGCGGCCGGGAAGCCCTCAAGGTGGTCAACCGGGCCCACGGCCGGTACGCGATCAGTAACGACGACATGCTCTACGTGCTGTCCACGTTCGTCTATGACCCGATCGAGTGGCTGGCCCTTTACGGCTGGCGGCCGCTTCATCTCAACGAGAAGCTCGCGGCGTTTCACTACTACCGCGAGGTCGGCCGCCGGATGGGCATCCGGTCGGTGCCGGCGACGTTCGAGGAATTCGCCGACTTCAAACGGGACTACGAAGCCCAGCATTTCGTCTACACGGACACCAACCGCCAGGTCGGCGAATACACGGTCGGCCTCTTCGCCGCGTGGTTCCCGTCGTTCCTGCGCCCGGCCGTACGCCTCGGCGTACGCGGAATGCTCGACGAACCGATGTTGCGCGCCTTCGGCTTCGACCCGGCCCCGCGCTGGGTCGGCGCATGCGGCGCCGCCGGGCTGAAAGCCCGGGCCGGCGCCCTCCGCTTCTTCCCGCCCCGGCGCACCAGCGTCCTGGGAGTGTCCAAGCACAACCGCACCTACCCCGGCTATCCGCAGGGTTATCAGCCGGCCGACCTGGGCGCCCCGGAGCCGCCGGCCGACCTGCCGGCCGAGCACCTGCGTCGCAGTGCGTGACCGGCTGCGCGGCGTTTTCCTCGCGACCGGCCTGATCCTGCTGGTCGGCGGGGCCGGCCTGTTCCTGCTCCGCTACCGCGTGTACCAGGTTCCGACCACGTCGATGACGCCGGCGATCGAGCCGGCCGACCGCATCGTGGTGGACACCTGGTCCCGCGACGCGCGTTCCGGCGACGTCGTGCTGATCGCCGGCAACGGCGTTGACCTGGTGAAACGCGTCGCCGCCACGGCCGGCGACGTGGTGTCCTGCTGCGATGCGGCCGGACACCTGCAAACCGGCGGGGTTGCGCTGAGCCTTCCCCCGTCTGGCGACGACCCTTTTTCGGTACGGGTACCAGCCGGCCAGTTGTTCCTGCTCGGCGACAACCTGCCGACCTCGGTGGACTCCCGGGCGACCGGCCCGGACGCCACCTCTTCGGTCCTAGGACGGGTGGTCGCCCTGGCGTACCCGGCTCGTCTCTTCCCGGACCGCGCGGCCGGAACGCTGCGCCTGGTTTGCGGGACCGGCCTGCTGGGCCTGGTTCTGGTGTTGTTGTCCCCGCTCATGCCCAGCCGGCGCACCTGACCGCGGCCGTCGCGTCCCAGCTCGCCTGGTCCGCCGGGTAGTGGGTCTCGCGGAGGCGGGCCGCCTCCTCGGCGTCGCGCATCTCGGTGGCCACCGCCCAGTCCCCGGACTTCAGCACCGCCGTGTGGCACATCGACCAGAACGAGCAGGTGCTGTACTCGATCACGTCGAACTGCGCTTCCGGTTCCTCCCGCGGCCAGGCGACGGCCAGCGCGGTGCCCACCGCCGTCATCCGGGCGTAAAGAAAGCCGGCGTCGTCCGGCCCCTCGCCCGGTTCCGGCTGGTACTCGTCGAACCGCCGCAGCACCCGGGTCGCCGCGTCCAGCGAGCGACGCAGCCCATGCCCGCGCACCTCACAGATCTCGGCCATCTCGGCCACGAACGAACAGCCCGCCGCCTCGAGAATCGGCAGCATGCGGCGCACCCGGTTGGCCCCGAGCACCCGCAGCTTGGCCTGATCAGGCACGATCGCCCGCCGAAGCGGCTCGGTGACGGTGCCGTGATGCCGCTCCTCGTTCCGGTCCTGCCGCTCGCCGTTCATCCCACCGGGCACCCAGGACACACCGCCGGGCCGCTCGCCGGTCCGCGCCCGGCAGAATTCCTCGACCGCAGCCCGGATCCGCGCGACCGGCAGCGTGCTCTCCGGATGAAAGCCGAACGGCCCACCCGAATTCGACAGCACGAACGGATCAAACCCCGGCGGTTCCGGGTTGTCGGACACCCAGCACCCGTCCCCACCCAGCCAGATAAGCCCGCCGTACCCACTGAACGAGTTCACCCCGACCTGCAGGTAGTTGCGCGGCCGGTCGCCACCGGTCATCGGCTCCGCACTGACCGACAGCGCCGCCGACCCACCGATGCCAAACCCGGGAAACCAGTGCTCCTGCTCCTGCATGATCCGATCGATGAGTGCGGCCGTATCCGCCCAGCTCCCCGGGTGATACCAGTCGCCATCGATCAGAACGTTCATCTGCATGGCGATCATGATGGCCGGAACCGCGCGCCGCCACCGCCCCGCCTGCCATGATCCATTCATGTCGACGTTGCGGCAGATCTGGGTCGATCCGGGGATGGGCTTCCCGGACCGGCCGTGGGGAGAGCACCCCGACGAAGACGCGTTCGCGCGCAGCGCCAACGCGGTGTTCGAGCTTTACACCGAAGCGGTGCGCCCCGCGAAGATCCAGACTCGGCACAGCGAACTCCGCATCGTCGCCTGGCACGACGGCGACCGCGACGACGTCCTGGTCACCGTGCATCCCGAGCTGGTCGAGGGCTTCGAGATGGGCGTGGTCTCGCTCCCGCCCGGGATCGCCGGCCTGACCCCGCAGTCCCGCGCCGAGCTGGTCCTCGAGGTGCTGCACGCGGCGGCGAGCCGGCTGGGCCAGGACCGCGGCTGGGATCAGTCCGCACTGGACGCGGCCCGCGCGCACGCCCTGGCGGCCGGCCTCCACTTCCGCCGGACCGGACCGGCCAGAACGAGCCCCGACCGGCGGCACGTGGCCGAGCCGACCTACGCGATCTACCCGGACGGCTACGGCCGCGTCGTCGTGCACGTCCGCCGCCGTTCCGACAACGCGGTCGTCGCGGTCTCGCCGCTCGCCGCCGTCGGCGGATTCACCCGGGCGTTCGACTGCGAACTGCGGTGGCGCAGCCGAACCGTGGTCGAGTTCCAGCCCGGCAGTGGCCTGGCAATCAGCCCCACCGGGACGACCGTGCAAGGCAACGACCGTCCCGATCCGGTTCGGGTCGACCTCGGCGATCCGGCCACCTTCGGCGACCCCACCGGTCTTCCGGCTGTCGCGTACGACGCTGACGCCGGAACGACCATCCCTGGCATCCGCGTGCTGACCTATGCCGAGAAGGGCTCGCGCCTGACGGTCCTCGGCGGCTGGCATGCTCCAGGCCTGCCCGAGCAGTACGTGGCCGTCCGGGACGATCTCCTCGCCCAACTGGCCGGCCCAGAGTGGCAGACGTGGTGGGCGGCCTCGGGCGTCCGGGAACTGGAGATCTCCTACCGGTCCGACACGACCACCGCCGGGATCAGCGCCCGCCTCGTCCACGACGAACTCCGCGCGACCATCCGCCGGCCGCCCGAGACGTTCCCCCGCGACCGGGATCCGGCGGCGGTGGCCCGCGCCGACGTCGAGTCGCTGCTGCTGACCGTGCGACGTCGCACGGACCTGGGCGAGCATCCGCCGCTGCACTGACGCTCCGGACGTGCCGCGGCCCGCCGCCAAGCGGGCTGACTGCATCTCGGCGCAGGCGATCCCGACCTTGGCGAGCTCCGGTTAGGAGCGAGCAGGAACTCGCCAAGGTCGGCGCCTCCTTCGAATTCCGGGCAGGCAGCACGCATCGTGGCTCGAGTCCCGCATTCCGGGAGTCAGGTCCACCCTGTGAATGGGCCCGCCCGGAAAACCCGACATGCCGCACATATCTACGCCCAGGTGGCGCAGCCCAGCGCGAACTTGTCGAATTGCCTACCCGCCCGTTGACCTACCGTTCCAAGATCTCGCAGTTCCGGCGTGGAGCGAGTCCCGGCCTGCCGACTGACGCCCTTGACGAGGGCACCGACAGGTCACGATCGGGCTGAGCTGGTGGCGCTGATGTCGGCGGAGAGGTTGCTGCCTCGGACTGTGCCGGCGCGGATGAAAACCTGGCCGGCCTTGACGTTGTCGCCGGAGAAGAGCGGCAGGCTGATCTGCAAGGGTAGCCAGGTGGGGATCAGGTCGGCGGTGATCTCGATGGGCAGCAGCGGGATGTTCAGGTACGGCACGGTGATCAGGCCGCCCAGGTGGGTGGCGTAGATGTCGACGTCGTCGATGTCCAGGTCGATGCCGAGGTCGAGCTTCGGGCCCGGGTCGGTGGTGATGACCCGATAGTTGTCGGCCTTCAGGTTGTCGGCGTGGAAGATCAGCGACTTGATCGTGCCGCCGGTGGCGGTGGGCAGGTTGACCGTTCCCTTGAACGTGAACCCGGTCGCGAACAGCCGGTCCGCGCTGACCGTGGGCACGTTCGCCCCGTACCGGATGTCGGTGATGTCGCCCGGCGCGGCCATGGCCGGCGGCGGGGTGAGCCCGGCGGCGCTGGGGGAGACGCCCGGAGTGGGGGTCGCCGACCCGGTTGCGCCGGGCGTTGCCGTGCCGCTCGCGGTTGGCCCGGCGGTGCCGGAGGTGGTCGGCGGGTCGGAGATAGTCGGCAGGCCGGCGGTGGGGGTAGGCGGCGGTTGGGGGTCGGCCGGGTTCTGCGGGGCTGGCGTCGGGCTGGGCGTGACCGTTCCGCCGGCCGTGGGGGACGGCGTCGCCGACGGGTTGGGGCAGATCAGCCACAGCCATTCCGGAATCCACCAGGGCCGAGTCGCCCCGGGCACCGGCACGCACGTGGCCGCGGCCGCCGGCGCCTCGCCCGGCACCGTTAGGCCGGCCAACGTTGGGTCACCTAACGTTCGGCCGCCGAACGTTAGTCCAACGAACGTTCGGTCGGCGAACGTTCGTGCTGCCAACGTTTGATCGGCTAACGTTAGTCCGGCTAACGTTCGGTCGGCTAACGTTCGGTCGGCTAACGTTCGTGCCGCCAACGTTTGGTCGGCGAACGTTTGGTGGGGTAACGCCAGGGCGCCGAGCAGCATCGGGATCAGGACGAACGCGTTGGTTCGGCGAAACCAGTCCGACCACACCGGCCAGTGCGAGCGGTTACCCGGATCCGGATCCGATGCGGCGTGGCGCGCGGCGCGTTCGCTCGGCGAGAGCGGCGAGAGCGGCGAGAGCGGCGAGAGCGGCGAGAGCGGCGAGAGCGGCGGCAGCGGCTCGGTTACCCGGGTGGGCAGGTCGTCGACGTCGTGTTCCGGGAGTTCGACTATCAGCGTTGGCGGGCGGTGTGGGCGCCAGCCGAAAGCCATCGCCGAGCCCAGCAACGCCAGCAGCGCGCCGAAGCCCAGCCCGCCCATGTTGCTGGTGACGACCGAGACCAGGGCGCACACCGTGCTCACGATGGCGACGAAAGCGCGCTGGGCCGGCATGAACCAGAAGAACAAGCCGGCCGCGACCAGGATCAGACCGATCGCGAAGCCGGAGATCGCGGCGGTTCCGACGTGGATCATGATGGGCAGCGGGGCCAGCGGGACCGACAGGATGGTCGCGCCGCCCGCGATCGTCAGGGCGCCGCCCCAGAACGGGCGGGAGCGGCGCCAGCGCCGGAAGGCCCGGCGCGGCCGGCGAGCGGGCAACCGCTCATCCAGCCGGGCCACGGCGGCGGAGAGCCGGGTCGCGGCGGCGGAGAGCCGGGTCGCGGCGGCGGAGAGCCGGGTCGCGGCGGCGGAAAGCCGGGTCGCGGCGGCGGAAAGCCGCGCCGCCGCGACCGAACGACGGGCCGCCGCGGTCGAACGCGGGCTCAGAAACATTCGTGCACGCCGGCGGTGACGCTGACGTCGAGGCCGCCGGAGAGCTTGATCGTGCCCCCGTTGGCCGACCAGGCGGTGCTGCGCACGTCCTCGGTGGACAGTGAGCCGGCCTGCACCCCGAAGCGGCCCTTCGGACCGGACACGCCGGGCACCCGGTTGAGGGTGGAGGCGTCCCGGCCGGCCTCCACATCGGTCACCACGCCGTTGCCGCCGAGCAGGGCGTCCGCGTCGGCGACCACGTTGGTGCCGGTGATCGGCTCGGTCTTGCCACCGAGCACCTTGAGCGAGATCTTGCCGACCACCGGAACCGAGACGACGGCCGAGGTGCAGACGTCACGCATGCTGGCCTTGCCCACGCCGGCCAGCATCACCGGGTGCTGTTTGCCGTCGACGCTGGCCGCGGTGTCCAGGTAGGCCGCCACGTCGGTGCCTTCCACGTGCGCGGCCGTGACCTTGAACGATTGGCCGGAGACGCCGAACGAGGCGGCCAGGGCACCCTCGGCGATGGCCACGGTGAGGCCGCCGAGGGCAAGGAGAGCGGGGATGAACAGGACCGCGGAACGGCCCCAGTGCGTGCGCCCTTCAACTGGCGACATGGAGGCCCCTAGGAATAGAGAGAGCTGATGGTGTCCGCGTACCGTTCGGCCACGACGCGGCGGCGCAACTTCAGGGTCGGGGTCAGTTCGCCGGTCTCCGGCGTCCAGGCGGTGGGCAGCACCCGGAAGGTCTTCACCTGTTCCGGCCGGGCGAGTTTCTCGTTGGCCGCCTCGACCGCCGCGGTGATCTCGGCGAGCAGGTCGGGGTGGTCGGCGAGGTCGCCGACGGATTCAAAAACCAGACCACGACGACCAGCCCAGAGGGGTACGGACTCGTCGTCCAGAACAATCAGCGCCGTCACGTACGGGCGGCGGTCGCCGATCGCCACGGCCTGCGCGATCAGTGGGTGGGCGCGCAGCAGGTTCTCGATCTGGGCGGGGGAGATGTTCTTCCCGCTGGAGTTGATGATCAGTTCTTTCTTGCGGTCGGTGATGGTGAGGTATTCGTCGGCGTCGAGGGTGCCGACGTCGCCGGTGGCGAGCCAGCCGTCGGCGTCGACGATCGGTTCCACCCCACCGCCGGGGCTCAGATAGCCGGCCGCGACCAGCGGTCCGCGTACCAGGATCTCGCCGTCCTCCGCGAGCTTGACCTCCATGCCCGGATTCACGCGACCGACCGTGCCCGTACGGAAATGGTCGGGGGTGTTGATCGTGGCTGTTCCGGTGGTTTCGGTCATGCCCCAGACCTCGAGCACGTCCACCCCGATGCTGGCCAGGTAGAGCAGCACCTCGACCGGGATCGGGGCGGCGCCGCTGCCGGCCCACAGCATGTTGTCGAGGCCGAGTTTGGCCCGCAGCGGGCGCAGCACCTGGGCGTCCAGGGCGGCGTGCCGGATCTGCAGCTCGGTCGGCACCGGTTGCTCGTCGCCACGCAGCTTGTAGACCTCGAGGGCGGCGGCCCGGGCGGCCTCGACGGCGGCCCGCACCGGCGGTTCGGCCGCGGCCAGCTGGGCCTGGATGCCGGCGACCATTTTTTCCCAGATGCGCGGCACCCCGAAGAACGACACCGGCCGCACGGTGACGAGACCGGCGACGAGCATGGTCGGGTCGGGGCAGATGGTGACGTGCCCGGCCCGGTAGATCGGGTTGTAGATGCCCAGCATCCGCTCGGCGATGTGCGCGAGCGGCAGGTAGGCCAGCGACGGCGTGTGATCGGGCGTGGTCACGGTGGCTTCGAGCACCACCGACTGGTAGATCACGTTGCCGTGGGTGAGCACCACACCCTTCGGGTCGCCGGTGGTGCCGGACGTGTAGAGCAGCGTGACCGCCTGCTCCGGGCGTACCTCCTGCCAGGTCTTTTCGAAGGCCGCCGGGTCGGCCTCGTGCGCGGCCCGGCCGCGCGCCTCGACCTCGTCGAGCGAGGGCCCGACCACCAAGATCCGCGGTGGTGCGGCCAGGCCGTCGACGATTGCTTCCCAGCGCGTACGGGCGGAATCGTCCTCAACCACAACGATCTTCGCCTCGCTGTGCCGGGCCAGGTAGCGCAGCTGGTCGGTGGAGAGCGTCGCGTACACAGTGGACGGCACCGCGCCCAGGTGCACCGCGGCCAGGTCGACCAGCCAGTGCTCGGGCCGGCCGGACATCATGATCAGCATCCGGTCGCCGGAGCCCAGGCCCAGCTCGGCCAGGCCGCGGGACAGGGCGGCGATCCGGTCGCGCAGTTCGCGCCAGGTGAGGGTGCCGTCGCGGCCGAGGACGCTCAGCGCGGGCCGGTCCCCGAATTCGGTGGCGTTGCGGTTCAGCAGTACGGGAATGGTCAGCCCACGCGCGGTGTCGGCACACCGCTGGGCGACGGAGGGAGCCATATGTGTCGTCCTCCTTCAGCCGTCGGCCGCGAGCGGGTTGCGGCGCCGGGCGAATCGCTTGCGGAGATCTTTGAGGTAGTAGTCCTTCAACCCGGCCCGCAGCTTGAGCGGCAGGTGGGGGTACACGACGGCGGAGGCGCTGAGGCTTCCGTCGAACAGGCGTTGCTGAAGTGGTGACCAGGAGTAGCGGTAGCCGGCCCGGATCGGCGCGGGCAGCAGCCCGATGGTGAGGAACCGGTTGACCGGCTTGCCCGGCCGCAGCGCGAGCGGCAGGTTCTTCGGCCACATCAGGGCGTCGCCGATGGCCTTGCCCTCCGGGCTGACCCGCAGCGTGTTGATCATGTGGGTCCAGTACCGCTCGAACGTCGCCCGGTCGGCCGGCCAGGCCTCCTCCGGGCACCCGATCGAGGTGGCCAGCACGCTGTACTGCTGGTAGCACTCGTCCAGCTCGGCCGGCGGCAGCGGCCGGACTATCCGCTGGTAGAGCACCACCGCGGTCTCGTACAGCGTGGCGTTGACCCACACCTGCAGGTCGGGGTCGTCGGCGTAGTAGCCGGGACCGGTGACCTTGCGGTGCATGGCGACGACGGCGCGACTGATCGTGCGCGCCTCCTCGCGGGTGCCGAACAGCACCCCGTAGACGTAGCTCATCGTGGTGCGCAGGCGGTCGAGTGGGCGCTCGGCGAAGTTGCTGTGGTCGTACACCCCCTGGGCGACCTCGGGGTGTGCGACCTGAAGCAGCGTCGCCCGTCCGCCCCCGGCGAGCAGTAGACCCTCCCGGGCCACCCGCCGGATGACCGCGGCGTCGTCGAACAGGCCGTCATCCATGCGAAGAACGTAAACGACGATTAACTTGTTGGGAACAGTCGCGCGCTCATGACGCGATTTTCTCCGCTATTTGCCAGGGAAAACTTGCGAAGCGAAATTAACTTAGGCCGAGCACGGTGGTCATCAGCCGCACCAGATGCCGGTCCATCCCGGTGCCCCGGTCGAAGCGCACCCAGCGACTCAGGTCGGTGACCAGGTTGATCGCCGCGTGCACCAGCACCCGCACCTCGGGGGTCGGCAGGTCGGGCCGCACCGCGCCGAGCAGCCGCACCCACTCCTCGACGTGCAGGCGCTGCACCTTGCGCAGCTCGTGCCGGTCGGACTCGGGCAGGTTGTTGTTCTCCGCCAGGTAGACCGAGACCAGGTCGCTGCGCTCGAAGGTCAGATCGACGTAGGACTCGATCATGCGGTGCAGCGCCTCGACGTCGTTCGTCGCGCCGGCCAGCGCCGTGGCGGTGGCCTCGCTGACCCGCTCCGACGCCCGGTAGAACGCGGCCGCGAGCAGGTTGGCCTTGCCCGGGAAGTAGCGGTAGACGCTCGACGCGTTGATGCCGGCGGCCGCGCCGATGTCCTCGATGTTGACGGCGTGGTAGCCGTGCTCCCGGAAGAGCTGGATCGACTCGGCCAGCACGATCTCCCGGCGCGAGCCGGAGCGCAGGCCGGGGTCGGCCGCCCGGCGGGCCGGCGCCACGGCCGGGGTGGGCGGCTCGTCGTGCAGTACGGCGTAGGCGGCCTGACGCAGGGCCTGCTCGGCGCGGGTCTTGGCGATCGCGGCCCGGTGCGTGCCGAGGCTGCCGAAGATGCTGAGCGCGGCCCGGGCCAGGGCCGCCGCGTCGGCCGGGGTCAGCGCCGGGCGGGCCGCCGACAGCGGCGTGGCCAGCCGCCGCAGCAGGGTGGTCAGGTCATCGCCGAACTCGGCGCGGTGCTCAGGCGTGAGGTAGCGCCACTCCCACTGGTAGAGGCCGGAGGTGTCCCGATGGGTGGTGGCCAGCCGGGCGAGAGCCTCGAGCTGGTCCTCGAGGGTCGCCCAGCCGTCCTCCTCGGGCGGCCGGGAGGTGGCGGTCAGCGCGGAGTCGACAAGCCCGCGGGTGGCGAAAACCAGGATCGCGTACTTATTTTCGAAGTGGCGGTAGACCGCCGGGGCGCTGATGCCGACCGCCGCGGCGATCTCCTCCAGGCCGACGCCGTGGTAACCGCGCGCGCAGAACAGCTCGGCCGCGACCTGGGCGATCTGGGCCTTGCGGTCCTTCGGTCGTTTCCGGCCGCCGGACACGTCGACGGTGGGGCTGCGCACCGGGCCCAGGGTACTCCCTCGGTTAGGTGTGATTCACCCGTGGCATCTGTTGATTTCCTTGACACTGAGGCGAAACACGCGAAAAAGTTAACGGCGATTCGCTTTTTCTCGACGGGAGACAGGTTGTGGCTACCGAGGCGTTCATCTACGACGCCCTGCGTACGCCCCGGGGACGGGGCAAGCGAACCGGCTCGCTGTACGGCACCAAGCCGGTCTCGCTGGTCGTGGGACTGATCGACGAACTTCGTAAGCGTGAGCCCGGGCTCGACCCGGCCGAGATCGACGACCTGGTGCTCGGGGTGGTCTCCCCGATCGGCGAGCAGGGCGCCGACATCGCCAAGACCGCGGCCCTCGCCGCCGGCCTGCCCGAGACGGTGGCGGGCGTACAGCTGAATCGCTTCTGTGGTTCCGGCCTGGAAGCGGTCAACATCGCCGGCCAGAAGGTCCGCTCCGGCTGGGAAGACCTGGTGCTCGCGGGCGGCGTCGAGTCGATGTCGCGGGTGCCGATGGGTTCCGACGGCGGCGCCTGGGCGCTCGACCCGGAGACCAACCTGACCACCGGGTTCGTCCCGCAGGGCATCGGCGCCGACCTGATCGCCACGATGGACGGCTTCAGCCGGGAGGACGTCGACGCCTGGGCGGTGCGCTCGCAGCAGCGGGCCGCCGCGGCCTGGGCCAACGGTTACTTCGGCAGGTCGGTCGTGCCGGTGGTCGACCGCAACGGCCTGGTCATCCTCGACCGCGACGAGCACATCCGGGCCGACAGCACGGTCGAGAGCCTCGGCACGCTGCCCGCCTCGTTTGCCAAGATCGGTGACCAGGGCGGCTTCGACGCGGTGGCGCTGCAGAAATACCACTGGGTCGAGCGCATCGAGCACGTCCACCACGCCGGCAACTCGTCCGGCATCGTGGACGGTGCCGCGCTCGTGCTGGTCGGCTCGGCCGACGCCGGGGTGCGCAACGGGCTCACCCCGCGCGCCCGGATCGTGTCCACCGCGCTCAGCGGGGCCGACCCGACCATCATGCTGACCGGCCCGGCCCCGGCCTCGCGCAAGGCGCTGGTCAAGGCCGGTCTCACCGTCGACGACCTCGACCTGGTCGAGATCAACGAGGCGTTCGCGGCGGTCGTGCTGCACTACATCGACGACATGAAGCTCGACCCCGACATCGTGAACGTCAACGGCGGCGCGATCGCGATGGGCCACCCGCTCGGCGCGACCGGCGCCATGATCCTCGGCACCCTGGTCGACGAGCTGGAACGCCGGGGCGGCCGCTACGGCCTGGCCACCCTCTGCATCGGCGGCGGCATGGGCATCGCGACGGTTATCGAGAGGCTGTCATGATCAACTACGACCGGGCGGCCGACGGCATCGTCACGCTCACCCTGGACGACCCGTCGCGCGGCGCCAACACCATGAACGCGGCGTACGTCGACAGCATGGAAGCGACCGTCACCCGCCTCGAAGCCGAACGCGGCGAGATCACCGGCGTGATCATCACGTCGGCGAAGAAATCCTGGTTCGCCGGCGGCGACCTCGACTCGCTCCGGGCCATCGGTCCGGCTGACGGTCAGGCCGCCTTCGACCAGGCCAACCGGGTCAAGGGGCAGCTTCGCCGCCTCGAGACCCTGGGCCGGCCGGTGGTGGCGGCGCTCAACGGCTCGGCTCTGGGTGGCGGCCTGGAGCTCGCGCTGGCGTGCCACCACCGGATCGCGCTGGACAACCCGCGCCTCGAGGTCGGCCTGCCGGAGGTCACCCTCGGCCTGCTGCCGGCGGGCGGGGGAGTGGTCCGGACGGTACGGCTGCTCGGGCTCGCGACCGCACTGACCAAGGTGCTGCTCGGCACCCGCCATAAGGTTGCCGCCGCCCTTTCACTGGGCTTGATCGACTCCGTTGTTGCGACCCCATCCGCGTTGCTCGACGCGGCCCGCGCCTGGATTCTGGACAATTCGGACGCTGCCCAGCCGTGGGACAAGCCGGGTTACAAGATCCCCGGCGGCTCGCCGTCCACTCCCGCCCTCGCCGCGCAGTTGCCGGCCTTCCCGGCCAACCTGCGCAAGCAGCTCAAGGGCGCGCCCTACCCGGCCCCGCGCAACATCCTCTGCGCCGCCGTCGAGGGCGCCCAGGTCGACGTGGACACCGCGTTCGTCATCGAGAGCCGGTACTTCGTCGACCTGGCCACCGGCCAGACCGTCAAGAACATGATCAAGGCTTTCTTCTACGACCTCAACGAGGTCAACCGACGCGACGTGGGGGCGGTCCCGCCGATCACCAAGGTTGCGGTGCTGGGCGCCGGAATGATGGGGGCTGCCATCGCGTACGTCTGCGCCCGCTCTGGTCTTGATGTTGTCTTGCGCGACGTGACCCTGGAGGGGGCGCAACGCGGCAAGGCGTACGCCGAAAAGCTTGTCGCCAAGGGCCGGGGGAAGGCCGATCTGCTCGACCGGATCACGCCGACCGCGGAGATCGCCGATCTGGCCGGCGCCGATCTGGTGATCGAGGCGGTCTTCGAGGACGTCGGCCTCAAGCACAAGGTCTTCGCCGAGATCGAGGGCGTGGTGGCGCCGCACGCGCTGCTCTGCTCCAACACCTCGACGCTGCCGATCACCCTGCTGGCCGAGGGGGTGAACCGGCAGGCCGACTTCATCGGCCTGCACTTCTTCTCGCCGGTCGACAAGATGCCGCTGGTCGAGGTGATCCCCGGCGAGAAGACCAGCGACGAGACCCGGCGCCGGGCCCTCGACGTGGTGCAGCGCCTGCGCAAGACCCCGATCGTGGTCAACGACAGCCGCGGCTTCTTCACCAGCCGGGTGATCGGCACGTTCACCAACGAGGGCATCGCGATGCTCGGCGAGGGCGTGCCACCGGCCAGCATCGAACAGGCCAGCAGCCAGGCCGGATATCCCGCGCCGGTGCTGGCGTTGATGGACGAGCTGACCCTGACCCTGCCCCGCAAGATCCGCGAGGAGACCCGCGCGGCCGCGGGCGAGAGCTGGGTGCCGCATCCGGCGGATGCGGTCGTCGACCGCATGATCGACGAATTCGGTCGTCCGGGCCGTTCCTCCGGCGCCGGCTTCTACGAGTACGCCGAGGGAAAGCGCACCCGCCTCTGGCCCGGCCTGGCGGCGTTCGCCCGCCCGGACGTCCAGGTGCCGTTCGAGGACCTCAAGGAACGGTTGCTGTTCAGCGAGGCCCTCGAGAGCGTGAAATGCCTGGACGAGGGCGTGCTCACCTCGGTGGCCGAGGCCAACATCGGCTCGATCCTGGGCATCGGTTACCCCGGCTGGACCGGCGGCGTCCTGCAGTACATCAACGGTTACCCGGGCGGCCTGCCGGCCTTCGTGTCCCGGGCCCGCGAACTGGCCGCCCGCTACGGCGACCGCTTCACCCCGCCCCCGCTGCTGCTCCGCAAGGCCGACGAGGGAACCGAGTTCCTCTGATCGACCGACGCCCGCCCGGCGGTCCCACCGGGCGGGCGTTCTAGGGTGCTGGGGTGACCCGACTGTGGAAAATCAAGCGGCCCGGCGGCGTCTACTGGTTCGATTTCCAGCCGGTCTCCTCCGATGAGGAGGGTGTCTGGCTGTCGGGGCCGGTCGGGTCGCCGTGGGGTGCGCCGCATGACACGGGCACCCTGCCGGTGCCCGTGCTGGTGTGGCTGGTGCCGGGCCGTCCGTGGGCGGCGTGGTGGGTCGACGATCCGGCCGACCGGCGGCTCGAGATCGACATCTGCCTGCCGCCCGAGGCCACCGACGACGGCTGGCGCTACATCGATCTGGAACTGGACCCGATGCTGCACGAGCGGGACGGGCGGGTCGAGATCGAGGACTGGGACGAGTACGAGGAGTCGTGCCGCGAGGGCTGGATGAGCCCCCAGGACGCCGAACTCGCCCAGGTCGCCGCGGAAAGCTGCGCCGAGGTGCTCCGGCAGGGGACCGAGCCGTGGCTGCGGCTCGGATGGGAGTTGCTGCGGGCTACTCCTCCGGGTCCCAGTCGATGAGCTGGTCGAAGATCTGGCCGTCGCCCGAGACCTCCAGGGAGTCGACCGGGATCCGCAGGTAGAGGGCCAGAACCAGGTCACTGGCCGTGCCCCGGAGAGAAGCGTCGGCCGGGCCGGCGTCCGGGCTCGCCACCCGCACGCCGTCGGCGGCGAGCCACAGGCGCCAGGAGCGGCCCTCGGTGGCGTGGTAGTCGACGACGGCGGGCTTGTGCGGCCACGCGTACGGCCCCGCGCAGCAGGTCGCCAGGAACTCGTCGACGCCGTCGAGCGCCACCTCGGTCGGCAGCGGCTCCGAGCCGAGCTGGGCGTCGTAGGTGTGCACCGCGACCTCCTGCAGCCGGTGCCGGGCGACGGCGCCGCTGGTCGACGGGGACTGCGACTCCGCCCACCAGGTCCAGCAGCCGCGATCCGGGCCGGCCGCCCGCACCGCGCTCAGCAGTTGCTGGGTGGACTCGAACAACCAGGCCAGCAGGGCTTGGCGGCCCGGGGGCGCGGCCGGGACACGCTCCGGAGTGGTTTTGGCCGAGGCCGGCCCGGCGGCGACGATCGCGGCCCAGGTGCGCTGGCCCTCGCCCAGGTGTCGCGCCAGATCGAACAGCGTCCACCCGGGGCAGGTCGGCACCGGCGCGTCGAGGCTGGGCGCGGCGGCGAGCGCGGCGCGGAAAGCCCCCGACCGCTCGTCGATCAACCGGATCAGGTCGGAGAACTCCAGAGTTGGCACCCCGGGTGTCTACCATCGGCCGGTGGCCGGCGGAAGCTAATAACGGTACGGGCGAAAGAATTCGCGCAGCTCCTCGGCGTACGCGCCGGGTTGTTCGAAGGGCGCGAAGTGCCCGCCGCGGGGATGTTCCGTCACCCGCACGGTGTTGGCCATCCGGTCGAGCCAGGCCCGGGGCGGCCGCACCAGATCGGCGGGGAACAGCGAGAAGCCGGACGGCACCTCGACCCGGCGGGCGTGCTGGGCGGGCGGAATGGCGCCGTTCACCCGGTACATCCGCATCGCCGAACCGATCGTGCCGGTCAGCCAGTAGATGGTGACGTTGGTGAGGATCTCGTCGCGGCTGAAGGCGTCGCGGTCGCTCCACGCGCGCATCTTCTCCACGATCCAGGCGAGCAGTCCGGCCGGCGAGTCGTTGAGGCCGACGGCGGCGGTCTGCGGCTTGGTGCGGTGCATGGCGGCGTAGGCACCCTCGTCCGCCCCCCACCGCGCGGCGACGTCGAGGAACTCCCGTTCCTCGGGTGTGAGGTCGGCCCGGTCGCCGAAGTAGACCGGCAGTCCGGCGTCCATCCGGTGCACGGCGACGACCCGCTCGGGGTGGTCGAGGGCGAGGTAGCGGCTGACCCCGCTGCCGATGTCCCCACCGGCCGCGGCGAAGCGCTGGTAGCCGAGGTCGGCCATCAGCCCGGCCCACAGCCCGGCGACCGCGATCGAGTCCGGCGCGGTGCCGGTTGGCCGATCGGAGTAGCCGTACCCCGGCATGTCCGGCACGACCACGTCAAAGGCGTCCGCCGGGTCCCCGCCGTGCGCCCCCGGGTCGGTCAGCAGCGAAATGACCTTGGTGTACCGCCAGAACGAGTCCGGCCAGCCGTGACTGAGGATCAGCGGAAGCGCCGGCCCTTTGCCGCGGGCGTGCACGAAGTGAATGCCGAGCCCGCCGAGCGTCGTCCGGTAGCGAGGCAGCCGGTTGAGCGCCGCCTCCTGGGCCGCCCAGTCGAAGCCGTCGGCCCAGTAGGCCGCCAGCTCCCGCAGGTAGTCCACGTCAACACCCTGCGACCAGCCCGCGTCCTCGGGCGCGTCCGGCCACCGGGTAGCCCGCACCCGAGCCCGAAGATCATCAAGAACGGCAGGCTCAGTGCTCGTCTGAAACGACTCGATCACGCCCGAAACGGTACGGGACAACCAGCGCCGCCCTTGGCCCGGCGGGCCTGAGCGTCACCCCGCCGGGGTCGATCTTGCGGGTTTGGCGTGCGCAGCTGACAGGACCTTCACACCCTTGGCCCTGCGGGCCGCTGCGCTAACCCCGTCGGGGTCGATCTTGCGGAGTTGGCGTGTGCAACTGACAGGACCTTCACACCCTTGGCCCTGCGGGCCGCTGCGTTACCCCCGTCGGGGTCGATCTTGCGGAGTTGGCGTTTGCAGCTGACGGGAACTCCGCACCCTTTGCCGCATCCGCCCGGGCGCCGGGTTGCTGCAAGTGCCGCGGTGCGCGGCGCGATGGGCTGGCGTCTTGGGTCGGGCCCGCCCGGCGCGGGCGCGCGGAGGGTGGGTGTCGCCCAGCGAAACCGAGTGCCAGGGGACCGGTCCGACGGCGTACTGAAAAAGGAGCGCACGCGAACGAGCCAAGCCGGCGGAAGGGTCAGGGGGAGGTGGCGGGGAGGCCGTCGGGGGTCGCGGCCTGGTCTGGTGGGGCCTGGCCTGGGTCGCGTGGGGTCCAGACGTTGAAGAGGAGGTTCAGCAGGAAGACGATTATCACCGTGGTGGTGATCGAGCTGCCCAGGATGATCTGCAGCTCGTCGGGCATGCGGTCGTAGAACGCCGGCGCCACCACCGGGACCATGCCGGCGCCCAGGGAGATGGCGACGATCAGCAGGTTGTGGTTGCCGTCGAAGTCGACCTTGCGCAGGCTGCGGATGCCAACCGCGGTCACCGTGGCGAACATAACCAGGGCCGCGCCGCCGATCACCGGGCCGGGGATGGCCGCGATGATCGCGCCCAGCTTGGGAATCAGGCCCAGCAGTACCAGGATGATGCCGGCCGCGGTGACCACGAAGCGGCTGCGGACCTTGGTCACCTGCACCAGGCCTACGTTCTGGGCGAACGCGGTGTCCAGGAACGAGTTGAACGTGCCGGCCAGGATGCCGGACAGGCCATCCGCGGCCAGGCCGCGGGCGATGTCGTTCTCGGTGGGCTCGCGGTCGACCAGGCCGCCGACGGCGATCATGTCGGCGGTTGACTCGACGTAGATCACCAGCATCACCACGCACATCGAGATGATGGCGGCGGCCTGGAACTTCGGCGCGCCGAAGTAGAACGGCCGGGCCAGGCCGAACCAACCCGCGTCGCCCACGCCGGCGAAATCGACCAGGCCCATCAGGGCGGCAACGACCACCCCGAAGATCAACCCGATGAGTACGGCGAGGGAGACCAGGAAACCCTTGGCGAACCGGTTGATCAGTACGATGAGCAGGATGATCGCCCCGGCCAGCGCGATGTGCGACAGGTTGCCGTAACCGGGGTCGTCGGGATTGTTGCCGGCGATCAGGCCGGCGCCCGCGTCGATCAGCGACAGGCCGATGATGGTGATCACCGTGCCGGTCACCAGCGGCGGGAACAGGTGGATGATCTTCGCGAACGGCTTGGCGATCAGCAGGCCGAAGACGCCGGCGCAGAGGATCGATGCGATGCGTTACCGCGATGTGACAGCGTGCGCGTTATTGGATCTCGCGCAGCTTCCGCACCGGGGAGAACACCACCCAGAGAACCCCGAGCAGGGCGCCGACGGTGGCGATCCAGAGCGCCGGGCGTACGCCTAAAAACGCACCGAGCGTGCCGCCCAGCACCGCGCCGATGGGCCGGATGCCGTAGTTGATCGTGCGGTTGAAGCCGGCCACGACGGCCAGCCGGTTCGGCGGCGTGGCCGCGGTCTGCACCGAGCCGGCGGTGATGTCGAGAAGCATGACGCCGAGCGCCGCGACGAACTCGGCGGTGACCAGCATCGCCAGCACCACCGGCTGCGGGCCGTGCGCGAGCGGCACCAGGATCAGCGGTGCCGGGAAGACGACCAGGCCGAGGATCAGCGCGGGCCCGATGCCGATGCGCCGGCTGATCGGCCCGGCGACGGTGGCGCCGAGCAGGCCGCCGACCGCGCCCAGGCCGATGATGACGCCGAGCGTGCCGGGCCTGATGTGCAGGCCGGTGGTCACGTAGAGCACGAACAGTGCCGCGAAGATGTAGTTGAACAGGTTGAGCGTGGTGGTGCCGAGCAGGATCGCCCGCAGCACCGGATGGGTGAGCACGAACCGCATGCCGTTCCCGTGCTTGGCCTCGGGCTCGCCCGGCCGCTCGGCGACGTCCACCCGGCGCAGGAACACTGCCGAGGCCAGGAACGTCAGCACGTCGGCCAGCAGCGCGAACGGAGCGGTGAAGACCTGCACGAGCAGGCCGCCGGCGCTCGGGCCGGCCACGTAGGACATTGCCCGGCTGCCGTTGAGCAGGCTGTTCGCCGTGACGTAGTCGGTGCGCTCGACCAGGTCGGCGAAGAGGCTGCTGTGCGCCACCTCGAAGAGCATCGACAGCGTGCCGGCCGCGAACGCCACCGCGTAGAGGACGGTCAGGGTCAGGTGGTCGGCCCACCACAGCAGCGGGATCGCCAGCAGCAGCGCGGCCCGGCCCAGGTCGGCCCCGATCATCAGGCGGCGTTTGCGGGAATGCCGGTCGACCCAGGCACCGGCCGGCATCGAGAAGAGCAGGTTGGGCAGCAGCGCGGCGGCGGTCAGGTAGCCCATCTCGGCCGGCCCGGCGCCGACCGCGAGGACGGCCAGCAGCGGCATGGCCAGCAGGGTGACCTGGTCGCCGAACAGCGAGACGGTCTGCGCGGCCCAGTACCGCCGGAAGGTGGGGCGGCGCAGCAGGGTGTCAGTCATGCGGGAGCGCCAGATGTATCAGGTGCACCGGGCGGGTGCCGCGGCGGGCCACCGCGTACGGCGCGAGCAGGTCGTCGATCCGCTGGGTGAGCTCCCGCAGTTCGTCCGCCGTGACGTGTACCAGCGCGTCACTGAAGCCGCCGGCCGTGCGCCACTCGACCGGCTCGTCGGGGCGGGCGGCCAGGTAGGCCTGGGCGCGCTCGACGTACTGCCCAAGCAGCACGCTGTTGAGCGAGTCGGTCGCGGCCCGGACGGCCGGGTCGTCGGAGTCGTCGTCCCATGAGGTATAGCGCGCGGTGGCCTGCCAGGGACGCTCCCGCTGGTCGGCGCCGGGTGCCCGCTCGGCCAGCCCGTACTTGGCCAGTTGTCGCAGGTGGAACGAGCAGTTGGGCACGGTGTTGCCGAGCCGGGCGGCGGCCTGGGTGGCGGTCATCGGCCCCTCACCGCGCAACAGGCCGATCAGTCGCATGCGCAGGGGGTGGGCGTACGCCCGGAGGGATCTCGCATCGCCCAGCCTGACCTCGTCTCGCATTCCTAGAGAATGCTTTAGAAAGACTTCTTTAGCAAGTGGTTGTGGCAGCATGGGGCGATGCGCAGGGTGACCGACGACGAACGGCGTGCCCGCCTGGCCATCCGGCACGCGCTGGCTCCGGCCTATTGGGTTTCGTCGCCGGAGGACGCCACCCGGGCGATGACCGTCCTGCACGCCACCGAGCCGCCGACGGTCTATCTGTCCTGCTGGGCCCGGGTTTCCGGGGTCAAGCCGGGGGATGTCGACCGGGCTCTCTACGACGACCGCACGCTGGTGAAGCAGCTGGCCATGCGGCGCACCCTGTTCGTCTTCCCGCGCGACCTGCTGCCGGCCGCGTGGCCCAGCGCGTCGGCCCGGGTGGCCGGCACCGAGCGGGCCCGGATGGCGAAGGACGGTGCTCTCGCGGGCCTGGCACCGGATTTTCTGGACCTTACCCGCGCTGAGGTTTTGTCGCATTTGTCAGATAAGCCGGACGGCCGCACGGCGGCCGAGATCCGCCGCGCGGTCCCGATGCTCGACGTCAAGGTCGCGGTGTCACCCGGTTCGGTCTGGGGCGCCTCCCGGGTGCTCACCCACCTGGGCCTGACCGCCGACATCGTGCGCGGCACCAACACCGGTGGCTGGCACGTCTCCCGCCCCCGCTGGACCCGGATGAGCGACTGGCTGGGCGAGGTACCGCCGTGGGTGGACGCCGAGGCCGGCTACCGCGAGATCGTCCGCCGCTGGCTGTACTCGTTCGGCCCCGGCACCGAGGACGACCTGGTGTGGTGGCTGGGCTCGACCAAGAAAGTCGTCCGCGCGGCCCTCGCCGCCCTAGCCGCGGTGCCGGTCACCCTGGACAGCGGCGCCACCGGCTGGCTGCTCCCGTCCGATGTCGACGAGGTCGCCGACCCCGGCCCGTGGGCGGCCCTGCTGCCGGTGCTCGACCCGACGGTGATGGGCTGGCAGGGCCGCGACTTCTACCTCGGCCCGCACCGCGACCCGCTCTTCGACCGCACCGGCAACGCCGGCACCACCGCCTGGATCAACGGCCGGGTGGTCGGCTGCTGGGTGCAGGACGCGGCCGGGGTGGTCGAGGTGCGCCTGCTGGAGAAGATCTCGGCCGCCGAGCGCAAGGCGCTCAACGCCGAGGCCGCCCGGTTGACAGCGTGGCTGGGCGGCTTCCGGGTCTCCAGCGTGTACGCGTCAGCCGCGATGAAGCCCGCTCCGGTCTAGCCTGTCGCGTCGCTTGTTTCTTCGTCCGGCTGCGCATCCGGGAAGAATCTGCTCAGGTCCGGGAAATCTGTTGGCTTCTCGCTGACAATTGCTTGAAAGAGCGGCGTTCTCGCCATTTCCTCGGCGACTGCGGACCAATCGCCTCGTCCCTCGTCCGGAAAGCGGTCGCCCACGCGTAAAGCGTGATCGACCGCCCCGGCCATCTGGTCGGCCACGATGAGAGCCCGATCGAGGTCGTCCCCGACCAGGTCAACGGGCTTACGGCGAAAGACGTAGGACCTGAGGTCCGGCCGCTGGAACAGCATGGCAAGGCCGGCGTCGTAACGCTCGTTCGCGTGATGAAGTGCTTCGTACCGGCTGTACAGGTTGGATATGCTCACCTGCTTCTGCAGCTTTCGCGTTTGCATGGCCGCGAAGTAGAGAGCGATAAGAACGCCGACGAAGCTGAGCGCCTGAAAGATGATTGCGATCATCGTCATCCAACCTGTCGCACCTCGAATACCACCACGATATGGCCCGCCGTCAACGGCATCGATATCATCGCTGTCGATGAGCCTGCTGCGGGATCAGGGATTTCGGAACCTCTTCGTCGCCGACGCGGTCAGCCAGGTCGGCACTCAGGTCAGCATGCTGGCGTTGCCTCTGGTGGCGGTGATCGTGCTGCGGGCCTCGAACTTCGAGGTCGGCCTGCTCAGCGCCTGCGAGACTCTGGCCTTCCTCCTGGTCGGGCTGCCGGCCGGTGCGCTTGTCGACCGAATGCGCCGCCGCCGAGTCCTGATCGTGAGTGACATCGCTCGGGCCGCCCTGCTGGCGTCGGTGCCGGTCGCCTGGGCCCTGGGCGGTCTCACCCTCGCCCAGCTCTGCCTGGTCGCGCTGGCCACCGGCGTGTTCACGGTCTTCTTCGACGTGGCCTATCAGAGCTACCTGCCCCACCTGGTCGGAACGGACCACCTCGTCGAGGGCAACGCCAAGCTGGAGGGCGTACGGGCCACCAGCCAGATCGCCGGCCCGACGATGGCCGGCTTCCTCATCCAGTTGATCACCGCGCCCTTCGCGCTGCTGGTGGACGCGCTCAGCTTCGCCGCCTCGGCGCTGTTCGTCGGCCGCATCGCCGCCCGCGAGGAACGCCCGGAACGCCGCCCGGACCGGCATCTCGGCCGGGAGATCCTCGAGGGCCTGCGGTTCGTCTTCGGCAATCCGCTGCTGCGGGCGATCGCCCTGTGCACCTCCACCCACAACCTGCTGTCGGCGGCGCAGACGGCGATGCTTGTCGTACTTCTCGCCCGGGACCTGGGTCTGCGGCCCGGCATCATCGGCGTCTTCTACTCGGTCGCCGCGATAGGCGGCCTGGTCGGCGCGCTGGTGGCCCGCCGGATCGCGGCCCGGATCGGGCAGGGTCCGGCGATCTGGATCCCGATCGCGGCCTGCGTGCCCGCGCAACTGGTCATCCCGCTGGCTCAGCCGGGTTGGCTGCTCTGGGCGGCGGCCTGCGCCTACCTGGTGATCTGGGCGGCCTCGTCGATCTACAACATCACCCAGGTCAGCTTCCGGCAGGGCCTGACGCCGCCGCTCCTGCTGGGCCGGATGAACGCCACGATGCGCTTCCTGGTCTGGGGCACTATGCCGATCGGCGCCTTCGCCGGCGGCGTGCTCGGCCAGGCGATCGGCGCCCGGCCGACACTGTGGATCGTCGCCGCGGCCGGGGTGCTCCCGTTGCTGCCGCTCCTGGCGTCCCCGCTGCGCAACACCCGCGAACTGCCCGGCGTCACACCTGGTCGAGTGGGATGAAATAGGCCTTGAGGCTTCCGCAGCCGTCCGCCGCCTCGCCGTCGGCCCGCATCGTCGTGGAACCTTCCCCGGCGATCGCGGCGACACCGACCGGGAGGACCGCGAGGGCCTGTTGCGGCTGGGAAGACAGCGGCTGATCCCAGAGGATGCAGACCACCCCGACCGCAACCTTCTCCGGGTTGGGGTTGGTGAGCTCGACCGACCAGAACGGCCCGACCTTCGACGTCTGCTCCCCGGCGACGTCGAACGTCTGCACTTCCACGTCCAGCGGCGTGACCGGAAACTCCGCCTTGGCCGAGGCCCGGACGGTAACCCGAACATCCGCCACTCTCGACACGTCGTCACCGGCGAAGGCGAGAACGTCCAAGGAGTACGCCCGGCCCGGAGCGAGCAGCCGGCCCTTGTCGCTGCCGTAGGCCGTGCTCACCCGGACACCTGCCACCACCGCGCCGGAGCTGTCGACCGGCACGATCTCCAGCGTCGGGACCACAGCCGACAGGGCGGGGTTGAAGATCTCCAATGTCTGATCCATCATCCCGGACCCGTTGTGCTGGTGATAGGTAAACGTCAGCCGCCGCGACGCATCCGACCCACTCAACGCCTCGACCAGGACGTACGCGACGGCGACAACGACCGTGGCGATGGGGACCAGGATGCGTAGGGCGGGGTGGCGGAAGATCACGGCGGGAGTATCGCAGAACCCCGGCCACCGCGAGGGGCACCCGAATCCCAGCGAAGTTCGCCGAAGCCACGGGTGCGTCTGTGGCCGGCCTCAGCGCGGGTGGGGCGCGCTGAGGCCGGTTCGGTTTACGGGGTTAGGTCGTATGTCGGCCAGTCGGAGAGGTCGGTGAGCATCTGGCGGTCGTGGGTGGCTATCACCACCGCTGCGGTTGTGGTGAGCAGGGCCTTTGTCAGGTCGTCTACCAGCGGGGCGGACAGGTGGTTGGTGGGCTCGTCGAGGATCAGGACGTTCGGGTGGGTGGCCAGCAACGCGGTCAGGTGGCGGCGGCGTCGCTGGCCGGGGGACATGCGGTCGCCGGCGGGGGTTTCCTGGGCCAGGTAGGCGATTCGGGCCTCGGACAGGTGGCGCACCTCGCCCGTGTCCGGGTTCAGGGCTCGGGCCAAGGTGGCCAGCAGCGTTGACTTTCCGGCGCCGTTCGGGCCGGTTACCAGCAGGCGGCTTCCGCCGCCGAACGCCAGGGTTACCGGCCGGCTCAGACGGCCGGTCACGGTTACGTCTTGGCAATTCAGGAGGGGTACGGCCGGACGCGTGCCGGGATCGGCATAGTGGAACGGCCGTGGTGGTACGGGGACGGTGATCCGGTGTTCGTCCAGGTCGTCCTGGCGGCGGCGCAGGGCCTGGACCACGCCGGGAGCCCGGCTCTGCCGCTGGTGCCGGCCGGTGCCCTTGTCGGGGCGCCAACCGGTGCTCAAGCGGTCGCGCGCCTCGCCGACTGCCACTCGCAGGCGATCGTGTTCGGCCTGCTGTGTCGCGTACGCCTGAAGCCATCTCTCCCACAGCTTGGCGCGACCCTCCTGCCAGCCGGCGTAGCCGCCGGCGAACAGCCGCGGCCGGCCGTCCTCGGCCGGATCGAGGTCCAGGAACTCGGCGGCCACGTCGCGCAGCAGGGCCCGGTCGTGGGTGACCACCGCGAAACCGCCGGCCTGCTGCCGCAGCCGGGCGGTGAGGAAGGCCAGGCCGTCGGCGTCCAGGTGGTTGGTGGGCTCGTCCAGCAGCAGGAGGTCGGCGTTGGCCCCAAGAACACAGGCGAGGCGTACGCGATAACGCTGTCCCACCGACAGTGTGGCCAGCGGCCGGCTCCGGTCGGTGCAGGCGTTCAGCCCGGCCAGCGCAATGTCGACCCGCCGTTCGGCGTCCCAGGCGTCCAGCCGGGTCGCAACCTCCAGCGCAGCTGAGTAGGCCGCCTCAGCTGCGGCCGCAGCGGCCGCAGCGGCCGCGTCGCCTGCTCTGTCTACCTGTGACGCGGTGGTGCCGGTCGCGGTCGCCGCGATCGCGGCGGTGGCCTCGTCCAGCGCTTCGAGGGCGGCCAGCGAGGGGCCGATCGCCTGGGCGATCAGGGTGCCTACCGTTTCGCCGGCTTGAGACTCCAACTCTTGCCGGACCACGCCGATCGTGCCGGTGCGCTGCACGGTGCCGGCGTCTGGGGTCAGCAGGCCGGCCAGCACGTGCAGCAGGGTGGTTTTACCGCGGCCGTTCTCGCCGACTATCGCCAGGCGGGAACCGGTGGAGACGGTCACGGTCACGTCGGACAGGACTTCCTGGGCGCCCAGGACTACGCGGATGTTTTCCGCGCGGATGTGTGCGTGGGGCATGGTTCTGCTCTCGGCTCGTCGTGGAGCCGGGCAGCGTCAGGACACCGCCCGGCGAGAACGCCAGGACGGCGGAACAGAGCTGCTGAAATCAGGGTGAGCTCGCCGCCGTCAGCGGCGGGACCACGGCTTCAGCACGGCGATACTTCGACACATGGGCGCAAGGTTAGCGGGTCAGGCGACCGCCGGATACGCATATAGTTCGATCAGGCGGTGCCGGGAGGCCTGCAGGCGGTCGGCGGTCACCCGGAGGATGCGGGTGGTCAGCTCGCGGCCGAACTCGGGGTCCTCGGCTATCAGGTTGCGCACCGCGGCGGCGTCGAACTCGACCGCTCGGATGTCTTCGGCCACTACCGCGCCGAACTGCCAGCGGTAGGGGACGGTCAGCCAGGACCAGCCGATCAGCGTGCTCGGGCCGACCCGCTCGATGACGATGTCGCCGCGGCCGGGCACGTAGAAGTCGATCGCCACCGAGCCGTTGTGCAGCAGCCAGAACCGGTCGGCGGTGCCGTCCTCGCGCATCAGGCGGTGGCCGGTGCCGTAGTAGACCGGGTGGCCGGTGCCGGCCAGGCGATGCAGCCAGTCGCCCGGCAGATCGGCGACGAAGTCGTGCACGGCCAGCAGGTCGAAGACACTCATCGACGGCATGGCTATCTCCTAATTGAGGGCTGCCAGGAGCAGCAGGGCGATCCCGACTGCCGCGTACAGCCATTGCAGCCAGGAGATATCCGGTAGGTACGCGAACTCGAGCGCTATCCACGCGACCAGGCCCAGGCCGTCCAGGCCGGTGGCGGCGCGCGACCAGGGGTGTTCGCGCAGCACCGCCGCGGCGGTCAGCAGTGAGCCGGCGCCGAAGCCGGCCGTCAGGACCAGGCCGGGAATCGTCCAGCCATGGATCAGCGGCACGTTTTCGAGCCACCCCGACGGTGGGGTGGCGCCCACCAGGATCGCCACCCCGCCGCCGACGGCGGTGAGGCCGAGGAACGTGAGCACCCCGGCCGTCACCGCCTTGCGCGCGATCATCGCCGTGAGGGGTGGCGACGAATGCGGCGCAGCCGCGACCGAAGCCTGTCCTGCATCAGGTCGGTCGCTTCCTGGAACGTTTCGCCGACCGCGTGGACGTGAACGCCGGCGCCGTTCACATCGACGTGTGCGTCCACGCGGTCGCCGGGGGCATGCGAATCGAGGGTCAGCTCCGCGCGCAATATCGGCGCGGGCGCGTGGTGGAGCGCGGCGGTCAGTTTTCCCACGGCATAGTCGGCGGCGTCCGACGGAACCTCGCCGTGGGTGTGCACCTGAGGGTTGATGACCTGCTCGACGCGTTCCATGACCCCTCCTCGAGGTAGCCCCGGCCCGTTGCCGGGCTACCTCAATTCCACGCCCCGGGGGTAACTCGCCAGTAGGGCCTAACGTCCCGGCCGGCCCCCGAACCCGCCGCCACCGGCCGGGGCCGCACCGGCCGTCACCGTGGTCAGCTTCGTCGCCGAGCCGAGCTTGCCCGACGCGGCCAGGCCGCCGGTGCTGCTGCCGGAGGCGGTGCCGCCGGAGTAGACCGTGTACGCCGTGCCCTTGGTGATCGACGCCGAGGAGTAGACGATGTTCTGGATGTCCTTGCTGGTCACGAAGGTGGCCAGGACCTTGCCCGAGGCATCGGTGACCTGCAGCGTGGTGCCCGCCGGGACGGTCGAGTCGAAGGTGGCCGACAGCCAGCCCTGCGCCGAGTCGGTGCCGGGGGCGACCGCCATGCCGGCGGAACCGGCCGCGACAAGCACCCCGCCGGTGATGGTGAAGCTGCCGTTGACGTCGAGCGCGCCGTTGCCACCCTGGGTGGGCCCGTTCACCACCACGGTGCCGCCGCTGATCGTGGCGGTGCCGTTGGAGTCGAGGCCGTCGCCCTCGGCGTTGATGATCAGCGTCCCGCCGGTGACCGTGGCCGTGAAGTCGCCGGCCTCCTCGCCGCCGCCCCCACCGGGGCCCTGCTGCTGCTGATCGGACGACGAACCGCCGGCCGCGTTCAGGCCGTCGTCGCTGGAGGTAACTGTGGTGACCCCGCCGTTGACCACGATGTCGGCCGACTCGATGCCCTCGTTCGACTTGGTCACGGTGAGCGTGCCGTCGTCGATCTGCAGGGTCTGGTCGGCGTGCACGCCGTCGTCGCCGCTCGCCGCGGTCAGCGCGATCCCGTTCACCCGGACCACGCCGTTGCTGTGCACCGCGTCGTCGGCCGCGTCGACGGTGGCCGTGCCACCCTCGAGGACGGTGATCACCCCGGACTTGAGGCCCTTGGTCGAGGTGTCGTCGGTGGGGGAGTTGGCGCTGCCGCCGCCCGCGGTGACGTCGAGTTTCCCGCCGGTGATCACCAGGTCGGTGGCGGCGTCGGCGCCGTCCCCGCCGGCGGTCACCGTCACCGTGCCGCCGGAGACCGCGATGTAGCCGGAGTCGGCGTCGTCCTCGTTGTCGGCCTTGAGCCCGTCGCCACCGGCCGAGACGTCCAGGGTGCCACCGGTGATCACCAGGTAGTCCTTGCCGCGCAGGCCGTCGTCCTTGGCCACCACGGTGACCGTGCCCGCCGTGACCAGCAGGCCGTCCTTGGAGGTGATCGCGTCGTTGCCGCGGCCGTTGACGGTGAGGGCGCCGGTCCCGCTGATGGTGAGGTCGCCCGCGCTGAACAGGGCCGCGTTCACCTCGGCGTCCGACGCGTAGGTGGTGGTGTCGGTGAGCGCGTTGGTGCTGCCGTCGGCCAGCACCACGTCGAGTTGATCGACCGAAGTGGCGGCGATCGCGGCGGTGGTGGAGCTGGTGATGGTGGCGCCGTCGAGGATCAGCACGACGGTGGCGTCCTTGGCGTCCACCACGATCTGTCCGTTGGTCAGCGTCCCGGAGATCCGGTAGGTGCCGGCGGCAGTGATCGTCACGGTCGAGCCGTCGATCTTGACGCCGTCGCCGGTCGCCGAGGCGGAGGTGCCGGACAGCGTGATCGCGACGCTGCTAGAAGAAGAAGTAGCAGCGGAATGGACCGATTTGTCAGCGGCGAGGACTTCCTTGGCGTTCTGCACGGAGACGACCGCGGCCGAGGTGGCAGCCGATGTAGAGGACGAGGAACCGGAGGAGCAGCCGGCCAGGACCGCCGCCGCCAGAGCTACTGAGAAGATGGCCTTCTTCATGGTCAACTCGCCTCCGAGATGCTGAAGTGCTGGCGCAGGATGCGGTGCCACCGGTTGTCCGGCAGTTCGGGATGCAGGGCGGCCATCCCGGTCGCGTACTTGGAGATCGGGCACGGCCGGTGCGACTGCGACCAGAGCACCCGGTCCAGCGGCGAGGCCCCGCGGGCCGACTTCGTCTCGACGATCATGCGATCGGGCAGGTGCATGGTGGCGCCGCCGGGAAGCGTCCAGGTCAGATCGCGGTCGATGGTCGCCCGGCTGCCGGTCGACGGCAGAAGCAGGGTGATGCGCTCGAACCGGGTGGTGATGACGGCTTCGAAACGAGGGTCACGCATGGTGACCCGTTCGGCTTCCAGCGACCGTACGGCGTACGCCTGCATCTCCGGCGAAAGGGTCACGCCGTCCCCGGCGTACGGAAATCGTTGCTTGACCGTCACGCCGCGCGCGCCCCGCGTCTTGATCTCCAAAAGATGGAGATCGGTGTCCAGATAGCTGCGGATACGCAGCTTGAAGCGGCGCCTGCGCCGCTGCGCGGTGGTCAGATAGCTGTCCAGCCCGGGCGTGTCGAAGTAGCCCGACCGGTAGGCGAAGTGCCGTTTGCCCTCGATCTCGAGGATGCGGGCGTCGCTCGGCAGCCCGGCCAGGATCATCGGCAGGGCCGACGCCGGCAGCAGGTATTTGCGGTCGATCCGGGTCAGCAGCCCGGCGCGTTCGACGAGTTCGTCCAGCCCGATCGGGGCGAGTTCGGCGATCACGCGGCGACTGCCCGGACGTAGCGGACGTCCACCATGGTGGTGTCGTTGACCAGGTCGACGCTGCGCACCGAGAGGTTGACGATCCGGCCCTTGAGCAGCACCTCGAGGTGACCGCGCAGCGCGTCGTCGTCGGTGTAGGCGGCATCGAGGGTGACCGTCCGCTGCTGGTACTGCCGGAACAGCCGCGGGTGATCGCCGACGTAGAGCGCGGCGATGACCAGCACCATCAGCCCGGAGACGAGCCAGCTCACGTCGCTCTCCAGGCCGGCCAGCAGGCCGAGCGCGAGCGCGGCGAAGTAGTAGGCCACCTCGTGCTGGGCGATCTCGCTGGACCGCAACCGGATGATCGACAGCACGCCGAACAGGCCGAGTCCGACGCCGGCGCCGACCGTGGACGAGCCCAGGATCATCGCGGTCGCCAGGACCCCGATGTTGACCCCGAGGAAGGCCGTGACGAGGTCGCGCCGGTGATGCCGGGGGAAGTAGATGCCGAAGGTCAGCAGGGCGATGGCGGCGACATCGATCAGTACGGCCAGTAAGTGACTCACCGGGCAATTACGCCCGCGACTTCTGTGAACCAGCTGTTCTCAGCCTGTGGCGTTTACCTTTTGTTCAGCTGACGGCTTCTCCCAGGATGATTCCGACCGCCGCGGCCCCGAGCCCGGCGACGATCGACACCACGATGTTGGCGGCCGCGTAGAAGCGCTTGCCGTCCTGCACGAGCCGCAGCGTCTCGTAGCTGAAGGTGGAGTACGTGGTGAGGGCGCCGCAGAAGCCGGTGCCGACGAGGGCGGCCGTCGCGGTGCCCGCCGGTAATGCCATGAGCAGGCCGAGCACGAACGAGCCGGCCACGTTGACGGTCATCGTGCCCCAGGGGAACGGCGAGTCGTGCCGGGCCTGGATCGCCCGGTCGGTGAGGTAGCGCAGCGGCGCCCCGATCGCAGCGCCGAGCGCCACCAGCAGAAGCGTCATCGCCGTACCAGCCGGATCGTGATCTCCCAGCCGGTCCAGACCGCGGCCATCGCGCCGATCAGGGTCAGTCCCAGATAGGCGAGCGCCGCCCAGGGCGAGGTCGTCTGGTAGATGTCGACGATGTAGGTGGAGAACGTGGTGTAGCCGCCCAGGAAGCCGACCCCGAGGAACGGCCGCAGCAGCGGCCGGTCGGTCGCCACCTTCGTCACGAAGACCATCAGGACGCCGATGAGCAGGCACCCGGACACGTTGATCACCAGGGTCGACCAGGGGAAACCACCGGCCGGGTGCGGCCACGCCTCGGCCACGCCGTAGCGGGCGAGCGCACCGAGGACACCGCCCGCGGAGATCGCGGCGAGCACCCGGAACTCCATGATCAGAGACTATAGGCGCCTTATTTACGCCGCCTCAGGCGGTGAGTTTCCCGGCGATCGAGACCGCTCGTTCGGCCAGGTGGTCGAGGGCGGCGAACTCGGCGTCGCCCAGCGGGGCGTCGTTGGTGCCGCCGGTGACGTGCGAGACGCCGTACGGGTTGCCGTCGGAGAACTTCAGCGGGTCGGTGTAACCGGGGGCGACCACGATGCCGCCGAAGTGGTAGATCGTGTTGTACAGCGCCAGCAGCGTCGACTCCTGTCCGCCGTGCGCGGTCATCGACGCGGTGAAGCCGGCGTAGACCTTGTTGGCCAGCAGGCCCTGGGACCACTGCGGGCCGAGCGTGTCCAGGAACTGCTTCAGCTGGCTGGACACGTTGCCGTAGCGGGTCGGCGAGCCGAACAGCACCGCGTCGGCCCAGACCACGTCGTCGCCGGTGGCCTTCGGCTCGTTCTTGGTCGCGTCGAAGTGCTGGCTCCAGGCCGCGTTGGAGGCGATCGCCTCGGCCGGGGCCAGCTCGGCCACCTGCCGCAGGCGCACCTCGGCGCCGGCCTTCTCGCCGGCCTGCGTGATCCGCTGGGCCATCGCGTGCAGGGTGCCGGTCGACGAGTAGTAGATGACCGCGAGTTTCACCTGAGGCATGAGGTGTTCCTTCCAAGAGCCGCCACGTACGTACCCGCCTAATCTTGGGTGAAACGGTCGCCGCCGGTTCGCGCTTCGGGCGATCCCGAGGCATCTGATCTTCACATCGCGCCGCTAAGCTCGCGCCCGGCATGGTTAGGGTCTGTCCTGTCGATCACGTGGGAGCGGGAAGATGCGCATCGCGCGGATGGCGGCCGCGGTGGCCGCCGTCGCGGTGGTTCTGCTCGGCGGGAGCCCGGCCGCGGCCCTTCCCGGCATCACCACCTCGCCCGACGAGGTCTACGCGGCGGTCGGCGCCGACCTGATCCCGGCCGACTTCGTGTTCCTGGTCGACGTCTCGGCCTCGATGAACGCCGCCGCCTACGCCCGGGTGCGGGAGGGCCTGACCGGCTTCTTCGCGAGCCTGGCGCCGGTCGACCGGGTGACCCTCATCCCGTTCGCCGCGACCGCGACCGCGACGACCCACCCGGTCGAGCAGACCCCCGAGGAGTTGCTGGCCACGCTGCCGGCCCGGACCGGCGGGGCCCGGGCCGACGTCGGGGTGGCGCTGGCCGAGGCGGTGGAGACCCTCGCCGGCCGGCCGGACCCGGCCACCGTCGTCCTGCTGACCGCCGGTCGCGGAACCGCCGGCGACCTGCGCAAGGTGGCGAAAGCGGCGCGCAAGCTGAAGCAGCGGGTCGAGGCGTACGCGATCCCGGTCCTCGCCGGTCCCGACGCCGCCCTGCTGACCAAGGTCTGGCGGCAGGGCACGGTTCTGAACGGCGACCTGGGCACGGTGCTGGCCCAGCCGATGGACGGGTCCCGGGCGGCGAAGGCCCGCGGCGTCCTGTCCCGCGAGGTCAAGCGGCGGGTCCGGATCGTCTGGCCCAAGGTCGGCATCAACCAGGGCACCTCGGTCACCAACGTGCAGGTGAAGTCGCCGATGAACTACCTGCCGCTGACCCTGTCCGGGCTCACCGTCAGCAGCGACAACCCGGAGGTGCGGGTCAGCGTCCCGGCCGGTTCGATCGACCTGCCACCGGGCGCTACCGCGATCGTCCCGGTGACCGCGCACTGGGACGCCGGGCCGCGCAACATCCGGCCGCTCTACACGGTCAACGGCTTCACCAGCCTCGAACTGTCCGGGCAGGTGAGCTCGCCCTGGTCACCGGTGCTGAGCGGCGACCTCGACCTGCCGCTCGACTCGGCCTGGCCGCCCAATCCGGTCGACCGGGAACTGTCCGCCCAGCGCGGCAGCCTCTGGTACTGGCTGATGGGTCTCATTGTGGTGGTCACCGTGGTCGAGCTGGTTCGCGCCATCCCGCGACGGGGTAACCGGGCCTAGGCTTCCAGGATGGCGCATCGGGACGTGATCGTCGTCGGTGCCTCGGCTGGTGGGGTCGAGGCGCTGCGCGCGATGGTCGGCGGGCTGCCCGCCGATCTTCCGGCGTCGGTGCTGATCGTGCTGCACGTCCCGCGCGAGACCCCGAGCGCCCTGACCCGCATTCTCGACCGCGCCGGCCCGCTGCCGGTCCGGACGGCGTTCGACGGGGAACCGCTGGTGCCGGGCCGGATCTACGTGGCGCCGCCGGACCGGCACATGCTGGTGCTCGGCGACCGGGTCCGGATCAACAGCGGGCCGTCCGAGAACGGGCACCGGCCGGCGATCGACCCGCTGTTCCGCTCGGCCGCCCGGGCCGCCGGGACGCGGGTGATCGCGGTGGTGCTCTCCGGCAACCGCGACGACGGCGCGGTGGGCGCGGAGGCGGTGGCGGTGGCCGGCGGTGTGGTGGTGGTCCAGGAGCCCGGCGACGCGCTCAACGACTCGATGCCGCGGGCCGTCCTGAACCGCCTCGACCCCGATCACCTGGTCGGCGCGGCCGATCTCGGTGCCCTGCTCGTGCGGCTGACCGCGGTGACCGTTCCGGACCAGCCGGCCGTGCTGGACCACCCGCTGCTCGACATCGACAAGATCATCGACCCGCCCGCGGTGTACGGCTGCCCGTCGTGCGGTGGCGGCCTGTTCGAGTTGGAGATCTGGCCGCAGCCCGCCTACCGGTGCCGGATCGGCCACGCCTGGTCGCCGGAGAGCCTGCTCGAGGAGCAGGCGACGACCACCGAGGGTGCACTGTGGACGGCGTTGCGCGCCCTGGAGGAGAAGACCGCCCTCAGCCGGCGGCTCGCCGACCGGGAACGGGCCGGCAGTGGCGGCCGGTTCGCGCGGATGGCGGACGACGCCGAGGCCGGCGCCGGCCTGATTCGTGATCTGCTCGCGCGCATCGGTGGTTCCACCACCGAGCCGGAGGTGTGAGCGTTGTAGCGTGACGGGATGGACCGGGTGGACAGCCAGTTCGAGGCCCTTCTCCTGCACGTCAAGGAGCTTCGCGGCTTCGACTTCACCGGCTACAAGAGGTCGAGCCTGATGCGCCGGGTCGACCGGCGGATGAGTCAGGTCGGCATCACCGATTACGGGGAATACCAGGATTTCCTGGAGATGCACCCGGACGAGTTCACCGCGCTGTTCAACACCGTCCTGATCAACGTCACCGCGTTCTTCCGCGACCCCGAGGCCTGGGAATACCTGCGGGCCGAGGTGCTGGTGCCGATGATCGAGGCCAAGGCCCCGGGCGCACCGATCCGGGTGTGGAGTGCCGGGTGTGCGTCCGGCGAGGAGGCCTACACCCTGGCCATCCTGATCTGCGAGATCATCGGACCGGAGGCGTTCCGCGAACGGGTGAAGATCTATGCCACCGACGTCGACGAGGAACAGCTGGCCGAGGCCCGGCACGGCGCCTACGGGCAACGGTCGATCAGCGTTCTGCCGCCCGAGTTGCTGGAGCGCTACTTCGAGCAGTCCGGCAATCGGTATGTGTTTCGCAAGGACCTCCGGCGCTCGCTGATATTCGGTCGTAACGACCTCGTGCAGGACGCCCCGATTTCCCGGGTCGACGTGCTGACCTGCCGCAACACGTTGATGTACTTCAACGCCGAGACGCAGGCGCGGATGGTCGGCCGGTTCCATTTCGCCCTGCTCGACGGCGGTGCGTTCTTCCTCGGCAAGGCCGAGATGCTGCTCAGCCACTCCAACCTGTTCCTGCCCGAGGACCTGAAGCGGCGGGTCTTCCGCAAGGTGCCCCGGCTGACGGCGCCGACCGGATCGGCCCTCGTCGAACCGCCGTCGGTCCCCTTCCGCGGTCAGCTCACCAGCCTCGACCAGCTGCGCAACGCCGCCCTGCTGGGTAGCCCGGTGGCGCAGATCGTGATCACCGCCGGCGGCCTGGTCGCCTTCACCAACGGGAAGGCGAACGAGCTGTTCGGCCTGGCCGCCCTCGACGTGGGCCGCCCGTTCCAGGACCTGGACGTCTCCTACCGGCCGATCGAGCTGCGCAAACACATCGAGCAGGCACAGGCCGAACGGGCCGCCCGGCGGATCTCCGACGTCGAGTACAAGGGCGGCGGCGAGACGCTCTACCTCGACGTCCAGGTCAACCCGCTGTTCGACGCCGACGACGGCCTGCTCGGCGTCGCGCTGATCTTCCACGACGTGACCGCGTCCCGGCAGCTGCGGGCCGACCTGGAACTCGCCAACCGCGACCTGGAAGCGGCGTACGAGGAACTGCAGTCGACGAACGAGGAACTCGAGACGACGAACGAGGAGCTCCAGTCCACGGTCGAGGAGCTGGAGACCACCAACGAGGAACTCCAGTCGACGAACGAGGAACTGGAGACGATGAACGAGGAACTCCAGTCCACCAACGACGAGCTGCAGACGATAAACGAACAACTGCACCGCAGCGGCACCGAGCTGGACGAGGCCAACGCCTTCCTGGACGCGGTGCTGGCCGGGCTGCGGTCCGGCGTGGCCGTGGTCGATCGCGACCTGCGGGTCCTGGTCTGGAACCAGGAGGCGGAAAATCTGTGGGGGCTGCGCTCGGCCGAGGCGGTCGGCCGCCACCTGCTCAACCTTGACATCGGCCTGCCCGTCGACCGGCTGCGCCCGCTGGTCCGGCAGACCCTCGGCGGCGACCCGAACACCGACGAACTGCTGCTCGAGGCGGTCAACCGGCGCGGCCGGCCGATCACGGTGCGGGTCGCCTGCAGTCCACTGATGGGCTCGGACGAACCGGCCGGCGCCATCATCGCCATGGAAGCCGGGGAGTTTGCCCCGGGCCAGCCGGGGCATCCGCCGGTTCAACCGCAATAGCGGACGAGGGTGGAGATGTCATGACGGATCCGCTGAACTGGACGGTGCAGGAGGACGACGGCCATGCCGTGGTCACGGTGCGTGGGCACCTTGACCTCGCCGGTTCGCCCCGCCTGCGCACCGCCCTGTTGAAATGCCTGGCGGAGCAGCCGGACGCGTTGCTGGTCGAGCTGTCCGCCGCCGAGTTCGCCGACGACACGGTCTTCTCCCTGTTCACGGCGGTCACCCGGCAGGCCGCGCGCTGGCCGGGAACCCCGCTGCTGATCTGCGCCCCGGCGCCGGAGATCGCGGCGATGCTGGGTCGCGGGCGGTACGGCCGGATGCCGGTCTACGCGAGCGTCGCCGAGGGGCGTAGCGCGGTGGCCGACGGCCGGGTGGTCGTGCCCTCGATCAGCGATCAACTGCTCCCGATCGCCGGTGCCGTGCGACACGCCCGCAATATGGCCACCGAGGCGTGCCTGCGGTGGAACCTGCCCGAGCTGGTCGGCCCGGCCGCCCTGGTGACCAGCGAACTCGTGTCGAACGCGGTCGAGCACGCCGGAACCACGATCACCGTGGAGTTCAAGCGTCGCACCCGGCACCTGCACGTCATGGTGCGGGACGGTTCGACGGGCGAGCCGATTCCCCGTGACCCGGGGGCCGAGGCCATGCCTGGTCGCGGGCTGATGCTGGTGAGCAAGATCGCTCTGCAGTGGGGCTGGCTGCCGACCCGGGACGGCAAGGTGGTCTGGGCCGCGCTGGCGGTCACGCCGTGATCAGGGCCTTGAGGCCGGAGGCGGCGACGATCTGAGCGACGTACGGCTGGAGGCCGGTCACTCGTACCTCTATCTTCCGGATCCGGGCCGTCTCATGCAGGGTGACCAGGACCCCGATGCCGGCCGCGTCGAGCAGCGGGACCCCGGACAGGTCGAGCTCCAACCGGCCCATCCGGCCGCCGTCGCGGAGCGTGTCCAGCAGCTCGTCCCGCAGATGGCCCGCGTTGTCCCGGTCGAGCTCGCCGATCACCCGGCATTGGATCACGTCACCGCGGTAGGTCGTGGCCAGCGCGAGCCGGTGGTCGGTGTCGTCCAGCCCGGTCCACGGCAGCGGGGTGTCGCTCAGCATCGCCTGCCGCAACCAGGTCAGTGCCCGGGCCATCAGCCGGGAGACGTGCATCTGCGAGACACCCATCTCCTTGGCGATCTCCACCTGGCTGAGATCGCCGAAGAAGCGCAGGCCGAGGAGGCGGCGCTCGCGTTCCGGCAGCCGGGCGATCAGCCGTTCCGCGCTGGCCCGGTCCTCGACCAGGTCGATGTCCGGGTCGAGGACGCCGATCAACTCGCCGACCTCGACCCCGTCGTAGCCGTCGGCCTCGGCGTTCAGCGAGCCGGGCGCATAGGCCGCACCGGACAGCTGGGCGTCGGTCACCTCGGCCACCTCGAGGCCGAGATGCGCGGCGATCTCGGCGTCGGTGGGCCGGCGGGACAGCTCGGCGGTGAGGGCCGCGCGGGCCTGCCCCACGATCAGACTGAGGTTTTGCATCCGGCGGGGGACATGCACACCCCAGCCGTGGTTGCGGAAATGCCGTTTGATCTCGCCGGTGATGGTGACTATGGCGTACGCCGTGAAGGAGCCCCGCTCGGGATCGAAGCGGTTCACCGACTTCACCAGCCCCAGCCGCGCCACCTGCTCCAGGTCGTCGGCCGACTCGCCCCGGCCGCGGTAACGCCGGGACAGCCGGCGGGCGAACGGCAGCGCCAGTCCGACGAACTCGGCGCGGAGCCGCTCCTTCGCCCCGTCGTCGGCCTCCACGCAGGCGCGCGCGTAGTCGTCGGCGGCGCGGTCGAGATCCTCGAGCGGCACGAGCATGGCGCCCCTTTCCTCGTGAGCCCACTGCATTTTCGTTCACGGCCTGCCGCCATGCACGCAGGACCGCGAACAAAAAGCGCCATGTGTCACTCGTGCGCGACAGAAATTACCGGTGAGCCCGATGTATAGGTCGGTGATCGAGGGGTACCCGCCGCGCCAAGTGTGTTCTGGAGAGCAAACGGAGGACGGATGCCGGACCCCGCCGCGAACGCGTCGGACCGGCGCGTGGGTGAGCCCGATGTCGTCCGGGGCATTTTCGAGTCGATGCCGGTGATGCTGGTCGGCCTGACCGGGCCGGAGCACCGCATCGACGCGGTGAACGCGGCCTGCCGCACGGTGCTGGGCCGCGACGACTTCGCGGGACAGACCCTGCTCGAGGTCTTCCCCGAGATGATCGGCCAGCAGCTGTACGAGATCGCGGACCGGGTCTACCGGAGCGGCACGTCGCAGACGGCTCAGGGCTGGCGTGTCCAGATCGAACGGGAGCCGGGATCCGGCCGGCTCGACGACGTCTACGTCGACTTCACCGTCGCGCCCCGGCTCGGCCCGGACGGCACCGTCACCGGCCTGAACTTCGTCGGCGTGGACGCCACCGAGCGGGTGACCGAGCAGCAGCAGGCGCGCCGGGAGAGCACCGAGGCGGTCCTCCGCTACGAACAGGCCCGGGACGTGATCATCGCGCTGCAACGCCGGTTGCTGCCGCCCGGTCTTCCGGTACTGCCGTCGGTGCGGATCGCCGGCAGCTATCTGCTCGCCGACGACGAGCACGCGGCCGGCGGCGACTGGTTCGACGCGGTGCCGCTGGCCGGCGGCCGGGTCGCGCTGGTGGTCGGCGACGTGGTGGGCCACGGCGTGGCCGCCTCGGCCGCGATGGGGCAGCTGCGAGCCGTCCTGCAGGATCGGCTGGACGAGACCGGCGACGTGGTGACCGCGATCCGCGCGGCCGACCGGATGACCCGGCGGGTGCCCGGCGCGCACGCCGCTACCGTGTGCGTCGTCGTGGTCGACCCGGCCGACGGCACCCTGACCTACTGTTCGGCCGGGCATCCGCCGCCGCTGGTCGCCGGTCCCGAACAGGCGCGGTACCTCGCACCCTCCGGGACGGGCCCGCTCGGCACCGGCGCCGACTACGCGGTGGCCACCGACCGGCTCGCGCTCGGCGAGGTGGTTCTCCTCTACAGCGACGGCATCATCGAGCGGCCCGGACGGCCCCCGGCCGAGGCCACCGTGGAACTGTCCCAGGTGGTCGCCGACGTCGTCGCCGGTCGTGGCCTGGACCCGGCCGGGCGGCCGGCCGCCGAGCGCGCCTGTACGCACACCCTGGAACTGCTGGTGCGCCAGACCGGGCACACCGACGACATCACCCTGCTCGCCGCCCAGCGCAGTACGCCGCCGTCCCCGCTGTGGATGCGGCTGCCGGGCGACACCGCCCTGGTCCAGGCCGCCCGGGACGCGCTGGTCCGGTGGCTGCGGGATGCCGGAGCCGGCCCGGACGACATGATCGCGCTCGCACACGCCGTCGTCGAGCTGGTCACCAACGCGGCCGAGCACAGCCATCCGGACGACGCCGACGGCACGGTCACCGTCACCGCCGAACTGGGGGAGTGCGGCGAGGTGCTGATCCGGGTCGTCGACGACGGGCACTGGCGGCACCGGGACCGGCCCGGCGACGGGTTCCGGCACGACCGCGGCCTCGGGCTCGCCATGGCCACCCGGCTGGCCGACCACGTGGAGATCGAATCCGGCGAGCACGGCACCACCGCGACCGTCCGGCACCGGCTCACCCGGCCGGCCGCCCTGCTGACCAGTGAGCAGATCACCCACGGTCTGACCCCGGCCCCGGCCCCGGCCGAGCGGCCCGAGCTGATGGTGATCGTCGACCAGCCGCATGTGGACGGCAGCCGCGTCGCGATCCACGGCCCGCTGGACGGCACCAGCGCCCAGCACCTTGACGGCGAGCTCAACCTGATCACCCTGGGCGGCACCCACGAGCTGGAGGTCGACCTCACCGGGGTGACCCACCTGGCCAGTGTCGCGGTGGCGGTCCTGCACCGGATGCCCGGCCTGCGGCTCTACGCCCCGGCCGGCAGCGTCGCCCAGCAGATCATGAGCCTGGTCGACCTGCCGCACGTCACGTCGTGGTTGCCCGGGCCGTGAGCCGGCACCTGGCTCTGTTCTACCGTGACGATCGGGACCTGCTCGACCGGATCGTTGTCCTGCTCGGCTCCCGGCCGGCCGTGCTCGTCTGTGGAACCGGCCGGGCCGCCGCGCTCGGCGACCGGGCGCTGGCTCTCTCACCCCGCGTCGACATTCACCGGCGCCCGGCCGCAGCGCTCGCCGTCCATGACCGGCTCGCCGCCCGGTACCCGGATGCGGTCGTCATCACCGAGCCCGAGACCGGTTCCGGGCCGGCCGACTGGCTGCGCGCGGCCCGGCACGAGGCGGCGGCCAACCTGAGCGACACTCCGGGCGACCTCGTCTGTCTCTATCGGGCCGACGCCCCCGAGCCGCTCCGAACAGCCGTAATAGCGACGCATCCGCACCTGGTCACCCCGGACGGAGTGGCGGTCAACCCCGGCTACACCGAACCGGCGACGACGCTCCGCCGGCTGGAAGCGATCACCCCCGTCCCGCCGCCGGCGGCCGCACCGGGCCTGACCGTGGCCGACTCCACCCGGATCGAGGATCTCGGCCCGATCCGGCGGCAGGTCACCGAGCACCTCGCCGAGGTGCCGACGCTGGTCCGCACCGACTTCGTCGCCGCCGTCAACGAGGTGCTCACCAACGCGTATCTGCACGGCCGGCCGCCGCTGCGGCTCGTGCTGTGGGCCGGCGCCGACCGGATCGAATGCCGGATCACCGACCACGGGCCCGGCCACGACGATCCCACCGCCGGCTACCGGCCGTACGACTCGGCCACCCGGACCGGCCTGGGCCTGTGGCTGGCCCGGCAGACCTGCGACGACCTGGACATGTGGCACGGCGACGGGTTGTTCACCGTCCGGCTCGTCACCACCCTCCGGATCGCCGGCGATCTCCGGCACGCCGGCGCGGTGGCCCGGGCGGAGATCGCCCAGGCCCGCGTCGACCTGTTTCTCCGGCGCCTGCCATGACATCGGGCGTCCGCCACGCGGGGGATTGCGCCGGAACCGAGGAGGATGTGCACAATCTCCGACGGCCGAATCATGACGATGCTTGAGTAGGTTGAGCGCATGGGCGTCGACAGCATCCACAACGACGAGCGACTGCGCCGCCTCGAGGCGGTCACCGACGCCACCCTGTCCCGCCTGGACGCCTCCGATCTGCTCGACGAACTCCTCGACCGGGTGCGCGATCTGCTGGCCGCCGACACCGCCGCGATCCTGCTGCTCGACCCGCATTCGCGGCAGCTGGTCGCGACCGCGGCCAAGGGGCTCGAGGAGGAGGTGCGGCGGGGCGTCCGGGTCGCGGTCGGCCGGGGCTTCGCCGGGCGGGTGGCCGAGACCGGCAGCCCGCTGATCCTCACCGACTTCACCGCCGACGACGTGGTCAACCCGATCCTCGTCGAGATGGGCCTCCGGTCGCTGCTCGGGGTGCCGATCCTGGCGGCCGGCGAGGTGCTCGGGGTGCTGCACGTCGGCTCGCTGCGGCCACGCACCTTCACCACCGACGACGTGCGGCTGCTGGAGCTGGCCGCCGACCGGGCCGGGCTGGCCGGGCAGATCCGCAACCAGAAACTGGAGCTGGCCACCGCCCTGGCGCTGCAGCGCAGCCTGCTGCCGAGCGTCCTGCCCGAGGTGCCCGGCATCGAGCTGGCCGCCCGCTACGTTCCCGGGCACGCGTTCGACGTCGGCGGCGACTGGTACGACGTGTTCACCCTGCCGACCGGCTGGGTGGGAGTGGTGATCGGCGACGTCTCCGGGCACGGCCTGGCGTCGGCGGTGGTGATGGGGCGCATCCGCAGCGCGCTACGGGCGTACGCCCTGATCACCGACGATCCGGCCGAGGCACTGACGCTGCTGGACCGCAAGGTCCGGCATTTCGAGGCCGGCAACCTCACCACCGCGCAGTACGCGATGATCTCGCCCGACCGCTCGGTCGTGCGCATCTCCACCGCCGGTCACCCGCCCCCGGTGCTGGCCGTGCCGGGCGGGGCCGCAGTGGTGACCGTGCTGCCCGCCGACCCGCCGCTGGGTGTCGGCGACAACCGGCGGGGGCGGCACACCACGACCATCGAGCTCCTGCCGGGTGCGGTGCTGACGTTTTACACCGACGGTCTGATCGAGCGGCGCGGTGAGCTCATCGACCTCGGCCTCGGCCGGCTCACCGACGCGGTGTGCATCGATCCGCCGGACGAACTCTGCGCGAAGATCATGGGCACGGTCGGGCTGGACGAGCCGACCGACGACGTAGCGCTGCTCGTCGTACGCCGCAAGCTGTTTTGATGGCTGTTTCAGCAGCCCTCGATCCGGAAAACATGAAACGCCATGGCCCCTGAGAAGCAACACCTGGACCACGAGAACGAGAAACACCGCTGGGACCGGAACTTCGCCGATCTGCTTCAGGAGCTGCGGGTCACCCAGACCGGCATCCAGATTCTCTTCGCGTTCCTGCTGACTCTGCCGTTCAGCAGCGGTTTTCCGCGCACCACAGCGTTCCAGAAAGACGTCTACATCGTGGCGCTCCTGGCCGCGGCCGTCTCCACCGCGATGGTCATCTCGCCGGTCGCGTTCCACCGGGCGCTGTTCCGCCAGGGCCGCAAGCCGGAACTGGTCCGGTACGCGCACCGGATGCTCACCGGCGGGCTGGCCTTCCTGCTGATCTCGATGGTCTCCAGCGTCTTCCTGATCATCGACTTCCTGCTCAGCCGGAGCATGGCGTTCCTGCTCGGCGGGGTGATGGCGGCGGTTTTCCTGCTGTTCTGGGCGGCCATCCCGTGGTACCGGCACAACTGGATCGACGAGGACGAGGAGTCCTAGGCGGGGCGGCCGTAACAGGGGGAGTAGACCAGCAGGGCGAGGGCGCTCGGCGGCACGGTGCTCTCCAGGTCGACCCGGAACTCGTCCGGAGTGGTGGCGGCCAGGATCGCGGCCGAGCCGACGGTGCGGTCGTCGGTGATCGTCCAGCCGGCCGCCTTCCACTGGTCGCGCAGCTTGGCCGCGGTCGCGACGTGCTCGGCCGCCGGCAGCGCGATCTGGTATCCACCCTGGATGAAGTAGACCTCGTCGCCGCCGCTCTCGCCGCGCTTGCCGGTGCAGGGCGCGTCGTTCAGGGCCGGGTTGGTCAGGGCCCCGCCGATCTGGCCGGCGATGCCCTCGGCCTTGGCCTGCACCACCGCCTTGGCGTCGTCGATGCTCTTGGTCTCCACGTCGTCCTTCCCTCCGTCACACCCGGCCACCGTCAACGCCGCTACCAGCAGTAGCGCAAGCCCGTCACGGAACGACGTCCGGCGGCGGCGAGCCGTGCACGGTCGAGGCCCGGCTGTACTGGCCGGCCAGGATCCTGCCCTGGTTCTTGACGCTCTCACTGTTGGGCTCCCAGTAGTGGGTGTGTCCGGAGGTGTCGACGGTGTACTGATTGGCGCCGAACTCCGGCTCGTGCGGGCTGATGTCGTGCCCGTCGTCGTAAGCGTTGCCGATGAACGGCCCGACGATCGGCACGAACTGCGTGTACTTCGTGACGTTGCTGGTCTCCGACACCGGGTCGTTGCCGGCCGACCCGGCCCACACGTGCCGCGGGTCGGCCATCAGGTGACTCGCGCTGTCGGTGTGCATGCCCGGACTGCCCTGCACCATGATGTCGTCCACCGGCAGACGCCCGGTCAGGGCCGCCTCGGCGACCACCGTCGAACCGTACGAGTGGCCCATCGCGACCAGGTGCGACGGCCCGCTGTCGTGGGTGGCCCGGACGCCCTCCATGAAGTTCAGGTAGGACGGCCCGCCCTGCTCGGACCGGCCCTCGCCGGCCACCGAGAAGTTGTTCAGGTCTGGGGCGTCGTAGCCCAGCCAGTACACCGTGGAGATGTCGCCGTCCGCCAGGGTGAGCTGGTCGGCGGCGTTGTTGACGGTGACCATCCGCTTGACGTTGTCGACCGTGTTACCGGCCATCGTGGTGCCCAGCCCCGGCACCCACACGCCGGTGTGCCGCGCGGTGTCCGGGTCACCCACCGCGATCACCACCCGCCCGTCGCCCGAGCCGTCCACCCCGAGCAGCAGCCCCTTCGCGCCGAGCCCCGACAACGCCTTGTCCACCTCGGCCAGCTTGTCCAGCTGGGACTGGGCGGCGTTCATCGCCTGGGTCTCGCGCTGGATCTCGAGCTGGTTGCGCGGATCGTTGATCAGCAGGTCGGCCAGGCGGCGGGCATGCGCGTCGGCCTCGCCCCGCAACGCGTTCATCCGCGTGGTCAGCACCAGGCGGTTGGCCGTGTCCCGGTCGCTCGACGGCACCCCGTCGAGCCACCCGACCAGCTCCGGGAAATCCCGGATGGCCTGCTCCTGCTGCTCCGGCGTGAGCGTGCGCCACCAGCCGTTGACCTCTTTCGGCGTACGCCCCTGCTGGTCACGCAGCGTCGCCTCGGTGACCGGCGGAAGACCCAGCGTGCCGAAGCCGGTCGTCGCGTCCGGCAGGTTGACGCTTATCGCGTTGGCCGTGCTCGCGTCCGACTCGGCGGCCTGCGCCAGGATCGCCTGGAATTCGTTCACGTAGGCCGAGATCTGCTGCGCGACGATCTGCGGCTCGGTGAACATGCGGGCGGGCGCGGTGACCGTACCGGTAGTGACATCGACCGAGAATCCGCGCCCGGACGCCTCCGCGGCGAGGCCCTGCAGGCGGCCTTGCAGGCCGCGCAGGGTGTCGGCATGCAACCGCAGGGCGTCACCGATGCGCCGGCACGGAGGGTACGCGTTACTGGCCTCCGAACGCAGAGCGTGACTGCGCGCCGCCGCAGCCTCGGCCGCCGGCCCGTCCGGCCACACGTGCTCGAGGTCGCGGCTGACCCGGATGAGCTGCTCGCAGGCATCGTCGATGCCGTTGGCCATCCGCAGCCACCCGTCGGCCCGGCGGCCGATCGCCGCGGTGTCGACATCGAAGAGCATCCGCAGCGTGACCACGCTCATCGCGGCGGTTGCCGCACGCCGCCAAGCCGATCGGCCGCGGCCTGGTCACTGCCCTGCAACGCCCGTGCCGACGCGGTCAGCCCATCGCCGAACGTGCGGACCTGTCCCGCGAGGTTGCCGGTGAAGACCTGCCAGGCCGCTGCGGCCTGCCGCAGCGCGGCATCGGTAGCCCAGCCGTCCGATCCGGCCGCCGGCGGCAGATCCGATTCACTTGCGGTGTACGCCGTGCGAAAACCGTCGGACGCCGCCGTGACAGCCCCGCCCACGGTGACCAGTCCCGGTAGGTCGACCTCCACGTAAAGCCCCCCGTAAATGCCTCAACGTGTCCAGCACGGTACAACACGTGAGCCGTACGGGTGGGGGTCGTGTCGAAGCGACCGAACCCCGATGGGATCGGCGGACTGTCCGGAAATGCGGGCCACGCGGTCCTAAGTCCGTTTTAGCCATTTCGGTAGGCCCGTCGCTTTGCTTTGGTTGCTCTCGGTAAACCATTCCATCCCCTCCCGAGGAGCAACATGTTTCGCATTCGGGCCACAGTGCTGGGTCTGGCGCTGGTCGCCGGCTCGGCCGGGGCCGTCCCGCTGTCGATGTCGCCGGCGGCCGCCGCCGACGTCACCACCCACAAACCACCGGTCGGCGTCGCCGCCACCAGATCCGGCCTCGGCTACTGGATCGCCGCCGCGGACGGCGGTGTCTTCACCTTCGGCGACGCCAAGTTCTTCGGCTCGATGGGCGGCAAGTCGCTCAACGCGCCGGTGACCGCCATCGCGGCCACGCCATCCGGCCAGGGCTACTGGCTCACCGCCACCGACGGAGGCGTGTTCGCGTTCGGTGATGCCGCGGCCAAGGGCTCGATGGGTGGTAAGCCGCTCAACGCGCCGGTCCGCGGCATCGCCGCGACGCCGAGCGGCCAGGGCTACTGGCTCGTCGCCGGCGACGGCGGAATCTTCGCGTTCGGCGACGCCAAGTTCTTCGGCTCGATGGGCGGTAAGCCGCTCAACGCCCCGGTGGCCGGGATCGCCGCCACCCCGACCGGCCTGGGTTATTGGCTGGTCGCCGCGGACGGCGGCGTTTTCGCGTACGGGGACGCCAAGTTCTTCGGGTCGATGGGCGGCAAGGCGCTCAACGCCCCGGTCGTGGCGATCACCGGTACGCCGAGCGGTCAGGGCTACCGGCTGGTGGCCGCCGACGGCGGGATCTTCGCGTACGGGGATGCCAAGTTCTTCGGCTCGATGGGCGGGCAGCGCCTGGCCAGGCCGGTGCTGGGGATGGCCGCGATCCGCAACGACGGCTACCTGATGATCGCCGGCGACGGTGGGCTGTTCGCGTTCGGTTCGGCCACCTACGCCGGGCGGGTCACCTACTCCGGCGATGTCGGCAGCACCCTGCCCGCCGACGCCGCGGTCACGCCCGCGCTGCTCAAGGAGGCGCTCGGGATCAGCCCGACGGCCGCCGTCACCGACGGCCTGCCGTCGCTGAACGCCGCGATGCGCCGCGGCAACATCAACAGCCCGGCCCGGGTAGCGGCGTTCCTCGCCACGCTCAAGGTGGAGAGTGGCGTCCAGTACGGCCGGCTCGAGATCGGCTGCGGCCCGAAGATGAAGTACTACCCGTACTGCGGCCGCGGCTACATCCAGCTGACCTGGGACTACAACTATCGGGCGGTCGGCACCTACCTGCAGCACGACTTCCTCAGCCGCCCCGATGACGCTCGATCGGCCGCCTACAGCGCCGACATCGCGCGCTGGTACTGGACGGTGACGCACGATCTCAACACGCCGGCCGACCGGCTTCAGATGGGCAAGGTGACCAAGGTGGTCAACGGTTCCGGAGCCAGCGACGCCACCAAGACGGCCCGCTGCACCGACTTCAAGAACGTGCTCACCTACTACCGGAACCACGGCGGGTATGCCGCTGACCTGAACGCGGTGGACTGTTACGACCGCCCGAAGAGCTGACCGACCGGCCGTCATCGGCCGGTGGTGATGACCTCGTTGGTGGCCAGGAACTGGGTGCGTTCGCGGAGGAACGTGCGCAAGGTGTCGGCCTCGGCGGCGACTGCTGCGGGGTCGGCACCGTCCACGGTGGTGATCACCTTGGTGATGGTGTCGACGGCGTTCAGGGCGGCGGCGCCGGCGTAGATCTTGCGGTACAGCTCGCGGTAGGCGTCGTCGTATGCCTGTTTGAAGGCCGCGGAGGCGAGGAAGCGTTCCTTGAGCTTGTTGCCGCCCATCCCGCGGAAGCCTCCGCCGGCCTGGTTTCCGGCGTCCCGGGGTGGCTGCATTCCCTCCGGCAGCTGCATGCCGCCGGGCTGGCCGCCCTCCGCGCCGCCCGGGAATCCGCCGCCGCCCGGGAATCCGCCGCCGCCCATGCTTGCGGTGGTGTTCGGGTCCTGGGTGGCGTCGCCGGAGAGGGCGAGGTTGTAGTCCCAGCCGATCACCGCGAACTTGCGGGTGCGCAGGTCGTACCAGAGGTAGTAGTTGCGGCCGGGGCCGGCCATGTCGTCGAAGTTGACAAGCAGGTTCTGGGTCGCCACGTAGCGGGCGAAGGACGCGACGTCGACGTGGTCGGCCAGGTGCTTGTCGAAGTCGGCGTCGCTGCTGCCGTTGACCCATTTGATCAGGTCGATCACCGGCTGGAGGTCCTGGCTGCCCTTCAGGTTGATCTGTTTGAAGTCGTCGGCGTAGTCGGTGGGGTCGTCGCCCTGGTCGGTGAACTGGCTGGTGGCCATGCTCTTGTAGAGCACGCCGTCGCCGTCCATCGAGTCGGCGAAGTTCTCGTCGGGGTGCTCGACGATCAGCCGGGCGGTGGCCGGGCGGTCGTTGACGGTGAAGCTGCTGTACGCGTACCGCTGGATCGGCTCGCCCGCCGCGGCCAGCACGTTGAGGGTGACCGCCTCGTTCAGGACGCTCGCCCCGCCGCCCATGCCACCGACCCGCACCGCGATCTCGCGGTGGCCCTGGTAGCGGCGGCCCTCGACGAACTCGTCGAACCGGATCAGCCAGGGCAGCTTCTCCGGCTCCTCAGCCTTGAGTGAAGAGCGGCCGCCGCCAAAGCCGCCACGGCCTCCTCCGAAACCGCTTTGGCGGGACTGGCCGTTGCGGGTGATGCCCTGCAGGGTTGAGTTGCCCTTCAGGCGGATGCCGACGCTGGGCACCGTGGTCCCGTCGACGGTCAGGTCGGCTTCCAGGAAGTCCTTCTCGCCGTCCTTCCAGAACGAGTCCAGCAGGCGCTCGTAGTCGGCGTCGCGGAAGGTCAGCCGGATGCTGTGCGCGCGGGTCGCGTCGAACAGGTCGGTGGTGCCGGCCAGGTTGACCGTCACCTCGTCGCCGCCCCGGTTGCCGGAACTGGTGACCAGCGGCGTGACCCGGACGGTGCTGAACAGGACGGCCAGCGCGAGCAGCACCGCGGCGCAGGTGGCCAGCAGCTTCCAGTAGTGCCGGACCCGCACCGGGATGCGGTGCTTGAGTGCGGTCATAGGTCGGCCTGGTCGTAGCCGGTCAGGACGGTGACCCGCTGCCCGCCGGTGCGCTCACCCAGCGCCGCGATCAGCGTGCCGGGCTCGGTGCCCTTCTTGAGCCGGACGGTGTAGGTGAGTTCGGTGAGCGCGCCGCCGCGGATGGATTCCATGCTGACCAGCTCGAACTCACTGGTGTGCGCGATGAGCACGTCCTGGACGTTCTCGGTGTAGTTGCCGTCCGGCGGGATCTGCACCTTGACCACCTGCCGCTGCACGCTCGCGGCGAACCAGTTGAACCGGAACATCACCACGATGACCAGGCTGATCACGACGGCCGCGACGATCGCGAGGGTGTAGAACCGGGTGCCGGTGGCCATCCCGACGCCCATCACCAGGAAGATGAACCCGACGTCGCGGGTCTCCTTGATCGCGTTCCGGAAGCGGACCACGGACAGCGCGCCGACCAGGGCGAAGGCGCGGGCGATGTTGGACCCGACGACCAGCATGATCAGCGAGATCAGCATGCCCAGGATGACAAGCGTCTGCACGTAGGACTGGCTGTAGGACACGTTGCGGTGGGTGAACCGGTAGACCCAGGCGATCATCGCGCTGAGCACGAACGACAGCGACAGCGCGATCGCGATGTCGGCGACGCTGAACGTGCCGGAGAGGTCCTGTACGTCGAAAGGCATGCTGCTCAGACCTCGCTGAAGTCGGTATCCGGAAGGTGGAAGATCGAGCGCGGGGCGCGGCCGAACGCCTCGACGCTCTGGCAGTACTTGGAGACCCGGACCACCGACATGTTCATCCGGGCGGCCAGGTCGGTGAGCCAGTACGGCACCCGGTCGTTGGCCTTGAACTCGACCACCGACAGCCGGGCCGGCACGACCAGCCGGTTGTCCGCGTCGGCGGCGAAGTCGAAGTCCCGGTCCCGGCCGCGGATCCGGTGGTCCATGGTGACCCGCAGGCCCAGGTCGGCGTCCCGGCCGACGTACGCCTCGCGCTGGTAACCGGTCATCGTGACCGGCCGCAGGTCGAGCCGGGTGATCAGTTCGAGGACCTCTTCGAGGAACGGTTCGGCCTCGACCAGGACCCGCCGGTCGCACAGTTCGCGGGCCTGCGCGTAGGGCAGCGCGACCCGCCGTTTCTGGGTGACCCGGTTGACCCGCTGCTTGATCTCGACGTGCACGGTGGTGTCGTCACCGACGCTGAACCGGTCGCCGTAGTGCCGGATCCGCAGCTTGCGCCGGAACCGCAGGCCCTCGATCTTCTCCCAGTAGAAGCGCAGGTCCCGGGTGTCGTAATAGGTGCTCCACACGCCGTAGCCGCCGTCGGTGGAGTAGCTGTCGGCGTCCAGCCGGGCGGCCAGTTCGGCCCGCAGCTCCGGAACCTGCTCGCTCGGCAGCAGGTACTTGATCTCGTACCGGTTGAACGAGTGCAGCCGGCTCGGCGCCCGCAGCGCATGCCCGACGACATCCGAAGTCACGGGATCAACACGGCGGCGGAAGGGCAGGCGCATCAGGAGTGTCTATCTATGCGACCTCAAAGCCAGCTGGGAAACACCAAATGAACGCCAGGTGTACGCGGGTAGCGCCAAGACATAGATGACTGTCTAATCAGGGGACGATGCATAGGAGGAGAGCGAAGATGACCCTACGACTCCCCGTCCGGCGGATCGTCGCCGTCGGCCTGTTCGCAGCACTCGTGACCACCTTGGCCGGCACCCCGGTGTCGGCCGCACCGACCGGCGAGATCCGCTACGCCGGTAGCCCCACCGCTATCGCGGGCAGCTACCTGGTCGTCCTGAAGGGCAGCAGCACGGTGGCCAAGGCCGGCCTGTCCGGCGTCACCGTCACCGAGCGGTACGGCGCCGCGCTCAACGGTTTCGCCGCCAAGATGAGCGAGTCGGCCGCCAAGCGGCTCGCCGCCGACCCGGCCGTCGCCTACGTCGAGCAGGACCAGGTGTGGACGGTCGCCGCCACGCAGACCAACGCCACCTGGGGCCTGGACCGGATCGACCAGCGTGCGCTGCCGCTCAGCACCACCTACACCTATCCGCGCACCGGGACCGGGGTGCGGGCACCGGCATCCTGACCACCCACACCCAGTTCGGCGGGCGGGCCAGCAGCGGTTACGACTTCGTCGACAACGACTCCAACGCCACCGACTGCAACGGGCACGGCACCCACGTGGCCGGCACGGTCGGCGGTTCGACGTACGGCGTGGCCAAGGACGTGACCCTGATCGGCGTGCGGGTGCTCAACTGCTCGGGCAGCGGCACCACGGCCGGCGTCGTCTCCGGCATCAACTGGGTGACCAGCAACGCCGATCAAGCCGGCGGTGGCGAACATGAGCCTCGGCGGCGGCGCCAGCACCACCATCGACAACGCGGTGCGGTCGTCGATCACCTCGGGCGTCACCTACGGCGTGGCCGCCGGCAACGGCAACGCCCTCGGCGTGCGGCAGAACGCCTGCAACTACTCACCGGCCCGGGTGACCACGGCCATCACGGTCGGCGCCACCCAGCGGACCGACGCGGCGGCGAGCTTCTCCAACTACGGCACCTGCGTCGACATCCTCGCGCCGGGCGTCAGCATCACCTCCGCCTGGTACTCGAGCACCAGCGCCACCAACACCATCAGCGGTACGTCGATGGCCACCCCGCACGTGGTCGGCGTGGCCGCGCTCGTGCTGCAGGCCAACCCCACCTACACCCCGGCCCAGGTCGCCTCGTACCTGACCACCAACGCCACCCCGAACGTGGTGACCAACGCCGGCACCGGAACTCCCAACCGGCTGCTCTACGTCGTGAACTGACCGGCGGCGTGCCGCATCAGCGAGCCGACCACCCGGACCGAGTCGGTGACGCCGCCGAAGTGCGAGGCGGCGTTGCCGTCCAGGTAGGTTGCGGGAATCGGCACCTCGCGGATGCGGCACCCCGCGCCGGCCAGCGCGAGCAGCGCGTTCATCTCGTACTCGAAGCGCTCGCCCGGCACGTCCACAAGACGTTTCAAAAGCCCATAGGGGTACGCCCGGAGCCCGGTCTGGGTGTCCGAGACCGACTGGCCGGTCACCGCCCGGAACAGTCGCGCGATGACCACGTTGCCGACCCGGCTGCGCAGCGGCATCTGATCCAGCGGACGCACCCCGAGCACGAGCTCCCCGCGCCCGGCCCGGTCGGCCACCGCCCGCACGTCGGCGACCCGGTGCTGGCCGTCGCCGTCCGCCGTCACCACGTCGTGTTCCGGGAACTTCTGGGCGCAGTAGCGGAAGCCGGTCTTGAGGGCCTCGCCCTTGCCGCGGTTGGTGAAACAGCGCAGCACCGGGCAGCCGAGCGCGGCGGCCGCGTCGAGCACCGGCGCCGCCGCCGGTCCGCTGCCGTCGTCCACGATCACCACCGTCGCCTCCGCGCGGCGCAGGTCCGCCACCAGGGTCAGCAGCTGGGGGCCGGGCCGGTACACCGGGAGCAAGACGAGCATGGCTTGCGGTTACCCACTGGCGGACCGTCTCAATAGGGCAACCAGGAGGCGTTCCCTCCGGAGGAGTACATCGCCGCGCCGGGCGCCCAGGAGACCGAACCGGGCCGCCAGCAGCGCGGGCCGGTCGTCGTGCACCTCGCCGCCGGTGGCCGGCACGTCGAGCAGCGCGTCGCCGCGCAGGCCGAGCACCTTGCCGGCCAGGAACCGCACCCGCGGCAGGTGCCAGTCGTGGGTGACCAGGCCGAGCGGGCGGGACGGGCCGAACGCGTACCCGTGCAGTAGTTGATCTTCCGCGGTGCGCAGGAAGTTCTCCAGGGTGCTCCGCGAGCGGGTCTCGGCGTACACGTCGGCATGCGCCTCCAGGCCGGCGGCCTGCCGCATCAGATCACCCTCGCGGAAGCCGTCCGGCGGCGGCGCGGCGCCGGTGCCGGCCTCCGGCCAGCCGCCGCTGAAGATGACCCGGGGGCGGTGCGGTGCGTGGGCGAGCACGTAGTCCCGGGCGGCCCGGACCCGCGCGGCGCCGGCCGGGGTCAGCTCCCACCCGCCGTGGCGGAAGCGCACGCCGCGGCCGAACACGAGAAGAACGTCGGCAGTCACGTTTCAAGTGTGACCGTGGCCACCGACGGGCATCCGGCGGTCACCGAACGGCATGCCCGGAGGTTGACGCAGCATGCATCCCCAACCACCGCTCCGTAGCACACACATCGCCGGCGGACCGCGAAACGCGCTGGTCTACGACCGGTGGGGGAAATACGGCCGGCCGGTCCTGCTGCTGCACGGGCTGCTGTTCGATCGCACCATGTGGTGGCCGCTCGGGGCCGAGCTGGCCCGGGTCTGCACGGTGGTCGCGCCGGACCTGCCGGGGCACGGTGACAGTCCGGAACGGGGTGAGATCAGGCTCGCGGATCTCGCCCGGGACCTGGCCGGGCTGGTGCGCCGGCTCGACCTGCACCGGGCCCCGGTGGTCGTCGCGCACGCCGGCGCGGCCCCGCTGGCCACCGCGTTCGCCGAGACGTACGCCACACACCACGTGCAGACGATCGAGGAATCGGGCGGCGAGGTGCCCGAGCATCTCCAGTTCTACGCCGAGCCGCGGCATGGGCGGGGACTGCTCACGGCGTACGCCAATTGGCCTGTCAGCGCAGGTCATGCTGCCGGTCGCGGCACCGGGCCGGCCTTCCCGCACGTCGCGGATCCGGTCGGGTTCGCGGCCGGCCTGCGGGCCTTGCTGCCGTAGCGCTGGCACGGGGAAATCGCGCAGCCAGGCGCGTGTCAGCGGCGTGTGCGGGCCATGTCAGCGGCCCGGCGCAGTCTTCTCGGCATGACAGACCTTGTGGTGCGGGCCGAAGGGCTCCGCAAACGGTACGGAAAGACGCAAGCGCTCGACGGGGTCGACCTCGCGATGCGCCGCGGCACGGTGCTCGGCGTGCTCGGGCCCAACGGTGCCGGTAAGACCACCGCGGTACGGGTGCTCGCCACCCTGCTGCGCCCGGACGCCGGGTATGCCGAGGTGGCCGGCATCGACGTGCTCAAACACCCGCAGCGGGTGCGCCGGCGGATCGGCCTGACCGGCCAGTACGCCAGCGTCGACGAGGACCTCACCGGCACCCAGAACCTGGTGCTGATCGGCCAGCTGCTCGACCTGACCACCCGCGACGCCAAGAAGCGCGCCGCCGAGCTGCTCGAGTGGTTCGACCTGAGCGAGGCGGCCGGGCGCCCGGCCAAGACCTACTCCGGTGGCATGCGCCGCCGGCTCGACCTGGCCGCGAGCCTGGTCGGCCGGCCCGAGGTGATCTTCCTGGACGAGCCGACCACCGGCCTCGACCCGGCCAAGCGCGAGGACATGTGGGGCGTCGTGCGCAGCCAGATCACCCAGGGCTCCAGCGTGCTGCTGACCACGCAATATCTCGAGGAGGCGGATGCCCTCGCCGACGAGATCGTGGTGATCAACAAGGGCCGGGTGATCGCGCACGACACCCCGGACGGCCTCAAGCGCCGCGTCGGCGGCCTGACCCTGCGGGTGCGACCGGCCGACCCGGCCCGGGTGTCGGACGCGCTGCGGGTGCTCGACCTGGTGGCCTCGCCCGGCAACACGGCGAGCACCGACACCGCCGCCGGTGCCCGGCCGGGCGCGGTGAGCGTGCCGGTCGTCGACGACACCGCCCTCGACATCGTCGTTCCGGCGCTGCGCCAGGCCGGCATCGAGGTCAACGACCTCGGCCTGCACCTGCCCAGCCTCGACGAGGTGTTCCACGCCCTGACCGAAGACGCGCCGCTGGAGGCTGAGCTCGTATGACCACCCTGACGATCGACCCCACCACCACTTCCGACCTCGACATCGACCGGCCGCGCGGCGGCGCGTTCGCCGCGCAGGTCCGGCACAGCGTGGCACTCGCGCGGCGAAGTTTGATCAAAACGATTCGTACGCCGGAAGCCCTGATCGACGTGACCCTGCAGCCGGTGATCTTCCTGCTGCTGTTCACCTACATCTTCGGCGGCGCCCTGTCCGGCGGCGACCGGCACAGCTACCTGCAATATCTGCTGCCCGGCCTGCTGGCCCAGTCGCTCGCGATGGGTGGCATCGCGCTCGGCCAGAACCTCAACGCCGACATCGAGAAGGGCGTCTTCGACCGGTTCCGCTCGCTGCCGGTGGCCCGGTCGGCACCTCTGGTCGGTGCGGTGGCCGCGGACGTCGTCCGCTACCTGACCGTCTGCGTGGTCATGCTGGGCTTCGGCACGATCATGGGCTTCCGGGTGGAGACCGGGTTCCTCCCCGCGGTCGCGGCGGTCGCCCTGGCCATCGGGTTCGGCCTGAGCTTCTGCTGGATCTCGGTCTGGGTCGGCATGCTGGTGCGCACCTCGGGCGCCGTGCAGGGCGTGATGTTCCTGCTGATCTTCCCGCTCTCGTTCGGCAGCCCCGTGTTCGTGCAGAGCAACACGCTGCCCGGCTGGCTGCAGGCGTTCGTGCACGTCAACCCGATCACGCCGCTGGTCAACACGATCCGCGGGCTGCTCGTCGGCGGTCCGGTGGCCGGCCCGCTGTGGCAGACCCTGGCCTGGATGGCCGGCCTGCTGGTGGTCTTCGTGCCGCTGGCGCTGCGGGCTTACGCCCGCCGGGCCTGAATGGATCGGTCCTGGTCCCCGGCCGGCAGCGCCTCGCGGCGCAGCCGAGCCGGGTCGACCTGCTTGCGCGCCGTCGTTCCGTCAAGCTTCCAACCGATTTCGTACGCCTCGGCGAAGCCCTCCTCGCCCAGCGGACCGACGAGTCGCCGGCTCAGCCGCCGAGTCTCCGGATCGGTGCGGTCGTGAGTGCCGCGCAGCCGGGCCGCGGCGCCGAGGATGACGGCCGCCTCGTGGTACCGCTCGTAGAAGTAGGCCAGGGCGGCCGCGGTCACCGCGACCACCGCCAGGATCGGCATGTCCTTGGTCTCCAGCCCGGCCGCGTACGCCCGGGCCAGCGCCGCCTCGGCCGCCGGGCCGTCGCCGGTCTCGATGGCGAGGGACGCCCGCACCGCGCCGACCAGGGCGAGGCCGTGGTCGACGGCGAAGGTGAGCTCGGTGCCCATCCCCGCCTCGGCGCGCTCGACCAGTTCGCGGGCCTGATCCAGGTCGCCGAGTCGCACCCAGAGACCGGCCGCCAGGGCGTCGATCAGGATCACCAGCTCGGCCGAGCCCAGCCGCTGCACCCGCTCCCGGACGTCGTCGATCATCGCGATGGCCGCGTCGGCGTCGCCGCTGCGGGTGCTCAGATCGATCCAGCGCAGGTCGATGAAGACCTCGTCGCTGAGGCTGAGCGAACCGAACTCGCGGGCCAGCGTGCGCGCCTCGCGCAGGTCGGCCTGGGCGCCGTCGAGGTCGCCGTCGTACTGCCGCAGCAGCGCGCGCATCGGCAGCGCGGTGGCCTGACCCCAGCGGTCGCCGGCCCGCCGGAAACAGTCCAGCGCGAGCGGAATCTCGGTCCGCACGGTCTCCAGGTCGCCCGCGTTCTCGGCGAACTGGGCCTGGAACATCCGAGCCAGGCCGGCCAGCCACACGTCCGGCCCGTCGGCGAACCGCCGCATGATGGTGAGCGCCTGCTCGGTCTCCTCCACGAAGAACAGCGTCACCGCGACCAGCGCGCCGGCCAGGCCGGGCACCTCCGGGTAGGTGAGCAGCCGGTCGGCGAGCGCCCGCAGCTCGGACTTGCTGTCCCCGGCGGCCTCGGTGAGCATCGCGGACCGGTCGTTGATCTCGCTGAGCAGCAGGATCGCCTGGGCGCAGTCGCGGTCCAGGCCGGGCTCGGCCGGCACCGCCAGGGCCTCGCCGAGCCAGTAGCTCGCGTCGGCGTGCCGGCCGAGCATCTGCCAGTACCAGGACAGGTTGAGCGTGAGGGTGACCGCGCTCGCGCTGTCGCCGGAGTCGCACAGGTGGCGCAGGGCGGCGAGGATGTTGTCGTACTCGGCGTGGATGGCCCGTAGCGAGACCAGCTGCCCGGGGCCGCGCAGCTCCGGGTCGTGCCGGGCCACGACCTCGGCCAGGTAGCGGGCGGCGTGCTCGCGGGCGGGTTCCAGGGCGCTCTGTCCGGCCAGCCGCTCGATGCCGTACTCGCGGAGCGTCTCCAGCATCCGGTACCGGCCGGGCTCGGGCGCGAGTTGCAGCAGCGACTTGTCGACGAGGGCGGCCAGCAGGTCGGCGATGCCCGAGATCTCCGGGCAGACCGCGCGGGCCGAGGCCTCGGTGACGCCGCCGGGCAGCACCGCGACCCGGTCGGCCAGGGTGCGCTCGTCGTCGCCGAGCAGGTCCCAGCTCCAGGCGATGACCGCGCGCAGGGTCCGGTGCCGGGGGAGCGCGGTGCGGCTGCCGGTGGTGAGCAGCCGGAACCGGTCGGACAACCCGGCCGCCAGCTCGGCCAGCGACATCGTGCGCAGCCGGGCCGCGGCCAGCTCCAGCGCCAGGGGCATGCCGTCCAGGCCGCGGACCACCCGGACGATGTCGGCCAGGCTGGTCTCGTTCACGTCGAAGCCCGGGCGCACGGCCGCGGCCCGGTCGGTGAACAGCCGCACCGACGCCGTCCGGCGGGCGGTCACGACGTCGTCGGCCGGGTCGGGGAGGGTGAGCGGGCCGAGCGGGACCAGCGCCTCGCCGTCCACCGCGAGCGGCTCCCGGCTGGTGGCCAGCACCCGCAGGCCCGGGCAGTGCGGCAGCAGCGCCGCGATCAGCTGCGCGACCGCGTCGATCAGGTGCTCGCAGTTGTCGACCACGAGCAGGACCTCGCGGCCGCCGAGCTGTTCGGTGAGGGCCTCGAGCTCGTCGGCCGGCACCGGCCCCTTGCCCTCGAAGAAGGCGACCGCGCGTAGTCCGGTAGCGGCCAGCAACGCGGCCCCGACCTTGGCCGGCTCGGTGACCGAGGCCAGGTCGACCAGCCAGGTGCCGTCCCGGTACTCGTGCCGGTGCCGGCGGCCGGCCTCGAGCGCGATCCGGGTCTTCCCGGCCCCGCCCGGCCCGAGCACGGTGACCAGCCGCCCACCGGCGAGCAGCGTGTCGATCCGGGCCAGGTCGTCATCCCGCCCGATAAAGCTGGTCAGCGACGCGGGCAGGTTGCTCGGCGCCGGCGCCCCCAGGTCCGGTTCCGGTCCTGATCGGGACATTTCCGGAACTTCGGGTTGGTGGAGCAGCTGCTGGTGGCGTTCGCGGAGGGCCGCGCCCGGGTCGGTGCCGAGAGCGTCGGCGATCGCCTCCCGGGCCTGTTCGTAGCAGGCCAGCGCCTCGGCCTGCCGGCCCTGGGCGGTGAGCGCGTCGATCAGCAGGGCGGCCACCCGCTCGTTCAGCGGGTGCTCCGCCAGCAGCCCGGTCAGCCGGGCCTCGGCCGCGGTGGCCAGGCCCAGCGCCAGCTCGGCGGCGGCGAGGTCGGCGGTGGTCTCGGCCGCGGCACGGGTCAGCCGGACCGCGACGGCCGGCGCCACCGCGGCAACGGCGGCCGGCGAGGCCCAGAGCGCGTGGGCCTCGCCGAGCAGCTCGGCGGCGGCCCGGGGGTCGCCGGTGCGCAGGCGGTCGCGGCCGGCTGCGGCCAGCCGTTCGAAGCGCAGGGCATCGACGTCGTCGTCGGTCACGGCGAGGCGGTAGCCGCCCTCGATGTGCCCGCCCAGAATCCGGCGCAGGCGGGAGACCAGGGACTGCAGGGCGTTGGCCGGCTCGGCCGGGCGGTCCTCCGGCCACAGCGCGTCGACAAGCGTGCCCGGGTCGACCGGGCGGCCGCCGGCCAGGGCGAGGCGGGTGAGCAGGCCGCGCAGCCGGGCGCCGACCACGGGCACGACGGTCTCGCCCCGGCGCACCTCGAACGTGCCGAGCAGCGTTATCCGCAGCCCCCCGCTTTCCCCCACAGCGTCGATCCTCTCGCGTTCCGGCCGTGGACCCAAAACCACCCTCTCTCAGCATCGCCTCAGGTCGTAACGTGCGGCGCGCAGAATGAGGTCATGATCGACCTGTTGCTCACCAACACCTCCCGTGGCGACATCGGCATCTCCGGCGGTCGCATCGTGCCGGCCGGGCCGGCCGCGGAGACCCGTGATCTCGGCGGGCGGCTGGTCACGCCGCCGCTGGTCGAGCCGCACATCCACCTCGACGCGGTGCTCACCGAGGGGCAGCCGCGGCCGAACGTGTCCGGGTCGCTGTTCGAGGGGATCGCGATCTGGGCCGAGCGGGTCCAGGATCTGACCGTCGAGGACGTCAAGGAGCGGGTCCGCAAGGTGCTGCGCTGGCAGCTGGCCTGCGGGGTGCAGCACGTGCGCAGCCACGTCGACGTCTGCGACCCCTCGCTCAAGGCGTTGCGTGCGCTGGTCGAGGTGCGCGAGGAGGCCCGCGGCCTGGTCGATCTGCAGCTTGTCGCGTTCCCGCAGCAGGGGATCCTCTCCTTCGACGGCGGACGGGAGCTGATGCGCGAGGCGGTCGCGGTCGGGGCCGACGTGATCGGGGCGATCCCGCATTACGAGCTCACCCGCGAGGACGGGGTCGAGTCGGTGAAGTTCGCGATGGCCCTGGCCGAGGAGAAAGGCCTGCGGGTCGACATCCACTGCGACGAGACCGATGACGAGCACTCCCGGTTCCTCGAGACGATGGTGGCCGAGACGATCCGGCGCGGGATGAGCGGCCGGGTCACCGCCAGCCACACCACGGCGATGCACTCCTACAACGCCGCGTACGCCTACCGGCTGATCAACAACATCGCGCGGGCCGGCCTGCACATGGTGACCAACCCGCTGGACAACGCGGTGCTGCAGGGCCGGTTCGACACCGGGCCGATCCGGCGCGGCCACACCCGGGTCAAGGAGCTGCTGGCAGCCGGGGTCAACGTGGCGATCGGGCACGACTCGGTGATGGACCCGTGGTACCCGCTCGGGTTCGGCGACCCGCTGCAGGCCGCGTTCGTGCTGGCGCACCTCGGGCACATGAGCGGCGCCGACGAGCTGCGCACCCTGATCGACATGATCACGGTGGCGCCTGCGGCCGCTCTCGGCGTACATAACTATGGGTTGGACCTTGGTTCTGAAGCTGATCTTGTGGTTTTCGATGCGACGAGCGAGGCCGAGGCCCTGCGGTTGCAGCGCCCTCGGTACCTGGTGATGCGGGCCGGCCGGGTCGTCGCGGAGACCGAGCCGGCCAGCACCACCGTCACCTGGGACGGCGTCACACAGTCAATTGACTTTCGGTGACGGCCTGCTTCTGGAAGCGGAAGAAGATCGCGTAGAGAACCGCCGACACCACGAAGCCGACCTCGAAGGTGAAGTCACCGAACGACGGCCAGTGCGACGGGACCGGGCCGACGTACTCGCTCTGGTTGGAGAAGAGCCAGATCGACACGACCATGCCGATCGCCATCGCGACCGCGCCGCCCCACGGGTTGTGCGCCTTGTCGTAGAGGAAGCCGTCCACCCGCTTGCCCCGGCGCAGGAACCAGTCGGTCAGGTAGACCGCCAGCCAGGGACCGATCCAGTACGCGATGACCAGCAGGAAGTTCTCGTACTTGTGCCCGGCGTCGCTCAGGCCGGACCAGGCCAGCAGGAAGCCGGCCACCCCGAAGACGCCGGAGACGATGGCCCGGCGCAGGCCCAGCGGCACGGTGAAGCCGAGTGCCAGGAACGACATCGAGCCGGAGTAGATGTTGATGGCGTTCGCGCTGATCGCGCCGAGCGCGATGGCCAGCAGCGTCAGGTTGGCCACCACCGACGGCAGGTGGCTGGTGAACGCCTCGGTCGGGTTCTCGATGCCGGGCGCCGCGATGGTCGCCGACGCCGCGCCGACGATCTCTAGGAACGTGCAGGACACGAAGACGCCGAGGCCGGCGAAGACTCCGGTCGACACCTTGCTGGTCGACGGGGAGAGATAGCGGGTGTAGTCAGTGGCGTAAGGGTTCCAGCCCGCCGCGTACCCGAAGGAGGCGCCGACCGTGAGCAGGAAGCCGCCCAGGCCGCCGGTGCCGCCCGCGACCGCCGACGGCGAGGCCTTGCTCAGCGTGATGATCGAGGTGATCAGGAAGATCACCGCGAGGATCGGGAACGCGTAGCGCTCGAATGCCTGCACCAGGTTGTGCCCGAAGAACGCGACCGCCACCTGCAGGACCACCACGATCACCAGGCAGAGCACGTTCGGCAGGTCGGTGAGGGTGGCCAGGGCGAGGGCGCCGCTGACGCTGTTGACCGCGAACCAGCCGATGCCGGCCACGATCGCGTTGAGGCCGGCCGGCAGGATGTTGCCGCGATAGCCGAAACCAATCCGGGACAACACCATCTGCGGTACGCCCATCGACGGGCCCCGCGCCGACAGGATGCCGTGGGTGGCCGAGCCGAGGGCGGTGCCCAGCACGATCGCGGCCACCGCCTGGCCGAACGTCTGCTGGAAGTACAGCACCGAGATGACGCCCACGAAGATGGTCGCGAACTCGAGGTTCGGCGACATCCACGTCCAGAACAGATTCAGTGGCCGGCCGTGCCGTTCCTCGACCGGGATGAAGCCCGCGCCACCGGGTTCCACCGCGGTGACACGGGCTCCGTAACTGCCTTCCCGTACCTCAGCCTCTGTTGTTTCCACCGTTGCTGTCATGACTCTGCCTCCGGCCTCGATCGACCTCGATGACCTGGAGTAGACGCCTGATCTGTTTCCGGATTATTGCGCTTTCCAGCCGAGGGCCGGCGCGATCTCGGTGGCGATCAACCGGAGTGCGTTGACGGCCGCGTCGAAATCCGGAATACCCGGATTGAACTGGGTAATCAGGTCGGTGGCCACCGGCAGCACCTTCTCCTTCTGCAGCGCCTCGATGATCTCGTCGGGGTGCCCGTAGAAGGCGTGGAACCGGCGCAGGTACTCCTCGGTGCTCTGCCCGGCCGGGAAGGTTCCGCGTTGCACGAAGCCGGCCGTGGCGTTGTTCAGGCCGTCCTCGATCTGCCGGAGGGCTTCCTTACGGTCCTTCGCCGGAAAGACAAACCGGGACAAACCAATCCGGGGCGTACGTTCATGAGCCCACGTCTCCAGGAAGGCGTCCGCCCACACCCGCTGGATGACGTCGGTGTCCTCCTCGTAGCCGTAGGTGGCCCGGTTGAGGAGAAGGTTCGAGCCCTCCTGCGCGGTGTAGCGGGCGCCGGCCTCGCTGAAGATCCCCTGCCAGATGCGGTCGGTGAAATCGCTTACCGGCGGTGGCTGGATCTTGAAGCCCTGGCCTACCTCTTCGCCATTGAGGGCGGCGCGCAAGATGTGCAGACCGGACGTGGTCAGTTCCCGCTTCTGCTCGAAGTCCTTGCCGAACACCTTGTACTCGGCCGGGCCGGAGCCGCTGCCGACGCCGATCTCGACCCGGCCGCCGCTCAGCGTGTCGACGACGGACACATCCTCGGCCAGTCGGATCGGGTGTTCCAGCGGCACGATGGTGATGGCCGTGGACAGCCGGATTCTTCGTGTTCTGGCGGCCGCGTAGGCCAGGAACGTCCAGGGTGACGACAGGCCGCCGCCCTGCAGCGGTTCGTGGTGCTGGGCCACCCAGCCGACGTCGAAGCCGAGCTCGTCGGCCGTCACGAACAGCTCCTGGGCATTGCGGTACGCGTTCTCGCCCTGCACGTGGGTCAGGAAGCCGAGTCTCATCGCGCGTTCACATTCGCCGGGACCGGCAGGCCGTAGTTGCCGCGCAGCGTGGTCGAGGCGTACTCGGTGCGGGCGATGCCCCGCTCGCGCAGGATCGGCAGCACCTGGTCGGTGAACCGGGCGAATTCGCTCGGCACCGCCACCCCGATGTTGAGCCCGTCGAACGCGCCCGCCTCGAACCACCGCTGGATCTCGTTGGCCACGGTCAGCGGCGACCCGACGAACGGCGAGCGCTGCGAATCGATGCTGCGCTGCACGACCTGGCGCAGCGTGAGGTTGTGCTCCCGGGCCAGCTTCTTGATCCCCTCGGCCTGGGTCTTGAAGCTGCGGGCACCGGCGTCACCCAACTCGGGGAAGGGCGCGTCCAGGTCGTACTGGGTGAAGTCGTGCCAGCCGAACGGGCGGCCCAGCTCCTTCAGCGCCCGGTCGAAGTCCTTGCCGCCGACCCGCTCGGCCTCGATCGCGCGGGCCTCCTCGTCGGTGTCCGCGATGATCGGGTTGAAGCCCGGCACGATCAGCACGTGGTCGGGGTCGCGGCCCTTGGCGGCGGCCCGCGCGCGCAGGTCGGTGCGGAACGCGACCGCTTGCTCGACCGTCGCGGCGTGCGTGAAGATCGCCTCCGCGATCGAGGCGCCCAGGTCGCGGCCCTCGTCCGAGTCGCCGGCCTGGAAGATGACCGGCTGGCCCTGCGGCGAGCGCTCGATGTTCAGCGGCCCCACCACCTGGAAGTGCTCGCCGACGTGGTGGAGCGGGTGCTGCTTGCTCTTGTCGAAGAAGACGCCCCGCTCCTTGTCCCGGGGGAAGGCGTCGTCCTCGTACGAGTCCCAGAGGCCCTGCACCACCTTGACCGACTCGAGGGCACGGCCGTACCGGGCGGCGTAGTCGTAGTGCTCCTTGCGGCCGTAGTTGCCGGCCGTGCCGCCGTCGCCGGTCGCCACCACGTTCCAGCCGGCCCGGCCGCCGCTGATCAGGTCGAGCGAGGCGAGCCGCCGGGCCAGGTTGAACGGGTCGTTGTACGACGTCGTCAGCGTGCCGACCAGCCCGATGTTCGTGGTGTGCACGGCGACCGCCGACAGCAGGGTGAGCGGCTCGAGTCGGTTCAGGTAGTGGTTCGGCGAGTCCGGGGTGATGAACTGGCTGTCGACGATGAAGATGTGGTCGAACTTCGCCGCCTCGGCCTGCTGGGCCCGCGCGATGTACCAGCGGATGTCGACGCTCGCGTCACCGGGGATCTCCGGGCTGAGCCACGTGTGGTGCTGTCCGGGTCCGCCCACGCCGTAGAACACGGCGCCGAGCACGAGTTGTTTGCGAGCTGCCATGTTCCTGAGTCTCGGCGTCGCGCGGGCATCGTGTCCAAGGAGAGAACGTGATACCAGCCATTACGCTGCCTCATCAATTCCTAGTAGTCTGATAGGCATGAGTCGGTTTCTGGACATCGGGCCGCTGCGCAGCTTCGTCGCGGTGGCGGACTGCGGCGGCTTCCAGCGTGCGGCTACGTCTCTGCACCTCACCCAGGGGGCGGTGAGCCAGCATGTCCGCCGCCTGGAGTCCACCCTCGGCCGCGCCCTGGTCGAGCGGGACGGGCGCGGGTCGCGCTTCACCGCGGCCGGGGAGACGCTACTCGGCCAGGCCCGGCGCATCCTGGCCGCGCACGACGAGACCCTGCGGGTGTTCGACGTCTCGGAGGAGCCGGCTCTCACCATCGGCGCCACCGAGCACGCGGCCGCGCTGCTGCTGCCGGCCCTGGCCGGGGCGTTTCCGGGCCGCCGGGTCCGGTTCCGGATCGACCGGGGCGCTCAGCTGCGGGCCGCGCTCGCCGAGGGCCGGATCGATCTGGCGCTGCTGATCGGCACCGACTCGGGCGGCAACGCGGTGGGTTCGCTGCCGCTGACCTGGTATTCCGCGCCGCAGTGGCGGCCGCCGGCCGGGCCGGTGCCGCTTGTCGCCTTCGACGCGCCGTGTGCGCTGCGCAGCCGCGCCCTGGAGACGCTGGCCGAGCACGGACTGCCGGCCGAGGTCGGCTGCGAGGCCGCCCACCTGGCCGGGGTGCAGGCGGCCGTGCGGGCCGGGCTGGGCGTGGCCCTGATGGCCGGGCTCGAGCAGGAGTTCGACGGGCTTGTCGCGCGGGACGACCTGCCGGCCGCCCGGCCGCTCGTGCTGTCGGTGCAGCCGCGGGGCGGGCTGCCGGCCGAGTCGGCCGGGAACGCGGTGCGGGCACTCCGGGAACTGTTGGCCAGGGTGCCGGGCCGTGTCCCGGCCTAGGGCCTGTCCTAGCTGCTGCCCAGGGGCGGGGGCTGGTGGGAGTCGTCGGCGGGGACCGGCTTCACCGTCGGGGTGGGGGTCACCTTGTCGTCGCTGCCGGCCGGACAGCCGGCCAGCGTGGCGGCTACGGCGATCATGGTCAGGGCGACGGCGATGCGCTTTGCGGTCAACGAAGCTCTCCTAGCGTTGTAGTGCCTGGACTGGCTGGATTCGGGCCGCGCGCATCGCGGGGTACAGGCCGGCGAGGATGCCGGTGACGGTGCCCAGCAGCGGAGCGGGCAGCACCGTCCACGGCTCTACGACGGCCGTCCAGTGCCTGGTCGCGGCTATCGCTACCACCGACAGGGTGCCGACGCAGGTGCCGATCAGGCCGCCCATCGTGCCCAGGATGGCGCTCTCCAGCAGGAACTGGGCGGCTATGTGGCTGCCCCGCGCGCCGAACGAGCGGCGCAGGCCGATCTCGCCGGTGCGCTCCAGGACCGCCACGAACGTGGTGTTGGCGATGCCCACCATGCCGACCCCCAGGCAGGTCAGGGCCAGCGCCAGGAACAGCGAGTTCAGGTCGGTGGCCACGCTGTCGCGCAGCGACCTGGGGTCGGGCGGGGCGGTCACCTTGAGACGGTCGGGGGCGTCCGGGCGCAGCGCCACCGCTACCTGCGACGCCACCACCTGGGCGGCGCCGATCTGGGTCTCCACGATCATTTTGCTGGGCTCGCCCTGGGCGGGCGGGCCCCACAGGCGTTCCACCGTGCGCTCCGGGACCACCACCGACAGCAGCAGGTCGCCGTGCCGTTGCGCGTCGCCCAGGATGCCGATCACGGTCAGCGGAACGCCGGCCACGAAGACCGCGGGATGGCTGTCCAGGCGGGTGATGCCCAGACGTTTCGCCATCGCCTCGCCCAGCAGTGCGACCGGCTCGGCCGAGCGGTTGTGGAAGTCGTCGAAGAGTCGGCCGGTGGCCACCGCGGGGTGCATGGCGGTCACCGCGCCGGGGCTGGCCGCCACCACCGGGTACGCGTCGGTGCCGGCGGTGTCGGCCAGCGGGCGGCTGTTGACCGTGCGTTCGCCGGCCGACCAGTAGACGCCGGCCTGCACCACTCCGTGGATCGCGCGGACCCGGCCGGCGGCGTCCTCGGGGAAGGCCGGGCCGTCCAGGCCGGGGTCCGCCGAGGTGTCCTCGACCTGCACCTCGGTCGCGCCCAGCACGGTGAAACGGCTGCTGATCTGGCCGCCCACCGTGGCGGTCAGGCCCAGCACGATCACGAAGGTGGCCACCCCGACCACCGTGCCCAGCGCCGTCAGCGCGGCCCGCCCGGGGCGCTGCAGCACGCCGGCCAGGGCCTCCGACGCGAGGTCGCGCAGGGTCAGCTTGGACGGGGCCACCGGGGACTTCATCGCTGTTCCTCGAGGAGGCCGTCGCGGATGGTCACCACGCGGTCGGCCCGGCCGGCCACGTCGTCGTTGTGGGTCACCATCAGCAGCGTCATGCCCCGGGCGTGCAGGCCGTGGAACAGCTCCAGCACCGTCTCGGCGGTGGCCGTGTCCAGGTTGCCGGTCGGCTCGTCGCACAGCAGCAGGCTCGGCTCGTTCACCAGCGCTCGGGCGATCGCCACCCGCTGGCGCTCGCCGCCGGACATCTGCGACGGGAGCGCCTGCAGGCGGTGATCCAGGCGCACCTCGGTCAGCGCGTTCAGCGCCCGCTGCTGCCGTTCCGGCCGGGGTACGCCCTGGTAGAGCATGCCCAGCATGACGTTCTCCAGCGCGGTGCGGTGCGGCAGCAGGTGGAACGCCTGGAAGACGAAGCCGATCCGGCGGCCGCGCAGCGCGGCGCGGTGGTTCTCGGTCAGGTCGCCCACGTCGATGCCGTCCAGGCGGTAGTGGCCGGTGCTGGGGACGTCGAGCAGGCCGATCAGGTTGAGGAACGTGCTCTTGCCGGAACCGGACGGGCCGACCACCGCCACGTACTGCCCGGGCTCGACGGTCAGGTCGGCCGGGTGCAGTGCGGCGACCGGCGGAGGACCGGGGTAGACGCGGCTCACCGCGTCCAGTTCGATCACCGCGGTCATGGGACGCCGACCAGGACGGCGTCGCCGGCGTGGAGCTCGTCGGAGCTGACCGCGACGTACCCGTCGCCGGAATCGTCGACCGTGACCGCGACGATGCGCTGTTGTCCATCGGCGCCGACGACGGTGACGTGGGTCGCCGAGTCGGCGCCGGCCGAGACCGCCGCCACCGGCACCACAAGCACCGGGTCCTGGGAGTTCCGGACCACCACCGTCATCCGGGCGTCCTCGCCGATCAGCTCGGTCTGCAGGGCCTTGTCGGGGGTGACCGTGACGGTGAAACCGGGGGTGCCCAGGTCGCCGGACGTGCCCTCCTCGGTGGCCTGGGCGGGGGCCTTCTCGGCGACCGCGGTGACCTTGCTGGGGAAGCTCTCGGTGCCGATCGTCAGCTCGGCCGGCTGGCCGGCCTCGATGCCGCGCGGGTCGGCGCCGGTCACCTCGCCGGAGACGATGACCTTGCCGACGGCCAGCCGGAGGTAGGGGGCCTGCACCTCGCGGCCGACGGTCCGGTTGATCTGGGACACCCGCGCCGGGAAGCTCGCTACGAAGATCACCTCGCCGAGCGGCAGCATCGTGCCGGTCTTGGCGACCAGTTCCTCGAGGGCGTCCTCGGCCTGGTCGACGCCCTCGGCGGCGGCCGTGATCGCGGCCGGCGCGGGCGGGGTGGCCCCCCGGGCCTGGGCCAGGATCCGCTTGGCGTCCTTGACCCGGGCCCGCGCCTGGGCGACCGCCTCGTTGTCGGCCGCGCCGGTGTCCGGCACCGGGTAACCCAGCGAGTTGTAGAGCTTGCGCAGCGCCGCCTTGGTGGACCCGCCCATCGTGGACTCGTCGTCGACGGTGTAGCCCAGGCTGCGCAGTGCCTTCTGCAGTTGGGTGACGTCCTTGCCGGTGGAGCCGGGGCGGATGTCGCGGTAGGCCGGGAAGGCGCCGCGCAGCAGGATCACCGGCCGGCCGGACACCTCGCCCACCACCTGGCCCTCCTTGACCCAGTCGCCGGGTTTCGCCCGCGCGCCGGTGACCACCAGCTTGTCCGCCTCGAAGACCGACGTCGGGGTGGACTCCAGGGCCTGCGCCTGCACGACCGTGCCGCGCAGCACCACCGTCTCGCGCAGCACCCGCTCCTCGACGGTGGCGGTGAGGTCGGTGCGTTCGGGTGCGCTGGTCTCGGCGGCCAGCTGGGCCGGTGACTTGATCATGGTGGACAGCACCAGGCCGGCCAGCGAGAGCACGGCCGTGCCGCAGGCGATCCACAGCAGGGCGGTTCGCCGCCGGGACAGCGGCGACTCGCCCCCTGACGGATCGTTCATCGGCCACTCCCGGCGGCCACCTGGCCGGCGTTGACGATCTCCGCCTCCAGCAGGGACTTGATCGCGGCCAGCTCGGTGGCGTGCTCCTCGAGCGCCCGTTGCTGGTACGCCGTCTCGACGGCCAGCATGGTGCCGGCCAGCTTGGTCTCGGTCTTGCAGGTGACGTCGGCGGTCGCCACCGTGATCTCGCGCTTGCTGATCGTGCCGGTCTGCCAGCGCTGATCGTTGATCGCGACCGAGGGATCGGGGTAATCGATCCCCTGCGCCTTCATGCAGGTGCTCCACTCGCCGAAGACACGCACCACCCGGCTGTCCGCCTTGGTGCGGGCGAACGTGTCGAGTTGCAGTTGCTGGGCGATGTCGGGGTCGGCCTTGGGCGCGCCTTTGGTGAGCTGCCGGATGGCCTCCCCGGCGCAGCCACCGGCCGGAACGGTCTGACCGTTGAACGTCTGTTCACCTCGGCCGGCCCAGACGTTCATCGCGTCGTCGGTCGGTTTCTCGGCATCGGCCTGCCGGGCCTTGAGGTCTTTGTTCTGCTTTTCGATGTCGAGCGCGTGATAGCCCTCGGCCTTCGCCTTTTCCAGATCGATGACCCAATAGCGGCGGGCGTTGGGATCCTGGTCGGCGGCGGAGCCCGGCCGGCTGGCCGGCCAGGTCAGTCCGAACTTCTTCATGCAGTCCCGGCCGATGATGTTCACCGCCGCCGTGATGGTGCGTTGTTGTTCCGCGGTTTGTAGATAAGCGTCGAGCGGAAGAACTATGTCGGCACCCGAATCGACCGTCGGAACAGCGCCGATTGCCGGTTCGGATGATTGCGCCGCGGCCTCGCCGGAGGTGCACGCGGCAGCCAGCGAAATGGTCAGCGCGGCACCGCCGTACGCGAGTAATTTTCTGATCGTCACTACGACTCCCTGCCCCGGAGCAGCCCGCCCGGCTCGCGATGCCGGACGGGCTGCTGTTGTCACATCAGCGGCCGGATCACACGAACTTGTGCGAGCTCAACTCGTCGTTGAAGCCGCCCAGGCTGGAGTAGGCCCAGCTGATGCTGCCGGAGGCTTGGCCGTAGGCCAGGACCGAGATGTACGACCCGGAGTAGCCCGAGTCGGTGTAGGTCCGCACCCCGAGGCTGTTGTCGTAGTTGGCGATACTGCTGGCGTTGTCGTTGAGCTTCGTCGTCGAGTTGACGAAGTAGCGACCGTCGTTGTAATTGCTGACGGCGCTGTACTCGTCCCGAAGCTGGGCACCGTAGCTGGAGTTCTTCCAGAGAACGAATTCGCCCGTCTCGATGACACCGTTGCCCGAGGCCGCGAAGGCCGGGGCGGAGATGGCGGCGACGCCGAGAACGCCTGCCGTAATGGCCAGCGCGACGCCTGTCTTTCGGATCATTCTTCTTGCTCCCCGTTTTCTGTGGTGCTCGGTTTCGAATTGCCGAACCGTGCAGAGGCACCTCAGTTGCCGATGATCATTGGTGCTGCGTTGCCTACTTCCCCGTACGCTGGGTTCGGCGCGGCGCCACCATGGATCATCAGCCAAATCGCAGCTGCGGGAGCCAGTCTACATAGGAATCAGTGCCGGTCAATGACAATGTCGGCCGGGCGACTGCGGGGAGATCAACAGGAAATGATCGGCTTTAAAGATTTGGCAAGACGCTCAACAATTGTCAACGAGCGGCGAGGATCTGTGCCCCGTTCGCGGTCTGAATGTCCAGGTAGGACTTGATTGACGCCATCTCGGGGGAGCGCGCCTCGATGTCCCTTTTCTGGTAGGCGGTCTCCACCGCCAGCATCACTCCGGCCGTATTGGTCTGAGTTTTGCAGGCCACGTCCGCGCCGGCCGTGTCGATCTCGGTCGGGGTGGGCTTCGCGGTCGCCCAGCGCCGGTCGTTCACGGCGGTGTACGGGTCGGGATAATCGAATCCCTTGGTCCGCATGCAGCTGCTCCACTCGGCGTATGCCCGCTTCACCCGGCTGTCGGTCTTGAGCCGGTTGAACGATGCGAACTGAAGTTTCGGTCCGATGCCGGGGTCGACGTCGGGCACGCCTTTGTTGAGCTGCCGGGCCGCTTCCCCGGAGCACCCGCCGGGCGGAACAGGTTTCCCGTCGAATGTCTGCTCGCCGCCACCGGACCATACGTTCATTGCTTCCGCGGTGACCTTTTCCGTCGATTCGGCCGCACCGCTCAGCGCGGCGGGGTTGTGGTATCCGAAAGTCTTTGCTTCCACCGGATCGATGACCGAGTATCGGCGCGCGTTCGGTGAAATTTCGGTGCTCGGGGCGGGCGCACTCGCGGGCCAGGTGAGACCGAACTGCTTCATGCAGTCGCGGCCGAGGATGTTCACCGCCGCGGTGTACGTGCGGGCCTGTTTCATGGTCAGCACATAGGCGTCGAGCGGCAGCCGGATATCGGCGCCGGAGCGCACGACCGGAATGGGGCCGAGCTCCGGTTCCGCCGGTGGCGCCGCGGCTCGGCCGGCGGTGCAGGCGCCGGTGCCGGCGATGACCAGGGCGAGACCGAAGCCGGCGAGAACACGTTTCGCATTGATCATTGAGGTGACTCCTTGGCCGGTGCAGCCCGGCCCCGCGATGCCGGGCCGGGCTGCGCTTACTGGGTCACGTTCGCGGTGATCAGACGATGTAGTGCGAGCTGAAGTCGTCGTTGTAGGTGCCCAGGGACGAGTAGGCCCAGGAGGTCCCGCCGGGCGCCGTGTTGTAGGGCGCGAGGATCAGCGACGCACCGGTGGCGCCGGCGCCGGTCCACGCCACGCCGTAGTGGCTGGTGTAGTTCGCGATGCTGCTGACGTTGTTGTTGATCGGCGTGCTGGCGTCGTTGCGGAACGTTCCGGTGTAGTTCCACGGGGTGGTCTGGCTGCCGGCCGGGGCGTCGTAGAGGACGTTGCCGACGAAGCCCGAGTCACGCCACAGGCCGATCTCGTCGTTGTCCAGGGTGCCGTTGCCGGGGGTACCGGCGAAGGCCGGGCCGGCGATACCGATGACAGCGGCGAAACCGGCGGCGACAGCCAGCGCGGCAGCAGTTTTACGGATCATTGGATTCACTCCCGGTTTTGGGTGGAGCTCGGAGGAGGGCGAAACAACGACGATCAATTCGGACGCCGATATCATGTCCCGCGCGCTGGGCCACTAATCAGTGTCATCAGCCGTCGGCAATACAGCTGTAATGACGCAAGTCTTGCCGAGCGCTCGTTAAGCGTCAACGGGAGTCTCGTGAATGAATGAGGAGATGAATGGCCGTTTTCGGTGTCCAAGATCTTGCAATTGATGTTTCATGGTCAATTACGAAAAAGATCGCCGGGCGCGTCCATCGAGGTGGCGCGCCCGGCGATAATGATCCTTGACCTTCAGCAAGTATGAACGTCGGGTGTGGATGCCCGACTATTTATGTCACCCGCCGGTGATCGACCAATGCCACGCCTCGGCAGGCAGGTTCACGAATCCGTACTGGGCGGCGTGTACCTTCAGCCAGGCGAAGGCCGTACTTTTGGGGGTCAGGGTCTTGCCGTCGGACGTGATGTCGATGGCCATGCCGATCTCGTGCAGTGACCGGCCCGGAATGGCGGTCGGCACCCGGCACGAGGAAGCCGGCGCGGTCCACACGTCGGGGCAGCCGTTGATCGTGCGCAGCTCGATCTGCCGCTGCTTGGTGCGGAAACCGCCGCCGGAGATGGCGATCCCGTCCGCCTTCGCGTCGTCGACCATCCGCTTGAACGCGTACGCGACGCTCTTGTGCACCGTCACCCCGTACACCTGGGCGGTGTCGGCCGTGGTGAACGCGGGCCGGACCTGGTTGACGACGTCCTTGCTGAGCTTGGCGGCCTGTCCGGCCAGGTCGGCGGCCGCCGGGACGGCGGTGATTCGCTGCTGGGTCACCGTGATCGCGCCGGACACCGTCTTCCAGGCGGCCAGTGCCGCGTTCAACGCGGTGGTCGCGCTCTGCGCGCCGGTCCGGGCCTGCTTGAGTACGCCGGAAGCCCGCTCGACCGCCGCCTTGCGCAGGTTCACGGTCTTGACCGCGGCGGTGACCGCACCGGTCGCCGAGGTGACGGCGGCGGCGTTGCGGGGCTTGGCCTTGCTGGCCTTGGCCAGGTTCTGCTTCGCCGCGGTCGCCGCCGCCACGGCCGTGGTGAGCTGGGCGGTGGCGGTCGTCTCGGCGCTGGTCGCGGCGGCCAGCCGGGCCTGCGCGGCACCGTTGGCGATCTTGGCCTCGGTCACCTCGCCGACCCGGGTGTTGAAGGTGGTCTGCTGGGCGGCGAGGGTCGTGCGCAGCTGCGCGATCTGCGCGTCCACGGTGAGACTGCGGTACATCAGCGTCGACCAGGAGTTGGCGGCGACCGGTACGGCCGCGTCGGCCGGGCCGGCGAACGGCAGGGTCAGGCCGGCGGTCGCGAGGATCGCAGCGGCGGTGAGACGTCGGGCTCGGGCTCGGAACGGATGCTCGGGTCGCGTAGTCACCCCGGAGAGCCTGGTTTCCGCCGGGTGCGGACCGGGCCCGGCGGGGGAGCAGCCCGGTTGCCGGTCAGTCGAAGGTCAGAACCGGCTTGATGGCGGTGCCGGCCCGCATGCCGGCCACCGCGCCGGCGATGTCCGCGAAGGCGAACGTGCTGATCAGCCGGTCGATCGGCAGGACGCCGCGCTGGTGGAGGTCGATCAGCTGCGGGATGAAGGTGTGCGGGTCGGAGTCACCCTCGAGGACGCCGTGGATGCGGGCGCCGGAGTTCATCACCTTCATGATGTCGAACGTGACCTCGTGGCCGATGCCGACGATGGCCAGGTTGCCCAGCGGGCGCAGCGCGGCGAGGGCCCGGGTCAGCATCTCGGGCCGGCTGGTGGTGTCGACGATATGGTGGAACCGGCCGGTCAGCTCGGTGGCCTTCGCGCCCAGCTCCAGGGCGAGGGCGGTCCGGGCGGCGATCGGGTCGACCGCGGTGACCTCGCAGCCGGCCGCGACGCCGGCCAGCACGGCGCTGAGGCCGACCCCGCCGCAGCCGATGACCAGTAGTGACTCGCCCGGCTCGGGGCCTAGCCGGTTGAGGACCGTGCCGGCGCCGGTCTGCACGCTGCAGCCGAGCGGGGCGGCGACGGTGGCCGGCAGGTCGGCCGGCACCCTGATCGTGTTGCGCTGGTGGGCGAGCGCGTAGGTGGCGAAGCTGGACTGGCCGAAGAAACCGCCGTGCACCGGCGAGCCGTTCCGGGACAGCGGGGTGCTGCCGTCGGCGCGGCCGCCGGACGTGTTGAGGGCCCGCGCGGACCGGCAGTAGGCGGGGCGGCCGGTCGTGCACTGTTCGCAGGTGCCGCAGCTGTGGAAGGTCAGGCAGACGTGGTCGCCGGGGGACAGGCCGGTCACCTCGGCGCCGACCGCCTCGATGACGCCGGCGCCCTCGTGGCCGAAGACCATCGGGGTGCGCGGCCAGACCGCCTGCATGGTGAGGTCGGTGTGGCAGAGGCCGGCCGCGGTGATCTTCACCAGGACCTCGTGCGGCCGCGGGGCTTCGAGGTCGAGGTCCTGGACGACGAACGGGCCGCCGGTGGTCTCGGTGACCGCGGCGCGGATCCGCTTCACCGCTCGAGTCACCGTTCGAGGATGAAGTAGTAGAACTGGCCGGCGTTCCGCTTGACGTTCATGATGCCCATCAGGGTGTCGTCGTCGACCCGCTTGAAGTGGTCGAACACCGGCTGGCCGTCGTAGACCATGGTCGCGGTGACCTCGCCGCGGAACTCGACGTTCCAGAGGCTGGCCTCGCCCTTGCCGAGCTCGGTGTTGGAGTACAGCTCGCCGTCCGGGCCGCGGCAGATCAGCGGTTTCGCGTCGGACACGCTCAGGAACGTCTTGCCGTGCCAGCCGGCCTTCTCCAGCTGGCCGTTGAGCGGGTGGCCGGTGTCGAACTCGCTGCCGCGCCACTCGCCGAGGATGTCCTCGGCGCGGACCGGCTCGAGCGCGGCCCAGATCTCGTCGAGGTCGCCGGTGGGGATCCGGCCGTCCTGCTTACGCAACTCCGCGAACCGGGCTCGGGCATCCATCCTGACAACTTAAGTGGAAAGTGTCAGGTTGGCGAGATGGCGCAGGTGGGCCCGGCGCTCTTCCAGCCCGTACGGTGCGAGGCTTATGCCTTTTGCTCCGTAAAACAGGACAATGGCGGTTTTCTCGTCGTGCCCGGTGGCGGCCTGGATCGCGTCCAGGAAGCGCTTCTCGTGCTGGGCCCACAGGTCGCCGGCGCGCTGCTGGACCTCGTCGATCAGCTCGAAGAAGTGCTCGGCGCCGTGCGGGCCGGGGGTGTGCAGGGCCAGGACCGCGTCGAGCAGGGCGTCGATCGGCCGGGCGGCTTCGGTGGCGGCGGTCTCGGCCGCCGCCACGTTGCGATCCAGCAGCCACCGGGTCATCTCCCGGAAGATCGCTTCCTTGTTGGCGAAGTACTGGTACAGCGCGGGCCGGGACATCTCGGCGGCCCGGGCGATCGAATCCATCGAGGTGCGCCGATAGCCGAGCCGGGCGAAGGTGGCCGCGGCCGCCTTCATGATTCGGGTGTGCCGGTCCGGTGAGGTCACGCCGACATTTTTACCCCGCGCCGGCCTGCATCTGGCCTGCGCCTGCCCTTCTCCTGGATGGAACGGGACTTTAGACCTCTTGCTTTTTTCACGATTGCTGTGATCCATCTGTGCGCCGGGTGCGTACTGACTCCCAACAGCGCGTATGTCGATCGCCGAGGAGGCACTGATGTTCGGGTGGCGTCGTGTGTGGGGTCCGGCGATCGCGGCATTGGCGCTGGTGCTGATCGACTCGGGACATGCCATGGCGGCCGAGCCGGGCGTTCCGGTGCCCCCGGGTGAGCTGCTGCAGGACACCAACGAGGGCGACGTCTCCGACGCCGACATCGACTTCGTGATCAAGGTGCGGCTGGCCGGCCTGTGGGAGATCCCGGCCGGTGAGATGGCCCAGAAGCAGTCCAACAACGCGCAGATCAAGAACATCGGCAAGACCATCGCCGGTCAGCACGTCGTGCTGGACAAGCTCGACCGGGCGGCGGCGGCCAAGCTGAAGATCAAGATCCCCAGCCAGCCGAACAAGGACCAGCAGGGCTGGCTCGCCGAGATGCGCGACGCGCAGGGCGAGGAGTTCGACCAGATCTACATCGACCGGCTCCGCGCGGCGCACGGCAAGATCTTCCCGGCGATCGCCACAATCCGGACTTCAACCCGCAATGACACCGTACGCAAGCTTGCCCAGCAGGCCAACCAGTTCGTCATGACGCACCTGACGCTGCTGGAGAGCAGTGGCATCGTCGATTACCAGGCGTTGCCGACCGCTCCGGCCCCGGCCGCCGCGACAAGTGCCCCGGCCACGTCCGCCGCGCTCAACTCGGTCGCCGAAACCTCGCCGCTGGGCGGCAACCGAAACGTGATCTTGGCCGTGCTGGCCGCCGTGGTGGCCGCCGGCGGGTTCCTGACCTGGCGGATGATCGGTGGCCGGCGCCGCCCGGCCCGGCGTCGCTACCGCTACTGACCACTGGTTTTCCGGGCCCGACTAGGTCAGAGTCGGGACCATGGACACCCCCATTCTGGAACGGATCCGCCGGGGCCTGATCGGCGCCGGCGCGGTCCTCGACGGCCCGTACGGTCCCCGGCGGATCACCCACGCCGACTACACGGCCTCCGGTCAGGCTCTGGACTTCATCGAGGACTTCATCCGCACCCGGGTGCTGCCCGGCTACGCCAACACGCACACCGAGGCGTCGGCGACCGGCGCGCAGACCGGCCTGCTGCGTGAGGAGGCCCGGGCCCTGGTGCACCGCAGCGTCGGGGCCGGCCGCGACGACGTCGTGCTGTTCTGCGGCTCCGGCGCGACCGCCGCGGTCAACAAACTGGTCGCCCTGCTCGGCCTGCGCATCCCGGAGACCCTCGACGACCGGTACGACCTGTCGGCGCACATCCCGGTGGCGGATCGCCCGGTGGTCTTCATCGGCCCCTACGAGCACCACTCCAACGAGCTGCCGTGGCGCGAGTCGATCGCCGAGGTGGTGCCGATCGGCGCCGATTCAACCGGACATGTCGACCTTTTTGAGCTTGAAGAACGACTCCGGGAGTACGCCTCCCGGCCGTTGCGGATCGGCAGTTTCTCGGCCGCCTCCAACGTCACCGGCATCCTCACCGACGTGACCGCGGTGTCCGCGCTGCTGCGCTCGCACGGCGCGCTGGCGGTGTGGGACTACGCGGCGGCCGGCCCGTACATCCCGATCACGATGGCCGACAAGGACGCGGTGTTCCTGTCCCCGCACAAGTTCGCCGGCGGCCCGCAGACCCCCGGCGTGCTGGTGCTGCGCCGGAAGCTGATGGCCAACCGGGTGCCGGTGGTGCCCGGCGGCGGCACTGTCGCGTTCGTCGACCCGGTCGGGCACAAGTACCTGGACGACCCGGTGGCCCGGGAGGAGGGCGGCACCCCGGCCATCGTCGAGTCCATCCGGGCCGGGCTGGTCTTCCAGGTCAAGGACGAGGTGGGCACCGACCTGATCGGCGCCCGCGAACACGCGCTGTGGCAGCGCCTGCTGACCCGCTGGGCGTCGTGCCCGCGGATCGAGATCCTCGGCGACCTGACCGCCGACCGGCTGCCGATCGTCTCGTTCCAGATCCGGGCCGGCTCCCGCTACCTGCACCACAACTTCGTGGTGGCGCTGCTCAACGACCTGTTCGGCATCCAGATGCGCGGCGGTTGCTCGTGCGCCGGCCCGTACGGCCACCGGCTGCTGGGCATCGACGACGCCCACTCCCGCGAGTTCCGCGACGAGATCGCGAGGGGCTGGGAGGGCATCAAGCCGGGTTGGTCCCGGCTGAACCTGGGCTACTTCATCTCCGATGCGGTGGCCGACTACCTGGCCGAGGCGGTGGCCCTGATCGCCGAACACGGCGAACGCATGCTGCCGGACTACCGTTTCGACCCGCACACCGCCCGCTGGACCCACACCGCCCACCCCGGCCCGCGCGTCCACCTGACCGACCTGCGCCTGGACGCCGACCCCACCCCGGCCCCGGACCCGCTCGGCGAGGACGTCCTGCCCACCCACCTGGCCGAGGCCCGCCACCTGATGGAGTCCCGCCCCGACCCGGTCGACGGCACGGCTCCCGGCCTGCCCGCAAGCTTCGAAAAGCTCCGCTGGTTCCTGCTCCCGGACGCCTGCCTGGCCGGATAAACGGCTGATGGAGGCCCGAGGGCCTCCATCAGCACTTGCTTTGATCAGGCTGGTCAGTGCGGGTGTGGCCAGTTCTGGCCCTGGCCCTGGTCCTGCCAGTCGTCGTTGTCGTCGCCGGAGGTCAGGGCCCACTGGCCCCGGTACGGGCCGAAGCGGACCAGGTTGCACTCCGGGTCTTCCCAGCGGCGCTGGCCGACCCGGGCCACCCACAGGCAGTCGGACCGGTTGTCGAAGTAGGCGACCACGTCGCCGTCGTGCCCGGGCGGCGGCGCCGGACTTGCCTGCGCTGGGGCCGCGCCGATTACCGCGGTCATGATTCCGGCGCCGAGCAGCATCGACAGCTTTGTCGTAGTGCGCATGTCGCGTCCTTCCTATTCATGACATGGGACTTGACCAGGCCACCACGAAAGGCCGCGACGCATCCGGCGAACCGCGCTTTTGCCACATCTCGCCCGGCGGTGGCGGACAATGGAAGCTCAGCGTTCCAGGCGGTGGGCCAACCAGGTCACCGCCTGCGGGTATCGGTAGTCGATGCCACCGTGCGCGGCCGGGAACAGCTCGAAGTGCACCCGGTGGTCCTCGACGCCGATCCGGGACAGGCCCGCCCGGAACGCCTCGGCCCCCAGGTCCAGGAACCACTCGTCGCGGGTGCCGGCGTCGATCCAGATGGCCCGCTGCGAGCGCAACGCGTCGGCGTACCGGTCGATCATCCGGATCGGGTCCCAGGCCAGCCAGCGTTCCCACAGCGCCGGGATGATCTCCCCGCTGCGCGGGTCGAAGGGCAACCGCGGCGTGCCGTCCGGGTCGGCGGAGAAGGCTGCGGCACAACCCAGGACGAGTACGAGGAGCTGGTCGTACTCCTTCGTGAACGGGGTGCGGCCACCGAAGTCCGCCCACCACTTCAGGATGTCGTGGTCGTAGTCGCGCAGCGCCCGCGCGGTCTTGGCGAACTCGTTGAGGTAGCAGTACTCGTACAGAGCGTCGCCGGCGTGCGTGGCGAGCGCGCCGAACAGGTCCGGCCGCAGCATCGGGGTGACCATCGCGCCGAAGCCGCCGGACGACTTCCCGCTGATCGCGCGCGATCCGGGCGCGGCGATCGTCCGGAAGCGCCCGTCGACCCAGGGAACAACTTCCTCGCAGAGGTACGAGTGGTAGCGCCCGGTTCCCGCAGAGTCCACGAACTGCGAGCCCCCGTAGGCAGTCCACGCGTCGACGTAGACCAGGATGCACCCGGGTGCGTCCCCGCCGGCGAACACCGCGTCGGCGGTCTCGATGAACGGCTGCTTGAACGCCGACCGGTTCGCCCACATACCGACGTGCCCGGCGTAACCCTGGATCACGTAGATGGCGGGATACCGCTCGTCCGACGAGTCGTAGCCGGGCGGGGTGTAGACCCACAGCGGCCGCACGTGCGGGTCGCCGAGCGGATTGCCGCGTAGCAGCGCCGACTCGATCGTTTCCTGGTGAAGCTTCCCGGCGAGTTCTTGGTTCCATGGCAGCACGCTGACCAGCTTAAGTGCGATCTATATAGTGAAAAGGTAGGACGCAACCGGCTCTTCAGGCTTTTCGGAACCGGGCCGCGGGCGGCGGCCCGGCAGGCCGGTGCGCTCTTCTTACTGGCCGGGCTGCTCGGGTTTGCCGGCATCGCCAACGACCCGGGTAACGCCGAGCGGCTGCTGGTGGTGGCGTTCTGCGACTTCGCGCTGGCGCTGCTCGCGCTGGTGGTGCCGTGGGAACGGGCCCGGCGGAACTCGCCGGCCGTGCTCGGGCTGCTCGGGTTTGCCGTGCTCGGGCTGTCGACCTGGTCGTTCGGTGGGATCGCGGCCGGCACCGGGCCGTTCCTGGTGTTGCTGTACGCCTGGGCGGCACTTCACTTCCCGCGCTGGATCCTGCTCGCCTACATCGCGCCGGCCACCGCCGCGTACCTCGTCCCGCTGATTTTGACCCACCAGCCGCCGATGGTGGTCAGCAGTGCGTTCATCTTCATGCCGATCGCGATCGCGGTGGCCCTGCTCATCGAGGCGCAGGCTCGCCACCTGCGGGACGACCGGGCGCGGCTGGCCCGGATCGAGGAGTGGCGGTCGGCGATGGTCAACACGCTGGCCCACGACGTGCGGTCGCCGCTGTCCACCGTACGGATGACTCTTGAAGAATTGAAGGAGAGCGCGACCGGGCATGAGGAGCGGATGGTGGATGCCGCTCTGCGGCAGACCGCCCGGGTTTACCGGCTGGCCGACGGCCTGCTGGACATGCAGCGCATCGACAGCACCGGCCACCTCAAGCTCGATCGCCGGCGGCAGCCGGCCCGGCTCCTCGTCCAGGACGCCCTCGCCTACGTGCGCACCGACCGGGAGCTTGTCGTCGAGGTGCCCGGTGACCTGATGGTCTGCGTCGACAAGCAGCGGTTCGAGCAGATTCTGATCAACCTGGTCGGCAACGCGCTGCGGTACGGCAAGCCGCCGGTGGTGATCTGCATGTCGCACGACGGCGCGATGGACCGGCTCGAGGTGCGCGACCACGGGCCGGGCATCCCGGACGAACTGCGGTCGACCCTGTTCGGGCAGTTCGCGGTGGGTGGCCCGGAGGGTGTCGGGCTGGGCCTGTGGATCGTGCGGCAGCTGGCCGTCGCGCACGGCGGGGAGGCGGTGGCCGAGGCCCGCGATCCCGGCGTGGCCATGGTCATCACGTTTCCACCCTCGTTGAACCTTCCCTGACTTGACACCGTGAGGTGTGATTGACGCGGCTCGCTACCCTCGCGAGCGCCAAGTCACGGGGTGGTGCGGGTGAGTTCGTGGATACGGCGACGCGATCACAACATCTTTCTCAACGCGTTCTCGTTCTTGACGTGCGGTCTGCTGACCGGCGTGGTCGTCGCCGCTGCCGTGTTCCCGGTGGCCGCGATGTCCGGCCTGGTCGCGCGGGCCGGCAACACCGCGTTCGCGAACCTGCCCGGTGAGATCAAGAAGTTCCGTTCGCCGCAGGTCACCCGGATCTACGCGTCCGACAACAAGACGCAGATCGCCCAGTTCTACGACGAGTTCCGCAGTGACGTGCCGCTGAAGGACATCTCGAAGTACATGCCCGCCGCCATGATCGCGGCCGAGGACCGGGAGTTCCCCAACCACAACGGCGTCGACATCAAGGGTGTCGCCCGCGCGATGGTGAGCAACAACCAGGGCAAAGCCGGCAAGCAGGGCGCCTCGACGATCACCATGCAACTGGTCCGGATGTCCCTGGCCTACTCGGCGACCAACCCGCAGGAGGTCGTGGACGCCACCAAGGACACGCCGAAGCGCAAGGTCACCGAGATGAAGTACGCGATGCAGCTCGAGAAGGAACTGAACAAGGACCAGATCATCGAGCGGTACCTGAACATCGCACCCTTCGGCAAGCAGACGTACGGGATCTTCGCGGCCAGCCAGGTCTACTTCAACAAGAAGCCGAAGGACCTCACGATCGGCCAGGCGGCCATGCTCGCCGGCATCGTGCGGGCGCCGTCCTACTACGACCCGACCACCGGCGAGGGTTACGACCAGCTGCTGCAGCGCCGCAACGCGTACGTGATCCCCGGCATGGTCGAGACCGGCGCGATCACCCAGGCCGAGGCCACCGCGGCGGTCAAGGAAGGCATCCCGCGGCAGGTGCGGCAGGTCAGCAACGGCTGTGTGTCGGTGGCGAAGAACGACTGGGGCTTCTTCTGCGACTACTTCTACCGCTGGTGGCTGGGCCGGGAGGAGTTCGGTTCCACGCCGTACGACCGGGAGCGTCGCCTGAAGGCCGGCGGTTACCGGATCACCACCACGCTGGACATCAAGGCGCAGACCAAGGCGCGCGAGAACATCGCCGACCAGATCTCGGTCAACAACAAGAACGCGCTGCTGCTGGCGGCGGTGCAGCCCGGTAACGGCAAGGTGCGGCTGCTGGCCACCAACCGGCGGTTCAAGCTCGACGACAAGGCGCACCCGCAGAACAAGATCACGTCTGATCCGGCCAAGGCCAAGAAGGGCATCCGGGGCAGTTACCCGAACACGACGAACCCGCTGCTCACCGGCGGTGGGGACATCACCGGTTACCAGGCCGGCTCGGTGATGAAGATGTTCACCATGGTGGCCGCGCTGGAAAAGGGTTACCCGCTGGCGTACACCATCAAGGCCGAAAAGCAGTACAAATCCGGCTACATCATCGACTCCGGCAACGATTCGGCCTGCCAGGGTACGCATTTCTGGTGCCCGCAGAACTCGGGCGGCGGTGGCGAGGGCGTCTACAACATGTGGACCGGGTTCGGTAAGTCGATCAACACGTTCTTCGTGCCGCTGGAGGAACGGGTCGGTGCGGAGAATGTGGTCAGTGTGGCGAAGCGGTTCGGCGTGAAGTTCCGCGCGCCGAACGACGCGCTGCTGGCCCAGCCGGGCAACTCGCACCAGTGGGGCGCGTTCACCCTCGGCGTCTCGTCCACCACCCCGCTCGACATGGCCAACGCGTACGCCACCCTGGCCGGCGACGGCATGTACTGCGATCCCACCCCGATCGAGCAGATCACCACCCAGGCCGGCGAGAAACTCGACGTCGGCAAGCCGCACTGCGTGCGCGCCACCAGCAGCGACGTGGCCCGCGCCGCGCTCGACGCGACCCGCTGCCCGGTCGGCGACTCGGCCCAGCTCGGCAGCTGCAACGGCGCCACCGCCCGGGCGACCCGCGGCGTGGTCGGGCACCCGGTGTTCGGGAAGACCGGCACCACCGACAACGACAAGACCGCCGCGCTGATCGCCGGCACCACCTCGCTGGTCGTGGCCGGTTACCTGGTCAACCCGGACTGGCAGGCGCACCGCGACCGGATGTCGCACGACACCGTCAACCCGGCGGTCTACAACACGCTCGCCGACGCCATGAAGGGCAAGCCGAAGATCCAGTTCAAGCGGCCGGAGAGCCGGAAGATCGCGCTCGGCGATCAGCGCTCCATCCCGGACGTCGAATGCGACTCGATCAGCAGTGCCCGCAGTCGCCTGGACGGAGCCGGCTTCTCGGTGTCGGTCGGCCACGACGTCGACTCGAAGTGCCCGGCCGGCACGGCGGCCGGCACCAACCCGAGCGGCCGCACCATCCGCGGCGGCGTGGTGATCATCGAGGTCAGCAACGGCAAGGGCGCGGAGCCTACGCCGGGGACGACCCCGCCGACGGCCCGGCCACCTCGCCGCTGACGTCAGGAAGGACGGCGCTGACGGGGGATGGCCGGCCGCAGCGCGCCGTCCTTCGCCAGCGAGGTCAGCACGTTGTTGAGCTCGTCCACCTGGGCGTCGGTGTGCGCCGCGGTGAGCTGGATCCGGAAGCCGATCTCGTCGCGCGGCACGCCCGGGTAGGGGGCGAGCGTCACGTACTGCCCGGCCCGCCACAGCCGCTCGGACACCTCGATCAGGTCGTGCTCGGCCGAGATCGGAATCTCCACCACCGGGGTGTCGTCCACATTGAGGGTGTGCAGGCCGAGGCCGCGCACGTGCCCGAGGAGCTTCGCGGTCAGCCGGTAGAGATGACCGCGCAGCTCGTCGCCGCGCTTCTCGTTGACATCCAGGCCGGCCCAGACCGTGGCCAGCGACGCCACCGGCGCCGGGCCGGAATAGAGGTAGGTCGGCGCGGCCACCTTGAGCCGGTCCTTCATCGCGGTGGGCAGGGCCAGAAAGGCCAACAGCGACGAGTACGCCTTGGAAAAGCCGCCCACCAGCACGATGTTGTCGTAGGTCTCGCCGCTGTGCTTGACGATCGCGTTGCCGCGCATCCCGTACGGCGAGGTCTCGGCCGGGCCGCGCTCGCCGATCACGCCCATCCCGTGCGCGTCGTCCACGTACAGCACCGCGTCGTACTCCCGGCAGAGCCGGGCGTAGACCCGCAGGTCGGGCACGTCGCCGGTCATGCTGTTGACCCCGTCCATGCAGACCATCACCGGCCGGGCGGTGGCCTCCTTGAGCAGCTTCTCCAGGGTGGCGACGTCGCCGCTGCGGAAGCGCTGCATCGTGGCACCCTGGCCGCGGGCGAACACGCAGCCGTCGTAGATGGTCCGGTGCGCCCGGCTCTCCATGATCAGCGTGCCCTTTGGCCTACCCGCAAGATCGACGATCAATCGGAAACGTCAGACCGAGCCGAGATTGGCTGGAGGTGGCGTGGATGGGTAAAGATCGCCGGATGACGATCGTGGCGCGTTCGGCGCTGGCCGGCGGTCTGGCGCTCGCGCTGGCCGCGTGTACCTTGACCTCCTCGGCCGAACCGGCGGCACCGGCCGCCCCGGTGACCGTGCCGCCCGGCCTGGCCACCACCGCGGTGCGGGCGCTCGAGGGCACCGGGGCGGCGCCGTTCGACCAGGCCCGGCAGGTGCAGGCGCCGCCCGGCTGGACGGTCAGCGTCTGGGCGCGGGTGCCCAGCGCCCGGCTGCTGGCCTGGACGCCGGACAAGAAGCTGCTGGTCTCCCGGCCGGGCGCCGGCGACGTTGTGGCGCTGACCCCGGGCTCGGGCGATGCCCCGCCCATCCAGTCGACGCTGATCGGCGGGCTGACCCAGCCGCACGGCCTGGCCTTCGACGGCGACAAGCTCTATCTGGCCGAGAGCAACCAGATCGACTCCTTCACCTACCGGGACGGCCGGCTCTCCGGCAAGCAGGTGGTGGCCGGCGGACTGCCCGACACCAAGAGCCCGGAACTGGGCGGTAAGTACGCGCACGCGCTGAAGAGCGTCGCGGTCGGCGCCGACCACGCGGTCTACTTCTCGATCGGCTCGTCCGGCAACGTGACCCCGGAGGACCGGTCGGCCAGTCCGGAGGCGGCCGCGATCCTGCGGATCCCGCCGGGCGGCGGGGCGGCCAGCACGTTCGCGCACGGCGTGCGCAACGGCACCGGGCTCGCGATCGACCCGGACGGCGGGGTGTGGACCGCGGTCAACAACCGGGACAACACCGAATATCCGTACGACCAGGACTACGACGGCGACGGCGACTCGGACCAGGGCAAGGTCATCGTGGGGTACGTCAACGACCACCCGCTCGAACCGCTGGCCCGGCTGACCCAGGGGCGCGACCTCGGCTGGCCGTACTGCAATCCCGACCCCGACCTGCAGCCGGGCGAGAAGAGCACGACGTTCAGCTACACCAAGCGCCCGTTTGTGCGTGACCTGCAGACCAACGCCGACGGTTCGAAGCTCGACTGTGCGGCACTGCCCCCGGTCGAGCAGGGGATGGGCGCGCACAGCGCGCCGCTGGGGCTGAGCTTCGCGACTTCGCCGGGCCTTTCCGGAGAGTACGGGGTGGGAGCGCTGGCCGGCATTCACGGCTCGTGGAACCGGAAGCCGCCGCGCTCGCCCGAGGTGTCGTTCTTCGCCTGGCGGGACGGCACGCTCGGTCCGCAGCAGACGCTGATCACCGGTTTCCAGAGCACCGACGGCTCGCGGTGGGGCCGGCCGGTGGCGGCGGTGCAGGGGCCGGATGGCGCTCTCTATGTCAGTGACGACCTGGCCGGCGCGGTCTACCGGGTCACCATGTCCTGACCCGCCTGGGTGGCGATGTAAGGCTAGCCTAAGCTACCTCGCGTGCCCGCCTCGTTGATCATTCCGGCGTCGTTGCGGCGCCCCGGGATCATCGGCGCGCTCACGCTTCTGGCGATGCTCGCCGTGCTGGCCAGCCTCGCGTTCGGCAGCAGCCGGCTGAGCGCCGGGCAGGTCTGGGACACGCTTTTCCACTCCGGGTCGGCCCCGGAAGACCTGCACGCGATCATCTTCGGCGTGCGGATTCCCCGTACGATCCTGGGGGTCATTGTCGGGGTTTGTCTCGGCGTGGCCGGGACCCTGATGCAGGGACACACCCGCAATCCCCTCGCCGATCCGGGTATTTTCGGGGTTTCCGCCGGGGCCGGGCTGGCCGTGGTGATCGGCGTCTTCGTTTTTGGCGTCACCGGCAATGCCTTCACCGTGGTGTTCGCCGTGGTCGGGGCGCTGATCGCGAGCGTCGCCGTATTCGGCATCACGGCGGCCGGCAGCGAACCGGCCAGCCCGGTGCCGATGGCGCTGGCCGGCGCGGCGGTGTCCGCCCTGCTCGACGCGCTCACCTCGTTCATCGTGCTGGCCGACCGGGACGCCCTCGAGGCCTACCGGCTGTGGGTGGTCGGGTCGCTCTCCGGGCGGCCGACCGGCGTTGCCGTCGCGGTGCTGCCGTTCGCGGCGGCCGGCCTGCTGCTCGCGGTGCTCAACACCCGGGCTCTGGACAACCTCAGTCTCGGCACGGAGATGGCCCGCGGGCTCGGCGAGAACGTGCTCGTCGCCCGGGTCGTCGGGCTGGCCGCGATCACTCTGCTGACCGCCGCCGCCACCGCAGCCGCCGGGCCGGTCGGGTTCGTCGGGCTGGTCGTGCCGCACCTGGCCCGGCCACTTGTCGGCGCCGGACACCGGTGGCTGCTGCCGGCCTCGGCGCTGCTCGGCATCAGCCTGGTGCTCGGGGCCGACGTGGTCGGGCGGATGATCGGCGGCACCGGCGAGGTCCAGGTCGGCATCGTCCTCGCCGTACTCGGCGGGCCGTTCTTCGTGGCCGTAGCCCGGCGCCGATCGCTGGCAGCGCTATGAGCGGGTTTGAATTCGGGCCGATCGGGGTGCCGTTCCGGCCCCGCGCCCTGCTGATCTCGATCGGTGCGCTGATCCTGCTGCTCGTGCTGGTGGTGGCCGGGATCGCGGCCGGCAGCGCGACCATCGGGCCGGCCGACGTCGTGCGCACGCTGCTCGGCGGCGGCACCCACGCGCAGCACCTGATCGTCGTCGAGCTGCGGCTGCCACGGGTGCTCACCGGCGTACTCGTCGGCCTCTGTCTCGGTATTGCCGGTGCCTTGACCCAGACCTTCACCCGGAACCCGCTCGCCACCCCGGACATCATCGGGGTCACCGCCGGGGCGTCGGCCGGCGCGGTCGGCGCGATCGTGCTCGGCGGCGGTACCTACGCGGTCACCGGGCTGCTGCTCGGCAGTGGCATCCCGGCCGCCGCCATCGCCGGGGCGCTGATCGCCTCGGCGGTCACCTACGGGCTCGGCTGGCGCAACGGGGTGGAGAGCTACCGGCTCATCCTGGTCGGCATCGGGGTCGGGTCGGTGCTCACCGCCTTCACCAGTTACCTGCTGGTTCGGGCCCAGATCATCGAGGCCACCCAGGCCACCGCGTGGCTGGTCGGCAGCCTCAACGGGACCACCTGGGACGGCGTCCGGCCGCTGCTGATCGTCACCGCGGTGGCCGGGCCGCTCGCGGTGGCCTGCTCGGCGCCGCTGGCCATCGCGCAGCTCGGTGACGAGACGGCGACCGGGGTCGGGCTCGGCGTACAGCGGCACCGGCTGCTGGTCATCGCGCTCACCGTGGTCCTCACCGGCTCCTCGGTGGCCGCGGCCGGCCCGATCGGGTTCGTCGCGTTCGTGGTGCCGCAGATCGCGGTGCGGATCGCCGCCGCCTCCCGGCCGCCGATCGTGCTCTCCGGCCTGCTCGGCGGGTGCCTGGTGGTCGGCGCCGACCTGGCCGCCCGGACCGTCTTCCCGTGGGTGGTCCCGGTCGGCCTGTTGACCACCGTCGTCGGTGCGCCCTATCTGATCTGGCTGCTGATCCGGCACCGTAGGGAGTTCATCTCATGACCACGGCCCTCGAAGCGCGCGGCCTGCGGGTCGCCTACGACGGCACGGTGGTGCTCGACGGGCTCGACCTCAGCATCGAGAGCGGGCAGATCACCACCCTGGTCGGCGCCAACGGCAGCGGCAAGTCCACCCTGCTCAAGACCCTCGGCCGGATCCTCAAGCCGTCTTCCGGCGAAGTGCTGCTCGAAGGCTCCGCGATCACCTCGATCGGGACCAAGGAGGTCGCCCGGCGGCTGGCGATCCTGCCGCAGAGCCCGTCCGCGCCGACCGGCATCAGCGTCCGCGAGCTGGTCATGCGCGGGCGCAACCCGCACCAGACCTGGGCCCGGCCCTGGTCGGCCGAGGACGCCGCGATCGTCGCCGAGGCGCTGGCCGCGACCGGCCTGTCCGAGGTCGCCGACCGGGACGTCGGGGCGCTCTCCGGCGGGCAGCGCCAGCGGGTGTGGATCGCTCTGGTCGTCGCCCAGCAGGCCGGCACCCTGCTGCTGGACGAGCCGACCACCTTCCTCGACCTCACCCACCAGCTCTCGGTGCTGCGGCTGGTGCGCCGGATCAACCGCGACTCGGGCGCCACCGTGGTGATGGTCCTGCACGACCTGTCGCTGGCCGCCCGGTACTCCGACCGGCTCGTCGTGCTGCACCGCGGCGCCGTCGTCGCCGACGGCACCCCGGCCGAGGTGCTCACCCCTTCCGTCCTGCGCACGGCGTTCGACCTGGATGCCCGCGTCGTCCCCGACCCTGTCACCGGAACCCCGCTGGTGGTTCCCGAGGAAGGCCCCTCATGAGAATCCTCGTCGCCGCGGTAGCGGCCACCGCCCTGCTGCTCACCGGATGCTCCAGCGGCTCGTCCACGCCGGACGCGGCCGCCGCCACCTCGGACGGCCCGTGGAGCTTCACCGACGATCTCGGCAAGACGGTCACCCTCGACCACCGGCCGGCCCGGGTCGCCGGGCTCAGCGAGGTGGTGGTGTCGCTCGCGAAGTACGGCATCAAGCCGGTCGCCGCGTTCGGGTACGCCTCGATCAAGACCGACCCGCGCTTCGAGGGCGTGGATACCACCGGCATCACCGAGGTCGGCGCGACGTACGGCGAGATCGACGTGGAGAAGCTCACCGAGGCCGCGCCGGACATCATCGTGGCCGACGTCTACCCGACCGACACCAAGGGCACGATCGATCCCACCCAGCCGGACTACGGCTTCAAGGACGTCGCCCAGCAGACCCAGATCGCCAAGATCGCGCCGATCGTGACCCTGAAGATGGGCGGCGACGGCGCCGACGTGATCAAGCGGACCACCGAGCTGGCCACTTCGCTCGGCGCCTCGGCCGAGACCGTCGCTACTGCCGAGAAGGCGTACACGGCGGCGAAGACCGACCTGCAGACCACTGCGGCCGCGAGTCAGGTCGAGGTTGTCGCCCTCTATGCCGACGCCGACGGGGTCAGCGTGGCCAAGGCGCAGGACGACCCGGCCCTGCGCCTCTACAGCGACCTCGGGGTCAAGTTCTTCGCGCCTACCCCGGAGGGGTTCTACTGGGGCACCTACAGCTGGGAGAACGCCGGGAAGATCGGCGGCGACATGGTGCTGCTGAACTCGAGCGGTTACCAGCAGGCCGAGCTGCTCAAGCAGCCGACGTTCGCTACCACCGCGGCGGCCAAGTCCGGTCAGTTCCACCCGTGGAGCTCGCCCGGCCTGGACTACGTGTCCCAGGCCGCGTACATGACCCAGCTTTCGGGCTTCCTGAAGGAGTCCAAGCCCGTCAGCTAACTGCTTCTCAGTTGACGAAATCCTGGGTGAACCACACCTTGCCGTTGGCGTCCCGGGTCACCGCGAGGCCGATCCGCTTGAAGCCGGTGTTGAGCAGGTTCTTGCGGTGACCGTCGTTCGGGGCCACCTCGGCCAGCATCAGGTCGGTCAGGCCGTTGGCGGCCGTGATGATCGACGCCTCGGTGTTCGACGCGTTGCCCTGGCCGATGTTCTCGCCGGCCGAGCTCCAGGAGACGCCGGCCGCGGTGAACCGGTCGCCTAGGCCGGCCTCGCCGCTGCACTGGTGTGACAGGCCGCAGCCGCCGGCCATCAGGGCGTTGTGCGCGGCTGAGGCGGCCGAGAGCTGCGGGCTCAGGGTCAGCGTGGACAGGCCCTCGGCGGTGCGGGCGGCGTTGATGTGCGCCAGGGCGGCCGCGATGACCGGGTCGGTGGCCGGGCTCGTCGTCGGGCTTGTCGTCGGGTTTGTGGTCGGGTTTGTCGGCGCGGCGGTGGTCGGCGACGTGGTGGCCGGCACGGTCGTCGGCTCCGTGGTCGGTGCCGTCGTCGTGGGGGCCGCGCTGGTCGGCTGCGTTGTCGGCGCGGTGGTCGCCGGCGTGCTGGTCGGCGTGGCGGTGGTCCTGGTCGGCCGGGGCCGGCGCTGGCCCGCGGTGGCCTCGGTGGTGGTGGCCGGGCCGAGCGATGCGGCGGCCGGCTTGGCCTCCGAGCGGTGGAACGTTCGTGCCGAGGCGACCCCCGTCGCGGTGGCGCCGAGCACGGCGACGGTGACGCCGGCCATGACGACGTAGCGGGTCCGGGTGGGCTTGCGGTGACGCGAGGGCACGAGAGGTCCTAGTCGATCGGTGGGCCGCCCCACGGGCGCGGGCGGGCGCCGGTGGGGCGGCGCGACTGCCCACTATCCGGAGCTATGCCCCCGATCACCCAATCCTTAAGGAGTCCTTGAAGATCGGCTCAGGTGGACCTAAGGCGTTGTGCTCTCCAGGGAAGTGCGAGCCGACGGAGGGGCAGCCGGGTCGTTGTCCCTTTTTTCAGCCTCAGCCTCAGCCTCGGCCTCAGCCTCGTCGGCCGGCTTCGTGCCGGGTGGCTCCCGGTCCGGGGTGGGCTCGCCCGTCGGGTGCTGGGCCAGGTAGCGGATCGCGGTGTTGAGCACCGCGAGGATCGGGACCGCGACCAGGCCGCCGACGATGCCGGCCAGCACCACGCCGGAGGCGATCGACAGGATCACCGCGAGCGGGTGCAGAGCCACCGCCCGGCCCATGATCAGCGGCTGGAGCACGTGCCCCTCGAGCTGCTGGACCGCGATCACCACGCCCAGCACGATCAGCGCCTTGACCGGCCCGACCGTGACCAGGGCGACGAGCACCGCGACCACGCCGGTGACGGTGGCGCCGACCACCGGGATGAACGCTCCTAGGAACACCAGCGCGGCCAGCGGCAGGGCGAGCGGCACTCCCAGGATGAACAGGCCGGCCCCGATCCCGATCGCGTCGACGAAGGCGACCAGCACGGTGGCGTGCACGTAGGACACCAGCGTGTGCCACGAGTAGTGCCCCGCTCGCGCGGTCGGCACCCGGGCCGGACGCGGCAGCAGCCGGCACAGGAAGCGCCAGATGTCGCCGCCGTCGCGCAGGAAGAAGAACAGCGTGAACAGCGTCAGGAAGAACCCGGCGCCCAGCTCGGTCACGGTGGTGGCGGTGTTCAGCGCACCGGTGGTGAGCCGCCCCTTGTTGGCGGTGATCGACGTCTGGAACTGGGCGATCGCGTCGTCCACCTGCTGCTGGGAGATGTGCAGCGGCCCCTTGGCCAGCCAGTCCTGCACCTCCCGCACCCCGTCCCCGAACTGGGTGCCCAGCGTGTCGATCTGCCCGACCACGGTGTTCACGATCAGGCCGAGCCCGCCGAAGACTACGATCAGCGCGCCGACCAGGACCAGCCCCGAGGCGAGCGACCGGTTCATGCCGTGCCGCCGCAGCCACGCGGTGACCGGCTGGAAGAGCGCGGCGAGCAGGATCGCCACCGCCACCGGGATGACCACGATGCGCAGCAGAACCACGACCCGCAGCAGCACGTAGATCGCCGCCACGAACAGGATGATCCGCCACGACCAGGCCCCCGCGATGCGTACCGCCCGCGGCAGGCCGTCGTCGATCTTCGGGGAGGCGTCGACCATGACGACCGGGGTAGCTGTCTCCAGCGAGTCGTCGGCCACGAAGGGCGGCGCCAGCTCATCCCGCTGCGCCTGCTGCATCCGCGTCCGAGCCCGCTGGCGCACTTCGTCTATCCAGGCCATCCGGGGCTCCTCCAACGTGCGGTCGCGGTGACCCCTGGCTACCCTCCGGGCCGGGTCCGGAAACGTGGGTACGCTTTGTGCCGATGCCTACCCCGATCGAACGCCCGCGGCTCCGCCTTGCCCTCCTTCTCGGCGCCGTGGTGCTGGTCCTGGCGGCCGTCAACGTCGCCGACAAGTTCGGCCCCCAGCACACCGGCCTGGTCGCCGGCCCGGTGGTGGCGCTGCTGCTGGTGCTGATCGCCCGCCGGGCGGGCTTGAGCTGGCGTGACCTCGGCATGTCGCGGCACACCCTGCTGCCCGGCCTGAAGTACGCGGTGGGCGCCGTGCTGACGGTGGCGGTCGTCTACGCGATCGGCATAGCGTTGCCGCTGACCCGCCCCGCCTTCCAGGACGTCCGCTACCACCTGCACCCCGGCGCGGCCCTGATGACCGCCTTCATCGTGGTCCCACTGGGCACGGTACTGCTGGAGGAGATCGCCTTCCGAGGCGTGCTGCTGGGCCTGATAAACCGCCACCGAGGCGCCACCTGGGCCAGCATCACGTCATCGGTCCTGTTCGGCCTGTGGCACATCCTCCCGTCCCTACGCCTGAACAGCGCCAACCAGGCAGTAGGCGCAGCCTTCGGCCAAACCACAACCGGCCGCGTACTGGCGGTCCTAGGAGCGGTCGCCTTCACCGCGGTGGCCGGCCTACTGCTATGCGAACTGCGCCGCCGAAGCGGCAGCCTGCTGGCCGCAGCCGCCCTGCACTGGGCCACCAACGGCCTAGGCCTGCTGGCCACCGCAGCCCTGGCCACAACCCGCTTCGCCTAACCCCGCCGGCCTAGCCCACCCCACCTCCAGCACGGCCCCACCCCGAGCCCGATGCCTGCGGAGCCCCACCCCGAGCCCCTCGCCCGTGCGGCCCCGGCTTGCGGCCGATCTTGCGGAGTTGCTGTTAGGAGCTGACGGGAACTCCGCAAGATCGGCGGCGCCCGGCCCGCGTCCTGGCCTGCGGCCTCGCTTGAGCGGTCTCGGCCCGTGCTCCTCGCTCGTGCGTTCCCGGCCCATGGCCGATCTTGCGGAGGTGCTGTCAGGAGCTGACGCGAACCCCGCAAGGTCGGCCGCGGCCCGGCCCCGCGGCCCGGTCTGCGGCTTGCTTAAGCGGTCTCGGCCCGTGCTCCTCGCTCGTGCGTTCCCGGCCCATGGCCGATCTTGCGGAGGTGCTGTCAGGAGCTGACGCGAGCCTCGCAAGGTCGGCCGCAGGCCTGGCCCGTGTCCTGGCCTGCGGCTTTGCTTGAGCGGTCTTGGCCCGTGCTCCTCGCTCGTGCGGCCCCGGCCTGCGGCCGATCTTGCGGAGTTGCTGTCAGGAGCTGACGGGAACTCCGCAAGATCGGCGGCGCCCGGCCCGTGTCCTGGCCTGCGGCCTCGCTTGAGCGGTCTCGGCACGTGCTCCTCGCTCGTGCGTTTCCGGCCCATGGCCGATCTTGCGGAGGTGCTGTCAGGAGCTGACGCGAACCCCGCAAGGTCGGCCGCAGGCCCGGCCCGGGGTCTTGCTTGAGCGGTCTTGGCCCGCGCTCCTCGCTCGTGTGGCGCCGGCCCATGGCCGATCTTGCGGAGGTGCTGTCAGGAGCTGACGGGAACTCCGCAAGATTGGCCGTGAGTCGGCCTGCGGCTGGCTTTGCGCCGGCTGAGGGTTTCGGGCTGCGGGCGATCTTGGGGGAATCCCGCTCGGAGCTGACCGGGACTCCGCAAGGTCGGCTGTGGGGCGGGTTGCTCTGGTCGCCGGGGAGGGGCCGGGTGCGTTTCTGGCGGCGGTGGATTTGGCTACTTTGCGGCTTGGGTCTGGGGGCGGCGGGGCTGCAGGACGCCGGCCAGGAGGATTACCAGGATGCCGGCGATGGGGACTACCAGGAGGCCGGCTCGCAGGCTGGTGGCGTCGGCTACTGCGCCTACCACCGGTGGGGAGAGCAGGAAGCCTAGGCGCATCAGCCAGGAGACTACGGTCAGGCCGGTGCCGGGGCGTAGGCCGGGGAGTTCGTCGGCTTCGTGCATCGCGGCCGGGACCAGGGTGGCTACGCCGAAGCCGGCCGCGGCGAAACCTAGGATCGTGCCGGGGACGGTGGGTACCGCCAGGGCCAGGCCCATGCCGGCCGCGACGATCACGCCGCCGGCTCGGGCTACCGTGCGCTGGCCGAAGCGGTCTACCAGGCGGTCGCCGATGAGCCGGCCCACGAACTGGGCGCCTACCAGGGCGATGTAGCCCCACGCGGCTACCGCGGCGGCCGCGTGCAGTGAGGACCCGGACAGGTAGACCGCTGCCCAGGAGTTGCCGGCGTCCTCCACGAGGGTGCCGCCAATGGCGATCAGCACCAGCGCGCCGACGATCAGCCAGATCCGCGGACCAACCGCCGCGCGGACGGCCGCCACGCGCCCCGGCCCAGGGACGCCCGCCCCCGCCGCTGCGAGCTCGCCCGCTCCCAGGTTGCCCGCTCCCAGGTTGCCCGCTCCCAGGTTGGCTGCTCCTAGGTTGGCCGCTCCCGGATTGGCCGCTCCGAGCTTGCCCGCTCCCAGGTTGGCCGGGCCCAGGTTGGCTGCGCCCAGGTTGCCCGCTCCCAGGTTGCCCGCTCCCGGGTTGGCTGCTCCTAGGTTGGCCGCTCCCGGATTGGCCGCTCCGAGCTCGCCCGCTCCTAGGTTGGCCGGGCCCAGGTTGGCCGCGCCCAGGTTGGCCGCGCCCAGGTTGGCCGCGCCCAGGTTGGCCGCGCCCAGGTTGGCCGGGCCCGGGTTGGCTGCTCCTGGGGTGGCGTGTTCCAGGCTGGTTTGGTTCTGATCGGGGGATTCCTGGTCGGTTGGTTCGGGGCCGGGTAGGCAGAAGCGGTGGGCTACGAAGGCTACGACTACGAACAGGGCGCCGGAGAAGCCCAGGTGCACGCTGCGCGGTAGGTCCAGGGCTATTGCGGCGGCGGCCATTGCGCCGCCCGTTACCGCTCCTATTGACCAGATCGCGTGGAAGGAATTGATGATGGAGCGGCCGTAGCGGCGCTGCACCCGCAGGCCGTGGGCGTTCTGGGCCACATCCGTGATGGCGTCCATGGCGCCGGCCAGGAACAGGACCGCTGCGAACAGCGCCACCGTGGGGGCCACCCCGGCGAACAGCACGCCCAGCGCGGTCAGCAGGGTGCCGGCGGTGGCGACCGTGGCTGAGCCGAAGCGGCGGACCAGGACCCCGGCGGCCAGGCCGGCCACGATCGCGCCGGTGGGGAAAGCGGCCACCGACAGGCCGTAGACCGCGTTGCTGAGCCCCAGGTCGGCCTTGATCTGCGGGTAGCGCGGGATCAGGTTGGCGAACAACGCGCCGTTCGTGAAGAACAGGGCGGCGACCGCGAACCGGGCCTGCCTCAGCTGTAGCTCAGGCCGGGCGGGGGTCAGGAGGCTCATGCGTACGATCGTACACATGGTGTGTACGGGCGTACATATAACTAGAGGATCTCGATGTAGCCGTCGGTTCCGTGCACGCGGATCTGCGCGCCGTCGGGGATCAGGTGGGTGGCATTCGGGACGCCTACCACGGCGGGCAGGCCGTATTCGCGGGCGATCACCGCGCCGTGTGTCATCTGGCCGCCTACCTCGGTGACCAGGCCGGCCACGGTGACGAACACCGGGGTCCAGCTCGGGTCGGTGTGCGGGGTGACCAGGATGTCGCCCGGTTCCAGGTCGGTCTCGGCCATGTCCAGCAGGACCCTCGCCCGGCCCTCTACCGTGCCGGTTGAGACCGGCAGGCCTACCAGGGCGCCGGCGGGCACGTCGTCGCGGCGGTACGAGCCGGTGATCACCTCGCCGTCCGAGGTGTAGACCCGGGGCGGGGTGAGTGCCTCGTACGATCGGAATTCCTCGCGGCGCCGGTCGATCAGCCCGAGGTCGGCGAGTTGCGTGCGCGTGACCTCGCCGAGTTCGGGCAGCGTGAGGTAGAAGATGTCGGTCCGGTCGGGGAGCACGCCGTCGCGCACCAGCCGGTCGGCCTCGTCGAGCAGGGCCAGCTTCCAGATGAAGTAGCGGCGCATCATGAAGTACTTCGGGTATTCGCGATAACCGGCGAAGGTGCGCAGCCGGTCGATCATCGCGGCCACCTCGGTGGCCTTCGCCTCGCCGTCCGGCAGCTCGCGCAGCCGGGCCAGGAACCCGTCCTCGGCCGCTCGCGCCGCCGCGCGCCCCTCCTCGAAGAGCCGCCGGTTCGCGCCCGCCTCGAAATTGCGGATATTGCCGAGGATCAGCGGCAGCAGCGTCTCCGGCTGCTCGCTCCAGCGCGGCCGGGTGATGTCGATCTCCCCGACGCACCGCATGCCATGCCGATCAAGCCAGGCCCGCAGAGCCGCGCCCGCCTTGCGGGGAAGCTCATCAAGCAAAAGGCGCAGGCCGGCGGGGGACGAAAGAGAAGAAGAAAGAGCAAGGAGCGATGGGTACGGGCGGAAAGCGTCCGCCACGTCGAGCAGTTCCAGGCCCATCTCTGAGGTGATGTTGTGTGGGACCGAGCGGGTCAGGACGTCGGCGGCGTTCTTCTCGCCCAGCCACTGTTCGAGATGGTCGTTGAGCCACCAGGTGGCCTCCATCCCGGCCATGATCGCCTGGTGGTTCCGCGGATCGAACAGCAGGCGCTTCAGCTCCTGCATGTCGGCCAGCACGAAGTCCACAAGATCCGCTCCCGACCGCCCCCGGATCGCCTCCTTCAGGGCGGCCACCGACGCCTCGCTCTGCGCGATCAGCTCGGCGGGGATGGCCGGATCGGTCGGCAGGGGAGCGGGCGGAGCCGGTGGGCTCACGCCCGGCGAGCCGTCCGCCACCGACGGGACGAAGTCGCGCTCGGCGATGATCCGCAGCGCGTCCCCGACCAGCGGATCGGACTTCCACATGGCTAACAGGCCCGCTCGCCGCGCGGGCGAGGCCAGCACCGCGGCGACGTCGACGAACAACCGCCCACCGGCCTCGACCGTCGACGGCGGCATGTTCAGCCGCCGCACGGAGAGCCCGAGCGGCATCATCGGCTCGGTCCACATCTGCTGGTGGCCGACCGACACGTAGACGTGATTCTCCTGGTCGCGCGGTTCGGGCACGGGGAAGAGAGTGGTGATCGGCCGGCTCTGCACGATCGCGAACTCGTCGCCGGCCAGACACCATTCGATGTCCTGCGGCCGCCCGAAGTGAAGCTCGATTCGCCGGCCGAGCGCTCCCAGCCGTACGGCCTGATCGTCGGTCAGGGTGGGCCGGTCGCGGGCGATCGTCTTCGCGACGACCTTGCCATCGCGCAGCGTGAAAAGGTCCGGGTTGGCCCGGCCGGAGACCAGGTCCTCGCCGAGGCCGGGCACGGCCTCCACCGCGGCGACCTTCCGATCCCCGGTGACCGGATCGGCGGTGAACAGCACCCCGGCGGCCTCCGCCGGGACCATCTGCTGCACGATCACGGCCATCCGGACGGTACGGTCGTCGATCCCGTGGTGCCGCCGGTAGGCCACCGCCCGCTCGGTGAACAGCGAGGCCCAGCACCGGCTGACGTGCGCGAGGATCGCCGCCGTGCCCTCGATGTTCAGGTAGGAGTCCTGCTGCCCGGCGAACGACGCGCCCGGCAGGTCCTCGGCCGTCGCGCTGGACCGCACGGCATAAGCGCCCGGGCCGAGCGCGTCGGCGATCTCGGCCGCGAGATCGTCCGGGATGGCGATCCCCTCGATGGTCCCGCGAAGGTCGTCCACGTCCGGAAGAGACAACACCGGAAGCACAACCCGGCGGTACGCGTCGGTCGTCACGCAGAAGCCGGGCGGGACGCTGACCCCGTCCATCCGGGTCAGCGCCCCCAGGTTCGCGCCCTTACCGCCGACGAGCTCTAGCCGCTGTTCGCCGAGCACCCTGACATACCGCACGCGTGCCCCGTTTCCGCAGGTGGTGGCCAACGGTCGACGATTCTGCGCCACCACCCGGGTCTTGCCGCAAGCCCCCCGCTCCGCTATACGTTAAAGCTGGAGGGCGGCGTTATTTGACGAAACCCACCTCCGTGTACTGCCGATCGTCGCGCAGCCCATAGGCGCCGAAGTTGGCCAGCCCGTCCCGCACCGCCAGGATCTGCGGGGTCTGGAACAGCGCGATCGAGTGTTCCTCCTGCCAGAGCAGCGCGTCGACCTGGTTGAGCAGGGTGGCCTGCTTGGCGTGGTCGGTCTCGACGGCGGCCCGGGCGATCAGCTTGTCGATCTCCGGTGAACCGATCTTGCCGTAATTCTGCTCGCCGTTGCTGAGGAAGGCCGGGTAGGACAGCGACGGGAAGACCTGGTCGACGTTGCGGAACGAGACGAGGTCGAAGGAGCCGCGGTTGACGTACTTCTCGAAGAAGTCGTTGCCGGGGACCTTGCGCAGTTCGACGTTGATGCCGGCCTGGGACAGCATGTTCTGGACCAGTTGCGGGACGGTCGAGGTGCTGCTCGCGCTGACCACGTAGACGAGCTTGGCGCCGGTGTAGCCGGCCTCCTTCAGCAGCGACTTGGCCCGGTCCAGGTCGAGCTTTCCGTACTCGCCGGCGTTGTCGGCGTACCCGTCCTGGCTCGGCATGTAGAAGTGGTTGCCGACGGTGTGCACCGCGAACGGCAGGCCGGACGACTGCGCCTTGGCGATCGCGTCCCGGTCGATCGCGGCGCCGATCGCCTGCCGCACCCGCACGTCGGCGAGCGGGCCCTTGCTGCCCAGGCTGAGGATGGTCTCGTCCCAGCGGCCACCGGTGCGGATCTTGGTGGTTGCGTCGCCGGCCACCCGCTTGTAGTCGTCGGGCTGGCGGGCCGGCGCCTGGTCGATCTCCTTGTTCAGGTAGGCGTCGGTGATCGCGGCCGAGTCCAGCGCCCGGAACACCACCTTGTCGAGCACCGGCTTGGTGCCCCAGTAGTCGGGGTTCGGGACCAGCGTGATGGTCTGCGCGGTCTTGTCGGCGGTGCCGATCTTCCACGGGCCGCCCCACACCGGGACCTTCTCGATCCACCCGGTGTTGAACTTCTCCGGCGTGTCCAGCGCACTGCCCGGCAGAAGGGGATCAAAAAGAGACTGCCAATCGGCGTACGGCTCCCGGAAAGTTACTTTGACCTCGCGGTCGTCGGCGCCCTTCTCGACACCGGTGATGCTGTCGTACCCGGTGCTGCCGGAGAGCTGGAACCGCTTGTCGGTGCCGTTGCGGGTCTTCCACTGGGTGGCGAAGTCCTGCCAGGTGATCGGCGTCTGATCCGACCATGTGGCGAGCGGGTTGAGCTTGTAGGTGACCACCGGCCCGGCCGCCTCGGCCGACACCAGCACGTCCGGGTTGACCGTCGCCTTCGCGCTCTCGTCCAGATGCCACAGCCGGGGCTGGGTCATCGCCAGGATCGCCTGGCCGTCGCCCTGGGTGCCGTCGACCTGCCCGACGTTGTACTGGGTGATCCACTGCTGGATCGACAGGTTGAGCGTGCCGCCGGTCTTCAGCGCGTCCCGCGGCTGTGCGTTGATGTCGGTGCTGCCGGTCTTCGGCGCCGCCGATTGAGTGGTGGTCGCGGTGTCGCCGCTACCGCCGCTGCACGCGGCGAGCAGGGTCGCCGTCGCCAGGATGACTAATGCCCGTTTCATACCGGCACACGTTATTCCTATTCCATCGACAGGCAAGAATCCTTAAGATCTTCGATACAAGCTTGTATCAGGTCCTGGTTACGGTGATCGCGTGCTCGGCTACTTCGCAAGACGGCTGGGCTACTTCGCCGTGCTGATGGTGGTGGCCGCGTTCCTGTCCTACCTGCTCGCGGCGACCGCGCTGTCGCCCCGCGCCTACTTCCAGGCCCGCCAGCCGCCCCCGCCGGCCGCGCAGGTCGAGGCCCAGCTCGCGGTGCTCGGGCTCGACCCGGAACAGCCGGTGGTGGTGCGGTTCGGGCACTGGGCCGTCGCGGCGGTGCACGGCGACCTCGGGCTCAGCATCAAGGGCGGCTCGGTCAACGACGAGTTCGGCCGCCGGGTCGGGGTCAGCCTGCGGCTGCTCGTGGTCGGCACGCTGCTCGGCACCGTGCTCGGCGTAGCCGTGGGCGTGTGGGGTGCGGTCCGGCAGTACCGGCTGTCCGACCGGGTCACCACGCTCGTCGCGTTCGTGCTGCTGTCCACGCCGACGTTCCTGCTCGCGCTGCTGCTGAAGATCGGCGCGCTCGCGCTCAATCAGGCCACCGGGCGGCAGCTGATCTCGTTCACCGGGGAGGGCACACCCGGCTTGCAGGGCTCGTTCGCGGCGATCGTCGCCGACCGGGGTATTCACCTGCTGCTGCCGACCCTGTCGATCGGGCTGGCCACGCTCGCCACCTACAGCCGCTATCAGCGCAGCGCGATGCTCGACGTACTCGGTTCCGACTACCTGCGTACCGCCGCCGCGAAAGGTCTCTCCCGGCGGACCGTGCTGGTCAAGCACGGGCTGCGGACCGCCCTCATTCCGATGTCGACGTTCTTCGCGTTCGGGTTCCTGGGCGTGCTGACCGGCGCCACCTTCACCGAGAAGATCTTCGGCTGGCACGGCATGGGCGAGTGGTTCATCGACTCGATCAACAACAACGACGTCAACGCGGTGGTCGCGGTCAACCTGTTCGCGGCCGGCACCGTGCTGCTGGCCGGGCTGCTCGCCGACCTGCTGCACGCCGCCCTCGACCCCCGGGTGCGGCATGGCTGAGCTGTCCGCCGAACTGCTGGCCGAGGCGGCCGACACCGCCGCGCGGGCCCCGGCCGGCCGGCTGCGGGTCACCGCCCGGCGATTCCTGCGGCATCGCGGCGCCTTGGTCGGCACGGTCGTGGTGGCGCTGCTGTTCGTGCTGGCCTTCGCCGGGCCGCTGTTCGCGCAGTGGTCCTACCACGACATCGATTACGCCGCCCTGCGGCAACCGCCGTCGCCCGCGCACTGGTGGGGAACCAACGGCATCGGCCAGGACATCTTCGCCCAGACCGTACGGGGACTGCAGAAGTCCCTGCTCATCGGCCTGGCCGTGGCCGTCTCGGCGACCGCCCTGGCCGCGCTGGTGGGCGCGGTCGCCGGTTACTTCGGCGGCCGGTCCGAGCGGCTCCTGCTGTTCGTGGTCGACCTGCTGCTGATCTTCCCGTCGTTCCTGATCATCTCGATCATCTCGCCTCGGCTGCGTACCGGCGGCTGGGTGGCGTTCATCGGCCTGCTCGCCATCTTCGGCTGGATGATCTCGGCCCGGGTGGTGCGCACGCTGACCATCTCGCTCAAGGAACGGCAGTTCGTGCGGGCCGCGCAGTTCATGGGCGTACGGCCGCTGACCATCATCGTCCGGCACATCCTGCCCAGCACCGCGTCCTTCCTGATCATCGACGCGACCATCGCGGTCGGCGGCGCGGTGATGACCGAGACGTCACTGTCCTACTTCGGCTTCGGCGTGCAGCCACCCGACGTCTCGCTGGGCACGCTTATCGCCGACGGCACCACCTCGGCCGTCACCTATCCCTGGATCTTCTTCTTCCCGGCCGTGCTGCTGGTGGTCTTCGTGGTCGCGGTCAACCTGGTCGGCGACGGCCTGCGCGACGCCATCGACCCCACCTCGGGCAGCGCCCGCACCATCGGCCGCCCGGTGGCGCGGGCCACCCGGCGGCCCGGCGACGCCGTGCTCGACGTCAACGACCTGCACGTGAGCTTCGGTTCGGCGCCGGTCGTGCGCGGGGTCGACCTCACCGTGCGGCGCGGCGAGGTGCTCGGCATCGTCGGCGAGTCCGGCTCCGGCAAGTCGGTCACCGCGCTGGCCATCCTCGGCCTGCTGCCGGCCCAGGCCTCGGTCACCGGCTCGATCGGCGTGCTCGGCGAGCAGGTGATCGGCGCGAGCCGCCGCACCCTGGACCGGCTGCGCGGCAACCGGGTCGCCATCGTGTTCCAGGACTCGCTGTCCGCGCTGACCCCGGTCTACCGGGTCGGCGACCAGCTCGCCGAGGCGGTCCGCGCGCATCGCGACGTCGACCGGGCCACCGCCGCCCGCCGGGCCGTCGAGCTGCTCACCCTGGTCGGGATTCCGGACCCGGAGGTACGCGCGCAGGCGTTCCCCGAGGAGTTCTCCGGCGGCATGCGGCAGCGCGTGATGATCGCGATGGCCATCGCCAACGACCCGGACCTGATCATCGCGGACGAGCCGACCACCGCGCTCGACGTCACCGTGCAGGCGCAGATCCTCGACGTGCTGCGCACCGCCCAGCGCGAGACCGGTGCCGCGCTCGTGCTGATCAGCCACGACCTCGGCGTCATCGCCCGGATGGCCGACCGGGTGGCGGTCATGTACGCCGGCCGAGTGGTCGAGCAGGCCACCGCGGCCGAGCTGTTCGCGCGCCCGCTGATGCCGTACACCCTCGGGTTGATCGGCGCGCTGCCGCGCCTCGACGCCGGGCGGGACCGCCCGCTCGTACCCATTCCGGGCCGTCCACCAAGCCCGCAGCACCACACCGGATGCCCGTTCGCCGACCGCTGTCCCATGATGGAGGCGGCCTGCCGGACCGCCGAGCCGGCGTTGCTCGGCCCGGCCGGCCACCAGGTGGCCTGCCGTCGTGCCGACGAGATCCCATCAGACCCATTCGAGGTGTACGGGGTACACGCGCCGCCTTCCGCTCGAACTTCCGCCGGCCCGGTGGTGCTCGACGTCCGCGGCCTCGCCAAAACGTTTCCGCAGTTCCGGGGAAAGGTATTCAAACGGCGAATCGGCAGCGTCTTCGCGGTGGACGGCGTCGACCTGCACATTCGGCGCGGAGAAACGCTCGCGCTGGTCGGCGAGAGCGGCTGCGGTAAATCCACGACGCTTTTCGAGATACTCCGACTCGAGCCGCCCGAGGCCGGTTCGGTGGAGCTGCTCGGGCGCCGGATCGACGGCACCCTCGACCCGGCCGGGCGGGCCGCCCTGCGCGGTGACGTGCAGCTCGTCTTCCAGGACCCGATGGCCAGTCTCGACCCGCGCCTGCCGGTCGGTGACATCATCGCCGAGCCGATGCGGGCCCAGCACGCGCGTGAGGCCGCGATCGCCGCGCGGGTGCCCGAGGTGCTCCGGCTGGTCGGTCTCGAGGCCGGGCACGCCCAGCGGTTCCCGCACGAGTTCTCCGGCGGGCAGCGGCAGCGGATCGCCATCGCCCGCGCGCTCAGCGTCGAACCGGCCCTGCTGGTGCTGGACGAGCCGGTGTCCGCCCTGGACGTGTCGGTGCAGGCCGGCGTGCTCAACCTGCTGCGCGACCTGAAGGCGCGGCTCGGCCTGGCCTATCTGTTCGTCACCCACGACCTCGCGGTGGTGGCGACCATCGCCGACCGGGTCAGCGTGATGTACCTCGGCCGGATCGTCGAGACCGGTGATGTCGACTCGGTGTTCGGCGCGCCCCGGCACCCGTACACCCAGGCTCTGTTGTCGGCCGTGCCGGTCCCGGACCCGGCGGTGGAACGCGGCCGTGAGCGGATCCTGCTGATCGGCGAACCACCCGGCGCCGGGACCCGGACGCCCGGCTGCCGCTTCCGGGCGCGGTGCCCGCGTTACGCCGAGCTGGACCGTCCGGCGCTCTGCGCCGAGCGGGAACCGGCGCTGACCGAAGGCGTCGCCTGCCATTTCGCCGGGCAATTGTAAATACGATTGTTGCGAGCTTTATACAGAACGACCGGAAAGCGGTGACGGTAGTTACACATCTGTCGAATCACCGAAATCTGCAATTACTGTTCGCGCGGTGATTCAAGTCAGCGGTCTGCACAAGACCTACCGTTCGCGCGGGCACGACGTCCGGGCCGTCGACGGTGTCGATCTGCACGTCCGCGAGGGCGAGATCTACGGCGTCCTCGGTCAGAGCGGGGCCGGCAAGAGCACCCTGCTGCGCTGCGTGAACCTCCTCGAACGGCCGGACTCCGGCACCGTCGAGGTGGACGGCGTGGAGCTGACCGCACTGCCCGGCCGTGGGCTGCGCGCGGCCCGGCATCGGCTCTGCATGATCCACCAGCACTTCGCCCTGCTCTCCTCGCGGACCGCGGCCGGCAACGTGGCCTTCCCGCTCGAGGTCACCGGGGTGCCCCGGGCCGAGCGGCACCGCCGGGTCGCGGAACTGCTCGACCTGGTCGGGCTCACCGACCGGGCCGGCGCCTACCCGGCCCAGCTGTCCGGCGGGCAGAAGCAGCGGGTCGGCATCGCCCGCGCGCTCGCCGCCGGGCCCAAGGTGCTGCTCTCCGACGAGGCCACCTCGGCCCTCGACCCGGACACCACCCGCTCGATCCTCGACCTGCTGCTCGACCTCAACCGCCGGCTCGGGCTGACCATCCTGCTCATCACCCACGAGATGGACGTGGTCAAGACGATCTGCCAGTCGGCGGCGGTGATGCGCGACGGCCGGTTCACCGAGGCCGGCGCGCTGACCGACCTGCTCCGCGAACCCGGCTCCGAGCTGGCCCGGGGGTTGTTCCCGCTGGCCGCCGCCCAGGCCCGCGACGGGGAGTCGCTGCTCGACGTCACGGTCAGCGGCGACAGTGCGGACGAGCCGCTGCTGTCGGCGCTGGCCCGCACGCTCGACATCGACGTGCGGCTGCTCGACGGCGGGGTGCAGAGCCTGGCCGCGACCCGGGCCGGCCGGCTGCGCATCGGCGTGACCGGGGACCCGGCTCCGGCGGCCGCCTTCCTGCGCGACCGTGGCGCCCTGGTGGCGTCATGAGCTGGTCCGAGGTGGCCGAACTGCTCGGTCAGGGGCTGCAGGAGACGGCCTGGATGGTGGGCGTCTCGGCACTGCTCACCGCCGTGGGTGGGCTGCTGCTAGGCATCCTGCTGGTGCTCACCGCGCGCGGCGGCCTGCTCTCCGCGCCCGTGGTCAACAGCGTGCTCGGGCTGATCGTCAACATCGGGCGCTCGCTGCCGTTCATCATCCTGCTGGTCGCGGTCATCCCGTTCACCCGGGCCGTCGTCGGCACCACGATCGGCACCACCGCGGCGATCGTGCCGCTCACCATCGGCGCCATCCCGTTCTACGCCCGGATCGTCGAGTCCGCGCTCCGCGAGGTGCCCGGCGACGTGATCGCCGCGGCCGTCGCGATGGGCGCCACCCGGCGGCAGATCGTCGGCAAGGTCCTGCTCCGCGAGGCCCGCCCCGGCCTGCTGGCCGGCCTCACCATCACCGTCATCGCGCTTGTCGGGTACTCCGCGATGGCCGGCGTGGTGGGCGGTGGCGGCCTCGGTGACATCGCCATCCGGTACGGCTACCAGCGCTTCGAGACCGAGGTGATGGTGGCGACGGTCGTCGTCCTAGTCGTTTTCGTCCAACTCATCCAGACGCTCGGCGACCTCGCCGTTCGGCGCCTGGCGCACCGCTGAAAGGAAAATCAATGCACCGCCGCTCCCTCACCGCCGTCCTGGCCGCCGCGACCCTCGTCCTGGGTCTCGCCGGCTGCGGCTCCGACTCCTCGGAAGAGACCGCCAGCGACACGCTCAAGGTCGGGGTCAGCCCGGTTCCGCACGGCGAGATCCTCAAGTACGTCAAGGACAACCTGGCCGCCGCGCAGGGTCTGAAGCTGGACATCGTCGAGTTCAACGACTACATCCAGCCCAACGTGGCCCTGCAGGAGAAGCAGCTCGACGCCAACTACTTCCAGCACATTCCGTACCTGGAGGAGGAGGTCGCGGCCAAGGGCTACAAGTTCACCGCCCTCAAGCCGGTGCACATCGAGCCGCTCGGCATCTACTCCAAGACGGTCAAGAGCCTGGCCGACGTACCCTCCGGCGGGGTTGTCGCCATTCCCAACGACCCGTCCAACTCGGGCCGCGCGCTCAACTTGCTGGCCGCGAACGGCCTGCTGACGCTCAAGGACGGCGCCGGCGTCAAGGCCACCGAGAAGGACATCACGGCCAACCCGAAGAACCTGAAGATCAAGTCGCTGGAGGCCGCCCAGCTGCCGCGCAGCCTCGAGGACACCGCGGTCTCGGTGATCAACGGCAACTACGCGATCGAGACCGGCCTGACCCCGGCCAAGGACGCGCTAGCCCTGGAGAAGGGCGAGAACAACCCGTACGCGAACCTGGTCGTGGTGCGCACCGGCGACGAGAGCGACCCCCGAATCGTCAAGCTGGAGGCGCTGCTGCACTCGCCCGAGGTGAAGAAGTTCATCGAGGACAAGTACCAGGGCTCGGTCCTGCCGGCCTTCTGACCGCCGTACCTTTGATCGGGTGGGCGACGACGTGATGCTGGCGGTGGCCCATCGGGCCGGCAACTCGGTTGCCGGCCTCCGGGCCGCCCTGGCGGCCGGCGTCGACCTCGTCGAGGCCGACGTCCATCTGCACCGCGGGCTCCTTGAGGTACGCCATGGGCGTAAACCCTGGTGGCGCCGGGTGGTGGTGCCGGAGCTCGACGAGATCCTCGCCGTTGCGGACGGTGACCCGCGCCTGATGCTCGACCTGAAGGGCCGTTCGCTCGCCGTGGCGTCGCGGGTTGCCGCGACGCTGCGGGAGCGTGCGAAGGACGTACCCGTCGCGGTCTGCACCAAGGAGTGGGCCATGCTCGACGCGTTTGCGGGCGATCCCAGCGTGCGCCGGGTCTTTTCCGCGGCGAATGCCGCGCAGCTGGCGGGGCTGCTGGCCCGGATGCGCGGCGAGCGGGTGGACGGGGTTTCGATCCGGCTGCGGCTGCTCACCCCGGCCGTGGTGGCCGAGTTGCGGCGGGGGACCGACCTGATCCTGGCCTGGTCGGTGGACACCGAGGCCGAGCTGGCCCGGGCCCGGCAGCTCGGGGTGACCGGTGTGATCAGCAAGAGCCTGCCGCTGTTGCGGGGGCTGCGGGATCAGGCGACGCCGTAGTAGCCGTAGAGGCTCTCGCAGAATTCGCCCATCCTGCTCTTGTCGACGTGTGGGGCGTCGGCGACCTGGGCGCTGCTGCGGCCGATCCGGATCCGGCCGCCGGTCACGCCGTGTACGGCCTCGACCGGGATGAGCGATGGGGTCGCGCCGAAACCGGCCACCCCGCCGTGTTCCACGCTGATCAGCCGGAATCGGCGCTCGTCCGCGTCGACCAGCAGATCCTCCACGGTGCCGAGCATGTTGCCGTCAAAATCGGTGACCGGGCAGCCAAGGAGGCGGGCCGGCGGGGCGCTGCGGTGCGCGGACTGGGTGAGTCTGATCATCGTGACGGGCCGGGTGTCCATCGCGTCCTCCTTGTTGTATATCGAGAACTACCCATCGCCGGGGCGCCAAAACTGCTTCTACGCTGCTGGCAGAACCGGGTCCGGCGGGTATCGCCGCCGCTGCCATCTGAATTAGCGTGAGCCCATGGCGGACATCGCGCGGCACCCCCGGCCACTGCTTCGCGTCCTGGTCGGCGAGGTTCTGCGCCGCCACCGGCAGGAGCAGCGGCGCACCCTGGCCGAGGTGGCCCGGGCGGCCAACGTCTCGATTCAGTACCTCTCCGAGGTCGAGCGCGGCCGCAAGGAGCCGAGCTCCGAGATCCTGGCGTCGGTCTGCGATTCGCTGCGCATCGACCTGGCCGACCTGCTGGCCGAGGTGCGGCACGACCTCGAACTCGTCCGGGCCGCCACGCTGGCCCCGGTCCTCCGGCTGGCCACCACCCAGCTGCACCGCGCCGCGCCCCCGCAGGCCTCGCACGGGGGCGGCAGCGTCATGCTGCTGGCGGCCTAGGCGGCGCTGTCCAGGCGATAAGCCCGCACCTCCGACCGGTGGGTGATCACCCGGTCGGCCAGGCCGTAAGCGACCGCCTCGGCCGCGGTCAGGGCCATGCTGCGGTCGGTGTCGGCCCGGATCTTGGCGACCGGCTGGCCGGTGTGCTCGGACAGGATCTGGTCCATCTCGGCCCGCACCTTGGCCACCTCCTTGGCCTCCACCGCCAGGTCGGGCAGGGTGCCCCGGGCCTGGCTGGAGTGCTGATGCAGGGTGACCTTGGCGTGTTTCAGCACCGAGCGCTTGCCCCGGGTGCCGGCCGCCAGCAGGGCCGCCGCCGCGGACGACGCCTGCCCCACGCAGATGGTGGCGATGTCGCAGCGGATGAAGTTCATCGTGTCGTAGATGGCGGTGAGCGCGCTGAACGAGCCGCCCGGCGAGTTGATGTAGAGGCCGATCTCCTGCTCGCCGGCCGACTCCAGGTGGATGAGCTGGGCGATCACCACGTTGGCGACGCCGTCGTCGATCTCGGTGCCGAGGAAGATGATGCGGTCGGACAGCAGCCGCGAGTAGATGTCGAAGGCCCGCTCGCCGCTCGGCGTCTTCTCGATGACGGTGGGAATTGTGTACTGGCCGGCCATCAGACGCTCAACCCCATCGGCTGGCGGGTCATCGACGGACGCACGTCGTCGACGCTGTCCAGGATGTGGTCGATCAGGCCGTAGGCAAGTGCCTCGGGGGCGGTGAACCAGCGGTCGCGGCGGCTGTCCAGCTCCACCGTCTCCAGTGGCTGGCCGGTGTGCTCGGCGGTCAGCCGCAGCAGCAGCGAGCCGACCCGTTCCAGCTGTTCGGCGTAGATCTCCACGTCGGCGGCGGTCCCGCCGAACCCGGCCGAGCCCTGGTGCATCAGGACCTGCGCGTTCGGCAGGGCGAACCGCTTGCCCGGTGTGCCCGCGGTGAGCAGGAACTGGCCCATGCTGCCGGCCAGGCCCAGCGCGAGCGTGCTCACGTCGTTGGGGATCAGCCGCATCGTGTCGTAGATGGCCAGGCCGGCGCTGACCGACCCGCCCGGCGAGTTGATGTAAAGGCTGATGTCGCCGCGCGGGTCCTCGGCCGACAGCAGGAGCAGTTGCCCGCACAGCCGGTTGGCGATCGGGTCGTCGACCTCGGTCCCGAGCACGATGATGCGTTGGTGCAGCAGCCGGGCGGCCAGCTGATCGTCGATAGAACTGAGGGTTTCCATGGCTCCACGATGGGTTCGGCCGGGGCCCGGTACCAAGCGGATCTGCCGTTAGCAGACGAGTAGCCTCCGGCGTACGTCCTGGGAGGTGACCGTAAGTTCGCAGCCGGTCCTCGTCCCGGTTTTCGCGGCCCGCACGACCGTCTTCCCGCGGCCCGGCGACGGGCAGGGCTGGCCGGCCGCCGGCGCCACCGAGGTGCCGGAGATGCCGGCGTTCGCCCCGGTGATCCGCCAGCCGGTCACCTTGCCGTAGCCACTGACCGCCTTGACGGTCAGCCAGTACCGCCCGAAGTCGCGGTGATGCGTCACCGGGAAGGTGCCGCGGCCGCAGCTGACCGTGTAGCTGTCGTCGGTCCAGAACTCCTGGTTGAAGGCGAGGCCGGGGGCCCGGGTGGCCAGCGTGGCCGCGGCCCAGCCGAAGGCGCGCCGCACGTCGCCCTGGCCGACGTAACCGGTCATCGTGTGCGGGTCGTAGGTCATCGGGGCGGTCACCGGGGCGGTCACCGGGGCGGCGAGAACCGCACCGGCGACGGCGAGCTGCAGGATCATGCCCTGCTAACGATCAAGTCGGTGCCCTCGACGTCCACCGCCGGGACCACCCGATCCAGCCGCTTGGGAAGCCACCACGCGGCCCGCCCGAACAGCGAGATCAGCGCCGGAACGAGCACCAGCCGCACCACGAACGCGTCGGCGATGACCCCCGCCGCCAGCGCGAACGCGATCGGCCGGGTCACCGGGTCACCGCCGGCCACCCCACCGCCGAACACCCCGATCATGATGAGCGCGGCCGCCACCACGACCTTGGCGCCCCGGGCGAAGCCGCTGACGACCGGCGCGGTCGCGCCCCGCCGGTGCTCCTCGTGCATGCCGGAGACCAGGAACATCTCGTAGTCCATGGACAGGCCGAACAGGACCCCGATCACGATGGTCGGCAGGAAGGCCAGCAGCGGCCCGAACACCAGAACCGTGCAGCCGAGCGCCGCACCCAGGCTGAGCAGGAAGCTGAGCACCGCCTTGGCGGCGATCAGCACCGACCGGAACACCACCAGGAGCAGCACGAACGCGAACCCCGCCACCAGCGCGAGGTAGAGCGGAAGGGCGCCGGCCAGGTGGTCGGAGATGTCGATGGCCACGGCAGTCTGCCCGGTTACGCTCGTTTTGGGGGAGAGACCCCGCAGCTTGGCGACCAGGGTCGCGGTCGCCGCATCCTCCGGCCCGCTTGACGGTACGACGGTCAGAAGCGTGTCCTGGCCGTGGACCGCCGGTGGCAGCACCGTGGCGACGCCCGGCAGCGCGGCGATCTGCTCCCTCGTCACCGCGCCGTTCCGGACCAGCACCAGCAGCGGCCCGTTCGCACCCGGCCCGAAGCCCTCGGCGACCAGGTCGTAGGCCCGCCGGTCGGTGGTGCCGGCCGGGTCGTCGCCGTCGTCGGGCAGACCGAGCCGCATGCCCAGCACCGGCACGGCGAGGGCCCCGAGCAGCAGCACCGACAGCACCGCGGCGACCCCGCGATGCCTAACCACGAAGGCGGCCCAGCGCGGCGCGGTCCGGGCGGCCCGCGGCTTCCACCGGCCGACCACCCGGCGCCCGGCCAGGCTCAGCAGGGCCGGGGTAAGGGTGAGCGCCATCAGCATCGCGACCAGCACGGCTCCGGCGGCGGCCAGCCCCATCTGGGTGAGGAACCCGACCCGCGCCACGGCCAGCCCGGCCAGCGCGATGATCACGGTGAGGGCCGCGAAGAACACCGCCGACCCGGCGGTCCCGGTGGCGAGAGCGATCGATGCCCGTACGTCCGGGGCGCCCTCGCGAAGCTGGCGGCGGTGCCGCTCGATGAGGAACAACGAGTAGTCGATCCCGACCGCCAGCCCGAGCAGGATGGCCAGGGTCGGCGCGATCGAGTTGACCGGCACCAGCGCGGTGAGCGCGTAGAGCCCCGCGAGAGACACCCCGAGCCCGAGCACCGCGGTCAGCAGCGGCATCCCGGCCGCACTGAGCGACCCGAACGTGATCAGCAGGATGACCAGCGCGATCAGCAGCCCGATGCCGGGCGAACTGCCGCCGCTCGGCGGCGGCGCCAGCTCGGACGACTCCTCGACCTGCAGCCCGGCCGCTCGGGCCTGATCGAGCGCGGCGTCCGTCTGCTTCTGCTCCGCTTTAACCGAGAAGTAGCCGATGCGCCCAGCGGGCGAGAGGGTCGGCTCGGCGTTGAGCGCTTTTTCGAGGGCCGTCAGCGCAGGCTGGTAGGCGGCGAGCGTCTGCCCCTCCGGCGCTGCGAACACCACCCGCCCCTCGTCCCCGCCGCTGCCGAACTCGGCGTCGACCTGGTCGAGCGTCTGCGTAGATTGCAGCCCCGAGACGGTCAGTTCGGTGTCGAGCGGCTTGGCGAACCGGGCCGCGAGACCCACCGCGAGCACCAGAACCAGAAGCCAGCCACCAAGCACCAGCCAGCGCCGCCGAGCACAGAACCCCCCGACCCGAGCAAGCATCGCGGCCACGGCAAACCCCACTTCCCCCCGGCCGCGGCCCACCCGCGGCGTCACCGCCGATGCTCGGCGCGCTCCGCGAAAAGCAGCACCAACCACGGGTGGTACGACGGGTGGGATTACCTGCGGCGGGCGAGCAGGTACGCCTGGGGGCAGGATTGGCCTTCGCCCGGCGGCCGGTTGGCCTGGAAGACCGTGGTGAAGCCGGCGCCGGTGGCGTGCTGTTCCATCTCCGCGGCCGCCCGCCGAGATGGGCCATCTTCTATTAACCGGTTCAGGCGGCCTGGTCGGCCGACCAGTAGGTCGTGGCCGATGAGTGCCGGCCGAGGTGTCCGTCGAACAGGGTGCAATCGTTGTCGTTGCGGCTCTGGGTGCCGGGTGCCTGCTGGGCCGGGCACCAGGTGTACGGGTTGATCTCGGAGGCGCTGAGCGTCCACTGCAGCCACCACATGGTGGCTTCCACCTGCTGGCCGAGCGCGGCGTGCGAGCCTTCGTGGCCGTGTTCGAGTTCGCAGCCCAGCTCGGACTGCAGACTCGGCGCCGCGCTCGGGAGGCCGTCGAAGAAGGCCAGCTGGGACGCGTCGAGCGTGATGCGGGCGGGACAGGTCGTCAGTTCTTCGGTATCAATCGACATGCATCCATGTATTCCCTCGTTGGGCCGCCGCACACGTACTAACTGAACCGGTTCTGTTGGCGGCTCAGCCGCCGTGGTTGTAGGGGGCGCCGACGGTGTACAGCAGCAGCGCGAGCGTGGCCAATGTAGTCAGGGCGTAGGTGAAGCGGCGCATGGGATCAGCCTCCTTGCCAGTGCGGAGCGCCGGCCGTGTAGAGCAGCAGCGCGAAAGCGGCCAGGGTCAGAGCGAGGTGCAGGGTGCCGGTCATGGGATCAGCCGCCCTGCTCGTGCGGAGCGCCGATCGTGTAGAGCAGCAGCGCCAGGGTGGCCAGGGTGCAGAGCGCCAGGAACAGCCGGCGCCGGGACAGCGTCATGCGGTCTCCGCTCGGGTCGGCGCATCGCGAGCAGGACGAACGCGCAGGCGCCGCCGCCGATCAGGATGTCGCCGGGACTGATGAGGGCGTGCAGCGGTGCGAGCGGGATCGTGTCGCCGAGGATGGCGGCCCGGGTCTGCTCGTTCGCCGCGACGTTCTTGGGTGTTTCGCCGGTGGCGGCCCCGGCGTCGTACGGCATCCGGCCGTTGAGCGCGATGGGCAGCCCGTTGAGCAGCGCGCCGAGCACGATCAGCAGGCCGGCGACCCGGAGTGCCACCGGCCGGCGCGGCAGGTTGACGGCCAGCCAGGCCAGCACCGCGCCGAACACGACGACGAGGGTTACCGGGCCGTGCAGAATCGGCACCCGGTATTGGGCGAATTGGGCGGCCGCGGCGAGCCAGACGAGCCACAGCGCCTTGACCTCAATGGTGCGCAGGCCGCCCAGGCGACCGCCGGAAAGGTATCCGAGTGCCACCCCCGCGAGCGGCGGGGCGGCCATGAGAATCGCAAATCGATAAGACATGGCAGCCATTTCCGCGATTGGCTCGGCCGCGCCCCGGTGACGGGGCGCAGCCTGCCTGTCCGCAGAAGGGTTGGCCTAGCGGGTCGGGCCCGCCCAGGTGCGGGTGGGTCCGGCCCAGGTGCGCTCGTTCTTGATCATTTCATCCCCCGATGAGAAGTGGTCGGAATTGCGATGAGCACGACCATAGACCCGGCCGGCCGCGATCCGAAACAGCAATTGGTGGTCGCGAACCCGACACCGCTTTCCGGTCGATCCGGGGGGATCATGTCTTTGCGGGAAACTGCAATAACGGGGGCTATTCATGACTACCGCATTCCATCGTTTCTGGGCGGCCCGGCTGATTTCGTACGCCGGTGACCAGATCGCCCGTACCGCCTTGCTGGTCGCGGTCTTCGACCGGTACGGCGGCGTCGCCGTCGGCTGGTTCCTGCTCGCCGCCACCGTGCCGCGGCTGTTCGGCCCGGCGCTCGGCGCGCTCGCCGATCGCTTCGACCAGCGGCGCATCATCGTGACCTGCGACCTGACCCAGGCCCTGCTCTACACGGCGATCGCCCTGCTCAGCCCGTCGCTGCCGGTGCTGCTCGGGCTGGTCGCGGCCGCCTCGGTCGCCGCCACCACGTTCACCCCGGCCGGCCGCAGCCTGCTGCCCGAGCTGGTCGAGCCGGAGCGGCTCGGCGTGGCCAACGCGCGCCTCGCGGTCGGCGTCAACATCGGTTTCGCGGCCGGCCCGGCCCTGGGCGGCCTGTTGCTGGCCACCGCCGGCCTGACCCCGACGCTGCTGCTCGACGTCGCGACGTTCGGCGTCTCGGCGGCACTCGTGGCCGGGCTGCGGCCGCTGTCCCGGCGGGGTCCCTCGGCCCGCGAGCCGCTGTCGGCGGTGCTGCGCGACGGCCTCGGCGTGGTCCGCGGCAACCTGGTCGTCCGGGCGGTGGCCTGCGGTTTCCTGGTGCTTGTCACGTTCGCGGCGCTGGACAACGTCGCCGTCGTGCCGCTCGTGCGGGACAGCCTCGGCGCCGGCCCGGTCGCGGTCGGCCTGCTCACCTCCGCCTACGGCGTCGGCATGGTCGCCGGCCCGCTGCTGATCGCCCGCGGCGCCGACCGCCTGCGAATAGACCTGATTCTGTACGCGTCACTGCTGATCATCGGCGCCGGAACGATCCTGACCGGCCTGAGCTGGGCGGTCGCGATCGCGGTGGCGGGCCAGGCCGTCGCCGGTGCGGGCGCCGGCTGGCACAACGTCGCCGCCGACACCCTGGTGCAGCGGCACGTGCCGCCCGCCTGCCTGGGCACGGTCTTCGGAACGATCTACCTTTTCCCGTACGCCGCGGAAGCCCTCGCCTACCTGGCCGGCGCCGCCCTGCTCGGCGCGGTCGGCAGCCGCTGGCTGTTCGTCATCGCCGGCCTGGGCGCAGCCGCAACCCTCGCGGTGGTCGGCCCGCTGCTCTCCCGCGCGCTCACCCCGGCCCGACGTGATCTCGTCGCGGTTGGCTAGAGGTCTAGTGTCGAAATGACGACCGGGCAGCGAAGAGTACCTTCCAACCGCCGCCTAAACGAACCGGGCTGGTCAGCGCTGTGTCCTCCGTCGAGACGGTTCATAGGCGCGGACTCACCGCAGCTACCACGTTGGGATCAGTTGGTTCTCGATTTGATGCTGGACCAAGAGAGTCGACACTCGAAAGTGCCCAGCTAGTTCAACGAGCGCAGAATCCTCCAAGCCGCTATGCACACCATCATCGACCAGCCTTGAGGCTATGCCTTGCGCTGGCGCGAGAACCTCAGCGGCGAAAGCCCGTTCCGTCTTCTGGCGATCCGTATATGCAGAAGTCACCAGGAAAGTCGGGGTGTTGCGCCATAGGACATGCCACAGCGCTCTCGCAAGAACGAACCGCTTGGAAGAATCTGGTTGGCGGTGACTCACGACCAGTAGGGGTAGGCCGCCGTCCTTCAACTGACCCAGGGCGTGAATCCCAAGAGTATTCGTTGGCCTGGTCACGTCCGTCAGGAGGCGTTCGATTTCGAATGTCTGCTCATGACCCAGACCCATCGAATTCCTAACTAGCTGCGCTTGAGCCCAGCCCAACTCCCAGGGACGCAAGCCATTCCACTTCGGGGATGGGCGCGCCAGCGATTTAAGCTCCGCAACGTCTCCGCTGGGACGGGACGTCAAATTATCGATTTCGCCCTTGACGGCCGAAACCCAGCTAAGCGTAGCTGCAATCTTGTCAGGATCAACAACATCTAGGAAGTCACCCAGGAGATCAGGATCGGAGAGTTGGTCCGAGGTCCTCACGATATCATCGGAATACTTAAGCGCCTCAGAGTACGGGTCGAGACCGAGCCTGGCTGCGGCCAAGCAAAAGTCGGCTTCATCCGTATCTGCACCCTGAATACTCGCCCACTCGGTGGCCAGGGGTGTTTCGCCAACTCCCTGTTCGCGAAGTCTATCTATTACTGACTCAACGAAGTTGGCGAGGCGTTGCGTCAGCAAACCGCCGTCGATAGAGACATTCCCGCTTGTCAGGAAACGGACCGGGCGCTCTTCAGCAACGCTACCCCTGTCCGCAGCCCAAATAATTCTTGCGGTATCCCCTTCAGGCATGATGAATAAGTCGGGCCAAAGGAATCCATCACCTACACCTCTCAGCCCGTGCCGCGCCCTGTACCTCTCGCCATAGCCGCTCCACAGCGCATCATAACGAGCAGGCAATCGAGACAATGCCGTCGCCGGCCGAGAGTCTGCCTTCAGGAACCACCAGTTGTACGCCACCCACTCGGCGAGAGGGTACAGAGAAGTGAAGATCGACCTGCGGGAACTTCCCGACTCTCTGTCTTCCACCAACGTGACACAGTCTGAGCCGGCGACGATGCTCAGGTGAGCCCACGTTGCCTTAAGCTCTGGCGCCCTAACTTCGGGAGCGGAAAGCCATTCCCATCTAATCTGAAGGTCCGCATCCCCGCTCATGAGAGCCCCTCCGGCAATTCGTCTACCGTCAGCGGATAGCCCTTGTAGTGACCCTGCGCTTGATTCACGAGCCTGCCCTCATACACAACATCGCCCTGCCGATGCCATACGTACCGAGGGTAGTCGCCTTCCCACGGGGCGCCGATGGCGCCGGCAGCCATCGCTTCACGAAGCCACCCTGTCAGTTCATCGGCGTCAGCGAGCTTCGGATCACACTTGCTCGCGTCCGCACGTGGTTTGGGCGGTCCGGCAAAAGACGGGTAAGTCTTGTGCTCGCAACTACCGACGTACCGCACCGTCGCAGCAAGGCTTTGAAGGTCTGTGCCCTCCGGCGGCACACAACGAGTTCGCCTGAGGGGCCTGTGGCGGCGGGGAGCGCGCATGAGTTGAGTATCCGTCACAGGCAAGGATCGGCGCGATCCGCCTGCCACTACGTAGCTTGGAGTCGCTGGTTGCCTCTCTGCGCCCGACCAGGCAGAAGACACAGTTTAGGCCGAAGGAGTAGGCCTAAACGAAATTTCGGAACAAATACATGATCTCTGAGAGCATGGGCGTGCATCGAAGCTGGGCGGGAGGCGACCGTCGATGATCTTGCAGCAGTGGTGCCTCCGTGACAGCATCACAAAAGGGGCACCTAAGTCAGCTCGTCCGCCAGCAGATCCATCAGCAGACCGTCGTGCCACGTCCCGTCCGGCCCGCGCTCGTACCGGCGCATGACGCCCACCGGGCGGAAGCCGGCCTTGGCGTAGCAGCGGATCGCGGCGTGATTGTCGGCGGCCGGGTCGATCACCAGGCGGTGGTGGCCGAGGTCGTCGATCAGGTGCCGGGCCACCGTGCGCACGGCGTCGGTGCCCAGCCCCCGGCCGTGCACGGCCGGATCGAGGTAGATGTCGATGCCGGCGTGCCGGTAGTCGGGATCGTCCTCCTCGCTGAACTGCACGGCGCCGACGACCCGGTCCTCGAACAGGATGACCAGCACCTGGGTCTCGGAATCGGCGAGCTCGTCGGCGACGGCGGAGGCCAGGTCGTCGCCGCCACCCCACCGCTGGTAGACCTCGGGCGCCGAGCGGATCACGGCCAGGGCCGCAACGTCGTCCGGAGTGGCCGGTCGGAGGCGCACCAGCGTGCCTGGTTCCATTCCGGCAACCTATAGCCGGGCGCCCGTGCGAACCAGGCCGGCGGCCGTGCGAACCAGGCCGGCGACCGCCCGCGACCGGCTGTGCGCCGCCCAGGCCAGCACGGTGGTGACGTGCGGCGCGTCGGTCAGCGGCACCGCGACGTGCGAACTCCACAGCCACGACCGGGACGAGGCGCAGATGACCGCCGAGGTGTGCCCGAGCGCGATCAGCTGGGCCAGCTGCGACAGGTCGTGGATCTCCGGGCCGGGCCCGGGTTCGTAAATGCCGTCCTGCCGGGGCCAGCGCGCGACCGGAAGGTCCGGCACGGCGGCGATGTCCGCCATGGTCAGCGACGTGCGGGCGGCGAGCGGGTGCCCGGCCGGCAGCACGGCGACCTGCTGCTCGGTCAGCAGGTCCTCAGTGTCGAACCCGGCCAGGGCGTCGAACGGCCGCTGCATCAGCGCCACATCGGCCCGGCCGTCACGCAGCATCCGCGCCTGGTCACCCATCCCGCACAGCAGAACCTCGATCTCGACCGCGCCGACCGCGCCGACCTCGGCGGTGTGCGCGTCGAGAAGCCTCTGCAGCAGCTCGTGATTCGCGCCGGCCTTGGTGGCGAGGACCAGCTTGGTCGTGGTGGACGCCGCCCGGCGGGTGCGGCGGGCGGCCGCGGCGGCACCGTCGAGGATCGCGCGGGCCTCGTCGAGCAGCACCTGACCGGCGCCGGTGAGCGCGACGCCGCGCCGGTCGCGTTCGAGCAGGGTGACGCCGAGCCGGCGCTCGAGCTGCTGGATCGCCCGGGACAGCGGCGGCTGGGCGATGCCGAGACGCTCGGCCGCCCGGCTGAAATGCAGCTCCTCGGCGACCGCGACGAAGTATCTGAGCTCGCGGGTCTCCAGCGTGTCCACGGTCCGACGATACTGCGGTGATACCGGCTCGGTATGACGGCCGACCGAGACGGTGTAAGGACACCGCCGGGCGGCGAGCCAGCATCGGCGTCATGAGCGACACGAAGACCGCGCTGGTGACCGGCGCGAACAAGGGACTCGGCTACGAGATCGCGGCCGGACTGGCCGCCCGGGGTTACCGGGTGGCGATCGGAGCCCGGGACCGCGCCCGGGGCGAGGCGGCCGTGAAGACGCTGCGGGCGGCCGGGGCCGACGCGTTCGCGGTCGCACTGGACGTCACCGACGACCGGAGCGTCGCCGAGGCCGCCGGCCGGCTCGACCGCCTCGACGTCCTGGTCAACAACGCCGGTATCTCCGGCGAGATGGGACCGGGCTGGGTGCAGGACCCGACCACCCTCGACCTGGACGTGGTGCGCCGGGTGGTGGACACCAACGTCTACGGCGTGATCCGGGTGACAAACGCGATGCTGCCGCTGCTGCGTCGCTCCCCGTCCCCGCGCATCGTCAACATCTCCAGCAGCGTCGGCTCGCTCACCTGGCAGGCCGACCCGGCCATCGAGGTAGGCCCGATCATGGCGGCCTACTCACCCACGAAGTCCTACCTGAACGCCATCACCGTGCACTACGCCCGCCAGCTCACCGGCACCGGCATCCTGATCAACGCCGCCTGCCCCGGCCTGGTCGCCACGGACTTCACCGGCGGCCAGGGCCGCCCGGTCCAGGAAGCGGCCGCCACCCCGATCCGCCTGGCCACCCTCCCCGACAACGGCCCCACCGGCACCTTCGTCAACGACGACGGAACCATCCCCTGGTGAGCTAATCGGAGCGGCCCATGGCGATCGCGGCGGCGTGGGCGCGGTCGCGGGCGCCGAGCTTGGCGAAGATCGCGTTGATGTAGCTCTTCACCGTGGCCACGCTCAGGAACAGGTCGGCGGCGATCTGGGCGTTGTTGTGGCCCAGGGTGATGGCTTCCAGCACGTCGGCCTCGCGGGCGGTCAGCGCCGGGAAACGCTCGCGCAGGCCGGGCTGGGGCGCGGGCGCGCTGGTGAAACCCTGGACCAGGCGGTCCGCGATCTCCTTGGCGAAGGTGGCTTGGCCGGACGCTACCGAGCGCACCGCGGCGGCCAGCTCGGCCCGGCCGGCGTCCTTGGTGAGGTAACCGCGGGCGCCGGCCCGCAGCGCCCCGGCCAGCGAGTCGTCGTCGGCGTACGTGGTCAGCACCAGCACCGCCGTGCCCGGCGTCTCGGCGGTGATCCGGGCGGTCGCGCCGGCTCCGTCCAGGTTGGGCATGCGCAGGTCCATCAGCACCACGTCGGGGTGCAGCTCGGCGGTCAGCCGCACGGCCTCGACCCCGTCGGCCGCCGCGCCGACGACCTCGACCCCCTCGGTCAGGTCGAGCAGGGTGACCAGGCCGTCCCGCACGGTCGCCTGGTCGTCGGCGACAAGCACTCGGATCATGAGCCCATCTTCCCGGGCACCCGAAGAACAACATCAAAGGCCGCCCCTGCGCGTACGTCCATAGCGCCCCCAACCTCAACAATCCGCTCCCGCATCCCCGCCAGACCGTGCCCCCCACCAGGTGAAACGTGGCCCGGAGCGTCGCCGGTGGGGGTCGAGGCGGTGATGGTCAGCAGGTTGTCGTCCCAGTCCAGGTCCAGCGTGGTGGGGGCGCCGGGGGCGTGCCGGCGGGCGTTGGTCAGCAGCTCCTGGACCGCTCGGTGCACGGCCGTGCGGGCGGCGGGGGAGAGCGCACCCCGGTCGGCGTCGCCGCGCACGGCGATCTGGCCGCCCAGCGAGCGGTGGGTGGCGGCCAGGGCGGCGACGATCGCGGAGAGCGGCTCGTCCGGTTCGCGCAGGGCGGTGACCGCGCGGCGGGCCTCGTCCAGGCCGGAGACCGCCAGCTTGCGGGCCGCCTGCACCCGGTCGCGGGCCTCGGCCGGGCGGTCCGACTCCAGCAGGGCGTCGACCGCCTCCAGCTGGATCACCAGGCCGCCCAGCGAGTGGGCGAGCACGTCGTGCAGGTCGCGGGCGATCCGGGAACGTTCGGTCAGGGCGGCGAGTTGGGCTCGCTCCTGCTCGACAAGCACCTTCTCCTCCAACAGGGCCCGGGACTGCTCCTCGGAGAGCCGGTACTGGCGGCGGGACAGGCCGCCCATCACGCCGAAGAGCAGCAGCGACACCACGCCGATGATGGCGCCGCGCGGTTCCGGGTCGATCAGCTGGCTGACCCCGATCAGGACCACTGAGCCGGTCGCGGCGCCGGCGCCGACCCGGAGCGGGATGGTCGGCGTGCCGGTCAGGACCAGCAGGGCGACCAGGGCGGGGACGAAGGCCACCACGTCGGTGGAGGCTCCGGCCAGCGAGCCGCCCGCGATCATGCCTAGGTAAACGACTGCTCTACGGCGTACCCAGGGCTCCGGCAGAAAGATCGAAACCAGCCAGAGGGACCAGGCCGCCCAGGCCGCGACCGAGATCGGCGCCGGCGCGTCGCGCAGCGACCGCTGGGCCAGATCGAGGCCGACCAGGACGATGCCGATCAGGTTGAGCGTCGCCGCCCAGGCACGCCGGGCCGGAATGAGAAACACGAGGCTATTTTCCGGCCATCGCGAGCGCGGCGTGGGGCTGGCGCGCCGAGATGACGAGCGCGCTGGTGGCCCGGTTGATCGCCAGGACCAGCAGGATGCTGCCGGTGGAGACGGCCAGGTCGGAGCCCATCCGGTGGCCGGCCACGTCGAGCACCACCCGGACCGCGATCAGGCCGATCCAGATCGCGACGCCGAGGCCGCCGGTGCGGCTCTCGACCAGGCGCGGGTCGGCGGGCGACGGGCGGAACCGGGTGATCCGGCCCATCAGGGCGCCGGAGACCACCGCCATCACGGCGGACAGGCCGAGGATCACCGCGTCGATCGGGTGGATCGTGGTGGCCTGGTGCGACAGCGAGACGACGCCGATGACGCCGAGGATGAGCGGCAGCTTGAACATCTGCGCCGGGTTCACCGGGCGCCAGGTGAGCTGCTTGGAGCAGATGTAGACGACGAGGGCGAGGCCGAGGAGCAGGTTGATCGAGGTCATGTATTGAGGATCGGATTTTCGGCGAGAAGCCGGTACCAACCCAGGGTGGTAATCAGACCAGGCTGCGGGCCACCTGTAGGTCGGTGATCAGCACGTTTACCCAGCCCCCGCGCAGGGCGGCCCGGATTGCGGTGGTCTTGCGGGTGCCGCCGGCGACCGCGACCCGGCGGGGGATCGCGCGCAGGGTGTCGGGGGCGATGCCGAGCACCCGGGCGTCGAAGGCCGACTCGACGTGCGTGCCGGTCTCGTCGAAGAAGCGCATGCACACGTCGCCGACCGCGCCGCCGCCGCGCAGGGCCGGCAGCTCGCTCTCGGCGAACGCGTTGCCGCTCTCCCGCAGCAGCGGCGACGGCTCGATGCTGCCCACCCCGACCAGGGCCATGGTCAGGCCCTGGTATGCCTGCAGCACCGGTTCGATGTTGGGGTCGGTGACGAACATCTGCCGCATGTCGCCGGAGGCCAGCAGGCCGGGCGCGGGCAGGTAGACGGCCTGGGCACCGGTCAGCGCGGCCAGCCGGCCGACGATCCGGGTCGCCTGGGTCTGCGCGGTCACGTTGCCGACGCCGCCGAGCATCTGCACCACCTGGTCGGCGACCGGGGTGGGCCGCGGGTGCATGGCCTCGACGGTGGCCAGGATGGTCGAGCTCCACGAGGAGACGCCGATCCGCTCGCCGCCCATCAGCGTGGTCTCCAGGTAGACCGCGGCGGCGGCGCCGAGCGCCCGCATGACGTGCGCCTCGTCGGCCTGGTCCTCGGTGTCGGCGACGATCACCTCGGTCAGTCCGTACGCCTGCTCGATCTGCTCCTCCAGCTCGGCGTAGACGCCGCGCGGGGCGATCACCGTGGTGCGCACGATGCCGAGGTCGACGGCCCGCTTGAGCAGCCGGGACACCCGCGGCTGGGAGATGTGCAGCTGCGCGGCGATCTGCGGCTGGCGCATGCCGCGCTCGTGGTACATCCGGGCGACCTTGGTGAGCAGCCGGATCTGATCGGTCGCCAACTCGGGCGTATAGCTGTCCACCTGCGGTCCTCCGTGCCTCGATCACGTGCAGCGACCAAGAATATCCATTCACCTGCGGATATCGAAAAATCAGCCCGTTGACAACGACGACATCCAGCGTTCACAGTAGGCGCATGGCCAGTCGCCCATGAATGGATATTCAGCATGAAGGTGATCCCCCGAGCGGCCGCCCTCGTCCTCGTGGCAGCCCTCGTCACCGGCTGCGCGAAGGTGCCGGGCGTTTATGTGTACGAGAAGGACGGTTCGGTCGCGGCCGGGCCGTCGGCGACCGATCCGAAGACGTATGTCGCGGACAACTGGGCCGCGAAGATCGTGCCGACCGTGCACGACAAGGCGGTCGACGTGACCGCGGTGGCCGCGGCGATCGCCAAGGACCCGGAGGCTGCGGGTAAGGAGTACGGCCATCAGTCCGGCACCGGCAGCCCGTTCGCCTACCTGGTCAAGGGCTCGGGGACGGTCACCGAGGTCGACAAGTCGGTGCCGACCGGGCCGATGACGGTGCAGGTCGGGGACCTGAAGGTGACCATCGCGACCGGGCCGGTGATCGCCGGCACCGCGCTGCGGGACGGGGTCGGTTTCATCGCGTTCGGCGACTTCACCAACCAGATCGATTACGCCGAGGTGGCCAACCAGATCAACAGCCGGGTCAAGGCCGACGTGATCGCCAAGGTCGACCTGGCCGCGGTCAAGGGCAAGAAGATCGACTTCTACGGCGCCTTCTCCGCACTCGCGCCCGGCACGATCTTCCTGGTCCCGACCGAGCTGACGGTGACGCCGTGACCGGGGTTCTGGAAGCAATAGACATCAGCAAGAACTACGGCGGCGTACGGGCGCTCAAGGACGTCACCTTCACCGCCCACCAGGGCAAGGTCAACGTGCTGGTCGGCGAGAACGGCGCCGGCAAGTCGACGCTCATGAAGATCCTCTCCGGCTCCGAGCAGCCCACCAGCGGCGAGATCCGGCTGGACGGCGAGCCGGTGGTCCTCGGCAGCCCGCGCGCCGCGCAGGCACTGGGCATCGGGATCATCCACCAGGAGTTGTCGCTCTTCCCGAACCTGTCGATCGCCGAGAACATGTTCGCCGGTCGCGAATTGCGGCGCGGCGGCCTGTTCGTGGACACCGCGGAGCAGCGCCGGCGCGCGGTGGAGGTTCTCGCCCGGCTTGGCCAAGGCCATCTCAGCTTGGACACGGCGGTGGGTGACTTTCCGATCGGCCAGCAGCAGTTGGTCGAGATCGGCCGGGCGCTGCTCGAGGACGTCCGCGTGCTGATCATGGACGAGCCCACCTCGGCGCTGTCCAACCACGAGGTCGACGTGCTGTTCGGGGTGATGGCCGACCTGCGCGCGCAGGACGTCACGGTCATCTACATCTCGCACAAGCTCGACGAGTTCCGCCGGATCGGCGACTGGGTCACCGTTTTCCGGGACGGCAGCCTGGTCGCGCACGAGTCGATGGACAAGACCGACACCGGCTGGATAGTCCGGCAGATGGTCGGCCGCGACCCCGACTCGCTCTACGTCCGCAACAGCTCCCCGGTCGGCGACCTGCTTCTGGAGGTACGGGAGCTGACCGCCCCCGGCTTCCACGACGTCTCGCTCAGCGTCCGGGCGGGCGAGGTGGTCGGCATCTACGGCCTGATGGGGGCCGGCCGCACTGAGCTCATGGAATGCCTGATGGGCATGCGTAAGGCGGAGGCCGGCTCGGTCGCCGTGCGGGGAAAGCCGGAAACCCGCGGGACGGTGCAGGCCCGGATGGCCGCCGGCCTGGCCCTGGTTCCGGAGGACCGGCAGCGTGACGGCCTGGTGCAGACCATGTCCGTCCGCGACAACATCCTGCTCGCCACCGTGGCCCGCTTCACCCGCGCCGGGCTTCTCTCCGGCGGTGCCGAGCAGAGGACCGCCGACGCCAAGGTGCGCGAACTGGCCATCAAGAGCCCCGGCCTGGCCGCCGCCGTGACCTCGCTGTCCGGTGGCAACCAGCAGAAGGTGGTGCTGGCCCGGGCCCTGCTCACCGAACCGGTCGTGCTGCTGCTCGACGAGCCCACCCGGGGCATCGACGTCGGCGCCAAGTCGCAGATCGCCGCGCTGATGGCCGACCTCGCCGCGCAGGGCTTCGGCGTGCTGTTCATCTCGTCCGAGCTGGCCGAGGTGATGGCGATGGCCGACCGGGTGCTGGTGATGGCCCGGGGCCGGATCACCGCCGAGTTCACCGCGCAGAACGTCACCGAGGAGGCCCTCGTCACCGCCTCCGCTTCCGAGAGTGTCCTGGAGGGCCAGCAATGACCGACACCCACGTCGCGGCGCCGGCAAAGACCGCTGCCCCACCACCGGACGCCCCGCGGAACCAAGCTCTCGCGAAGGCCGCGTTGCTGTTGCTCCGTGGCCGTACCCTCGTGGTCCTCGTCCTTTTGATCGTGATTTTCTCGGCCATCTCGGGCGAGTACCTGACGCAGAGCAACCTGATCCTGATGACCAAGCACGTGGCCATCAACGCGATCCTGGCCATCGGCGTCACGTTCGTCATCCTCACCGGCGGTATCGATCTGTCGGTCGGCTCGATCGCCGGGCTGGCCAGCATGGTTTCCGGCGGGCTGCTGTTCAAGGGGCTGAACTTCCCGGGCGGCACGGTCTTCTTCTCGGTGGCCGTGGTCATCCTGATCGGCATCGTGGTGGGCGCGCTGGTCGGCGCGGTCAACGGCGTACTGATCACCCGGTTCAAGGTGGCGCCGTTCATCGCCACCCTCGGCATGCTGTACGTCGCTCGCGGCCTGGCCCAGCTGCACAGCAACGGCGGTACCTACCCGGATCTGGCCGGAACGGACGCCCGGGGCAACACCGGCTTCCACTTCATCGGGGTGGACAGCCTGCTCGGCATCCCGGTCGCGGTCTGGATCATGGTGCTGGTCGCGGTCGCGGCCATCGTGGTCACCACCAAGACGCCCTTCGGGCGCCGGATCTTCGCGGTGGGCGGCAACGAACGCGCCGCGGTTCTCTCCGGCATCCGGGTCAATCGGGTCAAGATCGCGGTGTACGTCATTTCGGGTGCCTGCGCCGCCCTGGCCGGCCTGCTTCTCACCTCGGAGCTGGGCGCCGCCTACCCGGACACCGCCACCACGTACGAGCTGAACGCGATCGCCGCGGCGGTCCTCGGCGGCACCGCCCTGGCCGGTGGCCGCGGCACCATCATCGGCACCGTCATGGGTGCCTTCGTCATCGGCTTCCTCAGCGACGGCCTGGTCCTGGTGGGGGTCTCCACCTTCTGGCAGTCGGTCGTCAAGGGCGCCGTCATCGTCTTCGCCGTCATCACCGAGCAGGCGCAGCAGCGCCTGCAGTCAGGTCTCACCAAGCGCACGGCCTGAAAGGGATCCCCCATGTTCAAAAAACTCCTCATTGCCGCAACTGCCGCTTCACTTCTCACCCTGACCGCCTGTGGAGGCGACGACTCCGCTTCCTCGTCGGGTGACTCCGGCGCGTCCGCGCCGGCCGCCTCGAAGCTCATCGTGATCATCACGCCGTCGCCGGACAACGTGTTCTTCAAGGCCGAGCAGGACGCCGCGTCCGCCCAGGCCAAGAAGCTCGGCTACGAGACCCTGGTGCTCAGCCACGACGACGACCCGACCAAGCAGAGCCAGGAGATCGACACCGCGATCTCCCGCAAGGCCGCCGCGATCATCCTGGACAACGCCGGCGCGGACGCCTCGGTCACCGCGATCCAGCGGGCCAAGGACGCCGGCATCCCGACCTTCCTGGTCGACCGGGAGATCAACAAGACCGGTGTCGCGGTCGCCCAGATCGTCTCCAACAACGCCCAGGGCGCCGGCCTCGGCGGCCAGGAGTTCGCCAAGCTGATGGGCAACAAGGGCGAGTACGCCGAGCTGACCGGCAAGCCCACCGACACCAACGCGGGCGTGCGGTCGCAGGGCTACCACGGCGTACTCGATCAATTCCCGGACCTGAAGATGGTCGCCCAGCAGAGCGCCAACTGGGACCAGGCCGAGGCACTGCAGAAGACCCAGACGATCCTGCAGGCCCACCCCAACATCAAGGGCATCATCGCCGGCAACGACACCATGGCGCTCGGAGCGTGGGCCGCGGTGCAGGCCGCCAAGAAGGACATCGTGGTCGTCGGCTTCGACGGCAGCCCCGACGTGGTCGCCTCGATCCTCAAGAACGGCATCAAGGCCACCGTGCTCCAGCCCGCCTCCAAGATCTCGGAGATGGCCGTCGACCAGGCCGACGCGTACATCAAGGCCGGCGGCAAGACCGACCAGCCGGAGAAGCAGTCGGTCGACTGCGTCCTGGTCAACCCGGACAACGCCAAGTCGGTCACGGACTTCGCGGTCTCCTGAACCCCGCACCAAACGAGAGGAACACCATGCTGGTCGCCGACCCCCGTACCGCTGCCGCCTGGCGCCTGCTCCGGCAGGAGATCGCCGAGGCCGCACCGGAGCGACGCCGCGAGCTGTTGCGGCAGCGGGCCAACCAGTCCCGCGCCGCCGACCTGGAGATGATCGGCCGGGCCGGCCTGGGACACGTGGGCGGTGACATGTCCGTGCTCGACATCCTCACCACGCTGTTCTTCGGAGTGCTCCGGGTCGACCCGGAGCACCCCGAGTGGCCCGACCGCGACCGCCTCGTGCTGAGCAAGGGCCACACCGCCGGCGCGCTCTACTCGACCCTGGCCGCGGCCGGCTTCTTCGCCCCGGCCGAGCTGGCGACGTTCGCCGCGCCGCTGTCCGCGCTCAACGGGCACCCCAACCGGGTCAAGGTGCCCGGGGTGGAGACCAACACCGGGCCGCTCGGCCACGGCCTGCCGGTCTCGGTCGGCATGGCGGTGGCCGGCCGGCTGGCCGCCTCCGAACGGCACGTGTACGTGGTGCTCGGCGACGGCGAACTGCAGGAGGGCAGCAACTGGGAGGCGGCGATGACGGCCGGGCACCGCCGCCTGGCCAACCTCACCGCGGTCGTCGACCGCAACCGTCTCCAGCAGGGCGCCCGCACCGAGGAGACCAGCGCGCTCGACCCGCTCGACGACAAGTTCCGGGCATTCGGCTGGGACGTGCACGTGGTCGACGGACATGATCATCTAGAGCTGCTGGATGTCTTCACCGCACCGCGCGGCGAGCGTCCGACCTGCGTCATCGCCAACACGATCAAGGGAAGGGGCGTCTCGTTCATGGAGGACCGCGTCGAGTGGCACCACAAGGTGCCGTCCGCCGAGCAGATCGCCCTCGCCGCGGTGGAGCTGGCCCGATGAGCTTTTTGACCCAGGAAACCTTCGACTGCCGGGTCGCCTTCGCCGACGAGTTGATCGCGCTGGCCAAACAGGACGAGCGGATCGTGGCGGTCTGCAACGACTCGGTGGGTTCCAGCAATCTGGTCGGCTTCCAGCAGGAGTTCCCGGACCGGCTGATCAACGTGGGCATCGCCGAGCAGGACATGGTCGGCGTCGGCGCCGGTCTCGCCCTGTCCGGCTACATCCCGTTCGTCTGCGGCGCGTCGCCGTTCCTGACCGGCCGGGCCCTCGAACAGATCAAGGCCGACGTCGCGTACAGCCAGTCGCCGGTCGTGCTGTGCGGGATGAGCCCCGGCATGGCCTACGGCGAACTCGGCCCGACCCACCACTCGATCGAGGACCTCTCCTGGCTGCGGGCGATCGCCGGGCTCGGCATCGTGGTGCCGGCCGACCCCGACGAGACCCGGGCCGCGGTGCGCTGGGCCGCGGCCGCCGCCACCCCGGTCTTCCTGCGGATCGGCCGGTTCAAGGTTCCCGCGGTGACCGACTCGTTCACCTTCGGCACCGCCGGCCTGCTGCGGGACGGCACCGACATCACCGTGGTGGCCACCGGCACGATGGTCTCGCGCGCGCTGGAGGCCGCCGCCGAGGCCGCCGACCAGGGCGTCTCGATCCGGGTGCTGAACATGTCGACCATCGCGCCGCTGGACGAGCAGGCGGTCCTCGCGGCCGCCCGGGAGACCCGCGGCATCGTGACCGCCGAGGAGGCCACCACCACCGGCGGCCTGGGCGCCGCGGTCGCCGCCGTGGTCGTCTCGTCCCCGTCCCCGGTCAAGATGCGGATGCTGGGCGTGCACCGCGAGTTCGCCCCGACCGGCAACACCGACTTCCTCCTGGAGCACTTCGGCCTGACCGCCGCCGACATCCGCGCGGCCGCCGTGGAGCTCGCCCATGTCTGACCGGCTCGTCCTCGCGATCGACCAGGGCACCAGCTCGACCAAGTGCCTGCTGGTCGACGCGGCCGGCGCGGTCGTGCGGGAGGCGAGCGCGCCGGTGCCGATCCGCTATCCGCGGCCCGGCTGGGTCGAGCAGGACGCCGGCGAGATCCTGGACAGCGTCCTGGTCGCGGCCGCGCGATGCCTCGACGGGGTGCCGCGCGGGGCGGTCGCGGCGGTCGGCCTCAGCACCCAGCGCGAATCGGCGGTGGTCTGGGACCGGCACACCGGCCTTCCAGCCGGCCCGGTGCTGGGCTGGCAGGACCAGCGCGCGCTGGCCGTCTGCGAAGGCCTCCGAAAAGACGCCGAGGTGGTACGGGCGGTCAGCGGTCTCCCGCTCGACCCGATGTTCAGCGCGGCCAAGTTCCGGTGGCTGCTCGACCGCACCCCGTCGGCGGCAGTCGGCACGGTCGACTCCTGGTTGCTGTTCGCGCTGACCGGCAACCATCAGATCGAGGTCGGCAACGCCTCGCGCACCCAGTTGCTCGACGTGCGGGCCGGGCGGTGGAGCGAGGAGCTGCTCGACCTGTTCGGCATCCCGGCGGCGGCGTTGCCGGAGATCACCCCATCGAACGGCGAGCTGGGCCGGATCTCCGAGCGCGGGGGAGTGCTGGCCGGCCTGCCGATCACCGCCGTGCTCGGCGATTCGCACGCGGCCCTCTACGCGCACGGCGCCGGCGAGGGCGACGTGAAGGCGACCTACGGCACCGGCTCCTCGGTCATGCGCCTCGGCGAGGTCGCCGGCGACGCCGTCTGCCTCACCATCGCCTGGAACGACCGGCTCGCCGCCGAGGGCAACATCCGCTCGTCGGGCTCCACCGTTGCCTGGCTGGCCGACTTCCTCGGCGTCTCGGCGGCGCAGATCGGAGAAATGGCTCGGTCGGCGGCGAGCGACGGCGTCCATCTCGTGCCGGGCTTCGGTGGGCTGGCCGCGCCCTGGTGGGACGACACCGCGGTCGGCCTGGTCAGCGGTCTCACCCTCGGCACCCGCCCGGAGCAGCTGGCCCGTGCCGCCATCGAGTCGATCGCCCACCAGGTCGCCGACGTCGTCGACGCGATGGGCGGTGCCGGCCGGATCCTCGCGGACGGGGGCGCCAGCGAGAACGACCAGCTCATGCAGATTCAGGCGGACCTGACCGGCGTACCCGTCAAGCGGGCCCGGACCGCAAGCCTCTCCGCGCTCGGCGCGGCCTTCCTGGCCGGCGGCATCGCCCGGCCCCTCGAGTACGACGACTTCGAACCCCGTCCCCGCGACCCGGCCGTCCGCCACGCCTGGCGCGACGCGGTGGCCCGGGCCCGCACCCCCGCAGCAAGGAGCTGACATGACCGACTACCCCCGCTTCGGAGCCGGACTCTGGCACTTCGCCACCTACGTCGACCGGTACGCCAGCGACGGTTACGGCCCGGCCCGCACCACCCTGGACGCGATCGAGCTGGCCGGACAGGTCGAGGACCTGTCGGTGGTCGACCTCAACTATCCGTTCACCCCGGGCGTCGGCCTGTCCGAGGTCAAGGACGCGCTGGCCGCGCAAGGCCTGACCGCGATCGGCATCACCCCCGAGATCTACTTGCGCAAATTTGCCAAGGGCGCATTCACCAACCCCGACCCGGGCGTACGCAAGCAGGCCCTCGACCTCATGCACGAGTCGGCCGGGATCGTCCGCGAGCTCGGCGCCGACTACGTGAAGATCTGGCCCGGCCAGGACGGCTGGGACTACCCGTTCCAGGTCGACCACCGCACCCTGTGGAAACTGGCCGTGGACGGGATGCGGGAGCTGGCCGGCGCGCACCCCGACCTTCGTTTCGCCATCGAGTACAAGCCGCGCGAGCCCCGGGTGAAGATGACCTGGGACTCGGCCGCCCGCTCGATCCTCGGCATCCAGCAGATCGGCCTGGACAACGTCGGCGTGCTGCTCGACTTCGGGCACAGCCTCTACGGCGGCGAGTCGCCGGCCGACGCCGCCCAGCTGCTGATCGACCACGGCCTGCTCTACGGCATGGACGTCAACGACAACCTGCGCGGCTGGGACGACGACCTGGTCGTCGGCACCGTGCACCTGACCGAGATCTTCGAGTACTTCCACACCCTGCGGAAGAACAACTGGGAAGGGGTGTGGCAGCTCGACCAGTTCCCGTTCCGGGAGGACTCGGTCGACGCCGCCCGCACCTCGATCGGCATCCTCAAGCGCCTCTACCGCGCCCTCGACCGCCTGGACACGACGGCGCTGGCCGAGGCCCAGGAACGCCAGGACGCGATGGCCGCCCAGCGCCTCGTCCAGAACGCGTTGTTCGGCGAGGTAGCGGACTGAGGACGGTGGCGGCGGTAATCGTTCGGGTGATGTGAAGCTTTCTTCGGGTGCTGTTAACCCGACGGGACAACCAAGACCGTGAGCGTCCGTCCACCATGTGTGCGTGAAATGGATCTCCGCTCGGTGGGCGGACGCCGCGGCTCTGACCAGTTACCTGCTCCTGGCCGTCTGGCTGGTGCGGGAACTCTGGGACGACCCGTCCCGGCGGCAGTTCCACAACCAGGACGACAGCGGGTTCTTCCTGGCGATGATGGCGCACGGCGAGCGGGTGGTCTTCCACGGCGAGTCGCCGTTCTTCACCACCCAGCTGAACTTCCCCGACGGCATCAACCTGATGGCCAACACCTCGATGCTGGCCGTCAGCATCCCGCTCGCCCCGCTCACCCACCTCAAGGGCCCGGCCTGGACCGTGGTGGCGCTGATCTTCCTGGGCCTGGCCGGCACCGCGACCGCCTGGTGGTGGCTGCTCTCCCGGCACCTGGTCGACAGCAAGGTCGCCGCGTGGATCGGCGGACTGTGGGCCGGCTTCGCCCCCGGGTTCGTGGCGCACGCCAACGGCCAGCCCAACTTCACCGCCGGCTTCGTGATCCCGTTCATCGTCTGGCAGGTGATCCGGCTCCGCGAACCGGGCCGGACGTGGCGCAGTGGGGCGCTTCTCGGCGTACTCGTCGCGGTCCAGGTTTTTGTGAATGAAGAGTTTTTGTTGCTGTTGGCGATCGCGCTGGCCCTGGTCGCGGTCGGGTTCATCTTCTCCTGGCGGCAGTGCCTGCCCGGGCTCGCGGTCGGGGCCGGCGTCGCCGTGGTCCTGCTGGCCTATCCGCTCTACTTCCAGTTCTTCGGCGCCGGCCACTACAGCGGGGTGCCGTTCCGGGTCGACCAGTACGCCACCCCGCTCGGGTCGATCGCCGCCTACCCCCGGCGGTCGATCGCCGGCAGTGAGGAGATCGCCCGGCAGGTCACCGGCGGCAGCGTGCTCGAGGACTCGATGTTCTGGGGGCCCGGCATCTGTCTCATGGTCATCGTGTCGGTGGCGGTGCTGTGGCGTTCGATGGCGGCGCGCGCCCTGGCGTTCGCCGGCTTCGTGCTGCTTGTCATGTCGTTCGGGCACGAGCTGCGGCTCACCCGCACCAGCACGCTCGGCCCGGCTCCGCTCGGCTGGACCCAGCACGTCCCGCTGGTGGACCTGGTGACCACACCTCGGTTCGGGCTGGCCACCACGACGATCGCCGGGGTGCTGCTCGCCCTGGCCGCCGACCGGGCCCGGCACTTCCCGCGCCTCGGCCGCGGCGCCTTCTGGGCCGGGATGGCGCTGGCCCTGATCCCGATGTTCCCGCTTCCGCTGCCGACCTCCCAGACCCGGTCGGTGCCGGCGTACTTCACCCAGGAGATGTGGCGGCCAGTTTTGAAGGACGGCCAGAGCGTGGTGCTGGTGCCGCTGCCGGCGATGGTCACCGGCCGGGACAGCATGCGCATCGCGGCACTGAGCAAACTGGCCTTCCCGACCCCGCGTGGGTATTTCCTGGGTCCGGTCGACCCGCCCCGGGACAACACCGGCACCTGGTTCGGCGAGCCGCGCTACACGGTCACCCTCATCGAGCAGATCCGCAAGACCGGCATCGCACCCGCGCTCGGCGCCGACGAGCATCGGGCGATCCAGGCCGACCTGGACTACTGGCACGCCGGCGTCGTCGTCCTGCTGCCGAACTGGAACAAGCGGACCCAGGTACGGCTGGTGCTGACCTCGGTGCTCGGCGAGCCGTCGCCGATGGGCGGGGTCGAGGTGTGGCACACGAACCGCTGATCGGGTGTGTTCCACCCAACGCTGGGGGAGGGCGTTCGGGCGGCGGGGCTGGGCGGCGCGGAGGATGCCGGTCATGTCTGACACCGCCACCTTCCGGCTGCGGTCGGTGGCCGTCTCGGCGTACGGTCCGTCGCTGCTCTCCGGGTTTTCCCAGGGTGTCATCGCGCCGGTGATCGTGATCAGCGCGATCGAGCGCGGCGCCACGGTCGCCGCGGCCGGGTTGATCGTCGCCCTGATGGGCATCGGGGCGCTGGTGGCGAACATCCCGGCCGGCGCCCTGACCACCCGCTTCGGCGAGCGCCGGGCGATGGTCGCGGCGGCCGGCCTGAGCGTCGCCGCGATCGCGCTGTGCCTGTTCGACCTCGGGTTGTGGACGTTCGCGGCCGCGGTGTTCGCGATGGGCATCGGCTCGGCGGTGTTCCAGCTGGCCCGGCAGTCGTACCTGACCGACGTGGTACCACTCGAGATGCGGGCGCGGGCCATGTCCACGCTCGGCGGCGTGGCCCGGATCGGAGCGTTCGCAGGCCCGTTCGCCGGCGCCGGGGTGATCGCGCTGACCGGCCTGGCCGGTGCGTACGCGATATCGCTGGTAGCCATCGCGGGTGCCGGCGTAATCGCCTACACGGTGCCCGACCTGGCGTCGCCGGCCGCCGCGTCGTCCGGCATCTCCACCTGGACCATCGCCCGCGACCATCGGCGCACCCTGCTGACCCTCGGCATCGGGGTGCTGCTGCTCTCGGCCATCCGCCAGACCCGGCAGGTGGTGGTCCCGCTCTGGGCCCATCACCTGGGCCTGGACGCGAGCACGTCATCAATCCTGTTCGGCGTGGCGGGCGCGGTGGAGACCCTGGTCTTCTACCCGGCCGGCCTGGCCATGGACCGCTGGGGCCGCCGAGCCGTGGCGGTGCCGTGCACGCTGGTGATGGGCTTGTCTTTCCTGGCGCTCCCGCTGACCCACGGAGTGCTCACGCTGGCCGCGGTGGCCATGGTGATCGGCCTGGGCAACGGCATCGGCTCAGGCATCGTGAACACCCTCGGCGCCGACGCCGCCCCGGCCGTGGGCCGCCCCACGTTCCTAGGAGTGTGGCGAGAGCTGGCCGACGGCGGCGCAGCGCTGGGCCCGCTGCTGCTCTCCGCCGTAACCGGCCTAGCCGGCCTGGCCTGGGGCGTAAGCGTCTCCGGCCTGGTAGGCCTGGCCGCCGCAGTGACCTTGTTTCGCTATGTACCGCATCGACGCTGATCCGTAAGAATGTGGCTCTTGGCCGCCGGGCCGTGTATAGTCGTCCTCAGATTCGCAAGGGCCTCCGCCATTTGGCTGGGGCCCTTTTGCTTTCCCGGGAGTTTCGGCGTCAACTGCGGCGGTCAAGCAGGTCGACCACGGTCATGCCGGTCTCACCCCCGACTAATTTCAAGCCGTTCTCGGCCCTGGCTGCGAGGGCGAGCGGGCTGAGGTCGTTGACCAGCGTGGCGTAAGTAATCTTGTCGAGTCCGGCACCCACCAACGGCGCGGCGATCCGTAGGGCGGCTTTCAAGGCCACGCCTTGCATGGAGCCGCCGTGCAGCACGATATTGCGAGTCCGATACAGGCGCCTCATCGCGATCCGGAAGACGGCGGCCGTCGTCGCTAGCTCTGCTCGAGGATTGGCCACAACTCGGCGCATCCGGTGCACCGCCGCGATGTCGGAGTCGCGTCGGAAGCGCTCGGTCGGTGCGAGCATCTCACCGGCCGCTAGGGCCTTTGCAACCGCAGCCGCTCGTTCGCGGCTGTTCGTGCACGCCGCCAGCGCGTATGCGAGAGCATCGGGAGTCTCTGGCTGATGTCTGTGGGCGAGAGCGGTCAGTTCGGCACGAGGCCATGAACAGGCGATTACAGCCGCCAGCCGGTCGGCTGCGACGGCCTTCCCGGATCGTTCCTCATCGCTGGGATCGTCCGGATGCGACAGCAAGGACTCAATCGCGGCCCACACCCCCGCGACTGCCGGCCCAAGAGCACCGCGATTCAACGGCGCTGCCAGTTCCAAGGCGTCGTCGATCAAAGTGCGTTGCCCCTGGACCTGGTAAAGGCGACCTTCGTTCACCAGCGACAGCACGTGAGCTCCCCTGGACGGCGTGACGAAAGGGATCGGCTCCGGGTGTTCGTCTACCCAAAGTTTTGAGGCAGCTCTGACCCCACCCCTGTTGCCGCGTTCGAAGGACGATCGCACCACCATGTGCTCGACCAGTTCGCGGACCTGGCTTGCCGCGCTGAAGGGATCCCGCGCAACCATTCGATAGAGAAAGCCGCCGCCGGGGCGTAATCCGTTGGTGGAATGGCCGCGCTGTTTCAGCCAATCCACGACCTCACGGCCCGAGAGCCACGCCTCGTGCCTCTGGGCTTGCTCACGTTCAGGCGCATTGTCCAGGACCGCGAGAACGGTGAACTCCTGCGGCGCGGCGGTGTCAAGGGCAACTGCGCCTTGCAGGACTTCGTCGATGATGGCCTGCCGCCGGGCTAGCTGCCCGATCCACGCAGCCAGGTGGTTCGCGTCGTAGCCGAGGTCGAGCAGATGCGCTGCAACGACGCGAGCGAGTCGTTCCGGCTGCGGCCGCTGTTCCTCAGGTCGGGCGGCCGCCGATGCCCAGCGGCTCAGGTATCCCTCACGGGCATGGTCAACGATGTCTTGTAGGCGGCGGTGAGCCGTGCTGGGGTATGGCAGCGGCTTACTCAGCAGCGAGGTCAGTTCGGCGCGCAATTCCTTGCTGCCCAGGCCGATGTCAGGGCCGATGACCTTCAGTAATTCGTGGCGCTGCCAGTCGACAGCGGCCGGAGACAGCACGCGTTGCCGAGCCCAGATGCTCGCCTCCAGCAACTCCTCCAGGGCGAGCAGCGAACCGATGTCCCACAGCCGCCGCGGCCATGGCATTCCTTCGAGGGTGAAGAAGTCGATCATTCGAGCACGAACATGCCTGTCGTACATGGCTATCAACCTTCTGAGTGCACAGTGGAGAGACAACTTGTCTAGCGCCTACTGTACATGCGACACGGCCGACCCGGGGTGCATGACGGATGTCATCGGGGGAACTGTGTTGGTAGGTCGAGGGCTTCCGCGTGTTCGGGGGCGTGCGGGTTGACTCGGGGCCGCGCACCAGCCCGGCCTCGCGGACCGTCAAGGTGCGTGAGTACAGCCTGGCCGGCGGCGTGCACGTGCACCGGGTCTGAGGCCCCGGACCTTCCGCACCACCAGGCCTCTGCCGCAACCCCGGGCGCGGGCGGGAAGCCTGCCGCCCGTACCTCATCGCAGGAAGCTCTTCGCCAGGTCTCGGGCCTGGGCGTGGGCCAGGCTCCGGGCCTGCTCGGCGTCGGCGGTGACCAGGTTGGGGCGGAAGTGGACGGTGCGGATGTCGTCGACGCCGGCCCAGCGCAGCCAGTCCTCCAGGATGTGCAGAACCTTGGTCATGGCGGACTCCAAAGCGAAGTAATATGCGTGCGCACACACATTGTTAGATCGATGCGTGCGCACGCACAGGAGTTGGGTACGCTCGGGTGATGAGCGACACCGATCCGGCCGCGTGGGCGGCGCTGCTGCGGGTGCACGCGGCCCTGGTTCCGCTGATCGACCGCGAGCTGCAGGCCGCCTGCCGCCTGCCGCTGACCTGGTACGACGTACTCCTGGAGTTGAATTCGGCGCCGGAGCGCAGACTCAGCATGGGTGAGCTGGGGCAGGTCGCGGTGGTCAGCCGCACCCGGGCCAGCCGGGTCGTCGACCAGCTGGAGGCGGCCGGCCTGGTCAGCCGGGAGAGCAACCCGGACGACCGCCGTTCGGCGTACGCATCGATCACCGAGGCCGGCCGGCAGCGCCTGCGCGACGCCGCCCCGGTCTACCTCGACGCCATCCGTCGGCATTTCACATCCCGGATGACGGCGGCCGAGTCGCGCGCGGTCGCGTCGGCGCTCGGCAAGGTACTGCGGACCGGTTAGGTCATCCGACAGATTCGATGACTCTGACTGGCGGGCCATGCTCGCGAGCATGACGAACACGCCGGCCCTGTTCATCCACGGCCTCTGGCTGCACGCCTCGTCCTGGCAGCCGTGGAGCGACCTCTTCGCCGCCCGTGGGTACGCCCCGGTCGCCCCGGGCTGGCCCGGTGAGCCGGACACCGTCGAGGCCGCCCGCCGCGACCCGCAAGCGGTCGCCGGTCACGGCATCGACGACGTCACCGAGCACTACGCCGCGGTCATCGCGACGCTGCCGGCCGCGCCGGTCATCATCGGGCACTCGTTCGGCGGTCTGATCACCCAGAAGCTGCTCGGGCGCGGGCTCGGCCGGGCCGGTATCGCGATCGACCCGGCGCAGATCAAGGGCGTCAAACCGTTGCCGTTCGCGCAGTTGCGCTCCGGCTTCCCGGTTCTCGGCAACCCCGCGAACCGGCGCCGGGCCGTTTCCCTCACTCCGGCGCAATTCCGGTACGGGTTCGCGAACGCGCTCGGCGAGCGCGAGTCCGGTGACCTGTTCGACCGCTGGACGGTTCCGTCGCCGGGCCGGCCGCTGTTCGAGGCGGCGTTCGCGAACTTCACCAGGAACTCGCCGGCCGCGGTCGACACCGCCAACACCACCCGCGGCCCGCTGCTGCTGATCTCCGGCCAGCAGGACCACACCGTGCCGGACGTGGTCACCCGGGCCACCTACAAGCTGTACGGCGACTCGGCCGCCACCACCGAGCTCAAGCAGTTCCCGGACCGGGGCCACTCGCTCACCATCGACTCGGGCTGGCGCGCGGTCGCCGACCACACCCTGGCGTGGCTGGCCGCCCAGGGCATCAGCTGAGCGCGTCGAGAGCCGCGGTGGCCTCGGGGTCCAGCTCGATCCGGGCCACCGCGACGTTGTCGGCCAGGTGGCCGAGGTCGCGGGTGCCGGGGATCAGCAGCGTGTGCGGGCTGTGCCCGAGCAGCCAGGCCAGCCCGGCCTGGGCGGGGGTGATGCCGAGGCGCTCGGCCTGGTCGGCGACCACCGGGTGGCCGCCGACGCTGGGGAAGCCGTCGAAGGCCGAGCCGAGCGGGAAGAACGGCACCCAGGCGATGCCGTGCGCCGCGCACTCGGCCAGCACGTCCTCGTGGCCGCGGGTGAGCACGTTGTAGAGGTTCTGCACGCAGACGATGCCGGCCGGAAGAGCCTGCCGCAGCTGGGCGAGGCTGACGTGGCTCAGGCCGATGCCGCCGATCTTGCCGGCGTCGCGCAGGGTGATCAGCTCGGCCAGCTGGCTGTCCAGGTCGACGGCCTGCTCGCCGGTGGCGACGATGCCCGGTGTCATGTCGGCCCGGCGCAGGTTGACCACCGCGAGGTGGTCGGTGCCGAGGGCCCGCAGATTTTCCTCGACCTGGGCCCGCAACTCGGCCGGCTTCTGGGCGGCGACGAGGCGCTCGGTCGGGTGGGTGACGGCGCCGACCTTGGTGACCAGCCGAAGGCTATCGGCGTACGGATGGAGGGCGGTTTTGATCAGGCTGTTGACCGTGCCCGGACCGTAGAACTGGGCGGTGTCGAGGTGGTCGACGCCGAGTTCGACGGCTCGCTGCAGGACCTTGACGGCGTCGGCGGGGTCGCCGTGTTCCAGCTGCATGGCGCCGAAGCCGACCCGGAGGACGTCGTGTTCGCCGAGCTTCCCGTACGTGGTCATGGGGTAGGCCCTCCCGATACGATTCCGCTTGACTTCGTCCGAGGCTAGCAGAAGTGGAGGCGATTCCGTTTTCCGATTCGGAGCGGCGCCCCGGCGCCCGTAAGGACGCCCAGCGCAACCGGCAGCGCATCATCGACGCGGCCACCCGGGTCCTCACCGCGGCCGGCCCCGACCCGGTCAAGATCGAGGACATCGCGCGCGAGGCGGGGGTCGGCGTCGGCACGCTGTACCGCAACTTCCCGTCCCGCGAGGCCCTGGTCGAGGAGGTCTACCGCAGCGAGCTGACCCGGCTGTGCGCGCTGGCCGGGCAGCTGCTGGCCGACCGGTCGCCGGCCGACGCCCTGCGCGAGTGGATGCACCGCTATCAGGACTTCGTGGCCACCAAGCACGGGATGGCCGAGGCCCTGCGCGCGGTGATCGCCAGCGGCGCGATCAGCTCCGGCCAGACCCGCGCGCACCTCGACGGCGCGATCGCCACCATCCTCGAGGCCGGCCGGGCCGACGGCAGCCTTCGGGCCGACGTCCAACCGGCCGACGTCTCGGCCAGCATGGCCGGCATCATGCTGGCCGCCGCCGATGTCGCCCAGGCCACTCGTATGTTGCAATTGCTCGTCGACGGCTTACGGTGATGCATTTCGAACCAAGGAACTTCACAGGAAGTTTCACGAATTGGTCCCGTAACCTGCCGGGGTGAATTCCAGGTTCCGGCGGCGCGACCACAACGTTTTTGCTAATGCGGGAAGCCTGCTGCTGTGCGGGCTGCTGACCGGCGTGGTGGCGGCGGCCGCGGCCTTTCCGGCCGCCGCGTTGTCCGGGCTCACCGTCAAGGCGGGCCAGAGTGCGTACGAGGCCCTGCCCAGCGAGTTGACCGACTTCAGCTCGCCGCAGATCACCCGGATCTACGCGTCCGACGGCAAGACGCAGATTGCGGTCATGTATGACGAGTTCCGCAGCGACGTACCGTTGTCGCAGATTTCGGTAAACGTGCAGAACGCGATCGTCGCCGCCGAGGACCGCGATTTCTACCACCACAACGGCGTCGATCTCAAAGGCACCCTGCGGGCCCTGGTGAGCGATTCGAGCGGCGGCAGCAAACAGGGCGCCTCCACGCTCACCATGCAATATGTACGGCTGTCGCTGGAATACTCGGCGACCGACCCGAAGGACGTCGTCGCCGCGTCCCAGGACACCCCGAAACGCAAGATCACCGAGATGAAGTACGCGTTGCAGCTCGAGAAGGAGCTCAGCAAGAAGGAGATCCTCGAGCGTTACCTGAACATCGCCCCGTTCGGTAACGGCGCGTACGGGATCTACGCGGCCAGCCAGATCTACTTCAACAAGAGCCCGAAAGACCTGGACGTCGCGCAGGCGGCTCTGCTGGCCGGCCTGGTGAAGGCGCCGACCAGCTTCAACCCGGCCACCACCAGCGGTTACCCGCAGGCGGTCGCCCGCCGGACGTACGTGCTGGACGGCATGGTCACCACCGGCGCGATCACCGCGGTGCAGGAGAAGGCGGCGCTCAAGGAGAAGGTCCCGCAGACGGTCAAGAAGGTCGGCAACGGCTGCGTCTCGGTCAGCAAGAACCAGTGGGGCTTCTTCTGCGACTACTTCACCCGCTGGTGGCTGCAGCAGGAGGCGTTCGGCTCGACGACGTACGACCGGCAGCGGCGGCTCAACGACGGCGGCTACCGCATCGTCACCAGCATGGACCTGGACGCCACCGCGGCCGCGTACAAGCGGATCGGCCAGCAGATCTCCAAGAAGAGCAAGGACGCCCTGATGCTGGCGGCGGTGCAACCCGGCACCGGCCAGGTGCTGGCCCTCGCGGCCAACCGCACCTACAGCCTGGACGAGTCGAAGAACCACCTCTCCTCGAACCCGAAGAAGGCCGCCCAGAACCTCAAGGGCACCTACCCCAACACCACCAACCCGATCATCAGCGGTGGCGGCGACGTCGACGGTTACCAGGCCGGCTCGACCTTCAAGATGTTCACCATGGTGACCGCCCTGAAGCAGGGCCTCCCGCTGACCAAGACGATCAAGGCGGAGAAGGTCGCGAAGACCCACTACATCGTCCAGTCGGGCAGCCCGGCCGCCTGCCCCGGCACGCACTTCTACTGCCCCGGCAACGCGGGCGAGAGCGAGGCCGGCACCTACAACATGTGGTCGGCGTTCGGGCACTCGGTGAACACCTACTTCGTGCCCCTCGAAGAGGAGGTCGGGGCGCAGAACGTGGTCGCGACCGCGCAGGACTTCGGCATCCAGTTCCGCGCCTCCAACGACGCGACGCTGGCCCAGCCGGAGAACGCCGAGCAGTGGGGCGCGTTCACCCTGGGCGTCTCCGAGTCCACCCCGCTCGACCTGGCCAACGCGTACGCCACCCTGGCCGCCGACGGCAACTACTGCACCCCGACGCCGGTCACCCAGATCCTCGACCGGGACGGCGGGAAGATCGACGTCGGCGCGCCCAGCTGCCGGCAGGTGGTCACCGCCGAGGTGGCCCGGCAGGCGGTCGACGCGGCCCGCTGCCCGGTCGGCGACTCGGCCCAGACCGGCAGCTGCGGCGGTTCCGGCACCGCGCCCCAGGCCCGCGGCGTGGTCGGGCACCCGGTCTTCGGCAAGACCGGCACCACCGACAGCTCCAAGACCGCCGCCCTGATCCTGGGCACCACGTCGATCGTGGTGGCCGGCTACCTGGCCGACACCGACTGGCCGCAGACCACCCAGCACATGGACCACGGCACGGTGAACCCGGCGGTCTGGAACACGGTCGCCGACTACATGCGCGACAAGCCGTACGTCCAGTTCACCAGACCCTGACGGCGGTCCGGGGGAACCGGACCGTGACCAGCAGGCCACCGTCGGGACGGGGGACCAGGTCAAGGGTGCCGTGGTGGGCGCGGACGATGCTGTGCACGATGGCCAGGCCGAGCCCGGCACCCGCGTGCTCGCCGGTGCGCACCCGTTCGGTGCCGCGCTGGAACGGCTCGGTCAGGGTCGGCACCAGGTCGAGCGGGAGCCGGCGACCGGTGTTCTCGACCCGCAGCACGCTGATGTCGCCGTCCGACTCGGTGTGGACGGTCACCGTGCCGCCGCCGGGGAGGTTGTGGACGACGGCGTTCTGCACGAGGTTCGTCACCATCCGGGCCAGGAGCTCGGCGGAACCCCTGGCCCGGGCCGCGCCACCGGTCACCTCCAGGGTGATCCGGCGCTGCTCGGCCAGCGGGAGCAGGGTTTCCGCGGCCTCCTCGGCGACCAGCGAGAGGTCGACGCTCTCGGTGCCGACGTTGCCCCGGCTGAGCAGCAACAGGGCCTCGGTGAGGTCGATCGCCCGCTGGTTGACCGTGTGCAGGCGGTCGATGAGCTCGTCCGGGCCCCGGGCCGGGTCCTTGCGGGCGAGGTCGAGCAGCGCCCGCGAGATGGCCAGCGGCGTGCGCAGTTCGTGCGAGGCGTTGGCGGCGAACCGCTGCTGCTCGGCCACGTGCGCCTCGAGCCGGGCGAGCATGGCGTCGAACGCGTCCGCGAGCTCGCGGAACTCGTCCCGGCGGCCGGGCAGCCGGATCCGGTGGGCGAGCGCGCCGGCCGTGGCGGTGCGGGTGGCGTCGGTGATCCGGGCCAGCGGGGCGAGCATCCGGCCGGCCAGCAGCCACCCGCCCGCCAGACCCAGGACCAGCAGGAGTGCCAGCACCACGGCGGCCCGCGGCGCGAAGAACCGCAGCAGGCTGGACCGGACCGGGAAGATCCCGGTCATCTCGTTGTTGCCGGGCACGATGAGCGTGGCCTGGTCGGGGACGTACCGCAGGAGGAACAGCCAGACCGCGGTGAGCAGCAGGGCACCGGCGACCATCAGGAACCCGGCGTAGCTGAGGGTGAGCTTGAGGCGGACGCTCAGGCCGGAGGCTCTATCCACGGTCGATCCGGTAGCCGACGCCGGGCACGGTCGCGATGATCCACGGCTCGCCGAGGCGTTTACGCAGGGCCGAGACCGTGATCCGGACGGCGTTGGTGAGCGGGTCGGCGTTCTCGTCCCAGGCCCGTTCCAGCAGCTCCTCGGCGCTGACCAGGCCACCCTCGGCGGCGACCAGCACCTCCAGCACGGCGAACTGCTTGCGGGTCAGCGCGACGTACCGGTCGTCCCGGAAGACCTCCCGGCGGAACGGGTCGAGCCGCAGCCCGGCGATCTGGAGCACCGGCGGCCGGGTGTACCCGCGCCGGCGGTCCAGCGCCCGCAGCCGCAGCACGAGTTCCCGCAGCTCGAACGGCTTGGTGAGGTAGTCGTCGGCGCCCAGCTCGAACCCGGACGCCTTGTCGTCGATCCGGTCGGCCGCGGTGAGCATCAGGATCGGGATCCCGTCGCCGGACGCGACGATCCGGCGGGCCACCTCGTCGCCGGACGGCCCGGGAATGTCCCGGTCGAGCACCGCCAGGTCGTACGAGTTGACGCTCAGCAGCTCCAGGGCGGTGTCGCCGTCACCGGCGATGTCGGCCGCGATCGCCTCCAGCCGCAGACCGTCCCGGACGGCCTCGGCCAGGTACGGCTCGTCCTCCACGATCAGTACGCGCATGCCTGAACCCTATGATCGGCGGTCCGCCACCAGCGGCGCGACGCCAGCCCGGCCAGCATCGCGCCGACCGCGTTGACCAGCACGTCGTCCACCGACGACACCCGGTCCAGCTGGAAGACGTACTGGGCGGTCTCGATCAGGATCGAGCAGCCGGCCCCGAGCACCAGGATCCGCGGCAGCGACGCCAGCGCCGCGAACCGGATCGGCCCGAAGAACCCCAGCGCCGCGAAGACCAGCAGGTTCCCGCCGATCCCGAACGCACCCATCGAGACCAGGTCGCGCAGCGGGATCAGGCTCACCCGCCCGGGCACGACACCGGCTCCCGGCCCGGGCATCAGGGTCAGCCACAGCCACGGCACGGTCCCGTAGACCAGGCCCACCAGCGCCGCGCCGCCGGTGTCCCGCCGGAAGAAGATCAAAGCCCAGGCCACGAGTACGGCCACCGGCAGCCCGACCAGCGTCATCAGAACCACGCCGTTCTCGGTGTCGTAGCAGCCGTGCCAGTGCCCGGTCAGGCACCGCGGAGCGGCCATCGTGAGCGGCCGCCGCACCGCGAACAGCGCGCCGGCCAGGCCGAGGACAGCCAGGCCGGCGAAGGCGATCCTGCGCAGATTCATCCGCCCAGTGAAGACCACCGGTTGTTGCGGGAGCGTATCGAAAAACTAGCGGACGAAGCGCTCCCGGCGCACCGTCGGGCGGCGGCCCCGGATGGTGCTGCGCTGCATCGCGGCGATGACCATGTCGGCGGCCGGCTCCGGCACCTCGACCAGCGAGAACCGGTCGGTGATCTGGATCGCGCCGATGTCCCGGGCACTCAGCCCCGACTCGCCGGCGATCGCGCCCACCAGGTCCTGCGGGCGCAGCCCGGCCCGCCGCCCGATGCCGAAGAACAACCGGGCCACGCTCGAGTCGGACGGCCGGTCCCGCCGGCCACCGCCCGCACGGTCCCGGCCGCTCGGAGCACGGTCGCCGGCCGCGGGCGACGGCGAGGGGATCTCTTCCTCCTCGACGTCACCGCCGGCCGCCTCGTGCAGCAGCTTCACCGCGGCCAGCGCGATGTTCTCCACGTCGAACTCGTCGGTCAGCGAGTCGAGGACGACCCGGAACCGCTCGAGGTCGTCGGTCTCCAGGCTGGCCTGCAACGCCGTACGCGTAAGTTCCAGCCGCCGGGCCCGCAGGTCGGTGACCGTCGGCAGTTTTTCCAGGGTGATCCGCTGGCCGGTGAGCCGCTCGATGGCCTTGAGCATCCGCTGCTCGCGCGGCTCGGCCAGGGTGATCGCCGAGCCCTCGCGGCCGGCCCGGCCGACCCGGCCGATCCGGTGCACGTACGCCTCGGGGGCGGCCGGCACATTGAAGTTGATCACGTGGGTCAGCTGTTCCACGTCCAGGCCGCGGGCCGCCACGTCGGTCGCGACAAGCAGCTCGGTGCTCCCGGCGCGCAGCCGGTTCATCACCCGGTCGCGCTGGTCCTGGCTCATCCCGCCGTGCAGTGCCTCGGCCCGATACCCGCGGCCGTTCAGCGTCTCGGTGACCTGGTCGACCTCTTCCCGGGTGCGGCAGAAGACGATCGCCGAGGTCGGCGCCTCCACGTCCAGGATCCGGCCGAGGGCGGCCGTCTTGTGCGCGCGGGCGACGATGTAGGCGCTCTGCCGCACCAGCGGGAGCTCGCCCGGCTCGACACCCTTGCGGCCCATCGTGATCCGCACCGGGTTGCGCAGGTGGCGCCGGGCGATGCCGTCGATCCGGGGCGGCATGGTGGCCGAGAAGAGCACGGTCTGCCGGGTCTCCGGCGTCTCGGCCAGGATCGCCTCGATGTCCTCGGCGAAGCCCATGTCGAGCATCTCGTCGGCCTCGTCGAGCACGACGGTGCGCACGTCGCCGAGCTTCAGCGTGCCCCGTTCGATGTGGTCGAGCACCCGGCCCGGCGTGCCGACGACGACGTCCACGCCACGGGCCAGCGCCTGCAGCTGCCGGCCGATCGGCTGTCCGCCGTACACCGGCAGCACCCGGACGCCCAGCTCCCGGCCGTACCGGTGGACGGCCTGGGACACCTGCTCGGCCAGCTCGCGGGTCGGCACCAGGACGAGCGCGCCCGGCCCGGCGTCGCGCCGGCCGGCGGCCAGCGCCTGCAGCACCGGCAGCGCGAACGCGGCGGTCTTGCCGGTGCCGGTCGCGGCCTGGCCGACCAGGTCGTTGCCGGCCACCAGCGGCGGGATCGCTTCCTGCTGGATCGGGGTCGGTTCTTCGTAGCCGAGGCTGGTCAGTGCACGGAGCAGTTCCGCCCGCAAACCCAGCCCGGCGAAGCCCGCCACGGACTCGAACGGATCATTTTCCATGGTGACAACCATAGGTTCACTTGGTTGTCCGCTCGGAACGGGGTATTCCAGGCGGTATGAAGCGTGGCTTTGTCGTCCAGCGGCACCGGGCCAGCCGGCTGCACTACGATCTGCGGCTCGAGCTCGATGGTGTGCTGGTCAGCTGGGCGGTGCCGAAGGGTCCGACGCTCGATCCGGCGGTCCGCCGCGGCGCCTACCACGTCGAGGACCACGCGCTTTCGCACGCCGATTTCGAGGGCAAACTCGGCACCGGCGACGTGATCGTCTGGGACAACGGCAGCTGGGTGCCACGCGAGGCGGACGATCCGGCGGCGGCTCTGGCCGCCGGCGAGCTTCATTTCGATCTGTACGGCGTGAAGCTGCACGGCCGATTCGTCCTGATCCACACCCGCGGCAAGGACTGGCTGCTGCTGCACAAACGGGATGAGCACGCGGTCGAGGGCTGGAACCCCGAGGACCATCCGCGCTCGGTGGTGTCCGGTCGCACGAACGATGACGTGCAGGCGGGTTTGAGCTTTTCCCCCTCGGGCATCCCATTTTCGGCCGATCGAGAGAACACGGAGTGGATATCTGATGAAGGTGCTTAAGCTGGCCACCGGGTTCGCGGTGGGTTACGTGCTGGGTTCCCGCGCCGGCCGGGAGAAGTTCGAGCAGATCGCGGCGACCGCGCGCAAGGTGCGGGAGAGCCCGACGGTGATTCAGGCGCAGGAAAAGGCCAAGACCCTGCTGGGTACGGGTACGAGCACCAGCACCACCGTGCCCGTGGTCGAGGCGACCCCCCGCCCCCGCCCGCCGAAGACCGAGCCGGTGAGCGTCACCACACCGGTGACGAACGGCAGCCCGCTGGTCTGACCCGGGCTCACGACCGATCGGCAGCGCCACCCGTTCGCGGTGGCGCTGCCGATGTCGTTCCGGGGTCAGACCTGGCTGGCGCCGCCGTCGACGTAGATCTCGGCGCCGGTCATGTAACTGCTGTTGCCGGAAGCCAGGAAGAGCACCGCGTCGGCGATCTCCTCGGGCCGGCCCAGGCGGTTCATCGGTACGCCCGAGGCAAGGCCCTTGAACAGCTGCTCGGCCGACTCCGGGTCGGGCGCCAGGCCGCTGAGGCCCGGGGTGGCGATCGGGCCCGGGGCGATGCTGTTGACCCGGATGCCCTTCTCCACCAGCTCCGCCGCCCAGCTGCGGGTGAACGAGCGCAGCGCGGCCTTGGTGGCGGCGTAGACGCTGAACGACGCGGCGCCCTTGGTGTCGATGTTGGAGCTGGTCAGGATCACCGAGGAGCCGGGGTTGAGCAGCGGCAGCGCCTTCTGCACGGTGAACACGGTGCCGCCGACGTTGGTGTTGAACGTGTCGGCGTAGTGCTGCCAGGTGACGTCGGCGAGCGCGGCGAACTCGCCGCCACCGGCGTTCGCGAACAGCACGTCGAGCCCCTGACCGCGCTCCCGGATCGCTGCGAAGACCCGGTCGAGGTCCTCGAGGTTGGCCACGTCGGCGCGCACGCCGGTGGCGTTCTCCCCGATCGCGGCGACGGCCGCGTCGAGGGCGTCCTGACGCCGGCCGGTCAGGAAGACGTGCGCACCCTCGGCGGCCAGCCGGTGGGCGGCGGCCAGGCCGATGCCCGAGGTGGCGCCGGTGACGAGGGCGGTCTTGCCGGTGAGCTGTCCCATGATCTTCCATCCTTAGTTCTGTACCGCTTGGTATGGAAGTGACCGTAGCACTTCTGTACCGATCGGTTAGGATGAGCTATGCCACAGGGAAGACCACGCGGATTCGATGCGGAGGCGACACTCGACCGGGCCGTGGAGGTGTTCTGGCGGCTGGGCTACGACGGCGCCTCGCTGAGCGACCTGACCGACGCGATGGGCATCAACCGCCCGAGCCTGTACGCCGCGTACGGCAACAAGGAGGAGCTCTTCCACCGCGCGGTGGCCCGCTACGCCGAGGCCGACATGGCGTACGCCCGGGAGGCGCTGGCCGAGCCCACGGCGTACACGGTGATTGAGAAATTCCTGCGGTCCAACGCCGACGCGCTGACCCGGACCGACCGCCCAGCCGGGTGTTTGTCGATCCAGGGCGGCTTGGCCGGCGGCACCGCGGCCGAATTCCTGGCCGCGAGCCGGCTGGCCGGCGAGGCCGCGCTGGCCGACCGCCTGGCCCAGGCCCCCGATCTCCCGGCCGGCACCGACCCGGTGGCGCTGGCCCGCTACGTCATGGTGGTGAGCGAGGGCAACGCCGTACACGCGGCGGCCGGCGTAGACCGAGCCAGCCTGCACGCCACGGTCGACATCGCCCTGCAAGCGATCCCGCGCTAGAGCTTCGCGAGGGGCGGGCTTCCGGAAAGAGCAAATCCATATTCCGTACGCGCCACCCCGGTCCCGTGGCGCTCGGTCCCGGCAGGCGCGACTCACCCTCCGCGCGCCCGCCACGGGCGGTTTCGGCCCAAGACCCCGACCCAACCCGCCGGCAGGCGGCGGTCCGCCCCGCAGACCAGGACAAACACCAGCCTGAAGATCGCGCGCTTACCGTAGGTGAGCAGAGCAGCGCGTATGGGTGAGCAGAGCAAAGCGCTCGGGGTGGGTGTGCGGTTGCGCGAGCGTCGCGGCACGTGCCGGTGTCGCACGCCGGTCGCGCGGTGGCGGCGGCCGGGGGTAGTTGCGGTTGTCGACGGCGTCGGCCGTACCGGAAAGGTCCGGTCTAGATCTTGAGTACGACCTTCGTGCGCAGGTCGCCGCTCTCCAGGCGGGCGTGCACCGCGGCGGCGTCGGCCAGCGGGGCCACCGTTTGCGGCTGCAGGGTCAGCCGGCCCGCCGCGAGTTCGGACATCACCAGGTTCAGGGCGGCGGGCACGCCCTCGGGGACCACGTTGGACAGCGTTACGCCCAGGTCGTGGGCTCGGTGATCGGCCAGCGTGATGACCCGTTGCGGGCCGCCGGCCAGGGCGATCGCGGCCGGCAGGTCGCTGCGGCCGGACGCGTCGAACACCGCGTCGACCTTCCGGTCGCCGAGCGCGGCGTCGGCCGGGGTGGCGCCGAGGGTGGCGTAGTCGACCGGGGTGGCGCCCAGCTCCCGGGCGGCGGCGAAGTCGCCCGGCCGGACCGCCGCGATCACGGTGACCCCGCGGGCCACCGCGAGCTGGGTGGCGATCCGGCCGACCGAGCCGGCCGCACCTAGCAGTAGCAACGTCTCTCCGGCGCCGACCGCGAGCTGGTCCAGCACCCGCGCGGCGGCCTCGCCGGACGCGGGCAGCGCGGCCGCGTCGGTCCAGGTCACCGAGGCCGGCTTGCGGACCCAGAAGTCGGCGACGGCCAGCTCCGCGTAGCCGCCGAGACCGGGCAGGAAGACCGCCACCTCGTCGCCGGTGGTCACGTCGGTCACGTCCGGGCCGGCGCTCTCGACGACACCGGCCGCCTCGAAGCCCAGGACCGCGCCGGGGCCGGCCGGGAATACCGCCGCCAGGTGCCCGGCCCGGATCGCCAGGTCGGTGGGGCCGACGCCGGCGAAACGCACCGCGACCCGGATCTGGCCCGGGCCGGGCGGACCGACCTCGGTCTCGCCGATCTGCAGGACTTCTGGCGGCCCGTAGCCGCTGATCACCACCGCTCTGGTCATGGACCGACTCTATGTCGATCTTGGAGGGCCGCCGGCATGACCGGCATCACTGCGCCGCGCGCCGCATGATGAGGCACACAGACCGGTAGTTAGACGCCTTCCGGAATGATTAATGGCGATTTCACAAAAGGCCGGACAGTTTCCCTCCCCGATACAGCGAGTAATCGGCCGGGACACGCGGGCCGCCCAGGATCGTCGTCATGAAGACCTTCGACCGCTCCCGGGCGACCCACTGGGCCGCCGACCTGATCGACGTGGCCGCAGTGTTCTTCGCGGTCGGCACCGCGCACCTGTTCGTCACCCTGCTCGGCGAGCGCACCCACGGCGCGGCGATGCTCGTCGCCAGCGGGGCCATCCTGGTCGCCGGGGCGCTGCTGCGCCGGCGATGGAGCCGGCGGCGGCAACCCACCGGCCGTTCCCGGCACGCCACCCTGCCCGACATGCTGGCCACCATGCCGGCCGGCGAGTGCGCGCTGATGCGGCTGCGCACCACCCTGCCGGACCGCCCCGGCACGCTGGCCCGGCTCAGCGCCGGGCTGGCCGGACGCGGCGTCAACATCCTGGCCATCCAGATACACCCCGCCGAGGACGGGGCCGTGGACGAGTTGCTGGTCGCGGTGCCCCGGCAGATGACGGCCGACGACCTGGTCGCCGCGGTCGCGGCCGGCGGCGGCCGGCACACCGAGGTCAGCCACGCCGACGCCCACGACCTGGTCGACCCGGCCACTCGGGCGCTGAGCGTCGCCCGGCAGGCGGTGGCCGGCACCACCACTCCCGACGAGGCGATCCACCGCCTGCTCGACGCCGATCTGACCAGCGCGCCGCCGCCCGGCGCCGGGCACGTGGCCGCGCTGCACGGCACCGACGGCCGGCCGCAGTTCCTGGCCCGCCCGGCACCGGCCTTCACCCCGACCGAGGTCTCCCGCGCCCAGTCCCTGATCGACCTGTGCGAGGCGGTCAGATCGGCGTCGACTGCAGCTCGCGGCGGGAGGTGACGCCGAGCTTCCCGAAGACCTTGCGCAGGTGCCACTCGACGGTCCGCGGGCTGAGAAACAAAACCGCGCCGATCTCCGGGTTGGTCCGGCCCGCTGCCGCGAGCCGCGCGATCTGCCCTTCCTGCGGGGTCAATTCCACGCGTACGCCGGGGGAGCTCCGCTTCCGCACGGTCTCCCCGGTAGCCAGCAGCTCCCGCCCGGCCCGATCGGCGAAGCCCTCGGCCCCCATCGTGGCGAGCGCGTCGTGCGCCGGCCGAAGCTGCTCCCGGGCGTCGGCCCGGCGGTCGTGCCGGCGCAGCCATTCCCCATAGAGCAGCCGGGCCCGGGCCAGCGGCAGATCGAGCCGGGTGGCGGCAAACTCGGCGACCGCCCGGCGGTAGCTGTCCTCAACCGTCGCCGCCGCCGGGCTTGCCGCGTCGGCCGGGCTTGCGGCGTCGGCCGGGCTTGCGGCGTCGGCCGGGTTCACCGTGGAAGTCGCGGTCGTGGCTGCCGGGCCGGCGAGTGCGTCGGCGAGGGCCTGGGTGCCGCGCGCCCAGGGGGTGTCGGCCGGGGCGGTTCGTTCGGCGAGCCGATCGCGGGCCTTGGCCGCCGCGGCCAGATCGCCGGAGCGGGCGGCGGCCTCGACCAGCTCGGCGAGTCCCCACTGGACCACGGCGAGATCCTCGTGCTCGGTGGCGGCAGTAGCCGCCGCCAGCGCGGCCTGGTAGTCGCCGAGCCCGTTGAACAGCACCGCCCGGCTGTAGCCGGCGACGCCGAGCAGCCAGCCCATCCCGCCGGCCCCGGCGTCGGCGGTGAGCGCGTCGATCAGCTCCAGCGCCGGTTCGCGACGGCCCCGATAGGCGGCGAGGATGGCCGCGGCGGCCGGGTGCGGCGACGGGCCGGTGGCGCGGGCGAGCGCCTCGGCCTCGTCGAGCAGGTCCGACGAGTCGGCGAACCGGCCCGCGTAGATCAGTGCACTGCCGCGGAAGGTCAGCGCGGTCGGCAGCAGCGACAGCGTGCGGCCGGCCCGGGCGAAGGCAACGGCCCGTTCGGTGAGGTCGAGGAACCGCTCGTCGTCCCACACCTCGTGGACGAACAGCCCGGCCATCCAGAGCAGGTCGAGGTCCTGATCCGGCGTGATCGCGTCGAGCGCCGCCCGAAACAGCGGCACGGCGGCCGCCTGCCCACACCCGTGCCACGCGATCAGCGCGGCCAGCACCCGCCCGGCCGGATCGTCACCGGCCGCTGCCGCGCCGGCAGCCTGGCGCAGGTTGTCGCCTGAGGTTGCGGTGGTGGCGGCGTCGATGGCCAGGCGTAGGTCGTCGCCGGCGAAGCGGCCGGCGTTCAGGGCCGCGCCGATCGCGGACACGAACGTCTCGCGGGCTGCCGCCGGGTCCAGTTCCGCCAGCCGGGCGGCGGTCGCCAGCAGCGGCGGGACCGCGGCCCGGCCGGTGTTGACCGCGAACGCGACCCGGGCGCGCAGCCGTTCGACCGCGGCCTGCCCGGCCGGGTCGAGCGGGCCCAGTTCGGCGGCGGCGAGCAGGGCGGGGACCTGGGCGAAGGCGCCGGAGGCGAAGCGGGCTTGGGCGGCGGCCAGGGTGCGGGCGGAGCGGGTGCCGGAGTCGAGGGTGAGTTCGGCGGCGCGTTCCAGGAAGGCCGCGGCTGCCGCCCGGCCGCCGCGGGCGAGGGCCCGGTCGGCCGAGCGTTCCAGTTCGGCGGCGACCTCCTCGTTCGGGCCGACGGCGGCGTGCGCGCGGTGCCAGGCCCGCCGGTCGGGGTCCTGGTCGGCGTCGGTGACCTCAGCCAGCGCGGCGTGCACGGCGCGCAGCTCGGCCGGGTCGGCCGCGTGCCAGGCGGCCGCGCGGACCAGCGGGTGCCGGAACCGTACTCGGGCACCCAGCTCGACCAGGCCGGCGGTTTCGGCCGGTACCGCCGCCTCCGGGGCGATGCCGAGCACCGCGGCCGCCCGCCAGAGCAGCGGCACGTCGCCGGTCGGCTCGACCGCGGCGGCCAGCAGCAGCCTCCGGGTGTCGGCGGGCAGGGCCGCGATGCGCCGCTGGAAGCCCTCCTCGACCCGGTCCTGCAGCGGGGTCGCGGTGGGCGTGCCGAACCCGAACGCCAGCTCGGCCGGAGTGCGGTCGCGGGGGAGTTCGAGCAGGGCCAGGGGGTTGCCGCGGGTCTCGGCCAGGATCCGGTCGCGGACCCGGGCGTCGACCAGACCGGGCAGCACCGAGTCGAGCAGGGCGCGGGCGTCCGCGTCCGGCAACCCGGCTACCGGAAGCTCCGGCAGGCCGTTGAAGGCCTCCCGGGCGGCGAAGACCAGGGCTACCGACTCGGCGTCGAGGCGGCGGGCTACGAAGGTCAGGACTACCTCGGACATGCGGTCGAGCCACTGGGCGTCGTCGACCACGCAGAGCAACGGGCGGTCGGCGGCGGCCTCGGCCAGCAGGCCGAGCACGGCCAGGCCGACGATCAGGGCGTCCGGTGGGCGGCCGGCGCTCAGGCCGAACGCGGTGGCCAGGGCGTCGCGCTGCGGGTCGGGCAGCCGGTCGAGGTGGCCCAGCAGCGGGGCGCACACCTGCTGGAGTGCGGAATAGGCCAGCTCGGTCTCCGGCTCGACGCCGGCGGCGGTGACCACCCGGCCGGTCCGGGCCTGATCCACCAGGTAGTCGAGCAGCGCGGTCTTGCCGGCGCCGGCCTCGCCGCGCAGCACCAGGACCCGGCTGCGGCCGTCCTGGATGTCGCGCAGCAGGCGGTCGAGCGTCTCGAGTTCGCGCCGCCGCCCGCGCAACTGATGATCCTTGGCCACGGGCCGGAGCCTACCGAGGCGTCCTCCGCACCCTGGCCCCCTCGCCCCAGGGACGCACCCTGGGGCGAGGCCCGGGCCGGTGGCGGTGAAGTAGTGGGCATGACGACGATCCATTTCACCGAGACCACCACCGCCACCCCGGAGCAGTTCCTCGCCGGTCTCACCGACTTCGGGCCGGGGCGGGAGAAGCTGTTCGGCAACAGCGCCGCCGCCTACCTGAAGGTGCACGCCCAGGGGCCGGACTGGGCCGACGTCACCGAGGGGTCGGGCGGCGTCTGGGAGCGGCTGCACTACGACTGGTCGGACCCGCGCAAGATCGTGATGACCACCACCGACTCGAACATCTGGGGTGGCCGGTCGGGGCACACCTACACGCTGACCCCGCAGGGTGGCGGCGTCACCCGGCTGGACGCGGTGGTGGTGCGCGACGGCAAGAACTTCAAGGGCCGGGTGACCGGTCTGCTGCTCGGCACGGTCGCCAAGGGCGCGCTGGGCAAGGCTCTGGCGAATACCGTCAAGGCCATCGAAAGTACGCCCTTGTGATCTTTCCGGGACGGGACGACTCTGGACCCGAGGAGGCGGCCATGAACGTCACTCGGATAGTGGTCGGGGCCAACGGATCTTCCGGCTCAACCGCGGCGGTGCGCTGGGCCGCGGTCGAGGCCCAATTGCGCGGCAGCGAGCTGCGGGTGGTGATCGCCCACCCGCGCCGGCCGTCCGGCCACGCGGAAACCGCCGAGGTCCTGCACAAGGCGGTCGGTGCGGCCCGGGCGGTCGCGCCCGGCCTGGAGGTCCGCGGGGTGGCGATGCCGGGCTACGCGGTTCCGGTCCTGCTGCACGCGGCCGAGGACGCGGTGCTGCTGGTGGTGGGGGAGCACAGTGGCGGCCGGATGCTGGGCGCGCCGGACGACTCGGTCGGCAACCAGGTGGCCACCCAGGCGCGCTGTTCGGTCGCGGTGGTGCGCGGCCGGCCCGACTGCGACTCCGGGCCGGTGGTGGTCGAGGTCGCCGACGAGCCGGGCAGCGACGCGGTGATCGGCCGGGCCTTCGAGGAGGCCGCCCTGCACGGCACCGAGGTGCTGGCGGTCACGGCCGGCCCTGACCGGCGGGGCGTGGCGGCCGAGGTGCTGGGCACCGAGATGGACAGCCGCCTCGACCCGTGGCGGGCGAAGTTCCGCAGCGTGCCGGCCCAGCGGGCGTACGTGAACGGCCGCCCCGACCGGGTGATGGTGGACAGTTGCCGGCAGGCCCGGCTCGCGGTCGTCGGCCCGCACCGGCAGGGCTACCCGGGTGCGCTGCTCGGTGCGGTCGGCACCCGGCTGCTGCGCCGGGCCGACTGCCCGGTGCTCATCGTCCGATGATCACGTCGCCGAGGTCCACCCCGGAGACCTTGGCGTAATCCTTGGCGAAGTGGCTCACCGCTTCGCGGAACGGGTCGCCCTCGCGGTCGAGCACGTCGAGGGCGCGGCGTTCCAGGGCGGTGTCACCGGTCAGCCGGGCGTAGGTCAGGGCCTTGGCGGTGCGGCCGGGCAGGCCGTTCGGCCAGAGGCTGGCCCAGAGTTCGCCGCGGTGGATGTGGTCGCCGGCCAGCAGCAGGCGGCCCAGGTCGGCCCGGTCGACGACGAACCGCACCGAGCCGGGCGCGTACTGCCGGACGTCGGCCATGAACACGCTGGCCGGCAGCTCGGCCCGGGTGGCCGGCCACGGATATTCGTAGAGCGCCGGGACGCCCGGGATGCCGGCCCGCACGGTGGTGCGGTCGGGCCGCCAGATCTCCACCCGCACCCCGCCCAGCTCGGCCAGCAGCGGGTCGAACTCCTGGTCGACGGCGTCGACGCTCCAGCCGAGCATGCCGCCGCCGCCGCCGCTGCCGATGCTCAGCTCGTGGCGGATCGGGCCATGCCCGTACACAAGCGTTTGTTTGCGGGTTTCGACCGGCCCGGGGCCGTCGCCGAGAAGTTCGGCGACGGCCTCGAGCAGTTGTCGTTTGGTTGGTTTGGCCATGACCTTCCTGGGGTTAAGGCTTGTCGAGCCAGTTCCAGAAGCGGGTGCCGGGCTTGGGCGGGGTGGCCATGAGCCGCAGGGTCAGCAGACCGTTCGACTCGTAGTTGTAACCCCACAGCTCGCCGTTGGACTTGCCGCTTCTTCGGAGGTACTTGCCCAGCTGGCGGGTTCCCTTGCGGGCGCCCGACTTGGTGTAGGGCTTGAGCTCGACCGGGTCACCGTTAGGGGCCAGGAAGTCGGGCAGGCCGCTTCCCTTGCGGCCCCAGCCCGGGCCCCGGCGGTAACCGAGGGCCTGGAACGCGGACACCACGGCCGGGCTGGTGTGGGTGGCCTGACCGAGCGCCGCCGCCGGGCTGTTGCCGGACGACAGGTTAGCGCAGGTACAGGTGCGGCCACTGCCGGGCGGACAGTTGTGGACCAGGACCGACTGGTCGCCGGCCAGCGCGTAGTAGGTGTGGATCTCGTCGACCGTCAGGTCGTAGGTGGGCTGGTGACCCTGGTAGACCTTGACCGCACCGAGCTGCACGAACGTGCCGGCCGCCGTACGCAGCAGGTCGCCTTGATGAAGATCGCCGGCCTGGACCCATTCGCCCTTGCTCGCGACCCAGAACGGGTGGGTGTCGGTGGTGGTGATCTGGTCGGTGCCGATCGACAGGTCGACGAACACCTTGTCGTGGTCGGTGCGGATGGTGTGGGTGACCTGCTTGGCCACCGTCTCGCCGGTGATCGGGTCGGTGGCCAGCACGGTGTCGCCCGGCTGGACCTCGTCGATCGCCTTGCTCTTACCGGCATTGTTGCCGTCGGCGTCGGTGTCACCGAGCAGCACCCGGGTGCCGGCCACGAAGCTGTGGCAGCCGGTCGGCTCGGCCTTGCCGCGCGGAATGTCGTCCGACGCCGCACCACGCTTCGTCTTGGCCTTGGCCCTCGCGGCCAGGGCTCTAGCGCGTTCCTGGGCCTCGGCCGCGGCCTTCTTCGCCGCCGCCTCGGCCAGCGCCTTCGCTCTGGCCGCCTTCTCGGCCGCAGCCTTGGCCGCTGCCGCTGCTGCCGCCTTGGCTGCCTCGGCCGCCTTCTCCGCACCGGAGATGATCGCCTTGGCCCACTTCAGTTCCGAGAAGAACGTGATGACGGCCTTGCCGGCCCGGTAGATGGCCTCGGCGATCTTCTTGGCCTTGAAGATCTTGCCCCAGGGCAGTGCGCCGATGATCATCATGGCGCAGGCGCCCAGGTCACCCTTGAGGCAGTTGATGATGTCGTTGATCCCGAGGAACTCCATCAGGATCTGGCCACCGGCCTCCAGGATCACGTCGAGCGTGCTCTTGGACTGCAGCTGGTTGGCCTTGGCCAGGTCCTCCGGCGACGGTCCCGGGTCGACGACCGTGGTGGCGTCGGTCGGGGCCGCCCCGCCGGTGGTGCCGCCCCCGTCGAGCAGGGCGCCGGTCGGGTCCGAGTAGGCGAGCGGGTTGTTCGCCGCGTACACGTAGGAGGAGGTCGCCTCGGTGCCGGTCGGCAGCGGGTCGCGGGACGGGAACCGCCCGGTGGACGGGTTGTAGTTGCGGGCCCGCATGAAGTAGTTGCCGCTGCCGGTGCTGGAGTCCTGGTAGGCCCCGTGGAACTGCATCGGGTTTTCCAGGCCTTCGCCGGGAAGCGGCTGGGCGGCGAGCGATTCGCCGATCCGCGGGTTGCCGAACGGGTCGTAGTCGTAGCCCTTCTCCAGCGTGCCGGCCGGGGTCAGCATGTTGGCCACGCCGCCGAGCCAGTCGTGCGTGTAGGAGTGGGCGCCGGTCTGCTCGTCGAGCAGGGCGAGCGGCTCGTCGTCCGGGCCGTAGACGAAGCCGCGCTTCTCGATGACCGTGCCGGCCTGGTCGGACACGGTGTCCTGGGCGATCTGCGGCAGAGTGCCGGCCACGTCCCACGACCAGCGCTGGGTCGTGGTGGCCACGTTCGGCGCCGAACTGGTCGACGCGATGCGCAGGCCGGCCGCGTCGTACCCGTACGTCGTGGTGGCCTTGTCGCCGTTGATCGTCGCCTTGGCGATGGAGTTGTCGAGGTTGTAGACGAACTTGTCGCCGCCGGCCCGGGTCTGGTTGCCGAGCACGTCGTAGTCGTAGGTGGTGAGCCGGCTGTTGTGCCCGAGCAGTGTCTCCAGCTGCAGCTGGTCGGCGTCGTCGTAGGCGTAGGTGGTCAGGTCGGCGCCGGCCGAGCCGGTGCGCTTCTGGCTGGTGCGGTTGCCGACCGCGTCGTACGTGTAGTCGATCCGCCCGGCCGGTTTCGCCTTGGGATCGCAGGAGTCGGCCGCGTAGCAGGCCGACGTCACCCGGTCGGTGTCGTCGTAGGAGTAGGCCACCTTCTCGGCGATGCCGCCGCGGGTGGTGACCACCTTGGTCGGGTTGCCGACCTGGTCGAGCGTCAGGTCGAACTTGGACACCGGGTCCTGCACGCCCTCGACCGGGTCACCGACCCGTTCGGTGCCGATGCCGACCAGCCGGCCGGCGTCGTCGTAGGCGCGGCTCTCCTTGAGCCCGGTGGCGCCCGGCAGGGTGGTGCTGGTGCGCCGCCCGGCCGCGTCGTAGCCGAAGCCCCAGGTGTTGCCGGCCGCGGTCATCGAGGTGAGCCGGCTGCCCGCGTCGTAGTCGAACGCCAGGCTGGTGCCGTCCGGGTACTGCGAGGAGGCGACGTTGCCGCGCTCGTCGTACTTGTAGGTGAAGGTCTCGTCGGCGCGGTCCGCCTCGCGGCGGGTGACCGAGGTGATCTGGTCTTCCTCGTCGTAGGCGACGTCGCGCACGCCGGCCGGGTCGCCGTACGAGGTGATCCGGTCCTTGGCGTCGTAGGCCCAGGTGTAGACCGGGCCGTTGCCGACCACCCGCTTGTCGCGGCGGCCGACGATGTCGTACGAGTCGAGAACCGTGCGCTTGGCCGCCTCGGCGTCGGAGAGCCGGGACGGGTCCTCGAACAGGTTCAGGGTCAGCGACTGGGTCTGGTTGCCCTCGGCGTCGTAGCCCAGGTAGGTGCTGCGGCCCAGCGGGTCGGTGTTGCGCACGAGGCGGCCGGCCTCGTCGTAGAAGTACCTGGTCCAGTGGCCCTTGGCGTCGCGGACCCCGGCGACCTCACCGTCCTTGCCGTACTCGTACAGGGTGGTGGCGTTGTCCTCCGGGTCGACGACGGTCTGGGTCTGGTCGTCGTCGGTGTAGCTGTAGCGGGTGACGTTGCCGCGTGCGTCGGTGCTGCTGGACACCCGGCTGACCTCGTCGTACTTCGAGGTCGAGACGTTGCCGAGCGGGTCGATGCTCTTCACCATGTTGCCGGCGAGGTCGTACTCGTAGCGGGTGGTGAAGCGGGCCGGGTCGGCGCCGTCGACGTTGCCGCGCGGGTCGACGACCGTGGCGAGCAGGCCGTCGTCGGTGTAGGTGTAACTCGTGATGCCGCCGGTCGGCGAGATCTCCTTGGTCTTGTTGCCGGCCTCGTCGTACTCGGTCTTGGTCTGGGCGCCCTTGGCGTCCTTGATCCCGGTCTGCTGGCCGTTGGCGTCGTACTCCAGCGACGTCTTGCGGCCCAGGGTGTCGGTCGCCGACGCCACGTCACCGCGGTTGCCGCGCTCGTACGACGTGGTCTTGCCGTACTCGTCGGTGGTCGACGTGGTGCGGTCCAGGTCGTCGACCGCGATGTCGGTGATGACCACCTGGCCGTTCGGGTACGGCCGGCGGATCTGGATCGGGTTGTCGTCCCGGTCGTACTTGTAGGTGGTGGTGAAGTCGGCCTTGTTGGCCCCGGGCAGGTTGCCGCGCGGCGAGGTGGTCGACTCGACCAGGCCCTTCGGGTTGTACGCCCAGCTGGTGATCAGGTCGGGCGAGTGCCGCATGTCGATCGCCGCGGTCGACTTACGCCCGGCCGGGGTGTACGTGAACCGGCTGGTGACGTTCTCGGCGAAGGTCGCCTTGAGGGCGCTGTTGTCGTAGTAGGCGTAGGAGGTGGTGACGCCCTCCGGCGAGCTCTGCTTGAGCAACCGTCCGGCCTTGTCGAACTCGTTGCGGGACGGGCTCTTCTTGCCCGGCTGCAGCGTCGCGACGACCCGGTCCTGCTCGTCGTAGTACGACAGGGTGGTGAAGTTGCGCGGGTCGGTGACCGAGACCTGCCGGCCGGTCTTGTCGTAACCGAACTTCGTGCGCCGCCCCTCGGCCGAGACGCTCGCGCTCTCCAGGCCGGCGTTGAGCTTGCCGTCCGGGATGGTCTCCGAGTGGGTGACCTTGCCGCGCTGGTCGGTGACGGTGGTCAGCACGCCGCGGGTGTCGTACTCGTACGTGACGGTGTGCTTCTTGGCGTCGGCGCTCTCGATCAGCTCGTCGAACTCGTTGTATTTGTCGACCCACTTGTTGCCGTCCTCGTCGGTGTGGGTCGTCGGGTTGTTGCGGGCGTCGTACTCGGTCTTGGCGCTGAACCGCTTCTGCGGCGCGAACTGCTCGATCAGGTTGCCGGCCGCGTCGTACTGCGACTCGTGCTGGTTGCGGTTGGCGTTGACCACCAGGTTGCGGTTTAGCGACCCGTCGTAGCGGTGCACGCTGGAGTCGCCGTTGCCGCGCTGCGAGTAGAGAAGCACGTTGCCCTTGTAGCCGTCCCACACCTTCACGGCGTCGGCGTCGGTGGTCTCCGACTCCTGCCGTTCCGGCCGCCAGAGGAACGTGGTGGCGGCGCCGAGCGCGTCGGTCTGCTTGATGGCCCGGCTGGTGGTGGCGTCGTATTCATTGGTCAGCGTGACGACCTGGTAGGGGTCGATGACCTGGGTGAGCCGGCCGGCCGCGTCATACCTGTATTTCCAGGTCTCGCCGGTGGCGTCCTTGACCTTGGTGAGCAGCCCGGACGTGTACTCGAAGGTGACCTTGCGACCGTCCGGCAGGGCGACCGAGCGGATCAGCGCACCCTCGACCTTGACGGTGGCCTCGTGCCCGGACGCGTCCCGGACCGTGATGCCCTTGTCGGTGTAGGTGAATCTCAGGCCGACGAGACGCGGGTTCAGGATCGACACGAGCCGGCCGAGCGCGTCGAAGGCGTACACGATGTTGTTGGGAGTAACGAGTTCCCAGCCGTCACCGGCACGACGCAGCGTGGACCGCACCCCGGCCGGCTTCTTGAAGGTCTCGCCGTCCAGTGTGTACAGCACCTCGGAGCCGTCCTCGGCCCGCACGACGGCGCCGCCCTCGGAGGCAGTGACCTTCATGTCGTAGACCCAGGCCCAGCCCGGCCCGAACGCGGACTGCCCGGTGTTCAGCGACGAGTAGGCGCGGGCCGACGTGAACTGCACGCCGAACGACTCCATCGCCAGGTCGGTCTCGTTGCGCAGGAACGCGCCGGTGCCGGTGTTCACGCCGATCGCCCGGATCGCCTGGCTGGCGTCGGTCATCCCGAGCGCGTCGCTGCACCCGCAGCCGGCCGCCTGCCGGTTCGGGATGTCCGGCGGGTTGACCACGTCACGGGCCTGGGCCCGGTCGGACGGCGCCGACGGTGTCTCCTCGCCGCCCTCGAACAGCGCGGTGATGGTGATGAAGTAATCGCGGCCGGTCTGTACGTGCCAGCCGTCGGCGGCACCGAACGACCGGCAGTACTCCCGCGGCGAGCCACCGCACTCGCTGAGCGCGAGGTCCTCTTTGGACAGGGTGGTCGATTCCTGCTTGGTGTTGTCGGCCGCGTCGAACAGGTCGACCCGCCACTGCTGGAACGACTCGTCGGCGGTGTTGAAGTTGGCCACCAGCGAGGTGTCGCCGAGCACGTAGCCCGGCTGCAGCTGGATGTCGGTAAAGGCGGGATCGCCGGGGGCGAGCTTGGCGACCCGCTTCAGCTCGGCGCCGGAGATCTTTTGAGCTTCGCCGCCGGAGCGTACGCCGAGCGGCACGACCGGTGGCCGGTCCGCGTCGGCGAGGGCTTTCTCCGGTGCGGCGTTGGCCGGGACCGGCCGCTGCTGCGGTGCGGCACCGGCGGTGAGCTGCGGAGTCGCACCCGGTTCGGCGGCCCGCGCGATGGTGGCGGGCTGGGCGGTCAGGGTAGCGACGAGAAGAACGGAGCAGAAGACGGCGAGCCATCGGGCACGCGCGAGAGCATGGGCGAACGCCATGATTTCGGTACCTCCCCCGTGAAGATCCGGCCCGCAGCCAATCACGTGATTCGATGGATATCTATCCAAGATCTGACCTGATGCGGTCAGACCTTTACCGACCAGTAAGGACGGGGACATGCTTCATCGGGACGCCGCGTTGCTCGGCACCCACCTGCACTACGTCGAGGCCGGCAGCGGTTCTCCGGCACCGTCGTCGATGTCGGCGACGCCGGTCACTTTCTGCCCGAGGGCCGGCCGGTGGAAGTCGCGGCCGGGCTGTCGGCTTGGCTGAACAGTGATAGAACATCGAGATGATCGATTCGTTCGGCGACCTCGATGCCTATGTCCGTCTGCCCCGGCTCGCCGGGCTGTGGCTGTCGCCCGACGGCCGCCGGCTCGTCGTGGGGGTCGGGACGCCGGACAAGAAGAACGCTCGCTACGCCACCGCGCTGTGGGAGGTCGACCCGGACGGGGAACGGCCGGCCCGGCAGCTGACCCGCAGCGTCAAGGGCGAGGCGGCGGCCGCCTTCACACCCGAGGGTGACCTGCTGTTCACCTCGGCCCGGCCCGGTCCGGACGGCGAGGACGACGACGAACCCTCGGCCGCCCTGTGGTTGCAGCCGGCCGCCGGCGGCGACGCCCGGGTGCTCGCGAAACCGGCCGGTGGCCTGCACGGGGTGGTGGTCAGCGCGAGTGGCACGGTGGTGGCCGGCTCGGGGCTGCTGCCCTCCTCGGACGGCCTCGACGCCGACACCGAGGCCCGCAAGCGACGCAAGGAGGCCGGCGTCTCGGCGATCCTGCACGAGGAATACCCGGTGCGCCGCTGGGACCACGACCTCGGGCCGGACCGGCCGCGCCTGCTCACCGGTGACCTGGCCGGCGGCGGCGAGTTGGAGCTGCGTGACCTCACCGGGCACGCCGGGCGGGCGGTGGAGACCGAGGACGCCTCCTGGGACCTCACCCCCGACGGCCGCACCCTGGTCGTCACCTGGGCCGAGGCCGAGCGCTTCGGGTCGCAGCGGACGATCGTGGCGGCCGTCGACCTGGCGACCGGGGAGCGGCGGACGCTGGCCGGCGACCCGGCCAACGACTACGGCGAGCCGCAGGTGTCGCCGGACGGCCGGTCCGTGGCGATCGTGGTCCAGCGGCGCTCCTCGGCGGACGATCCCGGCGACGTGTGGCTGGCGGTGGTGCCGGTCGACGGTGGCCCGGTCCGGGATCTGACCGTCGGCTGGGACCGGTGGCCGGGCGGCGCCCGCTGGACGCCGGACGGTGCCGCGCTGATCGTGCAGGCCGACCACGAGGGGCGGTCACCGCTGTGGCGGGTCGACGTCGCGAGCGGGGAGGTCACCCGGCTCACCCCGGACGACGGCGCCTACTCCGACGTGCGGGTCTCGCCGGACGGGCGGTGGGTCTACGCGCTGCGCAGTGCCGTCGACAGCCCGCCCAGCCCGGTGCGGGTGGCGGCGGACGGGTCCGGCGGGGTTTCGGGATTGTCGGGGCCGGCCGAGGCCGTGACCGTGCCCGGAAAGCTGGTCGAGGTCACCGCGACCGCCGCCGACGGAACCCCGCTGCGCGCCTGGCTCGCGTTGCCGCACGGGGAGACGCCTTCCCCGCTGCTGCTGTGGATCCACGGTGGACCGCTCGGCTCGTGGAACGCCTGGATGTGGCGCTGGAACCCGTGGATCATGGTGGCGCAGGGCTATGCGGTGCTGCTGCCCGACCCGGCCCTCTCGGTCGGCTACGGATACGAGTTCGTCAAGCGCGGCTGGGGGTCGTGGGGCGACGCGCCCTACACCGACCTGATGGCGCTCACCGACGCCGCCGAGCAGCGCCCGGAGATCGACGCCTCGCGCACCGCGGCGATGGGCGGCTCGTTCGGCGGTTACATGGCCAACTGGGTGGCCGGGCACACCGACCGGTTCGCGGCGATCGTCACGCACGCCTCGCTGTGGGACCTCGGCCAGATGATGACCACCACCGACGCCCCGTTCTACTGGCTGCGCGAGCTGACCACCGAGCGCCTGGCCGACAACTCGCCGAACCGCTTCGCCGACGCCATCACCACCCCGATGCTGGTGATCCACGGCGACCGCGATTACCGCGTGCCGATCGGCGAGGCGCTGCGGCTGTGGTGGGACCTGCTGTCCCGCTCGAAGGCCGACGACGGGACCAGCCCGCACAAATTCCTCTATTTCCCGGACGAGAACCACTGGATCCTCAAACCCGGAAACGCGAAGGTCTGGTACGAGACGGTTCTCGCCTTCCTGGCCCACCATGTGCGCGGTGAGGAGTGGCAGCGTCCGACGTTGCTGGGCTAGAGCCGGTCCCGCCGATCACCGAGAGCAGGGCCAGGGCCTCCTCGGAGGGCGAGCCGGGCGTGGCGGTGTAGATGACGAGGCGCTGGTCGCGGTCGGCGATGTCGAGGACGTCGCAGTTGACCGTGACCGGCCCGACCTCGGTGTGCTGGAACGTCTTGACCAGAGTCGGCTCGTCGGTCACGTCGTGCGACGCCCACAGCTCACGGAACCGCTCGCTGCCCGCGCGCAGGTCGCGGACCAACTCGGCGACCTCCGGGTCGCCGGGGTAGCGGGCGGCGGTGGCCCGCAGCCGATGCGCCGCGTGCTGGGCGAACCGATCGGCGTCGGAAACCTGGTAGAGCCGGCCGGGGCCGCCCAGGAAGACCATGCGGGCCAGGTTGCGGTCGCGGCGGGGCAGCACCGAGAAATCCTCCATCAGCGCGGCCGCCAGATCGTTCCAGGCGATCACCTCGAAGCTGGCCGAGATCACCGTCGCGGCCGACTGGGGGAGCCGGGCGATCAGGTCGAGGATGCTCTGCCGCACCTCGCGCGACGGGCCGGCCGGTGGCGCCGGTGGTTCGCCGGCCAGGTGGTGCAGGTGATCGCGCTCGGCGTCGGACAGGCGCAGCGCCCGGGCCAGGCCGGACAGCACCTCGCGCGACGGGTGCGGGGAGCGGGCCTGTTCGAGGCGGGTGTAGTAATCCGTGGAGATGAACGCCAGCTGGGCCACCTCCTCCCGGCGTAAACCCGGAGTGCGGCGGCGCCGGCCGGTCGGCAGGCCCACGTCGCCGGGTGCTATCCGCTCGCGCCGGCTGCGCAGGAAGCCGGCCAGCTCCGCTCGATTCATGCCTGCTCCGCTCGATTCATGCCTGCTCCGCTCGATTCATGCCTGCGATTCTGCTCGCCGGTTCCGCGCTCAGCCAGGTACCGCCGATCCCTGCCTAACGCCCGCGAGCCGGCGGAGGCTTGCCGCATGACATCTCTTCTCGACGACAAGGTCGCCTTCGTCAGCGGCGCCGGCCGGGGGATCGGTGCGGCCGCGGCCCGCCTGTTCGCCCGCGAGGGCGCCCGGGTCCTGCTCGCCGCCCGCACCGAGGAACAGCTCAAATCCGTGACCGAGGAGATCCGGGCGGCCGGCGGCACCGCCGAGTTCGTGGTGTGCGATCTGGCCGACCCCGACAGCGTGCGGGCCGCCGTCGACCGCACGGTCGACCGGTTCGGCCGGCTCGACGTGGCCTTCAACAACGGCGCGACGATCTCGCCGCCCGGTCCGCTCGATCAGGTCAGCCAGGCCGACTTCGACCGGCTCTACGAGGTCAACCTGCGAGGCGTGTGGCTGGCGATGGTCGCCCAGGTCGCGGCGATCCGGGCCACCGCCGGCTCCGGGGCGATCGTCAACAACTCCAGCGTGGGCAGCCTGACCGGCAACCCGGCGCTGCCCGCCTACGGCGCGATGAAGCGGGCGGTCAACAGCCTCACTGAGTCGGCCGCGATCACCTACGGCCCGGAGGACATCCGGATCAACGCGATCGCGCCGGGCAACACCCGCACCGAGATGATCGACGCCTGGGAGGCCGATTCACCCGGTCTGGTGCAACGGCTGGTGGCGCAGACGCCGCTGGGCCGCCAGGCCGACCCGGGCGAGATCGCCCAGGCCGCCGCCTGGCTGCTCAGTGACCGTGCCTCGTTCGTCACCGGGGTCGTCCTACGCGTCGACGGTGGCGCTCGGGCTTAGTTCTTCGGCTTTCGCCTTGGCGGCAACGGGGAGGAACAGGGCGGCGACCAGGGCCGGCAGGGTGAGCACGACGGCCCAGAGGAAGGCGTGGTCGAAGGCGGTGGCCGGCTCGGCCGGGTGGGCGGCCAGGCCGCGCTGCAGGACCACCGCGAGGATCGCCGTGCCGAACGAACCACCGACCTGCTGCAGGATCCGGGTGGCGGTGCTGGCGTGCGGGATCTCCGGCTTGGTCAGGCCGTCGTAGGCACCCAGCATCACCGACATCAGGATCATGCCGAGGCCGGCGCCGCGCAGGACCAGGGCGATCGACAACACGATGGTGCTGGTCTGCGTTCCGGCGAAGGCGAACGGCAAAGTGCCGAAGATCAGGAGCAGGACCGAGACAAGGACGACGGTACGGCTGCCCCAGCGCTCCAGGATCCCGCCCACCAGCCGGGACAGTGCGACGCCGAGGCCCTGCGGCACCATCAGCAGACCGGCCGTGACCACGCTCTCGCCGCGCAGCTGCTGGTAGTAGAGCGGCAGCAGCAGCATCGCCCCGAACGACGCCATGCCGGACAGGAACATCAGCAGCCCGGCCGCGGTGAACGACCGGCTCCGGAACAGCCGCAGGTCGACAAGCGGCTCGGTGGCCCGCAGGGCGTGCCAGGCGAACGCGGCGATCAGCACGGCACCGGCGACGACCGGCAGGCCGACGGTCAGGCCGCCGCCGTCGCCGGCCTCGCTCAGGCCGTACACCAGGGCGGCCAGGCCGGGGGAGAGCAGGAGCAGGCCGGTCAGGTCGAGCGGGTGGGTGCGTTCGCCGGTCTCGCGCGGCAGGTAGCGCAGGGCAAGCACGATGGCGGCCAGGCAGATCGGCGGGTTGACGTAGAAGATCCAGCGCCAGTCCAGGTGGTTGAGCAGCAGGCCGCCGATCACCGGGCCGAGCACCGGCCCGAGCAGCGCGGGCAGACTGACCAGCGCGACCGTGTTGCCGCTGACGGTTTTGCCGCCGGCCGCGCCGAACAGCAGGGTCTGCATGATCGGGATGAGCAGGCCGGCCGCGGCGCCCTGCAGGGCCCGGAAGCCGATGAGCGATCCGACGTTCCACGCCATCCCGGAGAGCACCGACCCGGCCAGGAACAGCCAGAGGCCGGCCAGCCACACGCGGCGGGCGCCGAACCGGCGGGTCGCCCACCCGGTCACCGGGATCGACACGGCCATGGCCAGCAGATAGGCGGTGCTGATCCACTGGATGGTGGAGACCGAGGTGTGCAGGTCGGCGCGCAGCGAGGGGATCGCCACGGTGACGATCGTGGTGTCCAGCAGCGGCGCGACCAGGCCGAGCACGACCACGAGGGCGAGCACCAGAAGGCTGGGCTCGCGGGTTTTGACGGTCATCGGAAGCTCCTCCCGTAAGAGACGGTGCGTCTCTAATCGGGAATGCTAGGCTTCTCGACGAAGAGACGCAACGTCTCTTACGGAGGTGTGATGTGCCGACCAGGCGCCGGGGTGAGGAGCTGGAGGCCACGATCCTGGAGGCGGCGTGGGCCGAGATCCAGGAGCACGGCTACAACCGGCTGACCGTCGAGGGCGTGGCCGCCCGCGCGCAGACCGGCAAGCAGGTGCTCTACCGCCGCTGGCCCAACCGGGCGCAATTGGCCGTGGCCGCGATCCGGCACACCCTGGGCCCGCTGGTCACCGAGGCGCCCGACACCGGATCGCTGCGCGAGGACTACCTCACCGTGCTGCGGCTGATGGCCGGCCGGGCCCGGCACTACACGCCCGAGCTGCTGCACGGCCTGATGCCCGAGGTCTGGGGCCTGGCCGGGGAGATCTCCTCGGCCCTGCCCGGCGTCATCGCCGAGATCCTGCGCAACGCGGCCGCCCGCGGCGAGATCACCCACGCCGACCTGCCCGAACGGGTGGCCATGCTGCCGCTCGACCTGGTCCGTTACGAGGGCATGCGCAGCGTCGTGCGGTGGGCGGAGATCACCGAAGCCGATGCCGAGAAGGTCGTCGCCGACATCCTCGACACCGTCTTCCTGCCCCTGGTGATGGCCCTGGCCGGGCCGTCCTCTAGACCGGAATGAGCCGGGCCGCGAAGGCGACCGTGGCCACGCAACCGTCGCGCAACCGGGCGGCGGCCGGGTGCTCGCCCAGGTTCTCCAGGCGCGACGCGGTCGCCTCGACCAGCTGCTGGTCGGCGTTGAGCAGGCGCTTGGCCATCCGGGCCTGAGTCGGGGTGAGCCCGGCGAACGCGCACTGCTTCAGCGCGGCGACCGTCTCGTTGTCCAGGGTGCCGGCCAGCACCCGCTCGCTCACGATCTCCTGCAGCCACTTCGGCCACCAGCTGTACCGGCCGAGAGCCTGGCTCGACCGCACCGCGACGGCGGGGGAGTGATCGGCGTTGAGCAGCCGCAGCGCGATCTCGGCCCCGAAGCTCTCCAGGTGCAGCGCCGAGACGAACGCCTTGAGCAGCGGCCCGGTGCCGATGACCGACTCCATCGCGGCCGCGGCTCGCGCCCAGTCACCGGTCAGGATCAGGCACAGCGCGTGTGCCGCGGCGGTGCCGGTGTCCTCACCGATGGACCGCTCGTCGATCCGCGCGACGGTGGCGGCGAGCCGCACGGTCGCCAGGGTGGCCCGCTCGGCCCGCTCCTCGCTGGCCGGCCGGTTCAGGTGGCGCAGCACCATGTCGGCGGAGTGGTCGGCCTCGCGGCGCAGCAGCAGCGACGGGATGGCCGGGACGATCACGTCGGCGAGCGCCTCGGTCACCGACGCGGCGTCGAACCGCTCGCAGTTCTGCTCGAACTCGGCCCACCACGACACCGGATGCATGTGCACGTCCCCCTCTGGTTCCCGTCGGCCGTGTGCCGGCCACGAACAACAATTCGGCGGGCGCAGGCATCGACTGAGGGCAACTTTTCGGACCCCTTCGGCAACCGTTCGGCACCGTTACTCGCTGCCGATATGAAGGACACGCTGAGTCGTCAAAGAAACTGCGGAGCGCATTCAATTGGCTACACGCAGCCAATCTATTCAGTGATTTGGGTCAACCTGTCTAACGAGCGTTGAGGGAATGCGATCGGCCACGAATCCTCGACAGACCCGTGTCATGAGGAGGTTCGGTGACCGCGATGTCTCCCGCCCGGATGTGGCGGCCGCTGACCGGGCTGCTGCTGGCCCAGGGCAGTGCCCTTACCGCCAACCGGATTCTGCTGGTCGCCCTGCCCTGGCTGGTTCTCACGTCGACCGGAAGTCCGACCCAAACCGGACTGATCGCGACCTGCCAGGTTGTCCCGTTCGTCATCGTGCAGGCGCTGAGCGGCCCACTGCTCGACCGGGTCAACGCCCGGGCGGTCAGCGCGGCCGGCGACCTCGCGTCGGCGGCCGCGATCGTGATCCTGACCGTGCCCGGCACCCCTCCGATGTGGATGCTGTGCCTGATCGCGGTCGTGATCGGAACCGCCGACGGCCCGGCCACCGCGGCCAAGGCCGTGCTGGTGCCGGCGGCGACGGCGGCCACCGGGCAGCCGCTGGAACGCGGCACCGGCCTGACCACCGCGGTGGAACGGGCCGCCACCGCGGCCGGTCCGGCGCTGGCCGGCCTGCTGATCTCCACCGAGGGCGTGCAGGCCACGCTGCGGCTGGCCGCGACGCTGATGGCCCTGGCCGCGCTCACCGCGGTGTTCATCCCCGGCCGCCGCCGGCGGGCCGCCGCCCCCACCGGCTACCTGCGGGAACTGCGCGAGGGCGCCACCTTCCTGCACGGCGATCTCTCGCTGCGCGCGATCGTCGCGATGATCGTCGCCAGCAACTTCATCGATCAGGCGTTCCTCACCGTGCTCCTGCCGGTGTGGGCCCGCGACCACGGCCTCGGCGCCGAGCTGGTCGGCCTGGCCATCAGCGCGTTCGCGACCGCGTCGGTCGGCACCGCGCTGCTCACCGCGTGGATCGGCAACCGGCTCCCGCGCCGGTACACGTACCTGATCGGTTTCACCATCAGCGGGGTCTCCCGCCTGGTCGTGCTGGCCTGCGGCGCGCCCGCCGCGGTGGTCCTGTCGGTGTTCGCGGTGGCCGGCCTGGGCTCCGGCCTGGTCAACCCGATCATCAGCGCCTACACCTACGAACGCATCCCGGTGGCCCTGCACGGCCGGGTGAACACCCTGATCACCGCGTGGGCCTGGTCCGGCATCCCGTTCGGTGGGCTGGCCGGCGCCGCCATGCTGTCCGCCGCCGGGCTCACCGCGTCGCTGTGGTGCTGCAGCGCCGCCTACCTGGTCGCGGTCCTGCGTCCCGGCTGGCGGGTGCAGTGGCACTCCCAGCGCTCGCGGGCCCTCGCCGCCACCCCCGCCGCGGTACCGGAACCGCAGACCGCGGCGGTGTAGCTTCGTGCCATGACGACGCTCGACGACTTCGCCGCGCTCGCGGGCAAGGAGCAGGGCCTGGTGATCGTCTCGACCCTGCGGGCCGACGGCACGATCCAGGCCTCGCTGGTCAACGCGGGCGTGCTGCCCGACCCGGCCACCGGCGTCCCGGCGCTGGCGTTCGTCACCTACGGGAAGGTGAAGCTGGCCAACCTGCGGGCCCGGCCCCAGCTCACGGTGAGCGTGCGGTCCGGCTGGCAGTGGGCCACCGCCGAGGGCACGGCCCGGCTGATCGGCCCGGACGACCCGGCCGGCGGCGTCGACGCCGAACGGCTGCGACTGCTGTTACGCGAGGTCTTCACCGCGGCCGGCGGCACCCACGACGACTGGAACGAGTACGACCGGGTGATGGCCGACCAGCGCCGCACGGTCGTCCTGATCGCCCCCTCCCGCGTCTACAGCAACTAGCTCCGCAGGCGGAAGAGCACCTCGCCGGCGCGGGGGACCACCATGGTGTCCGGGTCGGCCTCGAAGGCGGCCACGTCGATCGTCGCCGGGTCGCGATAGCCCAGGTTCACCGCCCGGCAGACCTCCTCGGGGATGCCGGTGGCCAGGGTGACCTCGACCCGCAGTCGTTCCTCGCCCGTCGACGGGTCGTAGGTGCCGGCACCGCGCAGGTGGGTGGAGTGGGCCAGCACGCCCCAGTGCACGTGCGAGAAGGTGTCCCACTGCTTCACGAAGTAGTCGCGGCAGTGGTAGCCGATCTCGTGGATCTGCGGGTGGCTGGTGGCGATCTCGGTGATGTGCGGGGCGTACAGGATCACCTCGCCGCCGTCGGCCACGATCGGTTCGACCTTGTAGAAGCCCTTGGCGCCGGTCCAGATCTCGTCGTACATCGCCGGCACCAGCGACAGCACCCGGCGGACCGGTGCGTCCAGGTAGGTGACGTGGGTGGCCGCGCTGACCTCGGCGGCGCTCGCCCAGGACGAGATGCAGTCGCCGAACGACACCGAGTGCAGGTCGCCGTCGGTGCCCTCGGCGGTGACCACGCAGAGGGCGTACGTGTCGGCCGGTATCAGCGCGGCGCCGTCGTTGATCAGGGCCCGCACCGGCGTCAGTGAGGTGGTGCCGATGATCTCGGCCGAGGTGATCAGGGCGCCGAGCCAGTGCGACACGTCGATGATCTTCTGGCCGGCCACCCCGGGGAAGAAGTACTTGTTGCCGCCGGACATGCCGACCACCTCGTGCGGCAGCACCGGCCCGACCACCAGCGCGATGTCGTGCTCGACGACCGCCCGGTTGAGCAGCACCTCGACGTCGCCGGTCATCCGCCCGCCGGAGAGTTCCTCGATCCGGGAGCTGGGGATCGTGCCGAGGTTGGCGAACGTCGACGGTTCCCACCACTCGTGGTTGCGCACCTCGACGCCGGGAAAGACACCGACGTGCTCGGCGAGGGCCGCGTCGCTCATCGCGCCGTGCGTGCCGAGCGCGATCAGCACGGTCAGCTTCGACACCCGGCCGTGCAGCGCCCGGTGCACGGCGCCGACCAGCAGCGGCAGCGGGCACACCCGGGTGGCGTCCGGGACCAGCACGCAGACGCTGCGCCCGTCGAAGTCGATCCGCCCGAGCTGGTCGACGACGAACTCGGTGACCTCGGCGGGGGAGAGGACGCGGTCGGGACCACCAAGCCTGCTGCTCATGCCGCCGATCCTGCCAGGGAGACCGGGCGGCCGGTGCGGGCCGACCGGTAGGCGCCGGTGATCACCGAGATCGCCAGCCGGTTCGTCGCGAGGTCGACCCGCAGCGGCTCGGTGCCGGCCAGGGCGCCGAGAAAATTCAGGTACTGCCGGTGGTGCGCGCCGGACAGCCGGCCCGGGTCCTGGCTCGCGGTGTTCGCACCGGTGGCGGTCACCGCCGCGTCGCCGAAGTAGGTCAGCTCGTCGTTGTCGATCACCGCCGAGCCCCGGTCGCCGTGCACCTGCAACCGGGCGCTCAGGCCCGGATAGGCCGAGGTGGTGGCGTGCAGGACGCCGAGGGCACCGGAGTCGAACCGGACCAGCCCGGCGGCCACGTCCTCCACCTCGATCCGCTCGTGCGCGAGGGTGCCGGTCCAGGCGAACACCTCGACCGGCCGGCCGAGCGCGGCGATCAGCAGGTCGACGGTGTGCACGCCCTGGTTCATCAGCGCGCCGCCGCCGTCCAGGGCCCAGGTGCCACGCCAGTCCCCCGAGTCGTAGTAGCTCTGCGCGCGCCACCAGTCGACCGACGCGATGCCCGAGGTGACCCGCCCGAACTCGCCCCGGCCGATCGCCTCGAGGACCCGCTCGGTGGCCGGGTCGAACCGGTGCTGGGAGATCACCGTGACGAGGGTGCCGGCGTCCCGCTGGGCCCGGATGATCTCGTCGGTGCGCTCGACGGTGATCTCGGCCGGCTTCTCCAGGACGACGTGCTTCCCGGCCCGCAGGGCCTCGATGGCCACCGGGCCGTGCCGGCCGGTCGGGGTGCAGACCACCACCGCGTCGATCGGCGCGGCGCCGAGAGCCGCGGCGAGCGTGGGGTACGGCCGGGCGCCGTGGGCCGACGCCAGCTGCTCGGCCCGGGCGGTGTCGACGTCGACGATCGCGGTCAGCGAGGCCAACCGGCTCAGAATCGCGGCGTGGTGCGCGCCGATCACGCCGGCGCCGACGATGGCGAAGCTGGTCACGCGTACTCGATCCCCTCGGTCTCGAGCAGGCCGGTGAAGGCCTGCCAGGCGGTTCGGAACAGCGCCGGCCCGGAGAAGCCGCCGGTGGCGTGCCCGGCGGCCAGATGGGGTTCGAGGGAGAAGAAGCCGTCGAAGCCGTCGCGGCGCAGGGCCCGGACGGTCTCGGCGACCTCACCGTCGCCCTGCCCGGCCGGCACCACCGTGCCGTCGGCGGCGAGCGCGTCCTTGATCTGCACGTATTCCAGGTGCGGGCGCAGCATCGCGTAGCCGTCGGTGAACGGCCGCACGCCGACCTGCACGAAGTTGGCCGGATCCCAGGCCAGCCGCAGCGCGGGCGAGCCGATCGAGCGGACCAGGTCGAGACAGCGGCCGGGAACGTCGCCGTAGATCTGTTTCTCGTTCTCATGCAGCAGGATCAGGCCGGCCTCCTCGGCCACCCGCACGAGCGCCCGCATCCGGTCGAGCACCGCGGCGCGATGGTGGGCCGGGTCGTCGCCGCGGGGGAGGAAGAACGAGAAGATCCGGATGTACCGGGCGCCGAGCCGGTGGGCGACCTCGGCGGCGTGCTTCATCCGGTCCAGGTGCGGCGGGAAGTCGTCGCCGATGCCGATCTTCCCGATCGGCGAGCCGATCGACGAGACCTGCACGGCGTACGCGGAGAGGGTCTTTTTGATCTGGTTCAGTTGGGCCGGGGAGAGATCGAGGATGTTGACGTCCCAGGCGCTGCGCACCTCGATGAACTTCAGGCCGAGGCCGGAAGCGACCGCGCACTGTTCGGTGAAGTCGGGGGAGATCTCGTCGGAGAAGCCGGAGAGGGTCCACACCCCGCCATCATCGCCGCACCGGCCGGCAACCGCCCGGCAACCGAGTCGGCATCCGGTGCAGCTCAACGACCGCACCCGGCAGGTCGACTGGACCCAGGGCACCACGTACGGCGATGTTCTGCACCGGCTGCGGCACGCCGGCTGGTTGATCCCTCGGACATGATGGAGGCGTGGCCGCCGATCGACTGCACCGCATCGCCGTACTCGTCCTGGAAGGGGCGAAACCGCTCGACGTCGGCATCCCCGCGCAGGTTTTCACCACCCGGGCGAGCATGCCCTACGAGGTACGGGTGTGCGGTCCCGCGCCCGGCCTGGTGACCGGCGGCGACGGCCTGTCGTACCACGTCGCCGACGGCCTCGACGTGCTCGCCTGGGCCGACATCGTCTTCATCCCCGGCTACCGGTTCCCCGACCGGGACGACCCGCCTCCAGCCGTGGTCGACGCGCTGCTGGCCGCGCACGCCCGCGGCGCGCGGCTGGCCGCCATCTCCACCGGCGCGTTCGCGCTGGCCGCCACCGGGCTGCTCGACGGACGCCGGGCGACCACGCACTGGCACTACACCCGGGCCCTGGCCGCGAAACACCCGTCGGTGCGGGTCGACGAGAACGTCCTGTTCGTCGACGAGGGCAGCGTGCTCACCTCGGCCGGCGCTGCCTCCGGCCTCGACCTGTGCCTGCATATCCTGCGCGGCGACCTCGGCGTGGCCGGCGCCAACCACGCGGCCCGGCGGCTGGTCGCGGCGCCGTTCCGCAGCGGCGGCCAGGCCCAGTACGTTCCGCACAGCGTCCCCGAACCGCTCGGCGAACGGTTCGCCGCCACCCGCGAGTGGGCCCTGCACCGCCTCGGCAAGCCGCTCACCCTGGAGATGCTGGCCCGGCACGCGGCGGTGTCCCCGCGCACGTTCTCCCGGCGCTTCGCCGAGGACACCGGCGACACCCCGATGGAATGGGTGCTGCGGGCCCGCATCGACATGGCCCGCGAGCTGCTCGAACTCTCCGGCCGCGGGATCGAGCAGATCGCCGCCGACGTCGGCCTGGGCACCGGCGCCAACCTGCGGATGCACTTCCGCCGGGTGCTGGGCACCACCCCGAGCGAATACCGGCGTACGTTCCGCCTGGCGTGATCCTTGCGAACCATGGCGCGCCCGCCGCTGTCTGTTACGGCTGGTTTTCGTGAGGCTGAAGACATGACACGCATCGCCATCAACGGATTCGGCCGCATCGGCCGCAACGTGCTGCGCGCTCTGCTGGAGCGGGACAGCAAACTCGACGTCGTCGCCGTCAACGACCTCACCGAGCCCACGGCCCTGGCCCGGCTGCTCGCCTTCGACTCCACCTCCGGCCGACTGGGCCGCCCGGTCACGGTAGACGGCGACGAGCTGGTCGTCGACGGCCGCCGGATCAAGGTGCTGGCCGAACGGGATCCGGCCCAGCTGCCCTGGGCGGAGCTGGGCGTCGACGTGGTGCTGGAGGCCACCGGCCGTTTCACGGCCGCCACCGCGGCCCGCGCCCACCTGACGGCGGGCGCGAAGAAGGTCCTGGTGGGCGCGCCTTCCGACGGCGCCGACGTGACCATCGCGTACGGCGTGAACAACGACGCGTACGACCCGGCCACCCACACGATCATCTCGAACGCGTCCTGTACGACGAACGCCCTGGCCCCGCTGGCCGCGGTCCTGGACGAGCTGGCCGGCATCGAACACGGCTTCATGACCACGGTGCACGCGTACACCCAGGAGCAGAACCTCCAGGACGGCCCGCACCGAGACCCCCGCCGGGCCCGTGCGGCCGCGGTGAACATCGTCCCGACCACGACCGGCGCGGCCAAGGCGATCGGCAAGGTCCTCCCGCGCCTGGACGGCAAACTGACCGGCGACTCGATCCGGGTCCCGGTCCCGGTGGGCTCGATCGTGGAGCTGAACACCACGGTCACCCGAGAGGTAACCCGAGACGAGGTCCTCACGGCGTACCGAGTGGCCGCCGACGGCCCCCTGTCCGGCATCCTCGAATATTCGGAAGATGCCCTGGTCTCCGCCGACATAGTCGGAAACCCGGCGTCGTCAATCTTCGACTCGGCCCTGACCCGGGTGGACGGCCGCCACATCAAGGTAGTCGCCTGGTACGACAACGAGTGGGGCTTCTCCAACCGAGTAATAGACACCCTGGAACTACTGGGCCAGTAGCCGAACCTACCTTCCTCACGTTTGATCGGCGTCGCCCCGGGACGTAGCGCGTGGAGACCATCCAGGGACTCCGCGCGCTCACCCGCCCGATGCACGGCCGGAAGAACCGCCGCAATTGCCCGAGCCTCAGGTAGCGCAGAGCCGATTCGATGAGGTACAGCTTTTCTGGACGTCTCTGGGGGTAGGCATGCGGACGGTGAGCTTGACTCAGTTGCGGCAGAATCTTGCCGCCGAGCTCGACAGCGTGATCGACGACGCCGAGGAACTGGTAGTGACTCGCTCGGGACGCCACCCGGTCGTCATCGTGCCATTGGCCGAGTACGAGTCGATGAAGGAGACCGAGTACCTCCTTCGCAGCCCGGCTAACGCGGAAGCCTTGCGCCGGTCGCTTGCAGAGCTGGACCGAGGCAGGGCGCCGAAGTCTCCGTAGGAAGTCCATTCCCACGGTGCAATTCGAAGGGAAGCAGTCGGTTCCGGACCGCGATTACCAAATTTTGAGGAGTTGAACCACCAAATCCGAGGCGCTACTGCGCGTCGCGGACGGTGGTCAGGTCGGCTAAGCCGGCCACCGTCAGGACCGGGGCCAGCAAGGGGGAGGCCAGCAGGGTCACCTGTTCGATGTGCGGGAACAGGGCGGCCAGGCCGGCGCTGTCCAGGTACTCCACGGCGGTCAGGTCGACGATGATGGGGGCCTGGGCGGCCTGCTTGCGGGCGCCGGTCAGGGCGGCGGCGAAGGCGTCGGCGTTGCTCATGTCGATTTCGCCGGTGGCGGCCAGGACTACCGCGCCGTCCGTGTGGCGGCCGGTGGTGAAGGTCAGTGCGGTGCTCATCGCGGGATCCTTGCCTGCAGGGCGACGACGGTGCCGGCCGTGCCGGTGGTCACGGTTACCTCGGTCATCAAGGCTCTCATCAGCTTGAGGCCTCGTCCCCGATGTGGGTTGGCGGCCGGCTGTGGTGTCTTCCAGCGGCCGCGGTCGGTGATGGTCAGGTGCAGCTCGTCGGCGGTGGCGGCGGCGCGCAGGCGGATCTGCTCGCCGGCCGTGTGCCGGTGCCCGTGCTCGATGGCGTTGGCGCAGGCCTCGCCCGCGGCCACCAGGATGTTCTGGGTCGTGGTGGGGTCGATGCCGCAGCGGGCCAGCCAGCCGCGCAGAGCCGACCGCACCGGGGAGAGCCGGCCGGGTTCGGCGGGAAAGTCGAGTTCCAGCGGGCCGGGATGGCGGTACAGCAGCAGGGCCACGTCGTCGTCGTATCCGCCGGAGGGGGCCATGCTCGCCATCAGTTCGGCGGCCAGGTCCTCGATCGCGGCCGCGCGTCCCTCCTGGACCGTGGCGGTGACCCGGTCGATGCCGTCGGTCAGTGGATGCTTGCGGCGTTCGACCAGGCCGTCGGTGTAGAGCAGCAGCGTGGCCCGGGCCGGCACCAGGTAGTGCGCCTCGGGGCGCTCACCGGCCAGCGGGACCCCGAGCGGGCGGGACCGGCCCTGGTCGAGCAGGTCGCTGGTGCCGTCGGGGTGGATGACCACGGCGGGCGGATGCCCGGCGCTGGAGTAGGCGAGCCCGCCGCCGGCCGGGTCGAGGACGCCGACGAAGACGGTGGCGCACATGGCGCCGGGCAGCTGCGCCGCGAAGCGGTCCAGGGCGGTGAGGGTCTGCGCCGGGTCGGTGTTCTGCAGCAGCAGGGCCCGGCAGGCGCTGCGGAGCTGGCCCATCACGGTGGCCGCCTGCAGGCCGTGCCCGACGCAGTCGCCGACGACGATGCCGATCCGGCCGTCGTCCAGCGGGACCGTGTCGTACCAGTCGCCGCCGACCTTCAACGGCCGGGTGGCGGGGGCGTAGCGGACCGCGAAGCCGGTCGGCAGCTGAGCCGGGCCGAGGATGGCGCGTTGCAGCGCCAGTGCGGTCTCCCGCTGCTGGTCGATCTGGTGAATGCGGTGCAGACCCTGGCCGAGGTGCCCGGCCAGCAGCGCCAGCAGGGTCTGGTCCTGCTCGGTGAACGGCCGGTTCTCGGCCAGCTCGACCCGCAGCACCATGGTGCCGTCGGGGTGTTCCAGCGCGATGCCGGCCCCGCCGGACTGCTCGGCGACCGGGGTGAGCAGGGGCTCGGTGCGCAGCTTGGCGATGGCCTGGCGGCTCGGTTCGGCCAGGTTCTCCCAGCGGACGCGCGGGTCGGTGGTGGTCAGCGCGGGCGGGCCGGCCTCGGTGAACACGGCCGCGTACACCTCGGTGGCCTGCCACAGCCCCCTCAGTGAGGACAGCACCCCGTCCAGGGCGGCGGCCTGGCTGTCGGCCTGGGAGAGCCGCACACTCAGCGCGGCCAGGGCGCTGTCCCGCTGCACGGCGTAGTGCTCGGCGGTGACGTCGCGGAACGTGCCGACGATGACCCGCCGCCCGGTTTCCGGGTCCTCGACCCGGCTGAACGCGGCAGCCACCCACAGCCGGTGCCCGTCGCGGTGCGCCACCGGGATCGTGTAGGAGCCGCGAGCCTTGTCGAGAATCATCGCGAACGCCGCGTTGACCTGCTGATATCCCTCAGGGTCACCGTCCCGGTCCGGCCACCAGGGATGCACCGGAGCGTACGGGAGACCTTCCGGCCCGTACCCCAGGATGTCGGTGAAGGTCGAGTTGATCTCGATGACCGCGCCGTCGTCGTCGCAGACGAAGAACGCCTCCTGCAGCGAGTCGACAAGCGCGGTGCGCCACCGCGCGTGGTGGTTGCGCAGCCGCGCGAGGGCCACGTTGGCCCGCACCCGGGCCAGCAGCTCGGCCGAGGAGAACGGCTTGACCAGGTAGTCGTCGGCGCCGGCTTCCAGGCCTTCGATGGAGGCCTCCTGGCCGGCCCGGGCCGAGAGCAGCAGCACCGGCGTGCCGGCCGTGCGCGGGTCGCCGCGCAGCGCCGCGACCAGCTCGAGGCCGTCCATCCGGGGCATCATGACGTCGCTGACGATCAGGTCGGGGAGCTGCCTGCGGGCCTCGTCCAGGGCTTCCTGCCCGTCGGCGACCGCCTGCACCTCGTGCCCGGCCGATTGCAGCAGCCGGACGAGGTAGTCCCGCATGTCCGCGTTGTCGTCGGCGACCAGAACCCGGGCGCCGCCCTGCTGGGTGGGCGCCACATCAACAGAAGAAGGGAGCCAGCGCAAGGCCTCCTGGACGTACGGCGAGGCAGTGTCCGAGACCGTGACGGCGCTGCCCGCGGTGGCCACCGCGTCGGCCGGCAGGTGCTCGGCGCCGAACGGCAGCCGGATGGTGAAGGTGGTGCCGGTGCCGATCGCGCTGGTCGCCTCGATGGTGCCGCCGTGCAGCTCGACGAGTTCCTTGACCAGGGCCAGGCCGATGCCGCTGCCCTCGTTGGAACGGGACCGGGCGTTCTCGATCCGGTGGAACCGTTCGAACAGGCGGGGCATCTCGTCGGCGGCCACCCCGATGCCGGTGTCGGCCACGGTGACCACCGCCCGGTCGCCGGCCGGGTGCACGGCGATCCGCACGCCACCGGCGAAGGTGAACTTCAGCGCGTTGCTGAGCAGGTTGAGGATCACCTTCTCCCACATGCCGCGGTCCAGGTAGACCGGCTGGTCCATGGGCGGGCAGTCGACCTCGAAGGTGAGGCCGGCCCGCTCGACGGCGGAGCGGAACACGCTGGCCAGGTCGCTGGTGGCGGCGGGCAGGTCGACCGGCTCGTAGTGGGCCTGCATCCGGCCGGCTTCGATCCGGGAGAAGTCGAGCAGGGTGTTGACCAGCTTGCCCAGCCGCAGCCCGTTGCGGTGGATGACGTCCAGCTCGGCGCGGACCGTCTCGTCCGGGGTCCGGGCGAGCAGATCCTCGACCGGACCCATGATCAGGGTCAGCGGCGTACGGAACTCGTGGCTGATGTTGGAGAAGAACGCCGTCTTGGCCCGGTCGAGCTCGGTCAGCGCCTCGTAGTTGCGGGCGCTCGTGATGCCGGCCGCGAGGTGCCCGGCGGCCAGTTCGACGAAACCGCGGTAGCCCTCGTCGAGCACGCGGTACCGGTTGAGGCCGGCCACTATGAACCCGTACGGCGTGCCGCCCTGTTGCAGCAGCGGCACCAGCAGCGCCTGGGTGGGCGGCTCGTCCCAGTCCCCGGCGGGCAGGTCCCCGTCGAGCGGCACCACCGGGCTGTCGGCGAGGTCGGCGACCGGCCACGCCGGCAACGGGGGAGGCCCGCCCTCGAAGCCGGTGGATGCGGCCAGCCGCACGTCGGGGCCGTCGAACAGGTAGGTCAGCGTGAACGGCAGGTCGCGCCGGTTGCGGGCGAGCTGGGCGCTGGCGAAGGTCAGCATCTCCTGCTCGGCGCGGACCGCGCTGGGGTCGGAGCCGAGGTCGCGCAGCGTCGCCATCCGGCGTTCGCCGATGATCCGCTCGGTCTCCTCGCTGACCACGCACAGCATCCCGACCAGCGCGCCGTCGTCGTCGCGCAGCGGGCTGTAGGAGAACGTGTGGTAACTCTCCTCCCGGTAGCCGGACCGCTCGACGAACAGCAGCAGCGCTTCGTCCCAGGTCGCGGCCCCGCTGGACAGCACCGTCGCGATCCGCGGGCCGATGTCGCCCCAGATCTCGGCCCACACGTCGCTGGCCGGCCGGCCCAGCGCCCACGGGTACTTCTCGCCGAGCGTGTCGCGCCGGTAGGCGTCGTTGCAGAAGAACGTGAGATCCGGCCCCCACGCCATCCACATCGGGAAACGTGACGACAGCAGGATGCTGACCGCGGTCCGGAGGCTCTGCGGCCAGCCGTCCGGCGCGCCCAGCGGCGTCTCGTCCCAGCTCACGGCGGCGAGGTCGAGCCCGACGTCACCGCCGCCCGCGAACACCTCGGCCGGCCGACGTTCGCCCTCACCCATTGCCCGAGCTCTCCTTCAAAGAACGCCGTGCCTGCGGGTTGCAGGATAAACGGCCCGCTCGCGTCGCGCCCGTCGGACCGGCGGGAGCACCCCACCAGGGCATGCGCGTTCGGGCATGTCCTTGATCGATGCATTGACATTTGTTTCGGTCGGACGACAGCGTTGTCACCAGCGGATGTCGGGATTCATCCGGGCGAGGGGTGCACCATGCGCGAACACAGTTGGTACCGCCGGGCCGCCGCTGGTGTGGCGAGTGTCATTCTGATCATCGCGCCGTCGCCGTCCGCCCAGGCCCACAGCCATCGGAAGAGCGCGGCCGTCATCTCCGGGGACGCCCGCTTCCAGGTGCTCTCGCCGATGCTGATCCGCACCGAGTACGCGCCGGGCGGCACCTTCACCGACGCCGCCACCTTCAACGTGGTCGGCCGGGACAAATTCGCCGCCACGCCCTACACCACCAGCACCGCGCAGGGCTGGCTGACCATCGATACCGGCTCGCTGACGCTTCGCTACCGGGTGGGTTCGGGGTCTTTCTCCACCGACAATCTGACCGTACGGCTGAAGACCGGCCAGCAAGTCGTGCAGGCCGCGCCGTGGACCGGGCACACCGTTCCGGACTGCGCGATCGGTGTCCTGTGCGAGGCCGAGTCGCTCGCCGTCAGCGGGCCCGGCATCGCGTCCGATCACAGCGGCTACACCGGGGCCGGGTTCGCGGCCGGGTTCCAGGCGACCGGCGATTCACTTGGCTTCACGGTCACCGCCCCCGCCGCCGGGGCCTATCAGCTGGGCGTGCGCTACGCCAACAGCACCGGGGGCGACGGCCAGAACGTCACCCGCACCCTCACCGTCTCGGTGGACGGTGCTCCCGCCCGTACCCTCAGCCTGCCTCCGACCGGAAGCTGGGACACCTGGGCCGTGGCAAACGCCGGGTTGGATCTTGCCGCGGGCAAACATCTGATCAGCGTCGGTCGCGGCGCGACCGACTCCGGCAACGTGAACATCGACAGCCTGGCCGTCGGCCGGACCGGCGACGCCTACCCCGTGCCGGTGCCGCCGGCGCCGCAGCCGTGCCCGTTCGGCACCATCTGCGAGGCGGACACCGGCGCCCTGACCGGCGGCGCGAAGAGCGCCCACGACCACAACGGCTATGCCGGCAGCGGTTTCCTCGCCGGCCTCGAGCAGACCGCGGCCGGGGCTTCCTACACCGTCACCGGGGTGCCGCGGGCCGGCAGTTACCGGGTGCAGCTGCGCTACGCCAACGGCAAGGCCGGGGCGCAGCCGATCCAGTCCCGGTCGATCACGGTCAACGGGGTCGCCGCGACCCTTACGCCGACGAGCGGCTGGGACTACTGGCGCACGGTCTCGGTGCCGGTCACCCTGGCGGCCGGCAGCAACACGGTGACGCTGGGCTGCCCGGCCGCCGACAGCTGCCACGTCAACGTCGACACGATCGCGGTCACCGCGGCGAACTCCCCGCTGCTGGCCCCGCACGCGCCGCTCGGCGGCTATCGCCGTGGCCTGGACGGGGTCGACGGCGGCGCGCTGACCGCGCCCGGCCTGCTGTACCAGGATGGGTGGTCGCTGCTCGACGACTCGGTCGCGGCCGGGCATCAGGACGCGTACGTCTTCGGGTACGGCCAGAACTACCCCCGTGCCCTGCAGGATCTCTCCACCCTGACCGGCCCGACCAAGCTGCTGCCGAAATGGGCGTACGGCGTCTGGTACTCCGAGTACTACGACCGCACCGCCGCCGAGTTCCAGGCGATCGTGACCCGGGCCAAGGCCGAGGGCGTGCCGATGGACGTGCTGGTGGTGGACACCGACTTCAAGGCCCCGGACCGGTGGAACGGCTGGTCGATCGACCCGTCGCGAATCCCCGACCCACAGGGCTTCGTCGATTGGCTGCACGCGCAGGGAGTGCGAACCGGGCTTAACATCCACCCGAGCATCCTCGGTTCCGACCCCAAGTTCGCGCAGGCTCAGGCGACCGCCAAGGGCAAGCTGCAGCGGGTCGGCTGCAACGGCGGCCCGGACTGCTACGTCTTCGACTGGTCCGATCCCGATCAGCTCGCCGCCTACCTCCAGCTGCACCGGTCGATGGCCCCGAAGGGTCTGGACTTCTGGTGGCTGGACTGGTGCTGCGACGGCTCCCGCTCGTCCAGGGCCGACGTCACCCCGGATTCCCTGATCAACCAGAAGTACGCCGAGGAGACCGGTTTCGCCTTCTCCCGGGCGTACGGATCGCTGCAGGCCGGCGGCTACAGCGGGCCGACCGCCGTGCCCACCGGCCCGTGGGCCGACAAGCGAAGCACGCTTCACTTCACCGGCGACACCATCTCCAACTGGGCGACGCTGCAGTTCGAGGTCGGTTACACCGGCGGCGAATCGGTCGCCACCGGGCTGGCCGCGATCAGCCACGACATCGGCGGGCACACCGGCGGCCTGCAGGAACCCGGCACCGAGCCGGGCAGCACCAAGCTGCCGGACGACCTCTACGCCCGGTGGGTGCAGCTCGGCACGTTCCAGCCGATCGACCGGCTGCACTCCAACCACAGCGACCGGCTGCCCTGGCAGTACGGCGCGGCGGCCAAGGCCTCCGCCACCAAATTCCTGCAGCTGCGCCAACAGCTGCAGACCTACACCTACGCCGCTGCCACCGAGGCCACCCGCACGGGTACGCCGATCGTCCGGCCGTTGTATCTGGCCTACCCCGGCGAGCAGGAGGCGTACGCGACGGCCGGCGCCGAATACCTCTACGGCCCCGACTTCCTGGTCGCCCCGGTCACCACGCCGGGCACGACCGCCACCACCACGGTGTGGTTCCCGCCCGGCAACACCTGGCAGGACTACTTCACCGGGGTTACCTATGCCGGGGGCAGCACCGCGCAGGTCACCACGACGCTGGACACCATGCCGGTGTTCAGGCGGCTCGCGCGCCGATAGCCAGGGCCCGCATCAGGAACCGGGGTTCGGCCAGCGCGCTCGGATGCGCGAGCAGGGTGGTGACCTGGCCGACCCGGTGATTGACGCGGTGGTCGCGCATCGACGCCTTGAAGATCAGGCCGCTGGCCCACCGGATCGCCCGGTACCCCGCCGGGTAGGGGCCGTCGACGTGCGGGAGGGCCAGGTCGGCCATCGCGACGCCGGCTGTCCGCCTGGTGATAGGTGGCGACCTCGCCGACCTGCTCAGCGGTGGTGGCCTCGACGCCGTCGTGCCGCACCCCGACGACTTCTTTGCTGTTGAGGACAAGGCCTTCGGCCCGGCCCTGGATCGTACGGACATTGGCCCGGCCCATCACACGGCGGCGGATCAGCGCCTCCAGGAACGGCCGGCTGGAGATCAGCGCTTTTTCGTCCGGGTCGGCCGGAGGTTCGTCGCGGAGCTCGCCGTCGAGATAGAACCGGTTCGTGCCGGGCGGCGGGTTGATCGCGCCGGCCGCGTGGGCCTCCGCGAGGAACCCGGGAACCAGCGTTGCAGCTGATTGATACCGGACGGGAGCAGCGCGTGCACCTGGCTGCCCTGCGGAACGCCCGGCCGGGGCGCGGCCTCGGCCGCCGCCCGCTCGTCCGGCAGGTCGAGCGCGGCAAGGTCGTCCCGCTCGATGATCAGCACCTGCTCGGCGTGGTCGCTGAGCACCCGGGCGGCCATCAGCCCCGCGACGCTGCCACCCAGCACGACCGCCTGCCGGAACAGCACCCGCGGGTTTGCCGGTGTGGTGGACGACGACAACACCGCGAACCGACGAGCAGCAGGCAATTGATCCCCCTTGATTCAGACCTTGGAGTCGATGAACTGGTGCAGCCGCGCCCACTCGCCGTCCGGGAGCGCGCCGTAGACCCGGGCGTCATCGATCAGGTCGCGGGCCCGCGCGTAGTCGCCGGCGAGGAAGGCCGCGCTGGCGTCGGCGTTGGCCTGCCGGCCCAGCTCACGCACGTCGTCGGAGCTGCGCGCGCCGGCCGGCACTTTCTGCTGCCGGAGCCACGCCTGCTCCTCCTCGGTGGCGGCCGCGATCTCAAAGACGTAGCGCAGCGAGTCACCCGCCACGTTCCGGTAGGCCGGCCCCCACTGCTCCAGCGCCAGCAGCAGCTCCCGCTGCCGAACCCGAATTCGTCGCTGTTGCAGGTCATCGTTCTCGACCACCGCGGTCATCGGTCCTCCCCAGGGCCTAGATCAACTAACCCCTGTTTCCCGATGCCATCCGCGACTAACCCCGATCACGACACGACGAGATAACGGTCCAACGTTCGCCTGCCTAACGTTGAAGCTTCTAACGTTGGTGTTTCTAACGTTCGTCTGCCTAACGTTCGTCTGCCTAACGTTCGTCTGCCTAACGTTGGTGTTTCTGCACGTTAGGCGTTCGCGATCTCGTGCGCGCGGGGCTCGGCTTCCGTGCGGGGTTCGGCATCCGCGATGCGAACCCTGGTCGGCCGCGGCGTTGCCGCAGCCGGACCGGCCGTGACCGATGCCTTCGTGGTCAGGGCGGCCGGCGCCTCTGGGGTCAGGGCCGCCGAGCGGCGGATTCGCAGCCAGGAGAGCCAGCCGACGCCGATGATGAAGCCGAAGCTGATCAACCGGTAGAGCACCACCGTGGCCAGGGCGGCTGCGCCGCTCACTCCGCCTGCCATCAGTCCGAGGATCAGGGCGCTGTCGATGATGCCCAGGCCGCCCGGGACGATCGTGATGGTGCCGGCCGCCATGGCGGCGCAGAACGCCAGCAACACGGCGGTCAGTCCGGCCGGGGGCTCGCCGATCGCTCGGAAGCACAGCCACAGGCAGACCGCGTCGAGCAGCCAGTTGAGCAGGGCGAAGGCGGCGGCCGCGACACCGTGGCCGGGGCTGAGCCGGGCGGCGCGCAGCTGTTCGAGGAAGCCGCGGACCCGGTCGTGGCCGTGATGGGCCGGCCGGCGGCGCAGCCGGTTGAACCAGGCCAGCGGGAGCCGGGCCAGCTGCTCGGCCATCTCCGGGCGTTGGGCGATCCGGCGTACGCCGAGGGTGAGCAGCACGGCCGCGACCACCAGGGCGACCAGGTTCTGCCAGTGGGTGGCCCCGCCCGCCGCGATCGCGCTGCCCACGGTGACCACCGCGAGCGCGACGCCGGAGAGAATCCCGCTGAGCGCGATCACCCAGGACGCGATGGCCGGGCTGGCCCCGAACCGGCGCATCTGCTGATAGTTGAGCCGGGTGGAGAACGCCGGTCCGCCGGGCAGGGTCTCGTTGAGTGAATGGGCCGCGAGCGCCAGGCGCATGTTCTCGAGGTAGGGGGCCCGAACCCCGGCCGACCGCAGAAGCCGCCGCTGCATGCGGGCGTAGGCACTCATCGAGGCGACCTCGGCGAAGACCGCGAGGGCAAGCCAGCCCAGATGCGGCGTGCGCAGCTGGCGAAGGGCGCCGGCCAGCGATGACCACCCCAGCACCAGCTCGGTGACCAGCAGCGCCACCACCGCCACCACCGCGACAGCCCGAAGCCACCGCCGATGCCGCGTGCACACTTTCGCCATGACCCAATGATTGCTCGCAGTGCAAGTTTTCTCAATGGGCATGCTTTGTGACGTGCCCGTCAGGCAGCTTCCGTCAGATGCCGGCCAGGCGGTCAGACAGCCAGACGAGCGGGCTGGCGGGCGCGGTGGCGGCGGACGGCGTCTCGGTTGGCGCAGCGGGTTGAGCAGTAGCGCCGGCGGCCGGTGCGGGACGTGTCGGCGACTACCAGGCCGCACTCGGGGACTGCGCAGCGGCGCAGGCGGTGCATGCCTCGGCCGGCCAGGTGCAGTGCGGTGCCTACCGCGATCAGCGACGTCAGCACCGCGCTCGGGGACTGGTCGGGGTCGCGGTAGTGCAGGTGCCAGCCGCCGGTGTGGTCGGTCAGCCGGGGGTAGGCGGCGGCCTCGGCGAGCATCCGGTTGAGCAGCGTGGCTCGCTCGTGGTCGTCGCGGGCGTCGACGATTGTTTCCCAGTTGCCTAGGACGCTCCTGGTTCGGGTGAGGTCTGTCTCGGTGACCGGGGTTTCCAGGATCAGGCCGGCCTCGCGGCATCGTGCGGCCAGCTCGGCGGGGTCGGCCGGGGGTCGGTTCACCAGGTCGGCGGCCAGGTTCACGGCATCCTCGCCGTAAGGGTTGAGATGCATAAGACCATTACAGCAGGCTTGGCTCAATGAAATATCGCTGGGTCATCCTGGCCGTGGCCACCTTTACCCAGGCGGCGGCTGGGTTCTTCGTGCAGGGGGTCGGTGCTCTCGGCGTACAGCTGCGGTCTGATCTTGGAATTTCTGCCGCCCAGCTTGGCCTTCTCGTCTCGGCCGGACAATTCGTGCCGTTGATCGGATTGCTGGTCGCGGGGGAGTTGCTCGACCGCTTCGATGAGCGCTGGGTGGTCACCGCGGGCGCGGCCGTGGTGGGCGGGGCGCTGGTCGCCGGGGCGTTCGCACCCGGGTACGCGGCGTTGCTCGCCGTCCTGCTGGTCGTCGGCGCCGGCTACAGCACCGTGCAGCCGGGCGGCAGCAAATCGGTGGCGTCCTGGTTCGACGCCTCGCGGCGCGGCACCGCGATGGGCATCCGCCAGGCCGGTCTGCCGCTGGGTGCCGCGCTGGCCTCCGCGACGCTGCCTGCGATCGCCACCGCGTTCGGCTGGCGCGCCACGCCGCTCACCGGCGGGCTCATCGCACTGCTCGGCGCAGCCGCCTTCCTGACCCTTTATCGTCGCCCGCCCGCGTTGCCCACCGGCGCTGCGTCGGCCACCGGCTCGCGCGCCGGCGCCACCTGGACCTCTGCCCTGCGCGTCGGTGCCGGGCCGGGCGCTGACGCCGTCTCGGTTGCCGAATCGGGCGGCGGGGCTGCCCTGGCTGCCGGCTCGGGTGCTGGGGCTGAGCGGGCGGTCGGGTCGCGGCGGGCGCTGCTGCGGGAGCCAGGGATGCGGCGGGCGTTGCGGTATGGCGTGGGGCTGATCTCCGTACAGTGTGGGATTGGGCTTTTGACTGTTCTTCATCTGCATGACGCCGCCGGCATGTCGGCCGGGCGGGCCACCGCGATTTTGGTGGCTGCCCAGGGTGCCGGGGTCGCCGGGCGGATTCTGCTCGCCGCCTGGAGCGACCGGGCTCCGGCCCGGCGCCATGACGTCGTGCGGGTCAGCATGCTTGCCGTTGCCGCCGGGCTGCTGGTGGTGATGACGCCGCTGGGTGGGTCGGCGGTGGCGGCGAGTATCGCGTTCGTCTGGCTCGGGTTCTTCGGCATCGGGTGGTACGGGCCCTGGGTGGCGATGGTCGCCGAGGTCGCCCCGGGGCGGACCGGGTTCGCGCTCGGCCTGGCCATGATGGGCAACCAGGTCGCGATCGTGCTCGTCCCGCCGCTGCTGGGACTGCTTCGCGACGCCACCGGTGGCTTCACCGTGGCGTGGGGTCTGCTCCTAGGGATGACATGCGCGGCGCTCGTTCGGGTGCGCGGGAACCAATAGCGGGGCTCGGGCGACCAACGTCACAGTTGCCGGCTCATCCCCATGAGGTGCTCATGTCCACCGATGCCCCGCCGTCCTCCGCCCCGCCGTTACGGCAGG
>NZ_BOMY01000032.1 GCF_016862435.1 Paractinoplanes tereljensis
GGCAGGTGCGCACCGCGCCCGCCGCTACCTTCGGACCGCTGCTGCTGCGGTTGCACTTCTACGCCGGGATCCTGGTTGCGCCATTCCTGTTGCTGGCGGCGCTGACCGGGCTCGCGTACGCGTTCTCCCCGCAACTCGACCGGGCCGTCTATGCCGACGAACTCGTCGTCGCCGACCCGGGTGGCTCGGTCAAGCCGCTCGCCGAGCAGATCGCCGCGGCCCGCGCCACCCACCCGGCCGGGGCCGTGACCGCCGTCCGGCCCGGCGGCGGTGCCGCCACCACCCAGGTCGACTTCTCGTCCCCGGAACTCGACTTCGAACACCAGCACACCGTGTACGTCGACCAGTACACCGGCGCGGTCACCGGCCAGCTCACCACCTGGTGGACCAGCACGCCGATGCAGACCTGGCTGGACGACATGCACACCAGCCTGCATCTCGGTCCGGTCGGCAACCTCTACTCCGAGCTGGCCGCCAGCTGGCTGGCCGTCATCGCCCTGGGCGGGCTCATTCTTTGGTGGCGCCGCCAGCGCGGACGCCGCATGCTGACCCCAGATCTAAAGGCCAAGAAGGGGGTACGCCGAACGCGCGGTTTCCACGCCGCGACCGGCGTGTGGCTGACCCTGGGACTGTTGTTCCTGGCGTTGACCGGTCTGACCTGGTCGCAGTACGCGGGCGCCAACTTCGGCGCGGCGGTGGACGCCCTGCACGGCAGCCGGCCGGCCGTGTCCACCGCGCTGGCCGGTGAACCGGCGGCATCCGGCGGCGGCCACCACGACATGGGCGCCGGCCCGGCGACCGCCACCACCGTCGATCTCGCGATGGTCGACGCGGTCATGAAGGTGGCGCAGGACAACGGCATCGACGGGCCGGTCTCCATCGCCGTCCCGGCCGACGCCACCACCGCCTGGTCGGTGACCGAGACCGGAGCCCACTGGCCAGTACAGCGGGACGCGGTCGCCATCGACTCCGCCTCCGGCGCGGTGACCGACCGGAGCGACTTCGCCGACTGGCCGTTCATGGCCAAGCTGACCCAGTGGGGCATCTACGCCCACATGGGCCAGCTGTTCGGCCTGGTCAACCAGCTGCTGCTGGCGGCCCTGGCGGTCGGCCTGATCTGCGTGATCGTCTGGGGGTACCGGATGTGGTGGCAGCGTCGCCCCACCCGAGCCGACCGCCGGGCACCGGTCGGCGCGCCACCGGCCCGCGGCGCCTGGCAGCAGCTGCCACCGTGGGGCATCGCGGTCGGCGTCCCGTTGGTGTTCGGGGTGGCTTGGGCGGTGCCGCTGTTCGGCATCCCGCTGGCCGCGTTCCTGCTGATCGACTTCGCCGTCGCCGCGATCCGCTCCCGTCGCCGGGAACCGGCCGTTCCGGTCTCCCCGGCGCCCGCCGGCCGCTGACCGGGCCCGGCAGCGCGAGTGGCAGGCGCTCATTACTGCTGCTCGCGCTGCCGCGCCCCGGGCTCAGATCCTGGTGCTGACCATGCTCGCGACCTCCCGCATGGTGGTCACCGGTCTCGGATTCTGGTTCGGCGTACCGCATCGCGGCGCCGTTCCTGCATTGTGGACAGCGCTTCCGCATTGCGAGCGCATCGCAGAGCGAAGAGCGCGATATTCCGTATATGTCCCCCGCTGTTGAGTCAGCTCAGCTGGATCTTGCGGACTTGCCGTGAGGAGATAACAGCAAGTCCGCAAGATCTGAAGCGGGCGCGAAAAGGCGCAGATCCGCGCCCGGTCAGCTGGCAGTTGCCCACGTCGGCCAGGGCTGCACGCATCGGTAGGCCGAGCGAAGCGAGTTAGTTGCGGTTGGCCTTTGGGCCGGGCGCGGGCGCGAGTAGCCGGGCTGGCTACGGCTGGGGTGGGCCGGCGGGGTCGCGGTGGTCGGGCTGGCTGCGGCTGGGGTTGAGCGGCGGGGTCGCGGTGGTCGGGCTGGCTGCGGCTGGGGTTGGGCCGGCGGGGCTGTGGGTGGTCGAGTCGGGTGCGGGCGCGGGTGATCGGGCTGCCTGCGGCTGATGTTCGGAGCGGCGGCGGTCGCGGTGGTCCGGCCGGCTGCGGTTGGCGTTTTGGCCGACGGTGGGTGAACCGGGCTGGCTAGGCGACGGGCTCGCTTTGGGGCGCGGTGCGCCGCTTCGCCGACAAATACAGGTAGACCGCAGCTGCGGCTAGCAGCAGTCCGGCGGCGCCCAGGCCGATCAGGACGCCGGTCGGCATGCCGCTGCTGGAGTCGGCCTCGGACGACGGCGGGGCGGCTGCCGCCGACGTTGCCGCTGCGGTGGTGGGCGTGGGCGTGGCCGAGGGGGACGGTTGGGCCGGGTCGGTGACGGTGAACGTGTAGGAGCCCTGCACGGTGTGGCCGTCGTTTGACACCACTCGGTAGGCGACCGTGTAGGTGCCGTTGGTCAGCGGCTGGCTGAACTCGAGGGTGCTGGTCGCCCGGTCGATGGCCGGGGGAGCGGCGGGGATGCGCTGCTTCGCGGCGTCGCTGACGACGATCGTGGTGAAGTCGGGGTTGAGACGCTGGCTGAAGGTCAGCGAGACCGCGGTGGGTGCTTTCGTGAGGGCCGCGCCCTTGGCCGGCACCGACGAGACCAGCGAGGTGTGCGCCCACGCGGGAACGCCGGGCAGCAGTACGACCGCCAACGCCACCACGGCCAGCAGCACTCTCCCGGCGCCGCCGACTCTCGCGCCGGCGACCCTCGTGCCGTCGGCCGGGGTTGCGTTGGCGGGCCGGGCTGCGCTGGTGAGTCGGATCCCGCTGGGGACTCGGGGTGTGGTGCGGGCCGACGGTGTGTGGGCTGGGTGGGTCAAGCCAGCAGGGTGGCGCCTATCCAGCTGCCGTCGGTGCAGCCGGGTGGGACGGCGAAGACGGCGGAACCAATTGGGGTTATCCATTCGTTCAGCAGGTCCTTGTCGGCTAGGCGTTGCTGGATGGGTACGTACTGGCGGGCTATGTCTTTCTGGTACGAAGCGAAGATCAAACCCGCATCGGGATGGCCGGCGGCGTCCGGCATGCCGTCATAGTTGTACGGGCGGCGCAGGATCTTCAGCGTCGGATCCGTTACGTGGGCTCGGGTCACGTGGGAGAAGTCCGGCATGGACGGCAGGCCGGAGGCGTCGACGGCGGTGAAGTTGGGCTCGTCGTGTTCCTGCTGGCCGCTCAGCGGGGCGCCGGACTCCAGGCGGCGGCCCACCGCGTTCTCCTTGTCCGAGACCGCGAGGATGTCCCACTTCTCGATCTCGGCGCGGATCCGGCGCACCACCAACGTCGTGGAGCCGTCCTCGTTCCACACGGCCGGGTCGATCTCGGCGGTCCCGCGCGGATTGGCGGTGCCGTCGAGCTGGCCCAGCACATTGCGCTGGGTGTGCTCGGGGGCCTGGACGCCGGGGCTGCGCCGGAAGCCCTGCTGCACCCAGCGGATCGCGGCGAACGGCCTCGCGTCCTTGATCAGCATGCGCTGGGTGTGCGCGACGGTCAGCGGGTCGTCGGCGCAGATCTGCAGCAGCAGGTCGCCGCCGGACCAGCGCCGTTCCAGCCGGTCGATCTTGAAGGCGGGCAGGTCCGCGACCGGCGACTTCAGGCCGGCGGCGCGGTAGAGGCCGGGACCGAAGCCGAACGTCACGGTCAGCCGGGCCGGCAACCCGGCCAGGGTGGCGTCGGTGTCGCCCAGCGCCGGCTCGCCCCGGGTGAGCCGGGCCGCGTCGTCGGAGAGCAACCGCAGCATCCGGCCCAGCGCGCGCCGGTCGGTGCCGGCCGCGAGGGTGAACGCCACGAACGCGGCGTGCGCGGGCGGATCCTCGGACACGCCCGCCTGGCGTGGGCCGTGGAACGCGACGGTGGCCGTACCGGTATCCAGATCGGTGGTGGCCGCGACCGGTGTCGCCGGGCCGGAAGGGCCGGAAGGGTGGGAAAGGCCGGAACGGCCGGAAGGGCCGGAAGAGCCGGAGCTGTCGGGAAGGGCGGCGACCGCCCCGGCTCCGGCCGCGGCGCCGAGGCCGGCGATACCGGCCCCGGCGAGCAGACGACGGCGGGTCGTCACGGCGTGGCGCTCCCCATCGGCATGCCGGGGGTCGGCATGCCGGAGGCGGGCATGCCGGAGGCCGGCATCGACATGTCCGGGGCGTAGCTCTCGCCGGCTCCGGCGAACGGCTTCGCGATCGCGGTGAACGGGACGGTCGTGCCGTCGGCGAGCTTCAGCGTGAACGTCACCTCGTCGCCGGCCTCGATCGCCTTGGCCGGGCTCATCAACATCAGGTGGTCGCCGCCGGGGGAGAGCTCGTGCGTGCCGCCGGCCTTGATCAGGAAGCCGCCCTCCTTGGGCTGCATGACCATCTTCCCGTCCTTCATGGTCATCTCGTGCAGCTCCATCGGCGACGCGGGCGACTCGGCCGAGACCACCGTGACGTCGGCGCCGGTGCCGTTGGTCAGCACCCCGAAAGCAGCGGTCATCTCACCGGCCGGGGCCGCCTTGACCCACGGGTCCTTGATCGTCAGGGAGGTGGCGGCGGCGGAGGGTGTTGCGGTCGGCGTACTCCCGGTGGCGGCATCGTTGCCGCAGCCGGCCAGACCGAGAGTGACCAGCAGCCCGGCCGTGGCCGCGATGCGCGTAAGCGTATTTTTCGTGATATCCACGGTCATTGGTCCTACGGTGTCGCCGAATAGTTCCCGCCAGTTTCTAGATAGTCGTCGAAACCGGCGGCCCGGTTCCCGGGTGAACCTTTCGGCCGGTCGGCGCGTACCTCGGGGTGTGACCGACGCCGACCCCCTGGCCGACCTGGCGTACGCGGCCGGGCGTGGCGACCGGGCCGCGCTCACCGACCTGATCCGCCTCACCCAGCGTGACGTGATGCGCTTCCTGTCCCCGCTGACCTCGCCGGGTGAGGTGGAGGATCTCGCGCAGGAGACCTACCTGCGGGCGGTGGGTGCGCTGCCGCGGTTCGCCGGGCGCTCGTCGGTGCGTACCTGGCTGTTTTCGATCGCCCGCCGGGTCGCCGCCGATCACGTCCGGTACGCGACCCGCCGGCCCCGCACCGCGCCGTTGCCGGACGGTGAGGCGCCGGCCGTGCCGGCCCGCTTCGAGGAACACCACGCCTTGACCGAGTTGGTCCGGGGCCTGGCCGCCGACCGCCGGGAGGCGTTCCTGCTGACCCAGGTGGCCGGCCTCTCGTACGCCGAGGCGGCCGAGATCTGCGACTGCCCGGTCGGCACGATCCGCTCCCGGATCGCCCGCGCCCGCGAGGACCTGGTCATCGCGATGCGCGTCCAGGAGTCCCGCAACGCGGGTTGATCAGCTCGTCTCCCGGAGTTGAACGGTGGCCCACCAGGACAGCGTGCCGGAATCGACGAGGGTGACGCCGCCGCGTGCGGCGGCCTGCAGCACCGGCTGGGTGAGCGGCTGGTCGGTCACCAGCACGGTCAGGTCGCCGCGCCGGAGGTAGCGGTTGGTCTCGGCGAAGCGGTGCACATCGGACGGCGCGAGCGGGGTCTGGTCGTGATGGCACCGGATCAGCCAGCGCCGGCCGTCGGCGCCGACACCGATCACGTCGGTGCCGAGATGGCCGAGGCCGGCGGTGATCGTCACCCGGCGCCAGCCGCCGGCCCGCATCAGCTCGGCGACACGTCCGGCCGACATCATCGGCGCCGGGTCTGACTTCCGGGTCCGTACAGATTGCCGCATGCCGATCACAGTGGCGCGACCGCGCCGGTTCCGCATCGGCCTCCGGCCGCGATCACCTGGCGAGTACGGGGTCTACGCAGCGATTTCATGCGATCGGGTACGGCCGATGGGGTTCACTGCGGCAGGACGCAGATGATGAAATCGGCGAAGGCGTGCGGGCCGGGGCGCCCGTCCACCTCGCCGACCGCCGTGCGGAGGTCGCGCAACTGCGATGTGGTCATCTGCAGCGGCGGCTCGTCGGGCTGGTACGTGGTGAAGACCGGATAGTCCACGCCCGGCTTGGTGGTCATCTCGATGTGGCAGCCGAGCACGTGGGTCACCGGCCGTGACTCGGCCAACTCGACCAGGCGGTCGACGGTGCGCCGGAAGGCCGGCCAGTCGGAGACGTAGAGCCGCCCCGGATAGACCGTGTCGCCGGTGAACAGCAGCCCGGTGTACCGGTCGTAGAAGGTGACCGCCGCCTCGTGGTGGCCGGGCGTGGCCACGCACTCCAGCACGCGCCCGCCGAGATCGACCTCGCCCGCGTCGCCGGGCTTGTCGAGGCCCAGGTAGGCCCACGCGGCCGCGCGGTTCGCCGCCACGACGCGGGTGTCGGGCCGGTCGGCGAACTGGCCGTCACCCGCGACGTGGTCGCCGTGCGCGTGGGTGTGCAGGACGAGCAGCTCGTAGCCTTCGCGCGGGTGGGTGACCAGCCAGCGCTCTACCAGCTCGTCGACGGTTCGCCGCAGCGGGAAGTGCTCGGCGGAGGCGGTGGCACCGGTATCGAGCAGCACGACCCGCTCGTCCCCGAACAGCAGGAACAGGAACGGCGCCTCGTAGTTGACCGCCTTGTTCTGACGCAGGGCGAATGTGTGCTCGTTGTAGGAGTGCACCTGGATGTCGGGATCGGTGTTGTGCTTGGCCGAGGACGACCCGTGGATCCACGTGACGTCCATCGTGCCGGGCACCGGCGTCGAGGTGGTGAAGTCGATGTGTGTGCCGATCATGATGCTCCCCGTGAGCCCGCGTTCCGCCGCTGACCGCGGCCGTTTCGAGGGTACGGGCTGCCCACCTGACTCAGGCGGCCGGTTTGTCACTCGCGGCGCGATGGCTACCAGAACGTGTGACCCCGGGTCCGGGGCGGCTCGGCGCGCCTAGCCTGGCCGTATGTCGTACGTTGCCGCAAGAGATGGGCGACGGCGCCGGAGCGCCGCCGACCGTGCCCCCGTGGTTCCCGCTCAGCTCGCCGATCTGCACGGCCACAGCGTGGGCCTGCTCGAGGTGCCGCATCACATGATCACCGGGCGTCGGAGCCGGCGCCGGTTCAACCTCGACGACCCGGCCGAGCAGCGCACCGCCTACCAGACCGTGCTGTGCCAGGCCGCCGACTGCTGCGAGGTCAACGACCTGCTCAACCCGAGCGTGCTGCGCCGGCTGTGGCGCAGCCTGCACCTGCCGCAGCGGGTCCGGGAGGCGTGGGAGACCCGCCACCCGGCCCTCTCCCGGCCGCCGTCGGCCGACGACATCAGCCTGACCGGCGCCCAGATGATCGCGGCGCGTACCGCCTCAGCCCGCTGACCCCACCGGCGTGGACAGGCCCAGGTTGTCGCGCAGCGTGGTGCCCTCGTAGTCGGTGCGGAGGGAGCCTCGCTCCTGCAGCAGCGGGACCACCCGGTCGACGAACTCGTCCAGGCCGGTGGGGGTCAGGTGGGAGCCGATGATGAACCCGTCGGAGCCCTCGTTCTGGACGAAATCGTGCAGGCGGTCGGCGATCTGGGTGGGCGTGCCGACGAACTCGACGTGGCCGAAGACGTGGATGGCCAGTTCGCGCAGGGAGTACTTGTTCTCCTCGGCGATGGACCGCCACTGCGCGATGGTGTCGGCCGGGTTCTGGTGGATGCGGGCGCGGCCCTGAATGATCGGCGGGCCGTCCGGGTCGGGGTCCACGTCCGGCAGCGGGCCGTCGGGGTCGTAACCGGAGAGGTCGCGGTTCCAGACGGTCTCCAGCAGGATCTGGGCGCCGCGGCCGGTGATCTGGGCGTGCGCGATCTCCCGGTGCCGTTCGATCGCCTCGGTCTCGGTGTCGGCCAGCACGAACGCCGCGCCGGGCAGGACCTTCACCGAGCCGGGCGGCTTTCCGTGGGCGGCCGCGCGCTGCTGGATCTCGCGGTAGAACGGCTGGGCCTCGGCGAGGGTGTGGTACGGCGAGAAGATCGCGTCGGGGCCACCGCCCGCGGCGAACTCGCGGCCCTCGCTGGACACACCGGCCTGCAGGATCACCGGCTGGCCCTGCGGGCTGCGCGGCACCGTGAAGCGGCCGCTGACGTCGAACTGCTTGCCGCTGAAGGCGAACTCGCCGGCGTCGGGGCGGCTCAGGAACCGGCCGGACTCCTTGTCGGCGGTGATGTCGCCGGCCGACCACGAGTCCCACAGCTGGCGGGCGACGGTGAGGAACTCCTGGGCCCGGACGTAGCGGTCCTCGCGGGCCAGGAAGCCGCCGCGGCGGAAGTTCCGGCCGGTGAAGGCGTCCGACGAGGTGACGATGTTCCAGCCGGCCCGGCCGCCGGACAGGTGGTCCAGAGTGGCCAGTTGGCGGGCCAGCTCGTACGGCTCGTTGAAGGTGGCGTTCAGGGTGGCCACCAGGCCGAGGTGCTCGGTCACCTCGGCCAGCGCGGCCAGGACGGTGAGCGTGTCGGGCCGGCCGATGACGTCCTGGTCGAAGATCTGGCCCTGCCGTTCGCGCAGGACCAGGCCCTCGGCCAGGAAGAAGAAGTCGAACTTGCCGCGCTCGGCGGTCTGCGCGGCGTGCTTGAACGAGGCGAAGTCGATCTGGCTGCCGGCGGCCGGGTCGGACCAGAGGGTCTGGTGGTTCAAGCCGCCGAGGTAGTGGCCGAGGATGATCTGCTTGGTCATCGGAGGGCTCCGGTCGTGAGGGGAGCGAGGCCGAGCCGCTCGCGCAGGGTCGATTCGGCGTACGAGGTGCGGAACAGGCCGCGGCGCTGGAGCTCCGGCACGAGCTGGTCGGTGATCGCGGTCAGGTCGGTGGGCAGCACGCCCGGCCGCAGCCGCACCCCGGCGTAGCCGAGCTGGTGAAGTTCCTCGATCTGGTCGGCGATCTGGCCGGCGGTGCCGGCGACGATCTTCGCGTCCGAGAAGAACGCCGGATCATGGCCGCCGAACAGCACGATCAGGTCGGCGAAGACCAGAGACGGCCGCCCGTCGACCTCGGCCAGGATGTCCCGGGCGCCCGCCGGGTCGTGCGGCGTCACGAACAGGACGTCGGCGGCGCGGGCCGCCAGCTGGTACGGCACGGTGCCGTGGCCGAGGGCGGTGACCACCGGCTGGCCCTGCGGCGGGCGCGGGGTGATGGACGGGCCGCGCACCGAGAACCAGCGGCCCTCGAAGTCGATGTAGTGCAACTTCTCCCGGTCGATGAACCGCCCGGTCGCGGCGTCGCGGATCTCGGCGTCGTCGTCCCAGCTGTCCCACAGCCGGCGGACCACCTCGACGAAGTCGGCGGCCTCGTCGAACCGCTCGGCGATCAGCTGCTGGATCGCCGGATCCTGCAGGTTGTCCAGGCTGATCGCCGGGAACTCGCGGCGGCCGAACAGCGCGGTCTCGCCGCCGAGTCCACCCACCCGGATCTGCACCCCGGCCCGGCCGGTGCTGACGTAGTCGAGCGTGGCGATCGCGGTGGACACGTGGAACGGCTCGGTGTGGGTGGCGGTCACCGTCGGCACGATGCCGATGTGCGCCGACGCCGGTGCCACCCGGGCCGCGATCAGGGTGGCGTCGAGCCGGCCGCGAACCTGGTCGACGCGGTCGTCCGGCGCGAAGTGGTCGGCCGACTGGATGGTGAGCGAGTCGTCGATCGTCACGAAGTCGATCAGGCCGCGCTCGGCCTCGGCGACCAGCCCTTTCCAGTAGCCGGCGGTGAACAGGTCCTGCGGGCGGGCGGCCGGGTCGCGCCAGGCGTCCGGATGCCAGCCGGCGCCGTCCAGAGCGACGGCCAGGTGCAGCTGTGTCATGGTTTTCCCCTTCCGGGAACGGGACTGCGCAGCGCCGAGAAGAGAACCTTCCGGCGCACCTCGAACCCGATCGACTCGTACAGCCGGATGGCGTTGATGTTCTCGGCCGACGCGTGCATGAACGGCGTCTCGCCGCGCTCGCGGATGTTGTGGGCAACCGCCCGGACCAGCCCGGACGCCAGGCCTTGCCCGCGGAAGTCCGGGTCGGTGCAGACCGCGCTGATCTCGGTCCAACCGGGTGGGTGCAGGCGCTCACCGGCCATCGCGATCAACGACCCATTCCGGCGTACGCCGAGGTAGGTGCCCAGTTGGTAGGTGCGCGGCGCGAACGGGCCGGGTTTGGTACGGGCCACCAGATCGAGCATCTCCGGAACGTCGGCGGCGCCGAGGACCACCGCCTCCGGGAACGGCTCGGACCGCAGCGCGCCGGTCGCGACCAGCTGGACGCCGTCGCCGGAGAACTCGACCGTCCAGCCGTCCGGCGGGGCCGAGATCTCGCCGGCCAGCAGCACCAGCGAGTCCGGCCCGACCAGCGCGAGCAGGTCGGCCCACACCTCGTCGTCCTGCACCGGCGGCACCGCCATGATCGGAGACACGTCGGCGGGGTAACGCAGCGCCCGCCCGGTGCCCTCGGCGAAGTGGGCGTGCGGGCCGGTCAGCGACTGCCAGGCCGCCTCGTCGATGACGGTCACCAGTTGCCCCGCCGCTTCCACTCCGCGGCCAGCAGCTCGTAGGACCGCACCCGGTCGGGATGGTCGTGGGTGATCGTGGTGATCGCCAGTTCGTTCGCGCCGGTGGCGTCGCGCAGCTGCTCGAGCCGGTCCGCGACGGTGCGCGGCGAGCCGACCAGCTGGGTCTCGATCCGGTCCCGGACCAGCTCGCGCTCCTCGGGCGTCCACTCGTGCGCGGCGGCCTCGGCGGGCGTGGGGAACGGAATCGCGCCGACGCCGGCCCGGATGCCGCGCACCCACAGGCCGTAGCCGGACGCCAGCTCGGCGGCTTCCTCGTCGGACGAGGCCACCACGACGTCGGCGGAGACCGCGATGTGCGGCTCGTCGAGGTACTTGGACGGGCGGAACGCCGCCCGGTACGCCTTGACCGCGTCCAGGACGGTGGACGGGCTGTGGTGGTAACCGGCCACGAACCGCAGCCCGCGCTCGCCGGCCACGGTCGCGCTGGAACCGCCGGACGCGCCCAGGATCCACACCTGGACCGGGGCGTCCTCGCCCGGGTAGGCGTGCACGGGTGCGCCGCCGGGGGAGACGTAGGTGCCGGCCAGGAAGTCGAGGATGTCGCTGATCTGGCTGTCGTAGTCGGGGGTGTACGCGCCCGGCTGCTGCAACAGGTCGAGGAACGCGGCCACCTTCCCACCCGCGGTCTTCAGCAGCGCGGTGAAGTCGTACTGCTTGGGCAGCAGCAGGCCGTTGTCGGCGCGCTTCTCGACGTCGTGTTCCCCGCCGCCGCGCAGCGCGGTGTAGGCGGAGACGGCCGCCTTGACGGTGGATCCGTCGGCCGGTTTCTGCCGCCCGATCGACCGGCCCACCCCGAGGTCGAGCCGGCCCGGGTAGGCGGCGTCGAGCAGCCCGAACTCCTCGACGGTGGCGAGGGGCTGGCGGTGTCCGAGTTGGACGCCGGCCGAGCCGAGCCGGATGGTGCTGGTGGCCGACCCGACCAGGGCGATCGACACGGCCGGGGAGACGCCGAGCACGCCGGGGTTGAGGTGGTGCTCGGCGAACCAGTAACGGTGGTAGCCGAAACGCTCGGTCTGCTGGGCGAGATCGATGAGGTTGCGCGCGGCCTCGGCGGTGCCGGTGCCGCTGCTGCGCGGTATGAGATCCAGTACGGACAGGGGCGTGGTGCTCACGGGAGTCCTCCTCATCGAGCGAAGGTGAAACGCGGATCTGGACGGGTCCCGTCGACGGCGAGGTCGGCGAGAACGCGTCCGATGGCGGGCACGAACTTGAATCCGTGCCCGGAGAAGCCGGTGGCCACCACCACGGGGCCGAGGCGGTCCAGGACGAAGTTGCTGTCGGGCGTGGTGGTGTAGGTGCAGCTGATCGGGGTGAAGTCGTCGGCGTCGACCCCGGGCAGCCAGGTGCGGGCGTAGTCGCGCAGCGCGGCCAACTGGTTCGGCTCGGGGGTGAAGTCGCGATGGTCGGGGTCGACCTCGGGCCCGATGCCGTGGAAGCCGACCTTGATGCCTTCACCCGGGGTGGCCAGGCCGTAGATGCCATCCGCGGAAGCGAAAATGTGGCCGAAGCTGGGCCAGCCGTCCTCGGGCAGCAGCGGGGCGAAGTGCGCGGGCTGCTCCTGGGTCACCCGCAGCGGCGGCAGCGGGACCAGGTCACCGACCAGTTTGGACGCCCACGCGTTGACCGCCGCCACCACCCGGCGGGCCGGATAGGAGCCGGAATCGGTGTGCACGACCACGGAGTCCTCGCCCCGCACCTCGATCGAGGTCACCGGGGTGGAGTGCCGCACCACCGCGCCCTCCTTGGCGGCGGCCTGCTGCAGGGCCGCGACGGCGTGATCAGCGTGCAGGCGGCCGCTGTCCGGGTGGAACAGGGCCCGGGTGTCGAAGCGGATGCCGGGCCAGCGCTCGGCCGCCTCGGCCGGGGTGAGCCAGTCGCGGCGCACCCCGTTGGCGGCGAGCCCGTCGGCCAGCAGGTGCAGATGCGGGTGGTCGCCGTGGTCGACGCCGCCGGTGACGGTCAGCAGCTGGGTGTCCGTGACGTCCTCGAGTTCCCGCCACCGCGTCTGCGCCTCACGAGCGAGTCCGATGTAGACGGAGTCGGGGTAGGAGAGGCGGAAGATCCGGGACGCGCCGTGCGAGGCGCCGCGGACGTGCCCCGCCTCGAACTGCTCCAGCAGCACCACGTCCAGGCCCCGGCGGGCCAGCTGCCAGGCCGCGGCGGAACCCATCGCCCCACCACCGACCACGACGACGTCGGTCATCGAATTACCTCCGTGCTCTTCAAGGTCGGTACCGCGGCCAGCAGGCTCTTGGTGTACTCGTGCCGCGGATCGTGGAAGATCTGCTCGACGTCGCCGGACTCGACGACCTTGCCGTCCTTCATCACCAGCACCCGGTCGCTGACGTGGTAGACGACGCCGAGGTGGTGCGAGATGAAGACGTACGAGATGCCCAGCTCCGCCTGCAGATCGGCGAGCAGGTCGAGCACCTGGGCCTGGATGGACACGTCCAGCGCCGACACCGGCTCGTCGCAGACGATGACCCGGGGCTCGGGGGCGAGCGCCCGGGCGATCGCGACCCGCTGCCGCTGGCCGCCGGACAGCTGGGCCGGCCGCCGATCGAGGACCTGCGCGCTCAGCCCGACCTGGTCGAGCAGCGCGACCACCCGGGCCCGGCGTTCGGCGCGCGGCACCCCGGCCACCGCCAGCGGCTCCGCGACGATCCGGTGCACCGGATAGCGCGGGTCGAACGAACTCAGCGGATCCTGGTAGACCACCTGGATCCGGCGGCGCAGCAGACGCTGCGACTTGGCGTCGATCTCGCTCCAGATGGTGCCGTCGACGTCGACCGTGCCGGAGTCGGCCGTTTCGAGGTCGAGCAGCAGCCGCGCGGTGGTGGTCTTGCCGGAGCCCGACTCGCCGACGATGCCGAGCGTCTCGCCGGACCGCAACTGCAGCGACACGTCATCGACGGCGGTGATCACGCCGTACGCCTTGATCAGGTTTTTGGCCTCCAGGACGATCTCCGGTCCGGTTTCCGGCCGCGGCTGGGCGACGGGCCCGCCGACGGCGGGCGACAGCCGGGTGCCCCGGGCATGAGCGACCGGCACGGCCGCAAGCAACTGCCGGGTGTACGGGTGGGAAGGGTCCTCGAGCACCTGCCGGGTCGGGCCCTGCTCCACGAACACGCCGTCCTTCATCACCAGCACGTAATCGGCCACCGTGGACACCACGGCCAGGTCGTGACTGATCAGCAGCAGCGCGGTGCCGGCCGCCCGGCGATGGGCGAGCAGCTGCAGGATCTGCGCCTGCACCGTCACGTCCAGCGCGGTGGTGGGTTCGTCGGCGATCAGCAGGGCCGGGTCGGCCGCGATGGCCGACGCGATGAGGGCTCGCTGCCGCAGGCCGCCGGAGAGCTGGTGCGGGTACTGCCCGGCCCGCAGTTCCGGCTGCGGCACCCCGACGTCCCGGAACAGGTCGAGCACCTTCGCGTCGACCTCGGCCCGGGGAACCGTGCCGTGCGTCCGCAGCGCCTCGCCGATTTCCGCACCCACCGTGCGGGCCGGGTCGAGCGAGACCAGCGCGTCCTGCAGCACGAACCCGACCCGCCGGCCGCGCAGCCGCCGCCACCGGCCCTCGGGCAGCCGGCGCGCGTCGGTGCCGTCGATGTCGAGGCGGTCGGCCCGCACGGTCGAGCCCCGGCCGGCCAGGCCGATCAGGCTGCGCGCGGTGACGCTCTTGCCCGACCCGGACTCGCCGACGATGGCCACGCTCTGCCCGGCCTCGATCCGGAACGAAATACCGCGGACGGCATGCACGGCCCCGAATCTCACGTCCAGGTTCGCCACGTCCACCAGCGCCGTCATGCCTGGGACCGTCCTTCCACCCGCAGCTGCAGGAACTGGCCGGCGACCGTGATCGCCAGCACCGTGGCGGTGATGGCCAGCCCCGGGAAGATCGCCGGCCACCAGGCGACCGTGAAGTAGTCGCGACTGCTGGACAACATCGCGCCCCACTCGGCGGTCGGCGCCTGCGGGCCGAGACCGAGGAAGCTCAGCGACGACCCGATGCTGATCGCCGCGCCGATGCCGATGGTGGCCAGCACCAGCACCGGCCCGAGCGCGTTCGGCACCAGATGACGCAGGACGATCTGCGGCCGGGACCAGCCGAGCGCCTTGGCCGCCTCGAGGTAGGCGGCACCGCGGATCCGGATCACCTCGCCGCGGACGACCCGGGCGTAGCCGGGGGTGGTGACCAGCGCGAGTCCGATGATCGAGTTGCGGACGCCCGGCCCGAGCACCGCGATGACCAGCAGCACCAGCAGCAGACCGGGGATCGACAGGAAGATGTCGAGCAGCCGGTTCACCACCGTGTTCAGGACCCGGCCGCCCTGCGCGGCCAAAACCCCGATGGCCGAGCCGGCGATCAGGGCCAGGGCCGAGGCGGTCACCCCGATCAACAGCGACAGCCGTACGCCGGTGACCACCCGGGCGTAGATGTCCCGGCCGTTCTGATCGGTGCCGAACCAGTGCTGTCCGCTCGGTGGGCTGAGCGTGCTCTGGATGTCGGCCGCGTTCGGGTCGGTCGCGGAGAACAGATGCGGCCAGATCGCGGCCAGGGCCAGCACGAACAGGAAGACGAAGCTGAGTACGACGCCGGGCCGCGACCTCATCGGACGACCTCCGGGGCTTTGCGCAGCCGCGGGTCCAGCAGCGGGTAGAGCGCGTCGACGGCCAGGTTGACCACCACGTACACCAGCGCCGAGATCAGCACGATCGCGGCGACCAGCGGGAAGTCCCGCTGGCTGATCGCGCCCACGGTCAGGTGCCCGAGCCCCTGCCGGGAGAAGACGCTCTCGATCACCACCGCGCCGCTGACGAACGCGCCCACCAGCCAGCCGGTCAGCGTGACCACCGGCAGCACCGCGTGCCGCAGGGCATGCCGCAGCAGGACCGCCGCCGACCGCAGGCCCCGGGCCCGGGCGGTGATGATGAACGGCTCCTCCAGCACCCGTTCCAGGCCCTGCCGCAGCACCTGGCTGAGCATCGCGGCCGGCGCCAGGCCGAGCGCGATCGACGGCAGCACCAGCCCGTTGAAGCCGTTCGCGCCGATCGCCGGGAACCAGTGAAGCCGGAACGAGAACACCGTCAGCAGCAGGATGCCGAGCCAGAACGACGGCACCGCGACGCTGACCACCTCGGCGGTGGCGGCCGGGCCGCGGATCCACCGCGGCCGGTTGGCCGTCGCCACCGCCACCACCACCGAGCCGACCAGGGCGAAAGCGACGCCGCCGAGCAGCAGCGCGAACGTCGACCCGGCCTGCTGTTCGAGGGCGGTGGAGACCGCCACCCCCTGGTTGTACGAGTGGCCGAGGTCGCCGTGCAGCAGTCGCCCGAGGTAGCCGAGATACTGCTGCCAGAGCGGCTTGTCGAGGGAGTAGTCCTGGATGATCTGGGCGCGGATCTCCGGGGTGACCCGGGACTGGCCGATGATCGCGTCGACGATGCTGCCCGGAATCAGGTGCAGGGCGAGGAACGTGACCGTCACCGCGCCCCAGAGCACCAGGACCGCGGAGGCGACCCGTCTCACGGGCGCTTCCAGGCGTCGTAGAAGGTCGGGAAGGCCTGCGGCTCGAACTGCACGTCCCGCACCTTGGTGCTGGAGCCGAGCAGGTAGTTGAAGACGTACACCGGGAAGACCGCGACCGCGTCGGTGATCCGGTGCTGGGCATCGCCGTACAGCTCGGCCTGTTTGGTCAGATCGGTCGTCGCGAGAGCGTCGGTGAAGTCCTTGTCGATCGCGGGATCGCTGGTGAAGGACAGGTTGGTGCCGAAGCCGCCCTTGGGCGCGTTCTCCGCGCCGAACAGGGTGCGCAGTGCGTCGGGGGAGGACCGCTGCCAGCTGAAGTCGGCCAGGTCGTAGTTTCCGGCGCCGACGTCGGCCAGGTAGGCGTTGATGTCCGGGTTGGTGTTGTCGACGAAGATGCCGATCTGCTTGGCGGCCGCCTGGATCTGGTCGGCCAGGGTGTCGCGCTGCTCCCGGGCGTACGCCTTCAGGAACGGATGCCGCACGGTCAGCCGGGCGCCGTTCTTGGTGCGGTAACCCTCGCCGTCCCGGCCGGTCCAGCCGGCCGCGTCGAGCAACTTGTTCGCCTCGTCGGCGTTGTAGGCGTACGCCGCCTCAATGGTCTTGTCGTAACCGACGGTGGCCGGCGACAGCGGCCCCTTGGCCGGCTGGAACTGTCCGAAGTAGAGCTTGCTGACGATGGTCTGCCAGTCGATGCCCTCGCGGAACGCCTTGCGCACGTTGGCGTCGGCGAACACGCCCTTGGCGGTGTTCGGGTAGTAGTTGTAGTTGCCGCCCGGGGCCGCGGCCGCCTGCACCGTGAAGCCCGGCGTGTTCTTCAGCTGCGCCACGTTGACCGGCGGCACGCTGGCGATCGCGTCGATCTGCCCGCTGGTCAGCGCGCCGTACCGGGACGCGTCCTCGGGCACCACCTTGATCGACAGCTGGCTCAGGTAGGCCGCACCGGTGTGCTTGGCGGTGCCCGGCGCCCAGTTGTAGGCGTCGTTGCGGGCGTAGTCGATGCCCTTGCCCTTGCTGTAGCCGCCGGTGCTGGTGAACGGCCCGGTCCCGACGATGTGGGTGCACAGGTCGGCGGGCGGCTTGGTCAGCGTGGACGGCGCCTCGATGCCCAGGTAGGCGGAGGCGAGGCTGGGCAGGAAGGCCGAGTTCGGCGTCTTGAACGTCACCTGCACATGGGTGGGGTCTGCCACCGTCGTACCCGCATAGGTCGCGATCGTCCCGGCCGCGAGCTGGGATTTCGTCGCCGGGGCGACGATGTGGTCGAGGTTGGCCTTCACCGCCGCCGCGTCGAACTTCTCGCCGTTGCTGAAGGTCACGCCGTCACGCAGGGTGAACGAATAGGTGAGCTGGTCGGCCGAGACCGACCACTCGGTGGCCAGCCACGGGTGGATCGTGCCGTCCGCGCTCAGCGAGACCAGTGAGTCCAGGATCGGGCGGGAGAACAGCCCGTCCACGTCGGCCGGGCTCTGGTGCGGATCGAGGCAGGAACCGTCGGTGTTGACCGCGAAGGTGAGGCTGCCGCCGCTGACCGGAGTGCCGGTGCTCGCCGTCGGCGAGTCACCGGCCTCGGCCCCGGAGCAGGCGGTCAGCAGAAGGGCGGGAAGGGCCAGGGCCCACAACTTTCGAGAAGAAGAAGGCATGGGGGTGTCGCTCCTAGTGCCTGAGAAGCCGCGGTTACCGCACAGCCGTTGTGCGGTCGTGTCTTCACCCGGGGCACCCCGTCGCGAGGAGGGTTGCCGGCCAACAAGCCGGGGCTGAGCGCTGGCACTCGTAACACGCCGGTTCGTTACCGGTAACACCGACACTAAGTCGTTGCGCCATCAAAGTCTATAAGACCTATAGGATTACTATCCGTGAGAGCGGATGGCGGCGGCACCGGACTCGGCCAGCCAGTCGTCGAGGGTGCGCAGTCCGGGGCGCGGGCCGACGCGCCGGTGTCGGATACAGTCACGATTCGGAATGGTCCACCCGTTTTGGCGCCGGCAAGGATTGCGTGACATGACGACCAGGGTTGACGCGCGTCGCAATCGGGAGCTGGTGCTGCGCGCCGCGGCGCAGGTGCTGGCCGAGGACGGGCGGGAGGTTTCGCTCAGCCGGATCGCCCGGCGGGCCGGGGTCGGCGCGGGCACCGTCTATCGGCACTTCCCCAGCAAGGAGTTCCTGGTCGAGGCGGTGTTCGCCGAGCAGATCGACGGGTTCGTGGCGGCCGCCGACCGGTGGACCGCGCGGGCCGCGCCCGGTGACGCGCTGTTCGGGTTCCTGTTCGAGGTGATCGACAAGTCCACCGGGACCAAGCCGGTCTGCGACGTGATCACCGCCGACCGGGGCTGGCCGCACGCCCTGCTGACCGCGGCGGTCCAGCGGTTCCGGGACGCCCTCGACCGGATGCTGGCCCGGGCCAAGCAGGCCGGGGCGGTCCGGGCCGACCTGCGGGCCGACGACCTGGCCGCGCTGATCGCCGGCGGGGCGGCGCTGCGGGCGGCGCACCGCAACCGGGCCCGCGGCACCCGGATGGTCCGGCTGCTGCTGGAGAGTCTGCGTACCGAATCCCGGGAGTTTCGTGACATCGAGCGTCACGAAACGTGTGCCGAGTGCGGCACCGGGCTGCCGATCCGGGCCACCGGGCGGCCGGCCCGCTTCTGCGGACCGACCTGCCGTCAGCGGGCCCGCCGCCGGGTCACCGCCCGCTAGGCGGGGCGCCGCCGCCGGACGGGGTCGTGGTGGTGTCCACCCCGGCGGTCAGCGAGGCGGCGTAACCGGCGCTGACGCTGCCGGTCACCGTGGCCAGCTGGGAGACGCCCGAGTCGTCGCTGAACACGTTGTCGGTGGCCAGGGTGACCTGGGCGAGGTTCTTGACCGAGGCCTCGTAACCCGTGGTCGCGTACACCGTGTCGCAGTCTGATTTCGGCATCGCGACCTGGGAGGTGGCGATGGCGTTCGAGGCGCTGGTGGTGCTCGCCTGGTCGGGGTAGACCTCGAAGTGGATGTGCGGCCACCGGCCGGAATAGCAGGCCGGGAAGATGCTGGTGAACTTCACCTGGCCGGCGCTGTCGGCGATCTGCACGCCGCGCAGGTAGTTCTCGTCGGTGATGCCGGTGGAGTACATCGAGTACTCGCCGGAGCGGGTGCAGTGCCAGACGTACACCGCCACCCCGGCGAAGGCGGCGCCGTCGTTGGCCAGGTCCTTGATGGTGAGGGTGAGCGTCATCGGCACGCCCTCGGCGGTGCCGCTCGCGTCGCCGAAGCTGGACGTGATGTCGCTGCGCACGATGCCGCTCTCGGCGAGCACGTTCGGCCCGTTCGACCCGTCCCCGGGGTAGGGGCCGGCGGTCTCGTCCGGGATCTCGGTGGTGGAAGTAGACGCCGACGTGGTGGTCTCCACCACCGAATCATCGGATGAGGATGAGGAAGAACCGCAGGCCGTGAGACCGAGACCGAGAGCCCCGGCTCCCACGGCCCGCAGCAGGCCACGACGGCTCAGCAACGTGTCGAGATCGAAGCCGAGGCCCTGGTCGAACACCTCTTCGTCGGGCCGGGGCAGGGGGCGTCCTTCAAACTGAGCCATTTGACCAGTTTGAAGGTAAATCAGGAGGTTCGGACCAATTCGGCGGCTTTGGTGATCGTGGCGCGGTCGTAGTCGAAGTACTGGCGCAGCGGCTCCGGCGCTGCCGTCCGTCCCCACTGGTAGATCAGCCGCTGAGTCTCCATCGACCCGTCGTGCCACCGGCGCAGCACGTCGTGCAGATTGAGCGGCGACGGTGACGCCTCCCCGTCGCCGAGGATCCAGGCCAGCTCCGGCACGGCGTCGGTCGGCGTCAGCTCACCCCGCTTGACCCGCAGCATCACCTCGAAGCACGCCTCGAACTGCTCCTGCGCGCTGGGCAGGTCGGGGCAGAACGAGCCTGGCACCGCCCCCTGGTGCAACCGCTCCAGCAGGGCCGGCTCGTTGGTCTCCAGGTACTGGTAATAGGTGCCGGCGACCCGGATCACGCCCAGGTTCCACGCCAGGTACCACATCTTCGACCAGGCCCGCCACAGGTCGAAGTCGCGGAACGCGATGTACGACCCGGCGATCAGCTTGTCGTTGTTGTCGAGGATGTTCTGGTTGAGCGTCTCGATGTAGTCGAACCGCGCAGCCGAGTAGTCACCGGCCTCCCGAGCGGCCAGGAACCGCGGCACGAACGCCTCGATGACCGCCATGGTGTTCGCCATGCCCCGGCTGAACAGCGCGTCGATCGCCCCGGCCGCGTGGCTCATCAGCACCCAGCGGTCGCCGACCGTGCGAGAGGAGGAGAACTGGGTGCGCCCGGTGGAGATCCAGCGGAACGCCGAGGTGGCCCCCTTGAACTGCCGCGCGATCGCCGGGAACCGGTCGAGGAAGTCGGTCCACTCCTGTTCCGGGGTGACCCCCTCGGGCTTGGGGAACTTGTCGACGTCCAGGCTGAGCCCGACGCTGACCAGGTCGGACTCGCTGCCCTCGCGGTTGTCGAACGGGATGACCCAGAGCCAGCCGCCGTCGAACAGGTGGTGCAGGGTGCCCTCGTGCCACAGGTTGGGCTGGCCGCTGGACTCCTCGACCGAGTCGAACGGCACCACGCCGCGCATGTGCGTGAAGATGGTCCGCGAGTTGGTCTCGAACCGGCACGGCTCCTCGCGCAGCCCGAACACGTCGGCCAGCACCGAGGTGCGCCCGGTCGCGTCGATGACGTAGTCGCTGTGGAAGATCTCCCCGTCGTCGAGGACGACGACGGCCTCGTCCGCGCCGATGTCGACCGACTGGACGCGGACGCCTTCCCGGGCCACGGCCCCGTAACGAACAGCAGCCTGGAAGAGGTACTGGTCGATGTCGGCGCGCATCAGGTGCGACTCCGGGCCGTACGGGCCCTCGGAGACGCTGCACTGGGTCACCTCGAACGGATCGTGGTCCTGACCCGCGGTGTGGTAGACGAAGCCGAAGTTGGTCTTGATGCCGCACCGCCGGCTGGCGTGCTCGGCGATGCCGCCGCTTGTCGACACGTGGGCCAGCTCCGGCACGTCGTAACGAGCGGCCAGCAGCCGCAGCAGGAACGACGTCTCGCCGATGGTGGACTCGCCCAGGGCGAACCGCGGGTGCCGGGCCCCGTCCACGATGGCGACCGAGACGCCGAGCTTCGCGAGAATGGCGGCCACGGTGCTGCCACCGATGCCGCTGCCGAGGACGGTTACGTCGACGCGGGTGTCCATGATTGATCCTTCCGGTTCACAGATTTCCGGTCGCTGCGCTCGATCAGCGAGAGCAGGGGACCGGTCGCCAGAGTGGTGATGACCGCGTTGATCACCAGAACGGTGTAGAGCGTGGTGGTGAGCAGGCCGGCCGCCGCGCCCACGCTGAGCACGACGAGCTCGGTCAGGCCGCGGGTGCTCAGCAGCACGCCGAGGGTCAGCGAGTCGCGATGGGACAGGCCGGTGAGCCGGGCCGGCCCGGCGGCCCCGGCGATCTTGCCGATCATCGAGACCGCCACCGCCGCGACCAGGACTCCGGCGTCGCGCCACCCGAGCGCGGTGACGTCGACGCCCATCCCGGCCACCACGAAGAAGGCCGGCAGCAGCAGCCCACTGCTCAGGTCGGCCGCGCGGGTGGTGATGACGTCGATGACCGACTCGACCCGGGGCAGCGCCAGACCCAGGATGAACGGGCCGAAGATGCTGTGCAGGCCGATGCTCTCCGTGAACCAGGCGGCGAGCACGGCCGCCACCAGCGCGGCGATGAGCAGGGCCCGGGGCGAGATCCGGTCGAGAGCGCCGCGCCGCTGGGCCGCCGCCAGCCCGGGCCGCACCACCAGGAGCATCAGCAGAACGAACCCGATCACCAGCGCCGGCGTCACCCACGGCGGACGGCCGCCATGGCCGGCGAGTGCGATGACGCCGGCCAGCGCCAGCCAAGCGGCCACGTCGATCATCGCGGCGCAGGCGAGGGCGATGCTGCCCATCCGGGTGCCGGACATACCGCGGTCGCGCAGGATGCGGGCCAGCACCGGGAACGCGGTGATCGCCACCGCCACCCCGACGAACAGCAGGAACGGCGTGCGGCCGGCGTCCACCGTGTACCACGGCCAGATGACCACCGCGAGCAGCAGGCCGAGCAGGAACGGCAGCAGGGTCGCACCCAGCGTGACCGCCCCGACGGTGCCGGCCCGCCGGCCCAGCGTCGCGGTCTCCACCTCCAGCCCGACGACCAGCATGAAGATGACCAGGCCGAGCTGGGCGAGCATGTTCAGGTAGGGCTTCGCGTCGGCCGGCAGCAGCAGATGGCTGACCTGCGGCGCGATCAGGCCGAGCAGCGACGGGCCGGCCAGGATGCCGGCCACGATCTCGCCGACGACCGGCGGCTGGCCGGCCCGCTCGAAGAGAAACCCGCCCAGGCGGGCCAGAGCAACGACAAAGGCCAGGCTCAGGAGTACGTGCGACAGCACCTCGCTGGTCACGGCTACGACGCCCGCCGGCGCTCGGCGACCTCGTGCGAGTACTCCACCCCCGCCTTTGCCTGTGCGGCGGCCATCATCCGGCGTGTTCGGCCGTCGGTCTGCAGTTCCGCCTCGTAGGCCGCCAGCCGGGGCCAGCTCGCCGCGGTGAAGTAGGGGATCACCCGGCGGGCGAACAGCTCCAGCGACCGGCGGGTGGCGTGCGGGTCGGCGATGTCGGACTGCTCGATCAGGAACGTGCCGAAGCCCCCGCTGAGCTCCCACATCTTCTCGATGTGCGCGATCGCCTGCTCGGGCGTGCCGATCACCGCGGTGCCGGTGGTGGTCAGCACGTCCACGATCGCGTCCGGGTCGTCCAGGTCGACCGGCACGTTCATCGGCAGGATCTGCCGGATGTATTTGGTGTACGCGGTCAGGCCGTACCGCACCTCGGCCCGGGCCTGTTCCTCGGTGTCGGCCAGGTGCACCAGGCTCATCACCGACCACCGGTTGCGGTCGAACCGGAGGCCGGCCTCCTTGGCCTCTTTCGAGGCGATGCCGGCCGCGGTCCTCAGCGGATTTTCCGAGCCGGTGCCGAGCGAGGCGGAGGCGCCGAAGGAGACCATCCCGGCGCCGAACTTCCCGGCCAGCCGGGGCCCGGCCGGCGACTTGAACGCGGCGACCCGGATGTCGAACGGCCACCGGTACGGCCGCAGGTGCAGGGTCGCGTTGTCCAGCTCGAACCAGTCGGTCTTGCGGGTGACCGGTCCGTCGTACCGCAGCAGTGCGGTTATCGCCTCGAGGGACTCCTCCATCATCCGGCGCGCCTGCATCGGATCGTGGCCGATCATGGTGGCGTCCAGCGTCAGCGCGCCCGACCCGACCCCGAAGATCAGCCGCCCGCGGGTCAGGTGATCGAGCTGGATGATGCGGTCGAGCAGCATGAACGGGTGGTGGTAGGACAACGTGGACACACCCGTGCCGAGCCGGATGCGGCGGGTGCGCTGGGCGGCCGCCGCGATCATCAGCTCGGGCGCGGCGATGATCTGCCAGCCGCCGGAGTGGTGCTCGCCGAACCAGAACTCGTCGTAGCCCAATTGGTCGCAGTGCTCGGCCAGTGCGAGATCACCCTCGAGCTGCAGGGTCGGATCTTCGGCCGGGTGGTGGAACGGAAACAGCAATGCACCGAATTTCATGACACGCCCCCCGCGAGTCCCGGTCTTCGGATCATCGCAGTCCGGCGCAACTACGCCAATCGTGGATGTCTATGCCGGTGCGAAATGCGGGGAAAGTGAGAGTGTGATCCGCATCACTATGATCGAAGTGTCCACGGACTGCCAGGAAGACTTTCAAAGCTGGCATCACGCGAGGCCCGAGGCGTAACGTCCGAGAAACTCGTCGTGAATGGAAGGATCCGTTGACCTCGATCTTTGGGACGGCGCCCGGGGCGTTCTCCGACCTCGAGGTGATCTCGCAGCTCGGGCGTGGTGCCGAGACGGTCGTCTACCGTGTCCGCCGACACGGCGACGAGTACACGTTGAAGGTGCTGACCTCGGCCGATGCGAAAAAGGCCCTGGCCACGGTGCGGCGCGAGGCCGCCCTGCTCGGCTGCGTGGGCCACCCGTTGCTGCCCAAGATCTTCGAGGTCGGCGAGACCGCCGCCGGCCCGTACCTGATCCTCGAGTACATCGACGGCTCCCCGCTGTCGCACCGGCTGCGCCAGGAGCGGCTGGACGAGCCGGCCGCGGTGCGGCTCGCCATCGACCTGGCCGGGCCGCTGGCCGCCGCGCACCGGGCCGGCCTGGTGCACCGGGACGTCAAACCGGACAACGTGATCATGGAGCCGGCCGGCACCGGCCGGCTCATCGACTTCGGACTCGCCGCCCGCCGCGGTGCCCCCGACGACCGGGTGGCCGGCACGCTTCTCTACAGCGCCCCGGAGCAGACCGGCATGCTCAAACGGCCGGTCGACGGCCGCTCCGACCTCTACGCGCTGGGCGTGCTGCTGCACGAGTGCGTCACCGGCCAGGTGCCCTACCAGGCCAAGGACGCCGGCGAACTGATCCGGCTGCACGCCACCGCCCCGGTTCCGGACGCCCGCGACATGCGGCCCGACCTGTCACCCACGATGGCCGCGATCATCGCCACCCTGATGGCCAAGGACCCGGACGACCGCTACCAGAGCGGCGAGAGCCTGCTGAACGACCTGCGCCGGCTGGCCGAGGACCCGGGCACCCGGTTCCCGGTGGCCGCCGACCAGCGGACCGTCCAGCCGATCGGTCCGCATCGTCTGGTCGGCCGCGACCAGGAGGTGATCGCGCTGGCCCACCGCTGGCTGCGGGCCCGCGAGGGCGGCGGGGGAGCGGCCGTGGTCGAGGGCCCGGCCGGGGCCGGCAAGACCCGCCTGGTCCGGGAGCTGACCGACGCCGTCGTGGTCGACGGCGACCTGGTGCTGTACGGCAAGTGCGTGCCCGACGACCCGGTGCCGCTGGCGCCGCTGCGGGGCGCGGTCGAGCGCTACCTGAAAACCGTGGAACGGCTGCCGACGGCCGAGCGGGACGACGCCATCCAGCGGCTGACCCGGGCGGCCGGGCGCGGCGGCCCGCTGCTGCGCACGCTGTCGCCGCTGCTGGCCGACCTGGTGCAGGCGCCCGAGATCGGCGAACTCAACCACCACGAGCAGTTCGTCAACGCCGTCGCGTCGTTCCTGATCGGGCTGGCCGACGAGTTCCAGGGTGCCGTCCTGCACATCGACGACGTGCAGTGGCTCGACGGGCCGACCCGGCGGGTGCTGCGGCACGTGACCAGCCGGCTGACCGGCACCCCGCTGCTGGTCATCGCGACCAGCCGGGACGACGCCGCCAGCACCGCCGCGCTGACCCGGTTCGGCATCGACATGGATGCCACCCTCGACACCCGCATCCCGCTCGGCCCGCTCGACTCGGACGCGGTGGTCGAGCTGGTCGCCGAGCATCTGGGCGCGGTCCGGCTGCCGGCCGAGCAGATCGGCGAACTGGCCGTCCGGGCCGGCGGCAACCCGTTCACCGTCGGCGAGTACGTCCGGGCCGTCTTCGACGCCGGCCTGATCACCCCGTCCTGGACCGGCTGGCGGCTGGTCCAGTCCGGACTGGACCGTCTCGAACCGTCCGGCGACGCGATCGAGCTGGTGCTGCAGCGCATCGACACCCTCGGCCTGCAGAGCCGCCAGCTGCTGGCGGCCGGCGCGGCCGGCGGGCGCTACTTCCCGACCGAACTGGTGGCGCAGGTCTGCGACATCGATCCGCGGCAGGCCCGGGCCATGCTCACCGAGGCCGAGTCGCGGCGGCTGGTGACCGCGGCCGGGCCGGACGCGTTCCGCTTCCTGCACGACCGGATCCGGGAGGCGCTGCTCGCCACCCTCGACGTGGCGTCGCTGCGCCGGCTGCACCAGCGCATCGCCGAGGTGCTGGAGGCGTCCGCGCCGGACGACCGCCGCTTCGTCTACTCGATCGCCCGGCACTACGCGCTGGGCGAGACCGAACGCCGGCCGCATCGGGTCTACCTCAGCGGGTTCGCGGCCGGCCGGCTGGCGCTGGCCGAGCACGCCCCGGCCGAGGCGCGCGAGTTCCTGCAGGTCGCCGCGAGCGCGGCCACCGCGGCCGGGGTCACCCCGCAGCCCGACTTCCTGCTCGCCCTGGGCACCAGCTGCGCCCGCTCCGGCCGGTTCGCCGAGGCGCTGCGGCACCTGGACGGCGCGCTGCGCGGCGAACCGGACCGGCTGCACCGGGCCGAGATCCTGGCCCAGGTGGCGCTGGTGCACAACAGCGCGTGGAACCCGGACAAGGCGTTCGAGGCGGTCCGGCGCGGTCTGGCCGAGGTTGGCGCGCCGCTGCCGAACAGCAAGTTCGCCCTGATCATGAGCACCGTCTGGTCGATGCTTGTCGGCCTGATCGTGGGCCGCACCCGGCTGGGCTTCGGTTCGGCCCGCGGCCGCGCCCGCCAGCGCTTCCGGGTGCAGGCGGTGCTGTGTGACATCGCCACCTTCGCGCTGTCCATGCGGATGCGCCGGGCGATGCGCGCGACGATGAGCTTCCGCGCGATCTACCCGATCAACCGGCTCGGCCCGGGCCGGGAGTACGCCCAGCACATGGCCGGTCTCGGGGTGATCGCCGACGTGGCCGGCCGGGCCAAGCTGGCGACCGGCCTGTTCGACCGGGCCGCCGCGGTGGCCGCCGACATCGGCGACCCGGAACTGGTCGGCTACGTCGAATGGAAGCGCGGCGCCGGCAGCCACCTGGGCGGCCACGACGACGAGGGGCAGGTCTGGAGCCGGGTCCTGCTCGAGCACGAGCGGTGGCTGGAGCTCGGCGACTACCTGACCGGCGTGTCGACGGTCGCCATGCAGTACTTCAAGCGCGGCTGCACCGCCGAGGCCGAGGCGTGGTACCAACGCGGCCGGGCCCGGCTCGGCCCGGGCGCGCAGGCCGAGGGGGCCGCGATCGGCGCGGTCGCGGTCGTTCTCGCCGCGCAGCGCGGCCGGCCCGAGGAGGCCGCGGCCAAGCTCGAGACGATGCAGCGCTTCCAGAAGGCCAACCCCGAAAACCCCATGCAACAGATCAATGTGTACGGGGCCCGGATAGTCGCCCTGGTCGAGGAGAGCGTGCTCGGCGAGCCGTTCGAACGGTGCACCGCCGAGTTCGCCGCGCTCGGCCTGAAACCCCAGGCGATGGTCCCGGAGCAGCGGGTCTACTACGTCTTCGAGGCGCTCGGCCGGCTGGCCCGGTGCCATCAGGGCGGGTCCGACCGGGCCGCCGCCGAGGCCGCCGTGGCCCGGTTGGCGACGATGGCCGACACCAAGCCGCTGCGGGCCTGGCACCTGGTGACCCGGGCCGACGTCGAGGTGCTCAACGGCCGTCCGGACGACGCGATCCGCACGCTGTCGGCCGCCGAGGCCGAGCTGGTGCCGCTGGACGCGCCGCTGATCGGCTACGAGGCGGCCCGGGTGCGGGCCCGCGCGCTGGGCGCCCTCGACCAGCCCGCCCCGGCCGCGCACCACGCCAAGCTCGCCCAGATGATCGCGATCGACCAGCGCTGGCCGCAGCGGGTCCGCTGGATCACCGACGAGTTCCGGATCGACGAGCTCACCTCGACCAACCCGGGCACCATCACCACCACGACCAACCACAGCGCCGAACCGCACAACCCGACCCGCTACCAGCGCCGCCTCGAAGCGTTGCAGCAGGTCAGCCTGGCCTCGGCGACGGTGCTGGACCCGAGCGCGCTGGCCCGGGTGGCGCTCGACGAGACGCTGCGCATCATGGGCGCCGAGCGGGCCTTCCTGTTCCTGCTCGACCGCGAGCGCAACCAGCTGGTGCCGCACGTCGGCCGGGACGGCCAGGGCAACGACATCCGCGAACTGACCGGGTACAGCTCGACCCTGGTCGAGCGGGTGCGGCGCTCGGGCGAGCCACTGGTGGTGACCGGCAGCGAGGAGGGCGTGGCGCTCGGCTCGCAGAGCGTGCAGGTCCATGGCCTGCGTAGCATCCTGATCGCCCCGCTCCAGCTGGACGGCCGGCTGCGCGGCGTGGTCTACCTGGACAGCCGGGTCGCCAAGGGCGTGTTCACCGCCGACGACGTCGACATCCTCAAGGCCATCACCAACCACATCGCGGTGTCGCTGGAGACCGCCCGGGCCGCGCAGCTGGAGGTCGCGGTGCAGACGGCCCGCCGGCAGCGGGACGTGGCCGAGACGCTGCGCGCGGCGATGGCCGACCAGAGCTCGTCACTCGACCCCGACGAGGTGATGGAACGCCTGCTCACCAGCCTGGCCGGCACCCTGCGCGGGGACACCGCCGCGCTGCTGACCTGGGTGGACCGCGACCGGCTGACGGTCGCCGCGACCTACGGCGTCACCGCGCCGGTCGGCACCGAGGTGCACCCGCTGCCGCGGGAGCTCTACGAACTGGCCGGCCCGCGGGTGCGCACCGTGTTCCCGGGCGACCGGCCGCCGTTCGCCGGCGTGCTCGGCGCGCTGCGCTGCTGGTGGGCGATCCCGGCGGTGCAGGGAGCCGAGCCGTTCGGCGTCCTGCTGGTGGGGGCGACCGCCGAGGACGTGATGACCGAGGCGCAGATCCAGATGGCCGCGGCGATCGCCGGGCAGGGCATGACCGCGTACGAGAACGCCCGCCTGTTCAGCCAGGTGCGGGCGATGGCCACGATGGACGGGCTCACCGGCCTGTTCAACCGCAACCACTTCTTCGCCGAGGCCGAGGGGCAGCTGGCCGCCGCCCGGGCCGAGCGGCGGCCGATCGCCGCCATCATGGTCGACATCGACCACTTCAAACGCATCAACGACACGTACGGGCACCCGGTCGGCGACGAGGTGATCCGGGCGGTGGCGTCCCGGCTACGCGACGGCCTCGCCGACGGGGACGTGGTCGGCCGGTACGGCGGCGAGGAGTTCGCGGTGGTCACCCCGCGGGTGCCCGCGGTCGAGCTGGCCGAGCGGCTGCACCGGACGGTGTCCGGCGAGCCGATCCCGACCACGGTGGGCCTGCTGCCGGTTACCATCAGCGTCGGCGTGGCCGCGCTGGACGGCGGTGACCAGGACCTGCGACAACTGCTGGCGCACGCCGACGGTGCCCTCTACCAGGCCAAGCGCACCGGCCGCAATCGAGTCTGCACCTACGCCTGAGCAGGCTGCCCACCCAGGCAAAGAGCATTGACACATTTGCCTGTGTCGATACAGCCTGGCCTGACATCGTTGTCAGAGGAGGAGTCCGCCATGCTCCGCACTCGTGTCCTCGCCGTTCTCGCCGGCCTGGCCGTGACCATTCCGATCGGAACGGTGGCGCCGGCCGCTGCCGCCCCGCCCGATCTCGCCGCCCTGGTCAATCCGTTCATCGGCAGCACCAACCTGGGCAACGCCTATCCCGGCGCGGTCCGGCCGTTCGGCATGCTGGCCTGGAGCCCGCAGACCTCCCGGGGCAATCAGGTGTCCACCCCGGCGCCCGGCGGCTACCAGTACACCGCCACCAAGATCCGCGGGCTGAGCCTGACCCACCTCAGCGGCGTCGGCTGCTCCGGCGCCAACGGCGACATCCCGATCATGCCGCTGGCCGGCGCGATCGCCGGCTCGCCCAGCGCCGACACCACCGACGCCGTCTACGCGAGCACGTTCGCGCACACCAACGAGGCGGCCGAGCCCGGCTACTACCGGGTCGGCCTGGACAGCGGGGCCGGGGCCGAGCTCACCGTCACCGACCGCACCGGGATCGGCAACTTCACCTTCCCCGCCGACAAGCCCGCGAGCCTGCTGTTCCGCACCTCGATGTCGGAGACCGGCAGCGCCGACGCGAGCGTGCACCTCGACCCGGCCACCCGCACGATCACCGGCTCGGTAAGCGCCGGGAACTTCTGCGGGCCGCAGAGCACCGACAACACCCACGCGTACTACACGCTGCACTTCGTCGCGACCCTCGACCAGCCGTTCGCGGCCGTCGGCACCTGGAAAGACGGCACGCTCACCCCGGACAGCACCGACGCGACCGGTGGCAGCGGCTGGACCAGCGCCGGGCGGCCGGTCGCCGGGAAAGGCTCGGGCGGTTACGTGACGTTCGCACCGGGGACGACCGCGGTCACCATGCGGGTGGCCATCTCGTACACCTCGCTGGCCGGCGCCGAAGCCAATCTGGCCGCGGAGTCACCGGCGGAACTCGGCTTCGCTGAGGTCCGGGCGAATGCCCGGGCCGCCTGGAACACGCGGCTGGCCAAGGTCCGCATTGATGGCGGCACCGCGGACCAGCGCACCACGTTCTACACCGCGCTTTACCACTCCGCGCTGGAACCGACCCTGACCAGCGACGTCGACGGCAGCTACTACGGCGCCGACTCGCAGGTTCACGTGATCAAGAAACCGCAGAAAGCTCAATACGGCACCTTCTCCGGCTGGGACGTCTACCGGGCCCAGGTGCAGCTGCTCGCGCTGCTCGACCGGCGGCAGGCCAGTGACTATGCGCAGTCGCTGTTCAACTACGCCACCCAGCGCGACGGCGAGTGGGACCGCTGGCTGTTGCAGCACGGCAAGACCGCGGTGATGTCCGGCGACCCGGCCGCGGCCACCATCGCCGCGATCTACGCGTTCGGGGCCCGCGACTTCGACGCCCGTGGCGCCTTGAAATCCCTGGTGCACGCGGCGACCGTGCCCACCGCCAACGACGAGAGCGACCTGGGGTGCCCGGTCGAGTGCTTCGGGCAGCGGCCGTCGCTCGAGGAGTACATGTCGCTCGGCTACGTGCCGGCCGACGACTGCCACTGCTGGGGCGGCGCCGCCGAGACCCTGGAGGACGCGGCCGCCGACTACGGCATCGCCCAGCTGGCTCTCGCGCTCGGCGACCGCTCGACCTACCGCACCTTCCTGGCCCGCTCGCTCAACTGGCGCAACGTCTTCGACCCGCAGGCCACCGCCGATCCCGGGCTGGCCCACAACATCCGCGAGCACGTCACCGCGATCACCGCGAGCGGCGAGAACCCGCCCAGCGAGGGTAAGGCGCAGGCGCTCGACGGCGACAAGGGCACCAAGTGGCTGACCTTCGCCACCACCGGCTGGGTCGCCGCCCAGCTGGACGCGCCGCTGACCGTCGACCACTACGCGCTGACCTCCGGCAACGACGAGCCGGGCCGCGACCCGGTCGATTGGGAGTTGCAGGGCTCGGCCGACGGCAGCACCTGGACCACGCTCGACGCCCAGACCGGGCAGAAATTCGACAAGCGTGGGCAGACGGCCGAATATGCCGTGGCGACGCCGCAGCCCTATGCGAATTACCGCCTGAACGTCACGAAGAACGGCGGCGAGGACATCGTGCAGCTCGGTGAGCTGGAACTGGCCGACCCGGCGGTCGCCACCCCGGCCCCGATCGACAGCCCGTACGTCGGCTGGATGCGCGATCGCTACCGCGACGGCACCTGGGCCGAGGGGTTCACCCCGTCCACCCAGACCGGCTTCGTCGAGGGCAGCAGCGCCCAGTACACCTGGATGGTCTACTCCGACGTGCTTACTCTCGCCGAGCGGATGGGCGGGCTGGACGTGGCGACCGAGCGGCTCGACGCGTTCTTCCGCAACCCCGACGGCACGTTCGACCTCAGTGCCAAGAAGGCCACCCGGTTCGACGCCACCAACGAGCCGGACATCCAGACGCCGTACCTCTACAACTACTTCGGCGCCGCCTACAAGACACAGGAGACCGTGCGGGCGATCATCGACACGAAGTGGAGCAACGGCACCGGCGGCATTCCCGGCAACGACGACGCCGGCACGATGAGCGCCTGGTACGTGCTGTCCGCCCTCGGCCTCTACCCGACCGTGCCCACCCGGGCCGAGCTCGCCCTGACCACGCCGCTGTTCCCGCACGCCTCGGTGCGGCTGGGCGGTGGCGGCAAACTGACCATCGATGCGGCGGGCACCGGACCGTACGTCCAGGGCCTGACGGTCAACGACCGGGCGACCACGAAGGGCTGGTTGCCGGCGCGCACGGTCCTCGCCGGGGGCCACCTCGCGTACACCCTGGGCACGTCACCCAGCGCGTGGGGCAGCGGCCCCGGCGACGTACCCCCGCAGAACTGAGCTTCGGTGAGCGGCGCGCTCAGCGCGCCGCTACCGTAAGCGCCATGAGTTTGGAAAAGGTCGTCTTCGGCTTCTTCGTGCTGCTGGCGGCCACGCTGAACTTCGGCTTCTTCATCGGCGACATCTCCAGCCCGGAGCTGCACAACGTCTACGAGTTGTTCGCGGCGGTGGTGGTCAGCCTGATCGCCACCGTGCTGAAGTTCGGCGACCGCACCCAGATCGGCGCGGTCCACCTCGCCACCAGCCTGGTCGCCGACCTCCAACTCATCGCGGCCGCTCTGATGTGGGCGTACGCCACGCAGATCTCCTCGGCCGGGCTGGACGCCGAGGCGATGGCCGGCGTCGTGTCGCTGTCCGGCGGCGCGCTGCTGGCCAACCTCGTCTCGGTCGCCCTGCTGGTGATCGAGACGACGACGTTCCACCGCCGATGAAGGCCCGGCGCCGCCACTTCTCGGCGCGTTACGCCGAACAATCGCCGACGATCTTCCTGATCCTGCGGCGGATGCGCGCCCCGCTCATCCTGCTGATCACCAACTTCGCGGTCAGCGTCCTCGGGCTCACCCTCATCCCGCCCCGGATGAGCTTCTTCGACGCGTTCTACTTCATGAGCTACACGGCCACCACCATCGGGTACGGCGAGCTGCCCCAGCCGTTCAACGGCGCGCAGCGCCTGTGGGTCATGGCGACGATCTATCTGACCGTGGTGGGCTGGGCTTACACCATCGGCTCGCTGCTGGCCCTGCTCCAGGACCGCACGTTCCGGCAGGCGCTGGCCCTGCGCCGATTCAGCCGTACGGTGAATCGCCTGCGCGAGCCGTTCCTGCTGCTCGTGGGCTTCGGGCAGACCGGTCAGATCCTCGGCCGGGCACTCGACTCGCTCGGCCGCCGGCTGGTGGTGCTGGACCTGTCGGCCGAGCGGGTCGACGCCCTCGACATCGACTCGTACTACGCCGACGTGCCCGGCCTGGTCGGCGACGCCGCCGACCCGCGCACCCTCGACCTGGCCGGCCTGGAACACCCGCAGTGCGAGGGCGTGCTGGCGCTGACCGACAACGACGAGGTCAACCTGGTCGTCGCGATGACCGCGGCGCTGATCCGCCCGGACGTGCCGGTCATCGCCCGCACGGTGTCCCCGGCCACCGAGCACCGGATGCGGGCGTTCGGCTCGCCGACCGTGGTCAACCCGTTCGACCGGTTCGGCGACCACGTCCGGCTGGCGCTGCACGCCCCCGCGTCGTACCAGTTGATGTCCTGGCTGGCCGGCGGCCCCGGCGCGGAACTGCCGGAGCCCGGCCGGCCACCCGCCGCCGGGCACTGGGTGGTCTGCGGGTTCGGCCGGTTCGGCCGCAAGTTCGTCGAGGACCTGCGGGCCGACGGCCTCGAGGTCACCATCATCGACCTTCTCGAACAGGAGGACGAGCCGGGCCTGATCGTCGGCGACGCCTCCGACCCGGCCGTGCTTCGCCGTGCGCGGCCGGCCGACGCGGTCGGCTTCGTCGCCGGCACCGACAACGACACCACCAACCTCTCGCTGATCGCCGCGGCCCGCCGCCTCAACCCCGGCCTGTTCATCACCGCCCGGCAGAACCACCGGGCCAACGCACCGCTGTTCGCGGCGCTGAACGTCGACTGGACCCTGGTCGCGGCCGAGGTGGTGGCGCGCGAGATCTACGCGCAGCTGAGCTCGCCGCTGCTGTGGCGGTTCCTGCAGGACATGCCGGCCTGCGGCAACGACTGGGCAACCGACCTGCTGGAACGGCTGGAGGCGCACTGCGGCAGCCGGCTGGGCAGCGTCTGGAAGGTGACCCTGAACGACCGGGAGGCGCCGGCGCTCGGCCCCTGGCTGGACCGCGGTGACGCCCGGCTGGGCGACCTGGTGCGCAGCCCGCAGGACCGGGACCGGCAGGTGGCCGCGGTGCCGCTGCTGCTGCTCCGCGACGACGAGGCCACCCTCGGCCCGGCCGACGACGTGACTTTGCAGTCCGGCGACCAGCTCCTGTTCGTCGGCCACCCGATGGCCCGCCGCGCCCTGATCGACACCATGATCAACCGAGCGACCAGCGAGTACGTCCTCAACGACCGCACCGTCGCCGCCGGCTGGCTCTGGCAACGCCTTTCCCGGCGCCCGTAGATTGTCCCGGTGGACGTTCTGAAGCCACTGACCACCGTGGTGCCGTACGTGTTTCTCGCGCTCCTGGCGGCGGTCACCGTGGTGGCCGGATTCGACCCGGTCAACCTGACGCTGTGCGCGCTGGCCGCGCTCTGGATTCTGGCGATGTACACGTTGCGCCCGGCCCGGCGGGACAGTCCCCGGCAGATGGGCGTCTTCCTGGCCGGCCTGCTGCTGATCACCCTGGTCCTGGTCCTGCGCGACCCGTGGTACGCGCTGTTCACCCCGGCCTGCTACTTCTACGCCTTCCGGATCATCGGCTGGCCGGCCGAGCTGTACTTCATCGGCGGCACCGCCGCGGTGGCCGGCATCGCCCAGGCGTCCGGACTCGACCCCCGCACGCCGGCCGGCCTGACCGGTTACGCGGTGACGGTGCTGGCCAACGCGGTGCCGCTGTGCGGCCTGGCCTGGCTGATCCGGATCAGCGAGCGCCGCGAACGCGAGCGGGAGGCGGCGCTGGGCGAGGCGCGAGCGGCCAACGAGCGGCTGGCCACCGCCCTGGCCGAAAATGCCGACCTGCAGCAGCAGTTGCTGACCCAGGCCCGCACGGCCGGCGTGCTGGACGAACGCCAGCGAATGGCCGGCGAGATCCACGACACCGTGGCCCAGGGCCTGATCGGCATAGTCACCCAGCTGCAGGCGGCCGCCCAGGCCCCCGGCGAGGATTGGCGGCGCCACCACGACGCGGCCACCGACCTGGCCCGCGAGAGCCTGACCGAGGCCCGCCGCTCGGTGCACGCGCTACGCCCCCGCGAGCTGGAGTCCGGCCGCCTGGACGAGGCCCTGGCCGAGGTGGCCACCCGCTGGTCGACCCGCCTGGGCCTCACGGTCGAGTTCACCACCACCGGCACGTCCCGCCCACTGCCCCCGGAGGCCGAGGCGGTCCTGCTCCGAACCGCCCAGGAGGCCCTGGCCAATGTCTCCCGGCACGCGTCCGCGACGAGAGTCGGCATCACCCTGTCGTACCTGGACCACGACGTGGCCCTGGACGTCCGCGACGACGGCCGAGGCTTCGACCCGACCGCCCCACGCCCGCCAACAGCGACGACCGGCGGCTTCGGTCTGGTAGCCATGCGCCGGCGCATAGAGGGCCTGGCCGGCACCCTGGCCATCGAGTCCGAACCAGGAGCCGGCACCGGCATCTCCGCCTGTCTCCCGGCCGCCGCCTAGTGCGGTGTCCGCAAGTTCGTTTCCGGTACCCCACCGACGTGGTGATTCACCAAGTCTTCCTGAGGCCAGCTGGTCTCAGTCAGGCGGTCGATAATTGCGTCGCTCGCCCAGCTCTCGCTTCCACTCTGCCCAGCGTTCACCGGGGACCGCGGGAACAGAACCTTGCTGTGGCCTTCCCGGTAATGGCCCACCTGCACCAATGGTGCCTGCTTGTTGTTGATCCTGGATGGAAATTGATCGACGTGAACTGGGGACAGCACGGATCAGCACCTCGAGGAGGCCGCCGCCAGCAACACCGAGTAGGGCGCCGGCGATGAACAGGTGGCTTTCCCGGGCACGGGACAACTCGCTGTCCGAAATCAGCAGCGACAACCAGCCTAAGGATGTGCTCGCGCTCTCTGGGTCAGCCTTCTCATCCCATCTTATAAGTGATGGAGAGGTCAGCGGCGGGCTTACATTAATGACCGTCTGACCCGCAGCAAGGGCCCCGCCGAGCACTGAGCACCCGCCAAAGTCCGGGCCACGGGTAGAGCAAGTCGGATAAGACATCGCCAACAACCCGCCGCCGACTGCGCCGATAGGGCGCAGCATCGTCCAAGAAGCACTTACCCCTAGCCCGCCCCTGAAGTCCTTCGGAACGGTGATCGTTATTTGATCGCCATGTTGGGAGAAGCTTTCGCCCGGCTGATCTTCGACCGGTATAATAGGCGAACCTAGATCCCGTCCTAGCGCGATCGGATCAGTGGGCCTAGCATCTTCCCAAGCGGTAATACTAATCTTCTTGCCGCGCAAGTCGCCCATTTCGCCGTATATCAAAACGCTGATCCTGTCTTTTAGGTCGTGGCGGCGCGCCCCGCTAAAAGTGGGATCGTAATTATCTGAATCTACCGAAACATTGAAGTAGAAGTGCGGCTCGGGCGGCCTTACCGAATCTCCGCCGTCGTCGTCTGCAAGCTGGGCTGACACGTGGCCGAAGAAATGGGAGATCGGAGTGGGCGCATTCGCTATTTGGTATTGCCACGATGCGACACCGAACGCTATGCCTGTGAACACGGCAAGGACGACTAACTCACGCCAGCGATTTCCCTGCAGGTTACCGGGCTGTGGTGAACGTGCTCGCATGTACCGTCCACTCCCCTCGGCGTCAGCCAGGATGATCGCATTCGATTGCGGAAGGTGCCAGCGGGGTGTGGCAGAAGGCTGGCGGCTAATCCGAAGCCCACCTCCGAAGGGCGAGCAGTGGGACTCACCCCCGGTGCCACGGGACCGGACGCATCGCGTACGGAAAAGAAAGCGCGAGAGGACGACGCTGCTTACCATCGGCGGCGTGATTCCGAAAGGGGACCATCGGGACGTCGAGGCGGCGCTGCGGGCCGATGGGTGGACGCCGTGTGGCGCCGGGGACTGGGCGATCGCGCTGCGGTCGCCGGATGGCACGCGGGCGGCGCGGATCACCCCGTTCGATCCGACCGGGCCCTATGCGGCGACGCTCTACCGCGAGGCCGCGCACACCCGCCAGGTGCCTGAGCTGTTCGACCACCGGCGGCTGACCGGCGGGGGTGACCTGCAGGTCATGGAGTTTCTGCGGCCGGTCGAGGAGGCCGAGGCGGTCGCGTTTCAGTCGGCGATCGGCGCGCGGGCGGCCGAGGTCGCCGAGTTGGCCGACATCGTACGCCGGGTCCACGAACGAGCCCGCCGGGAACTGCCCTGGTGCGGACCGCTCGACGCGAACCCGGCCAACGTCATGCGCGCCGCCGACGGGCGGCTGGTGGTGACCGACCTGTTCTACGCGGATGGGCCGAACCTCTACACCGCCGATCCCGCCCTGATCGTGGCGCGGATCCCGGAGGGCGAGCGGCGGTTCATGGCCGACATCCCGTTCGCGTCGACCGGCCCGTGGAAGCCCGGTGAGCAGGAAGCGCTGCGGGCTGGGATCGAGTCAGCTCAGCGGGATGCTGATGCCGGTTGAGGTGGTCGACTCGCTCAGCACGATCTTGGTGAGCGTCGCGGTCTTCGGGACGTCGTAGATCAGGTGGTCGTCGATGGTGGCGCCGCCGGCCAGGTCGTCCAGGAGCAGGGAGCCGCTCTGGATCTGGGCCAGCGCGTCGGCCAGGTAAGCCGTGCCCGCGCTGTCGTACGCCTTAGCGAACGAAATGCCCGGCTTGCGGGCGGCGATGGTGAGGTTGTGCACCGTGAGGCCGACGGTGCAGAACGTGCCCTTCGGGGTCTCGCCCTTGATCGCCGCGGGGTCGCACTTCAGCGAGGTCACCGTGTATTCGAAGGTGCCGTCCTGGGTCACCGCCGCACCCATCGTCCCGCTGGTCACCGTCACGGCCGGCGCCGCGACATCAGCCGCGACATCGGAGGCGCACCCCGCGAGCAGGACCACCAGGGCGAGGGCGAGCTTCTTCATGCCGCCTTGTTTCGGCAGCCTGCGCCCGGCAGTCAAAGGTTCCGCCGATACAGTGCGGAGGTGACGGACCTGAGGAAGCACATCCTGGCCGAGCTCGGCGTCAACCCGGCGATCGTGCCGGCCGACGAGATCCGGCGGCGGGTCGACTTTCTCAAGGACTACCTGCGGTCCACCCCCGCGCAGGGCTTCGTGCTCGGCATCAGCGGCGGCCAGGACAGCTCGCTGACCGGCCGGCTGTGCCAGCTCGCCGCCGAGGAGTTGCGGTCCGAGGGCCGCGCGGCCACGTTCGTCGCGGCCAGGCTGCCCTACGGCGTGCAGGCCGACGAACACGACGCGCAGATCGCCCTGGAGTTCATCAAGCCCGACCGGTCCATCGCGGTGAACGTCAAGCCGAGCGCCGACGCGGTCTCCGCCGAGTCGGCCCTGGGCCTGGGCGAGTTGCTGGGCGAGGAGCCCCGGCTGCGCGATTTCGTGCGCGGCAACATCAAGGCCCGCGAGCGCATGGTGATCCAGTATTCGATCGCCGGCCAGCTGAACCTGCTGGTGGTGGGCACCGACCACGCCGCCGAGGCGATCACCGGTTTCTTCACCAAATATGGCGACGGCGGCGTGGACATCACCCCGCTGACCGGCCTGACCAAGCGCCAGGGCGCCGCCCTGCTGCGTGAGCTGGGCGCCCCGGACAGCGTCTGGCAGAAGATCCCGACCGCCGACCTGGAGGACGACCGCCCGGCCCTCCCCGACGAGGTGGCGCTGGGCCTGACCTACGCCGAGATCGACGACTACTTGGAGGGCGTGGACGTGACCCCCGAGCTGGCCGCCCGAGTCGAGTCGGTCTACCGGGCAACCCGCCACAAGCGCACCGTCCCGGTCACCCCCCTGGACGACTGGTGGCGCAACTGAGGCGTGACCTTGGCCGATCCCGGGTAACGCTGTCCGCATGATCCCGAACCTGATCCGACGCTTCGTCATCATGGCGGTCGCCGTGCCGCTGGCCGCTGCCGGCGCCCGCAAACTCAGCGAAAAGCTGGAGGCCAAGCGCGGCTCAACCCGCGCGACCCGCCTCCTGCGTCAGGGCGCAGACGCCCTGGGCGGCATGCGCCCCCAGAAAAAACGCCGTTTCTCCTTCCGCTAGGCGAAGCTCTCGCGCCTTTTTCAAGTACGCGGCGCGGCCGGTCCCGTGGCACTCAGTCCCGCTGAGCGAGACTCACCCTCCGCGCGCCCGTTCCGGGCGGGCCCGCCACCGCTTGGGATCGGCCCCGCGCCGGGGCGAGGCGCGGGGCCGATCGTCTAGGGCCGGCGTATCAGGGTGCGGCGCTCCCTGACCCCCGTAGCCGGCGACTCGTAGAGTGTCGAGGGTCGATACCCGGGTGCGGGTGGAGTCTGGACGAATTTGGACGGCGATCGGATCGGGGGGTCCATGCCGGCGGAGCTGCCCGATCCGGCTCCGGCCGGCTCCGTGGAGGAGCTGGTCGAACGGCTGCGGCTGCTCAAGGTCGGCGCCGGTGACCCGTCCTACGAGACCCTCAAGGACCGGGTCAACGCGGCCTGGTCGGCGGCCGGTCGCCCGGCGGGCGAGCTGACCCGGCGGTCCACCGTCGCCAACTGCTTCCAACCCGGCCGCCGCCGGATGAACACCGACCTGGTGCTGGCCGTGGTCGAGGCGCTGCACCCGGACCCGGCCTATGTGAACCGATGGCGCCAGGCGCTGCGGGCGGTCGGCGGCGAGAGCGAGGCGGTGTCCCAGGTGCGGGTGCGGGACACCCTGCCGCAGGACCTGCCCGGCTTCACCGGCCGGGTCGAGGTGCTCAGCCGGCTGTCGCGCAGCCGGGTCGCCACGATCGAGGGGATGGCCGGGGTGGGCAAGACCCAGCTCGCCATCCACGCCGGACACCGGCTGGTCCGGGCGAACGCGGTCGACCGGGTGCTGTTCGTCAACCTGCGCGGCTTCGACCCGGAACGGCCGCCGGCCGACCCGGTCGCGGTCCTCGACGGCTTCCTGCGCCTGCTCGGCGTGCCCAGCAACCGGATTCCGCACGGCCTGCCCGCGCTGACCGCCGCCTACTCCGCCCGGCTCGGCGGCGTCCGGGCCCTGGTGGTGCTGGACAACGCCGCCACCGCCGCGCAGGTCCGGCCCCTGCTGCCGGCCACCCCGGGTTCGGTGGCGCTGGTCACCAGCCGGCGCCGCCTGGACCTGGAGACTGTGACCCACCTCGGCGTCGGCGTCTTCGCGACCGGCGAGGCCGAGTCGTTCCTGGCGGATGCCCTGGCCGGCGTCCCGGTCGGCGCCGACCCGGACGCGGTGGCCCGGATCGCCCGGCGTTGCGGCCGGCTGCCGCTGGCGTTGAGCCTGATCGCCGGCCACATCCGGCAGACACCGGGCTGGACGCTGACCGACCACGCCGATCGCCTCGACGAGCGGCACCGCGACCGGCGCCTGGACACCGCGGTCGAGCTCGCTCTCGACCTGTCCTACCGGCATCTGCCGGCCGATCAGCAACGATTGCTGCGCCTGGCGGCGCTGTACCCAGGCCACGACCTTGACGCGTACGCCGTGGGAGCGCTGGCCGGCATCGCGGTGGACGCCGCGCGCGAGGGCCTGGCCCGGCTCGGCGCCGATCATCTGCTGGAGCCGGCCGGTCCGGGCCGGTACACGTTCCACGACCTGGTCCGGGTGTTCGCCGCGGTCCGGGCCGGTGAACAGGAGCGGCCGGGCGACCGGCGCGCCGCGCTGACCCGGCTCCGCGACCACTACCGGGCCGCGACCGCCACCGGCGACCCCGTCGAGCAGGCCCGCGCCCACACCGGCCTCGGCCACGCCAGCCGCGCGCTGGGCGATCCGGTGCGGGCCCGGGCGCACTACGAGCAAGCCCTGACGCTGTGCGCCGGGGCCGATCTGCCGCAGGCCGGCGAGGTGCGCGCACACCTCGCCGGCCTGGACTCCGATCAGGTCAGCTTCCGGTGACCACACCGGTCACCGGCGCGCCGTCGTAACCCTCGACGAAGTGCAGTTCCACCAGTTCGTCCGGCTCGGTGAGACCGTCGGTGACGGTCGGCACGGTCAGCTCGGCGGTGGTCACTCCGGGTTCGAAGAAGACGTACGGCGTCAGGTACGTCGACGAGAGCGGCCGGGACGGCTCGACCGGCTCGTAGGCGTTCTGCTCGAACCACTCCGGGTCGACGTCGGTGGTGGACAGCTCCACCCCGGTGGCCGGCGCGTGCGGCTCGGTGACCAGGTACAGCCAGGTCTCGGTCGGCGCCGACAGGGAGACCTTCCAGGTCAGCGTGCCGCCCTCGGCGACCCGGTCGGCGACCGGCTCGACCGTGACGACCGGCTCCGGGTCGTCGTTCTGCACCTCGAGGCCGCCCAGGTAGTCGCCGATGACCAGGCCCTTCTCGGCCTTGGCCAGGATGTACTGGTTCTCGTCGTAGCCGAAGAGAGTGTCGCCGACCACGTCGACCGGCACCTGGATGCTGTGGTCACCCGGGCGCACGGTGGCCAGCCAGGACGTCGACTCGTAGGTGTTGCCGTCGAGCCGGAACAGCCGCACCACGCCACCGCCCTTGCCGGTCACCTTGACCGGCACCTGGTAGGTCTTGGTGCCCGAGTTACCCTCGGCCACCACCAGGCTGCCAATGTCGATGCGCGGCAGGCTGCTCTCCCGCGGGTCGGGGGTGCCGGGGTTCCAGCCCCACGCGTCCAACAACCAGGCACTGCCGGCCGCCGTACGCGGAGTGAGCTCGACCGCCGTCACCGTGCGCGTGCCGTTCAGCGGCACCCGCACCTCCTGACCCCAGTACGAGGTGGTGAGCTGGGTGCCGGGCAGCCCGTCGATCCGCACGTCGCCGAGGGCGGTGCGCCGGCCGTCGGGGCCGACCGCGGTCACCCCGAAGCGGGTGCCGACGCTGTTCGGCGGCACGATCACCCGCAGCGCGAGCGCCTTGTCGCCGGCCACCGACACCGGCCGGGCCGGGGTGAGCCGGATCGGGGTGCCGGCCGCCGACCAGTTCAGCGCGGCGGCGTACCGCCCGGGCTCCGGATTGACCGGCCCGAACCAGGTGAAGTGCCCGGTGCTCGAGTTGATGTCGTCGGGGTTGACGCAGGACGCGGCGGCGTCCGGGGTGACCTGCTCGCAGATCCGCCCGCCGGCCGACACCCGCACCGTCGGGTCGGGGGTGAGGACCGCGTCGCGGCGGGCACCGAGCGCGTGGCTGAGCACCCGGGCCGGGTCGGCCGAGCGGGCCCGCGCGCCACTGCCGTCGAGCAGCGGCCGCACCCGGTCGTCACCGGCCACGAACAGCCGGGCGGCGGCCGCGATGTAGGTGGCGCCCACGTTCTGCTGCTGCGGCGCGCTGAGCCGGGTCGCGGTGCCGGGCGAGCAGACCGGGTCGGGCTCGTCGCCGCTGAAGAAGTCGTCGAACGACGGCGCGGCCGACTGCCCGGGCGTCCACTCGGTGTTGAAGAAGTTGTGGTTGGCGCCGATCACGTAGAGCGCGCTGTGCAGAGCCTTCCCGTGGCTGACGCCTCGGGTCTCGTCGATGAACATCTGACCCTGCAGGTCGAAGACGTCACCGTCACAGCCGGGCAGGATGGTCGCCGACGGCACGTCCGGCACCGGGTCGTGGCCGAAGATGGTCGGGCCGATCAGCAGCAGGCCGCGGATCGTCCAGCGGACCTTGCCGTGGTAACCGTCCTGGGCGGCCGGCGGTGGGGTGAGCGTGTCCATGGCGGCCCGGCTGACGCCCTCGCCGCCGCGGGAGTGCCCCATCAGGAACACCTTGGTCAGGTCGGCGCGCGGCGCGGCCCGGACGATCGCGGGCGCCCCCGCCCGGCCGGATCCCGCCCAGTCGGCCCACTTGGCCAGGTGCAGCCGCACCAGCGAGGACCGGGCCTGGGCGCCGCCGTCGTCGACCGCGAAGTCCTGGCCGTTGATCCCGTTGGCCGAGATCGACACGGTCACGTAGCCCTGCGACGCCAGCAGCTGCTGCGCCTGCAGGTAGCCCCGGTAGCTGGGGACCGACTCGGTGCCGGCCGGGCACGGCCACTCCTGCGGCACGTCCTCGTCGGTGCCGCGGTAGCAGACGGTGTGCCGGCCGTGCAGGAACAGGGCGAGCGGCCGCGCACCCGGCGCGCCCTGCGGGGCCACCACCTCGGCCCGCATCTCGACGTTCGCCGGGAAGTCGGGCAGCTTCACCCCGGGCAGGTCGTACTCCCCGGAGATCGTGCGGAACGGGCCCTTGGCGCCCGGGTCCACCGGGTTGGCGGTGCCGAGCGCCGGGGCGGCCGCGACCGCTGCCCGCTTCGCCGTGGTCGCGGGCGGTGTCTCGTCGAGGCGTTTGCCGCCGGCCCGCACCGACAGGTCGCCGAGTTTGGCCCGGTCGAGGTCGAGGCGGAAGGTGCGGCCGTCGGCCTGCGGCTTGGGCCGGCCGAGGAGGGTGTCCCCGGACCAGAATTCGACCGCCGCGTCGCCCATCGGCACCCGCTGGTCGGACTGCCAGGTCAGCTTGCCGTCGGTGACCGACCAGTTGCCGGTCCGGTCGGATCGTTGCGCCGGGGGAGCGGCCGACACCGGGCCGGCGGCTCCCGCCACCATCACCATCGCCGTCGCCAGTAGGCTCGGCATGAGGAGTCTTCGCATGCGGCCCTGTCTATCGAACCCATGCAAGATGACCGATCCACGACGACGGGAGTCGCCGCGGAGGTCCGGGCTGGTTACTGTTGCCTGATCAGCCGGGTGGTGAACACCAGCCGGGAAGTGGAGGTCGCCCGATGAGGTCAGGTGCGGCCACCGGGCATGTCGGCTATTTCCACGAGGCTGCCTGCTACGGAACCGACGACGAACTGCTCGCCCTGGCCCTGCCGTTCCTGCTGGACGGGGTCGCCGCCGGCGAGCCCGCGGTGGTGTCGCTGGGCGAGCACGGCGCCGAGGTGGTGCGGGCCGCGCTGCCGGCCGGCAGCGGGGTCACCTTCGTCACCGGCGGGGCGATCTACGCGCGCCCGGCCGCGGCGATCCGGGCATACCGGAAACTGCTCGCCGACTACGTCGCCGGCGGCGCCGGCCAGATCCGCATCATCGGCGAGGTGTGGCCGGGCAATGTCGGCGCGACCTGGGACTCGTGGGCCCGCTACGAATCGGCCATCAACCACGCCTACGACGATTTCCCGCTGTGGAGCATGTGCGCGTACGACACTCGGCGGGTGCCGGCGCACGCGGTGGAGGACGTGTTGCGCACCCATCCGCGCACCGCGCTGCCGGACGGCCGGCACGTCGACAACGCCGGTTTCACCGAGCCGATGACCTACCTCGGCGAGTCCCGCGAGCCGGCCCCCGACCCGCTGCAGCACACCGAGCCGATGGCCGACCTGATCGATCCGGCCCTCTCCGACGCCCGCGCCGCGGTGCGGGCCGCCGACCACGGCCAGGTGCCGGCCGACGAGGCCGACGACTTCGTGGTGGCGGTCAGCGAGGCGGTGGCCAACGCCCAGCTGCACGGCGTCGGCCCGGTGCGGATGCGGCTGTGGAGCGGCCCCGACCGGATCGTCGCGACGGTCACCGACGCCGGTCCCGGTCCCAAGGACCCGTTCACCGGCCTGCTGCCGGTCGGCAACGGCGCCGACGGCGGTCTAGGCCTGTGGATCGCCCATCAGACCTGCAACCACGTCGTCCTGCACCGGCATGCCGACGGTTTCACCATCCGGCTGACCGCCGGAAACCCGCAGCACTGAGGTCAGCGCCTCGGCCGAGAGCGGCCGGGCGTAGTGGTAACCCTGACCGCTGCGGTAACCGAGCAGGGTCAGCTCGGTGGCCTGGGCCGGCACCTCGATGCCCTCGGCCACGGTGTCCAGGTGCAGGGCCTGGGCCAGGCGGATGACCGCCTCGGCGACGGCCGAGCCCTGCGGTTCGCCGTTGAGCTCGGAGACGAAGCAGCGGTCCAGCTTGAGGATGTCGATCGGCAGCCGGGTCAGGTAGCGCAGCGACGAGTAACCGGTGCCGAAGTCGTCGACGGCGATCCGGATGTCGGCGCGGCGCAGTGCCTCCAGGATGGCGGCGCCCTCGCTCTCGTGCACCAGGGCGCTCTCGGTCAGCTCCAGGACCAGATCGTGCGGGTTCAGGCCGGTGACCGCGAGGGTGCCGAGCACGGCGTCGGTGAGGCCGGGGCTGGGGAGTTGGTAGGGCGACAGGTTCACGCTGACGTACAGCCGGCGGCCGAACTCGTCCTGCCAGTGCCGGGTCTGCCGGGTGGCGGTCTCCAGCACCCACAGGCCGAGGTCGTCGATGGCGCCGGTGCGCTCGGCGGCCGCGATGAACGCGTCCGGCAGGAGCGTGCCGCGCTCCGGGTGCTCCCAGCGGACCAGCGCCTCGACGCCGGTGATCTCGCCGGTGGCCAGCGTGACGATCGGCTGGTAGGCGAGCCGGAGCTGGCCGGCCGCGGTGGCCGCGAGGATCTCGGCGTCGAACGTGTCGGCCGCGCCGGTCGCCGACTCCAGGCCGGGGTGCCAGAGCTCGGGGCGGCCCAGGCCGGCCCGCTTGGCGGCGTACATGGCCATGTCGGCGCGGTGCCGGACGGTGACCACGTCGGTCTCGGGGTCGGTCAGCACCACGCCGATGGCGGCCCGGATCGGGGTGGGCGAGCCGGCCGCGCGGTCCAGGATGCGCTGGGCCACGGCGAGCGCCTGGTCGGCGTCGCCGGGGCGGTCCAGCACCACGACGAACTCGTCGCCGCCGACCCGGGCGGCCACGTCGACGCCGCGTACGGCCGAGCGCAGCACCTCGGCGAACGTCACCAGCAGGGCGTCCCCGGCCTCGTGGCCGAGGGTGTCGTTGATCTTCTTGAAGCCGTTGAGGTCGATCACCAGGACCGCTGACGCCACGCCGGTCTCCCGGTGCCGGCGGACGGCCGCCTCCAGGGCCGGGGCGACCGACAGCCGGTTGGCCAGGCCGGTCAGGTGGTCGCGGACCACGAGACCGTGATTTTCCCGCATCGCCACGATCTGCCGGAGCACCACGGCGCCGGTCATCACGATGATCCCGACGGCCAGGCCGGCCCACGGGTACAGGTTGCCCTCGCGCGCGGCCGCGACAAGCAGCAGGACGTAGCCGGCGAGCAGTGCGACGTACGGCAGGTAGGCGATCTTCGACTGCTCCTGATCCTTCGGGCGGGTGCCCTCGCCGGGCCGCATGATCTGCATGGCGGCGGCGGTCGCCATGATCAGGTCGGCGCCGTTCAGCGTCACCGACAGCGGGGTCGTCCAGGTCATCGGGCCGTTCCCGATGAGGTGGGCGTAGGTCACGTCGCCGGCCAGGTAGGTGATCAGCCCGGCCAGGAACAGCGGCAGCGGGCCGCGCCACGAGGTGAGGCCGTTGCGCATCAGCAGTGCGCAGACACCGAAGATCAGGGCCAGGTCGGTGACCGGGAAACCGATCACGATCAGCGCGTCCGGGCCGATCCGGCCGTTCTGCAGGGCCGGGCCGAGCTGGAAGTACCAGGAGACGACGAAACCGCCGCCGATCACGGTGGTGAGGTCGGCGATGAACCGGGTCCGCGCCCGGCCGGTCAGAGACTTCATCGGGAACATCAGGAGGCCCACCAGCACCAGCGGCGCCCAGGCAAGCCGGCCGGTCAGCGCGGCCAGGATCCCGGACAGGGGCAGTTTCCCCTCGTGCGTGGCGGCCATGACGACCGAGTACGGCTGGGGGAGCAGCATCGCGGTGAACGCGATGGCGATCCAGCGCCACGGCCGGCGGGCCGCCGCCGGACCGCGGAAGGCGGCGATCCAGCAGAAGGTGGTGGTGAGGATCGAGGTCAGCAGGTACGACCGGAAGAACTCGGCGCTGCGGTCGTCGCCCTGCGGATCGGTCACGATCCGCACGCCGACCGTCGCCATGGCGGCCAGCCCGATGATCATCAGCAGCCCGTGCGCGCGTATCCAACGAGCGGTCCGCACCACTCACCACCTCCCGTCCTCCTGATCGGCCCTGCTCATAAGCAGACCCAACATTTCGGCGGGTGAGGTTCGGTTGCGGAAATTCGGCCGGCCGCCGGGCGCTGGGACGCCCGGCGGCCGCCGGATCAGTTGGCCGGCAGGACCAGTACCTGGCCGGGGATGATGCGGTCGGGGTTGGTGATGATGGCGCGGTTCAGGGTGAAGATCTCGGGCCAGCGGTTGGAGTTGCCGAGCTTGGCGGCGGCGATGCCGCTGAGCGTGTCGCCGAGCGACACGGTGTGCAGCCGCGGGATGGTGCCGACCGGCTGCTTCGGCGGCAGGACGAAGACCTGGCCGGGGAAGATGCGGTCGGGGTTGCGGATCAGGGCCTGGTTGAGCGCGTAGATCTGCGGCCAGCGGTTGGCCGCGCCGAGCTTGGCCGCGGCGATGCTGCTGAGCGTGTCGCCGGCCTGCACGGTGTAGGTCGCCGGCGTCTGGGTGCCGGCCAGCACGCCGGCCAGGCGCAGGATGTCGGCCAGCTCGAAGTGGCCGGGCTTCGCCGCCGGCAGCGACGGGGTCCAGCCGGGCTGGGTCAGGATCGAGTCGGTGCTGCGCCGCACCAGGCCGACCAGGACCTCGGCGACCAGGGTGCTGCCGACCGGGCCCAGGTGGGCGCCGTTGTGGAAGTGCCGGGCCTCGGCCAGGACGTAGAACCACAGCGGCGTACGGAACTGGAAGCCGCCCGCCTCCAGGGCGATGCGCTGCTCGTCGCTGATCGCGGCGGCCAGCACCTCGTCCTTGGTGAGCACCGGCACGCCGATGTGCTCGGCGACGGCCTGCCCGGTGGGCAGCCGCAGGCGGTAGCCGCGCAGCAGGTTGCGCACCGCCAGCCGGGCGGCCAGGTCGGGTGTCTCGGTGGCGCCGGTCAGGTTCTTCAGGGCGAACAGCGCCGCGAAGTTGTTCTGCTTGAACGTGGCGAGACCCGGGTCGAGCCGGCGGGTCTTCATGACCTCCGCGCCGTCGCCGATGATGTTCTGCCACTGGATGATCCAGTTGTCCGGGAGCGTCTCGAAGTCGCGGATGTCGCCGCTGAGCGCGGTGAAGGTGAACAGCAGCTCGAGCGAGGCCGGGATGGCACCGAGGTTGAAGTTGCTGTTGAAGTCGTACTCCGCGCGCACCATCGTGTGCCCGAACCGGTAGCCGGCGACGGAGAACTCGAGCGGCATGAAGTTCGGCTCGGAGAGCGGGTCGAACCAGCGGTTGCCGTTGGTCACCACGTCGTCCACGATCGCCGGGTCGGCGACCCGCTTGAGGAAGTCGTGCACCACCACGTGCTGGTAGTGCTGCCGCAGCACCCGCCGGGCCTCCTCGAACGACAGCCCCTGGTCGACCAGGGCGTTGTGCGCCCGCAGGAAGGCCACGTGCAGCTGCGAGATGATCAGGTTTTCGTCGTTGCGCGGGTCGCCGATCACCGCGGCCCGGTCGTGCTCGATGTTGCCGGCGTCGCGCGGCTCCCGCGGCAGATCGTGGAAGTCGTCGGCCTCGGTGCCGGCCGGGCGCGCGGTCGGCGGGGTGGTGCTGCCCAGCAGCTGAACGGTGCCCAGCTGCATCTTGTTGCCGTCGGCCGGGTCGTGCGGGGCCGGCAGGCCGTACACGCTGTCCAGGTCGAGCGTCGGCGTGCGGTGGTTGAGCAGCGCGTTGCGGATCGCCGCGAGGTTGAGCGGCGTCATGGCCGGGTCGAGCAGCTGGGCCATGGTGGCCGAGCCGAAGCCCTGCTGGATCTCCAGGGTGATGTCGTGATCGACGAACTGCCCGAAGTACGTGTACGCCGCCGGGATCGGGCTGTCCTCGCCCGCCGCGTCGGTGTCCACCATGGACGAGCCGAGGTTCTTGAGCAGTTCCGGAGTGTTGGCGCCCTGCGGTAGAAGGTTGGCCTCGTCGTCCTGCAGGCTCGGGAACAGGAAGTCGAAGCTCTGGCTTCCCGCCGGCGTGGTCAGTGCGAACGCTGCGGCCCTGGTGATGCCGACCTCGGCGAATCCCGATTCGGCGGCTTGGATGTCGTTCTCGGTGATGGAACGGCCATGTCCGAGACGCGGCATGTTCGATCACTCCCCCCCCATGAAGTGGTGAACGGCCGGTATTCAGTTGCCGGTGACGATAGGTAACCGACGCAACTCGAACAGGCAGCAATCTGACACTTTGTCCTAATCGGAGTCGCTGACCGCGAAGCCTGTCCGATAGGCGACCACGACCGCCTGAACCCGGTCGCGCACGCCGAGCTTGGTCAGGATGCGGGCGACGTGCGTCTTCACCGTCGTCTCGGCCACCACCAGCTCGCCGGCGATCTCGGCGTTGGACCGGCCGCGCGCGATCAGCCGCAGCACGTCCAGCTCCCGCTCGGTCAGCGCGGCCAGCTCGACCGGCCGCCCGACCGGCTGAACCGGGGCGGCAAACCGTTCGACCAGCCGCCGGGTGATCGACGGCTCGATCAGCGAGTCACCGGTGGCGGCGGCCCGCACCGCGGCGATCAACCGGCTGGACGGCGCGTCCTTGAGCAGGAAACCGGCGGCGCCGGCGTGCAGTGCGCGGTAGACATATTCGTTCTGGTCGAACGTCGTCAGCACCACGATCGTGGGCGGATCGGGCTGCCGGAGGATCTCCTCGGTGGCCGCCAGACCGTCCATTTCGGGCATCCGGATGTCCATCAGGATGACGTCGGGCGTGGCCAGCTGCGCCTGCCGGATCGCCTCGGTGCCGGTGGCCGCCTCGGCCACCACCTCGATGTCGCCATCCGCCTCCAGGATGACCCGGAAGCCGGTGCGCACGAGCGTCTGATCGTCGGCGACCAGGACCCGGATCTTCGGCACGCCCTCGATTCTCCCGCCCACGGCGTCGTCCCCGGGTCCTCCCTGCGGAGGATGGCGGCCCCGACAATCGTCCTTGCGGAAGACGAGGGCTACACCCGCCGATCCCTAGCGTCATGGGCATCAATTCACTCCGGGATGGGAGAACGACATGACCAAGATCCGGCCCCTCGACTATCTGCTCGCCGCCCTGATGACCGCCGCCGGCGTCTTCCTGATGTGGGGGAACATCACCGCCGGCGACGACCCCTCGCTGATCCATCCGGCGTCGACCGATTCCTGGCTGATCGTGCCGGCCTTCCTGCTGGTCACCGTGCCGATCCTGTGGCGCCGGTGGAACCCGGCCGCGATCGCCGGGATCACCGCTGTCGCCACCGGCCTGCACGTGCTGGCGTTCGGCTGGCTCACCCGCTGCGGCGTGGTACTACCGCTGGCGTTCGCCCTCGCGTACGCCATCGCCCGCTACGCCCGCGGTCGCCGCGATCACCTGCTCGGCCTGGCCGCGATCGTGGTCCTGCTGGTGATCACGCTGTTCCGGGACTCGTCGGCCGACCTTGCCGGGGCGTTGCCGATCGCTCTTCCGGGCGCCGCCCTCTTCTACGGGGCCGGGTGGCTGGTACAGACTCGAGTCAGCAAGAAGCAACCGGTGACCGTGTGAGGGAGCCGACCATGGCTGGCGTCAAGGGCCGCGACTGGCTGCTCGCAGGAGTCCTGACCGCGCTCGGCGCGCTGCTGGCCGTGATGAACGTCGTCTCGTCCGACGCCGAGACCGCGCGCGAGGTCGCGGCCGGCGCGATGGCCCACGCCACCGACACCCATTCGTGGTGGCAGGTGCCGGTGTTCGCGGCGGCGTTCGTGCCGGTGCTGTGGTGGCGGCGGAGCGTGCTGGTCGCGGTGAGCGTCTCGCTCGGCGTCATGGTGCTGCACGACCTGCTGTTCGGCTGGGTGACCCGGTGCGGGGCCGCGCTGCCGCTGGCGTTCGTGTTCGCGTTTCTCGGGGCGCTGTCCTATGCCCGTACCAAAGCCTTGGTCTCTGGTCTTCTGGCCGTTTTTCTGACCGTCGCGGTGCTGGTGGTGGACGCGTCGGCCGGGCCGGGCGCGCTGGTCCTGGCGCTGCCGGTGTTGTTGATCGTGTTCGGGGTGGGCCGGGCCGCGCGGCACCGGTCGGCGCTGAACCGGCAGCTCAAGGCCCGCGACGAGGAGCTGCGGCAGCTGCGCGACGACCGGGCCGCGCTGATCGTGGCGGACGACCGGGCCCGGCTGTCCCGGCAGCTCGACGGCCTGCTGCAGGAGCGCCTCGACGAGCTGACCATCGCGGCCGAGGCGGCCCTCGACCTGCCGCCGGAGGGAAGGCGGGCCGAGTTCCGGTCGATCGAGGAGGGTGGCCGGCGGACCATGGACGACATGCGGGAGATCGTCGGGCTGCTGCGCGGCGGCGAGGTCGCGCTGGCGCCGGCGCCGACCGTCGCGCACCTGGACGCGCTGCTGGCCCGGCACCGCTCGCCGCAGTCCCGGCTCTCCGTGACCGGCGACCCGCGATCGCTGCCGGCCGCGGTCGAGCTCTCCGCCTACCGCATCGTCGAATATCTGGTGACCGCGCTCGACGAGCGTCCGGTGCAGGTGGCGGTGCGGTTCGCGGACGACGCGCTGGAGATCCGGGTGCAGGGCTCGGTCGGGCGGGGCGCCGACATGCGGGCCGCCGTGGCCCGGGTGCGCGAGCGGGCGAAGCTGCACGCCGGCTCGGTCGACGTGAAGCTCGCGCGCGGCGCGGCCCGCGTGGTGGCTCAGCTGCCCGTCCTGGGGTGAGCGGCGTGGCGATCCTGCTGGTGCTGCTCGTGGTGGTGCTGCCGACCGCTTGGCACGGCTGGCCGCCCACGATCACCGGAAACCTTCTCACCGCCTGCTTGATCGCGAGCGGGCTGGCCCTGCGATGGTGGCGCAGCCACCCGCGGGCCGTGGCTCTGACCGGCGGCGCGCTGTGGCTGGCGGGCGCGGCGGTCGCCGGTCAGGGCTGGTTCCCCGATTCCGCGTTCGTGCTGCTGGCGCTGCTGTCCACGGTCGCGGCGCTGGGTTTCCGCAGCCCGTGGGCGGGCGCGGGTTTGGTCGGCTATCTGGCCGCGCTCTATCTGACCGCGGGGGCGACCAACCCGGTCCCGCTGATCATGTTCGGGGTGCCCGGGTTTCTGGCCGGCACGATCCTGCGGCTGCGCAGAGAGACCGCCGACCAGCTTGCCGAGCGCAACCGGGAACTGGAGGAGGAGCGGGAGCTCTTCGCCGAGCTGGCCCTGCACCAGGAGCGAGCCCGGATCGCCGCCGAGCTGCACGACATCATCGGCCACGCGATCAGCGTGATGATCATCCAGGCGGCGGCCGGGCAACGGCTTGTCGACCGCGACCCGGCCGGGGCCCGGGCCGCTCTCGAAGCCATCGCCGAGTCGGCCCGGCAGGGTCGCGGCGACCTGCGGCGCCTGGTCGACCTGCTCGGCGGCACCGAGGTGGGCGGGCCCGACCTGGCGCTGATCGAGGAGGTCGTCACCCGGGCGGCCCGCAGCGGTCTCGACGTGTCGTGCCGGTTCGAGGGGTCCCGCGACGGGGTGGCCGGGCCGGTCGCCCACCTCGCGTTCCGGGTGGTGCAGGAGAGCCTGACGAACGCCCTGCGCTACGCGCCGGGCTCGGCGGTGCGGGTCACGGTGAGCGGTTCGGAGCGGCATTTGGCGGTACGCGTGGAGAACGACCCCGCCGCCGCGGAACCATCCGGAGTGCCCGGCACCGGCCGCGGCCTGACCGGTCTGCGCGAGCGGATCCAGCAGCGCGGCGGCCAGTTCACCGCCGGGGCGACCGAGCGGGGCGGCTGGCTGGTACGAGCGAGCCTCCCGAGTGATATGCCGGATAAACGCGGTTTAACCGGATAATCTGACCGAGTGCATCTGATCGTCGAGGTCGGCAGCCGGCTCGAATCGGACGTCAGTTGGCCGGAGGGCGCCGCCCTGACGATGTTCTCGGGCGAGCCGGTCCAGCTGATGATCTTCTTGAGCCGGCCGCATCCGCTGGAAGTCCAGGCCGTGTCGGCGGAGCCCACCCAGTTCGCCTGGGTCGACGGCGAGGACGCCGGCGTGCTGCTCTATCGCCTCGGCCCGGTCCTGGGCTGGTCCCAGGTGCCGTACTCGCCGCACCTGTTCGATCCCGAGGACGGCCTGCCCGGGGTGGACGTCGACCCGGTCGTGCAGATCGTCCTGGTCGACCGGGACACCAACACCGTGCAGGCGATGCACCGGGTGAGCTGGCCGGAGGAGTTCGCCGGGCAGGTCCGCGCGTCGGTGGTCCGGATGCGCGACTCGTTGCACACCCAGGCCGCTTACGAGCACGCCCTGGCGGCGCTGCAGCGCCGCTTCCCGTCGCCGGAGGACCTGGTCACCGACCGCGCCGACGCGCACTGCACGGCTACTCCCCGTTAAGCTGCATTCAGCAGATCAAGGGCGCTGTGCTGGCAGCCGTGGTTGGTGCCGCGGAACGGGCCGGCCCAATGTGACCCGTACGCGTCAAGGGTGTCTCTGTCGTTGTTGAAAGCGCTGTCGGCGTTGCGCTGCAGGTAGGCGTTGTAGGCGCCGCCGGTCGCGGCGTTGAGCACGCCCAGCCCGCGGATCGCGGCGCCCTTGAACGAGACCCCGTCGCCGCTGCACGCGTCCGGCTCGTTCGGTTCCCGCAGGATGCCGCCGGGGGAGAGGTAGCCGCTGGTGGTCATCGCGTCGCCGATCCGGCGCGCGGTGGCGAGCGCGGCGGCATCCCCGGTCAGCCGATTCAGTTCGACCAGGGCATTGATCAAAACCCCCTGGTTGTACGTCCATGTCACGTCACCGTTGTTCGCGCAGGTCGTCAGGTTGATGCCGTCGTTGACCAGGTTCTGGCCGTTCAGCATGCCGGTGCCTTGGAACCAGTTCCACCCCGCCTGGGCCCGCTGCCGATAGACCGTGTCGCCGCCGATCCGCCGGCTCAGCGCGGCGTTGAGCTGGATGTAGAGGCTGTTCGGGATGGCGTTCTTGACCGTCCGCGAGGTGTTCCAGTAAACGCCGCCGCCGCAGCGGGTGTCCCAGTACGCGTACATCCAGTCGGCGTCGGCCCTCGCGGTGTTCAGGTAGCGGCTGTCCCCGGTCAGGTCGTAGGCCGCCACCCAGGCCAGGCCCCACCAGCCGGTGTCGTCCAGGTACTCGTTGCGGAACTGGCCGAGCGCCGCGTTGACCTGCTTGTCGTAGGTGCTCGCGATCGCGTACCGGTAGCTGTTCATCCCGCTGCGCTGGATGTTGCCGATGATCGCGGTTAGCGCGTTCGCCCCGGTCCACCAGCCGTTGGTGTCGAACAGCCCGGTGCCGCGGTCGAAGCGCATCATCAGCGCGGTGGCCGCCGCGGTCCGCCGGTCCCAGGCGTTCCAGGTGCTGCGGGTCCAGGCCGTGCAGGCGATCTCGGCCCGGTCGCCGGCCTTGCCGCAGGCGCGCAGCGCGCCGACCCCGTTGGTGCCCCAGTCGTCGACGTTGAACTGCCCGGTCCGCCCCGCGGTGGTGTATCCCAGCTTGGAACCGCCGGCCCAGCCGCGCCCGCCGTCGAACGACCGGTCCAGCCACACCTCGTCGCCGGCCTGGCCGTTCTCGATCGAGGCCCAGCCCATCGCGTCGGTGTCGTTGACGTGCACCTTGAGGACCCGGCCGTAGATGCTCGCGGTGACCGGCACCCGGTCGGCCGGGGCGAGCGCCGGATCCCGCCCGTCGCAGTACCGATTGCACACGACGGCCGCCGCCGCAACCGGCGTGACCAGGGACGCGGCCGCGACCAGGGCGGCAACTCCGGCGCTGAGGAACATAAAGTTAACAAACCTATTAGATTGTTGCCTGTCAATGCGCTGGGGCACCGGCTGCCTCAATGGGCAATCGATACTTCCCGGATGTCTCCGCAGATTTAAGGCTTCTTTATGACAGCCCTCGATACCGTCCTGCGATCAAGACGGATGACGAGTCGATCGAGGTTTCTGATGGTGTCAGTCATGGCTGAACGACGTCCGCGGCAGCTCGACGCGCTGACCGGCCGGAAGCTGGAATACGTGCGACTCGACTCGACGGTGGTGCTCGGCCTGTCCGGCGGCGGCCAGATAGTGATCGAAACCCCGGCCCTGCTGGTAAGCCCCGACGGCCCGTTCGCCGTGCTCCCCGGCGTAACGTCCTCAGACGCCCTGGCCACGCTGCTGGGCGACGCCGTGACCAGCGCCCGAGCCCGCGAAACCGGCGAACTGGAGATCACCTTCGCCAGCGGCGCCCGCCTGCTGGTAGGCGCCGACGACGACTACGAGTCCTGGGCGGTAATAGGCCCCACCGGCCTGCTGATCGTCTGCCTGGCCGGCGGCGAACTAGCAGTCTGGGGCTGACCACCCACCCAACACGCAGGCCCACCCATCCCAAACAGAAACCCCACAACCCCGACCCGGCCCGCCGACCCGGCCGCCCGCGCCGGCCCGCCGCTCCGGTCGCCCGCGCCGACCCAAGGCGCGATCTTGTGGGGTTTGCCGCGCGGCCCGTACAGAATTTCCACAACCTCGGCCGGCCGCGCCGTGTCGGCCGCGTCTCGTGATCGTTGAGCGCAGCTCGCGCTGCGCCGCCGACGCGATCTTGTGGTTCTGCTGCACGGCCCGGACAGGATTTCCACAACCTCGACCAGCCATGCGCCGTCGCCGCCGCCGACCCACGCTCGTGTCTCGCCGAAGGCGCGATCTTGTGGCTTTGCTGCACGGCCTGGACGGGATTTCCACAACCTCGACCAGCCATGCGGCGTCGGCTCTACCGACCCGCGCCCGCGTCTGGCCGAAGGTGCGATCTTGTTGGTCCGCTGCGCGGTCCGCACAGAATTTCCACGACCTCGGTCGGCTGCGTCTCGTGCCGGCTGCGTCTCTTGCCTGTTGCTCGCGCTCGCGCCGCGCCCCGGCGCGATCTTGTGGGTCCGCTGCGCGGTCCGCACGGGGTTTCCGCAACCTCGGCCGCGCCGTACCAGCCGCGTCTCGTTGCTCGCGCTCGCGCCACACCGTGCGGCGCGATCTTGTGGGTTTGTTGTGCGGCCC
>NZ_BOMY01000033.1 GCF_016862435.1 Paractinoplanes tereljensis
GAAAAGGCCCACCCGGGAAACCGGGTGGGCCTTTTTGCTGCCCAAAAACAAATGGCCGAAATCGGCTATGCCGGCAGCAGCAGGCGAATGGTGGTTCCGCCGCCGGGTGTGTCGCCGATGGTGATCGAGCCGTTGTGCCGGTCGACGATGCGGTGGCAGGTGGACAGGCCGATGCCGTGGCCTTTCCGGGAGGCCGGGTCGACCATGGCGAACATCTCGAAGACTTTCTCACGCTGGTCCGGCGGGATTCCGATGCCATTGTCGGCGACCAGGATCGTCCAGCCGAAGTCGTTGCTCTCGGCGGAGAGGACGATGCGGCAGGGCCGGTCCGGGGAGCGGTATTTCATCGCGTTGTCGATCAGGTTCTGCAGCAACTGACGCAGCAGGGTCTCGTCGCCCTTGACGGTCGGCAGCTCGCCGGCGATGGAGACCTCGGCGCCGCTCGACTCGGTGATGGTGGTCAGGTCGGCCAGCACGTTGGTGATCACCTCGCCCAGCGCCACCGGTTGTGGCACCAGCGGCGAGTGACCCGCGCGGGCGTACGCCAGAAGGGCCTGGACCAGCAGTTGCATGCGTTCGACCGCGCGGATTGCCCCGTCGAGCCACTTCGTGGCGCGCGGGTCGAGGTCCTCGGCGTAACCGCTTGTCATCATCTCGAGGTAGCCGTGCGCGGCGGCCATCGGCCGCACCAGGTCGTGGCTGACCGCGCCGGCGAACTGTTCCAGTTCCTCGTTGGAGCGGCGCAGCTCGGTGACCGCGGCGGCCAGTTGTTCGCCGCGGCTGGCCAGTTCCCGGTGGGCGGCCTCGATCACCCGGCGGTGTTCCCGGTCGACGGTGACGTTGTTCATCGCGACCACGGCGCCGACCACCGCGCCGTCCTCGTCGTGCAGCCGGCGGGCCGTACAGCTGAGGTCGACGTTGGGTTGTTCCGGCTTTTTGATCATCATTTCGGCGTCGTGGACCTCGCCCTCGCGGATCGCGCGGATGAGCGGGATCTCGGCGGGGGCCAGCCGGTGGGTTCCGGTGGCGTCGAACAACCCGAAGTGCTCGGGCAGATCCTCGGACGGCAGGCCGGGGGTGTCCTCGGTCCCGTGCCATTCGCGTGCCGCGCGGTTGAAGACGGTCAGCGAACCCTGTGCGTCGCAGGCCGCGATGCCGACGTCGATGGTCTCCAGCACGGTGGCGATGAACTTCTTGCTGCGCTCCCGGTCGCGAGCCAGCTCCGCCATCTGGCGGGCCTGCCGGCGGCGTTCGAACAGGGCCACCACGATGTCGGCCAGGTCGAGCATCCGGTTGATCTGCTCGGCGTTCAGCGTCCGGACCTTCTCGTCGAACACGCAGAGCGTGCCCAGGGCGTACCCGTCCGGGCTGACCAGGGGTGCGGAGGCGTAGAAGCGCACCACGCCGAGCTGGCCGCTGACCCACGGGTTGTCGCGGTAGAGCGGGTGCTGGGTGGCGTCCGGCACGTGGACGAAGGCGCCCTTGCGGAACTCGACGTCGCACATCGACTCGCGCCGGGGCATGTTGGCGCGCTCGAACCCGACCGTGGTGAGCTGGCACTGCCGGGTCGCGTCGATCAGGTTGAGGGTGGCCTTGGGCACCTCGGCGATCATGGCGGTGACCCGGACGACCGCCTCGAGCTCGTCGTCGGCGGGGGCGTCGAGCAGCTCGTACTCGTGCAGGACGGCGAGCCGGGCACCTTCGTTGCGGTTGCGTTCGAGAACACTCAGTGACATAGCGACCCCCGTACGCCTAGAAGTTGGCCATGATGTTGAGGATCGCCGGGCCGAGCACGACCACGAAGATCACCGGGAACAGGCAGAACAGCACCGGGAACAGCAGCTTGATGGCGACCTTCTGGGCCTTCTCCTCGGCTCGCTGGCGGCGGCGCAGGCGCTGGTCGGCGGCGTGCTCGCGGAGGATGCCGGCCACCGAGATGCCTAACTCGCCGGCCTGCACCAGCGCGGTGACCAGGCGCTTCAGGTCGCGGGAGGTGGTCCGGGCGGCGAGCGCGCGCAGGGCCTCGGTGCGGGCGACGCCGAGCTGCATCTCCTGCAGCAAGCGGCGTACCTCGTCCGGCATCGGGCCGCTGAGCATCTGGCCGACCTGGGACAGCGCCGCGTCCAGGCCGAGGCCGGCCTCGACCCCGATGACCAGGGCGTCCAGCACGTCGGGCAGGGACCGGGCGAGTTGCTGCTGGCGTTTCTCGCCGGCGTTGCGGACCAGGACCTCAGGCAGTACGAGGCCGATCAGGATGCCGCCGAGGATGCCGAGCAGGGCCTTGTCGGGGAAGGCCAGCCAGCCGAGCAGGGCGAAGAAGATCACCGCGAACATCCGGGCCTGGACCACCCGGTCGACCGGCCAGTTCGGCGGGTTGCCGGCGTAGTTGAGCTGCCGGGCCAGCCGCAGCTTCATGGCCGGCGGGGTGATCAGGTCGCCGGTCTTCTGGAAGAACCAGACAAGCGTGGGCCGGGCCCGGTTGTAGAGGCTGGGCTTGGGCGGCCGGGTGTCGGTGATCCGGTTCTCGCCGAACTCCGACAGGATGCGCAGCATGCGCTCGCGCTGGGTGGGCGGGATGCCGACGGCGACGACGGCCGCCGACAACGCCAGCGCCGCGCAGATGGCGGCGAGGGCGAGGAGCGTGGACGCGCCCACCGGGTCAGACCTCGATCTTCACGGCGATGCGGAGCCAGACGATGCCGACGGTCATCAGGAAGACGGCGAGGCCGATCATGGCCCAGCCCAGCGGTTCCTGGTAGAGCGGTGCGATGTAGCCGGGCCGCATGATGGTCAGCGTGATCGCGGTGAACACCGGCAGGGCCATCAGGACGTACGCCGACATCCGCCCCTCGGCCGACAGGGTCTGCACCTGGCGGCGCAGGTAGGCACGGTCCCGCATGGTGTCCGCGGTGGTCTGCATGACGTCGGCCAGGCTGCCGCCGACCTCACGCTGCAGCCGCAGCGCCATCACCAGCCAGTTCATCTCGCTGCTGCCGGTGCGTTCGCCGACGCGCTGCATGGCGTCCTCGAACTCGCCGCTGATCCGGGACTCGGACAGGGCGCGGCTGAACTCCTCGGCGACCGGGCCCTCGTCGTCGCGGACCGCGGCCTCGACCGACTGCTGCAGGGTGAAGCCGGCCCGCAGCGAGCTGAGCACCAGGCCGAGCATGTTGGGCAGTTCGTCGGAGAAGCGCGCCCGGCGGCGCTTGACCATCGTCTTCAGGATGACCGGGGGCAGGACGAAGCCGAGGACGAGGCCGGCCGGGAGCGCCAGGAGCATCGGCAGCAGCAAGGCGAGCAGCAGGAACCCGGCGATCGCGCACAGGAACCGCAGCCACAGCCACTCGGTCGGCTTGGGGGTGCCGCTGAGCTGTTCGAGCAGGGCCTCGCTGCGGGCCGCGTACCGGGTCAGGATGGGCGACTCTTCGACGATCTGGCCGCCGACCGACAGGATCTGGCGGAGCGGCGGATCGCCCTTCTTGCGCTCGATGTGGGTGAAGACCTTGAGCGAGGCGATCCGGCGCTGCTCGGGGGTGCGCCCGAAGATCAGGTCGAGGATCACCCAGACGACCAGGAACGTCGCGCCGGCCGCGGTGAACAGGGCGAACAGGCCCCAGCCGGTCACCATCGCTGCTCGCCGAACATGTTCTGCGGGAGGGTCACCCCGTACATGGCCAGGGTGTCGACGAAGCGGGGGCGGATTCCGGTCGGCTTGAGCGAGGCCGCATGCACCGGGCCGGAGGTGGCGGTGAGGTCGAAGGCGAACAGGTCCTGCAGGGTGATGATCTCGCCCTCCATGCCGACCACCTCACTGATGTGGGTGACCTTGCGGCTGCCGTCCTTGAACCGGTTGACCTGGATGACCAGGTCGACGGCGGAGGCGATCTGGTCGCGGATGGCCCGGCTCGGCAGGTCCATGCCGGCCATCAGCACCATCGTCTCCAGGCGGGACAGCGCGTCGCGCGGCGTGTTGGCGTGCAGGGTGGTCAGCGACCCGTCGTGGCCGGTGTTCATGGCCTGCAGCATGTCCAGGGCGGCCGAGTCGCGGACCTCACCGACGACGATGCGGTCGGGACGCATCCGCAGCGCGTTGCGGACCAGGTCCCGGGTGCTCACCGCGCCGCGTCCCTCCGAGTTGGACGGGCGCGACTCCAGGCGTACGACATGGTCCTGAACCAGTTGAAGTTCGGCGGCGTCCTCGATGGTCACGATGCGTTCGTCGTGCGGGACGAAGCTGGACAGCACGTTGAGGATGGTGGTCTTGCCGGAGCCGGTGCCGCCGCTGACCACGACGTTGCGCCGGCCGCGCACGCAGGCCTCGAGGAACTCGGCGGCCTGCCGGCTGAGGGTGGCGTAGGAGATCAGGTCGCCGACGGTCAGCGGGGTCGCGGCGAACTTGCGGATGGTCAGCGACGCCCCGTCCAGGGCGATCGGCGGGACGATGGCGTTGACCCGGCTGCCGTCGGGCAGGCGGGCGTCCACCATCGGGCTCGCCTCGTCGACCCGGCGGCCCACCCGGGCGCAGATCCGGTCGATGATCCGCCGCAGGTGACCCTCGTCGTCGAACTCGACGTTCACCCGCTCGAGCCGGCCGAACCGCTCGACGTAGATGCTCTTCGCGCCGTTCGCCATCACCTCGCTGATCGACGGGTCGCGCAGCAGCGGCTCGATCGGCCCGTGGCCGAGTACCTCGTCGATCACCTCCTTGGTGATCCGGGCCCGGTCGGCGCCGGACAGCGGCGTCTCCTCGCGGGCGAGCAGCTCGTTGAGCACCTCCCGGACCCGGCCGGTGAGGTCCTCGTCGGCCGCGCCCCGGGTGGTGTAGAGGGTGGGGCCGAGCTCGTCGGCGAGGCGGCGCTGGATCCGCAGCCGTACGTCGTAGACCGGGTCGGAGACCTGCCGGCCGGCCGCCCGGTAGCGGTGGTGGGCGGCGGCCGCGGCGGCCGGTTCGACGGCGGTTTCGGTGGTCTGCAGCGGGTCGTAGCCGAGGCGGGCGGAGAGGCTCATCGGTTTGCCTTTCCGGACCGGGAGAAGAACCGCCGTTTCTGCGTGTCGGCGGTCTTGGTGCCGGTGCACAGGTCGGCCAGGCGGCCGATGGCCGCGCTGAACGGGTGCGCCGGGTTGGTCAGGTAGAGCGGTTCGGCCCGGTTGACCGAGATGGTCACCTCGCGGCTGGACGGGACGTGCACGGCGAACGGGATGCCGACCGCTTCCTCGATGTCGGCGGCGGTGAGGCCCACCTCGGTGTTGGAGCGGTTGAAGACCAGCAGCCGGCGGTCCTTGGAGTAGTCGAGCATGTCGAACATCTCCACGGTCAGCCGCACGCTCTTGAGGGTGGGCAGGTCGGGCGTGACGATCGGGATCAGCCAGTCGGAGATGTCCAGGGCGGCCAGCACCTGGTCGGTGACCAGCGCCGGGGTGTCCACCACGATGAAGTCGTAGTTGGGCCGGGCCAGGTCGAGGATCTCCACCACCAGTTCCCGGCGTACGTGCTCACCCTGGGCCGGCCCGGACGGGGCCAGCAGTACGTCGATGCCGTTCTTGTAGGGGGTGATGATCGAACGCAGGCCCGGTTCGTCGAGCCGGCCGGCCATCGCGATCGCGCCCGCGATGTTCCGCTCGGGCGGCAGCTTCAACATGATCGCGACGTCGCCGAACTGCAGGTCCAGGTCGACAAGCAGCACCCGGCGGCCACCACCGGCGGCGAGCGCGGTGGCCAGGTTGACCGCGATCACCGAGCGGCCGCAGCCGCCCTTGCCGGCGAAGATCGTGATGACCCGGCCGTACGGGGTCTGCTCGGAGTTGGTGCGCAGGGTGGTGCCGAGCGCCTTGGACAGGTCGACCGAGCGGGACGAGGCGTTGCGCAGCCCGTCCCAGTCCGATTCCTCGACCACCTCGCGCACCCCGGCGCGCAGGCAGCGCAGCACGTCGACCGGATCCAGCTCCCGGCGCACCAGCACCACGCCGATCAGCGGGCGCTGCAGCCGCTGGTACGCGGTGAACATCAGCACCTCGTCCAGCGGCACGGTGGCACCGACCACGACCAGCAGCGTCTCCGGGTAGCGCGGCAGGTGCGCCTCGAGGTCGGCCATGCTGTGCACGATGTCGCAGCCGATGGACTGGAACTGCGGGCCGACCTGGGCCAGCCGCTCCCGGTCGGGTTCCAGGTAGACGTAGAGGCTCACGATTCGGCGTCCGGGGTCGGGGTGACACTGGGGGTGGCTGACGTGCTCGGTGCCGGCACGCTGACCAGGCCTAGGTGCAGTTCGCCGCTGTTGTAGCCGTTGACCAGGCGGGACCCCTCAGACGGGGTGACCGCGACGGTGACCACGTACCGGTCCAGGTCCTGGGGTGCCACGGTGGCGGTCCCGGCCACCACGGTCGGCAGGACCGTCCCGCCGGCGCTGGTGCTCGGGGTCGGCGTCGCGCTTGTCGGCACCGGCCGCTCACCGACGCTGATCACGGTGGCCTTCGCGACGATCACGGTGGTCTTCTGGTTGCGGCGGTAGAGGCCGGTCTGCTCGGTGAGCCAGATGGTGACCGCGGCGCCCTTGTCGACGTTGCCGGCGACCTGGCGGGCGATGGTGAGCTCGACGCTGACCGCGATCTTCCCGGACGGGAGCACGAACGTCGGCGACGGGCTCGGGGTGGCCGGTGCCGGGTGCTTGAACTGCCCCGACAACAGCATCTGGTCGGGTTGCAGCGCGGCGTTCAGGGTCAGCTTGTCGTACGACGAGTCGAGCGAGGTGATCGCGCCGGACGGGACGGCCCGGGCGGGCATCAGCACCTTCCGCACGAGGCTCTTGGTGCGGATGTCGGCGCCGGTGGTGTCGACCGGGATGGCGGCGGTGGCCAGCAGCACCCAGGTGCCCTCGGCGCCGTCGAGTGCGCGTTTGTCGGCGCCGTGCCCGTAGGCGACGACCGCTGTGGCGCTGAACCCGGCCAGCACGAATGCGGCCAGTAGAAGAATGATGCGTCGGCGCATTCCGCGTCCCCCTCTCGTCAGCCGATCAGCCCAGCGGGCATGATCCCGCGATACCGATTCTGGTGGCCGATGGCGCCGACGGGGGCGAATCCGACGATGTGCCTATCCGAGACATGCCATCACACCGGTCGCGGAGAGGGTGATGTTCATGGGATTGCTCTGGAACAGCTTGATCACGGTGTAGAGCGGGGTGATCGGGGTGAAGGCCCGCTGCACCGTGAGGGTCGAGTTGGCGGTCGCCGTCGACGATGGGGTGCAGGCCGTGGTGGTGGTGTAGGTGACTCCGGTAGCGGAGCCGAAGGTCGAGACGACCTGGTTCTGCATGTCCGAGGCGGTGCCGTTCAGCGCGCCCACCCGAGCGCCTTCCCGCACCGCCTCGGTCAGCTGGATCTGTTGCTGCATCACCCGGCCGAAATCGATCAGGCCGAAGACCAGCAGCAGCAGGACCGGTAGCACCAGAGCCAGCTCCACCGCCGCCGCGCCCTCATCGCCCCGGTGCGTTCGCGTACCGGGGCGATGGTGGGGTCGGCAAGTAGGCATGGATCCGGCTACCCGTCCTTCGATCAGAACTTCGTGGTGAGGTTCTTGAAGACGTCGCTGAGGTGGGTGCCGAACGCCGACACGCCGACGATGATCACGATGGCGATGAACGTCACCAGCAGGCCGTACTCGACGGCGGTGGCACCCTCGTCGTTGCTGAAGCGGGCGCGGAGGTAAGCGGCGATCGCGTTGATGTTCGGCATGTGTTGCTCCCCTGGTCGTAACCTCGGCCACCGCCTCTCGGTGACCGTCTCGTACGCCAGTAGGTATCGGGATTCCCGGCCGCCGCTTGAGGCCGATTCGGGCCGATACGGTGGCTAACGACAGGTAATCAGGGTGCCGGAGCGTTGCTGTGCCGAGCGAGCACGGAACGGAGCGTTCCGGCGAGCACATCGGTGGTGAAAGGCTTCGCGATGAAGGGCGATCCGGCCTTGATCAAACCCTTCTTGATCGCGATGTCCTGCGGGATGCCGGAGATGTAGACGATCTCCATCCCGGGCCGGATCGAGGCGGCCGAGCGGGCCAGTTCACCGCCCGAGACGCCGGGCAGACCGAGGTCGGTCAGCAGCACGTCGATGGTGCCGTCGAAGACCCGGCAGGTGGTGATGGCGGTGACCGCGTCGTTGGCGACCAGCGCGGTGAACCCGCGCATCTCCAGCATCTGGGTGGTCATCTCGCGCAGGTCGTCATCGTCCTCGACGAGAAGGACGACCGGTCCGGTCGGTGTCGTCGACGTGTTCCACATGGCCCCTCCTCGCTCGTCACGCTAGCGAGTCGAGGAGGGGCAGCGTCGCAAATCGGGCAAATGTCCGTCAGTTGGCCTCGGCGCGCCCAAGCCGCCAGTAACCCATGAACGCGACCGAGCGGCGGTCGACGCCGCACTCGCTGACCAGGTGGCGGCGCAGCGTCTTGATCACCGCGGCCTCGCCGGCCAGCCAGGCGTAGAACTTGCTGACGTCGGCGACCTGTTCCGGGACCTCCCAGAGCAGTTCCTCGTCGACGTCGACGTCCTCGAGGTCGGTTGCTTGAGTTTTAAGAAAATCGTCGCCCAGTAGGCGGCGCACCGCGGCGTGCATGGCCGGGATCAGCTTCGCGCCGTGCGCGGCGCCGTCGCGGCCCAGCCAGGTGACCCGCACCCCGGCCGGGGCGACCAGGTCGAGCACGTCGCCGGAGTCGGGCACCTCGAGCAGGGCCTCGCCGGTGGCGTCGGCCGGCAGGCCGGCCAGGATCGAGGAGATGGCCGGCACCGCGGTCTCGTCGCCGCCCAGCAGGATGCACTCGGCGTGCGCGGGCGGGTGGAAGTCGATGCCACCGTGCACGCCGTCGTGATCGGCGTTGGGGCCCATGATGAACATGGTCGAGCCGGGGACGGCCTCGACGACCCAGCGGGAGGCCGGGCCGTGCACGCCGTGCAGCACCATGTCGACGTCGATCTCGCGCAGCTCGGGGCGGACCGCGCGGATCGTGTAGGTGCGGATCGGGTTGCGCCGCTCGTCGTCCAGCTCACGCCACTGCGTGTACCAGTCCTCGCCGGTCGGCAGGTGCTCGTGGCCGGTGCCGGGCAGCGGCGGGATCAGCTTGATCCGCTGGTCGAAGCCGTTGTCGGCGAACCGGTCGAGGTCATCACCGGTAAAGGTGACTCGCACGAAGCTCGGGCTGAGCCGCTGCACGGCCCGCACCTCGGTCGAGAAGAAGCGCCACGGCTGGACGGACACGCTCTGAGTCACCCTCTTACCTCCTGTTTTAGGCATGCCTAACCTAACATGAGGCTGCTTTGTCGCCTGAACCGGCGATGCGCGGGCCACCGAGGGCCGTCCATTCTGGACGGGTGCGCTGGTTCCGGGTCGTGCCTGTCCTGCTCCTCCTCGCCGGGTGTACCGCTACCGCACCCCCGACGCCGGCCCCGCCGGAGCCGATCGACGCCATCACGATCGCGGGCAACCAGTTCGTCGACAAAAACGGCAAAACGCTCAAACTGCGGGGCTTCAACCTTTCCGGTGCCGAATACGCCTGCATCGAGGGGGACGGCTTCTTCGACACCGCCGACGGCCGGGCGCCCGGCGACAAGATCCTCGAGGCGATGCGCGGGTGGGGTCAGGCCAACGCGGTTCGCGTACCTCTCAATGAGCAGTGCTGGCTCGGCCTGCCGGCCGCGCCGCCGGCCTTCGCCGGCGAGAAATACCGGGCCGAGGTGAGTGATTTTGTCCGGCGGCTCAACGCGTACGGCTTCGTGGCCATCCTCGACCTGCACCGCAGCGCCCCGGCCGACGGCGTCTCGCGGGAGCAGGAACCGATGCCCGACCGCGACCACAGCCCGGCCTTCTGGCAGTCGGTGGCCAGCACGGTCCGCACCGGCGCGGTGGTGTTCGACCTGTTCAACGAACCGTTCCCGTTCTCCGAGCCGGACACCGAGCGGGCCCGGCAGTGCTGGCGGGACGGCTGTGCCCAGCAGTCGGTGAACACCGGGAAGGAGTATCAGGCGGCCGGGATGACCGAGCTGGTCGCCGCGGTCCGGGGCACCGGTTCGCGCACCCCGCTGCTGGCCGGCGGCATCTTCTGGGCCGAGAAGATGGACGGCTGGCTGAAGTACCGGCCCGAGGACCCGGCCGGGCAGCTCGGCGCGTCGTTCCATGCCTACTCGTTCAACACCTACTGCATGTCGCCCGAGTGCTACGACCGGGACCTCAAGCCGATCATGGCGACGGTGCCGCTGCTGGCCGGCGAGGTCGGCCCGTCTCTGCGCTCCGGGAAGGACGACGTCGACCGGGACTGCCCGGCGCGGGCCGTCCGCTCGGGTGGCTGGTCGGCGGAGACCCTCGACTGGTTCGACCGCAACGGCGCGAGCTGGACGGCGTGGAGCTGGAATCCGTGGGGCGACTGCTGGTCACTGACGAAGGACTGGGGCGGCGAGCCGACGTCCGCGTGGGGTAAGGAGCTGAGACGTCGACTCGCCGCGTCTTAGGAGGTCTCCTCGCCGTCGCGCGGTACCGGCACCGCGGACCCGTTCGCCCGGGCCTTGACCGGCCCGGCCGGGCTGACCACCGGGGGTGAGGACTTCGACTGGTAGACCGTCGACAGGGGCACCGAGGCCGAGCCGACGACCGGCACACCGGACCGGTCGGTCGGCGGGTCGAGCAGCGACAACGCGTCCTCGACGACGTCCGGATCGCGGTCCGGACGCGGCGTGACGGCGGTGGCCCGGGCCTTCGGGACCAGACCGCCCGCGCTCTTGGGCGCGTTGACCAGCAGGCCGCTGACGTTGCCGTCGACCACCTCGGCCAGCTCGGCCAGGGCGCGGACCACGCCGGCCCGGGTGGCCCGCCGGAAGTCGCCGATCAGCAGCACGTGCCCGGCCACCCCGGCCAGCCCGATCGCGTCCGAGACACTGAGGATCGCCGGGGAGTCGATCACGATCACGTCGCACAACCGGCCCAGCGCCCGGATCACCGGGCCGAACGCGGCCCCCTCCACCTGGCCGGCCCGGGGACCGGCGGCGAGCAGCCGCAACCTCGGGGCCGGGCAGTTCTGCAGGGCGTCCACCAGCTTGACCTCGCCGGCCAGCACGTCGGTCAGGCCGCGCTCGTCGGTCAGCCCGAAGATGGTGTGCTGCTGCGGCTTGCGCAGGTCGGCGTCGACCAGGATCACCGTCTTACCGGCCAGGGCCAGGGCGACGGCCAGGTTGGCGGCCGTGGTGCTGCGTCCCTCACCCTCGTACGCGCTGGCCACCAGCACCGAAGCGGCGCCGTCGCGGGACAGCAGCGGCGCCAGCCGGGACCGCAGGTAGCGGTACGACTCGGCGGCCGGCGCCTCGGGCGAGCGCAGCAGCACCGGGAGCGCCGCGCCCGGCCCGCGTGGCCGGGAGGTGCGGGGCACGGTGGCCAGCACGGTCAGGCCGCTGATCGCCTCGAAGTCGCGCAGGCCGCGGATCCGGTCGCTCATCCGGTCCCGCACCAGCGCGGTGCCGACACCCAGAAGCAGACCCAGCACCAGACCGATGCCCAGGTCGATGGCGACCGGCCGGGCTTCCGGCTGCCCCGGCAGGTAGGCCGAGGAGACCAGGGTGGCGTGCGCGTTCGCGGTGGCGCCGGCCGTGGCGGTCTTGGCCTTCTCGCCGGCGTTGCGGTAGTTCACGTACGCCTCGGCCAGGGCCTGCGCCCGGCGCTGGGCGGTGACCGGGTTACCCGACTCGTAGATGAAGGTCAGCACGTTCGCGTCCGGCGCCACGGTGACCGTGAAACCGTCGGCCATCTGCCCTTCGGAGAGGCCGAGCTCGGCGGCGGCCGGCCGGACCACCAGGCCCGACTTGGCCAGTTCCTTCTCGGTGCCCATCTCCGGCGGGACCGGGGTGGTGTTGGCCCGCACCCGGGCCTCGACCACGACGATCGCCGCGGACCGGTACACCGTGGGCGCGAGGGTGCTGACGCCGTACCCGGCGGCCATCACCACCAGGGTGACCAGGGCGATCCACAACCCGTACGCGCGAATCAGTCGCGCCGGGCCCCCGAACGTGTTCATACCGCCGTGCCTCCTGCCGCTGTGAACTTCTGATGTGCCAGATGCGCGACCACGCCCAGATAGGGGACCTGCTGGCGGTCCCAGGCGAGCCGGTCGTGCACGATCTGTTTCCCGGTGTCGCCGAGCGCCGAGCGCCGGGCCGGGTCGTCGAGCAGCGCGTCGATCCGCTCCGCGAACGCGACCACGTCGCCGCGCGGGACCAGTTCGGACGCGCCCTCGCCGATGATCCGGGTCTCGGCCACGTCGAACGCGACGAACGGCAGCCCGAACGCCATGTACTCCATCGCCTTCACCGGGGTGACGAACTCCTCGAGGTTGGGTTCGAGTCCGACGTCGGCCGAGCTGAGCAGGGTGTACACCTCATCGCGGGTGAGCCAGCCCGGGAAGGAGACCCAGCTGCTCAGCTTTCTGGCAGCGACGAAGCGTTCCCCTTCCGGCACATAGTCGCCGATGCCGGCGAACGTGAACGCCGTGTCGGTGCGCCCGATGGTGTGCACCAGGTGGTCGATGGCCTGCAGGGCCAGGTCGATGCCGTCCTGCGGGCCCATCATGCCGACCAGCACGCACAGGTGCCGGTGCCCGCGCCGCAACTCCGGCTGCGGCGGCCGGTTGCCGAGGTCGGCCAGCCACGGCCCGTTGCCGACCACGGTGACCCGGTTGGCGCCGAGCCCGCCCCGGTGCAGGGCCACCGACCGGACCGACGCGTTGACCGCCACCACGTGGTCGGCGGTGCGCAGGCTGGCCCGCTCGAAGCGGCGCAGCAGCTTGTACATCAACCCGTCGGCGCGGCCGTAGCGAGCCTCGTAGATCTCCGGGGAGAGGTCCTTGAAGTCGAAGATCACCCGCCGGCGGAACAGTTTCAGCGGCGCGGCGAGCAGGAAGTAGATGTCGGGGGTGCTGGACATCTGCACCACGTCCACCCCGCCGGAGACGAGCGCGCGCAGGGTCAGCACCGTGGCGGCGGTCAGCGACCAGGCGTACTCCTTGATGAAGCCCAGCTTGCTCACGCCGTCGCTGGCCGGGTAGTCGAAGACCCGCACCTCCGGGTTCTCCCGGTTGGCGGGGTCACGCCGGCAGATCACGGTGACCGTCATGCCCGCGGCGACCAGGGCCGCCGCGTGTTTGCGTAACCGGTGGTCGCGGCCGAGCGCCACGTTCTCCACGATCAGCAGGACTCGGATCGGTTTGCTCATGCTCTCTCCCGGCGAGGTTGCGAAGAATGGCGAGCAGCACGAGCAGGCAGTCAGCCGCGCCGCGGTAGGTCAGATGCGGATCGAAGATCATCAGCAGCGCGTTGGCCGCCACATAGGCCGCGACGGCCAGACCGACCGCGGCGATCACGCCGGTCGATCGCCGGGCCGCGTCGATGCCGCGGCGAATACCGACCACGACCCACCAGAGGTACGCGGCGAGCAGCGGAATGCCGCCGCCCCAGAGCAGCCAGACGTAGCCGCTCTCGATCCACACCCAGCCGAATTCCTCGTGCGAGGCCGGCACCCGGGCCGACGGCCGCACCCCGAACAGCCAGTTGTGGTCGGCGCTCAGCTGCGGCAGGAAGTAGGTGTTGAGGTTGCGCAGCCGCACGATCCAGCTGTCCGGCAGGCCGGAGGCGCTCTGGAAACCGAGCAGCCGGGTCTCGATCACCGGCCACATCACGATCCCGCCGAGCAGCAGCAGCGGCACCGCGTACCCGGCCAGCCGGTAGGCCCGGGACACCAGCACCACCACGAAGACTGCGGCCAGCATGCCGATCACGGTGGAGAACTCGCCCGCGCCGAGCGCACCGAACATGCAGATCGGCACGGCCGCGGCGAGCCACCGCCGATGCCGCTTGGTGTAGAGCAGCAGGCCGATCGCCAGGCACAGGTTGATGATGCAGAGGTCGGCGACGGCGGCGGCGAGGGCCAGGGTGGAACTGCCACGGCCGATCGACAGGACACGTTCGGCGCCGAACGGCGCATACAGAAGACCCAACAGCTTGGGTACGCCGAACAGGCCCAGCGACTGCAGGATGCCGATGATGCTGACCACGCAGGCCGACGCGATCGACAGGTACGCGGCCTTGAGCGCCTGCCGCCGGGTGGTGAGGCTGAACCGGATGATGAAGTAGACGGCCAGGTATTTCCACAGCACGATCGCGTACTGGTAGTCGTCGCCGATGATCTCGCGGCGCCGGGCCGCCATCATCGCCAGCGGCACGATCGAGGTGAAGAGCGCTAAAGCGATCAGCGACCGGTCGATCGCGTTCATCTTCGGCAGCCGGAACGTGCCGACCCGCAACCGGACCAGCCAGCGGATGCCGAGCGCGACGCCGACCAGCACGGCCAGGCCCTCGTTGGGCCGCAGCACCGGGATCAGCGTGCCGCGGTCGATGCCGGCGGTCAGCGGGGTGAGGAAGACCAGCAGGTAGGCGGCGGTGGCCGGCCACACGTACACGCAGGCGCAGATCCCGGCCCCGAACACCAGGGCCGCCGCGTAGAGCGGATTGAAACCGGCGAGTGCGCCGATGGCCGCCGCGGCGGCCAATAGCGCGAGATTGGTGAGTGGGCCGGCATTGCGGCGCGGCTTCCTCGCCGGGAGCTTTTTCCGTACGGAGGACAGGATCCAGTCGACCTCGGGTGCGCCGAGCCTGGCCTGCACTCCGACGTAGGTGACCACGCCCAGGGCCGCCGCCGCCAGCACCGCGAGGATGCCGCCGATACCGCCGCCGACCAGGCCCGAGATCAGCCGGCCGGCCAGGTAGGCCGGGATCGCCATCAGCACGGCCACGCCGCAGATCCGCAGCACCGGGCCGGCCAGCGGTTCGCGGCCCGGGCCCAGCCCGCGCAGCAGCGACCGTACCAGGATCGCCGCGCCGACCAGGGTGCCGGCCGACATGGACAGGCCGAGGGCGAGCAGCACCGCCGGGCCGTCCAGCATCGGCGCCGTGCAGGCACCGGCCACACACACCCCGAGCTGGGCGAGCATGGCGTTCATCGGGGTGCGGGTGTCCTCCCGCGCATAGCAGGCGTAGGTGGCGACCAGGAACGCCGTCTCGCCGAGCACCCCGAGCGCGAGGGCACCCAGGGCGGTGGCGATCAACGCCGTACCCGCATCGGTGGCGAACCCGCCGTAGGAGATGGCCCGGGCGATGGGGTCGCGGATGGCGAGGTAGCCGGCGGCCGCCGGCACGGCGACGAACAGCGCGAAGATCAGGCCGTTCGTGAACGTGTCGCGGAACGCGACGCGGTCGCCGGCCGCGTGCAACCGGGCCAGCCGGGGCGCGAGCGACAGCGCGACCGGGGTCGCGCCGAGCGCGATCGGCAGGAAGTAGAAGTTCATCGCGAGCTGGAACGCGACCACGCCGCCGGCCACCCGGTTCGCGAAGACCAGCAGGATCAGCAGTTGCAGGGCGGCCAGCGCGGCCTGGGCGAGCGACGGCACCGCCCGCTTGAGGACGACCCGGACCTCGGGATCGCGCCACCCCACCCGGGGCCGCAGCCGCATGCCGGCCCGGCGGGCGCCGTACCACTGGGCGGCCGCGTGCAGCGCGACCGAGCCGGTGGTGCCCAGCCCGAGCAGCAGCAGCGCGCTCAGCGGCGCCTGTTCCAGGCCGCCGATGCCGGGGTAGAGGATGGCCACCGCGACCAGGACGGCGACCGTGCCGATGTTCTCCAGGGCGGGCGCGGCCGCGGCCAGGGCGAAGCGGCCGTGCGCGTTCATCGCCGCGCCGGCCGTGGCGACCAGACCGTAGAGCGGGATCTGCGGCAGCAGCATGAGGATCAGCAGCGTGCCGGTCCGCGACTGGTCGCCGTGCAGGGCGAACGGCGCGACCAGCACGGCGAGCGGGGTGAGCACGGCGGCGCCCAGGGCGACGATGCCGAGGAAGCCGCCGGCGACCCGTTCCGCGCCGGCCCGGTCGGCCGTGTCGACGTGCCGGACCAGCGCGGGGATCAGCAGCGAGGACAGCATCGAGCCGCCGAGGAACCCGTAGAAGACCAGGTTGGGCAGCGAGTTGGTGAACTGGTAGGTGTTGGCGAACAGGGTGGCACCCAGCACCGCGGCGATCACCACGCCGCGGATCACGCCGGTGCCCCGGCTGATCGCCGTCCACAGGGCGACGGTCATCGAGTCGCCCACCGCGTCCGCGGGTGACGCCCGCGCCTCGGCTTCCTTCTCGAGCGTGACGGTCATGCCGCTCCGCGGCGAAGCTGGGCCGGCAGCGTTCGCGCGATGATGGTGATGTCGAGCCACAGGCTCTGCCGGCGGACGTATTCCACGTCCAGGGCGAGGGCCTGCGGCATGGTCAGCAGGTTACGGCCGCTCACCTGCCACAGCCCGGTCAGGCCGGGGCGGGTGTCGAAGCGGGCCATCGCCTCCGGCTGGAACAGCTCGGCCTCCCAGGCCAGCACCGGGCGTGGGCCGACCAGCGACATCTGCCCCAGGACGATGTTGACCAGCTGCGGCAGCTCGTCGATGCTGGTCTTGCGCAGCCAGGCGCCGATCCCGGTGACCCGCGGGTCGCCGGCCAGCTTGTAGAGGCCGCCGACCTGCTCGATGCCCTCGTCCCCGGTCAGCATCTTCGAGACGTACTCGCGGTGGGCTGCGTCGGAGTTGCCGGTCGTCATCGACCGGAACTTGTACATGGTGAACGGCTTCCGGTCCCTACCCAGGCGCTCCTGCTTGAAGATCGCCGGGCCGGGCGAGGTGAGCCGCACGGCCAGCCAGACCACGGCCAGCAGCGGCGCGAGGACGATCAGGCCCAGGCCGGCGCCGACCAGGTCGAGGGCCCGTTTCATGACCGCTCCCGCAGGGCGGCGACCCGATCCTCGATCTCCGGCAGATCGGCCACCTTGCGGTGGGGGACGGCCGGATTCCCGTACGCCACAAAGCCGGCCGGAATGTCCCGGGTGACCACCGACCCCGATCCGATGATCGCGCCCGCGCCGATCCGGACGAACGGCAGGATCGTGACGTTGACCCCGATCTGCGCACCGGCCTCGATGTGCGGTCCGGACATCAGCTTGGCCGAGCGCTCGTCGCCCGGGTAGAGGTCATTGGCGATGGTGACGCCGGGAGCCAGGAACACGTCGTCCTCGAGCACGGTGAACTGCGCGATGTAGCAGTTCGCGTGGATCTTCACCCGGTTGCCGATCCGGCAGCCGTAGTCGATGACGGTGTTGCTCCAGACGCTGACGTCCGCGCCGATCTCGTTCTCCTCGCGGATCACCACCCCGTGACCCGTCTGCAGACCCGGCCCGATGCGGCTGCCGTCGTAGAGGACCGTGCCGCTGCGCAGCCGCGCCTCCGGGCCGAGCTCCAGTGGTCCAGATCCCGTGCGGGCCACCGGATATCCGACGATGACTCCCTCGTCGGCGTTCACTTCTCGCTCACCTCGTCCAGCACCTCGCAGACCCGGTCGACCTGCGCCCGGGACATGTGCGGGAAGAGCGGGAGCGAGAACTGCTCCACGGCGGCCTGTTCGCAGACCGGCAGCGGGCCGGTCGCGTATTGGCGCAGCGGAGGCTGCAGATGACAGGGGACGGGATAGTGCACCCCGGTCTGGATTCCGTTGTCCTGGAGGACTTTCTGGACCTGTTCCCGGTTCGCGACCCGCACCACCATCAGGTGGTAGACGTGCCGGGCCAGGGGGTTGACCTCGGTGAGCCGCAGAGTCTTCGAGCCGGCCAGCTCCTTGCGGTAGCGGTCGGCGAAGCTGATCCGGGCCTCGGTCCAGGTCTCGTTGCGGGCCAGTTTGGCGTCGAGCACGATGGCCTGCAACGCGTCGAGCCGGCTGTTGGTGCCGACGAACGAGTGCTCGTAGTGGTTGGCGCCGCCGTCCCGGCCGTGGTTGGCCAGGCTGCGCACCTTCTCGGCGAGCTTCTCGTCGTTGGTGACGACGGCGCCGGCGTCGCCGAACGCGCCCAGGTTCTTACCCGGGTAGAAGCTGAAGCAGCCGGCCGCGCCGAACGAGCCGGCCCGCCGGTCGCGCCACTCCGCGCCGTGCGCCTGGGCGGCGTCCTCGACCAGCGCGATGCCGGCCTTGTCGGCCACGGCCACCAGGCCGTCCATGTCGGGCATGTTGCCGTACAGGTGGACCACGATGACCGCGCTGGTGCGCGGGGTGATCGCCGCCGCCAGGATGGCCGGGGTGATCAGCAGGGAGTCGGGGTCGACGTCCACGAACGCCGGGATCGCCCCGGCCCGGACCACGGCCGCGGCCGTGGCGATGAACGTGTTGCTCGGCACGATCACCTCGTCGCCGGCCCCGATCCCGAGCGCCTGCAGGGTCAGTTGCAGGGCGTCGGTCCCGTTGGCGACACCGACCGCGTGGCCGGTCTCGCAGTAGCGGGCGAAGTTCTCCTCGAACCGGGCGACGGCGGGTCCGCCGACGTACCGGGCGGCGAGCAGAGCCTCGGTGTAAGTCGTCTCTATGTCCGGCCAGACCTCGTGCGCCATGGCGGACAGGTCGGTGAACGGCACTTCGATGGCAGGGTGCATCAACTTTCCTCGCTCTTTTGTCGCAGGCTTTGAGATCAGGCGCTGACCGGCGCGCGCTGGGCCGGAACCGGGATCAACCCGGCTCGCGCGGTGTCCGGCAGCCCGGAGACCTCGCTGAGCAGCACCTTGCGTTCCTGGGCCAGGGAGATCTGGGCAGCTTCGATGACCTGCACGACGGCCAGACCGTTGGCGCCGTCGGTGCGGGGCACGGCCCCGGTCGTCATGCATTCGACGAAATGCTTCGCCTGCACGGCGAGCGGCTCGTCGAACCGGACGACCGGCGAGGTGACCGGCCCGTGGTGGTACTGCATGCCCTTGTTCTCCGCCGAGCGGACCACCGACTTGTCGTGGATGCGGATGCGTTCCTCGACGTTGGTGTCGTCGAAGACGGCCATCTTCTTCGAGCCGACCGCGGTGATCAGCCGGACCTTGCGCGGATCGAGCCAGCTGACGTGGATGTGAGCCTGCACGCCGATGTCGTCGTAGCCCAGTTCGAGGTGTGCGACGTCCTCGAAGACCGGGTCGAGGTGCCGTTGGCCCCAGGCCCGCACGGAGGTGGGCGTGGCGCCGAGCACGTGGTTGGCGATGGATATGTCGTGCGGTGCGAGGTCGAAGATGACGTTGACGTCGCTCTGGTAGAGCCCCAGATTGAGCCGGGAACTGTCCAGGTAGTACAGATCGCCGAGCTCGCGGGTCTGCACCAGTTCGCGCAGCATCCAGACCGCACCGTTGTATTCGAAGGTGTGTCCGACCATCAGGGTGACCCCGGCCTCCTTGGCGGCCTGGATCAGTTCCTGCGCGCCCGCGGCCGTGGTGGCCAGGGGCTTCTCGATGAGTACGTGTTTGCCCGCACGAATTGCCGCCAGCCCTAGCGGCACGTGCGAGGCCGGTGGTGTCGCGATCACCACGGCGTCGATATGAGGCAGCGCGGCCTCCAGCGAGGTGAACCCCTCGCCGGTCGCCAGGAGGTGCGCCATGCCGCTGAGCAGCGGCAGACGCGCATCGATGGCGACGACCCGGGACACCCCGGGGGTGGACCGCATGACGCGAAGCTGCTTCGAACCCCAGTAGCCGACGCCGACGACGCCGACCCGAATCGGTTGGACGGGCGGTACCCCACCACCGCCCTGACGATGCTCGCTGCTGTCCGAACTGGACGCTTGCAGATCTGAGCCCATTTTTCCGTCCCCTCGGAAAAGCCGGCACCCACTGGCGGGTGGGTACCCGGGCTGAGTATTTCGGCGGCCTCACCGGGGGAGAAGGGACCGTCCGACGGAGTGACGTTGGCCCATTCGGCCGATCCTGGAATGGTCTGACCCTTGTGGACCATGGAAAGAGGCACGTCAATAACAGTTCTTTCGTTTCTGGAGTGGGCGTGACCTCCGAAATGATCACGAAATCAGCCTGAAATTGCGGTTCACGTAGGGTCTGTCCATATTCGACGCTCTGTCAGATATCCGCTACTCCGCGTATTGGTGCCCACGTGCTAGTCCTGTTCACGTCCACACGCAAGTCACCGCCATGGAGGCGTGACCATGAATAAGGCGTTATCTTCCCTGTTCACAGCGGTGCTGGCGGGTGCCGCCCTGCTGATCTCGCCGGCCGCGGCACAGGCCTCGCTGGCCGACCCGCTCGCCGTGAGTTTCACCTTCGACGATGGAGTTGCTGATCAATTAGCGGCTCAAGATTTGCTGCAGCAGCACGGAATGGTGGGAACCTTCTACATCAACTCGGCGCTGATAGGTCAGACGTCATACATGACTCGTACAGATCTGGAGAATCTTGCGGCCAACGGCCACGAGATCGGCGGCCATACCGCAACTCACCAAGATCTGTTGACACTGGCGCCCGGGGAGCAGAACCGGCAGATCTGTACAGATCGAAACACGCTTTTGTCGTGGGGTTTCGACATAACGTCCTTCGCCTATCCGTTCGCCAACCTGGACGCCGGCCTCGAAACGATCGCGCAGCACTGTGGCTACAACAGCGCCCGGGCGGTCGGCGACCTGTACGACGCCACCGACTGCGACGACTGTGACCCGGCCGAAACAGTTCCACCCCTGGACGCGTACGCGATCCGCACCCCCGACGACGTCGAGGTGACCACCACCCTGGCCGAGCTGCAGGACCTGGTCGAACGGGCCGAGGTCACCGGGGGCTGGCTGCCGTTCAACTTCCACCACATCTGCGACACCGGCTGCCCGGCCGAGTCCATCTCGGCGTCCGTGCTCGATGCCTTCCTGACCTGGCTCGCCCCGCGCACCGCGGTCGGCACCACGGTCGAGACGGTGAACGACGTCATCGGCGGCACGGTCGCCGCCGCGGTCAGCCCGACCGCGCCGCTCGCGCCCGGCGCCCCCGAGGTCAACACCGTGCGCAACCCGTCCCTGGAGGACGTCAGCCCGTTCGACGCGAACCTGCCCGACTGCTGGCAGCCGGCCGGCTACGGCGACAACACCGCCGTGCAGACCCGGGTCACCGACGCGCACACCGGCACGTACGCGTCGCAGATCCAGATGACCGCCCGGACCGACGGCGACGCCAAGCTGATCCCGCGGTTCGACCTGGGTGACTGCTCGTCGCAAATTGATCAGGGCCGCACGTACCAGGTGTCGACCTGGTACAAGTCGGATGTCTCGGTGTTCTTCACGTTCTATCAGCGCAACGCGCTCGGCCAGTGGAGCTACTGGACCCAGAGCCCGCGCTTCGCCCCGTCGACAGGTTGGCGGCAGGCGACCTGGAACACGCCGGCACCTCCCGCAACGGCCGTGGCGGCCGGCTTCGGCCTCACCATCGACAGCGTCGGCACCCTGGTCACCGACGACTACAGCTTCGCCGACCACCCGCTGGCGCCCGCTCCGGACGGCGTCAACGCCCTGGTCAATCCCTCCCTGGAGACGCCGGGCGCGGACGGCTTCCCGGCCTGCTGGACCGGCACCGGCTACGGCACCAACACTCCGGTGTGGACCACGGTGACCGACGCCGCCGACGGCACGTACGCCCAGAAGCTGGAGCTGACCGCCCGCACCGACGGCGACGCCAAGCTGATCCCCGGCTGGGACTCGGGCAACTGCGCGCCGCTGGTCACGCCCGGCAAGACCCTCTCGCTGTCCGTTTCCTATCACGGCACCCAGCCGACGTTCTTCACCCTCTACAAGCAGGACGCCGCGGGCACCTGGTCGTGGTGGACGCAGAGCCCACCGTTCGCGGCCAGCGCCACCTACACCACGGCGGCCTGGACCACCCCGGCCGTCCCGGCCGGCACCCGAGCCGTCACCTTCGGCCTGACCCTGGACGCCGTGGGCGAGGTGACCACCGACAACTACAGCCTGGTGAGCAACCCCTAGACGCCCCACATGGCAGCCACGTGGCGGGAGTCCGTGCCGCAGCAGCCGCCGATCAACGTGAGATTGGGCAGGTGCGGGCGCAGATCAGTCTGCGCCCGGGCCAGTTCGGCCGGGTCGCCCTCGTCCAGCTCGGTGGCGGCGTCCAGTTCGGCGTGGCCGGCCGTGGACGCGTTGGCGCGCAGGCCGACTATCCGGTCGCGCCAGGCGCCCTCGGTCAGGCCGGGCGCCACGTGGGTGGGGTGGGCACAGTTGACCATGAAGTAGTCCGGGGCGGCCTCGGCGTCCACCGTGGTGACCGCGTCCCGCAATGAGGTGCCGTCGGGCAGGTGACCGTTCTGCTCGACGGTGAACGAGATGGCCACCGGCAGACCGGCCGCGCGGGCCGCCCGGACGATGCCGATCGCCTCGCCGGGGCCGGTCAGCGTGAACGCGGTGACCAGGTCGGCGCCGGCCTCGGCGAAGGCGTCGATCTGAGGTGCGTGATAGGCGGCGGCCTGGTCCGGGTCGGTCGGGTCGCCGGCCACGTAACCGTCGCCGCGCGGGCCGATGGCGCCGCTCACCAGCAGATCGGTGCGGAGTCCCCGGAGCAGCGCGACGCTCTCCTGGTTGACCCGGCGCAGGTCGGCGGCGTCGTAGCCCAGCTTGGCGCCCCAGTCGGCGCTGGCCCGCCACGTCGGCGTCTCCAGCTGCAGAGCGGCGCCGGCCCTGGCCGCGATGTCGACGTAGTCGCCGTAGTAGCGCCGCAGCAGGTCTCGGCCCGGCCCGCGGTCGACGAGCGGGAACGCGGCGAACTCCGGCAGGTCGACGTCGTAGTGGTAGATCAGGTCGGTCTCCAGCCCGCCATCGGTGACGACCGGACGGCCGGACAGTTGCGGCAGGGTCATGACGGCTCCTTTTTCACGGCGTACCAGTCTGATTGGTCTGTTTGTAGCAGGCCAGGCGGGACGCCGGGCTGGGAACATGGACCCATGGCGATCTTCTACGGCGGGGACTACAACCCGGAGCAGTGGCCCGAGGACGTGTGGCTCGAGGACGTCGACCTGATGCGCAGGGCGGGGGTCAACCTGGCTACGGTCGGCGTCTTCTCGTGGGCCCGGATCCAGCCGGACGAAGGGGTGTTCGACTTCGGCTGGCTGGACCGGGTCCTCGACCTGCTGCACGCCGGGGGAGTGGCGGTCGACCTGGCCACCGGCACCGCCTCGACCCCGCCGTGGGCCACCACGAAGTACCCGTCCATCCTCACGGTTGGGCACGACGGCGCCGTCCGCTGGCCGGGCGGCCGCCAGCACTACGCGCCGACCTCACCGGAATACCGGCGGCTCGCCGCCGACCTGGTGTCCGCGCTCGTCGCGCGCTACAAGAATCACCCGGCGGTGGTGATGTGGCACATCAACAACGAGCTGGGCTGCCACACCACCTACGACTACTCCGACCAGGCCGCGTCTGCGTTCCGGACCTGGCTGCGCGCGAAGTACGGCGACCTGGACGCGCTGAACGCCGCCTGGGGCACCATGTTCTGGTCGCAGCGCTACACCGACTTCGAGCAGATCCTGCCGCCACGCCTCGCCCCGACCTCGGTCAATCCGGCCGGGCTGCTCGACTTCCGGCGGTTCAGCTCCGACATGCTCCTCGAACTGCTGCGCCTGGAGAAGCGGATCATCCGGAAAGCCGGCGCCACCCAGCCGATCACCACCAACATGATGGGCGCGTTCCCGAAGGCCGACTACTGGTCCTGGGCCGGCGAACTCGACTTCATCTCCGACGACAGCTATCCCGACCCGCGCGACCCGCTGTCCTTCCGGCAGACCGCGTTCGGCCGCGACCTGATGCGCTCGCTCAAGCCCGGCACCCCGTGGATCCTGATGGAACAGGCCGCCGGCCACGTCAACTGGCGGCCCAACAACGCGGCCAAGGCACCCGGGCAGATGGCCGCGCTGAGCATGCAGGCGGTCGGCCGGGGCGCCGACGGCGTGCTGTTCTTCCAGTGGCGGCAGGCGGCCCGCGGCTCGGAGAAGTTCCACTCGGCGATGCTGCCGCACGCCGGCCCGGACACCCGTACCTATCGGGAGGTTGCCGCCCTCGGTGCGGCACTGTCTCGGGTGTCGCCGCCGCCACCGGGCCGGGACGCCCAGGTCGCGCTGATCCTCGACTGGAACTGCCACTGGGCCCTCGACCAGCCCAACCACCCGGCCCGCCTCGACTACCTGGCCGAGGTCCAGGGCTGGCACGCCGCCTTCCACGCGCTCAACATCCAGGTCGACCTGGTCCACCCGGACGGACCCTTCGACGGGTACGCCGTGGTGGTCGCGCCCAGCCTCTACCTGATCCGCGACGCGACGCCGCTGGTCCGGTACGTCGCGGACGGCGGCCGCCTGTTCACCACCGCCTACACCGACGTGGTGGACGAGAACGACGGCTTCCTGCCCGGCGGTTTCACCCAGCGCCTGGGCGAGACGCTCGGCCTCACCGTGACCGATATTGCCGGGGTGCTGGGCGACGAGGCGGTCTACGGCGACGGTAGCCGCGGCGAGACCCTGCGCGAGGAGATCCGCCTGCACGGCGCCGAGGTGCTGGAATCCTTCGCCGACGGTTCCCCGGCATTGACCCGCCACCGCCACGGCCGCGGCGAGGCCTGGCACCTGGCCACGCTGGCCGCCCCGGCCGACCGCGAGCGATTGGCCGCCGGCTTCGGCATCGCCCCGGTCCGGCCCGACCTACCACCGAACGTGGAGGCCTGCGCCCGCAACGGCCTGGTCACCGTGATCAACCACAACCCGACCCCGGTGACCATCGGCGACGAGCAATTCGCGCCGTACGAATACCGGCTGATCAATCCCAGCTGACCAGCCCGGCAACGGCCCGCGGTGTCGACGTCGCCGCCGCGGGTCCCGGCTATGTGTAGCGGCTCAGGAACTGCAGCAGCGGCCGCAGCTGCGGCGGAATGGCCGGATCCGAAACCGTCCCTTGCCAGCGCTGCGCACCCCGCTCGATGATCAGGTCGTAGCGCATGAGATCGGCCCCCGCCGAGGTCGCAGTGCTGGTGACGATCCCGGGGTCGATCGCCGAAACCAGCCGCACCAGCTCCGCCGCCTCAGCCGGCGGCAGCCGCGCGGACTCCAGCACGACATGCGCCGTCCGCCCGGTAAACCCGCCGGACCGCCGCATTTCCACCCGCACGCGCCCGGTCATCTACGCCAGCCCCCCCAACATCGACGAACTCCGAATAGTACGCGTTTCCCGGTCCCCAACCGCACAGCCACGAACCCCGCCTGCGGCGGCTGCCGCCCGCGAGCCCTCGACGGCCGAACGGCCGTAGCGCGCCTCTCGCGCGGTGATGGGCTGGATCCAGATCGCGCGGTCAGATCACCGCCGGCGCGGGCAGCTCGCCGACCCAATAGGCGGCGGCGGTGCGGAAGTCCTCGTCGACCGGGAGGGCCGCGTCTTGGACGGCGCGCTGCCAGGCCAGCGCGCGGGGGACCCGGTCGATCCGGTAGGCCAGCGATACTGAGCGGCGCAGCGTGGTGGCCGGGGCCAGGTCGGTCCACGGTTCCAGGTAGGCGTCGCGCAACCGGGCCAGCTCGGCGGCTCCCGGTTCGAGTTTCAGCAGGTGGGCGGCGAAGCCGAGGGCGACCAGCATGGTCCCGAACGGGTGCGACACGCACGCGTCGCCCCAGTCGAAGAAGCGGAAGCCCCGCGGCCCGACCGGGAAGACGTTGGCGTCGGTGAGGTCGTCGTGCTGGAGGGCAGCGGGCAGCCCGTCCGCGGCCAGTTCCGCACACCAGTCGGCGAACGGCACGGCCGCCACGTCGCCCTCCGTCTCCACCGAGGCCAGGAAACCCTTGAGGAGGCCGGGCAGCAGCGGCAGCCGCATGTCGGGCACGCCGAGCGCGACCATCTCGTCGGCGCGGGCGGCGGTCTCGCGCTGCAGCACCGCGTACGCCTGCAGCATCCGCGCCCAGGTCTCCACCGGTGGCCCGGCGCCGATCTCGTCGCGCAGCGTGGGCCCGGCGTCGGCGCTCAGCAGCCAGCCCCGGTCGTCAACCGCCAGCGGCGCCAGCACGGCGTCCGGCACCCAGCCGGCCAGCGCCGCCGCCAGCGGCGCCTCATAGGCGCAGGCAGCCGTGTTGGCCTTGAACCATCGGGTCCCAGCGGCCGTCGATACTCGGTGCGTCACCGACCAGGGCCGGACCCGAACCTCAACGATCGGCCCAGTCGCCGGAGCGTCGAGATGCGCCATGATCCACTCGTGCGCGGCCGCCACCCACTCGGGGTCGTGCCAGTCGTTGGCTTTCATCGACCGTGACTTTAGGGAGTCCCGGCCGCCGGGCGCAGCCGAGATTCGGGCCGGCGCCTGGATCTCCTGCGCGAGAGTCGCGTTGCGGCCTTGTGGCCGTCGTTGATCGCGTTGCTCGGCGGTTGCCGATGGTGCGGTTGTGGGGCGGGATGCGCGTACCTTCCGGATTTGTCAGAGAATTCCGGCGACCAGCCTAAGTGGGGTTTCGAAGGCCGACAGGGCCTCTTCCGTGTGTGCGTCGGCGGGGAGGTGGATTACCAGGCGCTGGCCGTCGTCGGCGGGTAGGTCCAGGGTTTCGTAGGCCACTCGCAGCTCGCCCGCGGCCGGGTGCATCCAGCGCCGGATGCCGTTCGCCGACGGCAGGCCGGGGACTGTGCGGGTGCGTTCGTCGAAGGAGTCGCCGGCCAGCACCGTCAGCTCGTCGGCCAGGGCGGCCAGGTGCTGGTCGGCGCGGAACGGGCCCTGTTTCAGGTCGGCCACCCGGTCGTCGGCGACCATGTCCCAGTCGGGGAAGGTGGTGCGGGACCGGCGGTCGGTGAAGACGTAGCGGTTGAGGTTGGGTGGGTCGCCGTCGAGCAGGCCGGTCGCGCCGGCCAGGCGCTGGAAGCCGCTCGTCCAGGCGAGCAGGTCGCCCTGCTGGTTCAGCAGGACCGCGGCGGCCGGTTCGAGGCGGGACAGGATGGCTCGCACCGAGGGGCGCACCTCGCGGCCGGGGCCGGCGTCGCCCCGGCAGGTGAAGCCGCGGTCGGCGCCCTTGGACAGCCGGTAGAGGTGGACGCGCTCGCTCGCGCTCAGCCGCAACGCCGAGGCCAGGGCGCCCAGCACCGGCGCCGACGGGTGGCGGTCGCGGCCCTGTTCGAGGCGGGTCACGTATTCGACGCTCACCCCGGCCAGCGCGGCCACCTCGGAGCGGCGCAGGCCGGGCGTGCGGCGGCGCGGGCCGGTGGGCAGGCCGCTCGCGGCGGGCGTGATCGTCTCGCGCCGGCTGCGCAGAAACATCCCCAACTCGTTGTCGGCCATGGCATTGACGGTAACAACCGCCCCGGCCCGAATCCTGTCCCTGCCGCTACCACCCTGGGCCCGGCCTCCCTGCGACCGGCCGCAGGGGCGAGAAATGACCCATGACAAAAGTGCTGATTATCGGCGGCGGGTACGGCGGCATCACGGTGGCGAAGGCGCTCGACGACGTGGCCGAGGTGGTCCTGATCGAGCCGCGCGAGACGTTCGTGCACAACGTGGCCGCCCTGCGTGCGGTCGTCGACCCGTCGTGGGCGGACCGGATCTTCATTCCTTACGACGGGCTGCTTGCCAACGGCCGCATCCGCCGGGCGTGGGCCGAAAAGGTCACCGCCGACGCGCGAGTCGAGCTCCGTGGGGGAGACGTCGAAATCGGTGACTACGTGGTGCTGGCGACCGGCTCGTCGTACCCGTACCCGGCAAAGATTGGAATCGGTGAGCGCGACCAACTCGCGGAGACCCACCGCGCCCTGGAGAAAGCCGAGCACGTCCTGCTGGTCGGCGCCGGACCGGTCGGCCTCGAGTTCGCCGGCGAGATCACCGCGGCCTGGCCGGGCAAGCGGGTGACCGTCGTGGATCGGGCCGACGACCTGATGCCAGGTGACTATCCGGACGAGTTCCGCGTCTCGCTGCGGCGACAGCTGGATGAGCGCGGCATCCGGATCACCACCGAGCCGGTCGACGCCGACCTGCGCTTCGACTGTTTCGGCGCCACCCCGGAAACCGGGTACGCCGATCTGCCGGCCCGCCGCCCGGACGGCCGCCTTGCGGTCAACCCGGACCTGCGGGTCTGCGGGACCGAGAACATCTTCGCGATCGGTGACATCACCGCCCTGCCCGAGCTGAAGATGGCCCGCCTGGCCCAGATGCACGCCAGGGTGGCGGCGGCCAACATCCGCGCGCTGATCGAGGGCCGGACCGACCTGACCACGTACCAGCCGCAGCCGGACGCGATCGTCCTGCCGCTGGGCCCGCACGGCGGGGTCAGCTACGGCCCGGAGGCCGGGGTGCTGGGCCCGGAGCAGACCGCCGCGATCAAGGCCGGCTTCTACCTCGACCAGTACCGGGAGCTACTCGGCCAGCCGTGACGCCAGGTCGGCCTCGAACACCTTCACCTGCGGTGCCGTGGTGCCGGTGCTCTCGTAGCCGGTCGAGTCGGTGATCACGACGCACAGCACCATCAGGTTGCTGACCCGGAAGGCGGTCAGCTCGCCCTGCCGGTAGGCCTCGTCGCCGACGCCGGGGACCTCGGCGGCCATCCCGGTCGCGGCGTTGCGCAGCAGCTTGCCGGCCTCGGCCGGGGAGGACGCCACCTTGTAGTTGATCAGCAGGACGGTGTGGGTCGCGGAGTCGGCCCGCACCACCTTGCAGCCGCCGCCGTCCCCGGCGGCGGTCGCGAAGCCGGTGCCGAGGAAGTGCAGGCCCGGCTCCACCGGCGTGCAGCCGTCCGGCGCGGCGGTGAATTTCGACTTCTCGTCGAATACCCCGGCGAAGTACGCGATCGAGCCGGCCGCGACGAGCAGCACGAGTGCCGCGAGCACGGCCACGAAGATCAGCGGGTTACGGCGAGACGGCATGACGGCGATCCTAGCCGCCCGTGATCATGGCCCCGACCTGCGGCTGAAGAAGACCCGAGTCGATGTTACCGGGCGATTTCCAAGAGACTGTGGACACGAGATAGGAGGGCATCTATCGTGAGCGATACCGCCGATAATCGAAGCGCTTCGACGACTACTTCGAAAGATCGCCTGCTCGGTCCATCCACCCGTGCTGAGCAGGTGATTCGTCGTTCCCATAATTGAGGAGAATCGCCCATGCGACGGCGTTTTCTGCCGCTGCTGGCCGCCGCATTACTGGTCGTACCGGCCATTCCCGGCGCCGCCCACGCGGATCCGTCCTACCCTTTCCGTGATCCACATCTGGCGCTCCAGGCGCGCATCGACGACCTCGTCGGGCGGCTCACCCTGGACGAGCGCATCTCGCTCCTGCACCAGTACCAACCGGCCATCCCGCGGCTCGGCATCAACCTGTTCAAGGCCGGCACCGAGGCCCTGCACGGCGTCGCCTGGTCCAACGACATCGACAACGGCGGCGCGGTCGTGCAGGCCGACGGCACGTCGTTCGCCCAGCCGGTCGGCCTGGCCAGCACCTGGGACACCGCGCTGATCGAGCGGGTCGGCTCGGCGGTCGGTGACGAGGCCCGCGGCTTCAACGCCAAGAACCCCCGCGTCTTCGGCCTGAACCTGTGGGCGCCGGTGGTCAACCTGCTGCGTGACCCGCGCTGGGGCCGCAACGAGGAGGGCTACTCGGAGGACCCGCTGCTCACCGGGGCGATCTCCACCGCCTACGGCGACGGGCTGCAGGGCGGCGACCCGGATCACCTCAAGTCCGCGCCCACCCTCAAGCACTACCTGGCCTACAACAACGAGGCCGGCCGCGACGTGACCTCGTCGAACGTGCCGCCCCGGGTGCTCAACGAGTACGACCGGGCCGCCTTCAAGCCGGCCCTCGAAGCCAACGCCGCGACCGGCGTGATGGCCTCCTACAACCTGGTCAACGGGCGCCCGGCGACGGTCGACCCGGACCTCGCCACGCTCGAGCGCAGCTGGTCGGACTACCCGCTGTTCAACGTCTCCGACGCCTACGCCCCGTACAACCTGACCGGTTCGCAGAAGTACTTCAGCACGCAGGCCGAGGCGAACGCCGCGGTCATCAAGGCCGGCCTCAATGCATTCACGGTGGACGACGCCAACGGCACACCCACGGTCACCGCGATCAAGGCCGCCCTCGATCAGGGCCTGCTCACCGTCCACGACATCGACGTGGCCGCTGGGCAGGCCCTGAGCATCCGCTTCCGGCTCGGCGAGTTCGACCCGGACGGCGGCCCGTACGCCAAGATCGGGCCTTCGGTGATCAACAGCGACGCGAACAAGAAGCTCGCCCGGGAGACCGCCGACAAGGCGATCGTGCTGCTGAAGAACCAGAACAACGCGCTGCCGCTCAAGCCGGGCGGCAAGGTCGCGGTGGTCGGCCCACTGGCCGACACCCTTTACAGCGACTGGTACGGCGGAAAGCTCCCGTACCAGGTGACCGCCGTCGACGGGATCACCGAGAAGGCCGGCTCCGTGGTGAGCTCGACCGGCTCGGACCGGATCGCGCTGCGCTCGGTGGCCACCGGCAAGTACGTCGCCTCGACCGACGACGCGGCCTCGGTGCTCGCGGACAGCCCCACCGCGGCGGCGCAGTTCGACGCCGACGACTGGGGCCAGGACGTACTGACCCTGAAGAACGTCGCCAACGGAAAGTACCTCGGCTACAACTGGGGGCCGTTCGTCACCCGCGACGACCAGCCCAGCGGCTGGTTCGTGCAGCAGCAGTTCAAGCTGGAGCCGCAGGCCGACGGCACGATCGCGATCCGCTACGCCGGCTACGAAACCGGCGAGAGCTGGTTCGGGCCGAACCGGTACCTGACCATCGACGCGGACGGGAAGCTCGCGCTGGGCTCGCCGGACGCCGCGGGCGCCGCCAAGTTCAGCAAAGAGGTGCTGCGCAGCGGCATCGACGAGGCGGTCGCCGCGGCCAAGACGGCCGACACCGCCGTGCTCGTGGTGGGCAGCCAGCCGTTCATCAACGGCCGGGAGGCGCATGACCGCACCACCCAGGCCCTCGGCGCCGGCCAGGCCGCCCTGGTCAAGGCGGTCAAGGCGGCCAACCCGCACACCATCGTGGTGCTGCAGACCAGTTACCCGGACACCATCAACTGGGAACAGCAGAACGTGCCGGGCATCATCTGGACCACGCACGCGGGTGCCGAGACCGGCCACGCGATCGCCGACGTCCTGTACGGCGACTACAACCCGGCCGGGCGGCTGACCCAGACCTGGTACGCCAGCGACAGCCAGCTGCCGGCCGACCTGCTCGAGTACGACATCATCAAGTCCCAGCAGACCTACCTGTACAGCAAGCAGACGCCGCTCTACCCGTTCGGCTACGGACTTTCGTACTCGTCCTTCAAGTACGGCAAGCCGAGCGTCGGCCGTGGTCAGGTCACCCTGACGGTGACCAACACCGGCAAGCGGGACGGCGACGAGGTTGTCCAGCTCTACACCCACCAGCGCACGTCCCGGGACACCACGGCCGTCAAGCAGTTGCGCGCCTTCCAGCGCGTACACCTCAAAGCCGGCCAGACCAAGACCGTGAGCCTCGCGCTCAGCCCGGCCGACCTGAAGCGCTGGGATCAGACCCGCAGTAAGTGGGTCGTCGAGTCATCGGTCTACGACATCCTGATCGGCGCGTCGTCCAGCGACATCCGGCAGCGCACGTCGCTGTCGGTGCGGGGCGAGACGATCCCCGCCCGGGACCTGGGCCGCACGACGCGGGCCGAAACCTTCGACGGGTACGCCGACGGCGTCAAGCTGGTCGACGAGAGCAAGGCGACCGGTACGTCGGTCGGCTCGAACGCGGCCGGCCAATGGATCGTCTTCAAGGACGCGGAACTGCGCGGCACCTTTACCGCGCAGGTGGCTTCGTTGAAGGACACCACCATTCAGGTACGGCTGGGCTCGCCCACCGGCCGGCTGGTCGGCACCGCTCCGGTCACCGCCACCGGTGACGTCTACAAGTACGCCGCGGTCACCGCAAAGCTGGCCAAGGCAAGCGGGCACCAGGACGTCTACCTGGTGTTCGGCGACGCGCTGCGCGTGTCCACATTCTCCATTCGGTGAGAGGGGAACCCGCCCGCCGGCCTGGTCAGCCGGCGGGCGGGTTTTTACCGTCCTTGAGAGGTCCGCATGAAGATCCTGCTCGCCCTGGTCCTGGCTGTCGCGGGCCTTTTGGTCCCGTCATCGGCCGCTGCGCAAAGCAAGCACACGGTCACCTATGACAAGTACTCGCTGACGGTCGACGGCGAGCGCGTTCTCCTGCAGGCCGCCGAATTCCACTATTTCCGGCTACCCAGCCCCGATCTGTGGCGCGACATCCTGGAGAAGGAGAAGGCAGCCGGATTCAACGGCATCAGTGTCTACTTCTCCTGGGCGTTCCACTCGCCGGCTCCCGGGCAGTACGACTTCACCGGCGTCCGCGACGTCGACCGCCTCCTGCGCATCGCCGAGGAGGTCGGCCTTTACGTCATCGCCCGGCCCGGCCCGTACATCAATGCCGAGACCACCGGCGGAGGCTTCCCGGCCTGGCTGAAAACCGTTCCCGGACGGGCCCGCAGCAGCGCGCCGGGATACACCGCCGCCTATCACGACTGGCTCGCGCACATCAATCCGATCATCGCCAAGCACCAGGTCACCCGGGGTGGGTCGGTGCTGCTGTACAACGTCGAGAACGAGTACGCGGTGAACACCGACGCCGTCTACATGCAGGACCTGCAGGACACCGCGCGGGCCGACGGCATCGACGTGCCGATCACCACCAACAACTGCTGCGACGCCGGTTCCTGGTCGTCGACGTGGGGGAGTGGGCTCGGTGCGGTGCAGATCCCCGGGGTCGACGATTACCCGCAATCCTTCGACTGCGGCAATGCCGCGACGGTGTGGGGCCCGTGGGGCGCCGGTGTCACCGAGAAGGTCCGCGAGGACGCGCCGGTCTTCGCCGCCGAATACCAGGCCGGCGCGATCGACCTGAACAACGCCGGCTATGCCGCGTGCCGGGAGCTGACCGGCGTGCAGTACACGAAGTACTTCCAGAAAGGGAACATGATCCTTTCCGGGGCTACCGCGTTCAACTACTACATGGGCTTCGGCGGCACCAACTGGGGCTGGCTCGCGCAACCGAACGACGTCTATACGTCCTACGACTACGGCGCCGCGATCTCCGAGGACCGCCAGCTCACCGACAAATACTTCGAATACAAGCGGCAGGGCTATTTCCTGCAGTCCGTCCCGCAGCTCACCAAGACCGACGCGGTGGCCGCGCCGGCCGCGCCCGGCCTGGAGACGGCGGCCCGATCCAACCCGGACACCGGGACGTCGTTCGTGCTGGTCCGCAACACCGGCACCACGCCGGTCACGTCCACCATCGACCTCGGCGGCTACGCGTTGCCGCTGCGGCTCGACGGGCACGACGCCAAGATCCTGGTGACCGGCCTCGACGATCTCGCGGCCTCCAGTTCGGAGCTGCTGACCAGGGCGACCATCGCCGGGCGAGACATCAAGGTCCTTTACGGTACGGCCGGAACGCCCGGGACCACGGTGCTCAACTACTTGTCGAAGCCGGTCGTGAGGGTCCTCGACGGGCAGGTGAGCGCGACCTACAGCGGCGGGAAGCTGCGGCTCGACTACACCCACGAAGGCCTCGCCAGAGTGCAGGTCACCGGGGGAGGACAGCGGCCGCAACTGCTCCTGCTCGGTACTGACGACACCGCCGCCGCGTTCTGGCGCTACGACACCGCGTCCGGCCCGGTGCTGGTGCGCGGCACTGATCTGTTGCGGTCGGCCGCGTTGATCCACGGCACCGCGGCGCTGCGCGCGGACTCGAATGCGGCCGGTCCCGTCGAGGTCTTCTCTCCCGCCCGCGCCATCACGGTCAACGGCAAGCCGGTCGCGGCGCGCACCTCGCCGAGTGGCTCGCTGATCGGCAGCGTGCCCGGCCCCCGCGCGGTCACCCTGCCCGCCCTGTCCGGCTGGAAGCAGCAGGCCGAGGCTCCGGAGGCCCGGCCGGCGTTTGACGACTCGCGCTGGACCGTGGCCGACAAGACCACGAGCCTCAGCCCCTTCCCGCCGCTGACCCAGCCGGTGCTGTTCAGCGACGAGTACGGCTTCCACACCGGCAGCGTCTGGTATCGCGGCCACTTCACCGCCACCGGCGCCGAGACCACGGCCGACCTCAACGCGATCACCGGCAAGCGCGGCAACTACCTGGTCTGGCTCAACGGCCGATACCTGGGCGCCGCCGCCGGTGGGGTGGAGGACGAAACCGGGTCGCCGGGTGCCGGCTCGTTCACCGTCCCGGCCGGCCTGCTGAAGGCGGGCCAACCGGCCGTGCTCTCGGTGCTGGTGCAGAACATGGGCCACAACGACGACTGGACCGCCGACGACAACCGCTTCCGCCAGCCCCGCGGCCTGATCGGGGCGCGCGTCGGCGACGCCGCCATCGCCTGGAAGATCCAGGGCACGGCCTGGCTCGACCCGGCCCGGGGCGGCCTGAACAACGGCGGCCTCTACGGCGAGCGGGCCGGCTGGTCCCTGCCCGGCTTCGCCGACCGGTCCTGGCCGGCCGCCTCGAAGTCGGTGCCGGCCGGGGTCACCTGGCTGCGCGACGACTTCCGGGTCGACCTGCCGGCCGGGCAGGACACCTCGGTGGCGCTGCGCTTCGACGGGGCGATCCCCGCCGGATATCGGGCGATTCTGTACTTGAACGGCTGGAACGTGGGCCAATACGGCGCCGCGATCGGCCCGCAGACCGACTTCGTGCTGCCGGCCGGCGTCCTGCACCAGAACGGGACGAACACCCTGGCCGTGGCGGTCATCGCGGAGCAGCCGTCGACCGTCGCGACCCCGCACCTGGTGGTCGCGGGCAGCCAGCGCGGCGGGGTGCCGGTGCGGGACGTTCCGGCACCGGACCGCCGCAATCACGCCCTTGGCTAGGATCGCTTTCAGTTAGGGAACATCATGGAACGTGATCGGGTGACGTGGGGAGGGCCAGTGCCGACGATCAACGACGTCGCCCGGGCCGCGGGGGTGTCGCCGAGCACGGTGTCGTACGTGCTGAGCGGCCGGCGTCCGATCTCGGCACAGACCCGGGCCCGGGTCCAGGCCGCCATCGCCGAGCTCGGGTTCCACCCGCACGCCGGCGCCCGGGCGCTGGCCAGCAGCAAGACCAACGTGCTGGCGCTGGTGGTGCCGCTGCGGGTGGACGTCAACGTGCCGGTCATCATGCAGTTCGCGACCGCCGTGGTCACCGCCGCCCGCACCCACAATCACGACGTGCTGCTGCTGACCAAGGACGAGGGCACCAGCGGCCTGGAACGCGTCGCGCACAGCACGATGGTCGACGCGCTGATCGTGATGGACGTGGAGAAGGACGACGTGCGTATCCCGGCGCTGCGCAAGCTCAAGCAGCCGACGGTGCTGATCGGCCTGCCCGGCGACCCGTCCGGCATCGTCTGCGTCGACCTCGACTTCGCGGCCGCCGCGGCCGAGACCCTGCGCCACCTGGCCTGGCACGGTCACCGCAGGATCGCCCTGGTCGGCCCGTCGCCAGCGGTCTACCGCCGCGGTACGTCGTACGCCGAGCGGTTCCTGGCCGGCTTCACCGAGGCGTCGGCCGAGCTGGGCCTGGAAACCATGACCCACCCGTGCGAGCCCGGCCAGGAGGGCGTGAAGTCCTGCCTGGCCGACATCGACGCCGAGCTGCCCGGCGTCACCGCGCTGGTGGTGCACAACGAGGAAGCTCTCCGCCCGCTGCTCGACCAGCTGCGGGCGGCGGGCCGGCGCGTCCCCGAGGACATCTCGGTGGTCGCGGTCTGCCCCCGGGACGTGGCCCTGGGCCTGCCGATCCCCTTGACGTCGGTGGACATCCCGTCGCACGACGTCGGCGGCCTGGCCGTCGAGACCGTGATGAAGCTGCTGGACGGCCGCCACACGGAGTCGATCCGGCTCCTCCCACCCACCCTGGTAGAGCGGGACAGCTGCGCGCGCCCGGCGGTCTGAGCCGACCTGCCTGAACCGGTTAACGATCGTTGCGAAATCTGTTCGTCATACCGTTGACATGCGAGCGCCGCGAAGCCTAACGTCGCCGGAAAGTCCCGCGTCGAAGCGCTTCGACAATCTATCGTCGAAGCGCTTCGACGACCCCCACCCGGAGGACGGCATGTTCCGATCACGAGCCGGCGTCGCTGCCGGTGCAATGTTGCTGGCTACGTCGCTTGGCCTGACCGCATGCAGCGGTTCGGACTCCGACAGCGATCAGGGTAGCGACGCCAAGACGCTCACCCTGTGGCACTACGAGGGTCCGACCAGCGCCATGGGCATCGCCTGGAACAAGGCGATCGAGCTGTTCAAGGCGTCGCACCCGGGCGTCGAGGTGAAGTTCGAGGAGAAGTCCTTCGAGCAGATCCAGCAGAACGCCCAGATGATCCTCAACTCCGACAGTGCACCCGACATTCTCGAATACAACAAGGGCAACGCCACCGCCGGCCTGCTGTCCAAGCAGGGCCTGCTCACCGACCTGACCGACGAGGCGTCGAAGCGGGGCTGGGACAAGAAGCTGAGCTCCAGCCTGGCCACCACCGCCAAGTACGACGACGACGGCATCATGGGCTCGGGCAAGACCTTCGGCATCCCGAACTACGGCGAGTTCGTCGAGGTCTACTACAACCAGGACCTGTTCAAGAAGTACAACCTGCAGGTACCGACCACGCTCGACGAGTTCACCAAGGTGATGGACACCTTCAAGTCCAAGGGCATCACCCCGCTCGCGGTCGGTGGCGCGGAATACCCGGCCCAGCAGATCTTCTACGAGTTGGCGCTGTCGCAGGCCGACCGGGCCTGGGTGGACGACTACCAGCTCTACAAGAACAAGATCGACTTCCACGACGCCAAGCTGACCTACGCGGCCAACACCTTCGCCGACTGGGTGAGCAAGGGTTACATCGCCAAGAACTCGGCCGGCATCAAGGCCGAGGACATGGGCGTGGCCTGGGAGCAGGGCAAGTCGCCGATCCTGATCTCGGGTAGCTGGTGGTACGGCCGGTTCGCCACCGAGGTCAAGAACTTCCAGTGGGGCACCTTCCTCTTCCCGGGCAACAAGCTGCACCCGGGCTCGAGCGGCAACCTCTGGGTCGTCCCGGAGAAGAGCAAGGCCAAGAGCCTGGCGTACGACTTCATCGACATCACCATGCAGCCCGAGGTGCAGAACCTGCTGGGCAACAGCGGCGGCCTGCCGATCGCGGCCGACCCGACGGCGATCACCGACCCCAAGAACAAGGAACTGATCGAGACCTTCAACAAGGTGTCGGCCGCCGACGGGCTGGCGTTCTACCCGGACTGGCCGGCCCCGGGTTACTACGACGTGCTGGTCTCGGGCGTGCAGGGCCTGATCAACGGCTCGAAGAAGCCCGACGCGTTCCTCGACGAGATCGCCAAGCCGTACAACGAGAACCTGGCCGACCTCGGCAAGTGACGTCCCCTCCGCGGGCGGCGAAAGCCGCCCGCGGAACTCCCCCCGAAAGGACGTGACCATGGCCGGCAAGAGCAGGAGCCGGACCGGCGGTTACGCGGTCTACCTGATCCCGGGCGTGATCCTGTCGGTGGCGATCATCGTCGTGCCGCTGATCATGACGGTCTACACCAGCTTCACGAAATGGAACGGCGTCGGCGACCAGAAGTGGATCGGGTTCGACAACTACACCCGGCTCTTCGAGGACTCGCTGTTCTGGTCGTCGTTCGGGCACATCTTCCTGCTGATCATCGCGATGGCCGTGGTGCCGACGCTGCTCGGCCTGGTGCTCGCGGCGGTGCTGTTCGACTACATCGCGAAGACGTTCAACAACCGCTGGGCCTCGGTGTTCCGCAGCGGCTTCTACATTCCGCAGGTCATTCCGGTCGCGGTCACCGGCATTGTCTGGGGCTGGATCCTGCACCCGGACTACGGCGCGCTCAACAAGATCCTCGACTCGATCGGGCTGAGCGGGCTGGCCCAGAACTGGCTGGGCGACCCGAACTACGCGCTCTACAGCGTCATGGCGGTGATGATCTGGTTCCAGCTCGGCTACCCGATCGTCATGTTCATGTCCGGCCTGCAGCGCGTCGACCCGTCGCTCTACGAGGCGGCCGACCTGGACGGCGCGTCCTGGTGGCAGCGGTTCCGCAAGATCACGATCTACATGATCCGGCCGGAGTTCTACGTGGTCCTGGTGACCACCACGATCGCCGCGCTGAAGATCTTCGGGCAGATCTTCGTACTGACCCGCGGGGGACCGAGCAACTCCACCCTCGTACCGTCGTACTTCGCCTATAAGAACTTCTTTGAAAAAGCCCAGGTCGGGTACGGGTCGGCAATCTCGACGGTGCTCACCGTGATCATCATCGTGCTGGCGTTCGTGTTCCTGCGGCTGCAGAACCGGGCCGAGAAGGCCGGAGCCTGACATGACAGTTACCGCTGTGCCCTCGCCGGTAAAAAATGACGAGCCGGTCAAGGCTAAAAAGCGCCGCAACCCGGTCCGCTTCGCCATTCTGATCGCGCTGCTCATCCTGCTGCTGCTCATGCTGGCGCCGCTGCTCGTGGTCGCGATCAATGCGGTCAAGAGCCCGGCCGATTACGCCAGCAACGGTCCGCTGTCGATTCCCGGGCACCTTTACTGGGACGGGATCGTCAACTTCTGGAACCGGGTCAACTTCGGTCAGAAGCTCTGGAACAGCTTCTTCACCAGCCTGATCGTGGCCGTACTCGGCGTGCTGCTGAGCATTCTCAACGCGTACGCCCTGGGTATCGGCCGGGTCAAAGGTCGCATCTGGTTCTTGGTGTTCTTCCTGGTGGCGAACCTGTTGCCGCAGGAGGTGCTGGTCTATCCGCTGTATTACCTGTCCAAGCAGGTCGGACTGTACGACAGCCTGTGGTCGGTCATCATCATTTTCACGGTCATCCAGAGTGCGTTCGGCACCTATCTGCTGACGAGCGTGTACACGGAATTCCCGACCGAATTGCTGGACGCCGCCTCCGTCGATGGCGCCGGGAGATGGCGAACCCTGTGGAGCGTCGTGGTTCCGGTCAGCCGGCCCACCCTCGGCGTGCTGTTCACGTTCTTCTTCATCTGGACCTGGAACGAGTTCTTCCTGCCGCTGGTCTTCCTGATCTCGAACGACAACCAGACGGTTCCGGTAGCCCTCGGCGTGCTTCAGGGAGATCGCCTGATGGACGCCACCACGACCAGCGCCAGCGCGCTGATCGGCATCCTGCCCGCGATGTTGTTCTTCGTGATCTTCCAGCGCACGCTCACCCGCGGCATCACCGCCGGCGCCATCAAGTAAAGGGACACACATGAAGTTCACCGACGGCTACTGGCGCAAGCGCGACGGGTTCACGGTGCTGCACCCGGCACAGCTGCACGACACCTCTTCGGACGGCGCGACGCTCACCGCGTACGCGGCCGCCAAGAAGGTCAAGACGCGCAGCGACACCCTGGACGCCCCGATCATCACGATCACGGCCGAGGCGCCGGCGCCGGACGTCATCCGGGTGACCATCGGTCACTTCCTCGGCGGCGTCGCCAAAGGGCCAAATTTCGCGCTAAACCGTGAAGAGCACCCGGTATCCATCGACGAGAACTCGTTGACGTCCGGTTCGCTGACCGCGCGGTTCCGGCCCGGCGACGAGTGGGGGATCGACTTCCTGGCCGACGGGAAGCGGCTCACCGGCAGCGGCTGGAAGGGCATCGGCATCGTCGACGGCGCCGACGGCTCCCACTTCGTACATGAGCAATTGGATCTTGGGGTTGGCGAAGCCGTTTATGGGTTGGGCGAGCGCTTCGGGCCGTTCGTGAAGAACGGGCAGAGCATCGACATCTGGAACGAGGACGGCGGCACCAGCAGCGAGCAGGCCTACAAGAACGTGCCGTTCTACTTCACCAACAAGGGGTACGGCGTTCTGGTCGACCACCCCGGCAAGGTGTCGTTCGAGGTCGCCAGCGAGATGGTGTCCCGCACCCAGTTCAGTGTGGCCGGGCAGACCCTGTCCTACGTGGTGATCTACGGGCCGACCCCGGCCGACGTGCTGCGTAAGTACACCGCGCTGACCGGGCGGGCCGCGCTGCCGCCGGCCTGGTCGTTCGGGCTGTGGCTGACCACGTCGTTCACCACGCCGTACGACGAGGAGACGGTCACCCAGTTCGTCGATGGGATGGCGGAGCGGGATCTGCCGCTCAGCGTGTTCCACTTCGACACGTTCTGGATGCGCGAGTTCCACTGGTGCGACTTCGAGTGGGATCCGCGGATCTTCCCGGACCCGCCGGGCATGTTGAAGCGGCTCTCCGACCGGGGCCTGCGCACGTGTCTGTGGATCAACCCGTACATCGCGCAGCGGTCTTCGATGTTTGCGGAGGGTGCTGCCAACGGTTACCTGGTTCTTCGCTCGAATGGCGACGTTTGGCAGTGGGACCGGTGGCAAGCCGGAATGGCGCTCGTCGACTTCACCAACCCGGCCGCGCGCGAGTGGTATGCCGGAAAATTGCGTTCTTTGGTGGACATGGGGGTCGACGCGTTCAAATCCGACTTCGGCGAACGCATCCCGGTGGACGGCATCGTCTGGCACGACGGGTCCGACCCGGAGCGGATGCACAACTACTACACGCAGCTCTACAACCAGGTCGTCTTCGACGTCCTGCGCGAGGCCCGGGGCGAGGGCGAGGCCGTCCTGTTCGCCCGCTCGGCCACCGTCGGCGGTCAGCAGTTCCCGGTGCACTGGGGCGGCGACAACTCGGCCACCTACGAGTCGATGGCCGAGTCGCTGCGTGGCGGGCTCTCGCTGATGTCGTCCGGCTTCGGTTTCTGGAGCCACGACATCGGCGGCTTCGAGGGGCGGCCCGACCCGGCCGTGTTCAAGCGGTGGATAGCGTTCGGCCTGCTCTCCTCGCACAGCCGGCTGCACGGCAACCACTCGTACCGGGTGCCGTGGCTGTTCGACGACGAGTCGGTCGAGGTGCTGCGCAAGTTCACCCATTTGAAGTACCGGCTCATGCCGTACCTCTTGGGTGCCGCGCGTCAGGCCCACGAGGCCGGCCTGCCGGTCATGCGCCCGATGATCGTCGGTTTCCCGGACGATCCCGCCGTCACCCATATCGACCGGCAGTACCTCCTCGGCGGAGATCTGCTGGTCGCGCCGGTGCTCTCGGAGTCCGGCGAGGTCACCTATTACGTGCCGGCCGGGAAGTGGACCCGCTTCGAGAACGGCGAGATCGTCGAGGGCCCGGGTTGGGTCACCGAGACGCACGGTTTCGACAGCGCTCCGCTGCTCGTGCGTCCCGGTGCGATCCTGGCGATCGGCAACCGCACCGACCGCCCCGACTACGACCACGCCGACGGGGTCACCCTCCGGCTGTTCGATCCGGCCGAGGGGAGTACGACGGTGTACGTCGGCACCAGCACGTTCACCGTCACCCGGGACGGCCCGGCCATCCGCGTCGACCGCGACGGCCCGGCCCGGTCGTGGCGCGTCGAGGTGGAGGGCGGCCCCTCGGCGGACCTCGCCGCCGATGACACCTTCTGGCTGACCGACTGAGCCTCTGGGGAGAGGGAGTGCGGCGGCGCGGGGACAGCTTGGTCACTGTCCCCGCGTCCCGCCCCGGGTCCAGGCGATGAACCGGTCGAACGCCCCCGCGAATGGCCCCGGACCGGCGTCCAGGGCGAAATCCTCAAGATAGGTCCACATCAGTACGGCCAGCGTGGTCCCGCCGCCGGTATCAGCGGCGAGCTCCTCGCGGGCCGGGTCGCACGGCCAGTCCCGGCCACAGGCCGCACAGTCCCATTCCGGCCGCTTCGGACGGTGTCCGCCATCCATGATCACTCCTAGTCCTTGGACTAGCTGTCACGGTACTACTTGCTCCATGCTGGGTAGTCAGCAGGATCACCCTCGCTGAGCGCCGATCACCGGTATCCCGGCGGTGAGTAGGAATTACGATCACCGGATGGACCTCTTCGTCCCGGGAGTCGTCTACCTCGACATCGTCTTCACCGGCCTGCGGGAACTGCCCCGGCCGGGCACTGAGGTGTGGGCTACCGGCATGGGCTCCTGCCCCGGCGGGGTGGCCAACCTGGCGGTCGCGGCGGCCCGCCTCGGCCTCGGGACCGGGCTGGGCACGGCGCTGGCCACCGACGCGTACGGGGACTTCTGCGCCCAGATCCTCTGCACCCAGGAAAACGTGGACCTGAGCGCGTCCCGCCGGATCGCCGGCCACTCGCCGGTCACCGTGTCGCTCTCCTACGACCGGGACCGCAGCATGATCACCCACGACCATCCGCCGCCGCTGAACGCCGACGGCCTGGTCGGCGAGCTGCCGGCGGCCCGGGCCGCCTCGGTCAGCCTCACCAAGGACCAACTTCCCTGGGTACGCAAGGCCAGAGAAGCCGGCACCCTGGTCTTCGCCGACGTCGGCTGGGACGCCACCGCCGAGTGGCCGGCCGAGGCGCTCGGCATGCTCTCCGACTGCTACGCCTTCCTGCCCAACTCGGTCGAGGCGATGAGCTACACCCGGGCATCCACCCCCGAGGAGGCGGCCCGCCGGCTCGCCGGTCTCGTCCCGGTCGTGGTGGTGACCTGCGGCGCGGACGGTGCGATCGCCATCGACTCGGCCACCGGCGAACTGGTGCACGCCCCCGCCGTGCCGGTCGAGGCGCTCGACCCGACCGGGGCCGGCGACGTCTTCATGGCCGGCTTCATCCTCGGCACCCTCAACGGCTGGCCCCTCGAGCAGCGACTGGCCTTCGCCAACCTGATCGCGTCCCTGTCGGTGCAGCACTTCGGCGGCTCGCTGTCCGCACCCGGCTGGGGCGACATCGCCGACTGGTGGCGCGCGGCCCGGCCCGACCCCCGCTACAACTTCCTGGACGACGTCATCCCCAGCGGCGAACAGCGCTCCGTCCGCCGCGCCGGGGCCACCATCGCAGCCCTCTCGGATGCCCATGCCCACGACTGACCGGCTCAAGCTCACCATCCTGGGCGGCGGCGGCTTCCGCGTGCCCCTCGTCTACAGCGCCCTGCTCGGCGAGGACTCACCCATCGGCACGGTGGTGCTGCACGACGTCGACCACGGCCGCCTCGCCGCCATCCGGCGTGTGCTGGCCGCCCAGGCCGCGTCGGCCCGTTTCGCACCGCTGGTCGAGGCGACCACGGACCTCACCGAGGCGCTGACCGGCGCCGACTTCGTCTTCAGCGCCATCCGGGTGGAGGGCCTGGCCGGCCGGGTGATCGACGAGCGGGTGGCCCTGGACGAGGGCGTGCTGGGCCAGGAGACGACCGGCGCGGGCGGCGTAGCCTACGGCCTGCGCACGGTCCCGGTGGCCACGGCCATAGCCCGCCGCATAGCCCTGGTGGCGCCATCGGCCTGGGTAATCAACTTCACCAACCCGGCAGGCCTGGTAACCGAGGCGATGGCCACCCACCTGGGCACCCGGGTAATAGGCATCTGCGACTCCCCATCCGCCCTGGCCCGCCGCGTAGTGCGCGCCCTCGGTGTCCCCGCACTCGTCCCCGACGGTTCGTCCCCATCCCCGTCGGCCGACCTGGCTCGGATCGAATACGCCGGGCTGAATCATCTGGGCTGGCTCACCGGTGTCCGCCTTGGTTCGGAGAATCTGCTTCCGCGCCTGCTGGCGGACGACGGCCGGGTTGCGTCCTTCGAGGAAGGGCGGCTGTTCGGCGCCTCGCGGTTGCGCGAGCTCAGCGCGGTGCCGAACGAATACCTGCACTATTACTACGACACCGCGGACATGGTGCGGGCCGAGCTGAAGGCGCCGGAGACCCGGGGCGAATTCCTGCTGCGTCAGCAGGAGGAGTGTTACCGGGAGCTGGCGTCGGACGATCCGCTCGGTGCCTGGCAGGCCGCGCTGCGGCAGCGGGATGCGACCTACATGGCTCTCGAGGGGCTGGGGGAGCGCGACGACGCTGAGGGCGGCGGATACGAGCGGATCGCGCTGGCGCTGATGATGGCCATCGCCCGGAACGAGCCGACCGACCTGATCCTCAACGTCCGCAACCGCGGAACCATCGCGGAGCTGGACGACGACTCGGTGGTCGAGGTGCTGTGCCGGGCCGATGCGACAGGGGCGCATCCATACCCGGGCGCCGTAGTCCCGGCACACGGCATCGAACTGGTCCGGCGGATCAAGACCACCGAACGCGCGGTGCTCACCGCGGCCGCCGAGGAATCCCGGGCCGTAGCGGTGCGCGCGATGGCGTCCCATCCGCTGGTGGATTCGGTCCCGATCGCCCGTCGCTTGGTCGACGCCTACATAGCCCGCCTGCCGACACTGTCCTACTTGCGCTGAACGCCCCCGGCCGTCGCGGCCAGCGCAAGATTGTCGACCTGATGTGTGCCTGGGGTGGGGCCTTTTTGGGCTCCGCCCTTTTGCTTGCTCTGGGACGGTTTTTGGCCGGGGATGACCATGCTGGGCGGTAAAGCATCTATGCCCTGCATGGTCATCCCCGGCCAAAAACCTTGCGTGGTGATCTGTTGCAGCCGGGACTTTGGTTACCCGCGGGCAGGTTTCTAGCGGGCTGGGCGGTCCCCTCTCGCGGGCGGTCTGGCTGCCGCGCTTTGGGCACTCCAGGCGTGCTGCTCCGGCGGGCCGGCCTTTGTGGTGGGGTCCGCGAGCGAGACCGTGCCGCCTGCGCTCAAGTCAAAACCAAACCCCGTTGTGGTTGCGGTGGGGGCAAAAGCTTTAAAGATCTTGCGGGTTACTGCTGTGGCAAAGTGCTGGGGTCGGCCGGTCGTGGCTCGCCCGATAAAGCAGTTATGTCCGTAGTTCTCCGGTCGGGCGGCCAAGGGTGTTGGGTTTCTGCTCGCGCTCCACGCGCCAATCCCGCAAGATCGGCGCCGGCGCCGGCGTCGGCGCCGAGCTGCCGGGCTTTCTGCGGGTCGAGGTTGGCGGTTTGCCGACCGTTTCGCGCGCTAGTTCCGCAAGATCGCGGCCGTTGCTGAGCTGCCGGGCCTTCCGCGGGTCGAGGTTGGCGGTTTGCCGTTCGTTTCGCGCGCTAGTTCCACAAGATTGTGGCCGTCGCTCGGTGTCGGACTTTCCGGGGTGATGGCCGCCGCGTTGCGCTGAGTGTTCATCCTCGTTGGCGCGAGGTTGGCGACTTCCTGTTTGCTCCGTGCGCTAATTTCACAAGATCGCGGCTGGCGCCCAGCTGCCGGGCTCCGCGGGTGGCGGTTGGCGCGAGGTGGCGATCTGCTGCTTGCTTCGCGCGGCAGTTCCACTTGCTTCGCGCGGCAGTTCCGCAAGATCGGGGCTGGGGTCGGGGTGGCGCGCTTTCTGAGGGCCGCGGTGGCGGGAGGTTGGCGATCTGCTGTTTGCTTCGCGCGCTAATTCCGCAAGATCGCGGCTGGCGCCCAGCTGTCGGGCCTCAGCGGGTGGCGGTTGGCGCGAGGTTGGCGATCTGGTGTTTGCTTCGCGCGTTAACTCCGCAAGATCGCGGGTGGTGCTTGGCGTTCGCGCTAGGTGGGCGTGGTTTGCGGGAGGTTGGCGATCTGCTGCTTGCTGCGCGCGCTAAGTCCGCAAGGTCGTGGGTGGGGGCGGTGGGCTGGGCGGTGCGGGTGGCGGTGGGGGGCTATGGCCTGGCGCGGCGGCGGAAGGCTGCTGCTCGGGCTCGGTTTTGGCATGTTAGGCAGCAGAAGCGGCGGCGGCCGGCGGGGGAGTTGTCTACGTAGACGTCGGCGCACTGGTCGTCGGCGCACACGCCTATGCGGCCGGGATGTTCGGACAGGTGGTGTCGCAGGGCCAGCGCGGCGGCTGCTCGGGGGGCCTGGGTTGAGTCGGCGACCGTCCACTGCTCGGTCAAGGTGCCGGTTTCGTCGGCGGTCAGGATCGGGCGGACTCCGGTGGTGGTCAGCAGGTTTGTGATCCGGTGGGCTCGGTCTGCGGTGCTGTTGGTCGCGAAGATCGGGTGGAAATCGTCGGCCAGGGCCGTGCGGGACGGATCTTCGCCGGTCTTGGTGGGGTCGAGGGTGCGGGGCATGGTGCCCCACTCGTTGATTAGTGCCACCAGGTCGGGCATCGCCATCATCGCGATCGTTGTCGCCACCTGGCGAGCATAACGCATTGGGGTGGTTCTTCGCGTTGCGTGGCTGACGGGATCTGCGTAACGTCATGAGCGCCTTCATTGCGTTACGTTGATTGGGGAGTGGGCATGAGTGCGACTGCTCGCAGCTGGGCGGGGCTTGCGGTTCTTGCGCTGCCCTGCCTGCTTGTTTCGCTTGATGCGGAGGTGCTTTACCTGGCTACGCCGCAGCTCACGGCGGATCTTCGGCCCAGCAGTGGGCAGCTGTTGTGGATCATGGACAGCTACGTGTTCGTGGTGGCCGGGGCGCTTATCGCTATGGGGGTGCTGGGTGATCGGATCGGGCGGCGTCGGCTGCTGCTGATCGGGGCCGGCGGGTTCGGGGGTGCTTCGCTGCTGGCCGCGTTTGCCGCTTCGCCGGGGCAGCTGATCGCCGCGCGGGTGCTGATGGGGCTGGCCGGGGCGTCGTTGATGCCGTCGACGCTCGCGCTTATTCGCACGATGTTTCCCGATCCGCGGGCCCGCACGGTGGCGCTCGGGGTGTGGAGTGCCAGCTTCTCGCTCGGCGGGATCGCGGCGCCGCTCGTCGGCGGGACGCTCCTCGCGTACTTCTGGTGGGGGTCGGTGTTTGTCATCGCCGTTCCGGCGGTGTTGCTGCTTCTCGCGCTCGGGCCGGTGCTGTTGCCGGAGTCGCGCGACGGCACGGCCAAAACCTTCGATGTGGCCGGGGCGCTGCAGAGTCTCGCGGCCGTTCTCCTTTTTGTGTACGGCGTGAAGCGGCTCGCGGCCTCCGGGTGGCAGGTTCTTCCACTGGTGACGATCGGTGCGTCCGTCTTCCTGTTCGCGCGGTTCCTGCGCCGGCAGCGGCGGATCGCGCACCCGCTGCTCGACCTGGCGATCTTTCGCGACGCGCGGACGTCGGTGGCGCTGGCCTGCAACGCCCTGTCATTCTTCGTGCACTACGGCAGTCAGATCGCGATCGCCCAATATCTGCAGCTCGCCCTGGGGTTGTCGGCGTTGCAGGCAGGGCTGTGGACGTTGCCTTCGGTGCTCGCCTATCTGGCGGCGTCGTTCCTCGGGCCGGCTCTGGCCCGGTGGGTGCCGGCCGGTTATGTGATCGCGGCGGGGCTCGGGGCGATCGCGGTGGGGCTCGGGATCATGGCGGTGGGCGGGCTGGCCGCGGTGGTCACCGGGGCGGTGGTGTTCTCGGTCGGGCTGGCCCCGGCGTACATCCTGACCACCGACCTGGTCGTGTCGACCGCGCCACCGGCCCGGGCCGGGATGGCGGCGGCGCTGGCCGAGACCGGGTGCGAGCTGGGCGGGGCGCTCGGCATCGCGTTGCTGGGCTCGCTGATGGTTGCGGTGTACCGGGGCTCGGCCGGGCCGGCGCTGGGCGATTTCGGACTGCGGCCGGACGCCACCTTCGGCGAGGCGGTCGCCGTCGCGGCCACGCTTCCGGGTCGCGCGGGCGAATTGCTTCTGGGGACGGCCGTCCCGGCGTACGCAAGTGCCTTTTCGGTTATGGCCCTGACCGCCGCCGTGCTCACCACCGTGGTCGCCGCTTTAGCGGCGGTTGTCCTGCGTCCCGCTAAAGCTCAGCCGAATCTCAATTCCGCCGAATCGCCTAGGGAGGTATCGCCACTCCATCGCACCTGAAGGGCAACCATGAGCAAGGTCAGCGGCGGGTTCGCCAACCTGAAGATCAACAGCAAGATCGGCGTCCTGGTCTTCGCGCTGACCGTGGCCGCGCTCGTCGTCGGGCTGGTCGGAATCGCCCGGATGAGTGCGCTCAACGACGAACTCGCGACCATGAAGACCAAGCACGTCGAGAGCATGGCCTATCTCTCCGAGGCGCGCGGCAACCTCGCGCTGATGTGGCGCAGCATGTTCATCGTGCAGGTCTCGACCTCGACCGCGAAGACCGACGCCGTGGCCGACACCAAGACCGCGGACGGGGACGTCGACGCCGCACTTGCCTCGTACGCGAAGGCCGCGACCGGATCGTCCGTCCGGCTGGCTGCCATCGCGTCCGCCCAGGAGGCGCTGGCCACGTTCCGCACGCTGCGTAACGTGATCGTGTTCCGCGAGGCGCCGCCGTCCGGCTTCACCATGCCGACCGACGTCGCCGGTGCCTTCGGGGCGGCCGAGACGGCGCTCAGCGACGCCACCGCCAAGCTGCAGGAACTGGAGCGGAGCGAGGCCCAGGCGATGGCCGACGAGGCGACCGCCACCTACTCCTCGTCCCGCAACATCATGATCATCACGCTGGTGTGCGGCCTCGCCGTCGGGCTCGGGCTCTGGTATCTGGTCACCACCTCGATCAAGCGCCAGGTGGTCACCGTCGGCACCGCGCTGCACGCGCTCGCCCGCAACGACCTGGCCCAGTCCGCCGTCGTCTACGGCGGCGACGAGATCGGCGCGATGGCGGTGGCGGTCAACGAGGCCCGCGACGGTCTGCGCGACACCGTCGACCAGATCAACGGCACGGCCCGCACCCTGGCCGGCACCGGCGTCGATCTCGCCGCCCTGACCCGGGAGATCTCGGAGAGTGCGCAGAAGGCGGCCAGTCAGGCCAGCATCGTCGCGGACGCGGCCGAGACCGTCTCGTCCAACGTCTCCACCGTCGCAGCCGGCTCCGAGCAGATGGGCGCGTCGATCCGGGAGATCAGCCAGAACGCCAACGACGCCGCGTCGGTCGCGTCCGAGGCCGTCGGCGTCGCCGAGAAAACCAACCAGATCGTGTCCCAGCTGGGGGAGTCGAGCGCCGAGATCGGCAACGTGGTCAAGACCATCACCTCGATCGCCGAGCAGACCAACCTGCTGGCGCTGAACGCGACAATCGAGGCGGCCCGGGCCGGCGAGCTGGGCAAGGGCTTCGCGGTGGTGGCGGGCGAGGTCAAGGACCTGGCCCAGGAGACCGCCAAGGCCACCGACGACATCTCCCGGCGGGTCGAGGCGATCCAGTCCGACGCGGTCAACGCGGTCGGAGCGATCGCCGAGATCAGCCGGATCATCGCCCGGATCAACGACTACCAGTTGACCATCGCCAGCGCGGTCGAGGAGCAGACCGCCACCACCAGCGAGATGAGCCGCAGCGTGAGCGATGCGTCCAGCAGCACCTCGGACATCGCCGCCAACATCACCGGGGTGGCCGACGCGGCCCAGGCGACGACGTCGGCCCTGAGCAAGGCAACCACCACGGTGGAGCGGCTGGGCCAGGCGTCGGCGGACCTGCAGACCGTGGTCGGTCGCTTCCGCCTGTAGCTCGATCCCATTGTGTGGGACGTCGGCGAGGGTGCTGCCAGGCCCGTCTCGGCCATTGAGAAATGGCGCGTTTTCATTCGTGACGCGCGTCTCTCCGGCTTGATTTGGCGCCGGGCAACTCGAACGAGCACTGTGGAAAAGGTGCTTTGCATAGCTGCGCTATGCTCAGCTTTCCTATAGGTAAGATGGGCATTTGAAGAAACGGGGAGGGCATTGATGAGTACGGCCGTGCACCGGCATGTGCCGTCGGCCCGTCGGCCCGCCGACGACGAGGCACTGCGCCGCCAGTTCGACCGCGACGCCATCTGGCACCGCATGGTCAAACCCGGTCACCGGCTGCCGTCGCAGGTGCTGCTGGAGGCCGACCTCGGCCCCATCCACCTCGACCGGCTGCGCCTCACCGGCCCGATCGTGCTGGTCTTCTTCCAGCACGCGTCGTCCGAGCCGGGCAACACCGCGCTCGCCGCCTACCAGCACGAGTTGGTTCCCGCGCTGGCCGGCACCGACGCCCACCTGGTCGCGGTGAGCCCGCAGATCCCGGCGCGGCTGGCCGAGATCAAGCGCCGGCACGAACTCACCTACTTCGTCGCGGCCGACGTCCGGCACAGCCTGATCGACGCCTTCAACCTCGGCTTCCACGAGCCCGGCGCCGAGGTCGTGCTCGGTGCCCGCCGCTCGGTGCTGCCGTTCCCGGCCGTGGTGATCGCCGACCGGGCCGGGACGGTCCGCTTCGCCGACGTCCGCGCCGACGGCGCCCCGCACCCCGACCCGGCCACCATCCTGCAGGCGGTCCAGGCCCTGAGCTGACCGGCGGGCAATCATGACCTGGTGGTGGCAAGCCCTGATCAGCGTCGGGGCGGCGGTGCTGCTGATCTGGATCGTTCTGCTGATCGCGCTGCTGGCCGCGAAACCGGGCAAGGTGCAACTCGCCGCGGCGCTGCGGTTGCTGCCCGACCTGCTGCGGCTGCTGCGCCGCCTCGCCGCCGATCCGACGCTGCCTCGTGGCGTCCGAATCCGCCTCGGTCTGCTCCTGGCCTACCTGGCGGTTCCGTTCGACCTGATCCCCGACTTCATCCCCGTCCTCGGCTACGCCGACGACGCGATCATCGTGACCGTCGTGCTGCGCTTCACCGTGCGCCGGGCCGGCCTCGACGCCGTCCGGCGGCACTGGCCCGGAACCGACGACGGCTTCGCCGTCCTCACCCGCCTCACCGGACTCGACCGCTGAGCATCTCGTTCATCCGGCGGGGGTGAGGCGAGGCAGGCGGGTCGGCGCGACCGTGAATACGTGACCCGGGACTGTGCTGCCCACTTACGGCCGTCGAAGATCCCCGGCCGCGATGAAGGGATGAACCATGGGACGACGTGAGTACGAACTGCGGGACGCGATGAGCGACGCCTGGGCGGCGGCCCGGGTGACGGGTGGGCGGTTCGCGCGGCTGGCGCCGGTCTACGGGGACCGGATGGGGCTGGCCTACCAGGTGATGCTCGGGCAGCGGGCGCGGCGGCGGAGCCGGCGCGCGATCGCGGTGACCGCGCTGGTGGCCACGCTCGGCGGGGCCTTGGCCGCTCTCGCCGCGGAGCGCTACTTCGGGCACCGATTCGAGGAGAGCGCCGCCGAGGAATCGCCGGCCCCGGCGCCGCAGGACGCCGCCTTCACCCCCTGACCTCGCGCTGCTTCCTGCCGCCCGCGCTGGGCCCCGCCGCCCCGCGCTGGGCCCCGCCGCCCCGCCCCGCGCTCAGCCGCGCTGGGCCGGGCTGGTCCGCGCCGCGGCGGGCCGGGCGGGGGGCCATAGGGCCGGGGCGGGCGGGCAGAATCGGCGGATGCGGATCAGGGACGCCGGGGACGGCGACGTCGAGGCGATCGTGGATATCGGGCATCGGACATGGCCGGCGACCTATGCGTTCGCCGGCCATGACTATGTGCGCAACGGGCTCGACACCTGGTGGTCCGCGGCCGCTGTCGCGCGCAGCCTGCGGGACACTACGGTGCTGGTCGCCGAGGACGACGGAGTGCTCGCCGGGGTGGGGAACATCGACCTGCGCGGGGACGTGCCGATCATTTGGAAGCTCTACGTGCTTCCCGAGACGCAGGGCACCGGCGCCGGGTCGGCGCTGATGGCGTGCCTGTTGTCGCGCGCGCCGGGCCGGGCGGTGCGGCTCGAGTACGTGGACGGGAATGCCCGGGCGGCCCGGTTTTACGCGGGCCGGGGATTCACCGAGCTGCGCCGGGAGCCGGGCGAGCAGGCCGGATGGCCGGAAATCGTGTGGCTGGAGCGCCAGGCGGACTCCGGTCCGGTGGGAGGCCGCGCGAGTCAGGTCGGGTAGGGGCTGGCTCCGGCCTGGCGGGAAGACCCGCGAGCCGGGCCGGGGTGGGGTCGGTTCCGGTCCGGCGGGGAACCGGGCGAGTCAGGCCGGGTAGGGGTCGGGTCCGGGGTCTGGGTTGGGCTGGGCCACGAAGGCGGCCAGGGCCGCGTCGAGGGCGCCGTCGATCTGTTCGATCCGGTAGCGCCATGGGCGCGGGTCCTGGCCGGTGCCGAGGGCCTGGTTCTCGGCGTCGACCGCCGCCACCAGGTCCTGAAGCATGGTGCTGATCTGCCCGGCGGACATCCGGCGGTATTCGTCGCCGGTCCCGCCGGCCAGCAGTGCCCATCGGGCGGCGAGCTCGGTCAGGTCGGCGCGCACCGGCACCCACAGGACCGCCCACTGCTCGGCGCCACGGGCGGCCAGGACCGGCGGGAGCCGGGTCGCGGTCACCGTGCGGGTTCCGGCCGCGAGCGTTACGGCCTCCGATTCCCATTCCGCGGTACGGCGAGAGCGGTTGACCAGCACCACCCCGACCAGCGCCGCCAGCCCGACCACCAGGAGCAGCAGCAGCCAGCCGAGCCCACCCAGCCCACTGTTGGAGCTGGTGGCCGCCACCTCCGAGGGATTCGCCGACGTCGGTGCGGGGGCGGTGGTCGTGGGGGCGATGGGCTCGGCCGGCGCGACGGTCGCCTCGGTCGTCTTGACGGGTTCGCCGGTGGTCGCCTTCACGGCGGGTTCGGTCGTGGCCGTCTTGGTGGTGGGCTCGTCCTTGGCCGCGGGGGTGGTGGGCTTGTCGGCGGCCGCGGTGGTCGTCGCCGCCTCGGTGCTGCGCGAAGCGCGCGGGGTCGAGCTGGTCGGAGCATCCGCTGTGGTGCGGTCGGCGGTTCGCTCGATCGACGGCAGGGTCGACGGGAGGGCGAGGCCGCCGCCGTCGTCGCAGGCGACGGTGCCGAAAAGAAGGCCGGCCAGCGCAAACCCCACCGCGATCGGCCGACCGTGCGCGAACAGTCCCATGTCCCACTCCTCCGGCTGCACGCCGTGCGAGGGCGCGGCTCGCCCTCTCGCCGAAGTTTGGGCGACCACCGCCGGGCCGGTCATCACTCCCGGCGGATGACGGTGGGGTGTGGATCAGCCGATCAGCCAGGCGTCCAAGAGCTGGAAGAAGTCGAGGGTGGCGATCGCCTCCAGGGCGATGCAGGCGATCACCGCGGCGGCCGGCAGGGCCAGCAGCCAGCCGGCACCGGCCGGGGCCGGGCGGTGCAGGGCCTTCACCCGGCGGACGATGACGCCGCCGTGCACGCCCAGCGCGGGCGTCGGGGTGCGGTAGTCGGCGGTGGCCAGGGCGGCCCGGGCGACCGCGCGGGCGACCAGGTCACGGTTGCCGAGGCCGGCCGCGGCCTCCTCGTCGGCCCAGCGTTCCACCTGGTATATCACCGCGTCCCGGGCTGGGCGCAGCAGTGGGTTGACCGAGGCGGCCGCGGCCGCCAGCAGGACCGCCAGGTGGTGGTGGTGGGCCAGGTGGGCCCGCTCGTGGGCGAGGACCGCGCGGCGCTCGTCGGCGTCCAGCACCCGCAGCATGCCGGTGGTCAGCAGCACCTGGCCGGGGCGGCCGGGCACCGCGACGGCGAGCGGCTCGGACCAGTCGGCCACCATCACGCCGTCGGCGGTGGGGCCGGCCGTGCGCAGCCGGCGGGCCGTGCCGTGCCGCAGGTGTACGTCGCGGGCCAGGTTGATCAGGCAGGCGGCCAGCACCACGGTGGCGGTCACCGCCACCCAGTCGGGGACCGGCTCGGGCAGGTGCATGCCGGAGCGGCTGTTCAGGGCCTCCATCGCGGGGAGGTCGTCGAAGAGCGTCAGGACCAGCAGCAGCAGCGACCACAGCGACGCGGCGGCGGTCAGCACCGAGGCGGTGACCAGGCCCAGGACGGCGGCCCGGGGGCGGGCGCGGTCGGCCAGGTGCCGGGCCGCCAGGGCGACCAGGACCGGCAGGAGCAGCGGCAGGTAGACGGTGACGGTCATGAGTCGCGCTCGGCCAGCAGGGCCCGCAGGGTTTCCACGTCGCCGGCTTCGAGGCCGGCCGCGAACTGCTGCAGGACGGCCTGGCGGTCGGGGCGCTCGTCGAGCGCGGCCCGCATCCGGGTGGCGGTCAGGGTGGCCGCGTCCTGGGCCGGCCAATACGCGTGGCCCCGGCCGCGGTCGGCCGGGCCCCGGCGGACCAGGTCTTTCTCCAGCAGCCGGATCAGGATGGTCTGCACGGTGTTGTAGGCCAGGCTCCCGCCCAGCGCGGTCTGCACCGCGGTGGGGGTGAGCGGCTCGTCGGCCGCCCAGAGGGCCGCCATCACCTCGGACTCGAGCTCGCCCCGGGCGCGCCGCCGCCCGGCCTCCTCGTCACTCATAACGGTGAGGCTAGTACGATCGCCGCATGCGCCGTTACAGCATCTCCCCGCCGCTCTCCTGAGCGGGACGGGGACCACCGCGCCGACCGGCTGAGACCTCGGCGCGCGCTGACGCGTAACAAAATCACCCCGGCCCGCTTCCGCGATCTGACCACTCCATCGCAGAAGCAGGAGCACCAGCACGTGATCACACAAACGCGAACTCTCGAGGGCCGGAAAACCTGGCTCCTCGTCCTGGCCGGTTGCCTGTGGGGCACCGGCGGGCTCACCGGCAGCCTCCTCGCCCGGCACACCGGGCTCGACTCGCCGGCCATCGCCGCGTACCGGCTCGCGGTCGGCGGCCTCGTCCTCGTCCTCTTCGTCAGGAATCGGCCGCGGGGGCGGGCGGCCTGGACCCGGATCGTGGTGCTCGGCCTGCTCGCGGCCGAGTTCCAGGCCTGCTATTTCGCGGCGGTGTCGAAGGTGTCGGTAAGCCTCGCCACGCTGATCACCATCGGGGCCTCGCCGGTGCTGGTGCTGGCGGCGGAGAGCCTGACCGGCCGCCGGAAAATCGACCGGAGTGCGCTCGGTACGGCCGGTCTTGCCGTCGTCGGGTTGACGCTTCTGATCGGCGTACCGTCAAATGGGCAGGACCTGACCACCCTGCTGTCCGGCGCCGGGTTTGCCCTGCTGGCGGCGGGCGGCTTCGCCGCCATGACGGTGATCGGCAGCCGGCCGGTGCCGGGTCTCGACGAGATGGCGTCGACCGGTTTCGCCTTCACCCTCGGCGCCGTGGTGCTGGTGCCGTTCGCCGCCGCCAACGGCGGCCTGGGGTTCACCCCGGACCAGGTCGCCCTGGGCCTGTTGCTGCTGCTGGGGGTCGGGCCGACCGCGATCGCGTACGCCGCGTACTTCCGTGGCCTGCGCACCGCGCGGGCCGGCACCGCCGCGCTGATGGCCCTGCTGGAACCGCTGGTGGGCACCGCCCTGTCGGTGCTGATCCTGGGCGATCGGCTCGGCCCGGCGGGCATCGCCGGCGCCGCTCTGCTGCTCACTGCCCTGGTTCTGGAAGGGCGGCGTAGCTAGCGAGCCATCTGGAACTGGTCGACGATCTCCTGCAGTTCGCGGGACATCACCTCGAGGTTCTCGGCGGTCTCCTGGGCCTCGCCCACGCCGGCCCTGGTGATCTGCGCGGAGCTCGCCACCCCGTGGATGCCCTCGGCGATCTCGTTGGAGCCGGTGGCCGCCTCCACGATGTTGCGGCCCATCTCGGCGGTCGTCGCGGTCTGCTCTTCCACGGCCGCGGCGATCGTCGTGGAGTGCTCGTTGACCTGGCCGATGATCTCGGTGATCCGGTCGATCGCGCCGATCGCGGCGGTGGTGTCGTGCTGGATCGCCTGCACCCGGGCGGCGATGTCCTCGGTGGCCTTGGCCGTCTCCTGGGCCAGATCCTTGACCTCGGAGGCGACCACGGCGAAGCCCTTGCCCTGCTCGCCGGCCCGGGCGGCCTCGATGGTGGCGTTCAGGGCGAGCAGGTTGGTCTGCTCGGCGATCGAGGTGATCAGCTTGATGACCTCGCCGATCTCGGCGCTGGACCGGCCGAGCTGGCCGATCGTCTCGCCGGCCTCGCGGGCACTGTCCACCCCGGTGGCGGCGACGCTGGCGGCCAGGCTCGCGCTGTCCGCGATCTCGCGGATCGCGGCGTTCATCTGCTCGGTGCCGGCCGCCACGGTCTGCACGCTGGCGGAGACCTCCTCGGCCGCGGTGGAGACCCGTTCGGACTGGCCGGAGGCATTGCCGGCGGCGTCCGCGATCCGGCCGGAGGCCACCGTGAGCTCGTGCGAGGCGCCGGCCAGCGTACGGCTGTGGTCGCCGATCCGGCCGAACGCGGTGACCAGCACCTCGAGGGTGCTGTTGACCGCCCGGCCCATGGTGCCGAGCTCGTCCCGGCCCTCGGACGGCGCCTGCACGGTGAGGTTCTTGGCGGCGACCGCGCGCAGGGTGGCCACGGTCAGCCCGAGCGGCCCGGTGATGCTGCGGGTGACCAGCGCGGCGAGCGCGGCGGCGAGGGCGAGGCTGACGGCGCCGGCGATCATCATCAGGGTGCGCGAGGTCGAGGCGGTCGAGGCGGCGTCGGCCTGGGCGGTGGCGGCCGCGGCGGCAGTGATGTCGGCGAGCTTGTCGATGTCGCCGGAGATCTCGCTCATGTAGTCGTTGGAGCTGCCGCTGACCAGGCCGCCGGCGGTGGCCAGGCCGGCTTTCGTGCCGAGCCGGAAGGCGGCGATGACCTGGTCGTCGACTGCCATGTACTTGTCGAACGCGTCGGACGCGGCGGTGAGGGCGGTCTGCTCGTCAGTGGTCAGGTCCGCGTCCTGCAGGGTGGCGAGGTCGGCCTTGAACGCCGCGGTGGAGGCCAGAAAGGCCTTCCGGGAGTCGGCGGTGTCGGCGGCGGCGTCGCTGACGCCGCGCTGGATGTCGAAGGCGTACCCGTTCTGCCAGCCGTTGAAGTCGGCGGTGCGGAACTTCGCGGTGAGCGCGTTGGCTCGCAGCTCGGCCGCGGCGGCGAGCTTGTCGGTGGCGGCCTTGGCCTCGTTCTGCCCCCAGACGCCGACCCCGAGCGCGATCACCATGCAGACGCAGACGCCGGTGAACGCGCCGGCCAGCCGCGCCCCGATCTTGATGTTGCCGAACAGGCGCATCGGAACTCCAACAACTAGACGCGGAACCGGGCGACGACACCCCGGAGTTCGTCGGCGACCTGGCTCAGCTCGGTCACCGACTGGTCGGCCTCCTGCAGGGCGCCGGTCTGTGCCTGCACGGCCGCGGCCACCGAGTTGATGTTGCCGGCGATCGCCGAGCTGCCGGTGGCGGCATCGCCGATGCTGCGGCTCATCTCGTTGGTGGTGGCGGTCTGTTCCTCGACCGCGGACGCGATGGTGACCTGGTAGTCGTTGATCTCCGAGATGATCCGGGAGATCTCGGCGATCGCCTCGACGGCGTTGCTGGTGTCGGCCTGGATGGCCTCGACCCGCCGGGAGATGTCCTCGGTGGCCTTGGCGGTCTCCTGGGCGAGGTCCTTGACCTCGGTGGCGACCACGGCGAAGCCCTTGCCGGCCTCGCCCGCGCGGGCCGCCTCGATGGTGGCGTTCAGGGCGAGCAGGTTGGTCTGCTCGGCGATCTGGGTGATCACCTTGACCACGTTGCCGATCTCCTCGGACGAGGTGCCGAGCTTGGCGACGGTGTCGTTGGTGCTCTGCGCGACGCCGACCGCGCTCGACGCGACCTGGGCGGCGTTGTTGGCGTTCTCGGCGATCTCCCGGATCGACGCGCCCATCTGGTCGCTGCCGGCCGCCACCGACTGCACGCTGGCGGAGACGTCACCGGCGCTGCCGGCGACCACCCCGGCCTGGTCGGAGGCCTGCCGGGCCTGGTCGGAGAGCCGGGCGGTGACGCTGGTCAGGCGCTGGGTGCCGGCCCCGAGGGTCTCGGCGCCGCGGGTCAGCGCCAGCACCGAGGTGCGCAGGCCCTCCCGGGCCCGGTTGACCGCGCCGGCCATCGCGCCGAGCTCGTCCCGGGAGCGGACCTCGGCGGCCACCGTGAGGTCGCCGGCGGCGACCGCGTCGAGGGCGGTGGAGACCGTGGTGAGCTGGTTGCGGATCAGGCGGATGACCAGGACGCAGATCCCGGCGGCGAGGACGAAGCCGACGATCAGCGCGATCAGCGTGACCATCTTGGCCTTGTTGTAGGACGCGGTGCCGCGGGTGGCCATCGCGTCCGACTCGGTGTCCTCGACCTGCTGCATCTCGGCCACCCCCTCGCTCATCCCGGTCTCGGCCTTGTTGAACTCGCTCAGGATCTGATCGGTGGCCGGCATCGTGTACCCGGCCGCGAGCGGCTCGCCGAAGATGATGGCGTTGCGCAGTGCCTGGTAGTAGTGCAGCGCGTCGCTGAACTTGGTCAGGCTCGCCTGCCGGTCGGTGGACCCCTGGGTGAGGGAGTTGTACTTGGTGATGGCCTCGTCGAGGGCGGTGTCGGCGGCGGCGGCAACCTCGCGGCCCTGCTTGTGCGACGCCGTCGCCGCGGCGCCGGTGCTGGTGTTCCCGATGTAGTAGATGAGCATGCCGCGGAAGATGAAGCCCACCTGGCCGCGCATGTTGGCGACCTCCTGGAGGGTGTCCACGTGGTTCGTCTTCATGTCCCGCAGGTCGCTGTTGAGGTGCGACATCCGGTTGATCGACAGGATCGCCACGAGCAGCGCCACCACCGCCACACAGGCCGCCGCGATGACAGTCTTGATGGTGAGGCTGCGGTCGCCGAGAAGGGCCTCGAACGCGTTGCGCTGCACGGTGATCGGCGAATCGCCCTCCCGGAGCCCCTTAGGCATGCTGAATCCCCCCATGGCCGTTCCGATCGGCACGCCGCCGAACGCGATCAACGTTACGGTCGGAACGGCATCAGAGGGATAAATCGGAAAAATATGGGTACGGGGGACAGGTGTTGCGTACCATCCGCGCGGGATGAGGTCCCGGCGATCGCCGGCGCGTTGGCTACGGCCATGGATGACGCCATCTTTGACAATGCCCTACGTGAACTGGCCGAGGGTGGGGGACCGGTGCTCGAGGCGCTGGCCCGGCAGTCCCAGGGCGCCCTGCAGGGTGCCGGGATCGAACCGCAGACCGCGCTGCTGGTCCGGATCGCCGCGCTGATCGCGCTGGACGCGGCGCCCGCGTCCTATCTCGTCCACCTCGGGGTGGCCGACGAGGCCGGGATGAAGGCCGAGGCGATCGAGGCCGTGCTCATCGAGCTCGCTCCGCTCGTCGGCACGGCCCGGATCGTCTCGGCGGCCGGCAAGATCAATGAGGCTTCGCGGCAGCTGTCGGCACCGTGACCCGCTCGTCCCGGCGGTCCGGCGGTTCCGCGTTGTCCGTACCGGACAGCAAGGGGTTGATCCACCGGGTCGCCGGGTCGATGTCGACAAGCAGGCCCTTGGCCAGCAGGCTCAGCGGGATCGCGAGCAGCGCGCCGAGCGGGCCGAGAACCCAGCCCCAGAAGACCAGCGACAGGAACGACACGCTGGCCGACAACCCGACCGCGTCGCCCACCACCTTGGGCTGAATCACCGACTGGATCACGAAGTTGACCGCGCAGTACAGCGCGACCACCCAGAGCATCCCGGCGACACCGTCCTGCAGCAGCCCCAGCAACGCCGGTGGGATCACCCCGATGATGAAGCCGATGTTCGGGATGTAGTTGGTGATGAACGACAACAGCCCCCACAACAGTGGCAGCGGGATGCCCAGAGCCCACAGCAGGAAGGTGTCGGCCACCGCCACGATCAGGCCGAACACCGTGGTCACCCACAGGTAGCGGCGGGTGCCGGAGGCGAACGAGCGCAGCGCGCCGATCACCTCCGGCCGCTCGGCCGCGCTGGCCCGCATCCGGGCCGGGAAATCCACCGCGTCGATGCACATGAACAGCAGGACGGCCAGCAGGAACACGGTGTTGGACAGGGCCGCCGCGACCCCGCCGAAGACGAACTCGACGACGTGCGCGACCGAGCCGGGATCGGTGGCCTCGTGCAGGGCGGCCAGCACCTGGCCCTGGTCGACGCCGGCCGCCGCCAGCGTGCGGGTGAGCTGGTCGCGCAGGTCGGTGAACTGCTCCTGGTACTGCGGCATCAGGTCGATCAGCCGAGCCAGCGACAGCGCCATGGCCGTGCCCAGCGACACCAGCAGCAGGTAGACGGCGGTCACGTTGGCGATCATGGCGAGCCACAGCGGGACGCCGCGGCTGCGCATCCAGACCGCGATCGGGCTGATCGTCACGGTGAGCATGAGGGCGAGGAAGACCGGACCGAGCAGGTCGGCCGTGACTCGCATCCCGCCGACGACGACCACCAGGCAGGCCGTGCCGAGCAGGACGATGACCCCGCGCGGCAGGCCGGCCGGTGGCGGCTCAGTACCTGACCTCACGGCCGTGCACGGCGAGGGCGTAGATGACCAGGACGTCGAGGGCGATGACGATGGTGGCCCAGATCGGGTAGGCGGGCAGGAACGCCAGGTTGGCCAGGGCGCTGAACACCGCGATGATGATGCCGGTGACCCGGGCCCAGGTCTGCCCGAGCAGCACCCCGATGCCGGTGCCCACCGCGATCAGGCCGAGGACCAGGTGGGTCCAGCCCCAGGCGGTGAAGTCCATGGTGAGCAGCAGGCCGCTGGGTGCGACCAGGTAGTAGTCGTCGCGGAAGATGCCCACGAGTCCCTCGATCGCCTGGAATCCGCCGAGCATCATCAGCATGACGCCGCCGAAGACGACCAGGCCGGCCCAGGCGGTCGGCTGTGGCTGCCGCGCCGGAACATAGGGTGAATCGGAGGCCGGTGGCCTCTGCCGTGTCTCGGACATGCCTACTCCTCACTAGAGCGGTCGGTCGGCACCACGCTCGTCGGTGCCGGGTCGGCCGGGGCCATCCCCGGCGAATGAAAGTTGCGCCAGCCGCGCGGGCTCCACACATTGACCACCTTCGCCACCGCGGTGACCAGGAACAGCTGGCCGAGCAGGGCCTCGAGGACGGCGAAGGTGCGGCCGGGCTGACCGGCCGGGACGAGGTCGCCGTACCCGGTGGTGGTGAGCGTGACGAAGCTGTAGAAGAGGGCGTCGGCGAGTGTTCCGTCGCCGTGGTCGCCGAAGAACGGGCCGGCCTGGAAGGCGGCGACGCACTTGTACGCGAACGCGAACGCCATGCCCAGCATCAGATAGGTGGACAGCGCCCCCATCAGCAGCTCCCGGTCGACGTCGAGGCGCCGGCCCAGATCACCGAGGATGGACAGCGGGGCGAGCAGGTAGAGCAGCGTGCCGGCCAGGAAGGTGATGCCGACCAGGGTGCGGCCGTGCGCGAACAGGTTCCACACCGCGGCCAGCACGGCGAGCAGGAAGACCAGGGCGGCGCCGAGCCGGACGGCGGGGCGGGCCCGGGAGACGCGCAGCGCGTAGAAGACCGTGCCGATCTGCGCGAACAGCAGCAGCGAGACCGACCAGCGGTCGGCGGCGGTCGTCCCGATCACGTAGGTGGCGGCGATCAGCAGGATGGCCGGCCCGTAGCTGTCCGGGGACCACGGCGACACCCGCATCTCAGGGAAGCCGGCGGATCTCGATCAGCCGCAATCCCATGCCGTGCATCCGGGAGATCAGCCCGAACAGCGCCGACTGGTCGGGTAACTCGCCGTACAGCACCGTCTCGGGTGGCTCCACCGAGACGGTCATGTCGACGAGCTCGTCCAGGAGTTCGGAGGGAATGGTGCCGGACACCCTCACCTGGTAGTTGGTCGCGGTCATGATCCCTTCCCTTCCAGGAAGACCAGCTCCACCCCCGATTCCTGCAGCCGGAGCAGAAGGTGGTCGAGTTCCGCGGGCGACATCCGGCCCCGGATGGTGCTCTGGGCCGGCAGCGTCTCGACCCGCAGATCGCCGAAGACACGCCGCAGCAGTGGGCCGATCAGGCCGCGGATCCGGATCTCGTATCGCTCCCGCATGACGTCACCCTGCCGCGGCCGGGGCGTCCGGCGCGTCATGCGAGGGGAGTGAACGGTCGCGTGCCAGCAGGGTCACGCCCACCTCGTACACCGCGAGCAGAACCACCACGACGAACAGCGACGTCCACGACGACAACAGCAGCGCCACGATCGCAGCCAGCACCAGCCCGCCCACCCGCAGCACGTCGAGGTGGGCCGCGATCCAGCGGGGCGAGGGCCGGCCGATATGGAGAGCGCCGCGCCGCACCTGAGAGCGCAGCCACACCGCGCCCCGGCCGGGACCGGCGAGGTACGCCACCACGGCCAGCACCGCGCCGATCCACAGCAGCTGCTGACCGCGCAGCCGGAGCAGGCCGAACACGCTGGTCATGGCCGCGGCCACGCCGTCGCGGTAGACGCCCTCGGGCACCCCGGCCAGCACGTCCGCCCGTACCCCCCGAAGCACCGCGCGCACCGCGACCGCCGCGACCACCAGGCCCAGCCCGAGCTGGAGGATCGTCCGGCGGCGGCCGGTCGAGATGATCAGCGCGAGCGCGAGAAGGACGACCGTGAGGGTCACGAAGATGGCGAGGGACCGCTTCGCGGTCGCGACGCTCTCCTGCACCGCCGCCAGCCGGCCGGCGTCGTAGATGGTGAACTGGGCGAAGTTCGCCGGCAGCGGGACGCCGAGCGCGTCCTGCACCCGGGCCCGCAGGTTGTCCGGTATCTCGCCGCTGCTCAGGTCGGGCAGGGTGATCTGCTTGCCGAACAGCGTGGGCAACTGGGCGCTCAGGTTCCGCAGCACCTGGTTGATCAGCGGCAACAGGTCGATGTCGACATGGTCGGCGGTCGCGCCGATCACCTCGCTGCGGTCCTCCACGATGGCCAGCACCCGCTGGTGGGCGCGCCGGTTCAGCTCGATCCAAATGCCCTGGAACCCGTCGCTCTGCAGCACGTTCGTCACGGTCCGGTCGACCGCCTGCCGCAGCTGCCCGGTGATCGGGCCGGCCACGAACGCAGCCTGCTGCGGCAGCACCTCGGTGATCCGCCGCTGCACGTCGAGCACCTCGAACACCTGGGTGGTCGTGTACTCCGCGACCGCGGTCGCCACCTGCGGGTCCTTCGGCAGCGGCGCGACCGTGGACACCCAGCGGCCGGTGCTCAGGACGGTGGTCGCGGCCCACAGCCCGACGACGCTCGCGACAAGCGCGAACGCGGTGATGGTGATGAAGACGGCCGCGGCGACCCGGCGCAGGGAGAGCAGAGCGAACTCCCGGCGCCGCCGATCGTCGAGACGACCCTGGAGGGTGGCGAGCTCGGCGCGCAGGCGCTCGATCTCGACGGGCGCTTCCGTGTACGTCATCAATGCCCCCTGAACTCGGCTTTCCCAGGCTCGCCGGGCGGGGTCCCGGGGGCGTCATCCGGCACGAATGAAGGGCATCGGTTCATTCCCCCGGTATGAGGAAGGCGCCGCCGCGGTGTGGCTGACTGGGCTGGCATCGCGACATACCGAGAAAGGGCGTGAATCATGGCAACACTGGTCGCCATCGGGTATCCCGACGAGACCACGGCGACGGCCGCGTCGCTGGAGGCCGACCGGCTGTCCAAGGACCTGATCCTGCAGCCGGACGCGATCGCGGTGATCATCCGCGATCGTGAGGGCAAGTACCACGTGACCACGAACCACCACGCCGTCGGCGGCGGTGCCACGTGGGGGATGTTCTGGGGGCTGCTGTTCGGGCTGCTCTTCTTCATCCCGGTGATCGGCATGGCAGTCGGCGCCGGGCTCGGCGCCCTGATGGGCAAGCTGACCAAGGGCTCGATCAACAAGCAGTTCCAGGATCAGGTGCGCGACCTGCTGCAGCCGGGCACGTCGGCGCTGTTCCTGATCGTCGAGAAGTCCACCCCGGACAAGGCGATCGACGCACTGAAGAAGTACGGCGGCACGGTACTCAAGTCGTCGCTGTCCAAGGAGGACGAGGCCGAGTTGCAGGAGGCGCTGCACGGCTCGGACGCGGCCGCCACTGTCTGACCTATCCGCGGCCTGCGTCGTTCATCCGTCTCGAATGACGCAGGCCACCCGGCCCGGGCCGACGATGAGGGCATGACGAACGTCGAGCAGCAGCGCCTCGCCGACGTGTTCCCCTGGCGGCGATGGGGCCCCTACCTCAGCGAACGGCAGTGGGGTTCGGTTCGCGAGGACTACAGTCCGGGCGGTGACGCCTGGGGCTACCTGAGCCATGACGCGGCCCGCAGCCGGGCCTACCGGTGGGGTGAGGACGGCATCGCCGGCTTCAGCGACGACCACCAGCAGCTCTGCCTGGCCCTGGCGATGTGGAACGGGCAGGACCCGATCCTCAAGGAACGGTTCTTCGGGGTGACCAACGCCGAGGGCAACCACGGCGAGGACGTCAAGGAGTACTACTTCTACGTCGACGGCCTGCCCTCCCACGCGTACATGCGGATGATTTACAAATACCCCCAAGGCCCTTTTCCGTACGAGGACCTGGTGGCCACCAACCGCAGTCGCGGGCGCGACGCCTTTGAATACGAGCTGCTCGACACCGGCGTTTTCGACCAGGACCGCTATTTCGACGTCGAGGTGGAGTACGCGAAGGCGACGCCGGAGGACATCCTGTGCCGGATCACCGTGCACAACCGCGGTCCGTCCGCCGCCACCATCCACCTGCTGCCGACCCTGTGGTTCCGCAACACGTGGAACGGCTCGGGGGCGGGCCGGCCCAGCCTGTTCGAGGTGCCCGGGGTGCGCGACGCCGCCGTGCTCGAGGCGCGGCATCCGGCGCTCGGCCGGCGGTGGCTGCTCTGCGAGGGCGATCACCCGCTGCTGTTCACCGACAACGAGGACGGCCAGAAGGACGGCATCGGGCGGTTCGTGGTCGAGGGCGAGACGACCGCGGTGCACACCTCGGCCGCCGGGACCAAAGCCGCGTTCCACGTGACTGCCGAGATTGGTGCCGGCGAGTCGGCAGTACTGCGGCTACGCCTCACCGACGAGCCGGTTCCGCTCGAAGCGGTCCGGGAACGGCTGTCCCCGCCCGGCTTCGACCAGATCGTCACCCGGCGCCGGCAAGAAGCCGACGAGTTCTACGCCGACCGCCTGGGCGGCGACCTCACCGACGGCGAACGGCAGGTCGCCCGCCAGGCCCTGGCCGGGATGCTGTGGAGCAAGCAGTACTTCGGCTACGACGTGGAACGCTGGCTCACCCAGCACGGCCGGGACCCGCTCGACGCCGGCGACATCCGCAACGGTGACTGGAACCACCTGCTCGCCGACGACATCATCTCGATGCCGGACGCCTGGGAGTACCCGTGGTTCGCCGCCTGGGACCTCGCCTTCCACACTGTCGCGTTCAGCGTGATCGACCTCGACTTCGCCAAACGCCAGCTCGACCTGCTGCTCAGCCGTCGATACCTGCACCCCAACGGCCAGATCCCGGCGTACGAATGGAACTTCGGCGACGTCAACCCGCCGGTGCACGCCTGGGCCACCTATCTGGTCTACGAGCTGGACAAGGCGCAGCGCGGCGACGGCGGCGACCGGCTCTGGCTGACCACCGCCTTCCACCGGCTGGCCAAGAACTTCACGTGGTGGGTCAACCGCAAGGACGTCGACGGCCGCAACGTCTTCCAGGGCGGCTTCCTGGGCCTGGACAACATCGGGGTGTTCGACCGCAGCGCGCCGCTGCCCACCGGCGGTCACCTCGACCAGGCCGACGGCACCGCGTGGATGGCCCTGTACTGCCAGAACATGCTGCAGATCGCGCTGGAACTGGCCCGGGACGACCCGGCCTACCTCGAGCAGGCGCAGTCCTACGTCGAGCACTTCGCCTGGATCGCGGCGGCCGTGAACGCGCCTGCCCTCGCGTCGATGTGGGACGAGGAGGACGGTTTCTTCTACGACCTGCTGCGCCTGCCGGACGGCACCGCCGTACGGCTGAAGGTCCGGTCCATGGTTGGTCTGTTGCCGCTGGCCGCCGCGACCGTCTTCGACTCGGCCGTCAGCGCCCGCTTCCCGCAGCTCATCGACGAGGCCAACCGGTTCCTCGGCCGGCACCCGAGTGTCGCCGCCGCGTTCCCGCCGGGCCGCTTTGCCGGGCGGCCCGGCAGCCACCTGCTTGCGTTGTTCGACGAGACCCGGCTGCGCCGGATCCTGGAGCGCATGCTCGACGAGAACGAGTTCCTCAGCCCGTACGGCCTCCGCTCGCTGTCGCGCTACCACGAGGAGCACCCGTTCGAATTCGACGCGGGTGGCGCGCGGTACCGGGTCGCCTACACGCCCGCCGAGTCGGACAGCGGCATGTTCGGCGGCAACTCCAACTGGCGCGGCCCGGTCTGGTTCCCGGTCAACGCCCTGATGATCCGGGCCCTGCTCAATCTCTATGTCGGCTACGGCGACGAGTTCACCGTGGAGTGCCCGACCGGCTCCGGCGTGAAGATGACGCTGTACGACGTGGCGAAGGAACTCTCCGACCGGCTCACCCGGCTGTTCCTGCCCGCCGCGGACGGCCGCCGCCCTTGCTTCGGCGGCCAGGAGGTGTTCGACCGCGAGCACTGGCGTGATCTGCTTCTGTTCTCCGAGTACTTCCACGGCGACAACGGCGCCGGCCTCGGCGCCGCCCACCAGACCGGCTGGACCGGGCTGGCCGCCGTCTTCCCGCTGCTGTTCGCCCGGGTCACCGGCCCGGAACTGCTGGAGCACGGGATGACCGGGATCTTCCAGGCGATCGACGACGAGGAGCCGCAATGACCGCCCCGGTGGTGTACGAGATCGACGCCTGGCCGTGGCTGACCGGGATGCGCCTGCGGTTCGGGCACGACATCACCCTCGCCGACATCCCGGCCGAGGTGTGGGACGAGACGATCCCGCCCGGCACCGACGCGGTGTGGCTGATGGGGGTCTGGGAGCGCAGCCCGGCCGGTCTGGTCGTGGCCCGCGCCAACCAGGACCTGCAGCGTTCCTTCCGCGCGGCCCTGCCCGACCTGCGGCCGTCCGACCTGGTGGGATCCCCGTACTGCGTGCGCCGCTATGTGGTGGACGAGAACTTCGGTGGGCCGGCCGCGCTCGGCGCCTGCCGGGCCGAGCTGGCCCGCCGCGGCCTGCGGCTGTTCCTCGACTACGTGCCCAACCATGTTGCTCCCGACCACCCCGCGGTGGCCGAGGAGCCGGATTGGTTCGTCAACGGCGACGAATCCGATCTGGCTCGCGAACCGGACGGCTGGTTCCGGGTCGGTGGCCGGATCATCGCCCGCGGCCGGGACCCGTACTTCCCGCCGTGGCCGGACGTCGCCCAGCTGAACGCGTTCGCGCCGGGCCTGCGCGCGGCGGCGGTCCGGGCCCTGTCCGGGATCGCCACCCAGTGCGACGGCATCCGCTGCGACATGGCCATGCTGCTGACCACCGACGTCTTCGCCCGCACCTGGGGTGCGCACGCCGGTCCCGCCCCGGCCACCGAGTTCTGGCCGTCGGTGATCGGGGAGTTGCGACCGGCCCATCCCGGGGTGGTGCTGATCGCCGAGGCGTACTGGGACATGGAGTGGACCCTGCAGCAGCAGGGCTTCGACTACTGCTACGACAAGCGGCTCTACGACCGGCTGGCCCACGAGGACGCCGAGTCGGTCCGCAAGCACGTCGCGGCCGGCCGTGATTACCAGGACAAACTCATCCGGTTCATCGAGAACCACGACGAGCCGCGGGCGGCCGAGGCCTTCCCGGCCGGGCGCGACCGGGCCGCCGCGGTCGCGATCGCCACCCTGCCCGGGGCGACGCTCTGGCACGACGGCGAGTTCGAGGGCCGGCGGACCCGGTTGCCGGTCTTCCTGGGCCGGTTCCCCGACGAGCCGGTCGACGCCGACCTGCGTGCCTTCCACCACCGCCTGCTGGCCGTGGTGTCCGGCCTGCGGCGCGGCGACTGGGCCCAGCTGGAGACCCGGGGCTGGCCGGACAACCCGACCCACCACGACGTGCTCGCCTGGACCTGGCACGACGACGTGCCGCACCACCTGGCCGTGATCAACCTGTCCGACCACCCCAGCCAGTGCCGGGTCAGCCTGCCCTGGCCGGCCCTCGACGGTCGCTCCTGGCGGCTGATCGACCTGCTCGACGGGGGTGTCTTCGACCGCGACGGCGGCGAGCTGGCCCGCGACGGCCTCTACGTCGACCTGCCCCCGTGGGGCCGGCACCTGCTGGCGGTCACCGCCGTCTGACAACCGCACCGCTGCTGCCCGCTCATTCGCCACGGGTGATACGGGGTGGGTGACGGCGGCGGATGCTGACCACATGGCATTGGGTCCGCTGGAACTCGTCGTTCTGTGCTTTCCCGCATCCCGCCTCAACGACGGCGTCCTCGCGACGCTCGAACGCCTCGACAGCGCACCCGGGGTACGGGTGGTCGACGTGCTCGTCGTCCGCACCGACGCCGTTGGCGGGGCCTGTGGGGTGGAACTCTCCGAGCTGCCCGGCCTGGCAGTCGACCCGGTGGCCATCGTTCGACTGGCCACCGGACTGATCACCGAGACCGACGTCGACGAGGTCGGCGCGCTCGTCGACCAGCAGACCGACGCGCTCGCCGTCCTCGTCGAACACCTGTGGGTCAGAGACCTTGCCGACAAGGTCGCCACCATCGACGGCACCCTCCTGACACTGCTGCACATACCGGCAGTCCAGGAGGTCTACGCCATCGCCGGAACGTGAGCCGGAACGTGAGAGGGGAAATCAGTGGAAGTGACGGAGATGGGGCCGGTCGACTACCTGTGCATCGAGTTCCCGCCGGGCAGCCGCACCGGTGCCGGCCTGCCGATGCTTGTCGACCTGGTGGAGAGGCACCTCATTCGGATCCTCGACCTGCGGTTCCTGCGCAAGGCCGCGGACGGCACGGTCGCCGAGCTGGACGGCGAGCAGATCGGCGACGGCCTGGCCCTGTTCCAGGGCGCCGCGTCCGGGATGCTCGGCAACGACGACCTGGTCGAGGCGGCGAACGCCCTGGAAGCGGGCAGCGCCGCGGTTCTGATCGTCTACGAGAACACCTGGGCCGCACCGCTGGCCGTGACACTACGACAGGCCGGCGCCCAGCTCGTCGCCGGCGGCCGCATCCCGGTGCAGGCGCTGCTGGCCGCGCTGGAGGCCTCCGAGACCGACTACGCGAGGAGCTGACCATGGGACTGCTCAGGGGAGTGGCGCGCACCGCGGTCATCGCGGGCACCGCCACCGCCGTGTCCAACCGGGTGTCTCGCCGGCAGTACGGCCGCTGGTCCCAGCAGGCCGAGGAAGAGCAGCCGCAGGAGGCGCCGGCGGCGGACGACCCGCAGTCGCGCCTCGCCGCACTCCAGCAGCTCGGCGAGCTGAAGGCGCAGGGCGTCCTCAGCGAGGCCGAGTTCGAGCAGGAGAAGGCGAGGATTCTGGGATCTTGATTCCGGGGGTGAGAGACGCCGGCCGCCGATGGCAGGGAGACCATCGGCGGCCGGCGTTGCCCGTGTCAGGCGGTGGTCCGGGCGGCCTGGTGCTTCTTCAGCAGGCCCAGCCGGAACAGGTGCTCGAGCCGGCGCACGGTGAACGGATGCGACATCGGCAGCTGGGCCAGCCCGGTCCAGAAGCCGTGCAGCTTCCGGCCCTGGCTGAGCAGTTCGTCCACGTTGACGTCGTTCTCCACGTACCGGCCGGCGGTCAGCACGATCAGCCCGTTCACGCCGGTCGGGCACAGGTGGGCGCCGTGCCGGTCGCACGAGTACTCACGCAGCCGGGAAAGCGCCGGGCCGAGCAGCGGGATGCGCTCCGAGTACGCCACCGCCAGCTGGTACCACAGCGCGACGTGATGGAGCCGGATATGGCCGAGTTCATGACCGAGGATGAACCGCAGCCCGTCCCGATTGTTGTTGTACAGGTTCGCGAACAGTTCGTTGGACAGCACCACGTAGTCGTGCCCGGTCGCCTGGGCCGCGAACGCGTTCAGCGCGCCGTTGCCGTTGCCCAGATAGATGACCGGCCGGCGACGCAGGCCCAGTTCGTGGGCGAATTCGTCGGCGGTGGCATAGATCTCCGGGAACTGGCGCGGCGACAGCTCGACCGCGGAGCCGCGCACCGACGCCCGCTGCGTCTCGCGCACGATCACCAGGGCCGGGATGAGCAGGAGCAACCCGATGAACGCCGAGCGGATCGTGACACCCCAGCCCGACTCGCGGACCGCCTGCGGCACGAACGGCAACGTCGCCGCGGCGTTCAGGATCACCAGGATGATGAGCACGTTGAGCGCCACCATGAAGGCGAAGAACGGCACCTCGACCGGGTGGCGAAGCCGGCGATCGGGCAGTGGTGGAGCACCGGTGGACCTCGTCACGATTCCTCCTCGAAAGTGGGCACGACGTGAGGGTCGCCCGCTTCGGAGGTCGTCGCTTCATACCGGCGGGATGAGCCGATGAAACGACACACGGTTGCGTTCCCGATCAGTCCTGTGTTGGGCTGTTGTGCGAAGAAGCAGTACACAATGGACGACAATTACGTACAGTCATGTCCGAGCTGTGAATTCCTGCTGCGGACCAGGGATGAATCGGTGGCGGGAATGACCTTCCGTAAGAGTGGTCGTCGTCGCTCGGAGTTTCCTCTTGGCCGCCGGCGGGCCACGACCGCGGGGGTGGTTGTCGCGTGAGAGAGACCGGATGGATCACCACTCCGGGCCGGCTCGGCCGCCCGGCGGTCCGCCAGCCCATGGTCGTGCGCCGCCGCCTGGTGGAGATGCTCGACTGCGGGGTTCGCCGGGCGGTGACGCTGGTGTGTGCCGGCCCGGGCTGGGGCAAGAGCACCCTTGTCGCGTCCTGGGCCGAGGCGCGCGCGGCCAGCGGGCCGGTGGCCTGGCTGACCCTCAGCGCGCAGCACAACGAGTCGCCGGCGTTCTGGTCGGACGTCATGATGGCGTTGCGGATGGCCGGCGTCGACGAGGCCGGCTTCGACGCGGCGCACCTGCGGTCCGGCCTGGCCGGGTTGCCGGCGCCGGTCGTCCTGGTCCTCGACGACTTCCACGAACTGACCGACCCGCGGGTGGTCGGTGAGCTGTCCGTGCTGCTGCACGACCCGCCGCCCGCGCTGCGGGTCGTCGTGATCAGCCGCGGTGAGCCGAGCCTGCCGCTGCACCGGTTCCGGGCCGCCGGGGACCTCACCGAGATCCGGGCCCGGCATCTGGCGTTCCGGGCCACCGAGGCCGCCGAGTTGCCGGTCGTGCACCGCCAGCGGCTGCCGGTGTTGGACCTGGCCGAGCTGCTCGACCGCAGCGAGGGCTGGGTGGTCGGACTACAGCTGCTCGCCGGGGTGCTGGCCGAGGATGGCGGACCGGTCAACGGGGAGATCCGGGCGATCACCGATTACCTGCTGCGCGAGGTGGTGGCCATGCTGCCGGTGAAGACCCGGATGTTCCTGCTGCGCACCAGCGTGCCGGAGTCGGTCTGCGGCCCGCTCGCCGACGCGCTCACCGGCGACCTGTCCGGACGCACCCTGCTCGAACGCCTGGAGCGGGCGGACGCGTTCGTGACCCGCGATCCGGCCCGGCCCGGCTGGTTCCGCTATCACCCGCTGCTGCGCGACGCCCTGCGCCACCAGCTCGACCTGGACGGGCCCGGCACCGAGCCGGCCCTGCACCTGCTCGCCGCGCAGTGGTACGCCCGGGAACGGCTGATCCTGGACGCCCTGCGGCATGCGGCGGCCGCCGGGGACTGGCCGCTGTTCGGCCGGATCTGCGTCGAACACGCCATGATCGGCATCCTCTCCGGCGAACGGGGTCCCCTGGTCGAGGTGCTGCGTCAGGTGCCGGCCGAACGCCACGCGGACACCCCCGAACTCGCCCTCTGCGCGGCGGCCGTGCGCTACGACAGCGGCGACCGCGGCGGCGCGGCCGTGATGATGGCCCTGGTCCGCTCGCCGTCCGGGTTGAGCCCCTCCACCGGGATGACGTTGCGCCTGATGGAGGCCGGCCTGCGGTTGTGGCGGCCCGGCGACATGCCCGGCCTGGTCGACGCCGCCACCGACACGCTGCGCCGGCTCGCCGGGTTCCGGCTCGACGAACTGCCCTCGCTGCTGCAGTTCCGGGCCGTCGCGCTCGACGAGAAGGGCTCCGGCCTGCTCTGGATGGACCAGCCCGACCACGCCGACCGCTACCTGTGGGCCGCCGCCACCGCCGCCCGCAGCGTGGGCGTCACGCTCATCGAGATCAGTGCCCTCAGCCATCTGGCCCTGCTCGTCTACCTGCAGGGTTCGTTGCGCGAGGCCACCGAGTTCGTGAACTCGGCCCTGGACCTGGCCCGTCGGACCGGCTTCGAGACATCCGCCCAGGCCGGCCTCGGCTATCTCACTCTCGCCCTGATCGAGCTCGAGTACGCCCGGGTCGCCGAGGCCCAGGAGGCGCTGCGCAACGGCCTGCACGCGGGCGGCGAGGAGCCGTCCGCCACGCTGTCCGTGGTTTCCGCGGTGGTGCGGGCCGGCCTGCTGATCATGTCGGGCGAGCCGGCCGCGGCCCGCGCGCTGCTGGGACGGGCCCGCGCCGAGGCCCCACCCACCCTGAACGCGCCGCTGCTCGAGCGCTGGGTGGCCCTGACCGAATCGGAGGCCGACCTGGCCCTCGGCAGCCCGCGCGAGGTCATCGCCCGGTACCGTCCGGCGCCGGCGCGCGGCACGCTCACCCCGGCCGAGCAGGTCTGCCTGGCCCGCGCCCACCTCGCGGTCAGCGACCACCAGGAGGCCGAGGGACTGCTGGCCCGGGTGCGGCAGGGCACCAACCACGTGGCGGTGGCGACGGCCTGGATCGCGACCGCGTTCTCGGCCGACGCCGAGGGGCACGGAAACCGGTCGATCGACGCGTTGTCGCACGCCGTGCTGGCCGCCGAGCGGGAGGGCATCCGCCGGCCGTTCCGCCGGTTCGACGAGCGCCGGATGGCCGCGCTGCTGGACCGGCGGCGCTGGCTCGACGAACACGAGCTGCCCGGCGAGGGGGTGCTGGGCCCGGACGGGTCCGCCCAGCCGCCGGCCGACGTGCTCAGCGAGCGGGAACGGGACGTGCTGCGCTACCTGCCGACCGTGCTCACCGCCGGCGAGATCGCCGGCAACCTCAACATCTCGATCAACACGGTGAAGGCGCACATGCGGGCGATCTACCGCAAGCTCGGTGCGGCCCGGCGGCGGGAGGCGGTGGTACGGGCGCGGCAGATCGGCCTGATCTGAGGCGGTCACCCGACCGGGATGAGGACCGGGGGCGGTGGTGCGGCGTTTGCTGAGGCTCACCTCGTACGGGAAAGGGGAGGCCGATGGCCGACACCTCCGCACCCAGCCTCTGGAACACCGCCGTCAGCGAGACACGTAGCCAGCCGTTCCCCTGGTGGACCGTGCTGATCACCGGCCTTCTCGGGGTCGCGTTCGGCATCGCGGTGCTGGTCTGGCCGGACATCAGCCTGCGGATCATGGCCGCGCTGGCCGGCCTGTGGCTCTTCGTGGCCGGCATCGCCCGGATCATCGGGGCGTTCCTGCCCGGCACCGGCGTCAGCGTCGTCGGCCGGGTGCTCTCCGGCGTGGTCGGCATCATCGTGCTGGTCGCCGGGATCATCTGCCTGCGCAACGTGGTCACCCGGCTGGTGCTGCTGGCCCTGCTCTTCGCGATCACCTGGATCCTTACCGGACTGAGCGCGGTGCTCATCGGGGTCCAGCGCGACGGCGGTGAGCGGATCGCCCTGATCCTGCTCGGGGTGCTGGCCCTGCTGGCCGGCTGCGTGTTCATCTTCACGCCCGGACTGTCGCTGGCCACCCTGGTGATCCTGGCCGGGGTCAGCAGCCTGGTGGTGGGCGCCTCCGAGGTCGTACTCGCCCTCATCCTGCGCCGGCACCCGGCCTGAGGTGAAACTGCTGCCGCTCGGCTGGGCGGCGCTCGCCCTGACCGTCGCCCTGCTGCCCGGGCTGTCCGCCGACAACGGCTGGGCGGTCCTGGCCGCCGCGCTCCTTCTGAGCCTGTTCGGCCTGGTGGTGCGGCCGGCCGTGGCCGCCCTGATGGCCCGGATCGGCTGGGCCGGCGTCCTCGGCGGCTGGCTGCTGGCGCAGGCCGCGCTGGTCTACGCGGCGCTCGCGACGACTCCGGGGATCCACGTCGACGGGTTCTGGACCGCGTTCTGGGCGTCCTGGATCTACTCCGGGCTGATGAGCGCGGCGCTGTGGCTGATCACCGCCGGCCGGACCGAGGCGGTGACCCGGCACCTGCTCTGGGCCAACCGCCGGTTCCGCCGGCAGGTGCCGCGGTCCGACGTGCCGGGCGTGGTCATCGTGCAGATCGACGGGCTCTCCGCACCCCTGGCCAGGTGGGCGGTCGCGGCCGGCAACCTGCCCACGCTGGGCCGGTGGCTGCGGTCGGGGAGCCACTCGCTGGTCGAGTGGCACGCGCAGCTGCCGGCCACCACGCCGGCCAGCCAGGCCGGGCTCCTGCACGGCGCGAGCGACCAGGTGCCGGCTTTCCGGTGGTACGAGAAACCGGCCGGCCGCCTGATCGTGACGAACCATCCGGCCGACGCCGCCGAGGTCGAGGCCCGGTTCTCCGACGGCAAGGGGCTGCTCGCCGACGGCGGGGTCAGCGTCAGCAACGTCTTCTCCGGGGACGCGCCGACCAGCCTGCTCACGATGAGCACCGCCCGGGCCGGTCGCGGGCCGGCCCGGTACGTCAGCACGTACCTGCTCGACCCGTTCGGCCTGACCCGCTCGCTCGTCATCACCGTCGGGGAGGTCGTCAAGGAGCTCTTCCAGGCGCGGCGGCAGCGGTTGCGCCGGATCGAGCCGCGCATCCGGCGGGCGCCCTCCTACGTGGTGCTGCGCGGCGTCACCAACGTGGTGCTGCGTCACCTCAACCTGACGATCATGGCCGAGCACCTGATGCGCGGGGCGCCGATCATCTACTGCGACTTCGTCGACTACGACGAGATCGCGCACCACGCCGGCCCGGCCCGGCCCGAGTCGCTGGCCGCGCTGGAGGGCATCGACGGCGTTCTCGCCAATCTGGAGGAGGTGGCGGCGGCCGGCCCGCGCCCGTACCACTTCGTGGTGCTCTCCGATCACGGCCAGAGCCAGGGCGCCACGTTCCGCCAGCGGTACGGCATCGGCCTGGCGGATCTGGTGCGAGGCTCGGTCGAGACCACCGGCGGCGAGTACGTCGTCCTCGCCGGGGGCAACCTCGGCCTGATCTACCTGGCCCGGCGGCCGGGGCGGCAGACCCTCGAGGAGGTCGAGGAGAACGACCCGGGCCTGATCGACCGGCTCGTCGCCCACCCCGGCATCGGCTGGATCCTGGTCCGATCCAAGGCCGACGGTCCGGTCGTGCTCGGCCGCGGCGGGCGCCGGTTCCTCGACGACGACCGGGTCGAGGGCACCGACCCGCTGCAGGGGTTCGGCGACCGGGCCGCGAGCGATCTGCGCCGCCACGACCGGCTCGACCACGCGCCCGACATCCTCGTCAACAGCCTGCTCGACCCGGACACCGGCGAGGTGGCCGCGTTCGAGGAGCTGGTCGGCTGCCACGGCGGCCTGGGCGGTGAGCAGGACCGGCCGGTGCTGGTCCATCCGCGGGCCTGGCCGGTGGAGATCGAGCTGGACAGCGCCGACGCGGTCCACGCCCAGCTGCGCCAGTGGCTCGTTCATCCGCGCGGGGTGATGGGCCCCGAACCGCCGCAGCCGCAGGCTGAGCCGGCGAAGGGAGCGTCATGACCGATCTGGAGTCCACCCCGAAGACCGCGGCGGCCCCCCGCTCGCTGGGCCTGCCGCAGGCCACCGCCCTGATCCTGGGCAGCATCATCGGGGTCGGCATCTTCAACCTGCCGTACTCGCTGGCCGCGATCGGCCCGATCAGCATCTTCTCGATGGCGCTCACCACGGTGGGCGCTCTCGCCCTGGCGATCATGTTTGCCGCGCTGTCCCGCCGGATGCCCGCCGACGGCGGCCCGTACGCGTACGCCCGCGCCGCGTTCGGCAACGGCGCCGGCTTCATCAACGCCTGGTCCTACTGGATCACCGCGTGGGCCGGCAACGCCGCCATCGTCACCGGCTGGGTGTTCTACGTCGAGCACTTCGTCAACAAGGGTGGGATCACCGGCTGGTCGATCGTGATCGCGCTGGTCGGCCTCTGGATCCCGGCCCTGGTCAACCTGGTCGGCACCAAGAGCATGGGCGCCGTCCAGCTGTGGACGACGATCATCAAGTTCATCCCGCTCGCCATCATGTCGACGGTCGGGCTGCTGTTCATCAGCTCCGGCAACTTCACCCCGTGGAACGTCAGCGGGCAGACCAACGTCGCCGCCATCGGCAGCGCCATGGCCATCTGCCTGTTCAGCTACCTCGGCGTGGAGACCGCGGCGGTGGCCGCGGCCAAGGTGCGCGACCCGGAACGCAACGTGCCCCGGGCCACCGTCTACGGCACCCTGGCCAGCGCGATCGTCTACCTGCTCTCGATGGTGGCGATCTTCGGCACGGTGCCGACCGGGCAACTCGCCCTCGACGAGAACAAGGCGTCCTACTCGGTCGCCGCCAACGTGATGGCCGGCGGCGGGCACTGGGCCGGCGACCTGGTCGCCGCGGCGGTCATCATCTCCGGCTTCGGTGCCCTCAACGGCTGGACCATGATCTGCGCCGAGATGCCGCTGGCCGCCGCCAAGGACGGGCTGTTCCCACGGGCGTTCGGCCGGCTCTCCCAGCGCGGGGTACCGGCCATCGGCATCATCGCGTCGACGGTGCTGGCCAGCATCGCGATGGCGGTCAGTTACTCGGGCAGCAGCGGCGCCACGGTCTTCAACACGCTCGTGCTGATGACCGGGATAACCGCCGCCATCCCGTACGGATTCTCGGCCCTGGCCCAGATCAAGTGGCGGCGCGCCTGGTTCACGCGCGATGCGCTGATCGCCGTACTCGCCCTGTTCTTCTCGATCCTCTTCGTCTGGTACTCGCGGAACACCGGCCAGGACGCCTGGTACGTGGTCTGGGGGCCGTTCCTGATGGCCGGCACCGCGTTGCTTCTGGGAATCCCGGTCTACCTGTCCATGAAACAAGGAGATGTAAAACCGCGATGAGCTTCCACGTGGACTCCGAGACCGGGCGGCTGCGCCAGGTCATCCTGCACCGGCCCGGCATCGAGCTGAGCCGGCTCACCCCCGACAACATCAACTCGCTGCTCTTCGACGACATCCTGTGGGCCAAACGCGCCCGCGAGGAGCACGACGCGTTCGCCTCGGTGCTGCGCGAACGCGGGATCACCGTGCACTACTTCGCCGAACTGCTGGCCGACGTGCTCGACGATCCGAAGGCCCGCGACTGGGTCCTGGAACGGATCATCAACGACGACACCGCCGGGCCCAACCTGGCCGACCCGCTGCGCCGGCTCGCCGATCAAGCGGAGAGCGCCCGGCTCGCCGAACTGCTCATCGGCGGGGTGCTCAAGAGCGAACTGGCCGGCTTCACCGTCAACAGCCTGCGCTGGGAATTGATGAACGCCGACGAGTTCGTCCTCACCCCGCTGCCCAACCACCTGTTCCAGCGGGACAACTCGGCCTGGATCTACGGCGGCGTCAGCATCAACCCGATGGCCATGCCGGCCCGGCTGCGCGAATCCGTGCACTCCACCGCGATCTACCGGTTCCATCCGCTGTTCGCCGAGGCCGACTTCCAGATCTGGTACGGCGACGACGCACACCGGGCCGCCACCCTGGAGGGCGGCGACATCCACGTGCTCGGCGCCGGCGTCGTGATGATCGGGCTGGGCGAGCGGTCCACCGCGATGGGCGTGGAGAACCTCGCGCTGCGGCTGTTCGCCGCGAAGGCGGCCCGGCTGGTCATCGCGGTGGAGCTGCCGCACTCGCACGCGATGATGCACCTCGACACGGTGATGACCATGATCGACCGGGACACGTTCGTGCGGTACCCGTACCTGTCCGGCCCGCTGCGGTCCTGGACCGTGACGCCGGCCGCGGCCGGCGGCCTCGACGTCGTCGCCAACCACGACCTGTTCCCGGCCATCGCCGACGCGATCGGGCTCGACCGCTACCGGGTGCTCGCGGCCGACGAGGACGTGCGGGCCGCGCAGCGCGAGCAGTGGGACGACGGCAACAACTTCCTGGCCGTCGAGCCCGGGGTGATCGTCGGCTACGAGCGCAACGTCACCACCAACACCTACCTCCGCAAGCACGGCATCGAAGTGATCACCATCGCCGGCAGCGAGCTGGGCCGCGGCCGTGGCGGCCCCCGCTGCATGACCTGCCCGATCGAGCGCGACGCCGTCTAGGAGGCCTCCCCATGTCGTTCAACCTGCGCAACCGCAGCTTCCTCAAGGAGCTCGACTTCACCACGGCCGAGTGGCGCTTCCTGCTGCGGCTCGCCGCGGAGCTGAAGACCGCCAAGTACGCCGGAACCGAGGTGCCCCGGCTGTCCGGGAAGAACATCGCCCTGATCTTCGAGAAGACCTCGACCCGCACCCGGTGCGCGTTCGAGGTCGCCGCCCACGACCAGGGCGCGCACGTCACCTTCCTCGACCCGGGCAGCACCCAGCTCGGTCACAAGGAGTCGGTCGAGGACACCGCCCGGGTGCTCGGCCGGTTCTACGACGGCCTGGAGTACCGCGGTTTCGCCCAGGAGAACATCGAGACCCTGGCGCGTTACTCGGGCGTGCCGGTGTGGAACGGCCTGTCCGACGAGTGGCACCCCACCCAGACGCTGTGCGACCTGCTCACCATGCGCGAGCACACGGTCAAGCACGACAACGAGATCGGCTTCGCGTTCCTCGGCGACGCCCGCAACAACATGGGCAACTCCCTGCTGATCGCCGGCGCAATGATGGGCATGGACGTGCGGATGGTGGCGCCCGAGGGCCGCTGGAACCACGACGACGTGATCAAGAAGGCCCGGCAGATCGCCGAGACCACCGGCGCCCGGATCCGGCACACCGACGACGTCGCCCAGGGCGTGCACGACGTCGACTTCCTGTACACCGACGTGTGGCTGTCCATGGGCGAGCCCAAGGACCAGTGGGACGCGCGGATCGCGCTGCTCAAGCCCTACCAGATCAACATGGAGACGGTCCGCGCCACCGGCAACCCGGCCGTCAAGGTCATGCACTGCCTGCCGGCCTTCCACGACCGCCGCACCAAGGTCGGCGAGGAGATCTTCGAGCACACCGGCCTGGACGCCCTCGAGATCACCGACGAGGTGTTCGAATCGCCGTACTCCATCGTGTTCGACCAGGCCGAGAACCGGATGCACACGATCAAGGCGATCATGGTCGCCACCCTCGGAGGCTGAGCATGCGGATCGTCATCGCCATCGGCGGCAACGCGCTGCTGCAGCGGGGACAGCGCCCGGACGCGGAGGTCCAGCGGACCAACGCGCTCCGGGCGGTCCGCGCCCTGGCCCCGCTGGCCGCCGACCACGAGCTCGTGGTGACCCACGGCAACGGCCCACAAGTGGGCATGCTGGCCCTGGAGAGTGCGGCCGACCCGGCCCTCGAGGTGCCGTACCCGCTCGACGTCCTCGGCGCCCAGACCCAGGGCATGATCGGTTACTGGCTGCTGCAGGCGCTGCAGAACGCGCTGCCCGGCCGCCAGGTCGTCGCCGTGCTCGACCAGACCCTGGTCGCCGCCGACGACCCGGCCTTCCAGTCGCCGGAGAAGTTCGTCGGCCCGGTCTACGACGGCCCGACCGCCCATCAGCTGGCCATCGACCGTGGCTGGCACATCGCCCCGGACGGCGAATACTGGCGCCGGGTCGTCCCGTCGCCGCAACCCCAGCGGATCGTCGAAACCCGCATCCTGCGCTCGCTGCTCTACACCGGCGCGGTGGTGGTCTGCGCCGGCGGCGGGGGAGTGCCGGTGGTCCGCGGCGAGGACGGCCGGCTGTCCGGCGTGGAGGCGGTGGTCGACAAGGACCTGGCCACCGCGGTCCTCGCTGAGGCCCTCGACGCCGACGCGCTGCTGCTGCTCACCGACGTGCCGGCGGTGGTGCGGGACTTCGGCGGCCCGGACCCGGAGCCGATCTCCCGGACCACGCCGGCCGCGTTGCGCCGGGAACGCTTCGCGGCCGGCTCGATGGGCCCGAAGGTCGAGGCGGTCTGCCGCTTCGTCGAGATGACCGGCAACATCGCCGCGATCGGCGCCCTCGACGACGCCGCCGACATCCTGACCGGCAAGGCCGGCACGATCATCACCCCATCCGGGACATAACCCGCGTCGCGCCAGGCAGCCTCGCCGCTTTCGGCGAGGCTGCTTTTTCGTCCGTACGCGGTGCGACAAGTCCCGTGGCACTCAGTTCCGCTGGGCGCGACTCACCCTCCGCGCGCCCCCGCCGGGCGGGCCCGGCGGGCCCGGCTGTCCTGCGGCCCGGACGACGAGGGTTCGCGCGAGCTTGTCGTGGATGGCCTGGTGCCGGCGGTCCACGATCAACCAGAGGGCGCCGATCGGGAAATAGGCCAGCAACACCGCCCGCACCAGCGCGGACAACCAGTGCAGCCGTCGCCGGCCGGTGCCCACGACCCGCAGTCCGGCCACCGCCATCCCGGGTGTGCGGCCGGCCAGCGCCCAGAAGATCGCGCAGTAGAGAGTGAACAGCCCGGGCAGGACCACGAAATACGCCGCGGTCACCGCCCGGGCCAGGTCACGAGCATCATTGCCGACCACCGACGCCACCATGCCGAGGCCGGTCACTACCGCGGCCGCCGCGATCGACACGACGAGGGCGTCAACCACGTAGGCAATCGTGCGGCTCACCGCCCCGGCCGGAACTCCGCTCATGCTGCTGCGGCGGCCAGCACTGCTTCGGCCGCGAGCGGCGGGCGCCGGCGCAGGAAGATCTTGCGGATCTCGGTGAGCACCACGACCGACAGCGCCGAGCCGATGCAGATCAGCCACTGCCCGGCGTTGAGACCGGTCGTGTTGAGCAGCCGCTGGAGCAGGTCGAGCTGGGTGGCCAGGAAGATGGCCGCCAGCGACATCGCGCTGGTGATGACGAACCGGCGGTCGCTGAACGTCTCGAGGCTGAACACCGAGCGGGTGTCGCTACGGACGCTGAACGAGAAGAACAGGTTCATGAACGCGAACGCGGTGACGCCCATCGTGCGGGCCGCGTCGAGGCCCCACTCCCGGTCGGCCCACCAGATCACCAGCAGCGTGGCGATGCCCATGACCAGGCCGACGACGCCGAGCCAGCCGAGCGCGGCCCGGCTGAGCAGCGGCTCGTCGGAGCGGCGCGGCCTGCGCTGCATGATGTCCGGGTCGCCCTTGGCATAACCGAGGCCGACCGACTGGAACACCTGGGTGGTGAAGTTGAGCCACAGCGTCTGCAGCGGCACGAACGGCACCCCGGCCGCGATGTTGAAGATGCTCGCCGCCAGGAACGCGACGACCATGCCGACAAGCGTGCCCATCTGGAAGAAGATGTACTTCTTCAGGTTGTCGTAGAGCTCCCGGCCCAGCCGGACGGCCTTGACGATGGTGGCGAAGTCGTCGTCGGTGAGGATCATCGCAGCGGCTTCCTTGCTCACCTCGGTGCCGGTGATCCCCATCGCGATGCCGATGTCGGCCTTCTTCAGCGCGGGAGCGTCGTTGACCCCGTCGCCGGTCATCGCGACGATGTGGTCCTTGCGTTTGAGTACCTCGACCAGGCGGACCTTGTGTTCGGGCGTGACCCGGGCGATCACGCCGATGCCGTCGATCTGCTCGTCGGCCTGCTCGTCGGTCATCGTCGCGAAGTCGGCGCCGGTGATGGCCCGGCCGCGGATCCCGAGCTGACCGGCGATCGCGGCCGCGGTGACCGCGTGGTCCCCGGTGATCATGCGGATCTGGATGCCGGCCGCGTGCGCCTCGGCGATCGCGGCCTTCGCCTGCGGGCGGGCCGGGTCGACGATGCCGACCAGGGCGAGCACGGTCAGCCCGTCCAGGGCGGCGAGCAGGTCACCGCCGGCGTCGAAGGTGGCCGGGTCGAAATCCTTGCGGCCGGTCGCCATCACCCGCAGGCCCTGCTCGCCGAGCCGCTGGTTCTCCGCGAGGTACCGCTCGTGCACCTCGGCGGTGACGGTGCTGAGCGCGAGGAGCTGGTCGGGTGCGCCTTTCACGTACGCCCGGATCACGCCGTCCATCTCGTGGAAGGTGGCCATCATCTTGTAGGCGGCGTCGAACGGCAGCTCCGCCACCCGCGGGTAGTGCTCCCGGGTGGCGACCACGTCGATGCCACCCTTCTCGGCCAGCACGACCAGCGCGCCCTCGGTCGGGTCGCCGATCATCGTGCCGTCACGCACCACGGCGTCCGAGGCCAGGGCCATCGGCAGCAGGAAGTCGTCGAGCGGCACGTCCGGTTGCCCGGCCACTCGCTTGATCGTGCCCTCGGTCGAGTAGCCGCTGCCGGAGATCACGTACCGCCGGCCCGGGATGGTCATCTCGGTGGCGGTCATCTGATTCAGCGTCAGGGTGCCGGTCTTGTCGGAGTTGATGGCCGAGGTGGAGCCGAGCGTCTCGGTCGAGCGCAGCCGCTTGACGATCGCGTTGGCCTTCGCGAGGGTGGTGGTGCCCAGCGACAGGATGGTGGTGACCACGGCCGGCAGCCCGGTGGGGATGGCCGAGACGGCGAACGCGATGGCCGCCGTGAAGACCACGTTGAACTCGTTGCCCCGGGCCAGGTTGAGGAGCACCGAGGCGAGCAGGGCAAGACCGGAGATCACCAGGATCTGGTTGGTGAGCTTGCCGAGCTGCCGGGTCAGCGGCGTCTCGGCCTCCTTCTCGGTCTGCAGCATGCCGGAGATGTGGCCGACCTCGGTGTCCATGCCAGTGGCGGTGACCAGAAGCTCGCCGGCACCCCGGGTGACGTTGGTGTTCATGTAGGCCATATCGGCCCGGTCGCCCAGGTCGGTCTCGACGGCGCCGACCGGTTCGACGTTCTTGCTGACCGGCAGGCTCTCGCCGGTCAGCGCCGACTCGTCGATCTCCAGGGTGGCGGCCCGCAGCAGCCGTCCGTCGGCCGGCACCAGGTCGCCGGCCTCGAGCTGCACGACGTCCCCGGGCACGAGCTCCTCGGCGGGCAGTTCGACCAGGGTGCCGTCCCGGCGTACCTTCGCCTTGACGATCATCATCTTCTGCAGGGCGCCGATGGCGGCCGCAGCCTTGCCCTCCTGATGCAGGCCGAGCACCGCGTTCAGCAGGGTCAGGGCGATCAGCAGGATGCCGGTGCCCCACTGTTTGAGCGGCACCATGCTGCCGATGCCGGCCGCCAGCAGCACGATCTGCATCGGGTCGGCGTACTGCCGCAGGAATTTGCGCCACCAGGGTTCCTGGTGGCCCTCGGCGAATTTGTTCGGCCCGTAGCGCTCGCGCCGCCGGGCGGCTTCCGCGTTGCTCAGGCCGGACTGCTGGTCGACCTCTTCGACCTGCAGGGCCTCGGCGACGGTGAGGACGTGGAAGGGCTCGGTCACGGTTGCCATCGGCTGCTCCTTCGTCACATGAAAACAGGAAAGGGGTACGGCCGGGTCGCACGTCCCGGCCGTACCCCGTCGGCACCGTCAGCGGCGGCGCCGGGAGACCCGGCGAGCCGTTCTGCGCCCGGTGCGCCGGGCAACCCGGCGGGATCCGAACATGTCCGCACCTCCTTGACCTCGGCCGATGTTGGCCCGGCGGGGCGGTGCGGCACCTCATCAGTGGAGGAGGATTTTCAGCACGATCATGGCGATGCCGAACGTGCCGGCGACCAGGGTGGACACCGCCCGCTCGGCCGGCCGCAGCCGCGCACCCATCCGCCAGCCGGCCAGGCAGAGCAGCACGGTGCTGCAGACCAGCCCGGCCAGCACGGCACCGGCCAGGCTGGCGCCGGCACCCCGGGCCAGCAGCAGGACGACGAGCGGCAGCACCGAGGCGCTCATGATCTCCCAGCCGCTGGTGAGCTGCCGGCGGACCGTACGCCAGCGTGGCCGGTGTCCCTCGTGGATCCGCTCGGCGACGATCCGCGCGTACCGCTCGGCCACCCAGTAGATGGCCAGCGTGATCAGCACGATCACGTCCAGCGCGGCGGCGGTCCGGGCGTGCGCCGTGACCAGCACCGACGAGGTCACGATGAGCCCGTAGATGCCGGCCGCGGTGCCCTCGGCGGTGTCGTGGGTCAGCCGGATCCGCACGGACATCGGTCACTCCTGGCGATGACGCAGCAGTTTGCCCTCGGCGCCGTGCACGGCGATGGCGTAGATGGCGATCAGGTCGAGCGTGATCGCCAGGACCGACCAGATCGGGTACGCGGCCAGGAAGGTGAGGTTGATGAAGGCGTGCAGGCCGGTGACGACCAGGGCGACCAGCCGGGCCCAGGTGTGGCCGAACATCAGGGCGTACCCGCCGCCGATCAGCATGGCGCCGAACCCGACCAGGATCCAGCCCCAGTAGCTGTAGTCCACCGGCAGCGGCAACCCCGACGCTGTGACCAGGTAGAAGTCGTCGTCGAACAGCGCCACCAGACCCTGGATCAGGCTCAGCAGCCCACTGATGATCATCACGAGGCCGACGAAGAGGATCCATCCGACCCAGCGGGTGAGGCCGGTGGTTTCGCCGGGCCGCGCGGCGTGCTGGGCCATCACCGGTACGGCGCCGGGGCCGGGATGGCCGGGCGCAGGGCGCTCTTCGCGACGCCGGCGACCAGGGTGCCGATGGCCACGCCGAGCACCAGGTTGAGCCCGGCGGTGTAGAACCGCGAGCCGCGGTCGCCGTCGGTGACGAACGGCGCGAGCATGGCCACCGCGGTGGCCAGCGCGATCACCCAGCCGAAGAAGCGCATCGGCCGGGGAGTGGTGAGGATGAGCAGCTGGACGAGCCCGGTGGCGAGCAGGGCGGCGGCGCCGGCGCCCAGCGCGTACCAGCCGGTGGAGGCGTCGCCCCACACGCCCTCGCCCTTGGGGGCGAGGACCTCGACGTCGAAGATGCCGCGCCCGAACAGGACACCGGCGATGGCGATCAGGCCGGCCACCACGGCGGTGGCGGCGCCGCCGGCCCAGAGCCGGCCGGCGTTCAGCACAGGACGCGGTGGATTGACCGCGGGTCGGTACGGGGAGGTCATGGGTTCGAGCATCGGCGCGCGGGTCGATCGGCTACCTCATCCGAGTGGGATGAACGCTTGCGGGCCGCGCCGGGCGAGGCTGGGACCATGGTTTCGGAGAAGAACGAGGCGAGCGCCTGGGTGGCCTGGATCCTGTTCGGTGGCGTGGTGTTGCTGCTGCTCGGCGGGGCGCACGTCACGGTCGGCACGCTCGCGCTGTGGCGCCCCGAGGCACTCGAGGGCACCCGTTCAGACCTGCTGCTGGATGTCGGCCTGTCCACGCTGGGCTGGGTCCACCTGGTGCTCGGGATCGTGCTCATGGTGGTCGCCGGTGCCCTGATCCTGGGCCGGGTCTGGGCCCGGTTCGCCGCGATCGCGCTGGCCCTCGTGGCCTTGCTGATCAACTTCGCGTTCGCCTCGGTCTACCCGGTCTGGTCGGTCGTCGCGATCGGCTTCAGCCTGGTCTCGGTGTACGCGGTGGCGGTGCACGGCGGGGAACTGACGGCCGCGTACCGCCATTGACAGCCGGGTCTCGCCGCGGATCGCCCGCCCGGCCGCGCCCGGGTCGGCCGCCAGCACCTGACCGATCACGGCCGAGGCGACCAGGCAGAACGAGATGACGTACAACCAGCCGATGTAGGTGAAGGCGAGCCCGATCGTGCCGTACCGCTGGTCGCTGGTGCGCAGCGCGATCGGCAGGTAGAGGTGCCCGGCCGGCCGCAGGAACAGCATGACCACCCCGAAGATCAGGCCACCGGGGATCAGCCGGCGGGCCGGCACCGCCCCGCCCAGCAGCATCATCGGCAGGGCCACCGCGATCGCGGTGTCCGCGGCCAGCAGCGCCACCTGCGGCAACGGGACGTGCCCGGCGAGCTTGCTCAGGATCGCGAACGCGCTGAGCATGAGCACGGTGACCACCCAGCGGATCGCCGCACCCACCCCGGAGCGCACCTTGCCCACGTCCCACACCGCCGCGTAGGTGCGCACCATGGCCCGGGCCAGCCCGGTCGCCGAGACCACCACGATCAACGCGCCGACCACCCCGAACGGGCTGATCCCCTGATCGTCGATCGCCTCGGTGAGCAGCCGCCGGGAGGAGTCCGGCAGGTCGAGCGCATCCGCCAGCTCACCGCCGTATTTGGCCCCGGCGATCGAGCCGATCATGATCAGCAGCGGGAAGATCGAGGTGAACGCCTGCGCCGCCAGCGTCATGGCCCGGTCGAAGATCTGCACCCGCAGCGCGGCGGCGAGGCACCGCAGCAGACTTCGGCCGAGCCAGGACGCGAGCAGCCAGCGCATGGCGTCTCAGATGAGGCCGAGCGCGCGGGCCCGCCGCACCGCCTCGTTGCGCCGCGCCGCGGACAGCTTCCGCAGGATGCTGCGCACGTGCGTCTTGACCGTGTTGACCGAGACATACAGGGTGGCGGCGATCTCCTCGGTCGGCAGCATCGCCGCCATTCCCTCCAGTACCTCCATCTCGCGCTTGCTGAGCTGCTCGTACACCACCATCGCTCCGCTCGCGGCCGGACCCGGCCGGGCGGCGGTCGCGATGCCCTGCAGCTGGCGGTACTGCGCGGCGAGCTCGTCGTCGTCGCGCAGCACCCGGCGCAGGTCGGCCCACACCTGCTGAACCACCCGGCGCTGGGACTCCGGCGTGGCCGCCCGCAGCGCCTGCCGCAGCGCGGCCCGGGCGTCGTCGAGCTCACCCTGCCGGGCGGCGGCCGTGGCCAGCACCAACCAGGCCTCCAGGCTCACCGGTGCGGCCACCCCTGTCGCACCGGCCAGCGGCTCCACGATCTCCCGCGCCTGAGCGGCGTCGCTGTTCGCGGCGAGCGCCGACGCGGTCACCACCGCCGCGTCGTCGGCGCCGGGATCGGCCAGGTCGGCGAGGATCTCCAGCGCCTCCTCCGGCTGGCCCATGGTGACCAGCAACCGGGCCCGGGTGAGCGTCAGCTGCCGGGTGAGCCAGGACGGCGCGGCCAGCCAGCCCGGTACCGACACCGTGTCGCCGAGTGCGGTGAGCGCGCTGCGCAGTTCGCCGCGCGCCTGCAGGCGGCGGGAGCGGATCAGGGCGAACGCCGCGTGGATCATTCCGTCCGCCGGGCGGATCCGGCGGGGGTCGGCGACCCGCAGGTGCCGGCCGGCGGTGTCGATGTCGTATCGCTCCATCGCGACCCAGGCGAGTGCCAACTCGGCCCCGACCGGCCGGCTCGCCGGGCCCAGCCCGAGCCGGTCGGCGAGCTCGGTGGCCTGGTCGGCGAGTTTCTCGGCATGCCGCAGCCGGCCCCGATGGGCCTCGATCAGGGCCAGGTGGGCGAGCGCTCCGATCCGGACGTTCTCGAAGGTTCCGTCGGCCGCGTTGGCCGTCTCGGTGAGGGTCACCGCGGCCGCGTCGACCGCCCCGATCCGGCTCTGCGCGTCGCCCTTGGCGCCGAGGACCAGCACCCGCAGCTCGCGGTGCCGGTCGGCGCGGCCGGCCGGCATCTGCGCGAGCAGGTCCTCGGCGGCGGAGGCGGTGTGCAGCACCGCGGTGGTGTCGTCCCGCAGCCGGGCCAGCACCACGCCGGTGACCAGGTGAGCGACCGCCAGTGCCGGGGTGTACCCGCTGGTCCGGCTCATCATCATCTCCTCGGCCCGGTCCAGGTGCGCCGCCGAGGTGACGGTGTCCCGGACCGACAGGGCCAGTGCGGCCGCCGCAACCGCGCCCTCGGGGCTGTCGATACCGGCCGGCAGGGCCGACAGGTGCTCGCCGATCCGGCCGGTCCGGCCCTCCAGAAGCAGCCGTCCGATCGCGAAGTCCTCGACCACTACGGCCGCGGCCATACTCCAGTCGCCGGCCGCGACCGCGTGCGCGACGGCCTCGGTCACCTGCCCGGCACTCGCGAACCAGGTGGACGCGCGCCGGTGCAACTCCGGGATGCGTTCCGGTTCCTCCCGGCTGAGCTGGGCCTGCAGCAGCTCGGCGAACAGGCGGTGACACCGGTACGCGGTGAGCCCGTCGCCGGCCGGCTGCACGAACGCGTTCTGCCGGCACAGCGCGGTGAGCAGCCAGCGGGCATCGGTGCGGCCGGTCACGGCCCCGGCCAGCTCCGGGGTGAACACGTCGAGGATGCTGGTCTCCAGCAGGAAGGTGCGCACGTGCGCGGGCTGGATGCGCAGCACCTCGTCCACGAAGTACTCGGCGATGGTGGCCTCGTTCCCGGTGATCGTGGCGACCAGGCTCTCGGCGTCCCCGCTGTCGGCCAGGGCCATGGCGAACAGCCGCAGCCCGGCGGCCCAGCCCTCGGTGTGTTGCAGCAGGGACGCGGTCGCGTCCCGGCTCAGCGGCAGCCGGTGCAGGGCCAGGAACTCGGCGGCCTCGTCGGCGGTGAAGGCGAGATCCTCACTGCGGATCTCCTCGAGACGACCGGCCAGCCGGTAGCGATGCAGCGGCAGCGGCGGGTCCCACCGGCCGATCAGCACCAGGCGCAGCATCCGGCCGGTATGTCGCAGCACGAACTCCAGGTCGGTGGCCCACTCGTGCCCGGCCAGGTTGGACACCCCGTCGAGCACCAGCACCACCGGCGTGGGCTGGTCGGCGAGCGCGGTGGCCAGGCGGACCAGGAAGGACCGCTCGGCGGAGACGCCGGGCGGTGCCGACAGCGACGAAGCGATGGGCACCCCGGCGCGGCGTAGCGCCTCCAGGATGTACGCCCACGGCGAGTCCTCCGCCTCGAGAGTGATCCAGGCGATCGGGTAGCCGGGGGAACCCTGGGCGGCCCAGGCGGAGACAAGCTGAGTCTTGCCCGCTCCGGCCGGGCCGACCACCAGGGTGACCGGCTCGCGGACACCGCGGGCCAGTCGTTCGGTCAGGCGGGGCCGGGCGACCAGGAAACTGGGCGGCTCCGGCATGGCGAATTTCGACTGCAGCAACGGATCGCCGCCGGTAGCAAGGGCTCTGACCGGGGCGGAGATCTGTGCCGGGACGACGAGCTCAGCTGTCACAATGCTCCCTCCGCAGGCACGGGCGTGGAACGACTGGATCATCGTGGTCCGCCGGAACAGCGTTTCGCATCGTCCGAAACGGATTAAGCGCTGAGTCACCCTCTCATTACGCGAAGCCAAGTTTCCAGTCTGCGTTGACAATTTTCGATTCTTGTGGGCGGTCAGAGCGAATCGCGGTGCAGCACTCGGGCGGTGATCCGGTCGACCGCGGCATCGCCGGCCGAGGCTCCGCTGCGGATCCGGCCGATCAATTCGTCGACCATGGTGTCCCGCTGGCCGCGGACGAGTGCCTGGATCCGGTCCGGCTCCTGTTCCAGCATCGCCAGGACGTCGTCGAGGATGCCCTGGACCAGTGGCCGCAGTACCCGTTCCAGCTGGGCGTCGACCATCCGATCCACGATGGCCGAGGTGGCCAGCGCGGTCACCGCGGTGTCCAGGGCCCGGGCCGCCCGCTGCCGCGCCCGGGCCTGCTCGGCGGCGCCCCGGCCGGCGAGGTCGGCGAGGCGCTGCCGGGTGGACGCGGTGGTGGTGACCACGATGTGCACGGCGCTGAACTGCACCGCGGCCAGGGTCAGCTCGGTGGCCTCGCCGGCCTGCACCGCGGCACCCACCAGGACGTCGCGCAGCCGGGTCAGCTGATTCACGGCGCAGCCGAGGAGGCGCGCTCGAACTCGTCGAGCTCGGCCGCCTCCTCCGCCGAGACCAGGCCGATGCCGACCAGGTCGAGTGGGCTGATGAAGCCGTCGGTGAGCCGGTAGCCGCCGGCCCGGGCGATGGCGTCGCGCAGCGGCACCGCCCAGTGGTGCTCGATGAGCAGCAGGGCCGCGGCGCTGTCGTCGGGAATCTCGCTCAGCACGTCCCAGGCCTGGCCGTCGTCGAAGAGCCGGATGCCGTCGGCGGCGGCCACCGAGCCCAGCGCGGCACCCAGCTGCGCACCGTCCTCGCCGTCGATGCCGAGGCCGATCAGCGCGCCGACCTTGCTGCCCAGCTCCACCGCCTCCTCGGTGGTCAAATTGCTGAGGTGCTCGACCTCGACCTCGCCGTCCGGGTCCTTGTAGACGGCGAGCGCGTCGATCACCCGGACCGCGTCGCTCGCGCGCAGCCGCTCCAGTTCGGCGATGACCTCGCCGTGGAAGTCCGGGTGGGTGAAGCCCAGCACGATGAGCTGGACGGGTCCGATGGACATGCGAATCCACTCCCTCCGGGCCCGGCGGGCCACCGGTGAACCGTCCCGCCGGAGGGGATTTGATCACCTCATCCGGCCGGGGTGACCGGCGAACTTCACTCCGCCGTGATGACGTCACCGGTCGCCCGGCCGATGACTCTCGATGGCATGCGACGTTTGGCTGCACGCCTGTGCTGGGGCCGGAATCCGTTGCGCCGCCGCGAGGATCGGCTCGAGGGGTGGCTCAACGCGGTGCTGCTTCTCGCGTTCCTCCTGATCGGCTCCACCCTGGCCGCCCACCTCTCCCGGTCTACCTACCGGGAACAGACGCGGGTGGTCGCGTGGGAGCGGCAGCACCGCTTCGAGGTGTGGGCGATGCTGCTCGAGACGCCGACTCCGGCGGCGAAGGCCCGATGGAAGGCCCCGGACGGCACGCCGCGGGTGGGCCGGGTGATCGCCGACCCGGCGACGTCCGTGGCGGGCACCTGGGTGACCGTCTGGGTCGACGAGAACGGCGCGCCGGCCAGTCCACCGCTGCGCCGCAGCCCGGTGACCTCGGCGGCGGGGGTGGCGATCGCCGCGATCATCCTGGTCGCGGTGGGGATCCTGCTCGTCTGGCTACCCTGCCGCCTCCTGCTGAACCGTTTCCGTCTGCGGGCGTGGCAGGCGGAGTGGCTCCGGGTCGGTCCGCGCTGGTCCCGATACCGATGAGCCCGGCGGGTCGGGAACGACCCACCGGGCTCGGCACTGCCAGGCTGATCAGGCCACGTCGGCCAGCTTCAGGCCGTCGACGACCTGCTGGAACTCGGCCAGCTTCTCCGGGCAGTACACCTTGATGATCAGCAGCTGGCCGTGTACCACCTTGTTGTCGGCGATGACCGGCCGCTGGCCCGGCCCGGTCGCCCCGTTGGTCAGCTGTCCGTAGAGGATGCCCTTGGCGAGGGCGTTGCCGGGGTCGTGACAGACCGCGCCGCCGTCATCGCCGAGCACCGAGACGATCTGGCTGGTGGTCGGTACCCGTACCCCGGCCGAGGCCAGCTCGGCCGAGAGCTCCGCCGCCTTCCTCCGGGCCTCGTCGTTCTCCTTGTTGGTGTGGTAAATGGCCACCCCGACGCCGACCAGCAGCAGGAAGATCAGGCCCAGCACCACGTAGGTGACGCGTCGTTCGCTCGCCGCGGTCATGACACCGCCACCTCCTCGGCCGGGGCCTCGGTCCGCCAGGACGGCTTGCGGAAGCGATAGAAGAGGTACGGCACGAGCAGGCCGAGCCCGAGCGCGCCGCCCGCGACGATCGCCACGTACGTCCCGACACTGCCGGAGCCGAACTGCGACGGCGGGACGAAGCCGATCAGCAGGGCGGCGAGGGAGGCGGCGAAGCCGACCCCACACAGCCCGACGAGCATCGGCGCCCGGTAGCCACGCGGGTGGTCCGGCTGGGTGCGGCGCAGCCGCACGGCCGCCACGAACATCAGCAGGTACACGATCAGATACACCTGCGTGGTGATCACCGAGAAGATCCAGTACACGCTGGACACGTCCGGGATGAACGCGTAGCCCAGCGCGATCACGGTCGTCACCAGACCCTGGGTGACCAGGATGTTCTGCTGCACGCCGTGCTTGTTCAGCCGCTGCAGGAACGGCGGCAGGTAGCCCTCCTGGCGGGCGATCAGCAGCAGGCCCTTGGACGGGCCGGCCAGCCAGGTGAGCATGCCGCCCAGCGACGCCGCAACCAGCATGATGCCGACGATCGGCGTCAGCCAGGTGGACCCGAACTGGGCGAACATGGCGTCGAACGCCTGCATCACGCCCGCGGTCAGCGACAGCTGATCGGCCGGGACCACCCAGCTGATCGCCAGCGCCGGCAGGATGAAGATCAACAACACCAGGCCCATGGACAGGAACATCGCCTTCGGGAACTCCTTGCCGGGTTCCTTCAGCGACCCCACGTGTACGGCGTTCATCTCCATGCCGGAGTACGACAGGAAGTTGTTGACGATCAGCACCAGGCTGGACAGCCCGGCCCAGGCCGGTAGCAGGTTGCTCGCCGTCATCGGGGCCGCCGACTCGTTGCCCTGACCGAGGAAGACCGCGCCCAGCGTCACCAGCACGACGCCGGGGATCAGCGTCCCGATGATCAGGCCGCCGCTGGCCAGCCCGGCCACCGACCCGGTTCCGCGGGACGACACCCAGACCCCGGTCCAGTAGCAGACCATGATCACCAGAGCGGTCCAGAGCCCGCTGGTGGCCAGGTCCGGGTTGATGACGTAGGCCAGGGTGCTGGCCACGAAGCCGAGCAGGCTCGGGTAATAGAAGATCGTCATCGCGAACTGGCACCAGACCGCGAGGAAGCCCATCGGCTTCGACAGTCCCTGGCTGACCCAGTTGTAGACGCCACCGGTCCAGCCGGACGCCAGCTCGGCCGAGACCAGCGAGGTCGGCAGCAGGAAGACGATAGCCGGCACGATGTACAGGAAGATGCAGGCCAAGCCGTAGACGGCCATGGTCGGTGCGGCGCGCAGGCTCGCCACCGAACTGGTGGTCATCAGCGCCAGCGCGATCCAGGAGATGTAGTGGATCGGTCGTGGCCGGGCCCCGGCCGGTGACCGTTGTGCGGGCACATCCTTCGTGCTCACGCTGGACTCCCTCCCTCAGCGGGTTATGCCGGGAATCATCAGCGCCGATCTCCCGGGGCGGCCTCATCCCTGACGGGTGTTTCGGGGCGGTTAAAAGGGCGTGCACGGTTTCCGCCCTTGATCGGCGAGTCGCTAACCTAGGCGCCGCCGTGCCAGCGCCGTCCGGCAACTTCCGCACACCGCGATCAGGAGGTCGGACGCATGCCGTTCAAGGCCGAATACATCTGGGTCGATGGCACCCAGCCCACCGCCAAGCTGCGCTCCAAGACCAAGGTCGTGGAGGACGGTGCCGAGCTGCCGATCTGGGGCTTCGACGGGTCCAGCACCAACCAGGCGCCCGGCGACAAGTCGGACTGTGTGCTCAAGCCGGTCTTCACCTGTCCGGACCCGATCCGCGGCGGCAAGAACGTCCTGGTCATGTGCGAGGTCCTGCTGATCGACGGCACCCCGCACCCGACCAACACCCGGGCCGCCTGCGCCGCCGTCGCGGAGAAGTTCGCCGACCAGGAACCGATCTTCGGCATCGAGCAGGAGTACACGTTCTTCAAGGACGGCCGCCCGCTCGGCTTCCCGATCGGCGGCGGCTTCCCGGCCCCGCAGGGTGGCTACTACTGCGGCGTCGGCTCGGACGAGGTCTTCGGCCGCGCCATCGTCGAGGCGCACATGGACCTGTGCCTCGAGGCCGGCCTGCACCTGTCCGGCATCAACGCCGAGGTCATGCCCGGCCAGTGGGAGTTCCAGGTCGGCCCGGTCGCCGCCCCGCAGGTGGCCGACGAGCTGTGGATCGCCCGGTGGCTGCTCTACCGCATCGCCGAGGACTACAACGTGTCCGCCACCCTCGACCCGAAGCCGGTCAAGGGCGACTGGAACGGTGCCGGCGCGCACACCAACTTCTCCACCAACGCGATGCGCAAGAGCTACGACGCGATCATCACCGCCGCCGAGTCGCTGGGCGGCGAGGGCAAGGTCGAGGAGCACGTCGCCGGTTACGGCGCCGACATCGAGCACCGGCTCACCGGCATGCACGAGACCGCGCCGTGGAGCAAGTACAGCTACGGCGTCTCCGACCGGGGCGCCTCGGTGCGCATCCCGTGGCAGGTGGAGAAGGACGGCCGCGGTTACCTCGAGGACCGCCGGCCGAACGCCAACTGCGACCCGTACGTGGTCACCCGCCTGATCGTGAACACCTGCTGCTCGGCGCTGGCCGCCGTTTAAGGCCTCAGTGCCTGAACCCGCCCACCAGGGCACTCATGTCGCCGGCGAGCTGACGTAGCTCGCCGGCGGCGTGCTGGGTGGTCTGCGCCGCCTGCGCGGTCGAGGCCGCGACCACCGACACCGCCCGGGCCACGTCGCCGCTGTGCCCGGCCGCCTCGGAGACCGTCCGGCTCATCTCGCCGGTGGTCGCCGTCTGCTCCTCCACCGTCGACGCGATCGTGGTGGTGAACTCCCGGCAATGACGACCAGGCCGATGCCGACCCCCGCGAGCAGCGCCGCGAGCTTCCGGGTCAGCGTCCATCGCAGCGTCGGCGCAGCGGCGCTCACTGTCATGATCGTGTCCTCTTCATGCCTTGCTGTCGGCTTCCCGCTGTCGCCGTCAGCCCCCGCGCTTCGACCTCTTCGGCAGCCGGTCGGATCCGCTGAGCGGTCAGACGTACCCTCCTCGAATGGTTTTCGACCTCCAGCCCGGGGATCCGTTGTCGCCGGTGATCCTGCATGTTCCGCACGCTTCCCGGGCGCTCACCGGGGTTGCGCGTGACAGCCTGCTGATAACCGACAGTGAGCTGACGTCGGAGTTGGATCACCTCACTGACGCGCACACCGATGTGCTTGCTTCGCGGGCGGCTTCGGCTGTTGCGGTGCGGCCGTGGATCTTTGCCAATCGGTGGTCGCGGTTGGTGGTTGATCCCGAGCGGTTCCTCGGGCCGGCCGAGGAAATGCTGGCGGTGGGCATGGGGGCCGTTTATACGCACGGCTTTGCGGGGCGAAAGCTGCGCGACGATGATCCGGTACGGGCGGAAGCCGCGCTCCAGGCGCACTATCACCCTTACGCGAGGGGCCTGGCCGACCTGGTGGCCGAGCGGATCGCGACGACCGGCCGCGCCGTGATCCTTGACGTGCACTCCTACCCGACGAGGGCGCTGCCATACGAGTTGCACGGCGACGACCCTCGCCCACCGGTTTGCCTCGGCACCGACGACTTCCACACGCCGCCCGCGCTGATCGCCGCCGCCGTATCGGCGTTCGGCGAGTTCGCCTGCAACACCCCGTTCGCGGGTTGCTACGTCCCGAGCGACCGCTGGCAAGTGGACGACCGGGTTTGGTCGCTGATGATCGAGATCCGCCGGGACTGGTATATGGCTGAGCCGGGCGGGGCATTTCACGCTGGGCTGGACGTTCTCGCTGGTGGGCTGGCCGGGCTGATCGCGGTCGCTTCTTCCTGGTGAGGGTCCTGTTACCCCCTCCGGTGCTCGCGGTTAGAGCTTGCGGGGCGCTGCCCCGGACCCCGGCCGGGCGCTCGGAGATCTGCCTGCCGGTTTGCTCGGCCTTTGGGGATGGGTGGGGTTACTGCGGGGCTTGGGTGATCTCCTCGCGGCGGCACTTCAAGCGATCACACCGGCGGCCGGCGCGCAAGCACACCCCACTTGCACACCGACCACCGGCGCGATTGGGCCCGATGTGCCGCCGCGAGGAGATCACCCAAGCCAAAACCAGGGGTGGGCTGGGCTTCGCGTCCGGGTACTGCTCGCGAGGCCTTCGCTTTCGCCTCTCGGCTGTCGCCCCCCGCCCGCCCTCGCGCCCACGCCTGCCCTCACGCCCACGCCTGCCCTCACGCTCGCGCCTGCCCTCGCGCTCGCGCCTGCCCTCGCGCTCGCGCCTGCCCTCGCGCCCGCGCCTGCCCTCGCGCTCGCGCCTGCCCTCGCGCTCGCGCCTGCCCTCGCGCCCGCGCCCGGCCTCGCGCTCGCGCCTGCCCTCGCGCCCGCGCCCGGCATCGCGCCCGCGCCTGCCCTCGCGCTCGCACCGGCCTCGCCCTCGCGCTCGCGCCTGCCCTCGCGCCGCGCCCGCCCCCGTGCCCGGCCTGGCCTCGCGCCTGGCCTCGCGCCTGCGCCCGACTCGCGCCCGCCTCGCCCTCGCGAAGATCAACAGAGCGCACGCCGCCTGGTCGGGTGCGGCTGGGGTCGATCTTGGGGAGTTGGCGTTCGCTGGGAGCAGGAACACCTCAACCTTGAGGGGGCGTCGGAACGCGAATCGGAAATAGCGGGTCTTTCCGGGCGCCAATTCCTGCGGAATGGACCTTGTCGTCCATTCTCTGGACTTCGGTCCATTATTTGGAATGTGCGGGCCTGCGCTTTGGGAAAGCGCTCAGCTAATTGCGGTTAGTGGGCCTACTCGCAGGATGCCGTCGTCCAAGGGGGTGCAGCGGATGCCGCCTTTGCCGCGCAAGGCCTTCCATGCGCCGGGGCCGATCGTCACGTCCATCCACGCGCAGGGGTTTGCTCGGCGTTTTACCTGTAGGCGGATGGGGCCGTCGCCTGAGTCCAAGGTCAGGATCTGGCCTACCAGGTCGTCTACCGGGAGGCCGGCCACCAGGATGTTGCGGCGCACCTCGGTCAGGCCGATGCCTGGTGGCAGGGACTCCTGGCTTATCAGCGTGATGCTGGCGTCTCGGTGGGCCGGTTTGGCGAAGTAGCGGTCGCCGACTATGCCGAGGCCTGCCCGGATCTTTACCGACTCGACCAACTCGCCGAGAGGCGCGGGGGCGGGGCCGTCGGATGGGCGGCCTTCCAGGCGGTGGATCGGTGAGGCCAGCAACTCGACTATCTCCGGCACCGGGCGATCCTAGCCTCCGCTCGCCGGGGCGCTATGACCGCTTCGGACGATAGACGTGGTTCGTCCGGGTGCTGGTTAACGACGTGCGGATCGCAGGTGAAGGGGGTCATACCGGGGGGTGGCGCGCGTCTGCGAAGATCGCAGGCCGGTCACCGACTCGGATCTTCGCGGGGCGGTGGGCTAGGGGTTACCAGGACGCCTGCCGTGGCCGTGGGGGAGATGCGGATGAGCCTGCTGCAGGAGAACGCTCCGGCCAGCGAGAAAACCCGGAAGGCGGCCAGACGCGGGGCGGAAGCCAAGCGGGCGGCTCGGGAGATTCTGCTGGTGGCGGTGCTTTTCTTCGCTTACAAGCTCGGGCGTCTCGCGGCCAACGGGCACGTTGGTGAGGCGCTCGGCAACGCCCAGCATGTGTGGCACCTGGAACGGTTGCTGTACCTGCCCAGCGAATTCTCCCTGCAGCAACTGTTTCTCGGCCAGGAATGGCTGATCAAGGTGGCGAACTGCTATTACGCGTACGTGCATTTTCCGGCGACCGCGGCCTGCCTGATCTTTCTCTACATCTGGCGCCGGGACCGGTATGTGTCCACCCGCCGGTTGCTCGCCTGGCTTACCGCAGCTGCCCTGGTCGTGCACCTGCTGATGCCGCTGGCGCCGCCGCGGATGCTCACCGCTATCGGCATGGTCGACACCGGGCGGGTGTTCGGGCCGGCCGTCTACGGGTCGCCGTCCACCGACACGCTGACCAACCAGTACGCGGCCATGCCGTCGCTGCACGTCGCCTGGGCCCTCGCCATCGCGATCGCGCTGATGGGCATCACCCGCAGCAAATGGCGGTGGCTGTGGCTGGCGCACCCGGCGATCACGCTGTTCGTCGTCGTGGTCACCGGCAACCACTACTGGCTCGACGCGATCGTCGCGACCGTGCTGCTCGGGCTGGTCGCGGCCGCGCTGAACGGCCGCGCCAACGCGGCCGTCCCGGCCGTCATCCCGAAACCCCGCACGGGCGAAATCTAGACGCAGACGCCCAGGCCTTCGAGGGCGCCCTTGCGGTACGCGGCGATGCGGTCGAAGGCCGACGGGCCCTTGTTGTCCTCGGCCCGGCCGAAGGCGATCAGGGCCGACACCGCCTCGTCGAGGTCGCCGGGGGAGAGGCGGATGCCCTGGTTGTCCTGGTTGTCGCGGGTGAGCAGGTCGTTGGTCCACGAGCCGGCCAGGCAGTCGACGGCCAGCTGGCCGGCCTTGTCGCTGGTGGAGGCGCCGCGGCGGTCCTGGGCGGCGCGGGCGAACAGGTCGCCCAGCAGCATGCCGACGGCGAAGTCGCCGATCCGCTGGTAGAGCTTCGGCCCCAGGTCGGAGTTGTCGAACGCCACGAAGTCGCCGGCCGGACAGTAGAACGCGGCGCCCTCGGCCGACTCGTCGGGCTTCTCGCAGTCCGGTGGGGCGCCGTTCTCGAACGCCTCGACCTGCAACTGCTGCCAGTTGCCGCCGCCGGGCAGGGTCGGGAAGGTGCGGGCCCAGTAGTCCTGGGCGTCCTTGGCGAGCAGGGTGATCGCGTCGTCGTAGGGCAGGTCGCCGCCGGTGGCCGCCTCCTCGCGGGTGCTGAACGGCACCTCGGTGACCTGCAGGTTGCCCTCGCGGTAACCGGCGCACTTGCCGGCGCCCTGCTCGACGCCCTCCTGCAGGGCGCGGACCCGGTCGAACGCGTTGCCGTGCGCGCCCTCGGCCAGGGCGGGGGTGCCGGGCTGGTCGCGCAGCATCAGGATGCCGGCCACCGTGTTGTCGACCTGGCCGGCGGTCGGCTTCTTGAACGCGGTCGAGCGGCCGGCCTGCACATCCGCCAGCCACGCGCCGGCGAAGCAGTCGGCCTGCTGTTCGAGCACCACCGTCGGCTGGTCGGTGCCGCCCAGCCGGGCCTGGACGGCATGCCCGTACTCGTGGGCCATCACCACCCCGACCAGCAACGGCCCGAAATTGTCCTGCAATTGCGGGATGAGCTGCTGGGCGTCCCAGGCGATGAAATCGCCGTCGGGGCAGTAGAACGCGTTGGGCTGGTACTCGAACGGCTGACCGCCGCAGTCGGGCGGGGGAGTCCGCTCGGTGTACGGGTGGAAGCCGCCCTTGATCGTCTGGAACGCCTGCCCGCCGGCGACCTTGGGGTAGGTGGCCTTCCAGAACCGTTCGACGTCCTGCAGCGACTTCGTCACCACATCGGACGAAACGGTCGCGTCGTTCTGCGGTGTCCTGTCGTCGTTATTGGGCGCCAGCCCACACCCGGCGACCACTACCGCCGCCACCACCAGTCCGATCCGCAGTGTGCGCATGCCTCACAAGTACCCAATCGCCGCAACCAGCACCACCCCCGTCAGTCCAGCGGTTGCCGGGCGATCACCCGAGCCTCCCGTCCGGCGAGCAACCAGCCGCCGGCGTACGCGACCAGGGGCAGGCCCACCAGGATCGCGGTCAGCTCGGGTATCGGTGGGTGGGCGAGCCAGTGCACCTCATGCCGGTACCAGGCCAGCAGGGCCAGGTAGACGCAGGCGGTGCCGATGACCGCACCGCCCAGGGCGAGTGCCCCGGCGGTGGCGGCGGTGATCGCCCGCCGGGTGCGCCGCCGGGCGCCGGCCGCGGTCAGGGTGCGCAGGTCGCGGGCGGTCTCGCTGCGGATCAGGCCGACCGTCATGGCGAGCACGCCGAGTGCGACCGCGACCCCGGACGTGGTGGCCCAGACCGCGAGCCGGGCCTCGTCGGCTCCGGTCGGGCGGGACTCGACGCCGAACCCGGCGGCGGCTGCGGACTGCTGGGCCCGGTCGATCTGGGCCGCGGTGAGCGCGCCGGGCGCCTGGAGCAGCCAGCCGACCGGCATCGCGGTCAGCCCCAGCCGGGTCAGTCCCTCTTCAGTGAGCAGCACGGTGGGTGTCGACGTGTAGTCGGGCAGGGCGGCCGGCTGCAGAACCGGGTCCCAGGCTCCGCGTTTGCGATGGATCAGGTCGTACCCGTCGAGGTTGGCCTTGCGGGTGAGCACGTCGGTGCCGGCGGCCGGACTCAGGCCGTAGTGCGTGCTCAGCTCGGGGGTGGCGACGAAGACCGGGACCGTCTTCTCGTCGCTGTACCCGGTCATGCCGGGGCGGCCGGGGGCCGGCTCCGGGATGCCCAGCACCACCACCGCCCGGCCGCCGTGGTCCAGCGGCATGTCGGCCATGGCGGCGCCGGTCAGGGTCAGCACGGATTCCGCGTGCAGCTCGGCGGCCAGCGCGTCTACCTGGGCCCGCTTGTCGGCGAGCTGGGCTGCGGTCAGGACGGGGATCGTCCCGTTCATCCGGTCCGGGGACAGCCAGACGATGACCTCGTTGGCCGGCACGTTGCCGCCGGTGGGCGCGGCCGCCTTCGCCACCGTGACGCCGGCGGTCAGGGCGATCGTGGCGGCGATGCCGACGGCCAGGCCGATCGCGGCCAGGGCCGCGCCGGACCGGGCGCGGTAGCGGGCCAGGTCGCGCAGCGCCAGCCGGGAGGCCAGCGGAAGGTGACTCGCGAGGGTGCCGATGGCGGCGACCGCGACCGGGGCGAGCAGCAGCAACGCGACCGCGGTGGCCAGGATGCCGATCAGGATCAGCCACTTCCGGCTGTGCTCGGACTGCCACAGGGCGGCCAGGCCGGCGACCAGCAGCATGGCGCCGAGGGCGGCGAACCGGTGGGCCGGGCGCGGCGGGGCCGGGCGCGCGGCCAGGGCGGCCACCACCGGGGTACGGGCGGCGGCGCGGGCCGGCCACCAGGCGGCGACGACGGCGGTCACGATGGCCATCCCGACCGCGACAAGCAGCGGGGTCCAGGGCAGCTGGAACCGGTCGATGCGGTGGGCGAGCGGCTCCTCGAGCCGGGGACTGAACGCGATCCAGGCCGCCACCCCCACGGCCGCGCCGGTCAGCGCGCCGGCGGCGCCGATGACCAGGCCGTCGGCCAGCAGGACGAGGCGTACGTGCCGGTGGCTCGCGCCGATCGCGCCGAGCATGCCGAGCGCGCGCAGCCGGCGCTGGGCCAGCACGGTGAAGCCGGCCGCGGCCATCAGCCCGGCGAACACCAGCCCGATGGTGGCTAACGCCAGCACCAGGATGCTGGAGGTGCCGGCGTCGCCGAAGCGGCCCTGGACCGAGGCGCCCGCCTGCGGATTCCCGAGGACCTTGTCCTCGGTCGAGCGCACCAGCACGTCGACGTGGTCCGGCTCGGCGACCTGCCCGAGGACGAACTCGTCGTGCAGGTCGAGCGGGTTCTCGACCAGGCCGGTCACGGTCCGCTGCTCCCAGGCGTCGCCGACGTGCAGCCCGAAGGCCTCCGCCACCTGGTCGGTGACGGCGACCTCGGTCGCACCCTGCGGCCACCGGCCCGCGTCGAGGCGGAGCATGGACCGCCCGTACGGGCCGGTGGGGTCCTGGTCGCGGCGGTCGAAGCCGCCGGTCGAGCCGGGCGCGGGGATCTTCGCGCCGTGCCGGATCACGTCGATCGTGCCGAACGTGGCGCGCAGGCCGTCGACCTGGTCGCCGGGCACGGTGAGGATGTAATTGGCGGTGCCGAAGCGGGACGCGTCGGACGGCGCGTTGGCGGCCACGCCGAGGCCGACGGTGGTGACCGCGACGGCGACCGCGAGCAGGCCGAGCACGATGGACTGCTGCCGCCACTCGCGGCGGAACATCCGCCAGGCCCAGCGCAGCACGGCCCGGCGGGCCGGCATCCCGCCGCCGGGCGCGGCCGGTTTCTCCAGCACGGCGACGCTCATCGCGGCAGCAGGGAGTCGGGGGTGGGCCGCGGCGCGGTGTGGTCGACCACCCGGCCGTCCCGGATGAACACCACCCGGTCGGCCCAGGAGGCCAGTTGGGCGTCGTGGGTCACCACGACCGCGCCGACGCCGCTCTTGCAGGCGTTGAGGATCATGCGCATCACCGCCTCGCCGGTGGCCGAGTCGAGGGCGCCGGTCGGCTCGTCGGCCAGCAGCAACCGGCGGTCGCCGACGACGGCCCGGGCGATCGCCACCCGCTGCCGTTCGCCGCCGGAGAGCTGGTCGGGGAACCGGGACGCCCGGTCGGCCAGGCCCAGTTCGTCGAGCACGTGCAGGCCGGCCGCGCGGGCCTTGCCGGCCGACATGCCGTCCAGTTCCAGCGGGAGCGCCACATTTTCGGCGGCGGTGAGGCCGGGCAGCAGGTTGAAGTCCTGGAAGACGTAGCCGATGGTGCGCCGCCGCAGCCGGGCCCGGTCGTCGCGGGACATCGAGGTGAGCGCCTGACCGGCCACCCGCACGCCGCCCGAGGTCGGAGTTTCCAGGGCGCCGGCGATGGTCAGCAGGGTGCTCTTGCCGGAGCCGCTCGGGCCCATCACGGCGACCATCCGGCCCGGCTCGACGGTCAGGTCGACCTCGCGCAGCGCGTGCACCTCGTCGGTGCCGTCCAGATAGGTCTTGGAGACCTCATGCAACTCCAGCACGGCACTCATCGGCGCACCCCGGTCCGGCGCCGGACGATCTGCGGGGCGGTTTCCCGTGGCGGAGAGGCCGGGGCTCGCTTGAGGCGGCCGTCCGCGGTGTCCAGCCAGCGCACCAGCGAGTCCAACCGGTACAGCTCGGCGTCGACGACCAGGGCCAGGGCCAGGTCGACGTCGCCCTCCTCGTCCTTGAGCCGGGTCCACTGCTGCATCAGCTGGACCAGGTGCCGGCGGTGCACCTGGATGATCTCGGGCACGTCCGCGCCGGGCAGCCGGATCGCGATCAGGACTTTGATGACCAGCTCGTCGCGCGGCGGTGAGGACAGGTCGGGCGGCGTGCGCAGCCACGCGGCCAGTTCCTCGGTGCCGCCGTCGGTGATCCGGAAGCCCTTCTGCGGGCCGGCATCGGCCTCCGGGGAGTCGGACTCGACCAGGCGGTCGCGTTCGAGGCGCTGCAGGGTCGTGTAGACCTGGCCGACGTTCAGCGGCCACACCTCGCCGGTGCGCGACTCGAACTCCTCGCGCAGTTGCAGACCGTATTTCGGGCCCTCGCTGAGGAGGGCGAGCAGTGCGTGCCGGATGCTCATTCCCAGTATGATACTCGGTAGACCCAAGAGCCGCGGCCCGGGCACCGAGTGCCCGGACCGAGCGGTGTCAGCCCTTGACCGCGCCGGAGGTCATGCCGGCGACGATCTGCCGGTTGAAGAACAGGAACATGATCAGCGGCGGGATCGTGATCAGCAGGATGTTCATGAACAGCAGGTTGTACTGGGTGTTGTACTGGCTGGAGAAGTTGTAGAGGGTCAGCTGCACGGTGGCGTTCTGGTCGCCGGGCAGGAAGTACAGCGGGTTGGTGAAGTCGTTGAAGACGGCCACCGACTGCACCACGATCGACGTGACGATCACCGGCTTGAGCAGCGGCAGGATCACTCGGAAGAACAGCCGGGCGGGGCCGGCGCCGTCGATCACCGCGGCTTCGTCGAGCTCGCGGGGGATGGTGCCGATGAACGCCCGGAACAGCAGGATGACGAAGGCCAGCCCGAACGCGATCTCGACCAGGATCAGGCCGGGAAGCGTGCGGAACAGTCCGGCCTTCTGCAGCACCCAGATGGTCGGCACGACCGCGGGCGGGATGATCAGGCCGGCCAGCACGAACATGTTGATCAGGCCGTTCCACTTCGACCGCTTGCGCTGCAGGGTGAACGCGACCATTGCCCCGAACACCACCATCAGGGTCACGCTGGCGACGGTCAGGATGGTGCTGTTGATGAACGCGATGATCAGCATGTAGTCGCGGGCCTGCACCACGTCGATGAAGTTCTGCACGAAGCGGAACTGGGTCGGCCAGCTGAAGTCGAGCAGCGACGCCTCCTGTCGGGTCTTCATCGCGGTGAGCACGATGAAGGCGAACGGCACCAGGAACACCACGATCGACAGCACGATCGCGACGGCGCTGAGCGCGAAGTTCTTGCGCGGCATCAGAGCTCGACCTCCTTGCGGTTGAGGAACCGCGACAGCGGCAGGACGATCGCCGTGACCACCAGGAACAGCACGACGTTTCCGGCCGTGGACAGCCCGTAGAAGCCGGCCTGGTACTGCTTGTAGATCACCGAGGCGATCACGTCCGAGGTGAAGCCGGGCCCGCCCTTGGTCATCGCCCAGATCAGGTCGAACGACCGCAGCCCGCCGATCAGCGACAGGATGATGACGGTGACGGTGGCCGGCCGGGCCAGCGGGAGAACGATGTGCCGGAAGTTGTCCCAGGCCCCGGCCCCGTCCATCCGGGCCGCCTCGAAGTACTCCTGCGGGATCGACACGATGCCGGCGATGTAGATCAGGGTGGCCAGGCCGATGCCCTTCCAGACGTCGACCAACCCGACCGAGATCAGCGCCAGCGACGGATCGGTCAGCCAGCCCGGGCCGGTGATGCCGATCAGGTCCAGCGACTGGTTGATCAGGCCGCGTTCCGGGTTCATCAGCACCGTGAAGGTGAGCCCGACGCCGATCGTGGAGACCAGCACCGGGAAGAACACGACCGACCGCAGGTAACCCCGGCCGATGATCTGCGAGGTCAGCAGCATGGCCAGGCCCAGACCCAGGACGACCTTCAGGCCGGAGGTCAGCACCGCGTAGATCAGGGTGTGCCAGAGGCTGCTGACCAGCGCCGGCTCCTGGAAGAACGTCTTGTAGTTGTCGAAGCCGATGAACTTCGAGTCGAAGATGCTCCACCGGGTGAGGCTGAAGTAGAAGGCGATCACCGTTGGGACCAGGAAGAGCACCCCGTAGATCACGGCCGCCGGGAGATAGAACCAGTTGGTGTACGGGCTGTGGGCCCGTACCCGGCCCGCCGCGGACGCGTTCTCACGCGTACGGGCGGACCGGTGCACGGTGGTGGTTGCCACGATCAGTTCCTACCAGCCCTCGAGCCCGAGTTGCTGAGCCTGCTTCTTGACGTCCTCGTCGTAGAGCTTGGCGGCCGCGTCGGCCTTGCGGATGCCGGAGCCGACCTCGACGCAGATCTGCTCGAGCGCCGGGCCCTTGACCGGGGAGAGGAATTCCAGCGCCAGGCTGGAGCTGCCCGAGTCGATGTAGCCCTGCATGTCCTTGACCGCCTGCGGCACCTTGTCACCGACGGTGCAGCCCTTGACCGCGTACGGCCCGGTGGGGGTCGACGCCGTGGTCTGCGAGTTGCAGCCGTCGACGCTGGCGATGTAGGCGAGGAACTTCTTGGCCGCCTCGAGCTTCGCGCCGGTGGTGCTGCTCGGGATGTAGACGCCGTTCGGGCTCCACACGGTCAGCTTGTTCTGCGACGCGTCGGTGCCGGGGATCGGGAACAGTCCGACCTTGTCCTCGGTGCCCGGGTTGTCGGCGATCAGCTGGCTGACCATCGCGGACAGGATCGGGTACTGAGCGCCCTTGCCGGTGGCCAGGTAGCGCAGGCCGTCGGTGAGCTTGGCCGAGGCGAAGTCCTTGTTCTCGTAACCCTTGTCGTGCACGTCCTGCAGGTGCTGGAAGCCGGCCAGCGCGGCCGGGGTGGTGGCGTACTTGGCCTGGTTCTTCGTGTACTTGTCGGCCCACTGCGGGTCGGCGGTGTTCACGTTGGCGTAGTCACCGAGGATGAACAGCTGCGACGTCCACGTCTCGCCGTAGGTCTGGATCACCGGATCCACCCCGCCGGCCTTGATCTTGGAGTTGTTGGCCATGAAGTCGTCCCAGGTCTTGGGGATCTGCAGGCCGAGCTTGGCGTACACGTCCTTGTTGTAGAGGATCGCGCCGGCCATGAAGCCGCCCCACGGTACGCCGTAGATCTTGCCGTTCGAGGTGACCGTGGTGGTGAAGTTCTTGTCCAGGTTGCCGATGTTCTCGGTGTCGCCGAGCGGTGCCAGGTTCTTCTCCGGCGCCAGGGCCTGGAACAGCGAGCCCGAGTTGTACATGAACACGTCGCTCATGTCGCCGGTCGACAGTCGCGTCTTGATCAGGTTGTCCCCGTCCGTACCCTGCGGCCGGGTTTCGGTCTTGATCGTGATGTTCGGGTTTTTCGCGGTGAAGTCCTTGACCAGCTGGTCGCCGATCTTCGCCGTCTCCGACCCGTTGTCGTACAGGAACGAGATGGTGACCTTGCCGTCGCCGCCCGAGTCGTCACTGCTGCCGAGGCTGCCCGCGCTGCACGCGGTCAGGGCCATCGAGGCGGTGGCGAGCAGGGCGATCGCTATGTGTCGTGTTCTCATTCGGGTCCTCCGAGGGGAAGAGAGGGATTATGCGTTTTCCAGGAGGGTGCGGAAGCGATCGGCGCCGGGAATGAACCCGTCGGCGGTCGCGGCGTCGACGATCTGCGTCGCCGGCGCGTCGAGGAAAGGCTTGAGCCGGTCGGCCAGGGCGGCCTCGTCGGCCGCCACGCCCGCCTCGGCCGCGGCCGAGACGATGCGATCCCAGCTGGGCTGGTGGTCCATCAACTGCCGGATGCTGGGCTCGGCGGCCGGTTGCTCCTCTTGCGCGTACGGGTCGGGAAGCGTCCAGTGGTGCCGCCCATGGCGTACCTCGATGGTCTGGTCCTGACCGGGGAGGGTGACCACCGCGGTAGCGCCCACCGGAACGGTGAGATCGAGTTGCAGCTCGCCGCCTTCGCGCTGCCAGGCGACCTCGGCCTCGCCGTACGGCGTGAGGTGGCGGGCTGCGGCCCGGGTCAACGCCCGGCCGGGCAGCGGCCGCACCTCGATGAGCTGGTAACCGGGGGCGCCGGGGGCGAGGCCGGCGACCCGCCGGTGCAGCCAGTCGGCGACCGCGCCGAGCGCGTAGTGGTTGAACGAGGTCATCTCGCCCGGGTTGATGCTCCCGTCCGGGAGCATGCTGTCCCAGCGCTCCCAGACCGTGGTGGCGCCCATCGTCACCGGGTAGAGCCAGGACGGGCAGCCGGTCTGCAGCAGCAGCCGGTAGGCCAGCTCGGGGTAACCGGCGTCGGTCAGTGCGTCGGTCATCAGCGGGGTGCCGACGAAGCCGGTGCTGATCCGGAAGCCGGCCGTGCGCACCAGGTCGGCGAGCCGGTCCCCGGCGTGCCGGCGCTGCTCCGCATCCGGGAGAAGAGCCCACTGCAGAGCCAGGGCGTACGTGGTGGCCGCGTCGCTGAGCACCCGGCCGTCCGGGGTGACGTACTCACGGGCGAACGCGTCCCGGACCTTCGCGGCCAGCTCGGCGTATTCCCGGGTGGTGTCGGCGTCGCCGGCCACCTCGGCCGCCAGGGCCACCACCTCGGCCGAGCGGGCCAGGTGGGCGGTGGCGATGACGTCCGGGTCGGCCTTGGCCCGGAACGGGTCGGCCGGCGGGGCGGTCGGGTCGAGCCAGTCACCGAACTGGAAACCGCCGGCCCAGAGCAGGTTCTGCCCGGCCAGGGCGGCCATCTTGTCGACCCACAGCCGCATGCTGGGCAGCTGCCGCTCCAGCAGGTCGCGGTCGCCGGTGCGCTGGTAGATCACCCAGGGCACGATGGTGGCGGCGTCGCCCCAGGCGGCGGTGGCCGGGCCGGGGCGGCGGATCACGTCCGGGATGACGTACGGGACCGAGCCGTCCTTGTACTGCTCGGCGGCCAGGTCGGCGAGCCAGCTGCCGAGGAAGCCGGCGGTGTCGAACAGGAAGCTGGCGGTGGGGGAGAAGACCTGGATGTCGCCGGTCCAGCCGAGTCGTTCGTCGCGCTGCGGGCAGTCGGTGGGTACGTCGACGAAGTTGCCGCGCATGCCCCAGACCACGTTGTCGTGGAACTTGTTGAGCAGCTCGTGGTCGGAGTCGAACCAGCCGGTGCGGCGCAGGTCGGAGCCGACGACGACGGCCTCGATGTCTTCGGTTGCCAGGTCGTCGACGCCGGTGACCTCGGCGTAGCGGAAGCCGTGGAACGTCAGCTCCGGTTCCAGGGTGGCCTCCTCGCCGACGATCCAGGTGTCCGTCGCGTCGGCCGTGCGCAGTGGCCGTACGCCCAGCTCGCCGTCCTCCAGGACCTCGGCGTGCCGGACGGTGATTTGTCCGGCATTTCGGACCTTGAGCCGCACCCAGCCCACCACGTTCTGGCCGAAGTCGACGAGGGTTTTGCCGCTGGGCGAAGTCGTCACGCTCTGGGCCGGGACCACCTCGGTGATCCGGACCGGCGGGCCGTCCGGCGCGACCAGCAGGGACAGGTCGGCGTCCAGGACGTCCACCGGGGTCGGCTCGCCCTCGGCCCGGGTGAGGTCGGTGCGCTGGCCGTTGTAGAGGTCGTCGGCGACGATCCGGCTCTCCCGGGCGGTCCACTCGCCGTCGGTGTTCAGCACGTGCGTGCTGCCGTCGGCCAGGGTGACCTCCAACTGGGCCAGGGCGGCGATCCGGTCGCCGTAGATCGCGCGGCGGCCCTGGAAGCCGAGCCGGCCGCGGAACCAGCCGTTGCCGAGCAGGATCTCCAGGTCGTTGTGGCCTTCGTGCAGCAGGGCGGTGACGTCGTGGGTCTGGTAGCGCAGCCGGTGCCGGTAGGCGGTCCAGCCCGGGGCGAGCTGCTCGTCGCCGACCCGCTCGCCGTTGATCCGGGCCACGTAGAGGCCGTGCGCGGTGGCGTAGAGCCGGGCCTGGACGACCTCGCCGGGCAGGTCGATCGCGCCCGACACGATCGGGGCCGGGGCTTCCAGGCCGGCGATGTCGCGGGGGCTGACGAACCGGGCGGTCCAGTCGGAGGTGTTCAGCAGGCCGGCCTCGGCGACCGCGGGCTCGCTCCACTCGCTCCAGGTGGTGGCGTCGCCGACGCGTACCCGTACGCTCACCGACTCGCGGGCCGTGAGCGGCGCGCCCGGCCAGGCCACCAGGATCTGTTCGCCGCCGCCGACGGCGTGGTTCTCGGTGGTGTTGCCGCGGGTCACCGCCAGCTCGTATCGTGCCTGGCTGTAGTCGTCCGGGGCCGCCGTGACCTGCCAGGACAGGCGCGGCGTGGCCGTGCCGAGACCCAGCACCGGGCGACCGGCGGGGTGGTGTTCGAAGCGGAGGGCGGACGGGGCGGCGAGCTCAGGCATGACACTCCATCGAGGTGAAACGATTCAAGAACACTTGCAAGAACGCGGGTCACAATGTTTCGGCTTGATGGCGAAGACGTTTCGCTTGCACCGATCCTGCGGTGTGGCCCACGCCACTAAATAGCCCGAGGTTCACCGGACCTAGCACGAAATTCACCTTGGCCGTACGGTGAGGCATGGACGAGTTCCCCGTCGAGAACACCCGCACGCTGCTCCATTTCATCGACGGGTCACTGGCGTTCGCAGGCCACTACCTGCACGAAGACACCCATCCGATCCACACGCACAGCTTCGTGGAGATCGCCGTGGTGATGGGCGGATCCGGGGCGCAGCGCAGTTTGGCCGGCCGCCAGGTGCTGAACGTCGGGGACGTGTTGCTCTTGCGGCCGGGCGTCTGGCACGGCTACGAGGACTGCCGCGCGCTCGATCTCTACAACTGCTGTTTCTCGCCCGAGTTACTGCGCAACGAGCTGGCCTGGACCCGCGAGGACCCGCAGCTCGGGCACCTGTTGTGGACCGGCCCGTACGCCGAACAGCGCCGCGGCATCCTCACCGGGCATCTCTCCGGCGACGCGTTCGCTGCCTGCCTCACCCATCTCGAAGCGCTGCACGACCTGCGCGGCGCCCCGGTGGCCACGCATCGCGGCGACCTGGTCGGGCGGCTCACGCTCTTCCTGTCCGGTCTGGCCCGGGCACTGGTCGCGGTCTCGCCCGGCGCCGCCCACCACGCGGTGCTGGAGGCGATGCGGATGATGGAGGAGCGGCCCGCCTACCAGTGGACGCTCACCGAGCTGGCGGCCGGGTTGCACGTCGCCCCCGGCTATCTGGTGCGACTGTTCAAGGGAGCGACCGGCCTGCCCCCGATGGCCTATCTCTCCCGGCACCGCGTAGAGCTGGCCGCCACCCGCCTGCTGCACACCGACCAGCCGATCAGCCGCATCGGCGAATCGGTCGGCTGGCCCGACCAGAACTACTTCGCCCGCCGCTTCAAGTCGCACTACGGGTTGAGCGCGTCCACCTACCGCGCCCGCTTCACGAAGTCGGTGAAGACCTGAGCCGCCTCTTCGTGATCGCCTGCCAGATCACTGCGGCCAGCTGCTCGGCCGGGCTTTCGGTGCTGACCACCAGGTCGGCGATCTGCCGGGCCGGTTCCACGTGCCGTTCGTGGGCGGCGCGGCGGTAGGTGACGTAGTTCGTCAGCAGCAGGTCGAGCTCGGTCTCGCCCTCGACGCACTGCCGCCGGATCTTGCGGGCCAGCCGCAGATCGGCCGGCAGATCGGCGAACACGTCGAACCGCGCCCCCGGTTTGGCCGCCACCCCGACCCGGAACGCGAACATCCCCTCGGCCACCACGACGGCCTGGCTCGCCAGCGCGCCGGCCACATCCGCGTCGAGGTTCGCGAAGTCCACCGAACTCGGATCCCCGACATCCCGGGCTTCGTGGCAATAGTCGTCCAGGTGCAGAACGACCACGCCGTTCCGCTGCCCCGCCAGGGCCGTGGCCAGGGTGGTCTTGCCCGCACCCGCCCCGCCGGAGATCGTCACCAGCACGCCCGCGCCCCCCGATCCACCGCGACCGATCGATCATCCCCGGCCCCCGCAACCCGGTGCGATTTCGTGACCAAATGGCCGCCCGGTTAACCACCCGGCAACATTGACGCGCATGCAGGATGCAATCTATGTTCTGGATCTCCGGCGGTGGCGGCGATTCCTTCGCCGTCGCCACCGCCGGTCCAAAGCACAATGCCGGGATGACTTTCCCGTCCCCGACGATCCCCGCCGCCGGCCGCGCCGAGGTCTTCCTCGGCTACCTGGACTACTTCCGCGAGACCGTGCTGGCCAAGGCGACCTCCCTCCCGCCGGACGCGCTACGGAGCAGCCGGCTGCCGTCCGGTTGGACCCCACTGGAGCTGCTGAAACACCTGCGGTACGTCGAGCTGCGCTGGATCGCGTGGGGCTTCGAGGGCAGCCCGGTCCCGTCCCCATGGGGCGACCGCCAGGACGACCGCTGGCACGTAACCCCCGACGAGACCCTCGCGGTGCTGACGGCCGAGCTGCGCACGCAGGGCGCCCACACGACGGCCGTAGTCTCCCGGACCGACCTCGATGCGGTCGGCGCCCCCGGACCGCGGTGGGACGGCGCCGACCCCGCCACCCTGGAGCGGGTCCTGTTCCACCTAGTGCAGGAATACGCCCGCCACGCCGGCCACCTGGACATCGTCGCCGAACTCTCCGGCGGCCCAATCGGCGAGTAGCAAATTGTTGCGGTGGGCAGGTCAGGACAGGACCACACAAGCCACAATCCAGGCGAGCTCCAGGACGACCAGCGCCGCACCGGCGATCCGCCCCCGCCGGGCGATCCGGCGATAGTCGGGATGCCGCCCGCGGCCGGGATCGCCGGCCGCCGGCAGGTCGGCGGGAAGCCTGCCCATCCAGAACAACGGCAACGCCCCCACCGCGAAGCCGCCGCCGCCGAGCAGCAGCTGTCCCGAGGACGGCCCGGCGATGCCCGCGAAGACCAGGAAAGACCCCAGCGCCGGCAGGACCCGCCGAGTCATCGCCTCCCGACGCCAAACCGGCGGAAACATCCAGAACAAGGTGGCAGCCAGCAGCGCAGCTCCACCGATCCCGATGACCCACGCCAGCCACACCGGCATGCCCTCGGGACTCAACGGAGCCGACGCGGAATCGAACATCGATTGTGGAGCCTAACGAACCCCGCGAATCCGTCCCGGTCAACGCACTAACCTGACCTGATGACCGTGCTGGACTGGCTGCTGGGCGGGGACGTCGCGATTCGCTGGCAGGCATCGGAGTCGCTGTCGGGGGAACAGGAGCTTGTTGCCACCTCGGGGTGGGGGGCTCGGCTGCTGGCCGCGCAGGACTGGAGCGGTGGCGCGTTCCTTCCCCGGGAGGGCTGGGATCGGGACGTGGAGCCGCAGCCGTGGACCGGAGTCGAGTCGACGCTCACGCTGTTGCGGCAGTTCGGGGCGCTGCTGCCGGCGGAGCTCGTCGAGCGGATCGCGCAGGGGTGCCGGTGGGAGAACGACAACCAGCCGTTCTTCGACGGGGAGACCGAGCCGTGCATCAACGGGCGGGTCGTCGGGCTCGGTGTCTACTTCGGGCGGGACGTCTCGGCGATCGTCGGGCGGCTGCTGGGCGAGCAGCTCGATGACGGTGGCTGGAACTGCTGGGGCTCGCCCCGCTCCTCGTTCGACACGACGATCAACGTCCTTGAAGGCCTTCAGGCGTACGAGCAAATGCTGGACGCCTGGCCGGAGCTGACCGAGGCCCGCCGCCGAGGCGAGGAATTTCTTCTCGAACGTCGCCTGCTGCGCCGCCGGTCCACCGGCGAGATCGTCGATCCGGGTTATCTGCGGTTGTCGTTTCCGGTGCGCTGGCACTACGACGTGCTGCGTGGCCTGGAGTATTTCCGGGGCCGAGACGACCCGCGGCTGGACGAGGCCCGGCAGGTGCTGCGGGACAAGCGGCAGCCCGACGGCACCTGGCTGCTGGAACACACCCACCCCGGCAAGGTCCACTTCCAGATGGAGGAGGAGGGCCGGCCGAGCCGCTGGAACACCCTGCGAGCGCTACGCGCCCTGGGTGCGGGCACTGACTAGGCTCGGTGGATGGCGCAAGCGTTTCTCAGCTACTCCAGCCAGGACTCGGAGATGGCCGGCCGCCTGGTCACCGACCTGCGCAAGGCCGGCCTGCAGATCTGGTACGACGCGGACATCCTGGCCGGTCAGCGCTGGGAGCCGCTGATCGCCGACCAGCTGGAACGGGCCGATGCGGTGATCGTGCTGATCAGCCCGGCCAGCCTGGTGTCCAAGTGGGTGCGGCACGAGTGGGACACCGCGCTGGGCCGCTCGGCCCGGGTGATCCCGGTCCTGGTCAACGGCGTCACCACCGGCGAACTGCCGGAGGAGTTGCACCAGCTGCAGGCGGTCCGCCTCACTGAGGAGGACTACTTCCGGGGGCTGCGCCGCCTGGTCGATTCGGTCAACGCGCTGGGCGCGTCGACCGCCCTGCCGCCGCCGACCGCGGGAGTCGACGTGGAACGCCTGGTCGACGACGCCGTCTCGCGCATCGTGGAGCGCCTCGAATCGGCCGGCCCGGCCACCAGCTCCGTCCTCAGTGACAGTCCGCCGACGGTGACGAGTGAGCCGCGTGACGACGGCCTGGTCTTCGTCATCTGCTCGTTCGCCGAGGATATGACTCCGGCCTACGAGGCGATCGCGGAGGCCGCCAAGGCGGTCGGCCTGCGCGCCGAGCGGGTCAAGGACGTGCCGGGCGACTACCGGATCACCGACAAGATGCTCGCGATGATCCGCCAGGCCCGGCTGGTGGTCGCCGACCTGACGCTGGAGCGTCCCAACGTCTACTTCGAACTCGGCTACGCCCGTGCCCTCGGCCGCCAGGTGATCACCATCGCCCGCAAGGGCACGAAGGTCCACTTCGACGCCGCCGACTGGCCGTACATCTCCTACATCGACTCGCGGCCCCTGGAACGGCAGCTGGCGACCCGCTTCGAGTACGAACTCGGCATCGAGCGCTAGCGGCGGGCCGCCGACAGTTCCCGGAGCATCTCCTGCTCGTGCCGGCCGACTACGCCGTCGTAGCGGACCCCTCGGCAGCGGAATGTCACTTGGAGCTGCCGTACCGGCCCGGAGTCGTTGTCGTCCAGCGGCGCGAGGCAGATGCGCCGGTCCCGGCCGCCGCTGACCAGGCGGTCCTGCCCGAGGAAGCACACCGATTCGACCGGGCCGTCGTGCAGCCGGAGCCGGAGCGGCTCCGGCTGCGTGCGCCGCGCGACATTGACGTGGTGCACCAGAACCGCACCGTTCTCGTGGCCGGTGAGGATCTCGAATCCGGTCGCCGCGGATGCTCGAAGAGCCATGCAGCGGGCCCCGGTCAGCGTGGTCGACCAGGCTTGGCCGGGCGTGTGCAGGATCAGCTCCGATCGGGTGGCGACCGCGTACCCGATCTTGCCGTGGACGGCCCAGGCCACCGCGCCCGGGTGACGCAGCGTCGTGCTGTCGCCGGTCGCCGGGGCGAACCAGTGAACGGCACCGCCGTCCTCGACGATCAGGGCCATCTCCTTCTCGTACGCTGGGGAGCGATAGCGCGACTGGGTCTTGAAGAGCGAGACCGGCCGCCACTCGCCCTGCTCCTGGCCGAGGATCCCGATCTGGCCGTCGCCGGCCGCGCCCAGCACCTCCGGCGCGACGAACCACAGCCGTCCGGCCGGGAACGGCAGGGTGTGCAGCACGGTGTCGGTCGCCCGGTGTGCCGTCAGCCGCCACTCCCGGATCGTTCCGTCGTCGTACGCGGCGTAAACGCGATCGTCGCCGCGGGTGGTGATGGCGGTGACCGCCGCCGTTTCCTGCAATCGCACCCCGGTCAGGTCGGCATCGCGCAGGTCCGTCCCGGTCAGGTCGGCGTTGTCCAGCACGGCGGCACGCAGGGTGGAGCCGCGGAACGACTTGCCACCGAGGTCGGCGCCGGCCAGCGACGCGCCGTCGAGGTTCAGCCCGGCCCAGTCGTCGCCGGGCAGCTGACCGGTCGCGGCGACCAGCAACGACGCCGCGTTGGCGCCGGCCGCCGATCCGCCGATCCGGGACTCGTGGGCGATCCGTTCGAGCGTGGCACGCCCGGCGGGATCGGTGCGGCCGGCGAGGATCAGCGCGGTGAAGTGCAGGATCTCCGGTGCGAGCAGCCGGTCCCCGAGGACGTCGGCGGCCGGCGCCGGCCCGTCCGCGATGGCCTGCGCCACCGCCCGCGCGACGAAGTACTCGCGCATCGACCGGTGGAAGAAATCGACCGGCCAGCGCTCCTCGTCGTCGCCGGGCGCCCTCTTGAGCAACGACCGGATGCGGACCCGGGCTGCCGCGTCGGCCCGGACAGCCTCGTCGCCGTCGTGCATGCGCCACAGCAGTTGGGCGAACCCCTGGTTGGATCCGCCGGACCGCCCCAACCGCTGTTCGAAGTCCTTCAGATAGACGTACGGGACATTGCCGCGGTGGAGTGTGAGCGCGACGCTCTCCATGATTCTCAGCAGGTTGCCGACGATCTCGTCCGGCCGCACCAGCAGCCGTTCGTCCTCGAGCAGCTCCAGCTTGCGGTGCAGCGAGTTGGCCACGTAGGACTCGTACAGCAGATGCTCGTCGAACTCGGAGCCCGACAAGCGCGGCAGCATCTCCCGGATCATCTCGTAGTACAGCGGTTTGGTGGCCAGCCCGACCGGATCGTGCAATTCCTGCAGCCGATCGACGATCTGGCGGAGTTGGCGGTCGGCGGCACCCTGGCGCAGGGCCGAGATCACCTCGGCGCGCTCGATCGGCGCCAGCCGGAACACCGGTGGGCGTTCGATGCGCTCCAGCACCGCGCGCTGCACCTCCGCAGCGCCGAAGACGTGCGACCGGGAGGTGATCAGGACCTTGGACCGGCTGAATTCGTGGCAGCAGTCGCGCAGCAGGGTGACGTTGCGGGCGACCTGTGACCAGGACAGATCACCGGACATCTCGTCGAATCCGTCCAGGATGACCAGCGTGCGGTGTTCCTCGACGAGCCGGTTCCAGGACGCCAGGTCGGCACCGAGGTATTCGAGCCGCTGTCGCAGCAACTCCCGTCCGCTGCCGGCCGCGGTCAGCTCGCTCAGTGCCAGGCGGATCGGGATGAATCGCGATGCTCCGGCCTCGCACAGCCGCCGAGCCAGGTTGTAGGTGAAGAACGTCTTGCCGTCGCCGAAATCGCCGAGCAGCATCAGCGTCGGTGCCCGCTCCTCGTCCAGCCAGGCGTTGACGTGGTCGAGCAGCGTGCCGTCCAGCAGGGAGCCCGACTCGTTGAGGGCACGCACCGGCAGCTGCTGCCGGAACGAGGCGTCGAGGGTGGCCGGCACCTCGCCGACCATGCAGAGCCGGGCCGGACGGTCGAGGTACTCCTGCCAGACCGGCGGCAGACGGGGCCGGGCGGGGAGCATCGCGGCCAGGGCTGCTGGTGTCCCCACGTCGTCGCCGTCGATGGTTACCACGGTGAAGGGGTAGGCGCGGCGCTCGTTCCAGGCCAGGGCCTGTCGGCGGAGTGGCTCGGCGATCGCGCCCTGGGCGGCGGCCACGATCAGGTAATCGATGCCGTCCCGGATCAGCTCGGCCTCGCGGTTCATCAGCTTCGGGGCCACCTCGCTGATGCCCAGTCCGGCATAGCCGCTGTCGAAGATTACGTGGCACATCGCGGCACCGGTCCGGGCCCGTGCCCGGAACTCACCGGAACCGCGGAGGCTGACTTTCATGTCGAAAACGTGGTTCAGGGCGTCGGCCATCTGTCTGACTCGTTGGCCCATGGCATCCAGAACGGCTCGAACCACGGCTTCGTCACTATCGAGGGGGCGATCGGCCGGGACGAACGATTCAGCCGGTGGGCTGGCCGATTCGGCGGTCATGAGGTCGAGGTCGACTGTCCCGCGGTGGGCGGTGGTGCGGGCGCCCACACCACCGGTCAACCGCCGCCACAGGCCCGCGACGATGCCGCGGGCCGGGTCCGGCAGCGTGACGAAGCCGGTCTGTTGCGACAGGTCGGCGTCGTCGCGGGACACCCGCCGGGCGGTCTCCCAGTCGCCGTCCGCGATGGACGTTCGCAGGTCGGCCTCGGCCGAACTCCGCTCACGGTCGTCGGCTCGGCGCAGTGCGGCAGTCAGGTGGGCGACGGCGAACGGATCGTCGAGCAGCCCGGCCAGTGCCGGCCAGCCGCTCACGACGCGGATCGCCGCGCTCTGATCGCCCGCGAGCAGCCGCCGCAGTGCGGCGGGTGGAATGCGGTGGCGCGCGCCGACCACCGCGGCGATCTCGGACATCTGCTCGAAGCTGGGCGCTTCTCGCTGAACGAAGTCGCGGACGAACCCGACCGGGTCGTCCTCCAGCACCTCGTCGATGTCGGCGAGCAGGTCCGGGGCCTCGACGCCCGACCAGAAGGCGTTGCGGGCGATGACGGTGTGGTCCCCGTCGTGGGTCGGGTTGATCAGCCCGACCCCGCCGAACCGGACCCACTCGGAGACGGTGATCTCGCCGTTGTGGTCGAGATCGGCGGCACCGGTACGGAGTCCGGTCACCAGACACTCGGTGAGTGACGGCCGGACCGGACGGTCCGGGTCTTCGGCCTGCGACTCGAGGATGGCCACGCCCGGCGGAATCAAGAGGTCGGCGGACCAATCGACCGGCCCGCCGCAGCAGTCGAGGACCAGGACGTGCTGCACGCCCCGGGACTCCGGGCCCGGCAGGAAGGCATCCGGCCACAGCACAGCCGCCTGGTCGGACAACACCCGACCGAGTTGGAGGAGGGGAGCGCCATCCCAGTGCCCCGCGAGGTAGAGAAGAGAAAGGTCGCCGGGCCGCGCATCGCGGTGCGTCCGGGTGACTGCCTCGTCCAGTTCGTCCTGTCCCGGCGCGACCAGCATGGTGACGTCGAAGCCGCCGATCTTCGGATCCCGCAGGACAGTGGCCAGTTGGCCGACATCGACGTGTTTGGCACAGGCGTGCGACTCGCTCGGATATTGCCACCGCGCGACGGCCAGCAGCGCTCGCCGAGCCATCAGCCGGTCTGTTGATCGCCGTGCGTCACCATGGAGCGACCTTACGGCGAGCCGGGCAGGACGGTCAGGTTGTAGCTCGCCCCGGTCGAGTGACAAAACAGGCCGTTGACCACGGCGGTGCTGACCTCGCTGCGGTGCGGGGTTTCTGAAAGAGTCGGTGCATGACGTTCGATGCGCGTAACGGGACCCGTGGGGCTCGGCAGCCTGGCGGGCTGCTGTTGAAGCTGGCCAACAAGCTCACCATGGGCAAGATCCGGCGCAAGGCCGGCAGCCTGCTCATCCTCACCACGGTCGGCCGCAAGTCCGGTGAGGAGCGGCAAAGCCCGCTTCGCTGGTTCCCCGATCCGAGTGGCTGGCTGATCGTCGCGTCGGCCGGCGGCGGCTCGGCCAACCCGGCCTGGTACTACAACCTCAAGGCCAACCCGGACAAGGTCAAGGTCCAGATCGGTGAGGAGACCGCGGCGGTGACCGCCGAGCAGTTGCACGGGGAGGACTACGCGGCGGCCTGGCAGCTGATCACCGGCACGGCTGAGCAATTCGCCGGTTATCAGCAGAAGACCGACCGGGAGATTCCGGTGATCAGGCTGACGCGGGCGTGACCGAATACTGATCGACCAGGCCGGCGAGGATGTCGCGGGTCTGGTTCAAGCTTTCGATCTGGGCTGACACCCGGTCGAGTTCGCCGCGCAGGCGGCCGGCCAGCCACGGCGTGCGCAGTGACGCGTCGCTGATGCATGGCAGCACGTCGGCGATGGTGACGCTGTTCAGGCCGGCCGCCAGCAGCGACTGGATCAGCGTCACCCGCTCGACCGCGCCGGGCGGATAGATCCGCTGGCCGCCGCCGGTGCGGGTGGACGACAGCAGACCCTGCTCCTCGTAATAGCGCAGCGAGCGGGCCGAAGCCCCGGTCGCCGCCGACAAATCCCCGATCCGCATTGATGTCTCCCGCGCCACAAGCTGAGCAAAGCCCTTGAAGCTCACATCCATGTGAAGTTTTACCGTACCGGTATGAGCACTCCACTGGACACCCTCGCCCGGCCCATCACTCTCGGCAAACTGGACCTGAGCAGCCGATTCGTCATGGCGCCGATGACCCGCAAGCGATCACCCGGCGGCGTGCCCACCGCGGAGAACGCCGCCTATTACCGGCGGCGCGCCGAGCACGGCGTCGGCCTGATCATCACCGAGGGCGCCCTGATCGGCCACCCGTCGGCGAGCCACGAGGACGACGTCCCGCGCCTCACGCCGGGACCGGCCGAGGACGGCTGGCGCCTGGTCACCTCCGAGGTGCACGCGGCCGGCGGCCGGATCGCCGCGCAGATCTGGCACCTCGGCAGCGAGCGCATGCCGGCCGAGACCGCCTGGACCCCGGACAACATCAACATCAACGGCTTCGATCAACTGCTGCAGGCGTACGCCCAGAGCGCCCGCGTCGCCGCCGGCGCCGGATTCGACGCCGTCGAGATCCACGCCGCACACGGCTATTTGCTCGACGAGTTTCTGTGGCCGCACACGAACCACCGCAGCGACCGATTCGGCGGTGGACCGAAGGAGCGCGCGACCTTCCCCGCCGAGGTGATCCGGACGGTCCGCGACAACATCCCGGAGGACATGCCGCTGATCGTCCGCTTCTCCCAGTTCAAGGAGCGAGATTACGCCGCTCGGATCGCCGACACGCCGACCGAGCTCGGCGACATCCTCGGAAAGTTCGCCGAGGCCGGCGCCGATGTGCTGCACGCGTCCCAGCGCCGCTTCTGGGAGCCCGCCTTCGCCGGCGACCCGGCCAACCTGGCCGGCTGGGCCAAGCGCCTGACCGGCCTCCCGACCATCACGGTCGGCTCGGTCGGCCTTGACCAAACCCGCCTGGCCGACCTGGCCAAGCACGACGCCGACCTGGTCGCCCTGGGCCGCGTGCTGATCACCAACCCGGACTGGGTCACCCTCGCCACCACCGGCCGTGACCAGGAGATCCGCCCCTACCGCAAGGCCGACGAGGACATCTACCACTGACCGCGGTTGCGCTGAGCGATAGCCGCATTCAGGCCGGTGGCGAAGAGACACCAGGCCGCGTACGGGACGAGCGCCCGCGCCGCCACCGGGTCGTGCCGAGCCGTTCGGCGGATCAGGTCGAGGTTGCTCGCGTCCAGCGCGAGCGTCCCGGCCAGCCCGCCCAGCACGCTGCGCCGCCCGAAGAACAGCCAGTTCCAGCCGGCGTTGGCGGCCAGGTTGACCCCGAACGCGGTGATCAACTCCCGGCGCTCCGGCCCGCGCGTCCGTAGCACCGCATGCCCGCCGGCCCACGCGATGCTCGCGTACAGAGGCGTCCAGACGGCCCCGAACGCCCAGCCCGGCGGCTGCCAGGACGGCTTCGCCAGGGTGCGATACCAGCGTGTTCCGGTGTTCACCGCCGTCGACCCGGCCACGGCAGTAGCGGTCACGGCGCCGGCCGCCACCGCGTAGGTAACCCATCGTCGCGTACTCATAAGTTCTACCCTTTCCCGCGAATCGCCAGCGGAATCACCACCAACCTTGCTGGAATCGGGATATGACGCCCGAAACAGCCACCGAGTCGACACGGGCCGCACTGCGGGCCTGGCGCGACGGCCTGGTGAACCTCGACGCCGGCAACCGGATGATCAACTTCCGGCGGTCCGAGACGGGCATGGTGGAGATCGGCGGGCCGCCGCCGGGGGTGATCGTCGGCGCGCTGCGCTCGGGCGGTGAGCACGGCTTCGCCGGTGAGGGCGAGTTCTTCCGCACCGGCCTGGACCCGCAGGCGCTCGGCACCGTGCTGCGCCGGCTCATGCGCAAGGCCCGGCAGGACTTCCTCGACCGGGGTGTCGACGCGCTGCACCTGGCCATCGGCATGCTGCACTGGCGGGACGAGGAGGGCGCCTCGTACGGCAGCCCGCTCCTGTTGCTGCCGGTCGAGCTGACCGCGGCCGGCCCGGCCGACCTGCCGAAACTGCGCGGCCGCGACGACGACCCGGTGGTCAACCCGGCCCTGGTGCTGCGGTTGCGGCTGCTCGGCATCGAGCTGCCGGCCGTCGAGTCGCTCGCCGACCTGGACCTGGCCGAATTCCTCACCCGGGTGCGCGCGGCCACCGCCGGCCGGGACGGCTGGCGGGTCGACGAGACCGTGCTGCTGTCCACCTTCAGCTTCCACAAGGAGGCGATGTACCGGGACCTGCACGACAACGAGGACCGGATCCTGGCCCACCCGGTGATCCAGAACCTGGCGTCGCTCGACGGCGAACCGGGCTTCGCGCCGATCACCGCCGCCGACGTCGACCGGCTGGCCCCGCCCGAACAGGCGCCGCTGGTCCTGGACGCGGACGCGTCCCAGCGGGCCGGCATCGCGGCGGCCACCGCGGGGCACAGCTTCGTGCTGGACGGCCCGCCCGGCACCGGCAAGTCGCAGACGATCGCCAACATGATCGGCTGCCTGCTGCACGCCGGCAAACGGGTCCTGTTCGTCTCCGAGAAGGTGGCCGCGCTCGAGGTGGTGCGCAACCGGCTCGCCGACGCCGGCCTCGACGACTACCTCCTCGAACTGCACAGCCACAAGGCGACCCGCAAGGAGGTGGCCCGCGGCCTGGCCGCGGCGGTGGACAAGCCACCGGCCGTTCCGGCCACCCACAAGGCAGGCGGTGCGCAAGCTTCCCGCGAGGCCCTTTCCGCGTACGCCGAGGCGATGAACGAGGTACGGGAACCGCTCGGCGCCAGCCTGCACGACATCCTCGGCCGCTGCGCCGAACTCGCCGACGCCCCCGCCGCACCCGCGCCCGAGCCGGTCACCCTGACCCCGGACACGCTCGGTCAGGTGCGCGAGGCCGCCGACCAGCTGGCCCGGTCGTGGCGGCCGGCCGCGCTCGGCGACGACTTCGCCTGGCGCGAGGTCACCGAACGCGACCCGCTCGACGGCCGGCTGCAGCGGGCCGAGCACGCCCTGCGCGAACTGTCCGGCGCGGCCGGTCGCAACGCCGCCCTGGCCGCCGCGTTCGGCCTGGCCCGGCCGTCCGGCGCGGCCGCGCTAGCGGCCCTCGCCGAGCACGCCGCCCGGCGCCCGGCCGGCGTGGACGACGACTGGCTGACCACGGCCAGCCTGCGCCCGGTGCGCAAGGCCGCCACCGAGCGCGGCCGGCGGCTGGCCGGGGTGCGGCAGGCCCGCGAGGCGGTCCGGGCCGCGGCCGGAGTGGAGTGGGACGACCTGCCCGCCCCCGGCGACGTGCCGCCGGTGAAGCGGGCCGAGACCCGGCCGGCCGCCGCCGACCTCGGGCCGCTGACCGCCGAGGCCGCCGCCGGGCTGGCCCGCCGGTTCGACGACGACGCCACCCTGCTCGAGGAGCGGATGCGGGACGTCACCCGGATCACCTCGGCGCTGACCCTGCCCGCGGCCGGGACGTTCGCCGACGTGGCCCGGGCGGTGGCGATCTGCGAGCTGGGCGGGCGGGCCAACCGGCCGGAACCGTACTGGTTCGGCGCCGGGGTGCTGGCCAAGGCCAACGCCGCCACGGCCGCGCTGCGCCGGGGCGTGGAGGCGCTCACCGCCGCCGAGGGGCAGGCCCGCCGGTACTTCCACGAGTCGATCCTGGACCAGCCGGTCGAGCAGCTGTCCGACCGGCTCACCCGGGTGCACCGGGGGCTGTTCCGCAAGCTGTTCGGCGCGTACCGGCGCGACTACGAGGCGGTCGCGGCGTTCGCGCTGCCCACGATCTCCTCCTCGGACGCGGTCGCGCACCTCGGCACCGCGGTCGGCTGGCGGGCCGCGCGCCGCGAACTGGCCGCCCTGGAACAGGACCACGCCGCCGTGCTCGGCCGGTTCTGGCGCGGCGCCACCACCGACTTCACCGCGCTCAACGAGGCCCTGCAGGTCGCGGCCGAGCTGCTGCGGTGGACCCCGCCGCAGGCCGTGCCGGCGGTCATCGACCACGTCTGCGCGCCGGTGCCGGACGACGGGCTGCTGCGCGCCGGGGCCGGGGTGAACGCGGCGATCGCCCGCTGGCAGTCCACCCTGCGCCCGGCGCCCGAGGCGGCGGCCCGGCCGGAACTCGCGCAGGCCGGGGTGCGGGACGCGATCGCCTGGCTGCGCGCCAACGCCGCCCCGCTCACCGCGGCGGCCCGGCTGATCGGCGCGTACGACGAGGCCACCGGCCGTACCCTCGATTTGGCCGGCGCCGAACGCCTGGCCGGCTTGCGGCAGGCCGTCGCCGACGCGCTGGCCGGCGCGGACGGCGACGTCGACCTCGACGAGGGCGCGATCAACTGGGCCGGCACGGCCCGGGAGATCGCCACCGGCAGCGCCGACAAGCCGCTGACCGCCGCCCAGTCCGCCGCCCTCAACGCCGCCCGCCCGGCCGGCGGGCTCGCCGCCCGGGCCGCCGCCTGGACCCAGGCCCGGGACGCGGTGGTCGGCGCGTTCGGCACCGCCCGCCGGGCCGGGCTGGTCGAGGCCCTGGAGGACTACGAGCGCGGGCCGGCGCTGCTGCGGGAGCTGCGTGAGGACGCCGGCGGCCAGGACGAGTGGTTCAGCCACGTGGCCGCCCGCGAGGTGCTCACCGGGTTCGGGCTGGACGCGGCCGTCGCCTACTGCGCCGACCTGAAGGTGGCGCCGGATCAGCTGCGGGCGGTTCTCGAGCGGGCGGTGCTGCGGGCCTGGACCGACGACGTGCTGCACCGCGACGAGCGCCTGCACCCGGTGCGGGCCGAGGAGCGCAGTCACCTGGTCGAGGAGTTCCGGGCGCTGGACCGGTCGCTCGTCGCGTCGGCACCGGCCCGGATCGCGGCCGTGCTCAACGAGCGCCGGGCCGCGAACCTGCCGGCCGAGGAGACGGCACTGCTGCGGCGGGAGGGCATGAAGGAGACCCGGCACCTCGCCGTACGGGATCTGATCGATCGGGCGCGGACCGCCGTACTCGCCATGAAGCCTTGTTTTTTGATGTCGCCCCTCGCGGTCAGTCAATATCTGCCGCCGGACATCGGGTTTGATGTGGTGATCTTCGACGAGGCGTCGCAGGTCACCCCGGCCGACGCGATCAACTGCATCTACCGGGGGAGCGCGCTGGTCGCCGCCGGCGACGACAAGCAGCTGCCGCCCACCTCGTTCTTCGAGACGGTGAACGACAGCGACGTCAGCGACTTCCAGTCCATCCTGGAGCTGGCCAAGGCCAGCGGCGCCTTCCCGAGCCTGGCCCTGGCCTGGCACTACCGCAGCCGGCACGAGGCCCTCATCGCCTTCGCCAACCAGGCCTTCTACGGCGGCCGGCTGGTCACCTTCCCGTCCGCCGACGAGCACAGCCCGGACGCCGGCGTGCACTTCATCCCGGCCGGCGGCGTCTACCGGCGCGGCACCAGCCGGGACAACCCGGTCGAGGCCGGGATCGTCGCCGAGCGGGTGGTCGCGTCGCTGACCGCCTGGCCCGACCTGTCGCTCGGCGTGGTCACCTTCTCGGTGGCCCAGGCCGAGGCGATCGAGGCCGCCCTGGACCGGGCGGCCGCTCAGCACCCCGGCCTGATCCGGCTGCTCGACACCGACCGGCTCAACGGGTTCTTCGTCAAGAGCCTCGAGTCGGTACAGGGCGACGAACGCGACGTGATGATCTTCTCGATCGGATACGGGCACGACGAGCAGGGCCGGATCAGCACCAACTTCGGCGCGCTCAGCCGGCCCAACGGGTGGCGGCGGCTCAATGTGGCGATCACCCGGGCCCGGCAGCGGGTCGAGATCGTCTCGTCCATCCGGGCCCGCGACATCCCGGAGAGCGCCAACGAGAGCGTCCGGCACCTGGCCGCGTACCTCGATTTCGCCGAGCGCGACGGCCTGGTCCGGGCCGACGCGGCCCAGTCGCTGGGCGCGCTGGAGAAGTCGGTCCGGGCCGCGGTCGAATCCTGGGGGTACGCCGTACACAGTCGCATCGGGTCGGGCGGTTACCGGCTCGACCTCGGCGTGCTGCACCCGGCGCACGAGGGCTCGGTCTACGCGATCGGCATCGAGTGCGACGGCCCGATGTACCACGCCTGCCACACCGCCCGCGACCGCGACCGGCTGCGCGCCGAGGTGCTCGCCGGCCTGGGCTGGAACCTGCACCGGGTGTGGGGAACCGCCTGGTACCGCGACCGCACCGGCGAGGAGAACCGGCTACGGGCGGCGATCGAGAAGGCGGTCGCCGACACCTCGCTGCCGGCCCGCGCGCCGCACCGCAAACCGGACCTGCTGAAGCTTCTGCCAGTTTCCTGACACTTGACGTAGTGATCTCTGCTGTCGACTGTATTGACTCACGCAGAGTTGATGTCCAGCATTGTCCGGGTGACCGTCGGAACAGGTGGGCCGGCTCACGCCGCCCCGGTCAGTTGTGTCGCCTTCCGGGCCGACGGAGGGCGTCTGGCAAGTGGCTCCCACGACCGCAGTGTCATCGTCTGGGACACCACCGACCCGGCCCGGCCGGCCATGGTGACCGAGTTCGGTCACCGGGCGGCGGCGCTGTCGGTGGCCTGGAACCCGGGCGCGGCCGACCTGCTCGCGACCGGTTCGGCCGACGGCACGGCGGCCGTGTGGCGGGTCGTCGACGACCGGCCGCCGTCGCAGATGAAGGTTCTCGGCGGACACCCGGGCGCGGTCACCTCGGTGGCCTGGATGCCGGACGGGCAGCACCTGATCTGCCAGATCGCCGAGAACCGGGCCGCGGTGTGGAACGCGTTCGGCGAGACCTACCTGGGCGAGCTGACCGATTGCGTACGGCTGGCGGTCAGCATCGACGGCCTGGTCGCCACCGTCGGTGCGGACGGCCTGGTCGCGGTCCGTGATCTCTGGCGTGACCCGGGCCGCATCACCTACCTGCCGGCCGCCGCCGTCGAGGACTGCGCCTGGTCCCCGGACGGTGGCACGCTCGCGCTGGCCGGGGCCGACGGCTCGCTGGAGCTGCTGAATGCCGACCTGCTGCCGATCCGCTCGGTCCGGCTCGGCGACGCACCGCTGCGCGGCATCACCTGGTCGACCGACGGCGGCACCATCGTGGCCGGCACCTACGACCCCGGGCTGGTCGCGCTGGACGTCGCCGGGCGTCCACAGTGGCGCAACACCGACGTACGCCTATGGCCTCGATCTTTGGCCGCCGCCGGCGGCACCGTGGCCGCCGCGACCTTCGGCGGCCGTCCCCAGTTCTTCGTGCAGTCCACCGGTCAGCCGCTCGGCGGCGGGGGCGGGCAGGCCCCGGCCGAGCCGACCGCACCCTTCCGCGGCGGCGTGGTCGCCGCCACCGGCCGGATCGTGACCGCCGGCCCGGCGGGCGAACGTCATCCGCTGTGGGAACACGACACCAGGGTGGCCGCGGTGGCGGCGGTCGGCGACCGGGTGATCGTGTCGGCCGCCTACCGCGCGGTCCGGGTCATGCTGGTGGCCGACCACGACCTGGTCATCGAGCGCGGCATCACCCTGCACGCCCCCGAGCCGGTCAAGGCGGTCGCCGTGCTCGGCTCGCCGGAGGCTCCGGTCGTGGTGGCCGCCTCGCACGACTTCCGGCTGTTCTCCTGGACCCTCGACTGGACCGGGATGCCGGCCGGGCCCCGGCTGATCGGCGAGTTCGGGTACGGCATCGCCGCCCTCACCCGCCTCGACGACCACCGGCTGACCGCCACCGATCACCACGGCGAGATGGTCATCCTCGCTCTCGGCCCGGACGGTGCCCTCTCGGCCTGACCTTGTTCACCAGGGAATCTGACCGTCGTCGTCGAAGAAAGCGCCGGTCGGGCCGTCGTCCGGCAGGGTGGCCAGATGGATCGCGATCGCCGCGCCCTGCTCCGGGGTGCGGTGGCCGCGGTAGCCGTTGAGGTCGGTCGCGGTGAAGCCCGGGCAGCCCAGGTTGATCAGGATGTTGGTGTCCTTGAGCTCCTTGGCGTACTGCACCGTCACGGCGTTGAGGAACGCCTTCGACGGGGAGTAGGCCGCCGAGATCGGCCCGACGTCACCGGTGCCGGCGGTCTGCCGGGTCAGCGAGCCCACCGTGCTGGACATGTTCACGATCCGCGGCGACGCCGACCGGCGCAGCAGCGGGAGCATCGCGTTGGTCACCCGGATCACCCCGATCACGTTGGTCTCCACCACGGCCCGCATGGTGTCCGCGCCGACCTCGGTGGGAGCCTGCGGCATGCCCCCGGTGATGCCGGCGTTGTTGACCAGCACGTCGAGCCGGCCGGCCCGCTCCTCGATCAGCCGGGCGGCCTCGGTCGCGCTGGCGTCGTCGGTCACGTCCAGCGGCACCCCGAACGCGTCGGCGCCGCCCGCCCGCAGCTTGGCCACCGCGGACTCCCGGCGCTGCTCGTCGCGGGCGCCGACCCCGACCTGCCAGCCGAGCCGGCCGAGCCCGGCCGCGATCTCGTACCCGATGCCCTTGTTCGCGCCGGTGATCAGCACGATCTTCTGTTCGCTCATGATGTCGATCCTTCGCGCGACCGGCCCGGCGCTCCAACACCGTTTGGGTGCCCGTCGATACCGCACCGGTATCGGCTTTCTCGCTGACGGAGTAGCTTGGCGGGCATGGAGACGCGGGAGTTGCGGTACTTCGTCGCCGTCGCGGAGGAGCTGCACTTCGGGCGGGCCGCCAGCCGGCTCGGGATCGCGCAGCCGCCATTGTCGCGAGCGATCCAGCAGATCGAACGGCATCTCGGCGCGGTGTTGCTGGAACGCACCAGCCGCAGCGTCAGCCTGACCGAGGCCGGCGCGGTGCTGCTGCGCGAGGCCCGGGCCGCGCTGGACGCGGTGGAGGCGGCCGAGCGCCGCACCCGCCGGGCCGCGACCGGCCGCCCCGGCCTGGTGCTGGTGGCCAAGGCAGGCGCGTCGGCCGAGCTTCTGGCCAAACTGCTTGACGCGTACGCCGCGGAGCCCGGCGCGGTAGCGGTCGACGTCCAGTTGTGCGCCATCGCCGAGCAGGAACGCCACCTGCGCGACGGCCGCGCCGACGTGGCCCTGCTGCACCGCCCGTTCGACTCGACGGTCGGCCTGGACACCGAGGAACTGTTGACCGAGGGCCAGGTGGCGGTGCTGCCGGCCGGCCACCCGCTGACCACCCGCAAGTCGCTGACCATGGCCGAGGTCGCCGAGATGCCCGGCCTGCCGCTGCCCCGCTGGCCCTGCCCCGACGGCAGCTATCCGTCCGGCCCCGGCCCCGAGGTCCGCGACCACGCCCAGCTGCTCCAGCTGATCGCCCTGGGCCGAGCCGCCGCCGTCCTCCCCGAGTCGGCCTGGTCCCAGCTGCGCGGCGACCTGGCCATGGTCCCGGTCCCGGACGCCCCCCGGGTCACCACGGTGATCGCCTGGCCCCCGCACAGCCGCTCCCGCGCGGTAGCCGGCCTGGTCCACGCCGCCAGCCGGCTCTAGCTCACGGCTGCAGGAGGCGGACGAAGACCTCGGCGAGGGCGGTGGCCGTGCCGGCCGGGGTGTCGCGGGGGAGCATGATGTGGCTTACCGTCAGGCGGATCACCGCGTCGATGGCCAGGGCCACCTCGTCGGGGGAGGTGTCCGGCAGGAACGCCGCGGCCCACTCGCGCAGGACGCCGCCGGCCTCGGTCAGGACTATCTCCGAGCGGGTGGTCAGGTAGGGCAGCAGCTCGTCGGCGCCGCCCCGGGTGCTGGTCAGGACGGCGCGCACCAGCGGGTTGCGGGACGCTTCCTCCAGGGTCATCACGATCGCGGCGTAACCGGCCGATCGGATGTCGCCGCCCTGGGCGAACAGCTCGGTGCGGATCCGCTGGGCGAAGTGCCGCACCTCGCTGACCGCCAGGGCCTCGGCCAGGCCGGCCCGGCCGTCGAACTCGTTGTAGACCGTCTGGCGGCTCACGCCCACCGCGGTGGCCACGTCGACCATGCGCACGCTCTCCCAGCCGTGCTCGACCGTCAGGTCACGCGCTGCCCTGATCAACGCCTGCCGGAGGCGGGCGCGATTGGACTCGCGGTAGGAGGACGTCGTTTCCATGAGCCTGAAAGGTTACACATCTCGTGCACAGATTACGGCCGCGCCGATCCCGAAAGTGACGAAAGCCCAGGTGGCGGCCACCCCTAGGCCGGGCCAAGGCTGGACCGGCAGCGATGCGAGGTCCACCGTGGACAGCACGGTCAGGCCGGCCGTGCTGGGCATGGATCGGAAGATGGCCCGCTGCCAGTCCGGGTTGTGGAAGAAGTCGATGATGACCGGGGCCAGGTAGAGCAGGCCGAGGATGGTGCCGGTGGCGGCCACCGGGCTGCGCAGGACGGCGGCGACGCCCAGGCCGAGCAGGGCGATCGCCAGCAGGTAGAGGACCGCACCGCCGGCCGCGCGCAGCAGCGGGCCGGACGACAGGGCCGGGTAGTCGCCGATCAGCGCGCGACCGGCCAGCACCGACGCGCCGACCGACAGCAGCGCGGCGCCGAGCACGCCGGTCAGCAGCAGCGCGGTCTTGGCGGCGAGCACGGTCAGGCGGCGGGGGAGCGCGGTGAAGGTGGCCAGGGCCAGGCCGGTGCCGAACTCGCCGGCCAGCAACTGCACCGCCCACGCCGCCACCACCGCCTGCCCGAGCTGCACCCCGAGCAGGCTCACCTGCACCGGATCCTCCCCGCCGAATACCGACGCGGTCACCGACAACCCCACCGTCAGCAGCACGATCAGCGCCGGGTAGTAGATCGGGACGGTGATCAGCTTGGTCCACTCGGCGTGCAGGGCGGCCCTCACGCGTCGGCTCGCCGGGTGCGGATGACGGCGAAGGCCAGGATGGCGGCCGCCCAGGCGGCCAGGACCAGCAGGCCGGCCCAGGGCGGCAGCGGGAAGTAGCCGTCGGTGGGTGTGTAGGGCTTGCCGACCTGCGGATAGGCCGGCAGGGCCTGCTGCACCGCGAACGCGGCGGCCGGGGTCACCCGCATCAGCCACTGGGCGGCCGTAGTGGGCAGCACCGACGTCGTCGCGAGCAGGTAGGGGACGATCACCGCGAGGATGGCCAGGGCCACCGCGGGGACGCCGCGGCGGAGGACGGCGCCGATCGCGTACGCGAGGACGGCCGTCAGCGCGAGCAGCACCGCACTGCCCACGATGATCCGCAGCAGCGTCCCGGTCGGCACCGGCAGCAGGAAGTTGCCGCGGGCCCGCAACACATGGCCGGCCAGTGGCAGGGTCACCGCCGTCGCGACCAGGCCGGCGACGAAGACCGCGGCGCCGATCACCGCGGCCTTGGCGGTCAGCACGCGGCCGCGGTGGGGCATGGCCGCCAGGGTGGTACGGATGAGTCCGCGCCGGTATTCGGCGGTGATGAACAGAACCGCGACCACGATGACGATCAGCAGTGCGGCGATCAACCCGGCCAGCGTGAAGGTGATGGTCGGGCCGCCCTCCTGACCGGCCGGCGCGATGTCACCGGTGCCGGTGACGGTCAGCCGGCCGTCCGCGGTGGTGAAGCCCTCGGCCTGGTGGAACTGCTCCCAGTCGGTCTGCATGGCCGGTTCGTCGCCGACGTTGTCGTACGTCCACGAGCCGGTCGCGGAGACCTGGTCGAACACGGCGGTGGCCTGGGTGAACCGGGCCTGCACGATGCTGCCGCCGTGCGCGCCGGCCTTGGCCGTCACGTTGCTGGGCGACGCCACGAACAGCCCGATCTGGACGGTCTGCGGCAGCCCGGGCAGGCGTACGGACTGAATTTCGGTCCAATCGACGGCGTCGGCAGACGCGTACCCCCGGATTGTTTCTCCGGAGCGTGACAGGCGCAGCCAGCGTGCCGCCGCCGGGCCGGAGTGGTCCTCGGTGAAGTTGTGCTGCATGCGGGTGCCGTGCGCGCCGGTGACCAGCACCGAGGCGTAGGCCGAGCCGGGTTTTGTGCCGTCCTTGACGATCAGGCCGGCCTTGGCCCAGGGGACCAGGCCCTCGACGATCTGGTCGTGGTCGGGCGGGGGATAGGTGATGATGCCGGTGAAGTCGGCGACGTGCGCGGTGATCGTGCCGTCGCCGGTCAGCGGCTGGTGGACGAAGGAGAAGTGGTCGTTGACGGCCTGGCCGCTGGGGCCGGTCGGCGGGTGCGGGCAGTCGGCGCCCTCCTGCTCGCCGCAGGAGGTGGTCACGCCGAAGGCGGCCAGCACGCCGAGGCCGAGGATGACCGCGGCCGCTCCGATCAGGCCGGCCAGCCAGCCGGTGGCGCTGCGCAGTTTGGTCCATTCGGCGCGGAGCATGGTCATCGCAGGGCTCCTTCGCCGCGGGTGAGTTCCAGATAGGCGGCTTCCAGGGAGCCGAACTCGGCGGTCAGCGAATCCTTGGTCGCGGCTCGCAGCACCCGGCCCCGGCCGACGAACACCACGTGCCCGGCGATGTCCTGCAACTCGGCCATCAGGTGGCTGGAGACCAGGACAGTACGTCCCTCGGCGGCCAGATCGCGCAGCAGCGACCGCATCCAGACGATGCCCTCCGGGTCCAGGCCGTTGAACGGCTCGTCCAGCATCAGCGCGGGTGGGTCGCCGAGCATCGCCGCCGAGATGCCGAGCCGCTGCCGCATGCCCAGCGAGTAACCACCCGCCCGGCGCCGGGCAACTGTCCGCATGCCGGTCATCTCCAGCACCCGGTCGACCCGGCCGGCGCCGAGCCCCTGCGAGTGGGCCATCCACAGCAGGTGGTTGCGGCCGGACCGGCCCGGGTGCAGGGCGTTCGCGTCGATGAGTGCGCCCAGGTGGGTGAGCGGCCGGTCCAGATCCGGGTAACGATGGCCGCCCACCAGAGCGGTCCCGCCGGTGGCCCGGTCGAGGCCCAGGATCACCCGCATCGTGGTCGACTTGCCGGCGCCGTTCGGGCCGACGAACCCGGTCACCGTCCCGGGCGGCGCGGTGAACGTCATCCCGTCCAGGGCGACGGTCGCCCCGAACCTCTTGTGCAATCCGCTGACTTCGATCGTTTCGGTCATGGCGACGAGTTCTACGGGGCCGGGGGTAACCGGGGCGCGACACCGGCCGTCATTCCGCTGTTAGGTGCGGGCGGGCATGCTGGGCGGATGGGCGTCCGGTTGCGTTTCACCCTCCTGTACGGGGGACTGTTCCTACTGTCCGGGCTGGGCCTGCTCGCCATCGTCGCCGCGTTCAGCCTGAACAACACGGTCTCGGTGCCGGCCGGCCAGCAGGTCGCCGACGTCCAGCGGGCGGTCGCCGACGCCAACGCCGCGCACACCCGGCAGCTGTTCGCCGGGGTCGGCGTCGCACTTGTCGTGATGCTGCTGTTCGCGCTGGTGATGGGCCGGGCGGCGGCCGGCCGGGTGCTGCGGCCGCTGCGCCGGCTCACCTCGGCGACCCGCCGGATCACGGCCGACAGCCTGCACGAGCGGCTCGCCGTCACCGGGCCGGACGACGAGGTGAAGGCGCTCGCCGACACCATCGACGAACTCCTCGCCCGGCTGGAGGAGTCGTTCGCAGCGCAGCGCCGGTTCGTCGCCGACGCCTCGCACGAGCTACGCACCCCGCTCGCCACGATCCGGGCCACGATCGACGTCGCGGTGGCGAAACCGGACCCGGTCGCGCCGTCCACCGTGCAGCTCGCCGACCGGGTCCGCCGCTCGCTCGACGAGGCCGACACTCTCCTCGAAGGGCTTCTGGTGCTGGCCCGGGCGCAGCACGGCGCGCTGGACGACCGGACGTCGGTGTCGCTCACCGATCTTGTCGTGGACGCGTTGCCCTCTTCACTCCGGGTCGAAAGTGATCTTGGAAATGAGGTGCTGACCAGGGGAAACCCGGTACTGCTGGCCCGGCTGGTCGGCAACGTGCTCGACAACGCGGTACGGCACAACGTTCCCGGTGGATGGGTGCGGGTCGGCGTCCGGAGAGAAGGCGACCGGGCCCGGCTCACCGTCGAATCGAGCGGGCCGGTCCTCGACCCCGGCCAGGTCGGCCGCCTCGGGCGGCCGTTCCAGCGACTGGGCGCCGACCGCACCGGCGCCGGCACCGGACTGGGCCTGTCGATCGTCGCGGCGGTGGCCGCCGCGCACGGCGGCTCGGTCACCCTGGCCGCCCGCGAGCAGGGCGGGCTGCGCGTCGACGTGGAGCTGCCGGCGTGAGAATCCTGGTCGTCGAGGACGCCCGCGCCCTCGCCGCGGTGGTCGCCGAGGGATTGCGCGACCAGGGCATGGCGGTCGATGTGGCGTTCGACGGGCTGGCCGCCGCCGCGAAGATCGACGTCAACGCGTACGACGTGGTGGTCCTTGATCGTGATCTGCCCGGCCTGCACGGCGACACCATCTGCCAGATGATCACCGACCGGGACGGCGACCGGGCCATGGTCCTGATGCTGACCGCGGCCGGCTCGGCCGACGACCGGGTCCGCGGCCTCACCCTCGGCGCCGACGACTACCTTGCTAAACCGTTCCACTTCCCCGAGCTCGTGCTGCGGATCAAGGCCCTGGCCCGCCGCCGCCCGGCCGCCCGGGGCCGCACCCTGCGTGTCGCCGGCCTCGAACTCGACCCGATCACCCGCACCGCCACCCGGGCCGGCGTCGCCCTGCACCTGTCGGTCAAGGAGTTCGCCGTCCTGGAAGCCCTGATGCGGGCCGCCCCCGCGTTCCTGAGCAGCGAGGACCTCCTCGAGCAGGTGTGGGACGAGAACGCCGACCCGTTCACCAACACGGTCACCGTCACCGTCGGCCGGCTGCGCCGCAAACTCGGCGACCCGCCGGTCATCACCACCACGCCGGGAATCGGTTACCGCATCGCCCCGGCCGGCTGAGCGGCCGTCCGCACCCGGTTCCGGCCGGCCCGCTTGGCCGTGTAGAGCTGGGCGTCGGCCTGGGCCAGCAACGTCGCCTGGGTGCTGCCGTCCACCGCCGGCGCGGCGCCGATGCTTGTCGTCACCGGCAGGTCGCCGACCGCCTGCCGCCACGGGTGCGCGGCGATCCGCCGGCGCAGCCGCTCCAGCACGGCCAGGGTCTCGGCGTGCCCGCGCCCGCACAGCACCAGCAGGAACTCCTCGCCGCCCAGCCGGGCCGCCATCGCCGAGTCCTCGCCCAGGCCGGTCACCGTGTCGGCCAGCATCGCCGCCACCATCACCAGGACCTGGTCGCCGATCTCGTGCGAGCAGAGGTCGTTGATCTGCTTGAAGTGGTCGAGGTCGAGCACCGCGACCCACAGCGGCTTCCCGCCGTTGCGGGCCCGGTCGATCAGGGCGGGCAGGTGCTCGTCGACGTAGCGGCGGTTGCGCAGCCCGGTCAGCGGGTCGCGGCGGGCCTGCTCGCGGAACCGGTCGGCCTCCTGCCGGGCCTCGTTCACCTCGAACAGCGCCTGCCGGGTGCGGGCCTGCGCCTCCCGCTGCTCGTCGAGCACCTGCTTCTCGGCGAGGTGGTAACGCTTGTACTCCTCGTACGCCCGCTGGTAATCGCCGGCCGCCGCGTACACCTCGGCTTGCTCCTGCAAAACCCGTACCAAAATCTCACCGTGACCGTGCGCCTCGCAGAGTGACCGGCATTCGGCCAGGGTTTGCCGGGCCGCGTCCGCGGCGCCTTGCAGGCGCCGCGTGATCGCGAGGGTCAGCAGAAACTCCGGCAGGGCGTCCGCCTCCTGGTGCCCTTCCGGGTACGCGGTGATCGCGTCCAGGATCGTCTGCTCGGCCTCGGCGTACCGCCCCAGCGCGACCTGCACGCTGGCCACGGTGTCCAGATCGTTCGGATCGAGACGGTGACCCCGGGCCGCCGCGAGCGCGCGCATCTCCTCGACGAGCTCCCAGGCACGCTGCGGCTCGCCGGACAGGTATTCGGCGTACGCGTGGTTGTTGAGGACCATCATCTCGTCGCGCACGTCCGGCGAATTCCGGGCCAGCTCGGCCGCCTGCCGGTAGCGTTCCCGGGCGGCGGCGATCGAGCCGGCCTCGGTGAGCGCGTCCGCGTACTTCACCACGTACGGCAGGCGGCGGCGGGCCGGCAGGGTGTCGTCCAGGTGCTCGACCGCGGCCACCGCGTGCTCGAGCAGCGCCGCGACGTCACCCATGTTCCGGTAGGTGCGGCCGAGCAGCAGGTGACTGCGGGCGATCAGGTAGCGGTGATCGTTCCGGCGGGCCCACTCGTTGACCTGCCACATGACCGAGGTCGAGGCCTTCAGGTCACCGGAGCGCTCGGCCACGTCGGCCTGGATGAGCCGGGCCCGCATCTCGGCCGCCTCGTCGCCGGCGGTGGCGGCGGACAGCTCGATCTCGGCGGCGCGGGACGCCCGGCCACGGGGATCGAGGCCGGTCCAGTCCTCCAGGCGGTCCAGCTCTGCCGAGCGGGCCGCGCTATCGCCGGGAGACACGCCTGTTCATCGGTTGGATCCCGTTCTCCTTGAGTACTACCCGTCGGTAATGGTGGCGTTCACGCCCGGTCAATGGCAATGCCGGTTTGCCAACCGCTCTTCGGGATCCTTTCGCTGTCCGTCTGGCGGATGCGTGTCCGTCCAGCGTCGGAAAGGCTTCATTTCAGTGTTGTCGATTGCCTAACAGCTTTGTCGATCGTGGCATACGGGTACCGGCTCGGGTGGAGGTGCTACGTGACCGAACCGGCTCCGGGGCTCGCCGAACTGATCGCCACCGTGCGGGCCGAGGCGATCGCGCTCGGCCGGGACGATCTGGCCGGACAGCTCCCCGGCCCGCTCGGCGCCCGCGACACCATGCGGCGCACCCGGATCGTGGTCGCCGGGGGAGCCGGAGCCGGGAAATCCAGCCTGATCAACAGTCTGCTCGGGCGGCCCGGCCTCAGCCCCGCGTCGACCGGCGGCTGGATCGAGTTCCGCTACGGCGCGGCCGACTCGGCCACCATCCTGCTGGCCGACCCGGCCGACCCCGGCACTCCGCGGCGGCTCGCCGCCGACCTGGTGGACCTGCCGGCGTACGCGACTCAGGCCCGGATCACCGCCCCGGTCATCGGCGCCGAGGTACGGCTCGACGTGCCGGTGCTGCGCGAGCTGGTGCTTGTCGACACGCCCGGCGCGCCCACCCGGGCCACGCTGTCGGCGCTGCGGCAGGCCGACGCCATGCTGTACGTCTGCGACGCCACCCGGCCGATCCACCCCGACGAGGTCGACTTCCTGATCGAGGCCGCGCAGCGGGTGCAGACCGTCGCGATCGCCCTGAACAAGATCGACACTCCCGGGCACGGCCGGGCCGTCGCCGAGTCCCGCCGCCGCCTCGGCGACCGGCCCGAGCTGGCCCGGTTCGCGGTGCACGCGGTCTCGGCCCAGATGGCCGACCGGGCCGGGCGACCCGGGACGGCCTACACCGCCGCGATCCGGCTCACCGAGGCGGCCGGGGTGCGCCCGCTCACCGACCGGCTCCTCTACGACGCGAGCGACGGCGCCGCCCGGCTGCGGTCCGCCAACCAGGCCCGGATCACCGCGACGATCGCCCGCGAACTGCTCCTGCACATCGACCGGTCCACCGGGCCGGCCGCGCGCCGCAACGACGACGTCGCCGCCGTGACCACCCTCCTGGAGGGCGCTGTTCTCCCCGGCAGCACCCGGCTGGAGGAAGCTCTGCGCGCGGCGGTGAATCGATTTGGCAGCGCCGCCGACGCGCTGGTGGGCGAGCGGCCGCCCCGGCTGATCACGGCGCTGGCCGGAGCGGCCGCCGACGCGCTGGACGAGTGCCAGGACCGGGTCCTGGACGCGCTGCGGGACGGGCTGCGCGACGACGTGCTGATCCCGTCCGGCAGCGACCTCGACCTGCGACTGCGCGCGCCCGACGCGTCCCGGCCCCGCGCCCTCGACCTGCTGCCCACCATCACCGGCCTGCTCACCGGGTCGGCGCCGGTGGTGTCGGTGCTGACCGGTTCGGCCGCGGTCGCCACCGGCATCGCCGTGGCCGCCTGCACCGGCTGGTGGCGCCCTGGGGACGATCCGGGCCCGGCCGTCGACCGCGCGAAAACCATGTTCGACAGTGAGTTGACCCGCCGGGTCCAGCTGGTCCGGCGGTACGCGGCCGAGCACCTGCCGTTCCTGCTCGAAGCCCGCCGCGACCGCCTGCGCCGGTCCGGCCCGGAATCCGCACCCGACGCGGTAGCCGCCCGCGCCACCCTCAACCTGGTGCTGGAGGACCTGTCCCGCTACCACCGCCCGGCGGATAATCGCTGGGCATGAGACGCATTTCGCGGAGGCTGCTGTTCACCGGAGGTGCCGGCGCCCTCGGCGTCACGGTCCTGACCACGGTGACCGGCTGCTCCTCCTCTCCTTCTTCTACCCCGACGACGCCTGCCGAGACTCCGGTCGCGGCTGCCGGCGGTGCGGTGGCCGGCGACTGGCACCGGGTCAGCCTGTCCTTCGTGTCGGCCTACCTGCTCGTCCGGGGCGGCGAGGCGGCCATCGTGGACCTCGGCACGCCCGGCTCCGGCTCGGCCATCGAGGAGGGCCTGAAAGCGGCCGGCTCCGGCTGGGGCGAGGTCAAGCACGTGATCCTCACCCACCTGCACCGCGACCACGTGGGCGGCCTGACCGACGTGGCCCCGAAGATCAACGGAACCATCTACGCCGGCACCAACGACCTGGCCTCGATCATCTCGGAGAAGACGCTGAAGCCGCTCAACGAGGGCGACGAGGTCTTCGGCCTGCGGATCGTCGAGACCCCCGGTCACACCCTCGGGCACATCTCGGTCCTGGAACCGTCGACCGGCATCCTCATCGCCGGCGACGCCCTGCGCAACCAGGGCACCCTGCAGGGTTCGGCCCCCGAGAACACCACCGACGAGAGCAAGGCCGCCGCGAGCGTACGGAAGCTGGCCGCCCTGGACATCAAGGCCATCCTGCCCGGCCACGGCGAGCCCCTCACCGCCGGCGCCGCCCAGGCCCTCAAGGCATTGGCCGCTACCATGCCGAGCTGATGAAGACATCTGTGGTGATCGCCCAGCTCGAAGTGGTGTGGGACGTGCCGGCCAACCTGGCGGCGGTCCGCGCGGTCCTGGCGGAGACCAGGCCCGGCGAGGTGGTCGTGTTCCCCGAGGGCATGCTTTCCGGCTACGGCGAGGATCTGCTGTTGGCGGACCCCGCTGTCCTTTCGGCCGCCGTGGATGAGGTCGGCAAACTTGCTGTTCGGCACGAGGTGGAGGTCTTCTGCGGCTCGCTGCTGCCCGTCGGCGATGGCTGGTGCAACGCCGGCATCCACTTCTCGGCCACCGGCGACCGCCGCGTCTACCGGAAGATCAACCTAGCCATGAACGAACGCGGCGTGCTCACCGCCGGCGACGAACTCCCGGTCTTCCCGGCCGGTGACCTCACGGTGGGCGTCCAGCTGTGCCGGGAGATCCGCTTCCCCGAACAGTGGCAGCACCTGGCCGACCAGGGCGTCCAGCTGTTCGCCTACCTGACCAACGCGGCCAACACCCGCGAACCGGCCGGCGTGTGGCGCAGCCACCTGATCAGCCGCGCCGCCGAGAACCAGCGCTTCCTGGCCGCCGCCAACATCGCCCACCCCGACCAGCACTGCCCGACCATGCTGGTCTCCCCGCGAGGCGAGATCCTGGCCGAACTCCCACCGGGCCGCCCCGACGTCCTGCGCCACACCATCGACCCGGCCGAGACCGCGAGCTGGTACCTGGACCAGCGCCGCCGCGACGTCGTAACGGTCTCGGCGCCGGCCCGATGACCCGCGGGGCGGTGTTCTTCGACGTGGACGGCACCCTGGTGCCACACACGAGCAGCGGCCACCATCTGGCCGCCTCCCTGGGCCACGAAGACCTGAATCAACAGGCCGAGGACGGGTACGGCGACGGCTCCCTGACCAGCGCCGAGTGCGCCATCCTCGACGCCCGTGGCTGGGCCGGCTGGTCACCCGCCGAGGTGAACGGCTTCCTGGAGTCACTCCCGCTGATCGACGGCATAGCCGAGACCGTGCGGTGGTGCCTCCGGCACGACCTGGTTCCCGTGCTGGCCACCCTGGCCTGGGACGTAGTAGGCACCCACCTGTGCACCCGCTTCGGCTTCGCGAGGTCGTCCGGCCCAAGCCTGGAGGTGCGCGACGGCCGCTACACCGGCGAGGTGGCCACCCAGTTCGACGAGCTGGACAAGCGCGACTTCGCCCTGGCCGTAGCCACTTCGCTGCACCTGGACCCGGCCCACTGCGTCGCCATCGGAGACGGCCGCTCCGACGTCCCCTTGTTCGGCGCGGTAGGCCACGCGATAGCCCTGAACGGCACCCCGGCCGCCCGAGCCGCCGCCCACGTCACGGTAGACGCCACCGACTTGCGGGCCGTCATCCCGTACCTCCAAGGGTTTTGCCTCTGATCTCGGCCCGTCCGGCCTGGTCGCGCACCTTTCGCCGGCACCGCCACCCGGGGGCTGCGCTCCGGCCCGCCGGTCAGTAGGGTGCTCGCTCATGACCGGGGACAAGATCGCGGAATCAGGCGCGGAAGCCAGCAACGACAAGCCACCCGCCACCCCGCCAAAGAAGGCAGCAACTCCCCGCAAACGAAAGCCCCGTTCCACCACCCCAAAGGCCGTGCCTGCCACTGCCGAGGCAGCCACGCAGCCTGATGTCGCGGAAGCCACGTCACCCGCTGCGGCGGAGTCGGTGGCGCCTGCCGTTCCGGAGCCTGCGTCGCCTGCTGTCGCGGATTCCGCGTCACCCGCCGTTCCGGATTCCGCGTCGTCTCCTGTCGCGGAGCCTGCGTCGCAAGGCATCCCGGCGGCCTCGCCGCTCGCCGCCGCGGAGGCTGGCATTTCTCTGTCCGGCACTGAGTCGGTTGGCGCGCCTGAGGCTGTCAAGGCCTTGGGCGGTGCGGACGCCGCAGGTAAGGCCTCCGCTGTCGAAAGTGGTGCGAACCCGACGGGCGCGACAACGCTTGCGGAGGCCGACCCCGGGGAGCTCACCGAGACCGGGCCGGACGCCTCGGGCGTCGTCCCCGCATCCGCGGACCACGGCGATCCTGGCGCCGGTGTCCCGTTGCAGGCAGCGGCGGGCGAGGAAGTCGGCGCCGACAGCGAGCCGGGCAGGCCGCGCCCTGACTCGGCAACCGACACAGACGCCGAGCTGCCGGCTGGCGATGGCGTGAAGCCAGGTGCCGACGCGAAGAACGCGGCCGTCGTCGCAGAGGATTCCGCTGCGGCCAGCCCAGCGGTCAATGCCAACAGCGAATCCGCAGAGACGCAGACGGAGGACGCCGACAACGCCGCTCCTGTTGCCCCGGTTACCGACGACGACGCCGCCGACGCCGCGAGCGCTGTCGCCGGGAACCCCGATGTGGGCGCGAGCGGCGATGTGGACGCCCATGCTGACGCCAGCGTCGCTGCCCAAAGCGGAGCTGACGCGGACGTGGATGCCGAGACCGAGATCGACGCCGACGCCGACGCCGATGCGGCGGGCGCTGGCATCGAGGGTGACGACCAGCGGATTACTGAGCCTCTGGTCAACGAGGGGGCCTTCGCGCACGCGCCGACCGGGCGCGGGGTTGTCGACGACTTTCCGCCTGCCGGGGCTTACCCCGAGGTGCCTGAGGGCGGGGACGAGTTCGACGAGGATCTCGACGAGGACGAGGTCGTCACCGGGTTTGATCGGCGGCCGGACATCGCCGGGTGGCTGATCACCCCGATCGCTACCCTGCTGATTGCGCCGCTCCTGGCCGGGGTGCTCACGTTCTTCGTGGCCGAGATGACCGACGACTCGCCGGGGATCTGCCGGAGCGCGCTGGCCGACAACCGGTGTGAGGAGACCGTGCTGCGGATGGTCGCGCAGCACACCTTCGCCTTCCTGATCCTGTGGGTGGTGCTCTGGGCGCTGCCGTGGTGGCGTGGGCTGCGCTGGTACCGGGTCTGGTTCGCCGTCGCGGCCACCGCCGTCCTGCTGGTCGCGCCGCTGCGCTTGCTCTAGAAACCGACCGAACCTCGCCCGTGCCGAGCGCCCTTGGGCGCTCGGCACGCGGGCTACGCGTCGTTCATCGCGCGAATGCCCTTCGATTGATTCCCGCCGGCGCCGGCTGTGTCGAATAGTGGTCGCCAGCTCCCGGATTCTGGGCCCACAGCATGCATCGCGGCCCAGCTCCCGAATTCCGGGAACCGGCGTCCACTTAGTGGCGCTGCTAGCCGGGAAGACCCGACATGCCGCTTTTATCTACGCCGCGACGGTGAAGCCCACCGCGAAGTTGTCGATCTGAATACCCGTCCGTTGCTCTACCGTTCCAAGATCTGGCGATTTCGGCGCGGGAGCAAGTCCATGCCTGCCGATTGACGCCAGGAACGCCGGCACCGGACGACGCGGGTCGACCGCAGCGGCAGAACCCCGAGCATGTCGATCTCCCGCGCGAAGGGAGCAGCAGATCTTCAAGATCGCGGTTGCATTCCGCGGCTCGCGGCACTCCCGCGGCCCGGGAGGTCCTCGCAGGAGGGAGCTGTGTCGTCGCGCAGGCCCAATTGGAAGGAAAGCTGGGGTCTCCGCCGCGATTGAGACCCCAACTCCCTGGAGATTGGGGTGACCTTGGCGCCTGAAATGATCGCTAGAACAGGGATAGTTGGCCTGGGGTTGGGTCTCGGCGGGCGGTCATGCCTCCGCGGAAGACCCATGGGCGCAGCTCGGGCATCTCGTCGGCAGGGGGCTCGCCGGGGGCGGCCGGTGGTGGGGGAGCGCCGCCTACCAGCGCCCACAGTGACGGGCCCAGGTTGATGCCCCGGGCTCGCAGGGCCTGGCGCATCGTTGCGTAATTCAAGGGCAGGCGGGCGCCGGCCAACGGCGGCAACGGCAGGTCGCTGCGCATGGCCATCAGGGTGCGATTGAGGGTTACCGTCTGGCGGGCGGACGGGGCCGTGAAGTGGGTCGCGGCCTGGTCGCCCACGGCCTCGCGCAGCGCTGGGAGCGTTGCCTCCCACGCGGCCTCGACCGTGCCGAACGCGGTTAACAGCTTCTTTGCGGTTGTGGCGCCGAAACGGCGTACGCCCGGAAGGTTGTCGGAAGGATCGCCGCGCAGCGCGGCGAAATCCCGGTATTGGGACGGGCGGACGCCGTAGAGGGCCGGCAGGGCCTCGCTGTCCACCAGGACGGCCTCGTCGAAGCCGCCGTTACGCACCCGCAGCACCGTGGTGGTGTCGTCGATCAGGGCGAAGGCGTCGCGGTCGCTGGTCATCAGGACCGATTCCCAACCGGCCGAGCGGGCCAGGGCGGCGCCGCTGGCGAGAACGTCGTCGGCCTCGTAGGCGGGCGGCACCACCGTGCACACGCCGGCCTCGGTGAGCAGGGTGGGGGCCGCGGCCAGCTGGGTGGTCAGGTCGGCCGGCTTGTCGGGGCGGTGGGCCTTGTAGCCGGGGAACTGAGTGCGGCGGGCCGACGTGCGCGGGCAGTCGAAGCCGACGATCACCGCGTCGGGCTGCACGTGGGCGGCGGCCCGGGCCAGATAACCGAACAGGCCGCGCAGGGCCCAGATGGGGGAGCCGTCGGGTGCGGTAATGCCCTCGAAGGCGCCCGCGTGATAGGCACGATGCAGGAGGCTGTTCCCGTCCAGGACCAGAAGCATCGGCACGCGACGAGCGTACGCGTAAAACCCACCGGGACCATCACTCCCCTGACGGCCCCGGCGGGGGTCTCTTACGCCACGCGGTCCGGACGCCGGGGCCGGCGACCGGACCGGCGCGAACATCCGAGGGGGGATGGATGTTCACGTTCACAAACCGCGGATGAACCTCACGGTTACATCTTCGTTTCATGGAATGTTAACGATCACAACAGCGATGTCAAGATGGACACACCATCTTAAGATTCCGGCGAAACGAATCGACCTAGATCTATGTCGTCGGAGAGGCGACGCTGTCCCGCTCCACCAGGGAAGGGGCGATCGTGCGCCGGGTGCCGATCTCCGACATGCCCGACTCGATCTGGGCGATCAGCAGCTCCAGGGTGGCCGTGGCCACCGCGGCGAAGTCGGGGCGGACGGTGGTGAGCGGCGGCGTGAAATAGGCCGCCTCGGGCACGTCGTCGAAGCCGATGATGCTGACGTCGTCGGGGACCTTGCGGCCGTGCTCGTTCAGCGCGCGCAGCAGGCCCAGCGCGATGTGGTCGTTGGCCGTGAAGACCGCCGTCACATCCGGCAGCCGGGCCAGCAGCTGGCCGTTGCGGTAACCGCTGGCCGCGCTCCAGTCGCCGGTCAGCAGCGGCGGGATCTCCACGCCGGCCTCGGTCAGCGCGGCCTCCCAGCCGCGCACCCGGCCGGCCGCGTCGAACCAGTCGCTCGGGCCGGAGATGTGCCAGACCGTGCGGTGCCCGGCGTCGAGCAGGCGCTTGGTCGCGGCGTGCGCGCCGGCCACCTGGTCGACCGTGACCAGGGTGCTGGACCGCTCGGGGTCGCCGTCGATCGTCACCAGCGGCACGTCGGCCGGCAGATGCGCCAGCGCGGGACCGGCCGACGCCACCGGCGCGATCACCACCAGGCCCGCCACCCGCTGGTCCAGGTGGCGTTCCACGGCCTCGGTGATCGAGCGTTCGTCGAGGCTGCGCACGCTGCCGACGTTCACCGCGAAGCCGGTCGCCTGCGCCGCCTCCTCGAAGGCCGTCAGCAACGAAGCGGGTCCGTAGAGCGACGAGTTCTGCGCGACCACGCCGATCACCTGGGACGTGCCGGTGACCAGGGCTCGCGCCGCCCGGTCGGGCCGGTAGCCCAGTTCCGCTATCGCCGCTCGCACTTTGAGCCGGGTCTGCTCGCTCACGTTCTTGTGCTCGTTGAGCACCCGCGAGACGGTCTGATGGGACACCCCCGCCAGCCGGGCGACGTCCATCATGCCCGGCGGCCGTCCGCGCTTCACGCTCACCAAACCCCCGCATCCGCCTGTTGCGGGCAGGATATCGCGTCACCGCAGTCCGCCCGCCAGCAGCTGATACGCGGCGTTCCACTTCAGCTCTCGGCGGATTGATCTCGGGGTGCTTGATTCATCGATCAAGACCAATTCGGTACGGGTCAGCTCGGCGAACTGGTCGACGGTCTCGATGTCGAGCGACGTGGAGAGCACGGTGTGGTGCGGACCGCCCGCCATCAGCCAGCATTCGGCGGAAGTAGCCAGGTCGGGGTGGGGTTCCCAGACCGCGCAGGCGACCGGCAGGGCGGTCAGTTCGGCATCCGGTTCGACCACGTCGATGACGTTTCCGACGAGTCGGAAACGGTCGCCCATGTCACAGATTCCGACCACGACGCCCGGGCCCGGCGCGGCCGAGAACTTCAGCCGTACGGGGTCCTCGCGGCCGCCGATGCCGAGCGGGTGGATCTCCAGTCGCGGCTTCTGGCCGGCGATCGACGGGCACACCTCGAGCATGTGCGCGCCGAGGATCCGCTGCGGGCCGGGGCCCAGGTGGTAGGTGTAGTCCTCCATGAAGCTGGTGCCGCCGGGCAGGCCGTGCCCGGCCGCCTTCAGCGTGGCGAGCAGCATCGAGGTCTTCCAGTCGCCCTCGCCGCCGAAGCCGTACCCGTCGGCCATCAACCGCTGGACCGCGAGCCCGGGCAGCTGCCGCAGCCCGCCGAGGTCCTCGAAGTTGGTGGTGAACGCCCCGAAACCGCCGTCGGTCAGGAAGGTCCGGAGGCCGGCCTCGATCCGGGCGCCGTAGCGCAGCGACTCGCGCCGCTCCTCATGCAGCGCCGGCACGACGTCGTAGGCCTCGAAGTACTCCTCGACCAGATCGTCGATGGCCTTCTCGGAAACAGAATCAACAACCTTGACAAGATCATTCACGCCGTACGTGTTGACCGAGACCCCGAAGTGCCGCTCGGCCTCCACCTTGTCGCCCTCGGTGACCGCCACGTCCCGCATGTTGTCGCCGAACCGGGCCAGCCGCAGGTTGCGCATCGTCGCCACCGCGATCGCGGCCCGCGCCCAGGACCCCACCCGCTCGGCCGTGCGCGGCTCGGACGCGTGCCCGGCCACCGTGGTGCGGGCGACGCCGAGCCGGGTCTGCACGTACCCGAACTCGCGGTCGCCGTGCGCGGCCTGGTTCAGGTTCATGAAGTCCATGTCGATGGTCGCCCACGGCAGTTCCCGGTGTGCCTGGGTGTGCAGGTGCAGCAGCGGCTTGCGCAGCGCCTCCAGCCCGCTGATCCACATCTTGGCCGGCGAGAACGTGTGCATCCAGGCGATCACCCCGATGCAGTGGTCATCGGCGTTGGCCGCGATCATCGTGGCCCGGATGCCGGCCGCGTCGGTGAGCACCGGCCGCCAGACGATCGGCACCGGGATGGCCGGCGAGCCGTCGAGTTGGGCGAGCACCTGCTGCGACTGGGCGGCCACCTGGGCGAGCGTGTCCTCGCCGTACAGGCCCTGGCTCCCGGTGAGGAACCAGATCTCGCGGCCGTCGAAAGGGTTCATGCTCATCCTGCCTCTTAAACGTTGCCGTAGTAGCTGTCGGGGCCGTGCTTGCGCGTGTAGTGGCGGCGGATCAGGTGCTCGGGCGGTTCGGCGGCGGGGTTGAGCGCGAGGGTGTGGATCGCCATCCGGGCCACCTCCTCGCAGACGACCGCCGTCTCGAGCGACTTGGTGGCGTTCGCGCCCCAGGTGAACGGGCCGTGGCTGGCCACCAGCGCGGCCGGCACCGAGGCCGCGTCGCCGTCCAGGACGTCGAGGATGACCAGCCCGGTGTTGCGCTCGTACTCGCTCTCGCACTCGGCCGGGGTCAGGTCGCGGGTGACCGGGATCGGGCCGTTGAAGTTGTCGGCGTGCGTGGTGCCGAGGACCGGGATGTCCCGGTGGGCCTGGGCGAACGCGACGGCGTGCGTGGAGTGCGTGTGGGTGATCCCGCCGATCTCCGGGAACGCCTGGTAGAGCAGCCGGTGAGTCTCGCTGTCGACCGAGGGCTTGAGCCGGCTGCCGACCACCCGGCCGGTCTCGATCTCCACCGTGACCAGGTCTTCCTCGGTCAGCCGGGCGTAGGGCACACCGGACGGCTTGATCACGTAGACGCCGGCGCCACGGTCGACGCCGCTGACGTTGCCCCAGGTGAGGGTGGCGAGCCCTTCCTTCGGGATCCGCAGATTGGCCTCCAGGACCTCGCGGAGCAGATCCCTCATCGGAGCGCCTCCCGGCGGATCTTGCGGAGGCGACGCATGACGTCGTTGCCGTGCCGGCCGAAGTAGTCGACCAGGGTTCGGTATTCGGCGTAGAGCGCGTCATAGCGGTCGGCATCGTCGGAGCTGGGCGTCCAGGCGCCGTGGACGACCCGGCCCATCGCCGCGGCGGCGGCGCGGATGTCCGGGTAGGCGCCGGCCGCGACCGCGGCGTGCAGGGCCGAGCCGAGGGCCGGTCCCTGCTCGGAGTCGAGCAGGCTGATCGGCATCCGGGTGACGTCGGCGTAGATCTGCATGAGGAACGGGTTCTTCTGCAGACCGCCGGTGACGATGAGTTCGTTGACCTCGACGCCGGACGCCCGGAACGTCTCGATGATCAGCCGGGTGCCGTAAGCGGTGGCCTCGACCAGCGCCCGATATTGATCCTCGGGCTTGGTGGCCAGGGTCTGCCCGATGATCACGCCGGACAGTTCGTGGTCGACCAGGGGGGAGCGGTTGCCGGAGTGCCAGTCGAGGGCGATCAGCCCGTGCGCGCCGACCGGCTGCTGCGACGCCAGTTCACTGAGGTAACCGTGCAGATCGCCCTCAGCTTTAGAAAGGTAGGAAGCCGGCACCGCGTTGTCGACGAACCAGCCGAAGATGTCCCCGACACCCGACTGCCCGGCCTCGTAACCCCACAAGCCGGGGACGATGCCGCCCTCGACCACCCCGCACATGCCGGGCACCTCACGCAGCACGTCCGAGCTCATCACGTGACACGTCGACGTCCCCATGATGGCAACCAGCTGACCGGGTTCGACCGCCTGCGCGGCGGGGGCGGACACGTGCGCGTCCACGTTGCCCACCGCGACGACGACCCCGGTGTGCAGGCCCATCCACTCGGCGGCTTCGGCGGTGAGCGTGCCGGCCGCCTGCCCGAGTTGACCGATTGGGGCATCGAGCCGCGTCTCGGCGAAGTCGGCGAAGGAGGGATTCAGTTCGGCCAGGTAAGCGGGGGAGGGGTACACCCCGTCCACGAACTGTCCCTTGTAACCGGCCGTGCAGGCGTTACGCAGGTAGACCCCGGTCATCCGCCAGACGATCCAGTCGGCCGCCTCGACCCAGTACCGGGTGGCCGCCCACACCTCCGGGTCCTCCTCGAGAACCTGCAGCGCCTTCGCGAACTCCCACTCCGAGCTGATCAGTCCGCCGTACCGCCGCAGCCAGGTCTCCCCGCGCTTGGCCGCCAGGTCGGTGATGCGGTCGGCCTGCGGCTGGGCCGCGTGGTGTTTCCACAGCTTGAGGTAGGCGTGCGGCCGATCGGCGAACTCCGGCAGCTCGCTCAGCGGCGTGCCGTCCGCGAGGGTCGGCAACACCGTGCAGGCGGTGAAGTCGGTGGCCAGCCCGATGACGTCGGCGCCGTCGACCCCGGCCGCCCGCAGCGCCTCCGGCACCGCGTGGCGAAGAACATCGAGGTAATCCTGCGGCACCTGCAGGGCCCAGTCCGGGGGCAACAGCCGGGCGGTTTCCCCCGGCAGGTGCGTTTCCAGGACCCCATGGGCGTACGGGTGGACAGCCGACCCGAGCTCAGCGCCGTCGCTGACCCGGACCACGACGGCCCGGCCGGACAGCGTTCCGTAGTCGACGCCGATGACGTACGTCATGAGGGTTTCCTTTCCGGTGCCGCGACCGTGTCGCGGGGGATGAGGAGCGGCTCGACCAGCGCGGACTCGGCCGACTTGACGCCGGTGGCGAGCTGGTCGAGCAGCAGCCGCAGCGCCTGGCGGCCCACGTCGCCGAACTCCTGGCGGATCGTGGTCAGCGCCGGGTGGAAGTACCCGGCCTCGGGCACGTCGTCGAAGCCGATGATGCTGACGTCGTCCGGGACGCGGCGGCCCTGCTCGGTGATGGCGCGCATGATGCCGAGCGCCACGTGGTCGTTGGCCGCGAAGATCGCGGTGCAGTCCGGGATCCGGGCCAGCATCCGCCCGCACTGGTAACCGGAGGCGGCCGACCAGCCGGCCCGGGCCATCGGCGGGGCGACCGCGCCGACCTCGGCCAGCGCGGCCCGCCAGCCGTCCTCGCGGGCCCGGCTGCCGTGCCACTGTTCCGGCCCGGCCACGTGCCAGACCGTGCGGTGGCCGGCCTCGAGCAGATGCCGGGTGGCGAGCAGGCCACCGGTGTACTGGTCGACCGAGACGTTGGCGACCTGCCATTCGGGCAGGCCGTCCACGGTGACGATCGGAATGCCCTCCGGGACCAGGCGCATCGCCTCGGCGGCGGCGTCCACCGGCGCTATGAAGACCAGACCGGCCGCGCCCTGCTGGACCAGCCGCTCGACGATCCGGCGGGAGGCGGCGGTGGCGTCGTACCCGGCCACGTGCCCGACGGTCAGCGACAGGTCGGCGCCGAGCGCGGCCTCACCGATCGCCTGCACCATGCTGGACGGTCCGTACAGCGTGGTGTTCTGGGCGACCACGCCGATCACGTTGGACCGGCCGGTGGCCAGCACCCGGGCCGACAGGTTGCGCCGGTAACCGAGCTCGGCGATGGCCGCGAGGACCCGGGTGCGCGTGGTCGCGGACACGTGCGGGTGCCCGTTGAGCACCCGGGAGACGGTCTGGTGCGAGACGCCGGCGCGGGCCGCGACGTCGGACATGACGGGCCCGCGGTGCGGCGGGAAGGCCGCGCTCATGGTCCATCTCGTCGGTCACGGCGTAGACGGGCCTTCATCGGCTGTCCCCTTTTGGCGGGCGAAATGTGAACGCAAACATGCTTGGCACCTCGACGCGCTGTCAAGGGTCGACTACACCGCCGTTATCTGTTCGTGACATTCATCGGGTCGCGGGTTTACCTGCGAAAACCACGTTTGAGGAGGTGATCGGCGGTGTCGGTGCTGTAACGGGAGCATTTCCGGTACGTGATCTTGAACTGGGCCGGATAGCCAACTCTGTTAACGATCTCAAGGGGTTGATGGTGCTCGATCTCTTGAGTAACGCGCAGGTTGCCGGGAGTGTGCCGATATCGTTGCTCGTCGCTGCCATGATCACCGAAAATTTTCGATCACCCGCCGCGCAGCTGGCTCGCGCGGGCGGACCGTCCATCATGGTGGCCGCGTATCAGCAGGTCCGGGCTGTTGGCGCTCACAGCCGGGCGAATCGGAAGGCGTCTTGCCCGACCATCTCCTGCTGGGAGCCATCGATGCAATCTTCCGGTAACAAAGAGCGATCACCTCTTGACTCGCCTGTTGAGAACGGTAACACTCGCGAAACGCAGTAACCGGAGGCGCCTTCGGGCCCCGGGTTGCATACGGCGGTGGAGACCGGTCTCCACCACCGGCTGGTCCCCTTTTAAAACTGACGCATGCGCGGGCACCTCTCCCTGTTAACGTTCACAACCCCGCGCATGGGCTCCAGGTCCGCTTGAAGGAGGAAGTAGTGCTCAAGAGACTGTCTGTTGCGATGGTCGGTGCCGTGCTGCTCAGTTCGGCTCTGGCCGGCTGTGGCGGCGGTGACGACTCGTCAAGTGGCTCCGGCTCCGATGACAAGATCGTCCTCGGCTTCTCCCAGGTCGGCGCGGAAAGCGGCTGGCGTACCGCCAACACCAAGTCCATCCAGGACTCGGCCAAGGCGGCCGGCATCGAGCTGAAGTTCGCTGACGCGCAGGGCAAGCAGGAGAACCAGATCACGGCGATCCGGTCCTTCATCACCCAGAAGGTCGACGTCATCGCCTTCTCGCCGGTCGTCACCTCCGGCTGGGACGCGGTGCTCAAGGAGGCCAAGGACGCCGGCATCCCGGTGATCCTGACCGACCGCTCGGTCGACTCGCAGGACACCTCGCTGTACGTGTCGTTCCTCGGCTCGGACTTCGTCGAGGAGGGCAAGAAGGCCGGCCAGTGGCTGGTCGACCAGTACAAGGGCAAGACCGGCACGGTCAACATCGTCGAGCTGCAGGGCACCACGGGTGCGGCGCCGGCCATCGACCGCCAGAAGGGCTTCGCCGACACCATCGCGTCGGACCCGAACCTCAAGGTCGTGAAGAGCCAGACCGGTGACTTCACGCGGGCGCAGGGCAAGACTGTCATGGAGACCTTCCTGCAGTCGACGCCGAAGATCGACGTGCTGTACGCGCACAACGACGACATGGGTCTCGGCGCCATCGAGGCGATCGAGGCGGCCGGCAAGAAGCCGGGAACCGACATCAAGATCATCACGGTCGACGCGGTCAAGGACGGCATGACCGCCCTGTCCGAGGGCAAGATCAACTACATCGTGGAGTGCAGCCCGCTCCTCGGCCCACAGCTGATGGACATCGTCAAGCAGGTCAAGAGCGGCGGCACCCCGGAGAAGCGGATCCTCACCAAGGAGACGACCTTCACCCAGGAGCAGGCCAAGACCGAGCTCCCGAACCGTCAGTACTGATCTTCTGTTCGTACGGCCGGCCCCGGATCATCCCGGGGCCGGCCCGCGGGGCGTGAAACGGAGCACGAATGGGCGAGCCCTCCCCGGTTCTCGAGATGACCGGCATCCGCAAAGTCTTTCCCGGCGTCGTCGCACTCGACGGCGTCGATTTCCGGCTGCTTCCGGGTGAGATCCACGCCCTGATGGGCGAGAACGGCGCCGGGAAGTCCACCCTCATCAAGGTGCTGACCGGCGTGTACGACATCGACGGCGGCCAGATCACGCTCGGCGGCGAGCAGGTCGACTTCACCGGCCCGCTGCAGTCGCAGAAGGCCGGGGTCAGCACCGTCTACCAAGAGGTCAACCTCTGCACCAACCTGACGGTCGCCGAGAACATCTTCATCGGCCGCGAGCCCCGCAAGTTCGGCCGCATCCAGTGGGGACTGATGCGCAAGCGGGCCGCCGAGCTGCTGGCCCGGCTCGACCTGAACATCGACGTGTCGGCGACGCTCGACACGTACTCCCTGGCCATCCAGCAGATGGTGGCGATCGCGCGCGCCGTGGACGTCTCGGCCCGGGTGCTCATCCTGGACGAGCCGACCTCCAGCCTGGACGCCTCCGAGGTGGCCCAGCTGTTCACCATCATGCGCCGGCTCAAGGACGACGGGGTGGCGATCCTGTTCGTCTCGCACTTCCTCGACCAGGTCTACGAGATCTCCGACCGGCTGACCGTGCTGCGCAACGGCCAGCTCATCGGCGAGTACAAAACCGCCGACCTGCCCCAGGTCCAGCTGGTCGAGAAGATGATCGGCAAGGAACTCGCGGTGCTCGAGGACCTCGAGGACAAGTCGCAGCGGATCCGGGCCAAGACCGCCGACGCCGCGCCGATCCTCGCCGCCACCGGGCTCGGCCGCACCGGCGCCATCTCACCGTTCGACCTCACCATCCACCAGGGTGAAGTGGTCGGGTTGGCGGGACTGCTGGGCTCCGGCCGTACCGAATTGGCGCGGTTGCTGTTCGGCGCGGACCGCGCCGACAGCGGCAGCCTGCAGATCGACGGCAAGGACGTGACCCTGCGCAGTCCGCAGGCCGCGATGAAGCGGGGGATCGCGTTCTCCTCGGAGAACCGCCGCACCGAAGGCATCCTCGGCGAGCTCAGCGTGCGGGAGAACATCATCCTCGCGCTGCAGGCCAGCCGGGGCTGGACCAGGCCGATCCCGCGCCGCAAGCAGGACGAGATCGTCGACAAGTACATCAAGGCGCTGCAGATCCGGCCGGCCGACCCGGAACGCGAGGTGCGCAACCTCTCCGGCGGCAACCAGCAGAAGGTGCTGCTCGCGCGGTGGCTGATCACCGAGCCGCGGCTGCTGATCATCGACGAACCGACCCGGGGCATCGACGTCGGCGCCAAGGCGGAGATCCAGAAGCTGGTCGCCGAGCTGTCCGACGGCGGGATGGCGGTGCTGTTCGTCAGCGCCGAGCTCGAGGAGGTCCTCCGGCTCAGCCACAAGATCGAGGTGCTCCGCGACCGCCGGCTGGTCGAGGAACTCGAGAACACCGAAGGCGTCGACGCCGACCGCATCATGCAGACCATCGCCAGCGGAGCAACGCAATGACCATCATCAAGCATCGCCTTTTCTGGCCCAGCGTCATCCTGGTGGCCCTGCTGGTCGTCAACATGTTCACCGCCAACCAGTTCATCACCGTCCGCGACGGGCACCTGTTCGGCGTGCTGCCGGACATCCTGCGCGGCAGCGCGCCGCTGCTGCTGGTGGCGCTGGGCATGACCCTGGTGATCGCCACCGGCGGCATCGACCTGTCGGTCGGTGCGGTGATGGCGATCTCCGGCGCGGTGGCCTGCCTGCTGATCAAGGACCTCGGCAACCAGAACGCCGTCGGGTCGGTACTGCTGATCATGGCGGTCGCGATCGGTGCCTCGCTGCTGCTCGGGTTGTGGAACGGCACGCTGGTCGCGGTGGTCGGCATTCAGCCGATCATCGCCACCCTGATCCTGATGGTGGCCGGCCGCGGGGTGGCCCAGCTGGTCACCGACGGTCAGATCATCAACGTGCAGTCCAGCCCGTACGCGGCCATCGCCACCGGCCACTTCCTGTCGGTGCCGATCGCCTTCCTGATCGCGATCGCGGCCGTCGTGCTGACCGTGCTGCTGACCCGGCGCACCGCGCTCGGCCTGCTGCTCGAGTCGGTCGGCGGCAGCCCGACCGCCAGCCGGCTGGCCGGCATCCGGGCCCGGCGGATCACCATCATGGTGTACGTGGTCTCCGGCGGCCTGGCCGGTCTGGCCGGCCTGATCTACAGCGCCAACATCAAGAGCGCGGACAGCATCTCGGCCGGTAATCTGATCGAGCTCGATGCCATCCTGGCCGTGGTGATCGGCGGGACCGCCCTGATCGGCGGCCGGTTCTCCATCGCCGGCACGGTCATCGGCGCGATCCTCATCCAGGCCCTGCAGGTCACCGTGGTGGCCGTCGGCGTGCCGAGCAAGGCCACGCTGCTGTTCAAGGCCGTGATCGTGGTGGCGCTGTGCCTGTCCCAGTCCACGACGTTCCGGCAGAAGGTATTCGGGCGCTTCAAGTCGCGTCCCGCCGTTACCGCGGAGGTGCCCGCGTGACCACGATCGACGCAACGCCGGCGACGAACAAGACACCGTCGCCGACCAATCCGCGCCGGCGGGTCTACCTGCCGAACACCAAGTACATCCCGATCCTGGCGACGCTCACGCTGCTGCTGATCATGTACTTCACCGGGGTGGCCAACTACGAGAACTTCGGCCAGCCCAGCGTCGTGGTCAACCTGTTCCGCGACAACGCCGTACTGATCGTGGTCGCGGTCGGGATGACCTTCGTGATCATCACCGGCGGCATCGACCTGTCGGTCGGCGCCGTCATCTCGATGACCACGACGCTGACCGCCACCCTGCTGCAGGCCGGTTGGCCGCCGCTGGTCGTGCTGCCGGCGGTGCTGCTGCTCGGTTCGCTGCTCGGCATGGGCATGGGCGCGGTGATCCACTACTTCAAGGTGGAGCCGTTCATCGCCACCCTGGCCGGCCTGTTCCTGGCCCGTGGCATCGCGCTGTTCATCAACCAGAGCTCGATCCCGATCCGGGACAAGCTCTGGAAGGCGATGTCCGAGTACCGCATCGTGCTGGCCGACGGGGTGGTCACCAAGATCACCTCGGTCACCGCGGTCGTCGTGGTGCTGATCGCCGCGGCGGTGCTGGCCTGGACGAGGTTCGGCCGCAACGTCTACGCGATCGGCGGCAACGCCGACTCGGCGCTGCTGATGGGCCTGCCGGTAGGCCGTACGAAGATCGCGGTCTACACCCTCAGCGGTTTCTGCGCGGCGCTGGGCGGCGTGCTGTTCAGCATCAACTCCACCTCGGGCTGGGCGCTGCAGGGCCAGGGCCTGGAGCTGGACGCGATCGCCGCCTGCGTGATCGGCGGCGTGCTGCTGACCGGCGGCTCCGGGTACGTCTTCGGTTCCCTGCTGGGCGTGATGGTCTACGGCCTGATCCAGACCATCATCACCTTCCAGGGCGACCTGAACGCGGCCTGGACCCGCATCATCGTCGGCCTGCTGCTGTTCGGCTTCATCGTCCTGCAGCGGGTGGTGACCCGAAGAGCCAGATGATCTATCCTCGTGAAGGAAACGGCGTTTCCTAGGGGGATACGATGCGGTTCGTGATCGTCGGCTGCGGCAACGTAGGCATGGAGTTGGCCCGCCGCTGGACCGCAGCCGGCCACCGCGTCACCGGCACCACCACGACCCCCGCGCGGGTCGGCGAGGTGGCCGCCGTGTGCACGACGGTGGCCGTGCTGCGTGGCAGCGACCGTGAGACCCTGGCCCGCACGGTGGCCGGTGCCGACGCGGTGGTCCTCACGGTGAGCCCGCGGATCGCCAGGGCCTTCGACGCCGGTTCCCGCACGGCGGAATACGCGACCACCCTGACCGCCACCGCGAAGACCGCCGCGAGCGTCCATCCCCGGGTGATCTTCACCAGCTCGATCTCGGTGTACGGCGCCGGCGCCGCCGACCCGGTCGAGGAGTCCACCCCGCTGACCGGCGACCCCGACGCGTCCCCGCGCAACTTCATCGCGGCCGAGCGCGCGGTCCTGGCCACCCCGCGCGGCGCGGTCCTGCGCATCCCCGACGTGTACGGCCATCCCCGCGACATCGACTATCCCAGCCGGGTGCGAATGGCCCACGAGCTGCTGGGCGGCAGTGTCCCGTTCGACGGCAGCGCCCTGCTGCACCGCATCGACTACCGGGATGCCGCCGCGGCCCTCGACTTCATCGTGGCCCGGAACCTGATAGGCGCCTACAACGCCGTACCCGACGGGTCCGTCCCACCCACCAACCGCGAGGTCTTCGCCGGCATCTGCGCCGACTCAGGCTGGCCCGAACTGTCCTACCGAGGCGAGATCGCCACCCCACGGGTCCCGGTCAGCTCAGCCAAACTGCGCGCCGCCGGCTTCACCTTCGCCCACGCCGCCTGACCCTTCAAGGTAGTGCCCGGCCGGGGCTGTCCGGCCGGGTACCACCGGAGCGGGTCAGGTCAGGGGCAGGTGCTGCGGTAGTCGGACGGGGTGGTGCCGGTCGGGCCGGGGCAGATGAACTGGTCGTAGCGGGTGTCGTTGTCGACGAAGCGCTTCAGCCAGGCCACCGCCAGCCGGCCGGTCAGGGTGTTTACCGTCTGCGGGAAGAAGTGGCTGGCGCCGCGCAGCTCCAGGTACGCCTTCTCGGACGCGGCCGGGATCGTGTTGTAGAACGGGATGGAGTGGCTGGCCACCGGCGCGATGGTGTCCGACTGGCCGCCGATGATCAGGGTGGGGACCCGGTCGTCGGACCAGGACTTGTCGCTGTTCCACGGGGCCAGCGGGACCGCCGCCTGCAGGGACGGGCGGTCCTTGGCGGCCTCCAGGCTGCCGCCGCCGCCCATCGAGTGGCCGGCCACCGCCAGCCGTGACGCGTCGACCCGGGTGCGCACCGAGCTCTGCCTGGTCAGGTAGTCCAGGGCGGCCAGCAGCTGGTCGCCGCGCGAGGCCGGCTGGTCGAGCAGGGAGTTGGTCTCGATGCCGATCACCACGAAACCGTGCGAGGCGATCCGCGGGCCGAGCCAGTCGATGCTGGACCAGGTGGCGGTGAAGCCGGGGGAGATGGCGACCGCGCCGAACGTACCGTCGGCGGTGCTTGTCGGGTAGTAGATGACGCCGCCACCGAAGCCGGTGACCAGCGACGAGACGTTCGTCTGCGAGACGGCGTAGGGGCCGCGGGTGGCGTCCAGGGCGGACGTGGTGGGGGCCGGGCCACGTTCGTAGGGGTTGTCGGCGGCGTAGGCGATCGCGGTGGGGGCCACCGCCAGGAGTACGGCGGCGGCCACAGCGGCCAGGAAGCGGCGGATGGGGTTCATGGCCGCCAGTGTTTGGGGCCAGTTGTTGTCTAGGCATCGGTGAAATCACCAGTGCTGGCAACAAGTGGGTAATGGCAGGGAAATATTCGTCAGGCGAAAAGTCCCTTCTCTCCGGGTCTGCCGGTCGGTAAGACTGCGGGGCATGGTTGATGCACGGGTGGTGCAAGAACCGGTCCTGTTCGGTCGGTCCGAGCTGGTGGACAGTGGATCGGCGGTGCTGCTGCGAGGTGGCGGCCTGGTCTACCTCGGTTCGCCGGGGATGGGCCGCAGCTCGCTGCTGCGGGCGGTGGCCGGTCACGCCGGGACGGTGCTCGCGGCGCCCGGCCTGGCCGACGAGTCGGAAATGTCGTACGCGGGGCTGCAGCGGTTGTTCGAGCCGGTGCTGGGCGACCTGCCGGTCGGCCGGCATGCCGGGTTCCTCCGGGCGATGGCCGGCCGGGCGCCCGGCGACTGCCGGCTGCAGATCGGGATGTCAGTGGCCGTCCTGCTGCGGGCCGCGGCGGCCCGCCGGGGCCCGGTGCTCTGCCTGATCGACGACGCCGACCTCCTCGACTTCCCGTCCTGGCAGCTGATCAAGCTGGCGATGCGCCGGCTCGCGGGCACCCCGGTGACGCTGCTCGCCTCCGCGGTGGACTCACCGATCGGCCGCGAGGTGGCGTCGGGCCTGATGGTCCGGCCGGTGGGGCCGCTCGACGACCGGGCCGCGCACGCGCTGCTCCGGCACGTGGTGCCGGACGTCGCCGAAGAGGTAGCCACCGGAATCCTCGAACTGGCGGCCGGAAACCCCGGGGTGCTGGTCGAGCTGGGCGAGGCACTGACGCCGGAACAGCGGCGGGGCTACGCGCCACCGCCCACCAGCCTGCCCTCGTCGAGCGCCCTCGGCCACCGCCTCCGCTCCGCCGTGGCGGCCCTGCCGCCCGCAACCCAGGCCATGCTGCTCCTGGCCGCAGCGCCGCCCCAGGCCGGCATAGCCGACCTGGCCTGCGCGCCGTCCACCCGGCCCGGCCGGGAGACGGACGGGCTGGCCGATCTCGAACCGGCGGAGCGGGCCGGGCTCGTCGAAGTGCTGGAGGCGGGGGTTGTGTTTCGGCCGCCGGTGCTGCGGACGGTGATCTATCAGGACGCCCCGATCGGGCGCCGCCGGCAGGCCCACCTGATGCTTGCCCGGATTCTCGCGGCCCGCGGCCGCCGCCTGCCGGCTCTGCTGCATCGCGCCGCCGTCGCGGCGGCGCCCGACGACGATCTTGCCCGCGAGCTGAGCGAAGTCGCGGTGGGTGCGGCGCCGGCGGAGGCTGCGCTTGCTTTGCGGTACGCGGCGGAGCTCGCCGCCGACCCGGCCGTCCCGCTGCTCGGCGCGGCCCGGTCCGCGTGGGCGGCGGGACGCCCGCAGGACGCGGTGCCGTTGCTGCGCCGGATCGCCCGGACCTCGGCGCCGGCCGGGGTACGGGCCCGCGCCCGGAGTCTGGTCGCCGAACTGAGCCTGCGCGGTGCGCCCCTCTCGGCCCGCGACACCCTGCTGGACGTGGCCGCCGAGTTGCTCCCCACCGACTTCCCGGGAGCCCTCGACGCACTGCTGCTGGCCGGCGAGGCGTGCGGCCGAGCCGGCGACCCGGGCCGTTTCACCGCGCTGGCCCGCCAGGCCGAGGCCCGGGCCGGGGCTCAGGCTGAGCTGGAGGTTGGCGGGGAGCTGGCGTTGCAGCAGGTTGCCGGGCTCGCTGACCTGATGTCCGGTGCCGACGACGAAGCGTTCGCCCACTTCCGGGCGGTGCTGCACCTGGCGCCCGGCGTCGACGATCCGAAGCTGCTGATTCCGGCCGCGATGGCCGGTGTCCTGATCGGACAGGACCGGCGCGGCGCCGAGATCGCCACCCGGGCGGCCGCGCTGGCCCGCGCGGCGGGAGTGCATGCGCTGGTGCCGGCGGCGTTGGAGGCCGCCGCGTACGCCCAATTGGCCGCCGGTAACTATGCGGCCGCGGCCGACACCGCCCTTGATGGCGCGGCCGCGGCCCGGCGGGCCGCCCGTCTGGATCTCGCCGACACCCACGTCGCGCTGCTCGCCGTGCTGGCCGCCCTGGTCGGCGACCGGCCCACCACCGAGCGCCGGGCCGCCGACGCCACCGCCCGGCACGACGAGGCCCGCGACCTCACGGACTGGGCCTACGCCCTGCTCGACCTGGTCGAAGGCCGTCCGGCCGACGCCGCCACCCGGCTGGCCGCGATCGTCGCGGCGCCACCCGGCCGGGGCTCGGCGGTGCTGCGGGTCGCGGTGATTCCGCACCTGGTCGAGGCGGCCGGCACCGCGGCGCCGCCGCTGCAGGCGTTCGACGCCTGGGCGGGCCGCACCGGCGAGCCGTCCTGGCTGGCGCTTCGCGCCCGCTGCCGGGCCCTGCGAACCACCGACGGCGACGCCGCCGACGACCATTTCCGGGAGGCGCTGCGCCGCCATCATCATGGTTTCGCGCGGGCCCACACCGAGCTGCTGTACGGCAGTCACCTGCGCCGCCGCCGTCGCCACCTGGAGGCCCGCGACCACCTGCGCCAGGCCGCGGAAACGTTCCACCGGCTGGACGCGGCGCCGTGGGCGGTGCAGGCCACCCGCGAGCTGCGAGCGGCCGGCGACCGGGTCCCGGCGATGACCGCGTCGCCGCTCACGGCTCAGCAGGAACGCATCGCCGGCCTGGTCGCCGACGGCGCGACGAACCGCGAGGTGGCCCAGCAACTGCACCTGAGCCCCCGCACGGTCGACCACCACCTGCGCAACGTCTTCGCCCGCCTCGGCGTCCGCTCCCGAACGGAACTCGCCCGCCTGCTGGCCGCAGGCTGACCAACAAAGCAGAGTGGGCGTATGCATCCGGCGCCGATCAACGCGGTCATCTTCGACTTTCACGGCACGCTGGTTGGTGGTGGCGACTCGGACCGGTGGATCGAGTCCGCCTTTCGCCACCTGGGTGAGGAACCGGCCCAGGTCGAGGGCCTGCGTGCGCACCTCGATCGGATCTGGCAGCACGCCCACACGATCGACCCGGGCAGCGAGCGGGACCTGAGCGCGGACCGGCACCGGGACGTCTTCGCCCGGACGGTCGCGCTCTGCCCGGGCGTCCGGCCCGAGCTGATCGCCGCGCTCCATGCCGTCATCCCGGACCAGTGGACGGTCTTCGCGGACACACCCCCGGTCCTGCGGGAGCTGAAGGCCCGCGGGACGAAGATCGCCGTGCTCTCGAACATCGGCCTGGACATCCGTGGCTTCCTCGACCGGGCCGGCATCGGCGACCTGTTCGACGCGGTGGTGCTCTCCTTCGAGGTGGGCCTGGTCAAGCCCGACCCGGCGATCTTCGCGCACACCCTGAAGCTGCTCGGCGTCCCGGCGGCCGAGACCCTGATGGTCGGCGACAGCCCGCGGGACGACATCGGCGGGGTGTCGCTGGGCATCCGCACGCTGATCCTCCCCGGCACGGAAGGACCCGTGCACGGCCTGGGCGTGGTTACGGCCGTCTAGGCACCACCAGCGGCGTCCCGGTTCGCGGGTGGGGAAGCACCTCCACGTCGTGCTGGTACACGTCGGACAGCAGTTCCGAGGTGAAGACCTGCGACGGTGGGCCCTCGCTGCGCACTCGGCCGGAAGCCAGCACGTAGGCCCGGTCGGCGTAGGCCGCGGCCAGGCTCAGGTCGTGCAGGACGACGATCACCGCCGTGCCCGCGGCGGCCCGGGCGCGGGCCACCGACAGCACCAGCTCCTGGTGCCGCAGGTCCAAAGCCGCCGTCGGCTCGTCGAGCAGCAGCAGTGGCGTCCGCTGGGCCAGCACCCGGGCCAGCGCGACCCGCGCCTGCTCCCCGCCGGAGAGGGCGGGAAACGGCCGGGCCGCGAACCCGGTCGTCTCGGTCACCTCCATCGCCTCGACGACCGCGTCCTCGTCGTCAGAGGACTCGGGCCGCCCCGACCACGGCGCCCGGCCCATCCGGACGACCTCACCGACCGTGAACGGGAAGGACAGCGCCGCCTTCTGCGGCAGCACGGCGCGCAGCCGCGCCAGCGCGACCGGCTTGTAGGACCGCAGCGGCGCCCCGGAAACCGAAATGTCCCCGGTAAACGACAAATCCCCAGCCAGCGCGCCCAGCAGCGACGACTTCCCGGCGCCGTTCGGGCCGACCAGCGCGACCACCTCACCCGGCGAGACGTGCAGGTCGACCGACGAGACGACCGAAGAGCCGCCCAGCGACACCGAAACCCCGGTGGCTTTCATCCCCAACCTCCCGCCCGGGCCCGGGTCCGCCGCAGCAGCCAGAAGAACGCCGGCCCGCCGACCACCGCGGTAAGCACGCCGAGCGGCAACTCCTGATATTCGATCGCGGTCCGGGCGATCAGATCACCGGTCACCACCACGACCGCGCCGCCCAGCGCGCTGGCCGGCACCAGGACCCGGTGTCCCGGCCCGGCCACCATCCGGATCAAATGCGGGACGATCAGGCCGACGAAGCTGATGATCCCGGTGAACGCGACCGCCGACGCGGTGAGCAGTGCGGTCACCACGATCGCGGTGATCCGCAGCCGTTCGGTGTCGACGCCGAGGTGCCGGGCCGGCCGTTCACCCAAGGCGAGCAGGTCCAGGCGCCGAGACAGCGCGACGGCGACGGCCAGGCCGGCCAACGCGCACGGTCCGGCTACGGCCACCGCACCCCAGGTCGCCTGGGCCAGGCTCCCCAGCTGCCAGAACGCGATGGCCCGCACCCCGTCGTCGTCGGTCAGGAACATCAGCAGGCCGAGCAGGGCCCCGGCGGTGGCGTTGACCGCGACGCCGGTCAGCACCAGGGTCACCACCTCGGTGCGCCCGCCGGCCCGGCTCATCCCGTACACGATGAAGGTGGTCACGATGCCGCCGGCGAAGGCAGCCGCCGCCGTGGTCCAGCCGCCGAGGAAGGTGACGCCGCTGACGATGGCCGCAGCCGCGCCGACGGCCGCGCCGGCCGAGACGCCGACCACGCCCGGCTCGGCCAGGGGGTTGCCGAAGACGCCCTGCATGAGGGCCCCCGCGCAGCCCAGCGACGCGCCGACGATCACCGCCAGGACGACCCGGGGAAACCGGACCAGCCACAGCGCGTTCTCGCCCTGCACCGCCGACGGCATCGGCCCGAGATCGAGGCCGAGCCGGTGCAACAGCGAACCGGCCACCTCGGACGGCGAGATCGGCACCTGCCCGCGCCCGGCCGCCAGCACGCACACGGCCGCCAGAGCAACGATCAAGAGCCCGATCAAACCCATCTTTTTGTACGCGGTCAGCACGGCCCGTAGACCGCCTTGGCGAGCGCCTCGACGGCCTTGCCGGTGCGTCCGCCGAAGTTCAGCAGGATGCCGTCGTCCATGTCGACGATGCGCCGGTTGATCCCGGCCGGGGTCTGCGCGACGCCGGGCAGTTTGAGCAGGCCGTCGACGCCGCCGACGGATTTCAGGCCCTCGGTCATCACCAGGATCACGTCGGGGGCGGTGTTGATCAGGCCTTCGCTGGTGAGCGGCCGGAACTTCTTGAGACCGGCGGCGGTGCCGGCATCCGTGGCCCCGATCGCCTCGATCATGGCGTCCGAGCCGGCGCCCTCTCCGCCGATCAGGAACACGCCGGCTGTTCCCCGTACATAAAGGAATGCGATCTTGGTCTTCCGGCCATCGGCCGGGGCGCTTTTCCGGGCCGTGTCGATCTCGTCCTGGACCCGTTTGACCAGGCGCTCGCCGGCTTCAGTGACGCCGAGCGCGGCGGCCACCGCCCGGATGTGCTCGGGCACGGCCTCGAGGTTCTGGGTGTCGTCGACGATGACCACCGGGATGCCGGCCGCGCGGATCTGGTCGAGCACGGTGGCCGGGCCGATGCTGTCGTCGGCGAGCAGGACGGTCGGGTTGAGCTTGAGGATCGCCTCGGCCGACAGATCGTGCCCCTGCGGCGTGACCAGCGGAAGCTTGGCCGCCGTCGGGAAGGCGGTCGAGGTGTCCCGGCCGATCACCCGGTCGCCCAGGCCGAGGCTGAAGACGAGTTCGCCGAGCGAGCCGTAGAGGTTGACGGCGAGGATCCGGTCGGCGCTCTTGACCGTGACCTTCCGGCCGTCGGCCGAGTCCACGGTGACCGGCAGGACGGGAGTCGGCTTCGGGTCGAGCGGGGTGACGTCGTCGGAGGCGAGCTTGGCGGTGGCGACGCCGCAGGAGCCGGCGGTGGTGGTCTCCACCGCGCCGACCTCGCTGACCGAGGTGCAGCCGGTCAGCAACAGCACCGAGACGAGTAGCGCGCGGCGGATCAACGGGACCTCCGGCGGAAGCGGCCGACGACCACGGCGAGCAGCAGTCCGGTGAGGAACGCCCCGCCGATCGCCCACCAGTGACCCAGGGGAGTGGCGGCGCTGGTCCTGGTCAGCGTGGGTGCGAAGGCCTGCAGCTCGACCGGCTCGGTGGCCTCGGCCGACGGCGGTGCCTCGGTGGCCAGCTTCCCGGTCGGCGGCCCGATCGGTTTGCTCTGCTTGACGGTGGGCAGGCTTTTTCCTGGTGCGGCGGTGACGGTGACCCCCGCGCTCGATGCGCTGCCGGTTGCGGCGGCAGCGAATCGGACCGGGATGCGCACGTCCTGGGAGCGGTCACTGGTGCGGGTGTGGTCGGCCCGGGTAACGATCGCGCATCCGCGGACCGCGCAGTCGATATCGCCGATCATCTGACTGACCCGAATGGACACCCGGAAAGACCCATTCTTTCCGTACGGCGTGGCAAGTCCTTCTCCATATGACGGGGGATTGGACGAAATCCACGCGGAGCCGCCCGAGCTACCACTCATGTCGGCGCCGCCGCCGCACGGGGAGGGCTGCACGCCCGCGCCGTTGTCGAGGCAGAACGCCACGTAGATGCCCTTGGTCACGTCATAGCCGGAGCCGGAGACGGTGACCGTTTCGCCGCTTCTGGCCAGCCCTTTGCTTTTTGATACCGAAAGCTTTTTGGCGGCCAGAGCGGGAGTGCCGGTCATCACGATTGTCAGCAGAGCGAGAGCTATTACCCCAGCTCTCAGGCCGTTGCGCACCCAGGTGCCTCCTTGATTCCGCCACCGATATTCCTCGCCCGGGCGGAACTGGATCTTGAATTGCCCGGAGGTTTAGGTGAGGCTACCCTAACCGCGTCCGCATCAGCGGGCGCCGTCTCACCGGAAGGAACACACAGAGCATGGGCACAACCCACGGCCTGAATCGGGCCGCCCTGCGCGCCGGCCTCCTCGGCCTGAGCACGGCTGCGGCGCTGATCGTGGCCGCGCCCGCCGCGATGGCCGCCTCCGCCGACGTCGCCGGGGGAAGCCTCGACTGGGGCTTCAAGGCGTCGTTCCGCGGTTACGTGTCGGGTGGCAACGGCACCCCGCCGATCGCCGCCACCAACGGTGCCAGCATCAACGCCGACGGGACGTTCGACTTCCCGGCCGGCAGTGGCACCTACGACGCGGCCGCCGGCACGGCGAGCGTGCAGTACCAGGGAACGATCGTGTTCTCCTACCCGCTGCACGGGTTCACGATCACCATCGCGAACCCGAAGCTCGTCGTGGACGGTGACGGCGAGGGCTCGCTGCTGGCCGATGTGGACCTCACGGCCACCACCCAGCCCAGCGCACACGTCGACGGGGCCGAGCTGGCCACCGTGACGACCACGGCGCCGACCGTCACCGACGGTGCCGTGACGTTCTCCAACCTTGCCGCGAAGCTGTCGGCCGGTTCGGCGAGCGTGTTCGGCGGCTTCTACGCCACCGGTGCCGCGCTCGACCCGATCACGGCGTCGGCCTCGGCTTCGTCCGGTTCGGGCCCGACCGACCCCACCGATCCGACCGATCCCACTGAGCCCGGCAACGGCTCTACGGCTCAGACGATCAAGGCGGCCGTGGCCGGCGGCGCGCTGACCCTGACCTCCGCTGGTTCCGACGTGAACCTGTCGGCGGCCACCCCGGGTCAGACCGCGACCGGCAACCTCAACGCGGTCACGGTCAGCGACCTGCGCGGCACCAACGCCGGGTGGGACCTGGTCGGCCAGGTCACCGACTTCACGTCGGCGGCCGGCACGATCCCCGCGGCGAACCTCGGCTGGACCCCGACCGCCGCGGTCGTGGCCACCGGACTGAAGGCGGCGAACGGTGTGCAGAACGCCGTCACGCCGGGTGGGCCGGTCACCCCGGGCAGCGGCCTGGGTGCCAGCAAGACCCTGTGCAGTGCCGAAACGGGAAGCAGCCTCGGCAGCTCCACGTGCGGCGCGGCGCTGAACCTCGGTGTTCCCGAGTCCAGTGCCGCCGGTGAGTACAGCGCTGTTCTCACCCTGACCCTCGCCTGATCTCTAGGCACACAGGGGAACCGGCCGGGAAATCCGCAACATTTCCCGGCCGGCTCGCCCCTATCGTAAGGAGTTACATGATCGTCCGGAGTGCGCTGGTCGCGGCTCTCCTCTTGGTGCCCGCGGTTCCGGCCCAGGCCGCCCCGAGCGACTCGGCCGTGCGCTGGTCGGTGCAGCCGTCCTCGGCCAAGGGCCCGGACGGCCGGGACTACATCATCCGCAAGGCCGCGGCCGGCGAGCGGATCAGCGACTACGTCGGGATCACCAACCTGACCCAGCGGCCGCTCACCTTCAGCGTCTACGGCACCGACGCGTACAACACCGAGGACGGCTCGTTCGCCCTGCTCCCGGCCGCGCAGCAGCCCACCGACCTGGGCTCCTGGATCGCCCTGGGCGCGACGAAGTACACCGTTCCGGCGAACACCCGCCTCGACGTGCCGTTCGCCCTCACCGTGCCCGCCGACGCCACCCCCGGTGACCATGCCGGCGGCGTGATCGCCTCGGTCAGCGAGGAACAGACGGATGCTTCCGGCCGTACCGTGCTGGTTGATCGCCGCGTCGCGGCCCGGGTCTATCTGACCGTGGCCGGCACCGTCGCGCCAACCTTGAGCATCGACCGGGTCAGACTGGAGTATGCGCAGTCCGCGAACCCGGCCGACGGTGGCGACATGACCGTCACCTACCTGGTGAAGAACACCGGCAACCTGCGCCTGACCGGAACCGGCTCGGTCAAGGTCACCGGCCCGTTCGGCTGGGAGCTGGCCCGCACCGACCCGATGGAGATTCCCGAACTTCTGCCCGGCGGTTCGATCACCGTGACGGAGAAGATCGTCGGTGTGCAGCCCACCGTGCGCCTGGCCGCCGACGTGAGCGTGGTTCCCGCCGGCTTCGAGGCGAAGCTGCCGGTCGTCAGCCGCGCCACCGGCGTGTGGGCCTGGCCCTGGGCCCTGGTCGCGGTGCTCGGCGCCGCCCTCCTCTACCTGACCTTCCGGTTGATCCGCCGCTCGTCCCGCCCCGCAACGAACTGAAGGAGCCCTCCACCATGACGGGATTCGCCGCCCGCCTCCGCAAGGCCACCATGGTCGAACACCGTGAGGCCGAGACCAGGTCGTTCATCTCCCGGCTGCTGGCCGGCTCGGTGCCCCGGGAGGGCTTCGCTGCGCTGACTTTCCAGTACCTGATCGTCTACCGCGAGCTGGAGGCGGCGGCGGAGAGCATGCGCGGCAACGAGATCGCGGCCCCGTTCGTCGACGAGGCCCTCAACCGGGTGCCGTCGCTGGAGGCCGACCTGGCGTACCTCGGCGGTCCGGTGAAGGCGACCGCGGCCGCCGAGCGGTACGCCGACCACCTGCGCGAGCACTGCCACACCTCGCCCGAGCACTTCATCGCCCACCACTACGTGCGCTACCTGGGCGACCTGAGCGGCGGCCTGCTGGTCGGCAAGAAGGTCGCGGCCACCTACGGCCTGACCGGCGGCGGCGGCGGCGTCTCGTTCTACGACTTCGATCACATCACCGACCCGAAGTCCTACAAGATCGCCTACCGTGAGCGTCTCGACGCCCTCCCGCTGCCCGAGGAGCGGCTGTCGGTCCTCATCGCCGAGGCGCAGCACGCGTTCAGCCTCAACGGTGCGGTCTTCTCGGAGCTGGGCGCGGCCTACCCGGAGGAGATCTCCCCGGCCGCCTGACCCCTCGGAGGCCCGATGACCGACTCGCCATGGCCGGCGGCGAGCACGCCGGCCATCACCTTCGCCAGCGGCGGCGAGCAGTTGCTGGGCGTGCTGCACCTGCCGGCCGGCCCCGGCCCGTTCCCGGTAGTGCTGCTCCTGCACGGCTTCCCCGGCAACGAACGCAACTTCGACCTGGCCCAGGCCCTGCGCCGGGCGGGTTACGCCGCGGTGGTCTTCCACTACCGCGGCTCGTGGGGCGTCGGCGGCAGTTGGTCCTGGCAGCACGTCCTCGACGATGCCGCCGCGGTTGTCGCCCAGGTCCGCTCCGACCCCCGGTTCGATCCCGCCCGAGTCGCGGTGGTCGGGCACAGCGTGGGCGGTTTCGCCGCGCTGTACACGGCCGCCGCCGACCCTTCGGTCGCCGCCGTCGCTTCGCTGGCCGGCTTCGACCTGGCCGCGCTAGCTGCCACCACGTCCGCCGATGCAGCGGTACGGGCGGAGTGGGTGACCGCCTTCGACGGCGAATTGCTGCCGTTGCGGGGTACGTCGGGCGAAGCGCTGATCGCGGAGGCGGAAGCAGCCGGCGACGCGTGGAGCCTGCCCGAGCTGGCCCCGGCGCTGGCCAACCGCCCGGTCCTGCTGATCGGCGCCTCGCGCGACTCCCTGTCGGTCCAGGCCATCCACCACGACCCGCTGGTCGAGGCCTACGCCACCGCCCGGCTGGAGCATCACGCGTTCCCCACCGACCACGCGCTGTCCGACCACCGCCTGACCGCCGCCTCCACCCTGATCAACTTTCTGAACCGCCACGTCTAGTGGCCGGACGGGCCCGCCCGGCGCGGGCGCGCGGAGGGTGAGCACCGCCCAGCGGGACTGAGTGCCAGTGGAGTAGTTGTGGTGCGTACGGGAAAAAGAAGCATGAGTTGACCGCCCGGCCGCCGGGGAACGGGGTTGCCGAAACGGGCAAGATCGGGCATCCGGGGCCGGGTGATCGGGCATGGTTCGGGTAACGATTTGGGTTCGGGCTCCCCGGCGGACGGTGCCAGGGAGCCCGGGTCTCAGGCTTTCTCGACCTCGACCGGGGTGAGCAGCACCCGGTTGCGGCCGGTCTCGCGGATGGCGCCGGTCAGCGTCACCGAACCCCGGCAGGGGAGGTCGCCGGCCGAGGTGCCGACCATGATCTCCAGTTCGCCGGGCTCGACGATGCGGCGCAGGTCGCGGGCGGTGAAAGCGGTGCGGTCGGTGTGCACGTGGAAGCGGACGTCCTTCGCCTCGCCCGGCTCGAGCGGCACCCGGGCGAAGCCGGTCAGCTGCTTGACCGGGCGGGTGACCTGGGCGATCACGTCGCGCAGGTAGAGCTGGACCACCTCGTCGCCGGCCCGTTCGCCGGTGTTGCGGACCCGGACCGTCACCGTGAACTCGCCGTCGGTCGGCACCCGTGCCTCGCTGATCCGCAGGTCGTCGACCTCGAACGTGGTGTACGAGCGGCCGTGCCCGAACGGGAACAGCGGGGTCGGGTCGAGGTTGCTGACGCCGCTGTTCTCGGCGCCGAGCACCGGCTGGAGGTAGGTGCCGGGCTGGCCGCCGGGGGTCTTCGGGATCTGCACCGGGAGTTTCGCGCCGGGCTGGACCCGGCCGGTCAGCACGCCGGCGATGGCCGAGGCGCCCTCCTCGCCGGGCATGAACGCCTGCACCAGCGCGGCGGCCCGGCCGGCCACCTCGCCCAGCGCGTACGGGCGGCCGGAGACCACTACCACCACCACCGGGGTGCCGGTGTTCAGCAGTTCCTCGAGCAGCTCGGCCTGCACGCCGGGCAGGCGCAGCTCGTCGGCGTCGCAGCCCTCGCCCGAGGTGCCGTGCCCGAACAGGCCGGCCAGGTCGCCGACCATCGCGATGCAGACGTCGGCGTTGCGGGCCGCCTCGACCGCGGCCGCGAAGCCGGACCGGTCGTCGCCGGTGACCGCGCAGCCGGGCTGGTGCACCACGTCGGCGGCCAGTTCCTGGCGCAGCGCGTCGACCGCGGTCGGCACCGCGATGCCCAGGCCCACCCCGGGATAGCGGGGCAGAACGTGGTTGGGGAAGGCGTAGCAGCCCATGAACGTACGCGGATCGGCGGCCGCCGGACCCACCACCGCGACCTTCCGCAGCTCCGGATCGAGCGGCAGCGATGATCCGGGATCGAGCAGGATCACCGACTTATCGGCCATCTCGCGGGCCAGGGCCCGGTTGGCGGGGGAGTCCAGGTCGACCTGGCCGGCGTTGGCCACCGAGCCCTCGGGAGTCCAGTCCGGGTCGAGCAGGCCGAGTTCGATCTTCTGGGTGAGCAGCCGGCCGGCCGCCCGGTCGATCAGCTCCTCGGGCACCTTGCCGATCAGGCCCTCGCCGAAGCCCAGCGTGTCGGGCAGTTCCACGTCGATGCCGGCCGCCAGGGCCTGCAGGCCGGCGTCGTCCATGGTGTCGGCGATCCGGTGCATGGTGGCCAGGAACGGGACCGCCCAGTAGTCGGAGACGACCGTGCCGGTGAAGCCCCACTGCTCGCGCAGCACCTCGGTGAGCAGCCACGGGTCGGCCCCGGCGGGCACGCCGTCGACGTCCGAGTAGGAGTTCATCACCGAGGCCGCGCCGCCCTCGCGGATGGCGGTCTCGAAGGTCGGCAGGATGACGTCGAGCAGCTCGCGCCGGCCCATCGAGACCGGGCCGTGGTTGCGGGCGCCGCGCGAGGCCGAGTAACCGGCGAAGTGCTTGAGTGTGGCCAGCACGCCGGCGCTCTGCAGGCCACGCACGTAACCGGCGCCGAGCAGCGCCACCAGGTAGGGGTCCTCGCCGATGGTCTCCTCGACCCGGCCCCAGCGGTAGTCGCGGACCACGTCGAGCACCGGCGACAGGCCCTGGTGGATGCCGAGGGCGGCCATGTCCCGGCCGATCGAGGCGGCCATCCGCTCGACCAGCTCGGGGTCGAAGGTGGCGCCCCAGGCGATCGCGGCCGGGTAGACGGTGGCGCCGAACGAGGTGAAGCCGGTGAGGCACTCCTCGTGGACGATCGCCGGAATGCCGAGCCGGGAGTTGCCGAGCACCACCCGCTGTTGCCGGATGATCTCGGCGGCTCCTTCCTCGACGGTCATGGGAACGCTCCCATAAACTCGGGTCAGGTGGCCCAAGCCGTTCCGGCTGGCCTCCGACAGCGGTACGGTGCCGGAAGCGGCGAAAACGTCCTGCATCGGGGCGACGTTCAACGTCTCCTCGGGATCGGTGCTGGGCGCCTCGTCGCCGGAGTCCTGCATGTCGTTCCCGACCCACCGGCTGCCGAGCTGAGCCACCTTCTCCTCGACGGTCATCGCGGCGAGCAGGAGTCTGACGCGCTCCGGAACCGGTACCGCCGGATCCTGCCAGGGCTGGGGGGCCTGTCCTTCGGTCACGGCGACACTCCTCAAGACGTTCCTCATATGTTCCGAAACTTTCAGTACTTTCACAGCAGGACTTATCGCTCGGTCGGACGGCGACGCAGGGGTGCCCGCTGGGGTCCACTCTTGCGCTGGGAGCGCGACCAGAGCAAGACCCTTGACATGATCAAGCTGAAACCCTACGTTAACGAAACCTCACGTTAACTTGCGGTCGTCGTTCGAAAGTTGCAGGCTTTGTGACGGCGACTACCCCGATTCCACGACGATCCACTCGCCGCGGCAGGGCGCGGCACTCGAGTACGGAGATCAGCGTGTTCAATAGCAACTTTTCCCGGCGGAACTTCATTGGTCTGACCGCGGGGGCCGCCGGTGCTGCGGCCCTCGCTGCATGTGGCAGCTCCGGCCCGAGCGACAAGGGCGGCAGCGACAGTGGCAGCAAAAGCGGCAGTGCCTCCTACTGGTCGCTGAGCGGCGAGCCCGGCGAGCCCATTCGTCAGGCGGCGATCGACCGCTTCAACAAGGCGAACGCCGACACCAAGATCACCCCGACGTTCTTCCAGAACGACGCGTACAAGCAGAAGATCAAGACCGCGATCGGTGCCGGCCAGGCCCCGACGTTGATCTGGGGCTGGGGCGGTGGCGGCCTCAAGTCGTACGTCGATGCCAACCAGGTTGTCGACCTGACCGACTGGCTCGGCCAGAACGCGGCGGTCAAGGACAAGATCCTGCCGTCGTCGTTCGGCGCCGGCACGGTCAACGGCAAGGTGTACGCCCTGCCGGTCGAGACCGTCCAGCCGATCGTCCTCTACTACAACAAGAAGGTCTTCGACAAGGTCGGCGTGCAGCCGCCCCAGTCGTACAGCGACATTCTTGCTCTCATCCCGAAGTTCAACGCCAAGGGCATCGCGCCGTTCTCGCTCGCCGGCCAGTCCCGGTGGACGAACATGATGTGGCTCGAGTTCATGCTCGACCGCCAGGCCGGCTCCGAGGTCTTCGACAACGTGTTCGCCGGCAAGGCGGGCTCGTGGTCCGACCCGCAGGTGCTGGAAATGCTGACCAAGGTGCAGGACCTGGTGAAGGGCAACGCCTTCATCAAGGGCTTCTCCTCGATCACCGCTGACTCCAACGCCGACCAGGCCCTGCTCTACACCGGCAAGGCCGCCATGATGGTGCACGGCTCCTGGTCGTACGGCATCCAGAAGGCCGACGGCGGCAGCTTCGTCAAGGACGGCGGCCTCGGCTGGATGAACTTCCCGCCGATCGACGGCGGCAAGGGCGACCCGAGCAACACCGTCGGCAACCCCGGCCAGTACCTGTCGATCTCCTCCAAGGCCAGCGCGGCCGACCAGGAGACGGCCAAGAAGTTCTTCTCGACGACGCTTGTCGACGACGACGAGAAGGCCGGCTGGGTCAAGTCCGGTGGCGTGCCCGTGCTGAAGAACAGCGACAGCCTGTTCACCGGCGACGACGCGCAGTTCCTCAAGGACATGTCCACCATCGCCTCGGGCGCCAAGACCTTCGCCCAGTCGTGGGACCAGGCTCTGTCGCCGACCGCGGCCGAGACCCTGTTGGACAACATCGCGAAGCTGTTCCAGCTTCAGGTCACCCCGCAGCAGTGGGTCGACAACATGAACGGGGTCATCGGCAAATGACGACGCTCGCTCCGCCCGCCGTACGCGTGCAGGAGCCAACGACCGCCAAAAGCGGGCGGAGCGGCTCCGTCGTGTGGATGGCAATCCCCGCGCTGTTGATGTTCATCGCGTTCGGGATCATCCCGTTGCTCGGTGTCATCGCGCTGAGTTTCACCACCTGGGACGGCATCGGTGACATTCACCCGAGTGGCCTGACCAGCTGGACGGCGGCCCTGAAGGACCCGGGGCTGCCGCACGCCATCTGGGTGACGTTCGAAATCATGATCCTGTCGTGGCTGGTGCAGACGCCGATCTCCATCATGATCGGTGTCTTCCTGGCCGCCACCAAGAAGTACCGCGGGTTCCTGGCGGTTCTTTACTTCGTGCCGTTGCTGCTCTCGTCGGCGGCCATCTCGATCACCTACAAGGCGCTGCTCGACCCGAACTTCGGGCTGGGCGCCGGCTTCGGGGTCGAATGGCTCAAGCAGGACTGGCTCGGTGACTCGACCCTCGCCATGGGCGTCCTGATCTTCGTGGTGTCCTGGCAGTACATCCCGTTCCACTCCTTGATCTATCAAGGTGCGGTCCGGCAGATCCCGACGTCGATGTACGAGGCGTCGATGATCGACGGAGCCGGCCGGATCAGGCAGTTCTTCAGCATCACGCTGCCGCAGATCAAGTACACGATCATCACGTCGTCGACGCTGATGGTGGTGGGTTCGCTGACCTTCTTCGACCTGATCTACGTGCTCACCGGCGGTGGTCCCGGCGACTCGACACGGGCATTGGCGCTGGAGATGTACCAGAAGGGCTTCATGGCCAACCTGATGGGCCCCGCGAGCTGTATCGCGGTGATCCTCGTGTTGTCCGGTGTGGTCCTCGCTCAGTTGCTGCGCCGCCTCGGCGGCCGTGGCGACGAGAGCATGCAGGAAGGAGTCTGAGATGGCGACGGTAACTGTTTCCGGCAAGCCCGCGCCGTCCAGGCGGCGCAGCCCGCTCGGCAGGCTGCTGCGACTGAACTGGTTCGGCGGTGCGCTCGGCTGGGTGTGGCTGTTCATCGTGATGATCCCGATCTACTGGATCATCATCACCAGCTTCAAGACCCAGGCGAACTACTTCATCACCAACACGTTCGCCCCGCCGTCGGACCCGACGCTCGCGAACTACAAGGAAGTCATCGAGAACGAGATCGTTCGATACTTCCTCAACAGCGTCATGGTCACCGTCGGCGCGATCGTGCCGGCCGTGCTCATCTCGTTCATGGCCGCGTACGCGATCATCCGGGGGATCGGCAACCGGTTCCTGCGTTACACGAACTCGTTGTTCCTGATGGGCCTGGCGATCCCGCTGCAAGCGGTCATCATCCCGGTCTATCTGATCATCATCCGGCTGAAGCTGTACGACACCCTGCTCGCCATCGTGCTGCCGTCGATCGCGTTCGCCATTCCGCTGTCCGTCCTGGTGCTGAGCAACTTCATCCGGGACGTGCCGAAGGAACTGTTCGAATCGATGCGGATGGACGGTGCCACCGAGTGGGGCACCCTGTGGCGGCTGGCGTTCCCGCTCACCCGCCCCGCGCTGGTCACCGTGACCATCTACAACGCGCTGGGCATCTGGAACGGGTTCCTGCTGCCACTGGTGCTGACCCAGAGCCCCGACCAGCGCACCATCCCCTTGGCGCTGGTCTTCTTCCAGGGTCAGTTCGGCGTGAACACGCCGGCCATCGCGGCCTCGGTCACGCTCACCACCATCCCGATCGTCCTGCTGTACGCGATCGGGCGCCGGCAGCTACTTAGCGGTCTTACCGCCGGTTTCGGCAAATAGGGCGGTGCTCTCCCGGATCACCAGCTCGGTAGCGAGCTCGACCCGGGGAGTCTCGATGGGCTCGCCACGCGACAACCGCAAAACGGTACGCGCGGCGAGCCCACCCATGTCGGCGAGCGGCTGGCGCACGGTGGTCAGCGGGGGAGCCGACCAGCGGGCCTCCGGCAGGTCGTCGAAGCCGACCACACTCAGATCGTCCGGGATGCGGATGCCGCGCAGCCGGGCCGCCTCGTACAGCCCCAGCGCCATCTGGTCACTGGACGCGAAGATCGCGGTCGGCGGGTCGTCCCGGTCGAGCAGCCGCTGTCCCGCCTGGAAGCCCGACTCGTGCTGGAAGTCGCCCGGCTCGATCAGCCGCCGGTCGAGACGAAGACCGGCCTCCTCGAGAGCGGCACGGTAACCGTCCAGCCGTGCACGTGAACACAGGAGCTGCTTCGGGCCCTCGACCAGACCGATCTTGGTGTGGCCCAGGGAGATCAGGTGCTCGGTGGCGCTGCGCCCGCCGGACCAGTTCGTAGCCCCGATCGTCGGGACGTCCGCGGCCACGCCGCCGGCCGGATCGATTATCACCATCGGCACGTTGAGCCGGTGCAGCTCGGCGCTTATCGGGCCGGCCCCGTCGGAGATCACCAGGATCACGCCGTCGGACTGGCGGGCCCGCAGGTTCTGCAGCCACTGCCGGGTCGAAGCGGTACGCCGGTGAATGGCGGAAATGACGGTGCCTACGCCGGCCGCGTGGTTGACCTCCTCGACGCCGCGGATCAGCTCTACCGCCCAGGGGCTGTCGAGGTCCTGGAAAACGAGGTCGATCAATCCGGCCCGGAGCGGCTGCCGAGAGTTACGAGGGCGGTAGTCGTGCTCCCGCAGAAGGTGCTCGATCCGGTCCCGGGTTTCCGGGGATACGTCGGTACGCCCGTTGAGCACCCGTGACACCGTGGGAACTGAGACTCCGGCGGCTTCCGCGATGGTCGCGATTGTCACCCGTCGTCCGACCGCGGCCATCCGACTCTCCTCGCCTGCCGCGGGGGCCATTTTTCGAAACTTTCGACCGCGGTGCCGGAAGTATTGCACATAGACGACTTGGCAGCGATGAGGCAAGGGGAGAATGTCCCGGCGGGGAGGGTTCAGCGATGACAATCGACCTTCGGGCCCTCGTCGTGGCCGCCTTGAATGCCGCCTACGCTGGGACGGTTTTGGGCCGGGGATGACCATGCTGGGCGGTAAAGCATCTATGCCCTGCATGGTCATCCCCGGCCCAAAACCTTGCACGGTAGGCCGTGACGGCCAGGAGCTTGGTCGCTCGTCGCTGGCTGCATGATCGGGGCTGGGCGGTCCCCTTCCGCATCGTGGTCTGGCTGCCGCGCTGTGGGCACGCCGGGCGCGCCGGTTGAGCGGGCCGGCCTTTGTGGTGGGGTCCGCGAGCGAAACCGTGCCGCTTACGCTCACGTCAAGACCCAACCCCGTGGTGGTTACGGTGGGGGGCTTGGCAGAGCTTTAAAGATCTTGCGGGTTACTGCTGTGGCGAAGTGCTGGGACCGTCTGTCGGCGCCCGCTTGATGGAACAGTTGTGCCCGTAGGCCGACTCAACCGGTCTTGACCGTTGGCGGACGCTGTCAACCTGGCAGGAGGCGGCGATGCTCGCCTCCAGGCATTCACGCCACGCTCGGGCGTCGGCCTCGCTCGCCGCCGGCACCGACGATCAGCTGGCGGCTTTGGTCTCGACCGGGGACGAGGTCGTGGGCGCAGGCGGTGGATCCTCGGTGATCGACGTCGGCGGCGTGCCCGTCTTCGCCAAGCGGATCCCTTTGACCGACCGGGAGCTGGCTAACCCGGGCAGCACGGCGAACCTGTACGACGTGCCGCTGTCCTGCCAGTACGGGATGTTCCGGCTGGCCGGCCCGGGCTTCGGCGGCTGGCGCGAACTGGCCGCCAACCAGGTCGTCACCGAGGGCGTGCTGGCCGGCAAGGCGGAGGCTTTTCCGCTGCTCTACCACTGGCGGGTGCTTCCCGGCCGTCCGGCTGTCTCGGCCGAGCACTGTGACATCGGCGCTGTCGTCGCTCAGTTCGGCGGAGCCTCGGGGGTGCGGGTCCGCCTCGAGGAATTGGCCGGAGCGACCTTCAGCCTTGTCCTGTTTCTTGAGTACATTCCCTCTCCGTTGAAGCCCGCGGTGAGCGAGGCGGAGACATTCGAGCGTCAGCTGTTCGAGATTGTGGCGTTTCTGGGTGGCGTCGGCCTGTTGCATATGGACGGGCACTTGGGCAATTTCCGGAGCGATGGCGATCAGATCTACCTGGGCGATTTCGGGTTGGCCACCTCGGCTCGGTTCGAGCTGTCGCACGACGAGCAGGACTTTGTCGCTCGCCACGTCGGCTATGACGCCGACTATGCGGCGATGCGACTGGTGAACTGGCTGGTCACCGCGACTTGCGGCGTCGGCGAGGATCTTGCTGCTCGTAACGCTTACGTGCGGCGGTGCGCGACCGGCTATGTTCCGGCGGACGTGCCGCCGGCGGTGGCGGGAATCCTTGGCCGGCACGCCCGCGCGGCGGCGAGGTTGAACGACCTGTGCTGGCGGCAGTTCGACGGAGACATCCAGGCCGAGTATCAAGCCTCGTAGCTCAGCGGGCGCGCATCCGGTTGTTGCGGGCGTCGTGGGTCAGTTCGGCCAGGCCGAGCTCCTCCAGCAGCGGGGGAAGGTACATGCCGAAGCGGCCGCGGTAGCCCTTGCGGAGTCCGTACCAGCCGCCGACCGGGTTGTCGGATGAGCGGCCCCACGCCTCGACCGTGCCGTCGGCGGCCGGCTTGTTCTCGTCGGCGGCGCCCAGCGGCACCCAGTCCGCCTGCTGCTGCAGCCAGGCGTGCAGGTCTTCGACCGCGCGGAGCTGATAGCTCAGCTTCGTCGTTCCGACCTGGCAGATCAGGGTCGGCGGCTCGGCGTCGGGGTCCCGGTACATCGTGTACTGCGACGAGCCCGGCGGCGTTCGCAACATCCAGGGGTCGTCTTTTGTCCCGGCTGGCATGATCGCTCCCTGTGGTCGTCCGTCACCAAGAGTCGACTGTAGGCGGCGCGGATCGAGCAACAGGGCGAATCGATACCGTGTACGCCTGGCGAGGCAGACTGGCGCCGTTCCCGATGGACGGCGCCCGCCTGACCCGCATGATCCATCCGCGCTCAGGGTCGTATCAGATCAGTGGTGCTGATCCTGAGTGGGAAGGGGCCGTCCGTGACCAGTGTCTGGCCGTAGTTCGCGAAGGCGTGTTCGACGTAGTGAGTGCCGTCCAGGCGGTACAGCTGAAGCATTACGGAGTGGTAGTCAGCCATGTTCGGCTCGACGAGCAAATACCAGGGGATTCGAGCCGCCGCGTAGAGGTGCATTTTCCGCACACGATCGTTTCTGGCATTGCTCGGCGAGGTGACCTCGACGACGAGCGCGACTTCGCCAGCCTCAGTTATTTCGCCATCCCATCCCAGCTTCCCGACGGAGATGTCCGGGACAACGATGCAGTCGGTGCCGAGGCGGACGTCCGAGGCCTCAAATGCCCTCAAGCCTGCACGCCGAGCGGCGGGTTCAAGGAATGTCATCAAGTAGTAGCAGATGCCCTGGTGCGGCTTTTTCGGTGAAGGGCTCACCCTGAGCTTCCCGTTGATCAGTTCGATCCGGCTGTCGGTCTCGCCCAGGGCGAGGAACTCGGCCTCCGTCCAATACTTGGACAGGTCAAGCCCCTGCTCGCTCATGAGCGAAGTGTTCCATACGGTCACGGTCACCGTCCTTTGACTAGTTGCCTTGCGTCAGCGTGTGTCGCGTCAAGTCCGAACCAGGGCGGCGGCGTCGATCTCGCAGGAGAACGGGTCGTCCAGCTTCAGGGACTGGCCGGGTTTGGCGGCGGCGTGTTTGACGTAGTGATCGGTCGCGAGGCGGTGGAGGCGGAGTGCGGCGGAGTAGGTCGCGTAGTCGAGCTCGACCAGCAGGAACCACTCGATGCCGGCGGCGGCGTAGAGGTGTGGCTTGAACGAGCGGTCGATCAGGGCGGAGTCGGGTGTGGTGATCTCGCCGATCAGGCGGATGTTGGCGGCGTCCACGACGAGGGTGCCCCGGCCGGCCTTCGTGGCCACCACGAAGTCGGGATTGGTGATCGTGTCGGGCGCCAGGCGTGCGTTGACTCGGCCTACGGCCTCGAACTCGGTGTTGGCGGCCGCTGTTCGGAGAACGCCGACAAGCTGGCCGAGCACCTCCTGATGGAAGCCGTCGTTGGGGGAGGGGCTTACCCAGAGGGCGCCGCGGACCAGCTCCACCAGGCTCGTGGTCTCGTCGAGGGCGAGGTATTCGTCCTCGGTCCACGGTGGAACGTGGTCGAAGACGACGTGGTTGAAAGTCACGCGCTAATTGTCGCGCGCACACTAGGCGTTAGTCAACGTGGCACGGAGAGAGCGGGGGAACGCGCTGCCGCGGCCAGCTGGGCGGCGACAGCGGCGTGGTCGGTGGCTATCAAGCCTGCTGTTATTCGCAGGTGAGGTGGGCCGCCCGACGGGAGGAAGGCGGAGCCGGCGGCCGCCGCGATGCCCGCGCTGGCCAGGGTGATCAGGGCGGACTGCTCGTCGGCTACCGGGAGCCACAGGTTCAGGCCGTCGCCGGTGGGGAGCTCGATGCCTTCTGAGCGGAGGCCCTCCACCACCAGGGCCCGTCGCCGGGCGTACTCGTCGCGGGCCTGGCCCACGGCGGCCACCGACGGCTCGTCGGTGAGCAGGGTCAGCAGCAGGTGTTGCAGCAGGCGGCTGGTCCAGCCCTGGCCCAGCAGGCGGCGTTCCAGGATCGGGTCGAGTACCGCAGAAGGGCCGCCGACCGCGGCCAGGCGCAGGTCGGGGCCGTGCGACTTGGAGAAGCTGCGGACGTGGACGGTCTGCCTCGGCAGGTGGGTGCCGAGCGAGAACAGCGGGCGGGAGGAGACATCCGCGTTCGAGTCGTCTTCCACGGCGTACACCTGGGGGGTCTGCGTCAGGACCGACGCGAGGGAGGCGGCCCGGGCGGCCGACCACGACGCACCGGTGGGGTTCAAAGCCCGGGGCTGCAGGAAGATCGCGGTGGGGCGCGAGGCCAAGGCGGCCGACAAACGAGAAGGCAGCATGCCCTCGTCGTCGGTGTCCACGCCGATCGGCTCCGCGCCCAGGGCCTCCAGGAGGTCCAGCAGCGGGGGGAAGCACGGATTTTCCACGATCGCGCGGTCACCCAGGCGTAACAAAGCCGAGGCAATCTGGTCTATCGCGTCCATCGCGCCGTCGAAGACGGCCAGGCGTTCCGGCGGGAACGGCCACGTCGATCGCAACAGAGAGGCCAACGCGGGGAGGACGGGCTCGTCCAGGTAACTGGTGGGCGCGGGGGAAAGGCCGGCCAAAGCCGGCAGCAAAGGCAGCAGAGCCGGATCCGGTACGCCGGTGGAAAGGTCCAGCGTGAAGCCGGTACGGCCGCGTAGCGCCGCGCGGTAGCGGCCCGGTCCGCTGGTGCGGGATTCGGCGATCACCGTGCCGCGGCGTCCGTCGGTCTGGATGGTGCCGGCCCGGCGCAGCAGCTGCCAGGCCGCGCTGACCGTGGTGGGGGAGAGGTGCAGTTCGGCCGCGACCGCGCGCACCGGGGGAAGCTTGGCCCCGGGCAGCAGCGTGCCCTCGCCGACGGCCCGCCCTACCGCCTCGGCCAGGCCGCGCGCGGACAAATCGGTGAGGTTGGATCGGACGGCGTCGAGCATTTTGTGACAGTACGTTTTAAGCATTGTTCGGTCTAGAGGTGTTACGTAATCTCGGCCTCATGATTCGTATCGCGCACTGGATCGGCGGCAAATCGCACGCCGGCACGTCGGGCCGGGTCGGCCCCGTCTTCAACCCCGCCACCGGCGAGCAGACCGCCGAGGTCGACCTGGCGTCGGCCGCCGAGGTCGCCGACGCGGTCGCGGTAGCCAAAGAGGCCGGCGTCGCCTGGCGCTCCGCCTCGCTGTCCAAGCGGTCGGCGGTGCTGTTCAAGTTCCGGGAGCTGCTGGCCGAGAAGTCCGGTGAGCTGGCCGCCGTCATCACCAGCGAGCACGGCAAGGTGCTGAGCGACGCGGGCGGCGAGGTGGCCCGGGGCCTGGAGAACGCCGAGTTCGCCACCGGCATCCCGCACCTGATGAAGGGCTCCTACTCGGAGCAGGCCTCGACCGGCGTGGACGTGTACTCGATCCGCCAGCCGCTCGGCGTCGTCGCCGGCATCACCCCGTTCAACTTCCCGGCCATGGTGCCGCTGTGGATGTGTACGACCGCGATCGCCTCGGGCAACGCGTTCGTGCTCAAGCCCAGCGAGAAGGACCCCTCGGCGGCGCTGTTCCTGGCCCAGCTGTGGAAGGACGCCGGCCTGCCGGACGGCGTGTTCACGGTCATCAACGGTGACGTGGAGTCGGTCAACGCGCTGCTCACCCACCCGGACATCGCGGCGGTGAGCTTCGTCGGGTCGACCCCGGTGGCCAAGTACATCTACGAGACCGGCACCGCGCACGGCAAGCGGGTGCAGGCCCTCGGTGGCGCCAAGAACCACATGGTGGTGCTGCCGGACGCCGAGCTGGACGCGGCCGCCGACGCCGCCGTCAGCGCCGCCTACGGCTCGGCCGGCGAGCGCTGCATGGCCGTCTCGATCGTCGTCGCGGTCGGCGAGATCGCCGACCCACTCGTCGAGGCGATCGCGGCCCGGCTGCCGAAGCTGAAGATCGGCGCGGGCACCGACCCGAACTCCGAGATGGGCCCGCTGATCAGCGCGGCACACAAGGAGAAGGTGGCCGGCTACATCGCGGCCGGCGCGTCCGACGGGGCCACCGTGGTCGCCGACGGCCGCGAGGGTGACCTACCGGCCGACGGGTACTTCCTGGGCGTCACGCTGCTCGACAACGTCACGCCGGAGATGGCCGTCTACACCGACGAGATCTTCGGGCCGGTGCTCGGCGTCGTGCGGGTGGAGACCTACGCCGAGGCGCTCGCGCTGATCAACGACAACGAGTACGGCAACGGCACCGCCATCTTCACCCGGGACGGCGGCGCGGCCCGGCAGTTCCAGTTCGACGTCAACGTGGGCATGGTCGGCGTGAACGTGCCGATCCCGGTGCCGGTCGCCTACTACTCGTTCGGTGGCTGGAAGGCGTCGCTGTTCGGCGACACCCACATGTACGGCCCGGACGGCGTGCACTTCTTCACCCGTACGAAGGTCGTTACGTCGCGCTGGCCCGACCCGGGCACGTCCTCTGTTGACCTTGGTTTCCCGCAGACTCGATAAAAGGCCAAATTTCATGACTTCTACGGATGAGAGCGTGCGCGCGGACGACCGTGCCCACGTCTTCCACTCCTGGTCCGCCCAGAGCCTGATCAACCCGCTGCCCATCGCGGGAGCGGAAGGGTCGTACTTCTGGGACTACGAGGGCAAGCGCTACCTCGACTTCTCGTCCCAGCTTGTCAACATCAACATCGGGCACCAGCACCCGCGGCTGGTCGCGGCCATCCAGGAGCAGGCCGCCAAGCTGTGCACGATCCAGCCGGCCTTCGCCAACGACAAGCGCGGCGAGGCGGCCCGGCTGATCGCCGAGCTGGCGCCGGGCAGTCTGAACAAGGTGTTCTTCACCAACGGCGGCGCCGAGGCCAACGAGAACGCGATCCGGATGGCTCGCGGGCACACCGGCCGGCACAAGGTGCTGTCGACCTATCGCAGCTACCACGGGTCGACCGCCGCCGCGATCACGGCGACCGGCGATCCGCGCCGCTGGGCCAATGAGCCGACCGCCGTCGGGGTCGTGCACTTCTGGGGCCCGTACCCGTATCGGTCGCCTTTTTATTCGGCGAGCCCGGAGCAGGAGACGCAGCGTGCCCTGCAGCACCTGCGCGACACCATCGTCTTCGAGGGGGCCGGCACCATCGCGGCCGTCCTGATCGAGACCGTGGTCGGCACCAACGGCATCCTGGTGCCGCCGCCCGGCTACCTGGACGGCGTGCGGGCGATCTGCGACGAGTTCGGCATCGTGTTCATCGCCGACGAGGTGATGGCCGGCTTCGGGCGCTGCGGCGAGTGGTTCGCGGTCGACCGCTGGGGCGTCACTCCCGACCTGATCACCTTCGCCAAGGGCGTCAACTCCGGCTATTTGCCTTTAGGTGGCGTGCTTGTCTCCGACGAGATCGCGGCGACCTTTGCCGAGCGGCCCTTCCCCGGTGGCCTCACCTACTCCGGGCACCCGCTCGCGTGCGCCTCCGCGGTCGCCTCCATCGAGATCTTCAAGGAGGAGGGGATCATCGAGCACGCCCGCGCGCTGGGCGACGACGTGATCGCTCCCGGCCTGGCCGCGTTGCAGGAGAAGCACCCCAGCATCGGCGAGGTACGCGGCCTCGGCGTCTTCTGGGCTCTTGAGCTGGTGCGCAACCGGGAGACGAAGGAACCGCTGGTGCCGTTCAACGCCTCCGGGGCGGCCGCGGGGCCGATGAACGAGGTCGCGGCGGCCGCCAAGGAGCGGGGTCTCTGGCCGTTCACGCACTTCAACCGGGTGCACGTGGTGCCGCCCTGCACGGCCACCGCCGACGAGGTCCGTCAGGGCCTGTCGATCCTCGACGAGGCGCTCGACGTGGCGGATAGGTATTACACAGCCTGACGCCGGATTGCGTAGCTGCAAGGTGCGGTTCACGCCTGATTCCGTTTCAGTTTTGGAAATTACTTCGGATTCCCTTGTATAAGGGCTCGCGCTTGTGACAGGGTCCTCCACGTCGATCTGTGGGGGCTGTCACAAGCGCCCAACCAGGAGGTCTACTTCGTGAGCACCGCTCAGCCCGAGCTGCGGAACTTCGTCGGTGGCGACTACACCGGCACCGTGGACGGCGCGACGTCGGAAGTCGTCGACCCGAGCACGGGGGAGGCCTACGCCCGGGCGCCGATCTCCTCCGCTCACGACGTGGACGCGGCGATGACCGCGGCCGAGGCGGGCTTCGAGCTATGGCGCGACGCCACCCCGGCCGAGCGGCAGCGGGCGCTGCTGCGGATCGCTGACGCGGTCGAGGCCCGGGCCGACGAGCTCATCGATGCCGAGTGCCGCAACACCGGCAAGCCGGTCGAGGCCACCCGGCAGGAAGAGATCGGGCCGATGCTCGACGAGCTGCGCTTCTTCGCGGGCGCGGCGCGCATCCTGGAAGGCAAGAGCGCGGGCGAATATCTGCGCGACCACACGTCGTACGTGCGGCGCGAGCCGATCGGCGTGTGCGCGCAGATCACCCCGTGGAACTACCCGATGGTGATGGCCGTCTGGAAGTTCGCGCCGGCCATCGCGGCCGGCAACTCGGTGGTGCTCAAGCCCTCCGACACCACCCCGGTGAGCACGCTCCTGCTCGCCGAGATCGCCGCCGAGTTCCTGCCGGCCGGCGTGCTCAACGTGGTCTGCGGCGACCGGGACACCGGCCGGGCCGTTGTCGCCCATCCGGCGCCGCAGCTCGTCTCGATCACCGGCTCCACGCGAGCCGGGATGGAGGTCGCCGTGGCGGCGGCGGCCGACCTGAAGAAGGCCCACCTCGAACTGGGTGGGAAGGCGCCGGTGATCGTCTTCGACGACGTCGATATTCAGGCGACCGCCGAGGCGATCGCCGGCGCCGGCTACTTCAACGCCGGGCAGGACTGCACCGCCGCGACCCGGGTGCTGGTGCACTCGCGGATCGCCGCCGACCTCACCGCGGCGCTGGCGGAGGCGGCTCGCGCCACCCGCGTCGGTCCGCCACAAGACAAAGACGCATTCTTCGGGCCGGTCAACAATGCCAATCAGCTTTCCCGAGTTCAGGGCTTTTTGGAACGTACGCCCGATTATGCCGAAATTGTCGCCGGCGGTAAGCGAATCGGTGACCGAGGTTATTTCCTCGAGCCGACGGTTGTCGCGGGCCTGAAACAGAACGACGAGATGATCCAGGACGAGGTCTTCGGCCCGGTCATCACGGTGCAGGAGTTCGATGACGAGGCAAAGGCGGTGCGCTGGGCCAACGACGTCCGCTTCGGCCTCTCCGCCAGCGTCTGGACGCAGAACCACGGCGTCGCCATGCGGGTGTCCAGGCGGCTCGATTTCGGCGCCGTCTGGATCAACACGCACCTGCCGTTCGTGTCGGAAATGCCGCACGGCGGCTACGGTCACTCGGGTTACGGCAAGGACCTTTCGATGTACGGGTTCGAGGAGTACACCCGGATCAAGCACGTGATGAGTTACCTGGGCTGAGGCCCGTTGTACGTACGTCCCCCCGCGCAAAGAGGTACGACACGACATGACCACCCCTCAACCCGCCATCCGGTTCGCGGGCGTCCACAAGAACTACCTGTCGCACGGCGAGTCGGTGCCCGCGGTCAAGCGCATGGACCTGGCGATCGCGCAAGGCGAGTTCTTCTCGCTGCTCGGCCCGTCCGGCTGCGGCAAGACCACCACCATGCGGATGATCGCCGGGTTCGAGGAGCCGTCCGGCGGCAAGGTCTACCTCGACGGCAAGGACGTCACCGGGGTCGCGCCGAACAAGCGTGACGTCAACATGGTGTTCCAGTCGTACGCTCTGTTCCCCCACCTGAACACGTACCAGAACGTGGCGTTCGGGCTCGAGCGCAAGAAGGTCGGCAAGGCCGAGATCAAGAAGCGCGTCGGCGAGATGCTCGAGATCGTCTCGCTGACCGGCATGGAGAAGCGCGCGCCCAAGGAGATGTCCGGCGGCCAGCAGCAGCGCGTCGCCCTGGCCCGCGCGCTGGTCAACCACCCGCGCGCGCTGCTGCTCGACGAGCCGCTCGGCGCCCTCGACCTCAAGCTGCGCCAGCAGATGCAGATCGAGCTCAAGCGCATCCAGCGCGAGGTCGGCATCACCTTCGTCTATGTCACCCACGACCAGGGTGAGGCGCTGACGATGTCGGACCGGATCGCGGTCATGAACACCGGCGTGATCGAGCAGCTCGGCTCACCGCGGGAGATCTACGAGCGGCCGGCCAGCCGGTTCGTGGCCGGCTTCATCGGCACCTCGAACCTCGTCGACGGCCACATCGACCGCTGCGAGAACGGCCTGGCCGTGGTGGCGTACTCGCCGCAGGACCGGGTCGTGGTGCCGGTCGGCAGCGCGGCGCGGCCCGGCGACAAGATCGAGATCTCGGTGCGCCCGGAGAAGATCGACCTGCACCGGGGGGTGCCACCGGTGTCCTCGACCGGGGGAAGTGTTCTTTCCGGGGTTGTCAACGAGGTTGTTTATCACGGAACTTCAACGAACTACACCGTAGCGACGGCAGCGGGTGCGGACTTTACTGTCTTCGATCAAAATGCTTCGAATGCCGACGATCTTGCTGATCGCGGCGATCGAGTCTTCCTGACCTGGGCCCCCCAGCACTCATACATGATCGGAGTCTGACGCTATGTCTGCGAATATTTCCGACCCGTCCTTCCTGCGCGGCCTCACCCAGAGCCGCATGGGCCGCCGGGACGCCCTTCGCCTCTCCGGTCTAGCAGGCATGGGCGCATTCCTGGCCGCCTGTGGCGTGCAGGGCAAGGGCACCCCGGGTGCCAGTGCCGCCCCCGACGCGGTCGAGAAGTTCTGGGCCGGCAAGGCGCTGACCAAGCACGTCGACTTCGCCAACTGGCCGCTGTACATGGACCCGAAGAAGCCCGAGCTCAAGAAGTTCACCGCGGAAACTGGCATCTCGGTCAACTACCAAGAGGTCATCCAGGAGATGGGCCCCTGGTTCGCCAAGGTGCAGCCGCAGCTCGCCGCGGGCCAGTCCATCGGCTACGACCTGATGGTCATCACCAACAGCTTCCAGTTCAGCCAGTTCCGCGACTCCGGCTTCCTGGCCCCGCTCGACCACTCGAAGCTGCCGAACTACACCAAGAACGCATCCCCGGCGTACGCCAAGGAAGCCTTCGACCCGGGCAACGTCTACAGCGTTCCGTGGGCGTCCGGCATGACCGGCATCGCGTACGACCCGAAGAAGACCGGCCGCAAGCTCACCAAGCTGGCCGACCTGTGGGACCCGGCGTTCAAGGGCAAGGTCGGCATGTTCTCCGACACCCAGGAACTGGGCAACTTCGGCCTGATGGTGCTCGGCATCGACCCGGCCAAGTCGACCATCGACGACTGGCAGAAGGCGGCCGACAAGCTCAAGGAGCAGAAGAAGGCGGGCATCGTCCGCAACTACTACGACCAGAGCTACGTCGACGCGCTGGGTAAGGGCGAGGTCTGGATCACCCAGGCCTGGTCCGGCGACATCTTCCAGAAGAACCTCTCGGACGGTACCGAGTTCGAGTTCTTCGTCCCGGAAGAGGGCGGCACGATCTGGACCGACAACTTCACGATCCCGATCACCGCCAAGGCGCCGCTCGACGCGATCACGCTGATCGACTACTTCTACAAGGTCGACATCGCCGCCTCGCTGGCCGAGTACATCAACTACGTCGCGCCGGTGCCGACGGCCAAGGAACAGATCCTCAAGGACGCCGAGAAGCTGTCCGGCGACGACAAGACCGCGATGCTCGCGATCGCGAACAGCAAGCTGGTGTTCCCTGCCGACGCCGAGTACGCCAAGCTGCACTACTACGTGTCCTTCGAGACCGCCGAAGAGCAGCAGAACTACCAGAAGACCTTCGAACCGATCGTGCTGGGTTGATATGGATCGACTAAAACGTCAGCTCACGCCGTACCTTCTGGTTCTGCCGGGTGGGCTTTGGCTGTTGCTGTTCTTCGCCATCCCGATGATCGCGATGCTCTCGCTGTCGCTGCAGCAGGGTGACGTCGTCAACGGTTACCGCTTCACGTTCCACTGGCAGAACTACACCGAGGCGATCGAGGCCTACAACACCCAGCTGATCCGGTCCCTGATCTACGGCGCGATCGCCACGATCATCCTGATCATCCTGGCCTTCCCGGTGGCGTACTACATCGCGTTCTACGGCGGCAAGCGCAAACCGACGTACCTCTTCCTTCTGCTTCTGCCGTTCTTCGTGTCGTTCGTCCTGCGGACGATCTCGTGGCGGCAGATCCTGACCGACGAGGGGCCGGTGCTGGGACCGCTCAAGGACCTCGGCCTGCTGTCTGATTCGTACCATATTCTGGGTACGGCGCCGGCGGTCATCGGCGGCCTGGTCTACAACTTCCTGCCGTTCATGGTGCTGCCGATCTACGTGGCCCTGGAGCGGATCGACCCCCGGGTCGTGGAGGCGGCGCGTGACCTGTACGCGAGCCCGCTCACCTCGTTCCGCAAGGTGATCTTCCCGCTCGCGCTGCCCGGCGTTTTCGCCGGCGTGCTGATGTCGTTCGTGCCGGTCAGCTCGGACTACGTCAACTCCGAGGTGCTCGGCAGTTCGTCGACCACGATGATCGGCCAGGTGATCCAGGCGCAATACCTGGTCAACTCGGACTATCCGACGGCGTCGGCGCTCTCGTTCATCCTGATGGCGGTGCTGCTCGTCGGGATCTTCGCCTACGCCCGGGCGCTGGGCACCGAAGACGTGATGAAGGTGGCGGCCCGATGAGCCAGGCTGTGCTCGACCGTTCACCTGACACCAAGACGCACGCGGCGAAGCCGAAGCGGCGCTTCACCGGCAAGTCGCTGCTGTTCACCTACACCTGGCTGGTGATCATCTGGCTGGTCGTGCCCATCTTCGTGATGATCGCGTTCAGCTTCAACGACACCAAGGGCCGCTACAACCAGGAGTGGTCGGGCTTCACCTTCAAGTGGTACGGGAAGATCTTCGAGATCGAGGACCTGACCAAGGCCCTGTGGACCTCGCTGGCCATCGCGGTGATCTCCAGCATCATCTCCGGCGCGCTCGGCACCGGCATCGGCTACGCCCTCGGCCGCTACCGGTTCCGCGGCTCCGGGACGCTGAACATCATCATGTTCGCCACCATCTCGTCGCCCGAGCTGATCATGGGTGCGTCCCTGCTCAGCCTGTTCGTCTCGCTCGCGCTCGGCCTCGGGGCGGTGACGATCACGATCGCGCACGTCATGTTCTCGATCTCGTTCGTCGCGACCATCGTCCGGGCCCGGGTGGTCACGCTCGACCGGTCCATCGAGGAGGCGGCCGCCGACCTGGGCGCCACCGGCTGGACCACGTTCTGGAAGGTCACGTTCCCGATCATCCTGCCGGCGGTCTTCTCCGGCGTGCTGCTCGCGTTCGCGCTCTCCATCGACGACTTCGTCGTCACCAACTTCACCGCGGGAAGTACGACCACGTTCCCGCTCTGGATCTGGGGATCCACCCGCGTCGGCCTGCCTCCGCAGGTCAACGTGATGGGCACCCTGATCTTCGCGGCCGGCGTCCTGATCGCCGTCGTGACCAACATTCGCTCCAGGCAAGGTAAGCGGGATTGATAACTCGTGGGTTCGCCCCTGTTCCATCTGAAAGACGCGATTCCTGAGCCGTTCTGGCTCACCCAGGCGGGGGCTCCGGCCCCCGCCGACCCGCTCGACGGCCTCACCACCGCGGACCTCGCGGTGGTGGGGGCCGGGTACAGCGGCCTGTGGACCGCCCTGATCGCCAAGGAGCGGGACCCCTCGCTCGACGTGGTGATCGTCGAGGCGGGCACGGCCGGATGGGCGGCCTCCGGCCGGAACGGCGGCTTCTGCGCCGCCAGCATCACTCACGGCTTCGACAACGGCATGTCGCGCTTCCCCGGCGAGATGGACACTCTGCTGCGCCTCGGCCAGGAGAATCTCGACGAGATCGAGTCGGCCGTCGAGCGCTACGGGATCGACTGCGATTTCCGCCGCTCCGGCGAGCTGCACGTCGCCACCGAGGACTGGCAGTGGCGCGACCTGCAGGCCGGCCACGCCGCCGAGTTGGCGCACGGTCTCGACGTCACCCTGCTCGACCGCGATGCGGTCCGCGCGGAGGTCGACTCGCCCACCTACAAGGGCGCGGTTTTCGACCGTACGGGCTGCGCGCTCGTCGACCCGGCCCGGCTGGCCTGGGGTCTGCGGCAGGCGTGCCTGTCGCTGGGCGTCCGGATCTACGAGAACTCGCCGGTCCAGCGGATTGCCGCCTCGGCCGCCGCGCTGACCCTGCACACCTGGCGCGGCTCGGTGCGGGCCCGCAAGGTGGTGCTGGCCACCGGCGCGCACGGCCGGCTGCTCAAGCGGCTGCAGCAGTTCGTCATCCCGGTCTACGACTACGCGCTGATGACCGAGCCGCTGTCGGAATCGCAGCTGGCCGCGATCGGCTGGCGCAACCGGCAGGGCATCGGCGACTCCGGCAACCAGTTCCACTACTACCGGCTCACCGCCGACAACCGCATCCTGTGGGGCGGTTACGACGCCGTCTACTTCAACGGCGGCCGGATCGACCCGTCCCAGGACCAGCGCGAGTCGACGTTCGAGGTGCTGGCGTCGCACTTCGCGACGACGTTCCCGCAGCTGGAGGGCCTGCGCTTCACCCACAAGTGGGGCGGCGTGATCGACTGCTGCAGCCGGTTCAGCGCCTTCTTCGGCACCGCCCACGGCGGCCGCCTGGCCTACGCGGCCGGCTACACCGGCTTGGGCGTCGGCGCGACCCGCTTCGGCGCGAAGGTCATGCTCGACCAGCTCTCCGGGAAACCGACCGAGCTGACCGGGCTGAAGATGGTCCGCTCGAAGCCGATCCCGTTCCCGCCCGAGCCGATCCGCAGCGGCGTGATCCAGCTGACCCGCTGGTCCACCGCCCAGGCCGACGCCAACCAGGGCAAACGCAACCTGTGGCTCCGCACCCTGGACGCGATGGGGTTGGGCTTCGACTCCTGAAGACCCGGAGGACCGCCCGCCCTCGATGTTTTCGGGGGCGGGCGGCTTTCGTTCAGAGTGCGATACCGGTCAGGACCATGACTCGGGGCTCGGTGTAGTCGTCCATGGCACTCGCTACGCCCTCGCGGCCGGAGCCGCTGCCCTTTACGCCGCCGTAGGGCATCTGGTCAGCTCTGAAGCTGGGGACGTCGCCGATGATCACGCCGCCTACGTTCAGGCGGCGGTGGGCCTGGAAGGCCAGGTCCAGGCGGCGGGTGAAGACGCCCGCCTGGAGGCCGAAGGCCGAGTCGTCGATGGCGGTCAGGCCGGCCTTGTCGTCTTCGACCACGGTCAGCACCAGGACCGGGCCGAAGACCTCGTCGGCGCAGACCTTGGCGTCGGCCGGGACGCCCGTCAGGACGGTCGGGGTGATCGAGGTTCCGGTGCGGGTGCCGCCGGTCAGGATGCGGCCGCCCTTCGTCACCGCCTCGGCGATCCAGTCCTCGATGCGGCGGGCCGCGTCCTCGTTGATGACCGGGCCGACGTCGGTGGCCTCGTTGCGTGGGTCGCCGGTGCGCAGGGCCTCGACCGCGGCGATCAGCTTCGGCGTGAACGACAGCACGTGGTCGCGGTGCACGAAGACCCGCTGGACCGCGATGCAGCTCTGGCCGGCCTGGTAGTTGGCGAACGTGGCCACCCGCTGGGCGGCGAAGTCCAGGTCGTCCCAGTCCTGGCAGATCAGGGCGGCCGCGTTGCCGCCGAGCTCCAGGGTCACGTGCTTCTGCGGTACGGCCGCGCGGATCTGGGCGCCCACCGGGCCGGAACCGGTGAACGACACGACCGGCAGGCGGGGGTCGGCGACCAGGGCGGCGGCCCGGTCGTTCGGGATCGGCAGGACCGAGAACATGCCGTACGGCAGGTCCAGGCCGGCCATGATCTCGCCGAGCAGCAGCGCGGTCAGCGGAGTGGCGGGGGCCGGCTTCACGATGATCGGGGCGCCCACCGCCAGCGCGGGGGCCACCTTGTGGGCGACCAGGTTCAGCGGGAAGTTGAACGGCGCGATGCCCAGCACCGGGCCGCGCGGGACCCGGCGGATCAGGGCGATCCGGCCGGCCGCCGACGGGTCGGTGTCCAGGCGCTGCAGGTCGCCGGAGAAGCGGCGGGCCTCCTCGGCCGCCCAGCGGAAGGTGCTGACCGCGCGGGCCACCTCGGCGCGGGCCCACTTGAGCGGTTTGCCGTTCTCGGCGGTGATCAGCTGGGCGAATTCCTCGCCACGGCGCTTGATGCGCGTACTGATCTCGTCGAGGGCGGTGGCCCGGGCGGCCGCACTCAGCGCGGCCGTCGGCGCGGTCGCGGCAAATGCGGCGGCAACCGCCTCTTCGACCTGTTCCTCCGTGGCGAGGGAGGTCTCACCGACGACCGACGTGTCGAATGGGTGACGGACCGTGAGGGTTTCAAGACCGACCGTCGGGCGGCCGGCGACGTAGAAGGGGATCACGGCGGCAGCGTAACCGACGTCTTGGCGCGGAAATAGTTGTTGTGGCTCTTGCAAACGACGGAATCGGTGAAATGATCGGGGTTCAAAGCTTGAAGGAGTTGAGACATGGCGTCCTCCGACGACCTGCACCGGCGCCGGAGCGCGGTCGTGGCGCGCGGGGTCAGCAGCATGATCCCGGCCTACGTGAGCAGCGCGGGCGGCGGCACGATGACCGATGTGGACGGACGCGAGTGGATCGACTTCGCGGCCGGCATCGCGGTCACCAACGTCGGCAACAGCGCGCCCAAGGTGGTCGCCGCGATCAAGGAACAGGTGGAGCGGTTCACCCACACCTGCTTCATGATCGCGCCCTACGAGCAGTACGTCGCGGTCTGCGAGGAACTGGCCGCGCTCACCCCGGGTGACTTCGAGAAGCGGTCGGCGCTGTTCAACTCCGGTGCCGAGGCGGTGGAAAACGCCGTGAAGATCGCACGGCACGCGACCGGGCGGCAGGCGATCGTGGTGTTCGACCACGCCTACCACGGCCGCACCAACCTGACGATGGCACTGACCGCGAAGGTGATGCCGTACAAGCAGGGGTTCGGGCCGTTCGCTCCGGAGATCTACCGGGTGCCGATGTCCTACCCGTTCCGGGACGGCGGGCGTTCCGGAGCAGACGCGGCCGCGTACGCCATCGGGCAGATCGAGAAGCACGTCGGCGCGAGCAACGTCGCCGCGGTTTTGATCGAGCCCGTTCAGGGCGAGGGTGGTTTTGTGGTGCCCGCCGCCGGCTTCCTGCCGGCGCTGGCCGCCTGGAGCAAGCAGGCCGGGGCGGTGTTCATCGCCGACGAGATCCAGACCGGCTTCTGCCGCACCGGGTCCTGGTTCGCCAGTGAGGACGAGGGTATCGAGCCCGACCTGATCACCACGGCCAAGGGCATCGCCGGCGGCCTGCCGCTGGCCGCGGTCACCGGCCGCGCCGAACTGATGGACGCGGTGCACCCGGGGGGTCTCGGCGGCACCTACGGCGGAAACCCGATCGCCTGCGCGGCCGCCCTGGCCAGCATCGAGACCATGCGGGAACTCGACCTCGCCGGCGCGGCCCGGCACATCGAGTCGGTGGCCCGGCCCCGCCTCGAGGCCCTCGCCGCCAAGCACCCGATCATCGGCGAGATCCGCGGCCGGGGCGCCATGCTCGCCGTCGAACTGGTCGTGCCCGGCTCGATCGAGCCGGACGCCGCCGCCACCGCGGCGATCGCCAAGGCCGCCCACGAGTCCGGGCTGCTGCTGCTCACCTGCGGCACCTACGGCAACGTGATCCGGCTGCTGCCCCCGCTGATCATCAGCGACGACGAGCTCGACCGCGGGCTCACCCTTCTCGAACAAGCTTTCGCCACCCTCTGAGCGCAGGAGTTTCACCTTGACCGACCTTCAGTCACCCGACTACGCGAAGCTGGCCGGCGACGCCCGTGACCACCTGTGGATGCACTTCACCCGGCTGTCGTCGTACCAGAAGAACGACATCCCGATGATCGTGCGCGGCGACGGCTGTTACGTGTGGGACAGCACCGGCCGCAAGTTCCTCGACGGCCTGTCCGCGCTGTTCGTCGTGCAGACCGGCCACGGCCGGACCGAGCTGGCCGAGGCGGCCGCCAAGCAGGCCAGCGAGCTGGCCTACTTCCCGATCTGGTCGTACGCGCACCCGAAGGCCGTCGAGCTCGCCGACCGCTTGGCCGACCTCACTCCGGGCGACCTCAACCGGGTCTTCTTCACCACCGGCGGTTCCGAGGCGGTCGAGTCGGCCTGGAAGCTGGCCCGCTCCTACTTCAAGCACACCGGCAAGCCACTGAAGACCAAGGTGCTGTCCCGGTCGATCGCCTACCACGGCACCTCGATGGGCGCCTTGTCGATCACCGGCATCCCCGCGCTCAAGCAGGACTTCGAGCCGCTCGTGCCGTCCACCTTCCGGGTGCCGAACACCAACTACTACCGGCGCCCCGACGAGAACATGTCGCTCGAGGAGTTCGGTGTCTGGGCGGCCGACCGGATCGCCGAGGCCATCGAGTTCGAGGGTCCCGACACGGTCGCCGCGGTCTTCCTGGAGCCGGTGCAGAACGCCGGCGGCTGCTTCCCGCCGCCGCCCGGGTACTTCCAGCGGGTCCGCGAGATCTGCGACCGGTACGACGTACTGATGGTCTCGGACGACGTGATCAGCGGCTTCGGCCGGCTCGGTGAATACTTCGGCGGCCAGAAGTACGGCTACACGCCCGACATCATCACCGTGGCCAAGGGCCTGACCAGCGGTTACGTGCCGCTCGGCGCGATGATCGCGTCGGAGCGCCTGGCCGAGCCGTTCCTGCAGGGCACCAACTGGTTCGCGCACGGCATCACCTACGGCGGCCACCCGGTCGGCTCGGCGGTGGCGCTGGCCAACCTGGACATCATGGAGCGGGAAAACCTGAACGGACACGTCCGGGAGAACAGCGACCTGTTCCGGTCGTACCTCGAGCGGCTGTACGACCTGCCGATCGTCGGCGACGTCCGCGGTGACGGTTACTTCTTCGGCATCGAGCTGGTGAAGGACAAGGCCACCAAGGAGACCTTCAACGACGAGGAGTCGGAGCGGCTGCTGCGCGGCTTCCTCTCCAGCGCCCTGTTCGAGGCCGGCCTGTACTGCCGCGCCGACGACCGGGGCGACCCGGTGATCCAGCTGGCGCCGCCGCTGATCGCGGGCGAGGCCCAGTTCATCGAGATCGAGCAGATCCTCCGCTCGGTCCTGACCGAGGCCTCCAACCGCCTCTGACGCTGGTACGAAGCGGCCCCGGTTTCTCAAGAAGCCGGGGCCGTTTTCTGTCGTACCCCCGTGGCAGGGTGGCCGGCATGAACGAGCACCGCTGGGCGGGGCAGCAGGTCGACGCCTTTCCACCTCGGACCGGTTCGCCCTGTTCGGCAAACGCCGCACCCCGGCCGCTCCACCGGCCCAGCCGACGCTGTTCTGACCCGGCCGGCTCAGCGCAGTTCGCCGGACAGCAGGCCCATCAGGTGCGCGTCCAGCCACTGGCCGTCCCGGCGGAACGCCTGGCGCAGCCGGCCCTCGTCGACGAAGCCGATCTTCTGGTAGACGTGGTGCGCGGCGTCGTTGCCGACCACCACGGTCAGCCAGATCCGGTGCAGCCGCATCCGGTCGAAGCCGTACCGGCAGGCGGTCCGCATCGCGTCGGTGGCGTAACCCTTGCCCCAGTAATCCTTCTCGCCGAGGTAGATGTCGAGCTCCGCGGTCCCGGTCTCCGGCTCCGCGCCGTGCAGCGCGATCAGCCCGATCAGCCTGCCGTCCGCCCGGCTCTGCACCCCGAACAGGGTGTCGCCGTAGGAGTTGCGCGGACGCTCGGTGAGCCGCTGCGCAACGGTCTCCGGCGTCTGCGGATAGCCCTCCACCATGAACCGCATGACTTCCGGATCGTGGTTCCACCGCCACAGCGCGTCGGCGTCCTCCGGGCCCATCGCCCGCAACTCCACCAGCTCACCCAGCGCGTTCACACATTCTCCCCGAGGCCGTGATCGATGGCGGCCCAGAGTATCGATCCGCGGTCGACCCGGCACCGGGATTTCGGGCCGGCCGGCCTCGGGGCGTCCGGGACGGAGCCAATCGCAAAGATTGCTGTCGATATGCCGGTTGGTGCGGGCTGGGCGGAACATGACGGTTACCAGGTCGTCACGCTCGGGTGAGGATCGAGCGAGTGAGGTCCCCTTCCCCGACTGTTGGAGGAACGGCGTGCGACCAACCATCCTCAGAAGAACGGCGGCCGGCGCTTTTGCCGCGATGCTGCTGCCACTCCCTGCGGCACTCGACACCCAGACCACCTTGGTCCCGACCGGTGCGGTCACCACCGCGCCGTACCTCGACCAGCGACAGCCGATCGGCAAGCGGGTCGAGGACCTGCTGCGGCGCATGACGCTCGACGACAAGATCGGCCAGATGACCCAGGCCGAGCGGGGCGCCATGGCGCCCGACCCATCGCAGGTCGCCTCGCTTCGCCTCGGCTCGGTCCTCTCCGGCGGCGGGTCGGTGCCCACCCCCAACACCCCGGCCGCCTGGGTGGCGATGGTCAATCAATTCCAGGCGTACGCCCTCAGCACGCCCCTGAAGATTCCGATGATCTACGGGATCGATGCCGTGCACGGTCACGGCAACGTGTACGGCGCGACCGTCTTCCCGCACAACGTCGGGCTCGGTGCCAGCCGCGACCCCGACCTGGTGGAACGGGTCTACCGGGCCACCGCGGCCGAGGTGCGGGCCACCGGCATCCCGTGGGACTTCGCGCCGTGCGTGTGCGTGTCCCGCGACGAACGCTGGGGCCGCGCCTACGAGAGCTTCGCCGAGGACCCGTCGCTGGTGATCCGGCTCGAGACGGCGATCGACGGGCTGCAGGACGGCGGGGTGCTGGCCACCGTCAAGCATTACGCGGGGGACGGCGACACCGAGTACGGCTCGGCCGCCGGCGATTACACCATCGACCAGGGCATCACGGTGACCAGCCGGGCCGATTTCGCCCGGATCGACCTGGCTCCGTACTCCGCCGCGATCCGCAAGCACGATGCCGGCAGCGTGATGCCGTCGTTCTCCAGTGTGGACTGGACCGAGGACGGCGTCGGCAACCCCACCAAGATGCACGCCTCGCGGGAGTTGATCGCCGGCACCCTCAAGCGTGACCTCGGCTTCGACGGCCTGGTGATCAGCGACTGGGAGGGGATCCACCAGATCCCCGACCCGTCCGCGCCGCCCGGAACGCCGCTGCCGACCGCCACTCAGGTGCGGGTGGGGGTGAACGCCGGCATCGACATGTTCATGGAACCCAATACCGCGGCCCGGTTCGAGGAGGTGCTGCGCGGTGAGGTGGCGTCCGGTGGCGTGCCGCTGTCCCGGATCGACGACGCGGTCCGGCGGATCCTGCGCACCAAGTTCGAGCTCGGCCTGTTCGAGCACCCGTACGCGTCGGCCGCGAACGCCGGGCAGGTCGGCAGCGCCGCGCACCGGGCGGTGGCCCGCGAAGCGGTGGCCGAGTCGCAGGTGCTGCTGAAGAACGCCGGCCGGGCGCTGCCGCTGCGGAAGTCCGCGAAGATCTACGTGGCCGGCCGCAACGCCGACGACATCGGCAACCAGGCCGGCGGCTGGACCATCGACTGGCAGGGCCGGTCCGGCGCGGCCATTCCCGGCACCACCATCCTGCAGGCTATCCGCCAGGTCGCTCCGCAGGCCACCTTCAGCGTGGACGGCACCGCGCCGACCGGCGGCGCCGACGTCGGGGTGGTCGTGGTGGGCGAGACGCCGTACGCCGAAGGCTTCGGTGACGTCGGCGGTCCGAGCTGCGGCTGGTGCACCCCGCCGCAGGCCGAACCGAAGTCGCTGACCCTGCAACCGGGCGACCGGGCGGTCGTCGACCGGGTCTGCGCGGCCGTGCCGACCTGCGTGGTGCTGCTGGTCTCCGGCCGACCCCAGGTGATCACCGATCAGCTCGGCGAGATCGACGCGCTGGTCGCTTCCTGGTTGCCCGGCAGCGAGGGCAGCGGCGTCGCCGACGTGCTGTTCGGCAAGCGCCCGTTCACCGGCCGCCTGCCGGTGTCCTGGCCGGCCACTGTGGACCAGGTTCCGATTAACGTCGGAGACCCCAACTACCAACCCCTTTTCCCGTACGGGTGGGGACTGCGCACCGGTGGCCGGGGCAGCGGGCTGGACGGTCTGCGGGACGCCGCCCAGGCCCGGGTGATCTCCGGTCACGGCGGCCTGACCTGGCGATCCGACCTCGCCGAGGCCGACCGTGCCCAGACGTCGGGCGACAACCTCCGGGCGTACCGCCTGCTGCGAAAAGTGATCGCCGGCTGAATCGATGAGCCGCCGCGGTGCCGACCGGCACCGCGGCGGTTTCCGGCCTGTGGTGTGGCACACCGATGGAGTGCTTTCTGTGCTAGCTTGGCCGCGTTGCAGATTTGATTTCCTAAGACGTTCTGAACGCCTGATGGGCAACTCGGCCCGCCGGGCGTTTTGTGTTTCGTCGATACAGCGGGTCATCAACACTGCGGCGCGAGAGGTCCCGCACGGTGCGGTTCCTCACGGTCAACAAGGAGTAGAGAATGGCCACCGGAACCGTCAAGTGGTTCAACGCGGACAAAGGCTTCGGCTTCATCACCCAGGACAGCGGCGACGGTGACGTCTTCGCGCACTTCTCGGCCATCGCGACCTCGGGCTTCCGCACCCTCGAGGAAAACCAGCGGGTCGAGTTCGATGTTGCCCAGGGTGCCAAGGGCCTGCAGGCGGAGAACATCCGCCCGCTCTGACAAAACTGCCCGGTGACCCCGATTCGGGGCCGCCGGGTGTGGTGACGGCCGGTCACCCATGGTCGAGATCCGCCACATCCGCGTGATCTCCCGGGGAGACCGGCCGTCTCCGTCTTCAGCCGTCGCTGCCTGTCTCAGCGATAGGCCGGCTGTGGCGTGGCCGGGTCAGCCGCCACGACGTCGAGGTCCGGGTCGGCGGTCAGGTAACCGATAAGCGAGGCTGGGCCGGCGATGCCGGCCCAGTGCGGGTCGACGTCGCGGGTGACGCACCAGGCCCGGTCGGCCGGCCAGGCGAAGGCCGGCTCGGCGTCGTGCAGCCGGTAGGACGCCGGCCACTGTCCCGCGTCGGTCAGCGGCCCACGGAACAGCCAGTAGCGCCGGTTCGGCACGATCACCTGCGGGGCCGGGGCCGGCGGGTTGCCCTGGGCGAGCCCTTCCCAGGCACAGAAGTAGCAGTCGTCCGGGGTGGCGGTGTGCGCGGCGAGCAGCCCGAACAGACGCGACAGCTGATCGTCGCGCCAGTCCTCGTCCGGCGCGTCGTTCTCGCTCTGTCCGGGATGCGCCGGATCGGCCAGCAACCGCAACCGCGCGTAGCTCTCGTAGCCGGCCGGCCCGAACGTCACGAGCTGTTGCCACGGAAGCTCGCTGAGGCTGATCCAGTCGGCCGCCGCCGAATCGTCGGAGAGCGTGAGCGTCATGGCCCCCTTTCTACCGCCGCACACCCTGGCTTCGCCGCCGCTTCGCATTAGCCGCCGGTCCGGCGACAGCCCGGCCGGTCTCCTGGCGGCCGCCGGCCAGGCCGTTCCCGATGCGGTCGCGCAGTTGCCGGCCCGGGCAGCGGCCCGCACGGGGCGCGCAGTTCGTTGGCCCGGGTTACGCCCCGTGCGGGTCGCGCAGGATGACCCGGAGCAGCACAGCACGTGCACCTCGTCGTCGCGGATGGCCAGCCGCGCGCGGGACGCGGCCGGAAGCCCCGCGGCGGGCTTCATCGTCCTTCCGGGCGTTGCTGCCGCTCGGGCTTGGCGCCTCTCGGGTCACAGCCGGATCAGGTCGGCGAGCTCCTCCGGGAGGCCGAGCGAGGTCATGGCGTGACCCATGTCCGGCACGACGTGCAGGACCGCGCCCGGGATCGCGGCCGCGAGTGCCTCGCCGTGCGCGAGCGGGAAGACCGGGTCCCGGTCACCGTGCACGATCGAGGTCGGCGCGGTGATCGACGACAGCGGGACGTGCAGGCCGGGGATGTCGGTCCAGGCGGCCCGGTCATGGTTGGCCGCGGCGGCCGGGTCGGTGGCCCGCGACCGCGCCAGCTCGAGAGTCGCCCGGGCGGCAGGCTCGTCGAACGTCCGGACCGTCCCGTTGTAGAACCGGAACAGGGCCAGGTCGGACTTCGGTGACGCGAAGAATTCCGGCGCCGGCGGTGGCAGATCATCCGGGTCGGCCGGCTCTCCGGCCTGCGCCCGGGCCCACGCCGGTCTCGCGTCATGACCCATCGGCGAGCTGGACATCACCGTCAACGACCGCACCCGGTCCGGCGAGTGCACCGCCAGCCACTGGGCGATCATGCCGCCCAGCGAGGCCCCGGCCACGTGCGCGGAATCCAGGCCATAGCCGTCCAGCACGGCCAGGCAGTCGCCGGCCATGTCCGCGAGCGTGTACGGCTCCGCGTCGAAGTCGACGACGCTGGACCGCCCGGTGTCCCGATGATCGAACCGGATCACCTGCACCCCGCGCTCGAGCAGCCGGCCGACCAGCGCGTCCGGACAGAAGACGCCCTGCGCGCCGGACCCCATGATCATCAGAACCGCGGGAAGCCGGGGATCGCCGAGCCGCTCTGTCCAGATCCGCAGCTTCCCGGCGACCACCCATCGTTCGTCCGCATCCACCATGGAGGCACGGTAACGACCACCTACGATCTCGCGCCGACATTTACCGACCGACCGCTAACCTCCGGCGGCGATCGGTGGGCGGGTGGTGAGCCCTTGCCAGATGCGGTCGCGCAGTTCGTTGGCCCGGGCGCCGGGAAGCGTCCCGTGCGGGTCGCGGAGGATGACCCGGAGCAGCACGTTCACCTCGTCGTCGCGGATGGCCAGCCGCGCTCGGGACGCCGCCGGAAGGTCGGCGGCGGAGGTCACCGAACGGATCGCGACCTCCTCGACCAGCCCGGCGTCGGGGCCGAGCAGGTCGCGCACGCGGTCGCCCAGCTCCTCGGCGGTGATTCCGGCGGGCATCGCGACCGAGAGGTCGCGGCGGGCGGCAGGCCCCGACGGCACCGGCCGGTAGGGCGCGAGCGACGTCATCTGCCCGGCCACCCGCGGATCAGCCGACCGCAGCAGCCGGATGTCGGCGATTCCCTTACGCAGCATCAAAATCCGGTCGAGCCCGAGCCCCAACGCCAGCCCGCGCAGACAGGGCGGCCGCAGTCCCGGCCCCGGCGGCGGTCCGCCGAGGCCGACCCGCCGTTGCTCTGGCGCAGTTCCGTTGGTGGCGGGCGGCTGTTGCTTTGGCACAGGCCCGCTCATGGCGGGCCGCTGTAGCTCCGGCGCTGGCCCACTCGGGTCGGGTTGCTGCAGCACGTGCGCGGCGGCAACGCCGCATTCGCCGATCTCCACCCAGTCGTGCCCGGACCAGGCCTGAATCTCCCGGCCGCCGGTGGTGTAGGGATGGGTGGCCGGGCGGGTCCGCCATGGCGTGCCGGGCAGCGCCGCGCTCACCACGACGGCCACCAGCTCGATCAGCTCGTCCGCGGCCGAGCATCGGTGCCCGATGTCCTCCCCGCGAACCTCGGCCGGAGGGTGGACGCCGGTCGCGCCGGCCACGCCAGCAGCGCCAGGGGCGCCAGCAGCGCCGGTCGCGCCAGGGGCGTCAGCAGCGCCGGCCGCGCCGGCCGCGCCGGCCGCGCATTGGGCGCCGGCTGGGCCTGGGGCGGTGGCCGAGCCGGGAGCGCCGGCTGGGTCTGGGGTGGCAGGTGCTGGGGGATCGGTGGTGATTCGCCAGAGGTCCAGCTGGTGTGGGGTGCCGGTGTGCAGGCGGTCTATCGCGTCGCGGCGATAGACGATGCCGGGGCATGCGATCAGCGATTTCGAGGAGGTCAGCGCGCGCAGCGCGCCGGGAATCAGGGCGGAGGTCTGCGAGCGCAGCATCCGGTCATGGGAGACATAGCGGGTGTAGCGCGCATCTCGGGCGGCGGCGTCGGGGGAGTAGCCGAGCCGGTCGTAGTTGTCGGCCACGTCGACGATCCGCGATCCGCGATGGATGGTCAGCGGGATTGACGGCCAGCGGGCGGTTGCCGCGTTCAGCACGGCGTCCAGGATCAGCTGGATGGCGTGCGGGCCGGCGGCCGGGTCGGTCAGGTCGCGGACGGCCAGGTCGGCGGCGAGAGCGGCGTCGGTCAGGTAGGGCATGGGGAACCTCCGGGCAGTGGGAGAGAGAGGGACCCACGCGGGCAGCCGGAGACGAAAAAGGCCGCCCGGTGGGCGGCCAAAAAGACAGACGCGAACGTCAGGGGGCCACCGTCGGGGGCCGCACGAACTCTCGGGTCGTCATGGCACCAGCATGCGCCGGCCGGAGCCGGCCGTCATCCGATTTTCTGGGCGACCGCGGCCCAGTCGCTTACCTCGCGGGACAGGTCGGCGTCGGGGGCCGGCTTCCAGCGGTGGCACTGCACCACGCCCGGCGGCACCAGCTCCAGGCCGTCGAAGAATTGGGCGGTCTGCTCACGCGTACGCCTGGTCTGCTTGGTATTGACCTGGCTGTTGTATTTCTGCTGCCCGGCTGCCGCCTGGGCGGCGTTGACGTCGCTGGCCGGCTGGGTGATCGCCAGGAAGCTGCCGGGCGGGACGAAGTTGTCCTTGCCGCCGAGCCAGTAGTCGTACACCCGGGCGGGGTGGGCCACGCTCGTGTCGAAGTCGTACTCCCGGTCACCCATGCGGGCGACCGTAGTCCATTCAGGACGCTCGCGGGCGCTCCAGCACGTCGCGCAGGCTGGTCGCGTGCAGGGCGGCGTTGATGCCGACCCAGCGGATCGGTTCCGGCTCCCAGCGCCGGGAACGGTGGCCGACCCAGGGCAGGGTGGTCCGGTCGCTCTCCTGGCCGGCGATCAGGTCGGCGAGCGTACGCCCGGCGAGGTTGGCGGCCGCGACGCCGTCGCCGACGTAGCCGCCGGCCCAGCCGAAGCCGTCGGCGAGGCCGACCGACGGCATCCAGTCGCGGGGGATGCCGAGCGGACCGCCCCAGCGGTAGGCGATCTCCGGTTTGATGCCGAACATCTCGGTGAGGGTGTCGCGGAGGCTGTCGAAGACGGCCGGCACCCGGTCGTACGACGCTTCGATGCGCGACCCGAAGTGGTAGGGCGCGCCCCGCCCGCCGAACGCGAGCCGGTCGTCGGCGGTCCGCTGGCCGTAGATGACCATGTGGCGCTCGTCGGCGAACGTCTCGCGCCGGCCCAGCCCGATCCGCTCCCAGTCCGACTCGGGCAACGGCTCGGTGGCGATCATCAGCGAGTAGACCGGCGCGAGCGCACGACGGTGCCCGGCGAGCCGGGCGGTGTAACCCTCGAGCGCCCGCACCACCGTGCCGGCCCGCAGCGTGCCGTGGTCGGTGACGATCTGCCCGCGGGTGATCCGCTGGACCCGGGTGCCCTCGTAGATCGTGACGCCGCGCGCTTCCACCACCGAGGCCAGGCCGCGGACCAGCTTGGCCGGGTGCAGCGCCGCGCAGTCGGGACTGTAGACGCCGCCGAGCACGCCGGTCGCGCCGCACATGGCGGCCGCCTCGGCGGCGTCCACGAAACCGGCCGAACCCTGCTGCCGGCGCAGCTGGGCGGGGGTGCGGGCCAGCGTGATGGTGCCGCCCTTGGCGTAGTCGCAGTCGATGCCCTCGGCCGCGGCGGCCCGCCCGACCTCGTCGACCGCGCCGGCCAATGCCGCATGCATCGCGGCCGCGCGCGAAGCGCCGTAGCGGCGCGCCAGCTTGGCCTCCGGCACCGGGAACAGCCCGGACGCCCAGCCGCCGTTGCGCCCGGACGCCCCGAAACCGCAGTACTCCGCCTCGACGATGGCGATCGACAGGTGCGGGGCGAGCTGCGAAAGGTAGTACGCCGTCCACAATCCGGTGTAGCCACCCCCGGCGATGGCCACGTCCACGTCGCGGTCGCCGTCGAGCGGCGAGCGCGGGGTGACCGGGCCGAGGGAGTGCAGCCAGAAGGACGGAGCGGTCATCGCGTACCCCATGCGTAGGTTTGTTTGGCCAGCTTCAAATACATGAACGTCTCGCACGAGGTGACGCCCTTGATCGGGCGGACCTTCTCGTTGAGCAGGTCGAGCAGGTGCTCGTCGTCGGTGCAGACCAGCTCGACGAGCAGGTCGAAGCCGCCCGCGCAGATCACCACGTAGTCGACCTCGGGGATGTCGGCGATCTCGTCGGCGATGGCGCGCAGGTCGCCGTTCACCTTGAGGCCGACCATCGCCTGCCGGGCGAAGCCGAGGGTGAGCGGGTCGGTCACCGCCACGATCTGCATGAGCCCGCCGTCGAGCAGCCGTTGCACCCGCTGGCGCACGGCGGCCTCGGAGAGGCCGATCTCCTTGGCCAGCGTCGCGTACGACATGCGGCCGTCGCGCTGCAGGTGCTCGATGATCTGCTTGTTGATCTGATCCAAAGCCAGGTCCGCCGTCACGCCGCGATTCTTCCCCGGGTGCGGGTGTACGGCAATGGAATCGCTCGTCCGGTTTGCGGTGATCAATGGAATCCGTACCGAACGATCACGGGTCATTCCTTCCGAGCGGCAGTGGCATCTGCGTTTATCGCAGAGTTGATCGCTCTTGACAAGGGTTTCAGTGGTGTAGAGGCTCTTGGGACACGGTTTCAGTGATCAGAAGACCGTTATAACACGAAAGGTGTGTTTCCCATGCGCGTCCTGGTTGTCGGTGCGGGCGGTGTCGGATCCGCTGCAGCCGGCATAGCCTGCCGCCGCGATTTCTTCACCCGCCTCGTGGTCGCCGACTTCGACCTCTCCCGGGCCACCCGCGTCGTCGACACCGTCGGCGACGACCGGTTCGTGGCCGCCCGGATCGACGCTTCCGACGCCGAGGCGGTGGCCGCGCTCTGCCGCGCCCACGACATCACCCACGTGCTCAACGCCGTGGACCCGCGCTTCGTCATGCCGGTCTTCGAAGGTGCCCGCGCCGCCGGCGCCGATTACCTCGACATGGCCATGTCGCTGTCGCACCCGCACCCCGACGACCCGTTCCATCAGACCGGGGTGAAGCTGGGCGACGAGCAGTTCGCGGCCGCGCCGGCCTGGGCGGCCGCCGGTCGCCTGGCCCTGGTGGGCATCGGCGTCGAGCCCGGCCTGTCCGACATCTTCGCGCGGTACGCCGCGGACCACCTGTTCAGCCGGATCGACGAGGTGGGCATCCGGGACGGCGGCAACCTCGAGGTGGCCGGCTACGAGTTCGCCCCCTCGTTCTCGGTCTGGACGACGATCGAGGAGTGCCTGAACCCGCCGGTCATCTACGAGAAGGGCCGCGGCTGGTTCACCACCGAGCCGCTGAGCGAGCCGGAGGTCTTCGACTTCCCCGGTGGGATCGGCCCGGTCGAGTGCGTCCACGTGGAGCACGAGGAGGTGCTGCTGATCCCGCGCTGGGTGGACGCCGGCCGGGTCACCTTCAAGTACGGCCTGGGCAAGGAGTTCATCGACGTCCTGCGCACCCTGCACAAGCTGGGCCTGGACCGCACCGAGCCGGTCCAGGTCGGCACCGCCCGGGTGTCCCCGCGCGACGTGGTGGCCGCGGTGCTGCCCGACCCGGCCACCCTGGGCGACAAGATGACCGGCAAGACCTGCGCCGGCACCGTGGTGCGGGGCCTGGGCAAGGACTTCAAGCCGCGCGAGGTCTACCTCTACCACCTGGTCGACAACGAGTGGTCGATGCGTGAGTACGGCGCCCAGGCGGTCGTCTGGCAGACCGCGGTGAACCCGGTCATCGCCCTGGAGTTGCTGGCCTCCGGCAAGTGGCACGGCACCGGCGTGCTCGGCCCCGAAGCCTTCGACCCCCAGCCGTTCCTCGACAAACTCGTCGAATACGGCTCCCCCTGGGAGATGCGCGAGCAGTAACGACTAGCGGATGGCGGCGGCGAAGCCCTCGCTCTCCCGGCGGAGCGACGACTGCATCGGGCCGCCGAGCAGCGCCGAGAGCACGCCGGCCAGGCGGCCGGTGACGTCCAGCGCCAGGGTCATCCGGGTGCCGGTGCCGGTCGTCTCCAGCAGGTGGCGGCCGGTCAGGCGCAGGCCCGGGCGGCTGGTCTCCCAGGTGAACTCGCGCATCGGGTCCAGGTGCGTCACGGTCCAGATCGCGCTCGCCTGGGCGGGCTGTTTCAGCCGGGCCGTGCTGCCTACCCGCAGCTCGCCCGGGTCGAGGCGGTCCACTCGCTGCACGGTCGGCAGGAAGGCCGGCCACTTGTCGATCTCGGTGGTCAGGCGCCAGAGCAGGTCGACCGGCGCGTCGATGTCCGTCGTCACCTCGTATCGCATGCGGTCACTGTACCATCTGGTACATGTCTGAATCCCGCGATGAGCTGCTCGGCCGGATCCTGGACTTCGCGACCCGCGACGGGCTGGCCGACCGCAGCCTGCGGGAGATCGCGGCCGGGGTCGGCACCAGCCACCGGATGCTGCTCTACCACTTCGGGTCCCGGGAAGGCCTGCTCGCGGCCGTGGTCGGGGCGATGGAGGCGCGGCAGCGAGCCACCATGACCGCGCTGGCCGAGACCGCGACCACCCCGGGCGAGCTGATGGAGGGTGTCTGGCGGGCGGTGTCCAGCCCGGAAGTGCGGCCGTTCGTTCGGCTGTTCTTCGAGGTGTTCGCGCTGGCCGCGCGTGGCGGGACACCGGGGCCGGCCGGGCTCACCGCGAGTTGGCTGGACGACGCCGAGCGGGCCGGGGAGCGGCTCGGCGTCGAGACCGACCGGGCGGCGCTGCGGCTCGGCGTCGCGGTCAGCCGGGGCCTGCTGATGGACCTGCTGGCCGGCGAGGACCCGGCCGAGGTGGACGCGGCGCACGCCCTGTTCGTCCGGCTGGCCGGTTACCCGAAGTCGTAACCGGCCCAGTCGGCGATCGGGACGTAGCCGAGTCGTTCGTAGAGGGCGTTGCTGGTGGGGTTGGCGGCGTTGGTGAACAGGACGACGTCGGTCGCGCCGGCGGCCAGCGCGGCCCGGCTCACCGCGACGGTGACGGCGCCCGCGTAGCCACGGCCGCGCAGGTGGGCCGGGGTGTAGACCGGATCCACACGGACCTGGCCGCCGACCAGCGGGTTCACCCCCGCCATGGCGACCGACGTGCCGTCCGGAATGGTCCAGAACGTGTAGCGCTTCTCGGCGAAGCGGGTGCCGGCCCAGGAGTCCGCGACGGCCTCGCCGACGTCTGCGGCGAACTCGCGGCACCAGCTCATGACCTGCTCGTGCTCCGGCTCGCCGGCGAGCTGGGCCTGACCGGCCGGGGGCGGTGAAGGTGGGGTGAGGGTGCCGAGGCGGAGCAGCCGGAGCCGGACCCGCAGCGCCGGGGTCGCGCCGGTGTGCCGATGCCAGGCCTCGGCGAACGCGGTGGCGGTGGCGTGGTCGGCGCTGACCGAGGGAAGCGAGTGCCCGAGGGAGCTCAGGTAGGCGGCGAGAGCGTCGGCCTGCGACGGGGTGAGGGCGGTGACGCTCAGGCCGCGGGACGGGAAGCGGTAGAAGGTGGCCCGCACCGTACCCGCCTGCTCCAGCCGGCCGAGGACGGCGCCGGAGGGGTCGCGGGTGCGCAGTTTCTCGGTCACGGTCAGCGGCATGGTGTGCAGGGCCGGCCGGGAGCGCAGGAAGTCGCCGGCCCGGGCCAGGAAGTGATCGACGTCGTCGGTGAGGTGCCAGCGGTCCGGGTGCATTGTCCGATACTGGCACGGTCGAGAATGGACGGTAGCCGGTAAAATCCGGGGCCACGGGAGGAGATCAGTGGACGTTCAGATCGTTCTGGCGGGGGCGGCCGATCCTGACGAATTGGTGGAGCTCAACGACTGGCTGGCCGGTGATCCGGAGCTGCGCGGCCGGGTGACGCCGCGGCATGCGCCGCCGCGGCCGGGCACGCTCGGGCCGCTGATCGAGTTGCTGCTTGTCGCGATCGGGCCCGGCAGCACCGCGGCGGCGCTCGGCGCGTCCCTCGTGACCTGGATCCGCGGGCGCCGCGGGCAGGTGTCGGTGATCGTGACGCGGCCCGACGGCACGACGATCACGCTGGATGCCAAGCGCGTGCGAGACCTGGACACCGCCGCGTTGTCGGCCGAGTTGAACCGGATCGTGACGCTGCTCGCCGAGGCGGAGCGCCGGGCCGGCACCGAGGAAGAACCGCCGCCGGACGATCCGGAGCCGCCGGCCCATGACTGACGTGGCCGCGAGTCCCAGGACGGGGCTGTCGGGTTCGGGCGTGCGGATCCTGGTGATCGGCACGGCCAGCCACCAGGGACCCACCCTCACCTCCGTGCCGGCGGCCGGACGCAGCGCCGAGGCGGTCGGTGCCGCCCTGATCGCAGTCGGCGGGGCCGCCCCGGAGAACGTGCGGGTGGTCGTCGACCCGCCGGACGTGGACGCGATGTCCGCGCTGGTGGCGGAGGCCGAGGAAGCGGCCGAGTCGGTGCTGCTGATCTACTACGTGGGTCACGGGCTGATCGGGCCGCGCAATCAGCTGTACCTTGCGGCGTGCGCCACGGACGTGGTGACCGGGCCGCGACCGCACCGCCAGGCGCTGCCGTTCCGGGAGATCGCCGACACGCTGTCCGGCAGCCAGGTGAAGACCCGCATCGTGATCCTCGACTGCTGCTTCTCGGGCCGGGCGGAACTCCCCGATGCGGCCCTGCCGACGATGCCGGGGTTCAGCCCGGCGGCGGCGTCCGGCACCTACCTGCTGGCCTCCGCGGAACGGCTGGCCGAGGCGCCGCCGGGGGAGGAACTGACCACGTTCAGCGGGCGGTTCGTGCGGCTGCTCGAGAAGGGCGACGCCCGGGCCGGGTCGGTGCTCACGCTCGATGCGATCTACGAGCGTCTCGCCACGGCGGCCGGCGAGGGTCAGGCCAGGCCAACGAGCCGGTCCGGGGACGGGTCCGGGACGTTCCCGCTGGCGGTCAACCGTGCTCACCCGGTGGCCGGGCCGCACCAGCTGGTTGCGCCGGCCGACGGGCAGTGTCCCTACCTCGGCCTGGACGCGTTCGGGCTGAAGGACGCCAAACGCTACTTCGGTCGCGACGAAACGATCGCCGGCCTCGTCGCCGTGGTAGCGGGCGCGGCCGAGGCAAGCTTGCCGTCGATGCTCGTGGCGGCGTCCGGCGCGGGAAAGACGTCGCTGCTCAACGCGGGTCTGCGGCCGGCCCTGGCAGCGGGAGCACCCGGGCTGCCCGGCTCGTCGGGCTGGCCGGTGCTGCTGATGATCCCGGACGAGCATCCGGTGGACCAGCTCGTCCACCGGCTCTCGAAAGAGGCCGGATGGCCACCCGAACTGAGCATGACGACCGGCGAGGGGGCGACTCCGGCGGAGCCGGCGTTGGTCGTACGCCTGGCTGAGGCTGCCTGCAAGAAACAGAGCGTGAGCCGGCTGGTTTTCATCGTCGACCAGTTGGAGCAGGTCTTCACGCTCTGCGAGTCGCCGGCCGAACGCGCGTCCTTCCTCGGCGCGGTCCGGGCGCTGGCCGAGCGGCACGTGGTGGTGCTCGCGCTGCGCGCCGACTTCTACGGCGTGGCGGCCGAGCGGCCCGAGCTCACCGACGCGCTGCGCCACCACCAGACGTTGATCACCGCGATGACCCCGGCCGAGATGCGGGCGGCCATCGTGGAGCCGGCCGTGGCGTCCGGGTGGCACGTCGACGACGGGCTGGCCGCCCTGATCCTCCGCGACCTCGGGGAACAGGACCGGCTCCCGCTGCTGTCGCACGCGCTGCTGGCCACCTGGGGTCAGCGCGAGGGAAACCGGATCACGCTGGGCGGATACGGCCGGGCCGGCGGGATGGCGGCGATCGGCACCAGTGCCGAGGCCGCGTGGGCGAGTATCGCCAAGGACGAGGCCGAGGCGGCCGCGCTGCGCCGGATGCTGCCGCGGCTGGTACGGGTCGGCGGCGAGGGACCCGAGACGATCCGGCCGGTGCCCATCGACGACCTGCTGCGCGGCCTCGACGATCCGGCGGCGGGCGAACGCGCGCTCGAACGATTCACCGGCGACCGCCTGATCACCCGGGACAGCACGTCGGTGCGGCTCAGCCACGAGGCGCTTCTGCGCTCGTGGCCGCGGCTACGCGACTGGATCGACGAGGACCACGACCGGCTGCGAACCGCCCAGCGCCTCACCGCGGACGCGCAGATCTGGGCGGAAGCGGGCCGCGACCCGGCCCTTCTCTACCGTGGCGCGCGGCTCGGGGTGGCCGCCGAGGCAGCGGCCGAACTCGGACCCGAGGCGACCACGTTCCTCGCCTCCTCCCGGTCGGCGCAGCGCCGTTCCGAGCGGATCCGCCGGTCGGTGATCTCGGTGCTGGCGGCGCTGCTGGTGGTGGCGCTGGGTGCGGCGATCACCGCGGTCGTCTTCCAGGGCCAGGCGGCCGATCAGCGGGACCTCGCGATCGCCGGCCTGCTGGCCGCCGAGGCCGGCCAGCTACGTGATCGCCAACCCAACCTGGCCAAGCAGCTGAGCGTGCTCTCCTACCGGCTCGACCCGGCCACCGGTACCGGCCCGGTGCTGGCCAGCCTGGCCAGCACCGGCACGCTCAACGCGGGGCGGGTCGCCTACGACCTGGCGCAGTCCGGCGACGGCGCGTTCGTGGCCGTCTCGACCGGCGACACGCTCGTGTTGCGCGACCCACGGTCGGTCACCGTGGTCAGCGAGTTCGGCGCCGGCGAGCTGAACGGACCGGTCGCGCTCAGCACCGACGGGCGGTTGCTGGCGGTCGGGGTCGGACCCGACTCGCCCGACTCCAACACCGAGGACATGCGCGATCTGCCCCGGCCGCAGGTCCGGCTCTACAACCTGACCGACCCGGCGCACCCGGTGTCCCTCGCCGTGCTGGAGACCGGTGACACCAGCATCACCGCCGTGGCGCTCACCGCCGACGGCAAGACCCTGGCGGCGGCCGGGCACAACGGCGACATCCGGCTCTGGGACGTGACTCAACCCGCTCAGCCGCGCGAGACCGGGACCATCGACGCGCACCAGGGCATGGTCGACTCGCTGGCCTTCGCCCCGTCCGGGCTGCTGCTGGCCAGCGCGGGCCTGGACAAGAAGTCCCGGCTGTGGGCCGTGCCGGAGCGAGCGAAGCGGGCCGAGTGGACGTCGCCGGCCGACTGGATCCTGAAGCCCCGCGTCTTCATGCACCGCGTGGCGTTCGACAGGACGGGCCGATACCTGGTGACGGTGGCCGGCACGAGCGGCCACGAATATCCGCGTATCTGGGACATCGGCAACCCCCGGAAGGTCTCGGCGGTCACCGACGACAAGAACTGGGACAGTCCCTACGGCAACACCTGCTCGTACGTCAGCTCGCTGGTCTACAGCCGGGACCGGGAGGATGACCGGTTCGGCTACGTCGTCGGCGGCGGAGACGGTGTCCTCTGTGTCTGGCGGAAGCTCTCCGACGGGCTGTGGTTCGCCAGCAATACATCGGCCGGCACCGCCCACAGCCTCGGTGCGGCGGTGATCCTCAAGTCGGCGCCGCCGGAGTACCCGCTGGTGGCGACACCGACGGACTCGGGTGTGCTGCTCTGGGACGTCGCCGACGCGTTCCGGCCGGGCGCGACCGGATCGATGCCGCTCCTGAAGGCCAGCCTGCTCAACGGGGTGACCTTCAACCCGCAGGGCCCGAAGCTGGTGGCCGACACCAGCTCCAACATCGGCACCCGGGTCTGGGACATCACCGACCCCCGCAGCCCGGTGCCGGTGCGGGACTTCCCCTCGCACGGCACCAACATGTTCGTCGAGGCCGGCGAGGGCATCGACCAGTCGACCGCGTTCAGCCCGGACGGCACCCTGTTCGCGGTCCCGCGGACCGACGGCAACCAGGCCCTCGTCGACATCGTCGCCACCGGCGAGATGACCGCGGCCACCTACGTCAAGCCCGGCAAGCCGCTGGCGACGCTGTCCGACTTCACGTCCGGCGCGATGGGCCTCACGTTCGGCGGCGGCAACGGACGGATGCTCGCGGTGGCCGACGTCGCGCACCGCGACGACGGGCGCCCGTCGTCGATGCGCCTGTTCGACCTCAGCGACCCGGCCGCGCCGAAGCTGCTGGTCAACCTGCCGACGGTGGCCTACGAGTTCGCGTTCTCCACCAGAGGCCCGTTCCTCTACAGCTTCAGCGACAACGAGATCCTGGCCTGGGACATCGGTGACCCGGCCAACCCCCGGCCGCTCGGATCGCGTCCGGCCACCGCCGACAGCCTCCTTGTCGACGGCCAGCTGACCAGCGACGGCCGTTACCTGGTGGCCGGCGACAACAGCCGGTACGTCCGTATCTTCCCGGTCGGCGACGACGGGCGGCTCGGCGAGCCGATGCTCCTCGGCGGACGCCGGAGCTTCGTGAACACCGACCTCGCGCTCAGCCCGGACGGCAAACTGCTCGCGCTGCCGGGCGGCGAGGCCAGCAGCGACGGATTGGTCGATCTCTTCGACATCAGCGATCCCCGGACCGCCCGGCTGAACGCGACCATGGCGGTGAACAACACCCTGAACGGGCTGGCGTTCAGCCCGGACGGCAAGCTGCTCGCGGTGCGCGGACGGGACGGCGTCGACTTCTGGTCGACCGACCCGGAGGAGGTCATCCCCCGGGTTTGCGCGTCGGCCGGTGACCCGATCTCCCGACGGGAGTGGGAGACGTACGTTCCGGGGTTGCCCTACAAACCGCCCTGCTGAAACGAAAGCCCGGACCCCCCTCGGGTCCGGGCTTCCGCATCCAACGGTGAGATCAGCCGAGCGAGTGCATGACGTGCTTGATGCGGGTGTAGTCCTCCAGGCCGTACACCGAAAGGTCTTTGCCGTGGCCGGAGTGCTTGAATCCGCCGTGCGGCATCTCCGCGACCAGCGGGATGTGGCAGTTGACCCAGACGCAGCCGAAGTCGAGGCGCTGCGTCATCCGCATGGCCCGGCCGTGGTCCTTGGTCCAGACGCTGGAGGCCAGACCGTATTCGACGCCGTTGGCCCAGCGGACCGCCTCGTCCTCGTCGGTGAACTGCTGGACCGTGATGATCGGGCCGAAGATCTCGTCCTGGACGACCTCGTCGGTCTGCCGCAGGCCGGAGATGACGGTGGGGGAGTAGAAGTAGCCGCGGTCGCCGACCCGGGCGCCACCGGCGTCCAGCTGCGCGTGGTCGGGCAGCCGGTCGACGAAGCCGCGCACCCGGTCGAACTGGCGGGCGTTGTTGAGCGGGCCGAACAGCACGTCCTCGTCGTCGGCCGCGCCGGTCTTGGTCCCCTTGGCCTGCTCGGTGAGGGCGGCCACGAAGTCGGAGTAGGCGCCCGGGGAGACCAGCACCCGGGTGGCGGCGGTGCAGTCCTGGCCGGCGTTGAAGTAGCCGCCGATCGCGATGGCCTCGGCCGCCGCGGCGATGTCGGCGTCGTCGAAGACCACGACCGGCGCTTTGCCGCCCAGCTCGAGGTGGGTGCGCTTGAGGTCGGCGGAGGCGGCCTGGGCGACCTCCATGCCGGCCCGGACACTGCCGGTGATCGACACCATCTGCGGGATCGGGTGGCTGACGAGCTGACGGCCGGTGTCCCGGTCGCCGACCACCACGTTGAGCACGCCCGGCGGCAGGAACTCGGCGGCGATCTCGGCCAGCAGCACGGTGGTGACCGGGGTGGTGTCGGACGGCTTGAGCACGACGGTGTTGCCGGCCGCGATCGCCGGGGCCAGCTTCCAGACGGCCATCATCAGCGGGTAGTTCCACGGCGTGACCTGGGCACACACGCCGACCGGCTCGCGTCGCACGTACGATTCGAAGCCGTTCATGTACTGGCCCGCGGAGCGGCCCTCGAGCAGCCGGGCGGCGCCGGCGAAGAACCGCAGCTGGTCGATCGCGGGCGGCAGTTCCTCGCTCTTGGTCAGGCCGAGCGGCTTGCCGGTGTTGCGCGACTCGGCCTCGACCAGCTCGTCGGTGCGGGCCTCGATGGCGTCGGCGAACTTCAGCAGCGCCTGCTGCCGCTCGCTCGGGGTGGTGTTGCGCCACTTCTCGAACGCGTCCGCCGCGGCGTGCATGGCCCGGTCGACGTCGGGCTTGCCGGAGACGGGGGCGGACGCGAAGACCTCGCCCGTGGCCGGATCGATGAGGTCCTCGTAGCGGCCCTCGGCGGGCGCGGCCGGGGCGCCACCGATGAAGTTGTGCAGCACGGTCTTCGCGGTCACGAGATCTCCAGAAGCAGGATCGGACACTTTCCGGCCCATCTTTCCACTGATTCCGTAGCTGACAAGAGGTTGAAGCAACGGGCTCAGTGTTCGGCGCGACCGGCCGAACTTGGAGGGAGTGGGGTCTACCGCGGGCACGACAGGCGCCGACGGCCGGCTGAGCGATGTGGCGCGGTTGCGCCGCATGCGCGACAGCGGGCTGCTCGACGGTGCGCCCAGCACGTCGCTGGACCGGCTCGCCCGGGCCGCCGCCCATCAGCTGCGGACCACCCGCGCCCAGGTGTCGCTGGTCACCCCCGACCGGCGGGTGGTGGTCGGTTCGGCCGGGTCGCAGGCCACTCACACGTTCTGCCGGATCGTTGTCGACACCGACGCCCCGCTGCTGGTCACCGACGCTCGCACCGACGACCGGGTGGCCGGGCACCCGGCGATCGAGGACGGCGTGATCGCGTACGCCGGGTTCCCGATGCGCAGTCTCGACGGCCATCCGCTCGGCTCGTTCTGCGTGCTGCACGACGAGCCGCGCGACTGGGAACCGCGCGACCTGCTGCTGGTTGAGGACCTCGCGGCCGCCGCCGAGGCGGAGATCGCCATCCGCACCGAGGCCCGGGTGCACGCCGCGTCCGCCGGGCGGCTGCAGAGTGTCCTGGACGCCTGCCAGGACGCGTACGTGTCGGTCGACGCCGCCGGCAACGTGCTGGCCTGGAACGCCGCCGCCGAGCAGCTGTTCGGCTATCCGGCCGCGGAGGCGCTCGGCACCCCGATCGCCAACCTGATCATCCCGGCCCGGTTCCGGGCCGCGCACACGGCCGGGCTGGCCCGGCTGCACGCCGGTGGCAAGTCCCGGCTGGCCGGGCACCGCATCGAGCTGTCCGCTCGCAACCGGGCCGGCAGCGAGTTCCCGATCGAGATGACCCTGCAGGTCGAGGCGCACGCCTACCACGCGTTCCTGCACGACATCAGCGGCCGGGTCGCCGACCGCCGCCAGCTGGAACACGAGCGCACCTTCCTGCAGGCGCTGCTGGACAGCCTGGACGTGGGGGTCGGCGCCTGCGACTCGGACGGCCGGCTGACCCTGTTCAACCATGCGATGCGGGAGATCCACGGCGCCGATGCCCGGCCGGTGCCGTCCGGCGACTGGCCCGAGGAGTACGACCTGTTCGGGCCGGACGAGATCACCCCGCTGGCCGCCGAGGAGTTGCCGCTGATCCGCGCGTTCAACGGGGAGACCGTCGACCGGCAGCACATCGTGGTTGCCCCGCGCGGCGGGGTGCCGCACCACTTCCACGCGAACGCCCGCACCATCGAGACCACCGAGGGCCGCCGGCTCGGCGCGGTGGTCGCCATGCACGACATCACCGACCAGCGGATCGCCGAGCGGTCCCGGGACGTCCGGTACGCGGTGGCCCGGGCGCTGGCCGACGCCACCAGCGCCGAGGAGGCGGCCGACCACACGGTCGCCGCGGTGACCCGGGCGCTGGGCTGGGTGTACGGCGAGTTCTGGCTGGCCGACGACGACGCCGGGGTGATCAACCGGGTGGGCCAGTGGACCGATCCGGCGTACGACCTGAGTGCGATCACCGACGGCCGGCCGTTCAGTGTCGGGCGGGGCATCGGCCTGGCCGGGCACATCTGGGAAGACGCGGCCGAGCTGTTCTCGGCCGAGGTCGCCGACGACCCGCGGCTGATGAGCCGGGCCGAGCAGATCCGGGAGGCCGGCCTGCACAGCGCGCTCGGCGTGCCGGTCCGCTCCGGCGACCGGGTGCTCGGCGTGCTGCTGCTGTTCAGCGCGGCGGTCGAGGAGTACGACGCCGACATCACGGACCTGCTCGAGTTGATCGGCGCCCAGCTCGGCCGTTACCTGGAACGCCGTGGCTCGGAGGACCTGGCGCTCGCGCTGGCCGCCGCCCGGCGCGACTTCGACCGGGTGATCGAGCAGGTCAACGACTACGTCTGGACGGTCGAGGTGCGGCCGGACCGGACCATCGGCTCGGTCTACGCGAGCCCGGACGGCAGCGGCGTGTTCGGCGAGCGGCTGGCCATCCAGTGGGACATGGCGGTGGCCATGGAGGGCCGGATCCATCCCGACGACGAGGCGGTCTACGAGAGGTTCGTCGGGAAGGTGCGCGACGGCCGGCCGGCCGAGAACGAGGTGCGGATGCTCGGCGCGGACGGGGTGACCCGGTGGGTCTGGACCCGGTCGATGCCGCGGCGCGAGAACGGCCGGCTGCTCATCGACGGGATCAGCACCAACGTCACCGACCGGCACGTGCTGGCCGAGCAGCGCGAGCAGTTGCTGACCGACCAGCGGTCGCAGAACGAGAAGCTGCGCCGGGTCGACCGGCTCAAGGATGAACTGGTCGCGCTGGTCAGCCACGAGCTGCGCAACCCGCTCGGGGCGATCCGCAGCTACACCGAGGCGCTGCTGGACGACCCGGCGCTGAACGACGACCAGCGGCACCTGACCGAGGTGATCGACCGGCGCAGCGCCCACATGCAGGCCCTGGTCGACGACCTGCTCGACATGGCCCGGCTCGAGGCCGGTCAGCTGCACCTGGAACCGAAACCGCTGTCGGCCACCCGGCTGATCCGTGACGTGGTGCAGACCCTGCAACCCGCGGCCGAGGCGAAGGGCCTGACCATCGCCATGGCGGCGCCGCGCGAGCTGCTGGTGCAGGCCGACCCGATGCGGCTGCGGCAGGTGCTCGACAACCTGGTCTCGAACGCGGTCAAGTACACCCCGGCCGGTGGCCGGGTGACCGTGACGGCCCGGCACCAGCCGCCGGAGCGGGCCGGCACCGGGGACGGCGACGTGGTGATGGAGGTGACCGACACCGGCATCGGCATCCCGGCCGACCAGTACCCGCACCTGTTCGACCGGTTCTTCCGGGCCAGCAACGCGGTGCAGCAGGGCATCAAGGGCACCGGCCTGGGCCTGGCCATCACCAAGGCCATCGTGGACGCCCACGGCGGCGTCCTGACCGGTCAGCCCGCCACCGGGACGGGCTGCACGTTCACGGTGTCGCTGCCGGCGTTGTGAACCGGGGCACGACCTCCTCGGCGAAGCGCTGCAACGGCTCGTGGTCGTAGGCCACCCGCGGAATATAGAAGATCACGTAGTCGGCGCCGGCCTCCAGGACCTGCTCGACCTTCTCGACGGCCTGCTGGGTCGACCAGGACAGGTCCACCTCGACCGTGGTCGACTTGGCGATCGCGTCGTAGGACCGGCCCAGGCGGTCGCAGTGCTCCCGCAGCACGCCCAGCTTCTGCCGGATGATCTCCGGGTTTCCGTTGCCGACGTTGGAGCCGTCGGCGTACTGCGCGACAAGCTTCAGCGTCACCTTCTCGCCGCCACCGCCCAGCCAGAGCTGCGGGCGGCGCATCGGCTGATTGATCGGGCCGTCGATGCGGTAGTGCTTACCGGTGAAGACCGGACGCTCCTCGGTCCACATCTTGTGCACGATCTCGACCGCCTCCCGGAACGCGGCCATCCGCTGCGGCACGTCGGCCCACTCGTAGCCGTACGCCTTCCACTCGTGCTCGTACCAGCCGGCGCCGAGCCCGGCGTAGAGCCGCCCGTGACTGGCCACGTCCACGGTCGAGGCGATCTTGGCGTACAGGGACGGCTGCCGGTAACCGTTGCAGCCGACCATCTGCCCGATATTGACCCGCGAGGTGTCCCGGGCCAGGGTCGCGGTCGCCGTCCAGACCTCGAAGACCGCGTTGAGGGTCGGCTCGGGAATGGTGTGGAAATGGTCGTACAGCCAGATCGAATCCCACGGCCCGGCATCGGCGGCCTTGGCCACCGCCGTCATCGCCTCGTACTGTTCGACCGGGTCGGCGATCTCAACCAGGTCCATCTTCCAGCCCTGCGGCACGAATACCCCGAAGCGCACACTCATACCGGCGAACATAATCCAGCCGAACGAAGATCAAGGCCTTTTACGGTACGGGCGACGCCGTCCACAACCGCACCACCACCCGGCCGCCCAGCCCGCGCGACCACGGTGCAACACCGGCACGTGCCGCGCGTCTCGCGCGACGAGACCCCTCAGCCCAGGCCGAGCAGCCCACGCAGCGCGTCGGCGGGCTCGACCGCCGAGTACGCGCTGAACGCCACCACCAGCAACAGCAAGCTCGCCATGAGCCCCGCGACGACACTGGTCGCCCGCCGCGCCACGAAGACCCGGGCGTCGTCGGCAACCCGTCGCCGCCACAGCAACGCGCTGATCAGGCCGGCCACCACCAATGCCGGGCCGGCCACCCCGACCATGACCCAGTGGTAACGCTCGACCTCGCCCACCAGCACCGTCTGCGCGGGCGAGCCGGCCGGACCGAGCAGCGTCTCCGACCCGTCGCTGGACGCCAGCGGCAGCAACGCGACAAGCGGCACAACCGTCGCCTGAATGTTGAGGATCAGCACGGCCGTCGCGATGCCGGTGAGGACGCTCGCGCCAACCGCGGCCACCGCGCACCCGGCCCCGCCCCGTCGATATCGCCGCCACCACGCGGTAGCCAGAAGGCCGAAGGTCACCAGCATGAACGAGGTGATCACCACCTTGATCGCATGCCACTCGAACCAGTAATCGACCAGGTCCTTCAGCCCGGCGGGAAGCTGCGATCCGCCGCTCTGCCGAAACTCCACCAGGGCGCGCCCAACGGCACCGGCGAGGTCGGCCTCGCTCCCCAGCAGCGCGGCCGGCCCGAGCACGAACGCGGCCACCAACGCCGCGCCGGCGGCCGACAGCAATCCGATCACGAACCTCGAACTCAGACGATCCTTACCCATGGCGGCGACTTTATGGACCGGCACGAGACCCACGCATCAGTCCGCAGACCCACCGAAACAAGCCGGCACTCGGCCGAAAGTCGAGCGTCTGAACCGGCGAAGAGTTCCGCGCGATCATGTCGAGGCGGGTGGATCGGCTCCGTCCCTGGGGTAGAGGATCCGATCAAGGAGGTTTTCATGCCGCGCTACCTGCTCATCGTCGACTACCGGCCGGGCGACGACGACACACCCATGGACCGCTGGCGCCCCGAGGAGATCAAGGCGCACATGAACTACTACGACGTGCTGAACGCCGCGCTGCGCGACAGCGGCGAACTGGTCGGCGGCGAGGCGCTGACCGAGCCGCGGTTCGGCCGCGAGGTGATCTCCGACGGCCGGACCGCGCCGGTGGTGACCGACGGGCCGTTCGCCGAGTCCAAGGAGATCCTGGCCGGCTACCAGATCGTCGAGGTCGAGTCGGAGGACCGGGCGATCGAGATCGCAGCCCTGGTCTCGGCGGTGCCGGGGCCGGGCGGGGTGCCGCTGCGGCAGCCGGTCACCATCCGCCGGGTGATGGACGGCGCCGACTTCGAGGCCATGACCGGACTGTGATCACCGACCTGTTGCGCGAGCACGCCCCGGTGGTGCTGGGGGTGCTCGCGCGGCGGTGCGGCTCGTTCGACGACGCCGAGGACGCGGTCCAGGAGGCCCTGCTCGCGGCGCATCTGCACTGGCCCGCCGACGGCGTTCCGGACAACCCGCGCGGCTGGCTGCTGCAGACCGCGTCGCGCAAGCTGATCGACGCCGTCCGCGGAGAGCAGTCCCGGCGCCGGCGCGAGGAGCTGGTGTCCCGAATGGATCAGCCGGCCGACGCCTATCCGGCCGACGACACGCTCACCGTGCTGGCGATGTGCTGCCACCCCGATCTCGCGCCGTCGTCGCAGGTCGCGCTCACCCTGCGGGCGGCCGGCGGGCTCACCACCGCCGAGATCGCGGCGGCCTTCCTGGTGCCGGAGGCCACCATGGCCCAGCGCATCAGCCGCGCCAAACAGAAACTGCGCGGCCGGCCCTTCGGCCCCGCCACCAACCCCGCCTCCCTCCGCCAGGTGCTTTACCTGATCTTCAATGAGGGGTACGCCGTGAGCAGTGGCCAAACGCTGCACCGGGTTGAGTTGAGCGCAGAGGCCATTCGACTGGCTCGCAAGATACGCCACACCGACCCCGAGAGCGGGGCGCTGCTGGCGTTGATGCTGCTCACCGACGCCCGCCGGCCGGCCCGCACGTCGGTGGACGGCGATCTGATCCCGCTCGAGGAGCAGGACCGTACCCTCTGGAACCGGAATTTGATCTTTGAGGGCACCGCGATCCTGGACGCCGTGGCCGGCACCGGGACGGTTGGCGAGTACCAGTTGCAGGCGGCCATCGCGGCGCTGCACTGCCGGGCGCCTACCTTCGAGACGACCGACTGGCCGCAGATCGCCGCGTTGTACGGCCTGCTCGCCCGGGTCACCGGCAATCCGGTGGTCGAGCTCAACCGCGCGGTGGCCGTGGCGATGGTCGATGGCCCGGCGGCCGGCCTGGCCCTGCTGGACGATCTCGGTGACCGGCTGGCCGGAAACCACCGGCTCGACGCGGTCCGCGCCCACCTGCACGAACGGGCGGGAGATCCACAGTCGGCCGCGCGGTTGTACGCTGCCGCGGCGGCCCGAACCAGCAGCCTGCCCGAGCGGCGGTACCTGACGATGCGAGCCGCCCGGATCAGGTAGCACGGGGGAGCGGGCCGGATGTACTTCGTGAGCTGGGGCGCGGTGCGGCGCCGGACAACGCAGGCGGCCCTGCTCACCCTCCTGGCCGCGGTGGCCGCGGCCGCCGCCACCGCCGGCACCTGGTACGGCCTCACCGTCGCCGCCCGCGCGGCCGGTGCCGAGGTCACCGCCCGCCCGGCCGACCAGCAGGTCATCACCGTGCACCAGCGGGCACCGACGAACGGCGACCCGCGGCTGGCCCTCGACCGGCTCGCCGCCACCACCCGCGCCCTGCTGCCGCTGCCCGGTGTCACCCCGATCCTCGGCGTCGTCCAGGACACCTTCTACACCGACCGGCTGCACGGCTCGGCCCGGTCCGGCATGCCGGTCGCCTACCGCGACGACCTCTGCGCCCACGTCCGGATCACCGGCGCCTGCCCGGCCACCCCGGGCACGGTCGTGATCAGCGCGGACGTTGCGCAGCGGGTGAGCCTGAAGACCGGGGACACCTTCGAGGTGCGGCCGGACGGGTCGCTCGGCACCCTGCGCCTGACCGTGGCCGGGATCTACCTGGTGACCGACGCCGACGGCCGGTACTGGACCGATCCGCTGTTCCGGGCCCAGGGCGACCTCGACCCGGTCTTCACCACCCTTGACACGTTCCGGGAACCGCAGCTCGGCCGGCCCACCCTGGCCGTCGCGGTGCCGGTGCCCCTCGCCCTGCTGCGTGGTGACAACAACTACGACCTCAACGGGGTGCTCAACGCGGCCGGGCCCCGGTTCGCTTCGGCCCAGCTCGACCTGGACAACCCGACCGGTGAGCTGTTCGACGCGGTGCTGGCCGACCGTCGTACGGTCATCGTCGGGGTTCTGGTCGCTTTAGCCGAGGTGCTGATCCTGGCCTGGTTCGCGCTCGGGCTGGCCGGCCGGCTCACCGGGCGGGACCGGCGGGCCGACGCGGGGCTGCTCAAGCTGCGCGGCGCCACCGGCGGCGGGCTGTTGCGGCTGGCCGCCGGGCAGCACGTGGTGCCGCTGGCCGTCGGGGCGGTGGCCGGACTGCCGGTCGGCATCGCCGCCGCCTGGGTGGTCGCCGGGGACCTTCCGGTGCGGTCCGAGTGGTGGCTCGCGCTGCTCGTGTCGGTGGCGGTGATCCTGGTCGTCGAGCTGATCGGGCTGCTCGTGCTCACCGGGGTGGACGGCATCGCCCAGCGGGCGCCGGTGGTCGCGCTGCTCCAGCGGGTGTCCGGGGCCCGGCGGGACTGGCGGTCCCGCTTCGTCGACGTGTTCTTCGTGCTGCTGGCCGCCGGGGCGGTCTATCAGGCGCGCACCGGCGGGCCGGAGAGCGGGCTGGGCGTCGCCGCGCCCGGACTGGTCGCGCTGGCGGTCGGCCTGCTGCTGGCCCGGTTCCTACGGTGGGTCGCGGACCGGATCGGCGGCGCGGCGGTGCGGGCCGGGCGGCTGCGGCTGGGCCTGACCGCCGTACAGGTATCCCGGCAGCCCGGCACCGACCGGGTCTTCGCCCTGCTGGTCGTGGCCGTCGCTCTGCTCGCGTTGACCACCGGCGGCCTGGCCGCCGGTCGGGCGGAACGGGCCGACCGGGCCGACGTCGAGCTCGGGGCGGCCCGGGTGCTTACCGTCCGGGCGGCGTCGCGGACCGCCCTCGAATACGCCGTCCGGCAGGCCGACCCGAGCGGGAAACAGGCGATGGCGGTGGTCGTCGACACCACCGCCTCGCCGCCGCTGCTCGCGGTGGACAGCTCGCGGCTCGAAGCGGTGGCCCGCTGGCGGCCCGCTTACGGCCCGGCCGGGGCGTTGAGCTCGGCGGTGACGGCCGTCCGGCTGCCGGCCCCGGCCCCGCTGATCACCGGCTCGGCCCTCACGGTCGACCTGGTGCGAGATGTCGGTGGGCCGGCCCTGCTCGGCGCGATCCTGCAGCACGAGGGAACCGGGGACGGCTTCCGGGTCGAGTTCCAGGGCTTGCGGGCCGGCGCTCAGACCGCCTCGGTCTCGGTGCCCTCGTGCGCGGTCGCACCCGGGTGCCGCCTGGTCGGGTGGCAGCTGTTCCCGGCCGCGGGCGGTCTGACCATCCGATCGGTGGGACAGCAGTCGCCCGCCTCTACCATCCTGAATTCCGCTGATCTGGCCGACGTGAGCCGATGGCGTGCCGGATTTACCGGAATTGTCGCCCGGCTCGAGACGTCGGTGCGCGGACTCGTGCTGCGCGCCGCCGGAAACGAGGGCACCGAGGTCTACGCGGTCGACGCGCCGTTGCCGGTGCCGGTCGTGCTGGCCGGCGGCCGTCCCGACGAGTGGCGATTCGACGACGCCCTGTCCGGCCGCTTCGGCGGAGTCACCACCCCGGTCCGGGTCGTCGCCTCGGCGTCGGTGCTGCCGGTCCTCGGGCGCGAGGGGATGCTCACCGACCTGGACGCCGCCCGGCGGGTGGCCGGTGACGCCGACCTGGGCGGAACGTTCCAGGTCTGGCTGGCCGAAGATGCCCCGGAGATCCTGGTCGGCGCGCTGGGCGACCGCGGGATCGCCGTACTCTCCGATCGCACCGCCGCAGGCCGCACGACCGCCCTCGCCGCCGAAGGCCGGGTGATCACCTCGTCGTTCGGGCTGTTCGCGGCCGGCCTGGCCCTGGTCGTCGCGGCCGCGATGATCGGCGTGGTCGCCGCCGCCGAACGCGAACCGCAACTGGCCATGCTGCGCGCCCTGCGCGTGCAGGGTCTCGACGCCGGCCGGGCCCTGATCGCCGGTTATGCGGGCACCGCCGCCCTGGTCCTCACCGGGGTGGCCGCCGGCCTGCTCGCCGCCGTCATCGCCCGCCCGGTCGCCGCGGTCACCGCGCCGCCCTTCCCGGACGGCTGGCGGGTGATACCGCCACCCGGCGTCCTCGGCGGCCCGGTCCTCGCGGCCGCCGCCGGCATCGGGCTGGTCGTCTTCGGCGTCGCCGGCTGGCTGTCGGTGCGCGGCCTGCGCGGAGGTGCCCGATGATCGCCCTCGTCCTGGCCATGGTCTGGACCCGCCGCGGCCAGGCCGTCACCCTCGCCCTGCTCACCATGTGCGGCGTCGCCGCCGCGGTGGCCGCACCCGCCTACCTGCGCGCCGCCGACCGGGCCGTCGCCGCCGGTCAGGTCGCCGCCGCCGACGCCGGCTCGCGCAGCCTCACCCTGATCGCCCGGCAGCACGACCCGCGGCCGGGTAAATCCAACCCGGACGCGGTCAAGGCCGACGTCAAACTCACCGAGACCGGGACGTCGCTGGCCGGCCTGCCCGGCTTCGACTACGTGTACGCCGCCGAGTACGCCACCCTCGGCATCGAACCGACCGACAAGATCCGCACCCGGTTCGTCTACCGGCAGGACGTCTGCGCCCACCTGACGATGGTCGCCGGGCGCTGCATCATCGGCGAGTCCGACCTGATGATCGGGCGAGAGACCGCGGCGCGCGCCAAGCTCGCCCCGGGGGACACGCTGAGCCTGACCTACGCGTTCTACAACGCCGACCCGAGGGTCGCCGCCTTCATCCCGGACGGCACCCCCAAGCGCTTCTTGATCACCGGCGTCTACGAACCCGGGGACCCCGCCGACGCCTACTGGGGGCGGCACAACTACTTCGGCCCGGACACCGGCGGGCGGACCGGGGAGCCGGTCTTCGTCACCTACGCCTCGGTCGGCCGCATGGACCACGGCGCGATCGAGCTGAGCCTCGACGGCGGTGCCGCGCCCGGCGCGCTCACCGTCGACCGGCTGCCGGCCGTGCGGGACGGGCTGGCCCGGGTGCAGGCGCGGGCCGCCGACCTCGGGACCGGCCTCGAGGTCGACACCGGGATCCCGGCGCTGCTCGCCCGGATCGACGCCGGCCGGGCCGCCGCCCACCGCATCGTGCCGGTCCTCGCGGTCTGCCTGGTCCTGCTCGCCTGCCTCACCATCTTCCTGGCCGTCGGCTACGGCACCGAGGGACGCCGGCCCGAGCTCGCGGTGGTCGCCCTGCGCGGCGCCCGCTGGGGTCAGCGCTGGTGGCTGGCCACCGGCGAGAACCTGGTCGCCATCCTGATCGGCACCGCGCTCGGGTGCGTCGCCGGGCAGGTGCTCGTCGACCTGTTCGCGGCCTGGCGGTTCCCCGGGCTCGGCGCCGATCCCGGCCTCGCCGCACTGCGCTGGGCGCCGTTCGCCGCGGCTGCCGCCGTGGTCACCGCCCTGCTCGCCGAGCGACGCCAGCTCGGCCGGCCGGTCGCCGAGCTGCTCCGCCGGGTTCCGCCGGCTCAGCGCGCCGCCTCCGCCATCGCGGCCGAGGCGGTGGTGGTCCTGCTCGCCGCGGTGGCCGTGGTCCAGCTGGTGCTCAGCGACGGCGGCCTGGACGGGGTCGGCACGTTCGCCACCGGCCTGGTGCTTGTCGCCGCCGCGCTGGTCGTGGCCCGGCTGGTGCTGCCGTGGGCGACCGTCTTCGCCCGCCGGCAACTGCGCGACGGCCGGCTCGCCGCCGCGATCGCCGCCTTCCAGCTCTCCCGGCGACCCGGCGGGGCGCGACTGTTCGCGCTGATCACCGCCTCGGTGGCGGTGGTCGGGTACGCGGCCTGCGCGGTCGACGTGGGCTCCCGCGGCCGGCAGGTCCAGGCCGATCTCGGCACCGGGGCCGCCCGGGTCGTCGCGGTCGGGCCACTGAGCCGGCAGGGGCTGCTCGCCGCGGTCCGGGCCGTCGACCCGACCGGCACCTTCGCGATGGCGGCGGTCCGGCTGCCCGCCTCCACCGACCAGCCGCCGGTGCTGGCGGTCGACACGGCCGGGCTGGCCACCATCACCACCTGGGACGGCGACCCGCCCGACCGGCACGACCTGCGACCGGACACCGCCGACCCGGTCGTGCTGCGCGGCGCCCGGCTGAGCCTCGACCTGACCAGCACCGGCCTGACCATCGGCAAGCCGCTGCTGGCCACGGTGACCCTCGCCCCGATCGACGGCCCCGCCGACCTGAGCGTCGAACTCGGCGAGCTGCGGGCCGGACGGCACGCCTACGACTTCCCGGCGGCCGCCTGCGCGTCCGGGTGCCGCCTGAAAGCGCTGCAGATCGCCGGGCGGCAGGGATCGCTCGACCTGACCGGGCAGATCACCGTCAACGCCCTGACCGGCGTGTCCCCGGCCCGGCTCACCGACCCGGCCGGCTGGCGGGTCAGCGACGGGGGCGAACTGACCGCCGGCCCGAACGGGTTGCGGGTAGCGGTCACCTCGCTCAACCGGCTTCCCGACGGGATGTTCGTCCAGCCCGCCTCGGTTCCGTCCCCGCTGCCGGTGGCGGTCGCCGGGGACGTGGCCCGTCCCACGGTGCTCGGCCTCGACGGGCGGCCGCTGCCGATCGCCTCGGCCGTGCGGATCCCGGCCGTTCCCGGGCTCGGCACGCCGGCCGTCCTGGCCGACCTCGACCTCGCCGACCAGGCCGCCACCGACGCGGCGCCCACCTCGAACGCCCAGGTGTGGCTGTCGGCGTCCGCTCCGGGCGACATCCTGGACCGGCTGCGCGACCACGGCCTGGTGGTCGTCTCCGACACCCGGGCCGGGCAGGTCCGGGACCGGCTGGACCGGGAGGGGCCGGCCCTCGCCCTCTGGTTCTACGTGATCGTCGCCGGGCTGGCGGTGGCCCTCGCCGCCGGTGCGCTGATCCTGGCCGCGGCGGTCGACCGGGCCCGCCGGGTCGAGGATCTGTCGGCGCTGCGCGGTCAGGGGCTGACCCGGGTCGCGGTTCGCCGGGCCACCCTCTTGACCTATCCCGTGCTGGTCGGGGCAGCGGTGGTCGCGGGCATGGCGATCGCGCTGCTCGGGTGGCGGCTGACCGGGTGGGCGCTACCGCTGGCCGGGATCGACCCGCCGGCGCTGCCGCTGCCCTCCGCGCCGCGGGTCTCGACGCTGCTCGGTACGGCCGCTGTCGCGTTCGTCGTCCTCGCCGGGGTGGCGCTGCTGGCCGGGCGCCGGACGCTGCGGGCTATTCGCTGACCGACGCGAGCCGCTGGGCCTGCCCCTCGTGGATGAAGCTCACCCACTCCCAGCCGGGCTTGGCCGCCGGGCCGAGTCTAGGGTCGGCCGGCTCCTGACCGTCCCGCAGGGCCAGCACGTAGGCCCGGTCGCGCTCGATCCGCTCGGCGACGTCGCCGCCGACCGAGCCGTGCCCGGGGATGACGACGTGGGCGGCCACGGCCTCCAGCAGGCGCAGCGCCGCGAGGTAGTCGCCGATCGGGTCGGCCGTGCCGTCGAAGTCGAGCATCGGGATCAGGACGTCGGACAGCATGTCCCCGGCGATCAGCACCCCACTGTCCTCGATGAACAGTGCCGCGTGGCCCGGTGAGTGCGCCTGATGCTCGATGATCCGGGCGCCGGGGCCGTCCCAGGGCAGCCGCGTCGTCCCGGTGGGCAGGGCGGTGATCTGGCCGTACAGGTCGAGTGGGACCTGCCCGGCGATCTCCGTCTCGGCCAGGTGCTCGACCAGGCGGGCCTGGAAGCCCGGGTCGGACACCTCCTCCCGGACCGCTGCCGCGCAGCGGGCCGTGCCATATCGGGGAGCCGCGCCGAGCCGGGCGTGCCAGAGCACGTGATCCCAGTGTGGATGGGTCGCGAATCCGGCCACCACCGACGTGGACAGATCGTCGGCGAGGCAGGTCAACTCGCTTTCCTGCAGCCCGGGGTCGACCAGCAGCACGCCGTCGGTACCCCGTACGACGATGGTGTTGCTCTTCAGAAATTCGCTCTCGTGAACCTGTACGCCCTCGGCAACCTGGGTCAGCACGGGTCGGCCTCACTTTCGTCGCGGAAGGCGTAACGGCTCATCGTCACGCCCTGGGGGAACGTTCGCTGTTCGAGCAGTTCGAGGTCGATCGGCCGGTCGTAGTCGTCGAACAGCGGCCGGCCGAAGCCGAGGACCGTCGGGTGGGTGAACAGCAGCAACTCGTCAAGCAGCCCGGCCCGCAGCAGCTGGGTGGCGAGGGCCGCGCCGCCGACCGCGATGGTGCCGTCGGTGCCGGCCCGCAGCGCGGCCAGCTGCTCGATCGCGTCGTCGCCGCCGATGATCCGGGTGTGGTGATCGGCGCTGTGCCGGGTGCGGGAGACGAGCACCTTGGGGGTGGCCAGCCAGATCTCGCCGTACTCCCGCATGTAGTCCGGCAGCGAAGCGTCGGCCGGCGCCCGCGGCCAGTACTCCTCCATGGTCTCGTAGAGGACCCGGCCGTGCACGATCAGCGCGAGCTCCCGGGTCTGCGCGTTGGCCTCGCGGTGCAGTTCCTCGGTGATGCGCAGCCACTCGCCGGCGCCGTTGTCCCCGGGAACCTGTTCGATCCGCAGATCGAGGGACACGTTCATCGAATAGACGAAGCGGCCCATCCTCGCCCCACCCCCTAGTGGTTGCGTTTTGCAACTACTACAGTGACGGCGAACGACCTGTCAAGGAGGAACCGGTGGAACCGATCGGCGCCGCCGTCGAGGTGCTCGGCGACCGCTGGGCGCTGCTGGTGCTGCGCGACGTCATCCTGGGCGACCGCCGCTACTTCCGGGCTCTGCTCACCGGCTCGGCCGAGGGCATCGCGTCGAACATCCTGGCCGACCGCCTGGTGCGGCTGGTCGAGGCCGGCCTACTGACCCGCGGCACCGCGGCGCGCGGCCAGCGCGCCCGCTACAGCCTCACCGAGGCCGGCATCCAGACCCTGCCGATCCTGGTCGCCCTGGGCAACTGGGGCCTGGACTGGCGACCCGGCGACGAGGAACTTCGGCAGCAGGAAATCCGCGAGGGAGGCCCGGCGTTTCTGGCGGAACTGATGGACGATCTCCGCGCTCGCCATCTAAACGCCACCTCGTAGCCTGGGAAACGTGAACGCCGTACGGAAGGATGGGCTCGCGTAACGTGACGAGAGGGGAGTGGCCGTGGCTGAGGTTCGCGCCAACGGGGTCGACATCTGGTACGAGACGGTCGGCAATCCCGCAGATCCGGCCCTGCTCCTCGTCATGGGGCTCGGCGCGCAGCTGATCGACTGGCCCGCCGGTTTCGTCGAGCAGCTCGCCGGCCGCGGATTCCACGTCGTGCTCTTCGACAACCGGGACGCCGGCCTGTCCTCCGGATTCGACGAGGTCGGCCTGCCGGACGTGCCGGCGATCCTGTCCGGGGACCGGTCCACCGTGGCCTACCTGCTGTCCGATCTCGCCGCCGACGCCGCCGGTCTGCTCAAGGAACTCGGCATCGAGCGAGCCCACGTCGTCGGGGCCTCGATGGGCGGGATGGTCGCCCAGCAGCTCGCCCTCGATCACCCCGAGCTGGTCGCCAGCCTCGCGTCCATCATGTCGACCACCGGGGCGCGTGGCGTCGGGCGGCCCACCGAGGCGGCGGCCGCGGTGCTGATCCGGCCGCCCGCCGCCGACCGGGCCGAGGCGGTCGCCAACGCGGTGGCCGGCGCCCGGGTCGTCGGGTCGCCAGGCTATCCGGCGCCGCAGGCCGAAGTGGAACGCCGGGCCTCCGCCAAGTACGACCGGGGTTACCGCCCGCAGGGCACCCTCCGGCAGTACGCGGCGATCATCGCCTCGCCGGACCGCACGCCGGGACTGCGCGAGGTCACCGTGCCGGCCGTGGTGATCCACGGCGCCGACGACCCGCTGATCCCGCCGGACGGCGGGCAGGCGACCGCGGCAGCGCTTCCCGGCGCCGAGCTTCTGGTGATTCCCGGGATGGGCCACGACCTGCCGGTGCAGCTCTGGGCGCAGATCGTCGACGCGATCGTGGCCAACGCCCGCCGCGCCTGACACGCGGCGGGGGTCGGCGGCGTCTCAGGCGCGCAGCGGCCTGAGGGCCTCGGCCACCTTGGCCAACTCGGTGAGCATGATCTGGGCGGCCTGCTCGGTGGTCTCGCTCGGGTCGAACTTGCCGTCCACGATCTGGTTCATCACGAACGGGATGTTCACCGCCTGGGCGATCATGAAGACGTTCAGCGCGTAGGTGACGCCGTGCACGGCCACCGCGGAGCGGGTGCCGGCCGAGACGCCGCCGTAGCTGACCACGCTGGCGGCCTTGTAGCGCCACTCGTTGTGCAGGTAGTCGATCGCGTTCTTCAGCGGCGCGCTCAGCCCGTAGTTGTACTCCGGGATCACGAACACGAACGCGTCGGCGGCGGCGACCTTCTCGGCCCAGCGCTTGGTGTGGTCGTGCTGGTACTTCGACAGGCGCGGGTGGTGCGGCTCGTCCATCAGCGGAAGGTTCTCCTCGGCCAGGTCGGCCACCGACACCTGGAAACCGCCGTGCGCCTTGGCAGCATCGACGAACCACTGCGACACCGGCAGGCCGTTGCGGCCGGGCCGGGTGCTCGCGACGACTACCAGCAGATTCAGATCACTCACCGGGCGGTTCCGTTCCTCGAAGAAAGTTGCTGACGCAAGCAACTACTCTACATCCCCCGCATCTAGGCAGTGACTTATATAAGCAATGTCTGATAGCGTACGGCCCGTGCACGCGTTCGACGTCCTCGGCGACCCGGTTCGCCGGCGCATCCTGGAACTGCTCGCCGACGGCGAGCAGTCCTCCGGCGGGGTCACCGAGGTCATCCGGGCCGAGTTCGGCATCTCCCAGCCGGCCGTCTCGCAACACCTCAAGGTGCTGCGCGAGAACGGCTTCGCCACCGTGCGCCCCGACGGCGCCCGCCGCCTCTACGCGGTCGACGACACCGCACTGCGCGAGGCCGACGCCTGGCTGGGCCGATTCCGCCGGTTCTGGACGCCGCACCTCGCCGCGATGGCCACCGAGGTGGCCCGCGGCAAACGCCAACGACGCCTCGCCGACGAGGGGAACTGACCCATGGCCCTGCCCGACGTCCGACAGCAGATCGCGAGCGTGCGGCGCACGCTCGGCCGCCGCACCCTGGAGGCGGGGGAGGCCCGCGTCTCCACGATCAGCCAGGTCTACGACACCGACATCGACGATCTGTGGACGGTGGTGACCTCCGCCGAGCGGATCGAGCGCTGGTTCATGCCGATCGCCGGCGAGCTCAAGGAGGGCGGCAGCTACCAGCTGGAGGGCAACGCCGGCGGCACCATCACGTCCTGCGACAAACCCCGCGGCTTCACCGCCACCTGGGAGTACGGCGACGAGGTCAGCTGGATCACGGTGACCCTGGCCGAGACCGACGGCGGCACTCGTTTCGAGCTGGAGCACGTGGCCCACGTCAAGGACGAGTGGTGGGAGCAGTTCGGCCCCGGCGCCACCGGCATCGGCTGGGACTCGGGCCTGCTCGGCCTGGCCGGCTACGTCCCCGACCGCGACTTCACCCGGCTGACCATGGACGAGATCATGGCCTGGGTGGCCGGCGGCGACGGCAAGCTGTTCATGCGGCTCAGCGCCGACGCGTGGGCCGAGGCCTCGGTCGCCGACGGCGAGGACGCGGCGGTGGCGGCGGCCCGCGCCGACCGCGGTTACGCGGCCTACACCGGCGGCTGAGGCACGAAGATCAGGCCGCTGCCGGCCGCGATCTCGTCGCGCGCGGGTTCCGAAGCGGACCGCGCTCGGTCCAGCGTGGCCTGATCACCCAGCCGGTGCGCAGCCTGGGCGGTCAGGCCCCACAGCGCTTCGCTCAGAAGATCGGGCGCAGGCGCGGGGAGATCTCCGAGGGCCGCCAACGCTTCCCGTTCCCGGCCTTCGGCGAGGTGTACGTGCGGGAGCGCCCACTTTTCAAACGGCCCGAAGTCACCGCCCGTGGCCGGCGGAAGCGAGGGCTCGCCGCACCGCACACTTAGCGCAAGCCGAGCCAGGGCCGGCAGCCCGACCGCCAGGCCCGGCATTCCGGATTCGTCCAGAAGGAGAGCGGCCGCCGCATAGGCCGGGCCGGCCGCCTCCGGGTCGTCAACCGACAGCCGCATCGCCCGGTACCAGGTCGTGAAGACCGTGACCAGCGGAAGCTCGTGCCGCGCCGACAGCTCGTCAGCGGCCGCGGCGTGCCGGTCGGCCGCCGCGAAGTCGGCGAGGGCGCTGCGGGCCTGTATCCGGATCAGATGCCCGAGCACCTCGGAGGTGACCAGCCCGGCCCGGCGGGTCACCTCGACCAGTTCGGCACCGATCCGGTCCCGCTCGGCGGCCAGCCCGATCCGGTAGGTGCTCTGCATGAACAGCCCGTTCAACGCGAACGCCAGCAACGCCGGATCGTCCTGCTCACGCGCGATGCCAACGGCTTCCACCGCACCCGCCCGACTCTCCGCCGTCGCCGCCGCGCCCCGCGACTCCACCGCGATCGTGGCCAGCAGCCGCGCCCGAGTCGCCGGTGCCTCGACCTGGCGTAAGGCGCGGTGGGCGGCGGCGACGATGGCAGCGGCCTGGGCCGGGTCGTCGGGGCGGGGCCAGATCGCCGGGACGTCGTAGGCGCCGATCACCCGGGCGGTCAGCGCCGGGTCGCCCAGTTCCTCGGCGGCGGCGATCGCGGCGGTGCGGTGCCGGCGGGCCGCTTCCAGGCCGCCGCCGCTGGTCACGGCCAGGCTGCGCAGCAGGGTGACGGTCGAGTCGAGGCGGGCCCGGGCGCCGGCCGCGACGATCCGGTCGTAGTCGGCGGCCGCGTCGGCCCACACCTCGCCGGCCCGCCCGAGGTCGAGCTGGGGTGCCTGCCGGAGGATGTCGGACTCCAGTTTCCGCAGCTCCGGGGTGGGGTCGAGGCCGAGCTGATCGGACAGCAGGGTGCGGGCCCGGCGCAGCACGGCGAGGGCGTCGGGCTGCCGGCCGGTGCGATAGAGGGCCAGCGCCAGCAGCCGCCAGGCCTGCTCGCGCCACGGGTGCTCGGTGGCGTGCGCGTCCAGGTCGGGAATCGCGCCGGCCGGGTCGCCGGCGGCCAGCCGGGCCTCGGCCAGCTGCTCGACCGCGCGCAGCCGCAGCTCGGCCAGCCGGGAGCGTTCCGCGCCGGTCCACGGCTCGTCGGCGAAGTCCGCGTAGGCCGGTCCGCGCCACCAGGACAGCGCCTCGACCAGGCGTTTCACCGGGTCGTCGCCCGGGGCGGACCGCACGGTGTCCTCGAAACGCCAGGCGTCGACTGCGGCCGGGGCGGCGCGCAGGGCGTACCCGGGGCCCTCGGTAACCAGCAGGCGGGCCGCGACCCGCGGCGTACGGTCCGGTTCGAGCGCTCGGCGCAGGGCCGCGACAAACGTCCGTACCGCGGGAATTGCTCCTTCCGGCGGCGCCACCCACAGGTCCGTGACCAGGTCGCCCACCGGAACCACCCGGCCGCGCGCGGCGATCAGCCGGGCCAGGACCGCGCGATGGCGCGGGCCTTTGAGCGGGATCGGATCGCCGGCCGAGTCCCAGGCCGCGACCGGACCCAGCACCCCGAACGTGATCCCCACCGCCTCACCGTACTGCGACGCGCCGTCGCTTTAAAGACTGAAAAAACGGGTAAACCATGACATAGCCGCTAGCGTGGCGGTGCTGATCTTCGGGGTACGGGGGTGTTCGGTGATGAAGTCCTTCTGGAGCCGCTGCGGTGTCGCGGTCCTTGTCGGTGTCGCGGTTCCCGGAGTAATCGCGGGGCCGGCCGCCGGGCAGGACCGCGGGCTGCTCGGCCTCGGCTATCAGCTCGTCAACGCCAACAGCCACCGGTGCCTCACGGTCACCGCCGGCGGTCTCGCCGACAACGCGATCCTGATCCAGAAGGACTGCGCGCGCGATTCGTCCTACCGCTGGCGGTTCCAGCGCTCCGCCGCCGGTTACCGGATCGTCAACGCGAAGAGCGGCAAGTGCCTCACCATCGCCGGGGACAGCGTCGAGGACAACGGCTTCGCGATCCAGAACCGCTGCGGCGGCGCCACCAGCGAATGGCAGGTCGGCGGCCGCACCGGGCTGGACCTGGCCTACATCCGGCTGGAGAACGCGCACAGCCACAAATGCCTGACCATCGCCGGTGGAAGCGTCGTTGAGAACGGCATCGCGGTGCAGTACCGCTGCGACGACGAGGCCTCCCGGCGCTGGACCGCCAAGCTGATGGTCGGACCGGCATTGGATTAGGCCGGTCCAGGGGGTGCCGGTCCAGTGTGGTGAGTCGGTAAGGTGCGCTCCCATGACCGAGAGGATGCTCGTCGTCGGTGCGAGCGGGCACCTGGGCCGCAAGGTCGCTTCGCGGGCGATGGCGGCCGGCTGGATGGTCGTCGGCACCAGGTTCAGCTCGGCCGGCGAGTTGGGCGAGGTGCCGCTGGACATCCGCGACGCCACCGCGGTTCGCGACCTGGTCCGCCGGGTCTTCCCGAGCGTGGTGATCCACACCGCGGCCGGCCGCGAGGACTGGCGGGTGATCGCCGACGGCGCCGCCCACGTGGCGGCGGCCGCCTACGCGGTCGGCGCCCGCTTGGTGCACGTGTCCAGCGAGGCGGTCTTCTCCGGCCGAGACGTGGAATACGACGAGACCGCGATGCCCGACCCGACCCACCTCTACGGCGCAGCCAAGGCGGCGGCCGAAACGGCGGTCCGGGCAATCGACCCGTCGGCAGCCGTGGTGCGCACCTCGCTGATTCTGGGCGACGGCCGAGGCGACCACGAGATCCTCACCCACGACCTGATCGCCGGCCGCCGAACCGGCGTCCTGCTGACCGACCAGGTCCGCAAGCCGATCCACGTGGACGACCTGTCCGACGCCCTGCTCGAGCTGGCGCTCAACGACCACCACGGCATCCTCAACGTGGCCGGCGCCGACCCGATCAGTTATTACGACCTGGGCGTCCTGGTAGCACGGCGAGACGGCCTAGACCCGGCACTGATCCCAGCAGCCACCACCGCCGAGGCCGGCCTGCCCCTACCAGCCGACATCCGGCTGAGCACCACCCGAGCCGAGGCCCTACTGCACACCCGCCTCCGCGGAGTCCAGGAGTTCCTAGCCGCCACAGTCCCCGCCTAGCCACCCCGTCGCAGCCAGGCCCGACCGGGACCAGCGGCGGGCCGGGACCAGCGGCGGGCCGGGACCAGCGGCGGGCCGGCGGCTCCCGCGTCAGGCGACCGGTGGTGTTCCGGCGGCTTTGCTCTGCGCACCTATACGTGCTGTTCTGCGCACCTATCAGCGCCCTGTCGCTGGTGGCGGCGTCCCGCGCGGGCCGATGCCGTCGTTCATGGCGTCAGCCGGGAGCGTCGGCTCGGTCCCGCGCCTGACCTGCGATCTTGGAAAGCTACGGCAATGGACGGGTAGTCAATTCGACAAGTTCGCCGTGGGCTGAGTCGTCCCGGCGCTGACATGAACGGCATATCGGTTTTTCCGGGTGGGTGGAGTCCGTCAGGTGGGAGTGATTTCCGGAATGCGGACCGGACCCCCTGTTCCGTGCTCCCGGGCACAAATCCGGGAGCGCGGCGACCACCATTCGATCCGGTCGGCGCGCCGGAACCGCGCGATGCACGCCCGATGCAGGTTCGTGTGGAGCCGGACGGCCGGGCGAAGGCCCGGCCGCGACCAGGTGTCTAGACCCAGAGGGGGTCTACCCGCACTGGACCGCAAGCGATCCGGAGGAGAAATCCCTTTTCGGTACGCGCTGGCACACTCCCGTGGCACTCGGTCCCGCCAGGTGCGACTCACCCTCCCCGCGCCCGCTACGGGCGGGCCCGACCCCTCGGTCGCCGGCCCCTCGTCCGTGGCCGTCCGGCTGTCGCCGGGCGGCCGCCGCTCGCCAGCCGTTACCGGCCGCCCGCTGGCCGGCCGCCCGCTGGCCGGCCGCCCGCTGGCCGGCCGCCCGCTGGCCGGCCCCCCGCTGGCGGCCGCCCGCCCGGCGGGGGCGGGGGGGTCGGGCGGGGCTGGGGTGGGGTTTTGGTTGCGCGAGAGTCGCTTCGCGCGCTGGTGTTGGACGGTGGTCGCGCTGTGTGGGCGGTCGGGGGTGGTTGCGGTTGTGGGGGTTGCGGGGCGTACTGGCGAAGGTTTTAGATTGCTTTTCGTAGTTTGCGGTAGGCGTTCCATGGGATTGACGGGCGGGGCAGGGCTCGCTTGGCCAGGTAATTCTTGGTGGTGGATCGGCAGTCTCGGACCGTGCGGATCGGGTCGGTGAGGCTTGCCTTGCTGCGGCCGGCCGGCTCGATCAGGCGGTCTGGGGTCAGCAGCCAGGCGCCGTCGGCGTCCGTTTTCAAGGAGCCGGTTACTACCGCGCTGTGCAGGTTCGACAGTTGGGCGTCGTGTCGGTGGACCAGCAGGCTTGCTCGGCCCTCGGTCAGGGGGTGGCCGTCGGGGACGGCTACGCGGTAAGCGCCGCCGTCGGCGGAGACCGTGGTTCGGAGCAAGGTTGGGGTGCCGGTGGCGTCTCGGGCGGCAAGGACTACTGAGGGGTACTCGGCCAGCACCTCATCGCCGATCAGGCCGCTTCCGGCCACCCGCTGGGGGGTTGTCCCGGGCGGCAGGTCTCGGGCGGTGATCTTGGTGGGGGTGACCGTGATCAGCAGGCGCATGAAGTAGAAGTCGGTCAGGGCAGTGGCCGGCCAGTCCAGGTATTTGCGGCAGCTCGGCTGGCGGTCGAACAGCCGCCGCCAGAAGTCGGCCAGGTCGCCGTCGGGTGCGGTGTGCACCTCGTCGGGGCAGGTGGCCGTGCCCTGGAGCAGGATCTGCTCGGGTGCGTCCAGGCCGCTCGCGTGCGGCTCGGAGAACAGCAGCGCCACCCGGTCGTCGCGGCGGATGTTGTAGGCCTTCTGCGGGAATCCGAGCGACGTGGTCAGCAGGAAACGGCCGTCGGACAGCGAGATCCCGGACGTCGGCCAGGCCGTCGGGGTTCCGTCCTTGCCGATGGTTACCAGCTCACAGGTGCGGTAGGCATTGATCGTCGCGTCCAGTTCGGACCCGGGCACCAGTGCCCCCAGCGATTTAGGCATGCGCGGCATCCTATTGATCCACATGCCGGTCGTGTTACGGCTAGCCATCTGGTTGGATCTATTGACCAACCTCACAAGGAGCCGCGATGTCCGACGACCCCGACGTCGCCGCGATTCCCGCCCAGCGCGTCCCCGAGCACGACACGTTGCCGGTCGCGCCAGTCGTCCCGGTCGTCCCCGTGGCGCCGCCGGTGGGGACGGTGGGGGCGCGCCGGTGGGGCGTTCGGGTGGTGCTTGCGGTGGTGGCGGCTCTCGCCGTACTCCTGGTGGGGGTCCTGGTCTTTCAGCCCGGGTCGGCGCCGGAAGGCGCGGCAGTGGCTGCGGCCAGCGCGGCGCCGGCGTCCGCCGCGACCACCCCCTATGACCTGGCGGTGGCCGCGCTCAAGGCGCAGGAGGCGGCGCTTACCGGCGGTGACGAGGGTGCGTGGCTGGCGGCGGTCGATCCGGGGAAGGCCGAGCTGCGGGCTGAGTACCGGGTTCTCTTCCGGAACCTGCGCGGGCTGGGGATCACGCGGTTCGCCTACCAGCCGGGCCTGGGGAAACCCGTGAAGGGCGACGCGGCGGCGGTGGCTGTGCGGGTGGACGCCGACTACTGCTTCGGCGACGACATGTGCCCGGCCAATCCGGGCACCGACTGGGCCCGGCCGCCGCACATCTCGCAGGAGCTGACGTTGCGGCTGGTCGGCGGGCATTACGTGATCAGCGCGCTCGGTAAGTCGACCGCGCCGGACTCGCGGCAGCCGCTGCCGTGGGAGGACAGCGAACTTGCCTTCGCCTCGGGGAAGCGGGTCGTCGTGGCGGCGGCCAAGGGGCAGGAGGCCGATCTGAAGCGGGTGCTTCCGGTGGCCGAGAAGGCGGCGGTGACCGCCGATCACTACGCGGCGCTCAACGGGACGCCGCAGCGGAACTACCGGATCTTCCTGGCCGGGGAGAAGCAGTGGAAGGCCTGGTACGGCGGGGACCAGGACGAGTGGGCGATCGGGCTGGCCCTGCCGCTCAATCGGAGCGGTATCGACGTGCTCGTCCGGATGTCCGAGATGGACAGCGCGCTGACCCTGCGCACCACCGTGCAGCACGAGCTCGGCCACGTGGTCACGCTGACCGGGGCCTATCAGGTGGACGGGGCCGAGGACACCTGGCTCAGCGAGGGCATCGCGGAATACATCGGATGGCAGCCCAAGGGCGCTTCCGGGAGTTTCCGCCGGTCCAGCGTGCGGTGGCAACTCGACCGGGACGCACCGGACTCGATGGTGCCGCCCCGGCCGGGACCCAAGGCCCCGGCGCGGGCCGGCGACGCGTTCTACGGGCTCAGCCACTGGGCCGCCGACTGCATGGCCACCAAGTACGGCGAGCCGAAACTGTTCACCTTCGTGCGGCTGGTGCTTACCCAGGACAACAGCTACGACCAGGCCAGCCACGATGCGTACGGGGTGCCGTTCGCGACCGTGGACAAGGCCTGCGTGTCGTGGATCAGGAAGCAGGCGTCCTGAGCACCCCGGCCAGCCGGCGCATGCCCTCGCCGACCTCCTCGGGGGTGTGCGTGGTGAAGGACAGCCGCATGGTCGCGGTGTCCGGGCGGCCGGCGTGGAACGGGGCGCCGGGCACGAACGCCACGTCCCGGGCCAGCGCGGCCGGCAGCAGCGTGCCGGTGTCGACCTCGCCGGGCAGGCGCAGCCAGGTGAACATGCCGCCGTCCGGGTCGGACCAGGTGCTGCCGGCCGGCGCGGTGCCGGGCATGGCCGCCATCATCGCGTCCCGCCTCGCGCGGTAGGCGTCGCGCAGGCCGGCCAGGTGCGCGTCCAGGTCGGTGGTGGCCAGCCACTCGGCTGCGGCGGCCTGGTCGATGGTGGACGTGTGCAGGTCGGCGGCCTGCTTGGCGACGGTCAGTGCGGGGCGCAGCGCGGCGGGGGTGCGCACCCAGCCGAGCCGCAGGCCGGGCGCGGCGATCTTGGAGAAGCTGCCCAGGTGCAGCACGTGCTCCTCGGCGCCGGGCTGGGCGGCCAGGGCGGCGACCGGTTCGCCGCGGTAGCGCAGTTCGCCGTACGGGTCGTCCTCGACCACCCACATGCCGTGCTCGGCGGCCAGCGAGGCGACCGCGGCCCGGCGCTCGACCGGCAGGGTGCGGCCGGTCGGGTTGGCGAACGTCGGCACCAGGTAGAGCAGCTTGGGCCGGGACTCTGCGATGACCTCGCGCAACGCGTCCGGGTCGACGCCGTGGTGGTCGGCCGGGACGGTGACGATCCGGCAGCCGGCCAGCTGGAAGCACTGGATGGCGGCCAGGTAGGTGGGCTCCTCGACGGCGACCACGTCGCCGGGGTCGAGCAGGGCGGCCGCGATCAGGGTCAGCGCCTGCTGCGAGCCGGTGGTGACGAGCAGGTCGCCGGCCTCGGTGGGCAGGCCGCGGGCGGTTATCCGGGCGGCCACCCGGGTGCGGAGGTCCGGGTTGCCCTCGGTCGGTGCGTACTGCAGGTGGCGGCGGCCGCCGGGGGCGGACAGCACCCGGTCGAAGGCGCCGCGCAGCCCGTCCAGGTCGAAAAGCTCGGGGGCGGGCAGGCCACCGGCGAACGAGATGACCGACGGGCGGTCGATGAGGGCGAGCAGGTCGCGGACGGGTGAGCTGGCGACGCCGGCCAGACGCTGGGCGGGCAGCGCGGGGCGGACGGCAGGGTGGGTCATGATGGGTCTCCCGGTCAGGCTGGTGAACAGCGCCCTGGGGCACGGCGGTTGGCCGGCGACGCGCGGGGCGCGTGAAAGGCTGCCTGATCGAGGAGCCGTCCCACAGCTTATCGGGTGGTCCGTGCTTAACGATAGTTCAGGCCCGGAAGTTGATCTTCTTGTGTGTGCCGTCACAGAACGGCTTGACCGCGGAGCGGCCGCAGCGGCACAGCGCGATCGTCTCGCGACCGGGATCGATCGGCTCGCCGTCGGGCGTGCGCAGTTCGAAATCGCCCCGGATGATCAGCGGGCCGTCCGGGTACGGGACGATCGTGGCGGGCGTCCCACGCTGCCTGCGAAACATGCCCTACCCTAGCGATTTTGCAGGACTTGCGGCGTTAGCGGGGGTGCATGAAACTTCCGGCTCCGCGCGGCCCGGTGTCGGCCGCGGTGATCGGCACTCTGAGCGGCCGTCACGCGCTCGGCGATGTTGTTTTAGAAAGGCGCGACCCGCTCACCGACGACGATCTCCAGCTTGCCCTGTTCGTCTGCTACGAGCTGCACTACCGCGGCTGGGACGGCGTCGACGACCGGTGGGAGTGGAACCCGGCACTGCTGGCGGTGCGGGCCGGGATGGAAGCGGTCCTGGAGGAACGGCTGCGGGCGCTGGCCGGCCCGGTGCCGACCCCGGCGCCGGGTGACATTCCGCGGCTGCTGACCGAAATTGCCCAGCAGGATGGTCCACCCCTGGCCGCGTACCTCAGCAGTCGGGCCTCGCATGGGCAGTTCCGTGAGTTCGTCGCCCAGCGCTCGGTCTATCACCTGCGCGAGGCCGACCCGCACACCTTCGCCATTCCCCGGCTGGCCGGGCGGCCGAAGGCCGCGCTTGTCGAGATCCAGCAGGACGAGTACGGCAACGGGGTGCCCGGCCGGATGCACCAGGAACTGTTCCAGGACACCATGCGCTGGTTCGGCCTCGACCCGGCCTACGGCGCACACCTCGGCACCGCGACCACGCTGACCCTGGCCACCAACAACCTGATGTCGCTGTTCGGCCTGCACCGGCGGCTGCGCGGCGCGCTGCTAGGGCATCTCGCCGCGTTCGAGATGACCTCGTCGCTGCCCAACCGGGCCTATGGCAACGGGCTGCGCCGGCTCGGCGGCACCCCGGCCGCCACCCGCTTCTACGACGAGCACGTCCTGGCCGACGCCGTGCACGAGCAGATCGCCGCGCACGACCTGTGCGGGTCGTTCGCCGCCGCCGAACCGGAGGCCGCCGCCGACATCCTGTTCGGCGCGCGCTGTGCCATGATCCTCGACGCGCTCTGGGCCGCCGACCTTCTGACCAGCTTCAAGATCCAGGTGTGACACATCCGGGCGCCGGTGCGCTGAGTGGTTTGGGGGTGGTCATGTCGGGCGAGGACGACGAGCTGGCGGCGATGCTGCCGGCCGCTTGCGCGGGCGACGAGACGGCGTTCCGGATCGTCTACCGGGCCCAGCATCCGGCGCTGCTGCGCTACCTCACGGTGCTGGTCGGTGCGGACGCCGAGGACGTCGCCTCCGAGGCCTGGCTGCAGATAGCCCGCGACCTGCGCACCTTCCGCGGCGACTGGGACGGCTTCCGGGGCTGGTCGGCGACGATCGCCCGGCACCGGGCCATGGACCATCTGCGCCGGGCCCGCCGCCGCCCGATACCGGCCGTGCCGATCGACATGGTCGCGGCCGACCTGGTGGCCGCCCAGGACACCGCCGAGCAGGTCCTCGAATCGCTCGGCACCGACGCGGCGGTCGCGCTGATCGCCTCGCTGCCCCGCGATCAGGCCGAGGCGGTGATGCTGCGGGCCGTGCTCGGCCTGGACGCGACATCGGCCGGCAAGGTGCTCGGCAAGCGGGCCGGGGCCGTGCGCACCGCCGCCTACCGGGGGTTGCGCACGCTCGCGCAGCGATTTCCCGGCCCTGTGACACCTGAACCGGCACCGGCGCTGAGGGGAGTGAGATGAGCATCCACGAGGACCACCACCCGCTCGACCGGGACACCGCGGAGCTTCTGCTGCGCGACCCGGCGGCCCGCCGCACGCACCCCGTAGGTGCCGTGCTGGCGGCTGCGTCCGCACCGGCTTCCGGCCGCCACCTGGCCGGTGAGGACGCCGCGGCAGCGGCCTTCGTGGCTGCTCATCTGCTATCCCCACGCTTCCGGAGGATTCAGATGCTCAAGACCACCCTGGCGAAGTTGCTGACCGTGAAGGTGGCCGCAGCGGTCGCGGCGCTCGGCGCCGGCGGCGTCGCGCTGGCGGCCGGCACCGGCACGCTGCCCGGCCCGTTGCACATCGCACCCAAGCCCCATTCGTCCGCGTCGGCGTCGCACTCGGCCCGGCCGCACCCGTCCACCACCCCGTCCGCCCGGCCCAGTCACTCGTTCGCCCCGGGCGACCTGGCCAAGCTCTGCGCACGCTGGACCGCCCGCCCCGGCGACCAGCGCAAGGGCGCCCTCGAGGAGCCCGAGTTCGGCAACCTGATCAAGGAGGCCGGCCGCAAGGACCGCGACCGCGTCGACCGCTTCTGCACCGACCTGCAGAAGCCGCAGAGCAGCGGCAAGCCCGAAGTACGCCCGTCCGGATCTGTCCGCCCTAGCGGATCCGGAAAGCCCGGCCCCCGTCCGGCGGACCACCCCAGCGGAACGCCGAACTCCACGCGGTCGGGCCGGTGAAGAAGCGTCCGTCCCGGAGCGCCCCCGCTCCGGGGCGGACGCCCTCAAGTGATAGACCTTGGCCATGCTGGTTGACTTCGCGGCCGGGGTGGCCGCCTCACCTTCAGAGGTGGAAGAGGGCGCGGCGCGGGCCGAGCGGGACGGGTACGACGGTTTCGGCGCGGCCGAGACCAAGCACGACGTCTTCACCTCGCTGACCCTCGCGGCCCGGGCCACTACCGCGATCACGCTGCAGTCGTCGATCGCGGTGGCCTTCGCCCGCAACCCGATGAACCTGGCCATCCTCGCCAACGACCTGCAACTGATCTCGGCCGGGCGGTTCCAGCTCGGGCTCGGCTCGCAGGTACAGCCGCACATCGAGCGGCGGTTCGCGATGCCGTGGAGCAAACCGGCCGCGCGGATGGCCGAGTTCGTGGCGGCGGTGCGGGCGATCTGGGAGTGCTGGGCCACCGGCGAACGGCTGTCGTTCCGCGGCGAGTTCTACCGGCACACCCTGATGACCCCATTTTTCAACCCCGGCCCCAATCCGTACGGGAATCCGCCGATCCTCCTCGCGGCGGTGGGGGAGCGGATGACCGCGGTGGCCGGCCGGGCCGCCGATGGGCTGCTCGTGCACCCGCTGACCAGCCCGGCCTACCTGCGCGAGCGCACCCTGCCGATCCTGCGCGAGGCGCGCGGCGGCTCGCTCGACGGCTTCCAGCTCGGGCTGTCGGCGTTCGTGGTGCTCGGCGCGGATGAGAAGGCCCGGTCCGAGGCCGAGCAGGCGGTCAAGGGGCAGATCGCGTTCTACGGGTCGACGCCTGCCTACCGGCCCGTTCTCGAGCTGCACGGCTGGGGTGACCTCGCCGACCGGCTCAATCAACTCTCCCGGCGGCAGGCCTGGGCCGAGATGACCGCCCTGATCACCGACGACGTGCTGGACACGTTCGCGGTCGGCGGGGACGTGCCGGCCGGGCTGCACGACCGGTTCGGCGGGACCATCGACCGGCTCTCCTTCTATACGCCCTATCCGGTGGCCGACGAGCTGCTGGCCGGGGTGCGCGAGGCCGTTATCAAGCTGTGAGCAGGTTCTTGACCAACTAAGTCCTAATTCGCACCATACGGTTGCTTTGATGGCGGGATGCACAGGGTCTCGCTCGTCGAAGTACGTGCTCGGACATGCAAGCCGCTCGATTCGTGGTGGACGGTCACGCTTGTCGACCCGTACGCGGTCCGGCTTGTTCGTCTGGTTTCGCCGTGGCGATGGGTGACCCCGAACCGGCTCACCGCGCTGTCGGCGGTCTTGGGTCTCGGGGCCGCGGCCTGTTTTGCCGGGCCCGGCCGATGGTGGCCGGTGCTCGGCGCGCTGCTGTTCCACCTCGGCTTCGTGGCCGACTGCATGGACGGCAAGCTGGCCCGGCTGCGCGGCGGCGGATCGCCGTTCGGTGGGTGGTGCGACTTCATGCTCGACCGGCTGCGGGCCATCCTCTGCGCGGCGGCTCTGATGGGCGGGGAGTACCTGCGTAGTGGGCAGGTCCGCTACCTGTGGCTGGTCGCACTGGTGATCAGTCTCGATCTGCTGCGCTATCTCAATGCCGGGCAGGTCTCGCAGGTGCGGGACCTGTATCGAAAAAACCGCGCCGCGCCCACGCGGTCCCGCCGGGGCCTGGTGAAGGCCGCCCTGGCCGCCCGCCGCATCCGGGTGCACCTGTTCAGTGGCATCGAGTTCGAGATGACGGTCTTTGTGATCGGCCCGGTGACCGGCTTCGTCGGCGGGGTCGCCCTGGCCGCTGCGGCGCTCCTGGTGATCTTCGAACTACGCCTCGTGCACCACCTCTGGCGAATCACCCGGCAACCGGTGGTTCATAGCGTCCCGACAGCCGCCGGCTCGATGGGCCACAGCCTCGCCGCCGAAGCTTCACTCGTCCGGCAGCCGGCCGGGCGTTGACTGGCTTTACGCACATATCCGAAAAGTCGTAAATACTAGCCTAAGGTCAGCGTCATGCCCACTGATCGCCCGATCTTCGTCGTCGGATGCCCCCGATCGGGGACCACGATGCTGCAGCTCATGCTGCACGCCCACCCGAGGATCGCCCTCCCGCCGGAGAACCGCTTCGTGATGCCCGCCTACGAGCGGCGGCACGAGTTCGGCGACCTGCGCGATCCGGGCCACCGCCGGGACCTGGCCCGGTGGATCGTCGAGACGCCGCAATTCGAGGACCTCGGGCTGGACGCCGAGCGGGTCGTCGACGCCGTGGTCGGGGCCCCGCCCAGCCTCGGCTCGGCCATCGGCACCGTGTTCCGGCTGTACGCCGAGCGGTTCGGCAAGCCCCGCTGGGGCGACAAGCGCCCGTCCTACCTGCGCAGCCTGCCCGCGCTGCTGCGGATGTTCCCGGACGCGCAGATCGTCAACATCATGCGCGACGGCCGGGACTGCGTGGCGTCGCTCAAGGAGGCGCCGTGGAGCTCGGCCAACCTCTGCGATCACATCGACAACTGGGCCCGGGCGGCCGACGCGTCGCTGCGCGCCGAACGCCGCTACGGACCCGGCACCTACCACCTGGTCCGGTACGAGGACCTGGTCACCGACCCCGAACCGCACCTGCGCCGGCTGTGCGCGTTCCTCGACGAGGAGTACCACCCGGCCATGGCCCGCCCGGACGAGATGGCCCGGATGGCCGTCCCCGAGTACAAGACCTGGCACACCCGCACCCACCAGAGCGTGACCACCGAACGGGTACGCAGCTGGCAGCAGCGGCTTTCGGCCGGCGAGATCGAACGCTGCGAAGCGGTGTTCGGCTCCCGGCTGCACCGCTTCGGATACGAGCCCTCCACCTTCGCCACGCCCACCCCTACCGACCGGGTGGACCGGGTCCGGCTCGCGGTTCGCGACCGGCTCGCCCCCGTGCGGGGCATGGCGAACGACGCGCGGGCGGTGGTGCGCACCCGGCACCGCGAACCCGCCGTCGCCGCTCGGCTGACCAGCGGCCAGCGCCTTCGCTGAGCCGCCTACCCCCCTCGGCCGCGGCGCGACGCCGTGGCCGGTCCGAAGGAGTACCTGTGTCCGTAACCGCCGTGCTGTCCCGTAATCGGCGCCTGGCTGCCGGCCTGCTCACGGCCGTGGCCGTGGCATCCCTGGCCGCTTGCGGCTCCGACGACGACTCCAGCGGCGACACCAGCACCACCCCGGCCGGCGGCAACGCCAGCGCCGGCCCGGGTGGTGGCGGCCGTAACAACAGTGCGATGACCGCCTACATCAACTGCCTGTCGGAGAACGGCGTGACCATCACGATGCCGTCCGGCGGCCCCGGTGGCGGTAACGGCGGCACCCCGCCGTCGGGCGCGCCGAACGGCGGCACCCCGCCTTCGGGTGGCGCCCGGCCCTCGGGTAACCCGGGTGGTGGTGGCGGCGGTCGCGAGATCACCCAGCCTGACGGTGTGGACGACGCCACCTGGACCAAGGCAACCACGGCTTGCGCCACCCTGAAGCCGACCGCGAACGCGTCCGCACCCACGAGCTGATCTCGGCCCGGTCCGGCGGGAGTGCACCCCGCCGGACCCAGCCGTTTTGCCGGACAGGCACGCAGTTTGCCAGAACAATCGTGACTTATGCTGACAAAACTGGTCGCTTTCGGGCTCGCGATCGTGGCCATCGGTGGGGGCGTCACGGCGGCCCTCCTCAACCGGGACGACGACAGCGGTACGAAGACCGCGGTGTCGACCGTCGCGGTGGACACCGGCGCGGTGACGATGAGCGTCGCCGCCACCGGGACCGTGCAGGCCAGCCTCACCCGCACCCTGTCGTTCACGGTGGACGGGACCGTCGAGGCGGTCAACGTGCGGGCCGGCAGCAAGGTCAAGGCCGGCGCCGCGCTGGCCGCGGTCGACAACGACGACGCGACCGACGCGGTAGCCGACGCCGAGGACACCCTGGACAACGCCGAGGACCAGCTCACCGAGGCCTCCGCCTCTCCGTCGCCGTCGGCCTCGATCGGGGCCCGGGCGGTGCCCGGCAACCAGTCGGTGAGCGTGGATGCCATCTTCACTGCCCAGGAGCGGGTCAACTCCGCCAAGTCGGCTCTGGCCGAGGCCAAGGAAGCTCTCTCCGGGACCACCATCACCGCGCCCATCGCCGGCACCGTGATGGCGGTGGCCGGGACCGTCGGCAGTCAGGTCAGCTCCGGCTCCACCTTCATCACCCTGGCCGACACGTACGCCATGCAGGTCTCCGCGTCCTTCCCGGAGGCCGACGCCGGGGATCTCGCCACCGGCCAGGCCGGCGTGGTCACCCTGGCCGACCGGGTCGGCGAACAGTTCGCGGCCAAGGTCGCCCAGGTCGACCCGGTCGGCACCGACGACGGCACCCTGGTGACCTACGGCGTGTTGCTCGCCTTCACCAAGCAGCCGGCCGACATGCTGGTCGGGCAGAGCGCCTCGGTGGAGATCACCACCGGCTCGGTCACGTCCGCGCTGCGGGTGCCGACCACCGCCGTGCACGACACCACGGTCCTGGTCGCGTCCGGTGGCTCGACCGCGAAACGGCAGGTCGAGGTCGGGCTGCGCGGTGACCAGTACACCGAGATCGTGTCCGGGCTGGCCGCCGGCGAAGTGGTGGTTCGGTCCTGGTAGGCGAGCTTTTCTCCGGTTTCGCCGCGATCGACCGCGAACGCCGGTAATCATGAGTTGTGCGCCGGGTACCCAGCCTTCTGGTCAACCTCGCCCTTGCCGGGCTCGCTCTCGGCGCGGTCGGGTGGTCCGTCCTGCTGGTCCGGGACACCGGCACGGCCACCACCAAGGCGTCGGCCGGATCCCGCACGGTCACCGTCGCCCAGGGCACGGTCACCGCCACCGTCGCCGCCGACGGCACCCTGGCCACCGCCACCACGGCCAGCGCCAGCTTCGAGACGTCCGGCACGGTCACCGCCGTCTACGCGAAGGTCGGCCAGACCGTGAAGAACGGTCAACTCCTCGCCAAGGTCGACCCGGCCGCCGCGCAGCGCGCCCTCGACCTCGCCCAAGCGAACCTGGACGCCGCGCAGGATGCCCTGGCCCGGGCCGTGAAGGCCGGCTCGGACACCACCACCGCCACGAACAACGTGACCACCACGACCCTCTCCGTCGAGGACGCGCAAGCGGACGTGGACGGTACGAAGCTCACCGCCCCGATGGCCGGCACGGTGATCTCGGTAAACGGGACGGTCGGGTCGTCGGCTTCCTCCTCCGGTGGCGGCGGCTCACAAGAATCCTCGGGTTTTGTCGAGCTCGCCGACCTCAACAAGCTGCAGGTCAGCGCCTCCTTCGGCGAGTCCGACGCGACCAAGCTGAAGACCGGGCAGACCGCCGCGCTGACCTGGTCCGCGCTCACCGACGCGACCGCCACCGGCAAGGTCACCGCCATCGACCCGTCCGCCACCACCAGCAACAGCGTCAGCACGTACGGGGTCACGATCAGCGTCGACTCGCTGCCGGACGGCGCCAAACCCGGCCAGTCGGTAAGCGTCACCGTCACCACCGGCACGGCCACCGACGCGGTCTACGTCAACTCGGCCGCGGTCACCGTCTCCGGCACCCGCTACACGGTGACCGTGGTGGCCGACGACGGCACCACCGAGACCCGTACGGTCAAGGTCGGCGTCAAGGGCGACGACTCGTACCAGATCACTGATGGTTTGACCGTGGGGGAAAAGGTCGTGGTGCCGGAAACATCGAGTTCCAGCACGTCGACAACCTCCAACCAACAGGGCCCCGGCGGCGGGTTCAGCGGCGGCGGGGGACCGCCCTGATGCATCCGGTCCTCGACGTCCGGTCACTCACCAAGGTGTACGGCGAGGGCGAGGCCACCGTGCACGCGCTGCGCGGGGTGACCCTGGCCATCGCGCGCGGCGAGTACGTCGCGATCATGGGCTCCTCCGGCTCCGGCAAGTCCACCCTGATGAACATCCTCGGCTGCCTGGACGTCCCCACCGCCGGCCGATACCTGCTGGACAGCGTCGACGTCTCCCGGCTGTCCGACCGGCAGCTCGCCCTGGTGCGGAACCGGCTCATCGGTTTCGTCTTCCAGTCGTTCAACCTGATCCCGCGCACTTCCGCACTGGGCAATGTGGAGCTCCCGCTCGCCTACGCCGGCATGCACGCCCGCGAACGCCGCCGCCGGGCCATGCACGCGCTCGACACGGTCGGCCTCGCCGACCGGCACGACCACGAACCCAACCAGCTCTCCGGCGGCCAGCAACAGCGCGTCGCGGTCGCCCGCGCCCTGGTCACCGAGCCCGCCCTGCTGCTGGCCGACGAACCCACCGGAAACCTGGACAGCCACTCCACCGAGGACGTACTGACCGTCTTCGACGAACTCCGAGCTGCCGGTCGTACCATCGTCCTGATCACCCACGAGCCCGAGGTCGGAGCCCGGGCCGATCGGCTGATCAAACTCTTTGACGGTGAGATCCAATCGGACGTGCGCCAGCACGCGGTGGGGGCAGCGGGATGAGCTTTGCCGAGATCATTCGATTCGCACTACGCGGACTCGCGGCCAACAAGCTGCGGTCTGGGCTGACCATGCTCGGCATCCTGATCGGTGTCGCCTCGGTGATTCTGCTGGTCGCGGTCGGCAACGGCTCGGCCAAGGCGGTCAGCGACCGGATCAGCGCGCTCGGCACCAACACGCTGACCGTCTCGACCGGCGGCGGCCGCGGCGGCGGCGCCTCCACCAGCAGCAGCGGCCTGACGCTGAAGGTCGCCGACGCGCTCGACGACCCGGTGCTCGCCCCCGATGTGAAGTCGGTGTCGCCGGTGGTCAGCACCTCGGCGACGATCGCCTACGGCAGCACGTCGTACGACGTGAACTCGTTCGTCGGATCCACCGCCAGCTACTTCACCGCCGCCAACTACCCGCTCGCGTCCGGCTCGGCGTTCAGCACGGACGACGACGCCCAGGGCCGCCGGGTCGTGGTGATCGGCCAGACCGTCGCCGAGGAGCTGTTCCCCGGCGTAGACCCGGTCGGCGAGCAGGTCACCGTCAGCGGCGCCCTGTTCACGGTCGTCGGCGTGCTCGACGAGAAGAGCTCGAGCGGCGGCTTCCAGGACGCCAACGACGTCGCGATCGCCCCGATCACCGCGGTCCGCCAGGTGCTAACCGGCTACGGCGCGCTCAACTCGATCCTGGTCGAGGCCGCCGACTCGAAAATGGTCAGCACGGTCACCAGCGAGATCACGGTGATCCTCAACCAGCGGGTGCCGACCAGCTCCAGCGGCTCAGCCGGCTACACCATCCGCAGCGCCTCCCAGCTGCTGGAAACCCAGACCGAGACCGCCGACACGTTCACCACGCTCCTAGGAGCGGTAGCCGCGATCAGCCTGCTGGTAGGCGGCATCGGCATCACCAACATCATGCTGGTCACGGTGACGGAGCGAACCCGCGAGATCGGCATCCGCAAGGCCCTGGGCGCCCCCAGACGGGTAATCCTCACCCAGTTCCTGATCGAGGCCACGCTGCTCAGCTTCATCGGCGGCGGCCTGGGCGTAGCGGCCGCCCTGATCGGCGCCAACTTCAAAATCGTCGGCGTGACGCCGGTCGTCGTACCCAGCTCGGTGGTCCTGGCCCTGAGCGTCTCCGTGGTAATCGGCCTGTTCTTCGGCGGCCTGCCCGCCGCCCGCGCCGCCCGCCTGCGTCCCATCGACGCCCTCAGGTACGAGTAGGGGATTCCGCCATGACCGACAGCGACACCGAGGTCCGAGAAGGGGTAACCGAGGAACCCCCGGAGGACGAGGACCTACCTGATCGGCTGTCAAAGGCGGCCCCCCGCAAGTGGTTCAACCGAGCCACCCCGACCTTGCTGTGCGCGTTCTTACTGGCCGGCGGCTTCCTGGGCGGCGTAGCAGTGCAAAAACACTGGGGCAAGGCATCCTCAGCCGCAACCGCGACGTCATCCACGACCCGAACCGGCGGCGGCATGTCAGGCCAGATGCCAGGCGGAGCCGGCGCCTCCGGCTTCCCCGGCGGTGGCTTCGGCGGCAACACCGGCGGCAACGCGTCCGCCGGCAATGCCACCACCGGCACCATCAAGTCGATCACCACAACCGCCCTGACCATGACCACCGCGGCCGGCAAGACTGTGACGGTAAAGATCGCCGATTCCACCAAGATCCAGCAGACCACAACGCTGGCCAAGCTGAAGGCGGGCCAGTCCCTCTCAGTCCAGGGAACAACAGCCACCGACGGCGCCATCACCGCAACGACGCTAACCGCGTCCTAGCCCCCGTTTCCCCAGACCACCGTCGTCTTCAAACGCTAATTCTTCCGGTACGCGCACCGCCCAGTCCCGTGCCGCCCAGTCCCGCTGAGCGAGACTTCCCGAGCGGATCTCTCAGCGACTCCGCAAGATCGAGCGCGGCCCGGCCCGGCGGGGCGACGCGGGTAGCGGGTGCGGCCCGCCGGATTCACCCCGGATCTTGCGAGGTTCCCGCGCGGACCTCTCGACAACTCCGCAAGATCGGGAGCGACCGGCACAGCCCGCCCCGCCCCGGCACAGCCCGCCCCGGCACGGCGCGGTTAGCGGGCGCGGCCGGCGGTTCCACCGCGGATCTTGCCGAGTTCCCGCACGGACCTCTCAGCGACTCCGCAAGATCGGGCGCGGTGCGGCCCGGTGCGGCGGGAACTGGAGCACTTTCCGCACGGCTGCTGCCCCTGGCCTGCGCCGATCTTGTGTCGTTCCCGTAGGGGCGGTGCGCCCGAACCGCCCCGGCGTGAGTGGCGGGGCGGTTCGGGCGCGGGAGTCAGCTGGGCTGGATTTCGATCGCGTCCACGCGGTCGGGGTAGAACGCCACGTGGTCCTTGATCTGGGCTACCGCGTCGTGCGGCTGGGTGTACTCCCAGATCGCGTCTACGGCCTTGTTGTCGCCGGTGTTGATGGAGTAGTAGTTCGCGTCGCCCTTGAAGGGGCAATAGCTCTCGGTGGTGGTGCGCTCCAGCAGGGACTGGTCTACGTCGGCCAGCGGGACGTACTGCACCGCCGGATAGGTCGACTCCTGCAGCGTCAGCGAGTTGCGGCTGTCGGCGACCACCTTGCCGCCGGCGGTCACCACGACCCGGCCGGCGGTGGGGGTGATCGTGATCGGGTGGCTCGGTCCGGGTTGAAGCACCGGCTTGTCAGACATACCTGAAACGTACTCCCATAGGGCCTGTCCTGCCGGTCACGCGGGGCTGCGGCGTGGCCCAGCCGCCGCCTGGCCGCACGGCGCGAACACCCAGATACAACACCGGTATCCGGGCGCCCGCGCCGCGCACCCAGACGACACCTGGACCTCGCCTCGCTCCCCCGTGACCGGCAGGACAGGCCCTACAGTTGATCACATGCCAGGACCAGCCGAAGAGGCCGCGATCGCGCTCGGGATCACACACCGGGTGCTGGAGCACGGGCCCGTCTCCAGCGTCGCCGAGGCCGCTGCCGCGCAAGGGGTCGAGGTGCGCGATCTCGTCAAGACGATCGTCGTGCGGCGGGGCGAGGGCGACTACGTGTTCGTGCTGGTTCCGGGGGATCGGCAGATCTCCTGGCCCAAGCTTCGGGCGCTGCTCGGGGTCAACCGGCTGTCGCTGCCTGACGCGGCCACCGCCAAGGAGGCGACCGGCTACGAACGCGGGACGATCACGCCGTTCGGGTCGGCCAAGCCGTGGCCCGTTGTGGCCGATGCCAGCACCGAGGGGCGGACGATCAACCTCGGCGCGGGGGTGCGCGGCGTCGGACTTCAGGTGGCGGCCGGGGAGGCGGTCGCGGCCCTTGGGGGTACGTTCGCCGATGTCACCGACGCGACCCTGGGGTAGGTTTCCGGCGTGACTAGCGACGACCCGATTCAGCCCGACGTTCCCCCCTCCGGCACCGGCTGCGTGGAGTGCCTGGGCGACAGCGGCTGGTGGTTCCACCTGCGCCGCTGTGCGCAGTGCGGGCACATCGGCTGCTGCGACAGTTCTCCGGCGCAGCACGCCACCGCGCACTGGAAGGCCACCGGCCACCCGGTCATCCAGTCCTTCGAGCCGGGCGAGGACTGGTTCTGGGACTACTCGACCGACGAGGCCGGCAACGGCCCGGAGCTGGCCCCGGCGACCAGCCGGCCCGAGGACCAGCCCGCCCCCGGGCCGGCCGGGGCTGTGCCCGGCGACTGGCGCCACCACCTGCACCGCTGACTTCTCCCGTTCGCGTCCGGCGCCCCGTCCGGCTGACCTAGAGTCGGCACGGGGAGCCTGACACGGGGGTGTGCGAAGTGTTGTCCGATCCGATGCTCGACTCGATCATGAGCCGATCCGACTGGAGCGAGCCGGACAGCGTGCTCGGCACGTACGTGGCTCAGATGGACCGGCTCATCAATCTGGTGGAGCCAGGCGTTCCGCTCAGCCTGACCGTGCACGGCCTGCTGGTCAGCGGTGACCTGATCCCGCAGTGGCAGTGGTTCGCCGAGGTCAGCGAGATGAACGACTACGAGGACGCCTTCTTCGTCGGCATGGCCGAGCACATGAAGGAACAGTCCGACCTCGCCCACCACGCGATCCGCCAGCGGGACATCGGCGGCGAGGTGACCCACCGCCAGATGTCCGCCCTGCTGGCCCCGACGAAGTACATCCACCTGCGCAACACGCGGATCTATTCGCCGGACAGCAAGCCCGATGAGGTACGCCTGTGGCGCGGCAGGCTCTCCGACGTCTCCGGCTGGACGCCGGGGTTGTCGGTCGACGCCTGAGTCGCCACTTTGTGCTTTTCCGGTGACCACGCGAACGCCAGGGCGCTGCCGACCAGGCCGAGCAGCAGGCCGATGACGAAGCCGCCCAGGTTGGACGTCAGCCACGAGGCGGCCGCGAGTACGGCCGCGACGATCGAGTAGAAGACGTGCTGCTGCGGGTTGAAGATCAGCAGAGCGCCCAGGACCGCGATCAGGATCGGCAGCAGGTAGCCGATGAAGCCTTGCATGCCGACGTGCACGACGACCGGCAGCGGCGCCATCACGGTCAGGAACATCTCGGTGCCGCCGACGAGGACGAGCAGCCCGCCCCAGAAGGGGCGGGCGTGTCGCCAGTTCCAGAAACTGGATCCGCGGGGCATTGTCAGCAGCCGGTCGACGAGAACGACATCCGCAGGTGCGGCAGCGTGAATTTGGCCGCCGTGGTCGCGTAGTTGTTCTGCCACAGATTCTTGATCTGCACCGCGTCGGCCTGCTGCCCGAAGACGTAATCGGGGCCGACGACGTCCTCACCGGTGTTCGGGTTCTTCACCTTGTTGAATAGACCGGCGTCACCACCGACCTCGATGTTGGTGAAGTCGGCGTTGCCGTTGATCTGGTCGGAGTCGACGACCAGCGCCTTGGCCGACACCGGGGTGCCGGCGTCGCCCGCGGTGATCTTCAGGTAGGCGCCGCCGAGCGACACGCTCTGGCACAGCTTGGTCAGCGTGGCCGTGTTGATCGCCGACACGATCAGCACCTTCTGCCCACCCTCGTCGGCCAGGTTGGGGTTGCCCTCGCGGGTGGTGTCCAGCGTCGCGAACTGCTCGAAGCCCTGCCCGTTCAACTCGTCGGCGGCGACCACGAACGGCATGCCGGAGATCGAGAAGTTGGCGGCCAGCACGCCCTGGGCGGTCAGGGCCATCAGGCCGGCGGTCGCCACCCCGGTGAGGCCGAACATCACGGCGAACCGCCGCCAGCGGACACCACCGGCGGAAACAGTGTCCGGTGCACTCATCAAACTACTCCCTTTTGTGTGCCGTAAACAATTGAGCAGAATCGAATTGTCGCTCACCAACAACGGCATTATGTAAAGTCCGCCGTCTATGTAGCGTTCCGAAGTTACCGCTGGGTATCCGGCGGGTCAAGTGGCTTGACGGGTCATATCCGACAGGTCTATACATCGACGGCGCTAAGTATCACTTTCGGTTAATTGTATTTCCGGAAGAGCGTGCAAGAGCCCGGACCGGTTTCCCGCATCCCCCCGCAGGTGGCCGCCCGGGTGTCTCGTTCCCAACGCAAGGAGGAACACCCATGCGTGCGTCCAGAAGCCTTCCGATCGCCGCGCTCGCGGCACTCTCGGTGGCGCTGGTAGCCGGTCCGGCCCGGGCCGCCGACGACGCGGTGGCCGTGCTGACCACCGGCAGTCCGGCCGGAGCCAACGTGGTCGTCGGCGACGTGCTGAACGCCGCGGTCGCGGCCGGCACGACCGCCGACTTCAACACCACGTCCGGCGGTACGACCGGCATCAAGTGCGCCGCGTCGGCCTTCACCGCCACGGTGACCGACAACCCGGCCGCGCCGGGCCTGGCAACCGAGTCGGCCACCGCACACACGTTCGCCACGTGTACCGCCAACATTCTCGGCGTGACCAAGGTGACCAGCGTGACCGTCAACAACCTGCCGTTCGGTACCACGATCGACAGCGCGACCGGTGCGGTCACGGTCAGCGGCGCGGCCGGCGCCCCGGTGCAGACCACCCTGGTGCTGGGCACCCTGCTCGGCTCGGTGACCTGCGTCTACCAGGCCGACGGCGGTGCGATCACCGGCGTCTCGTCGAACACCGGCAACTCGATCGCGTTCAGCAACCAGGCGTTCTCGAAGTCGTCCGGGCCGATCACCTGCCCGAGTGCGGGCTTCTTCACCGCCACGTACGCCCCGGTCCTGGACACCACGGTGTCGGGCTCGCCGGCGGTCTTTGTGAACTGAAGGTAGCGGTCGGAGCCCTCATGCCGGGGGGCTCCGGCCGTGAACGCGCTGTTTCGCCAGCGTTGACAGCGCGTCACGAGGTCGATTCAATCTTTTCCATGTCTCTATGGGAGCGCTCCCGAACGGTGGCCGTCCTCACCGCCCTCCTTGTTGGCGGCGCCGCCGCGCCAGCTCTGGCCGATGAGGTCGAGCAGGTCCGCAACGGCGGATTCGACGGCACCACCGATCCCTTCTGGTCCACCGCGGGCCTGCCGATCACCCTGGTCGACGGGCAAGCCTGCGTGGACGTGCCCGGCGGCACGACCAACCGCTGGGACGTGGCGATCGGGCAGAACGATCTGCCCCTGGTCGCCGGCGAGAGTTACCGGTTCAGCTTCGACGCGGCCGGCGACGCCGGGCACGTCGTGCGGGCCATCGTCGGCCTGGCCGTCTCGCCCTACGACACCTACTTCGAGCAGTCGCCCGTGCTCGGCGGGCTGACCCACTACTCGTACACGTTCACCCAGTCGGCCGACACCGCCCAGGGGCAGGTCGGGTTCCAGCTCGGCGGCAGCGCCGACCCGTGGCACTTCTGCGTCGACAACGTCTCTCTGGTCGGCGGCGTCCCGCCCGAGGTGTACGTGCCGGACACCGGCCCGCGGGTGCGGGTCAACCAGGTCGCGTACGTCCCGTCCGGGCCGAAGACCGCGACCGTGGTGACCACCGCGACGACCCCGCTGCCGTGGCAGCTGAAGAATGCCGCCGGCGCAGTAGTGGCGCGCGGAAACTCCACTCCGCGCGGTGTCGACATCTCGTCCGGCGAGAACGTGCAGACCATCGACTTCGGCCGGTACTCCCGGCCGGGCACGGGCTACACCGTGGTCGCCGACGGGGAGACGAGCCGGCCGTTCGACATCGGCACGGCGGCGTACGACAAGCTGCGGGCCGACGCGCTGAAGTTCTACTACACCCAGCGCAGCGGCATCGCGATCGACAACGCCCTGCGCCCGGGCTACGGCCGCGCCGCCGGGCACGTCGACGTGGCCCCCAACCAGGGCGACGGCAACGTGCCCTGCCAGGCCGGCGTCTGCGACTACACCCTGGACGTGCGCGGCGGCTGGTACGACGCGGGCGACCACGGCAAATACGTCGTCAACGGCGGCATCACCACCTGGGAGATCCTCAGCGAGTACGAGCGGTCGCACGCCGTCCGGAAGGTGTCGCTCGCCATCCCGGAGAGTGGCAACCGCGTCCCGGACATCCTCGACGAGGCCCGCTGGGAGCTGAACTTCCTGCTCAGCATGCAGGTGCCGACCGGCAAGCCCCTCGCCGGGATGGTCCACCACAAGATCCACGACCAGTCCTGGACCGGGCTGCCGCTGCTGCCCGACCAGGACCCGCAGCCGCGTGAGCTGCACCCGGTCTCCACCGCCGCGACGCTGAACCTGGCCGCGGTGGCCGCCCAGGCCGCCCGGGTCTACCGGCCCTACGACCCGGCGTTCGCCAAGCGCGCCCTCGCAGCGGCCCGCACCGCGTACACCGCGGCCAAGGCCAACCCGGCGCTGCTCGCGCCGGAGTCGGACGGGGTCGGCGGCGGCGCCTACAACGACAGCAAGGTCAGCGACGAGTTCTACTGGGCCGCCGCCGAGCTGTACCTGACCACGGGGGAGAAGAGCTACGCCAACGACGTGCTGGCCTCGCCCGAGCACACCGCCGACGTGTTCGGCGCGGGTGCGTTCGACTGGGCCTCGACGGCCGCGGCCGGCCGCCTCGACCTGGCCGCGATCCCGAACAAACTGCCCGGCCTGAAGGCCGTAAAGGCGTCGGTGGTCACCGGAGCGGAGAAATATCTGGCCGTTCAGAAGGCCCAGGCGTACGGCGTTCCGTACGCCCCGAACAACAACTCCTACGACTGGGGCTCGAACAGCATCGTCCTGAACAACATGGTCGTGCTCGCGTCGGCGTACCAGCTGACCGGGAAGCCGGTGTACCGCAACGCGGTGCTCACCGGCCTCGACTACGTGTTCGGGCGTAACGCACTGAACCAGTCCTACGTGACCGGGTACGGCGAGGTCAGCTCGCAGAACGAGCACAGCCGGTGGTACGCCCACCAGCTCGACCCGGCCCTGCCGAACCCGCCGGCCGGCACCCTGGCCGGTGGCGCGAACTCGTCGATCCAGGACCCGTACGCGCAGAGCAAGCTCACCGGCTGCGTCGGGCAGTTCTGCTACATCGACGACATCCAGTCGTGGTCGACGAACGAGGAAGCGATCAACTGGAACGCCGCCCTGGCCTGGATCTCGGCCTTCGTGGCGGATGTCAGCTAAAGGGTGAAGATCACCGCGCCGGGGACCTCTCTCATCGAGGTGTCCGGCGCGGTGTACACCCCGGCGGGGGCCACCACCGTGCGGATGCCCCGGCTCTTGAAGAACGCGATGCTCGCCTCGTCGGGGAACGTCTTGACCGCGCTGCGCAGGTCTTCGTCGACGGCCGGGAACCCGTCGGCCGGCGCGTGGCCGGGCCGGACGGCCGGCAGCACCAGCAGCGGCTGCTGCAGCGACGCGAGGTCGACCGGCGACTGCGGCACGACGTGGAACGGCGTGATCTGGACGCCCTCCAGCGCGATCAGGCCGCCCGGGATCAGCAGCGCCGCCGCCAGGAACGGCTTGAGCGCCTTGGCTTCCATCCGCTTGACCCGGACGGTCAGCGCGGTGATCAGGCCGACCGCAAGCAGAACCAGGAAAAGGGTCATCATGGTCGCGCTCCCCGTGCTGGTCGATGTATCGACGATCGTACGGGGTGGGCGCACCTTTCCGGCCCGGATTAATCCGGATGCGCGGAGCGTGCCTCCTTCAATACGGTGGGCCGATGTCCGCCGATGCCGCGCGCGCCGCCGAATTCCTGTCCCAGCTCGCCGTGCCCGCCCGCCTGGCGGCCTTCGCCGAGCTGGTGAAACGCGGTAAGGACGGGGCCACCCTGGCCGAGCTGGCCTACGCGCTGGACGTGCCGATCCAGGAAGCGGGGGAGCTGCTGGCCCGGCTGACCGGCATCGGGCTGGCGACCGGCACCGGCAACGGCGTCTACCGGGCCTCGCCCGGGGCGCTGCGCGAGGCGGCCAACGCGGTCGACCGGTCCCAGCCCCTGGCCGGGCTGCTCGCCGACTATCCGCAGCTGCGCGGCAACTTCGCGCACGGCCGGCTGACCAGCCTGCCGCCCACCATGAGCGAGCGCTACCAGCAGGTCGGCGAGCTGTTCGCGCGCTTCCTGGCGCTGGACGGCCTCTATTCGGAAGACGAGATCAACCGCCGGCTGTCGGTGGTCACCGACGACGTCGCCGGGGCACGCCGGATGCTTGTCGAGACCGGCTGGCTGGAGCGCGACCGGGCCGGCACCACGTACGGTCCGGCCAAGCCACTCACCTCGCTGTCCTGATCAGCTCGTCGGCGACCCAGCGGGCGACCCCGGCCGGGTACGGCGCGGGCAGGCTGAGCACGAAGTGCCCGATGCCGATCTCGCGGGCCGCCGCGATCGCGTCCCGGGTCTCGCCCGGATTGTCGTAGGAGACTGGCACCGGGATCGACCGGGTGATCTCGGCCGGGTCGCGGCCGATCTCGGCGCAATACCGATCTAGCAGGTCACTCCGGCTCTTCAGGTCGGCCAGGTCGGCAAAGCCGGGGATGTTCCAGATGTCGGCGTGCTCGGCGGCCAGCCGCAGCACCGCCGACGAGCGCCCGGCGATCAGGAACGGCGGCCGCCGCACCGGCTTCGGGTTGCAGAACGCGCCGGTCAGGTCGACGTACGACCCGTGGAAGTCGAACGGCTTGTCCTCGCTCCACAGCCGCCGGATCACCGTGCACGCCTCGGCGAAGCTGCCCACCGCGTGCGGGGTGTCGTGGAAGGGCAGGCCGTGCGCGTCGTACTCGCGCTTGGCCAGGGGGTGGCCCGGCCGGGAGCCGACCCCGATGCCGAAGACCATCCGGCCGCCGGCGACCACGTCGACGGTCGCGGCGATCTTGGCGAGCATCGCGGGTGGCCGGAACCGGTTGCTGGTCACCAGCAGGCCCAGATCGAGCCGCCGGGTCTGCGCGGCCAGCGCGGACAGCAGGGTCCAGCCCTCCAGGATCGGCCCGTCCGGGTCGCCGCCGATCGGCATCAGGTGGTCGAACAGCCAGGCGTGCTCGATCTCGGCGATCTCGTCGGCCTCGCGCCAGACCCGCACGATGTCCTCGTAGCCGACCTGCATGGGCGCGGTCATGATCCCGAAACTGGTGCTCGGCATCGGTCCTCCCTAAACTCGAGGTTAAGCGGAACCGTGTTCCGCAACCAACCATACGGAACCGTGTTCCGTTTACCAAGGGGATGGCGTGGCCGAGCGAAAACGGGCCGATGCCCGGCGCAACGAACGCACGCTGCTGGACGCGGCGGCCGAGGCGTTCGTGACCTCCGGCGTGCACGTCCCGGTGCGCGAGGTCGCGGCCCGGGCCGGGGTCGGGGTGGGCACGATCTACCGGCACTTTCCCACCCGGGCCGACCTGATCGTGGCGGTTTACCGGCACCAGGTGGAGGCGTGCGCCGAGGCCGGGCCCACGCTGCTCGCCACCGGCCTGAGCCCGCACGCGGCGCTGGCCCGCTGGATCGACATGTTCGTCGACTTCCTGGTCACCAAGCACGGGCTGGCCGAGGCGCTGCAGGGCGACGCCACCTTCGCGAGCCTGCACGCGTACTTCCTGGATCGGCTCGTCCCGGTCTGCGGGCAGCTGCTGGCCGCGGCGGCCGAGGCCGGCGAGATCGTGTCGGACATGGACCCGCTCACCCTGATGCGCGGGGTCGGCAACCTCTGCGTCGGCGCGGACAGCCCCGGCTACGACGCCCGCCGGATGGTCGCGCTCGTCGTGGCCGGCCTACGTATTGACCGGGTGTGATGTCATGACCCGGTGCCGGTACGCGAGGACACCTACGAGTGCCGGCCGCTCAGCGACCCGGCCGCGGCCAAAAGACTGCAGGGCGAGGCGTACGTCCGGCACGGTCACCTGCCGGCCTCGGAGCTGACTTCGGAGGGCTGGCTGCCCTGGCACGATGAGATCCCGGCCGAGCGGGTGCACTGGTTCGGCAGTTTCGACGCGGCCGGCATGCTGGTCGCGGTCGGCCGGCGGATGGTTACCGATTCGACCGGCTCGCTGTCGCTTCCGGCCGCCCGGCTGATGGCCGCGCCACCGGCGGGCGACGGGGTGGTCGAGCTCTCCGGGGTGGCCAAGGCGGCGGACGCGCCGGGCGTCGCGACGCTGCACCTGTTCCGGGCGCTCTACCGGGAGAGCCTGCGCTGTGGGGACCGGCTCTGGGTGATGAGCGTGGTTCCGTCGCTGCGGGCGACCCTCGAACGGATCGCGCCGGGCGGTATCACCATCGGACCGGACCCGGTGCGGATGAGCGGCGTCTATCCGGGCGTGCGGGCGGACGTGCTCGCCTACCCGGCCTGGGGCGTGGTCGGGACCTTCACGGCCAGCATCCGGGCCGCGGGGGTGCCCGAGATCGCGGACTTCATGGAGGCTCGGTGAACACGGCGCTGTGGGACCTGTACGCCCGGTGCTACGACGTGATCGCGCGTCTGACGCCGTACGAGCGGATGGTCTTGACCTTGATCTCCGAAGTTCCCGAAGGGGCCGGGCGGGTGCTGGATGCCGGGTGCGGGACCGGGAATCTGACCCGGGCGCTGCGGGCGCGCGAGCCGGGGGAGATCGTCGCGGTGGACATGTCGCCGGTGATGCTGGAGCGGGCCCGGCGCAAGAATCCCGGGGCCACCCACCTGCGCGTGGATCTCGACGGTGACCTGGCCGAACTGCCCGGCACCTTTGACGCGATCGTGTGCGGGAACGTGCTCTATTCGCTGGCCGATCCGGCCCGGTCGATGGCCTTGCTCATCTCTCGGCTGAACCCCGGCGGGCGGCTGGTGGTCACCACGCCGCGTGATGGGGCCGGAACCGGGGTGATTCTGCGTGACCACATCCGTTCACGCGGCGTGCTCTCACTCGGGCGGATCATCCTGCCGCTGCTCGTTGTCGGGGTGATCAACGTGCGGCTGCTGCGCGACTCGGCCCACCACTTCCTCACCCGCGACCAGCTCCGGGACATGCTGGCGACCGACGACATCCGCCTCACCTACAGCTCTCAGGCGTGGCTGGCGGTCCATCAGGCGCGGTAGCGTTTCGCTATGCCCAGCGTGTACGAAGCGGCCGGCGGCACCGCGGGCCTGACCCGGCTGGCGGCGGCCTGGCACGCCCGGGTGCTGGCCGACGAGGTGGTGAGCCACGCGTTCAGCCACGGCTACCACCCGGAGCACACCGCCCGCCTGGCCGACTACTGGGCCGAGGCCCTCGGCGGGCCCGCCGCCTACACGTCTCAGCACGGCGACGAGACCACGGTCGTGCGCATGCACAGCGGGAACGGCCCGCACGAGGAGATGGACCGGCGGGCGATCGCCTGCTTCGACGCGGCGCTGACCGATGCCGGATTCACCACCGATCCGCTGCGCCAGGTCCTGCACGACTACTTCGCGTGGGCGACCACCACGACGATGAATCGCTACCACCGCTCACCCGACGACGTGCCCGCCGACCTGGCCCTGCCGCGCTGGTCCTGGGACGGCCTGGAGCATCAGTAGCGGAACGTGCCGACCAGGGCGGTCAGGTCGGCCGCCAGCTTGGACAGGTTGGTCGCGGCCTGCTGGGTGGTGCCGGCGATGTCCGCGGTCGACGACGCCACGTCGGCCACCCCGGTGATCGTGTGCGCGACGTCCCCGCTGTTCGCGGCGGTCATCAGCACGTCTTTACCGCCCACGGCGTACGTGTAGGGCTCGATGATCTTTTCGGCCTTGGTGTTCTTCGGGACCAGGTAGTAGTCGCCGGTGCCCTCGACGGTGTAGTCGGTCAGCGGGGCGAGGCTTATCGTGCTGCCGTCGCGATACCAGTACGGGATGAACCGGCCGGTGGCGTCGTGGCCGGTCTTGTTGCGGTAACTGCTGTCCTGGCCGTCGAACGCGTTCGGCTCCCAGCCGGTCCAGACCCCCAGGTAATCGGTGTGCGCCGCGAGCACGGCCCGCAGCTCGGCCGAGGCGATCTTGCGGCTGCCGTCGGTCAGCGACAGCGCGTCGGTGGCCTGCGCGACGTCGCGGGCGGTGCCGAGGCCGCCCTGCACCAACTCCTGGACCTGAGTGGCGTTGCGCTCGGCGACCTCACCGGCGTCTGATCGTGAACCGGAACCGGCGCACCCAAACCCCCTACCGCAGGACAGACGACACCTAACTGTTCGGTCGGGCGGTTCAATGACTTAACGGCTTCTCCCACGCAGTTACGTGGTCGGTGCTGGCGCTGGTGAACGGGGTGCGGTGCCAGTCCGACCAGCGCTCCCGGAGGGTCAGCCCGGCGATCCGGGCCATCAGGTCGAGCTCGGCCGGCCAGACGTAGCGGTGCGGCGAGGAGAAGGCGTGGGTTTCCCCGTCGATGGTCCAGCGGTGGTGCGAGATCGCGATCTGGGTGGCCAGGTCGTACTCCTCGACGCCTCGGTGTTCCGGGGTCTCGACGAAGACGCGCTCCCGCATCTGGGGGATGTAGTTCTCGACGACGAAGCAGCCGCCGGGGCGCAGGTGGGCGGCGGCGTTCTCGAAGGCGCGCACCTGCTCGTCCTGGGTGACCAGGTTCGTGATCGTGTTCCGCAGCAGGTAGACCAGGTCGAACATCCGGCCCAGGCGGGTCGTCGCATAGTCGCCGACGATGGTGTGGTCCACGTGGGCGGCCATGGCGGGGGAGAGCTCTATCCCGTACACCTCGAGCCCCTGGTTTTGCAGTGGTTTGGCGATGCGGCCGGTGCCGATGCCGAATTCCAGGGCCGCACCGCCGGGCGCGAGCCCAGCGAGGAAGCTCACGGTGGCGTCGATCAGCGTCGGTTCGAACAGCTCCGGCCACAGGATGGCGTAGTGCGCGGCGATCCACTCGCCGAAGTGGGTCTCGGCCATGCCGATTAGTGTTCCGGCCCATGGCCAAGCGAGCGAACCTGTTTCCCGCCGACGACGATCCCCGCACCGACGGGCTGCACCAGGGCGACGAGCGGGCCACGCTCGTCGCGTTCCTTCGCGACCAGCGGCTCACGCTGCAGGTCAAGTGCGGCGGCCTCACTGCCTCGGATCTCGCCGCGCGTTCGGTGCCGCCGTCCACCATGTCGCTGCTGGGGCTGGTGCGGCACTGCGCGGACGTGGAACGGCAATGGTTCCGGCAGCGGCTGGCCGGCCTGGACGTTGCTTTGCGTTTTCAGACCGCAGCCTCTCCCGACGGCGACTTCGACGGTGCGGTCGCTGATGCCGCGGTGGTGGCGGAGGCCTGGCAGGCGTGGCGGGAGGAGTGCTCCTTCACCGACACGTTTGTGGCGGCCGCACCCGATCTGGCCGTGGTCTACGAGGGTGTGCCCGGCGTCGGGCGGATCTCGCTGCGCGAGGTCCTGGTCCACATGATCGAGGAGTACGCCCGGCACAACGGTCACGCCGACCTGCTCCGCGAGCGGATCGACGGCCGGATCGGCCAGTAGCGGGGGATCAGTTATCCCTGGTTGAGCTGGGCCTTCATCCGGTGCGGCGGATGCGGTGGACTGACTTCACCGACGTCTGCAGGGGAGTCTCGCCATGACCGGATGGACCGCAAGCCAACTGCCCGACCTGACCGGGAAGACGGTGTTGATCACCGGGGGAGGCCGGGGGCTGGGCCTGGTCACCGCCCGGGAGCTGGGCCGGGCCGGAGCCCGGGTCGTGCTGGCCGTGCGCGACGTCTCCGGGGCCCGGTCGGTGGATTTCGACGTCCGCCGCCTTGACGTGGCCGACCTCGACGCGGTCCGAGACTTCGCCGGCTCTTGGAGCGGCGCCCTCGATGTTCTGATCAACAACGCCGGGGTGATGGACATCCCGGCGTCCCGAACCGCGCAGGGCCTGGACGTGCAGACCGCGACCAACTACTTCGGGCCGTACGTGCTGACCAACCTGCTCCTGCCACACCTGACCGACCGGGTCGTGACGGTCACCAGCCAGCTGCACCGGACTGGGAAGGTCTCTCTGGACGATCTGGACTGGCGGTCCCGGCGCTACAGCCGGATGGGGGCCTACGAGGCCTCCAAGCTGGCCGTGGTGCAGTTCTCGCTGGAGTTGCAGCGCCGTCTCGAAGCCGCGGGCAGTCCGGTGCGCTCGGTTCTCGCCCACCCGGGGATCGCCCGGACGGCGCTGGCCGCGCACTCCCGCTCGAACGTCATCAACCGGCTGCGCTTCCTGACCAACGACGCCGAACAGGGCGCCCGGCCGATCCTTTATGCCGCCACCCAGGACGTGCCCGGCAACGCCTATGTCGGGCCGGGCGGATTCGGCGGGCTCAAGGGCTATCCCGCGCTCGGCCGCCCCAGCAAAGCGGGTAGGGACACGGCCGCGGCGGCCGCACTCTGGGCGGCCACCGCCACGCTGACCGATGCCGGTCAGCGGGTGGGCTGGACGACCGCGGCCTCGCGGATCCGGCCGTCCCGGTGACAGCCGGCCACGATCAGGCTCAGCAGATCGATTTCCGCACCGGCCAGTTCCGCTGCCAGACGCCGGGACCAGCTCGGCGCCGACCACCACCGCTGCCGCAGCGCCGAGTCAAGCACCGGCCACCACCGAGCCGGCGCCGAACCCAGCGCCTCCACCGCGGCGAGCCGCAGGCCGGAGTCCCCATCGCGGGCCACCACCAGCAACGCCTCGGCCGCCACGCCGGGGCCGACATCCGCCCGCACCCATGCGAGCGACGGCGGGCCGGACAGATAATCACGTTCGGGTTGGTCGTGCTTGTCTGCCGACAGACCAAGGAGCCACCGGCGCAGGGCCATGCCCACCGCTGTCCCGCCCACTGGCGTACCCCCGTCCCGCATAGGATTCGGCCATTCTGTCGCTCGCGAACCGGCCGGGCGACCGCATTCCCGTCGACCTGACCAGCGCCGCGCCGGCCATGGACGGCGCGGCGCGGCATCGTCGGTCAGGCGTCCTGGACGAGGGCGTAGGTCGACAGGATCAGGTTGTCTCCTACGGGCTGGGTGCTGGTCAGGCGGAGCGACCGGGGAGTCTCGTCGAACAGGCGGCCGCCGCGGCCGGCCAAGAACGGGAACGCGATCAGGCGTATCTCGTCGGTCAGGTTTTCGGCCAGTAGGGTGCGGGCCAGCTGGGTGCTGGCGTTCACCACGATGTCGCCGTCGATCTCCTCCTTCAGTTTTGGGATCAGGTCGGTGCTGATCACCGTCGTGGGGCCCCAGGTGGGCTCGGGCACGGCGGTGGAGGACACGACGTACTTCGGGAGGGCTCGCAGCCGGTCGGCCCAATCGCCGGTGCGGGTCGTCCAGCGTGCGGCCAGGTATTCGTAGCTGCGGCGGCCCAGCAGCAGCGCCGCGCTGCGGGTGGCCTCCTCGTGGCCGGCCTGGGCCCAGGCCGCCCGGTCGCGGTCGCCGATGCGGTTGAACCAGCCGCCGATGCCCTCCTCGCCGGTCGGGTCCTGCACAACGCCGTCGAGGGTGATGTTCTGGCTTACCACTATGTTTCCCATGCCGTTACCGACACCGCGACCCCCGCGAAGGTGTCGCGGTGTCCATACCTGTGTGGGAGAGGCCGATGTGAACGGGGACGACTTCCGGGAGCTCACCGAGCCGTACCGCCGGGAGTTGTGGGTGCACTGCTACCGGATGCTCGGGTCGGTGCAGGACGCCGATGACGTCCTGCAGGACACGCTGCTGGCGGCCTGGCAGGGGCTCGCCGGTTTCGAGGAGCGGGCGTCGATGCGTACCTGGCTCTATCGGATCGCGACCAACCGCTGCCTGAACGCTCGCCGGTCGGCGGCGCGGCGGCCCGCCGCCGCCTGGGATGTGCCGGGGGTCGAACTGCCGGAGCCGACCCGGCTCGGCGAGGTGGTCTGGTTGGAGCCGCTGCCGGAGGACCGGTACGAGGAGGCCGAGAACGTCTCGCTGGCCTTCGTCACCGCCCTGCAGACGCTGCCGCCCCGGCAGGTCGCCGTGCTGATCCTGCGCGATGTTCTCGCGTTCAGTGGCGAGGAGGTGGCCGGGATGCTCGACACCAGCCTGGACGCGGTCAAGGGCGCCCTCAAACGAGCCCGGGCCACCCTCCGCGACCGGCCGGCGGTGGAACCGCCGCCCGCCGCCGGGTCGCCGGCCGAGGCCGCGGTGGTCGCGAAGTTCGTCCGGGCCTGGGAATCGGCCGACGTCGACGCGTTGGTGGACCTGCTGACCGACGACGTGTTCATGTCGATGCCGCCGATGCCCTACGAATACCAGGGGCGGGAGCGGGTGGCCGCCTTCTGCGCCGGCCTGTTCCGAGCCGGCCGCCGGTTCGACCTGGTGCCGACCAGGGCGAACGGCCAGCCGGCGTTCGTCGCCAAGCTGCGCGGCACCGGCGCGTTGACCGGGCTGTACGTGCTCACCCTGGCCGGCGACCGCGTCAGCGCGATGACCCGGTTCGGCACGCGGGAGAAGCCCTAGCCTCAGCGACGCCCGCCAATGGTTATCGGGTTGATGATCTGTGGTCTAGGCAACGTCCGACAGGAATGTTTCCATCTGTACGTACCACGGACGCCTGTCCGCAACTAAGCACTTCCATGATCCACCCAGCGCGCACCGGTTGCGGTGGCGCAGAAGGAGGACACCACAGTGCGCACCCCTGTCGGCCGTACCCTGGCCGTTGTCATTGCCGCCACCACGGCCGTCGCCATGGCGGCCTGCTCGCCCCCGGAGAAGAAGAACGACGATGCCGCCGCCGGCAGCGCGGCCACCGCGACCAGCGCCGCCGACCTCGGTGGCCTCGACGCTCTGATCGCCGCGGCCAAGAAGGAGGGCGAGCTCAACGTCATCGCGTTGCCGCCGACCTGGGCGAACTACGGCGAGATCATCAAAGCCTTCGGCGACAAGTACGGCATCAAGGTGAACTCGGCCCAGCCCGACGGGTCCAGCCAGGACGAGATCAACGCCGCCAACCAGCTCAAGGGCCAGGACAAGGCGCCGGACGTGTTCGACCTCGGCGGCTCGGTGGCCTCGGCCAACACCGCGATGTTCGCGCCGTACAAGGTGGCCACCTTCGCTGACATCCCGGACGCCCTCAAGGAGGCCGCCGGTACCTGGGTGAACGACTACGGCGGCTACATGTCGATCGGTTACGACAGCGCCAAGGTGCCGGCCCCGACCAGCGTGGCCGACCTGCTGAAGGCCGAGTACAAGGGCAAGGTCGCGCTGAACGGTGACCCGACCCAGGCCGGCGCCGCCTTCGGTGGCGTGCAGATGGCCGCCCTGGCCAACGGCGGCTCGGTCGACGACATCACCAAGGGCGTCGAGTTCTTCGGCAACCTCAAGAAGGCCGGCAACTTCCTGCCGGTCGACCCGACCGCCGCGACCATCGAGTCCGGACAGACCCCGGTCGTGTTCGACTGGGACTACCTGAACGTGGCCGAGGCGGCCAAGCTCAAGACCTGGAAGACCTTCGTGCCGTCCGGTGCGGTGCTCGGCTCGTACTACGTGCAGGCCATCAGCAAGGACGCCCCGCACCCGGCCGCCGCGCGGCTGTGGGAGGAGTTCCTCTACTCCGACGACGGCCAGAACCTGTGGCTGAAGGGCGGCGCCCGCCCGGTCCGCGCCGAGGCCATGCAGAAGGCCGGCACGATCGACGCGACCGCGTTCGCCGCGCTGCCGAAGATCGAGGGCACCCCGGTCGTCCCGACCGAGGCGCAGAACACCAAGGCCAAGGAGTACCTGACGGCGAACTGGGCCAAGACCATTGGCTAGTCAGGCCGTAGCGGCCCCGCGGCGAAAGCTGCGGGGCACCGCACTGCTGGGGACAGTGCCGTTCTTCGCGTACGTGACGATCTTCCTGGTCATCCCGACGCTGGTCGTGGTGATCGGGGCGTTCGCCGGGGACGACGGCGGGGTCAGTTTCGCCAACGTGAAAGCGCTGACGAACGACTACATTCTCGACGCGTTCGGGCGCAGCATCGTGCTGTCCGCGGTGAGTGCCGTGATCGGCGCGATCGGCGGGGCGCTTCTCGCGTACGCCCTGGTGACCTCCAAAGCCGGCGGCGTTCTCCGCCGGGTGGTCACCTCGGCGGCCGGTGTCCTCGCGCAATTCGGCGGGGTCACGCTCGCGTTCGCCTTTCTGGCGACGATCGGGCTGAGCGGTTTCGTCACGGTCTGGTTGAAAGACCATCTGAGCATTGATCTGTACGCGAACGGCGTGTGGCTGTTCGAACTGCCGGGTCTGATCCTGATCTACACGTACTTCCAGATCCCGCTGATGCTCATCGTGTTCCTGCCGGCCCTGGACGGTATTCGTCCGCAGTGGCGGGAAGCCTGCGAAAGCCTCGGCGCCACCACCTGGCAGTACTGGACGCGGGTCGCCGGGCCGCTGCTCGCTCCCGCTTTCCTGGGTTCCACGCTGCTGCTTTTCGCCAACGCTTTTTCGGCGTACGCGACGGCGGCCGCCCTGGTCAGCCAGGGCAGCCCGATCATTCCGTTGCAGATCCGCGGGGCCCTGACCAGCGAGGTCGTCCTCGGCCAGCAAAATCTGGGCAAGGCGATGGCGCTCGGCATGGTGATCGTGGTGGCGGTCGTGATGGGGCTCTACTCGCTGCTGGAGAGAAGGACCGCGAAATGGCTGGGGTGATCGCTGCCCGGCGGCGGAAACAGCGAGTGTTCCGCTGGGCTGTCCTCGTCGTACTCGGCGTCTTCTTCCTGTTGCCGTTGGCCGCGATGCTGGAGTTCAGCACCCGCAACAGCGAGACGTGGCCGCTGCTGGTCAACTGGCCGAAACTCAGCGACACCTATCCGGACCTGGCCGAGGGCATTGTGTCCTCGTTGGAGCAGGCGGCGCTCACCGCCATTCTGATGCTGGTTCTGCTGGTGCCGACCACGATCTGGGTGCGGCTGCGGCTGCCGAAACTGCGGCGGTTCGTGGAATTCCTGTGTCTGCTGCCGCTGACCATTCCGGCGATCGTGCTGGTCGTCGGGCTGGCACCGGTCTACGCCTGGGTCACCTATTTCCTCGGCGGTTCCTCGCTCACGCTGGTCTTCGCGTACACCATCCTGGTTCTGCCCTATGCCTATCGCGCGATCGACGCGGGACTGTCGGCCATCGATGTGAAAACCGTGGCCGAGGCGGCCCGGAGCCTCGGTGCCGGCTGGACCACCGTGATCGTCCGGGTGGTGCTGCCCAACATCCGCTCGGCTGTGCTGTCCGCCGCGTTCCTCACCGTCGCCCTGGTGCTCGGCGAGTTCACCATCGCGTCCCTGCTCAACCGCACCAACCTGCAGGTCTCCATCGAACTGCTCGGCAAGAGCAGCGCCACCATGTCGGTCGCGGTCTCCCTCGCGGCCCTGCTGCTGGCGTTCGTGCTGCTGATGCTGCTGTCGCTGGCCGGCGGATCCAAGAAGGAGCAGAAATGAGCGGCGTAGCCGTGCACCTGGAGGGGCTGCGCCGCACGTTCGGCTCGGTGCACGCCCTGGACAACCTCGACCTGGAGATCGCGGCCGGCGAGCTGATCGCCCTGCTCGGCCCGTCCGGCTGCGGCAAGACCACCGCCCTGCGGGTGCTGGCCGGCCTGGAGGACGCCGACGCCGGCCGGGTGCTGGTCGGCGGCAAGGACGTCACCGCGCTGCCCGCCAACCGCCGCGACATGGGCATGGTGTTCCAGGCCTACAGCCTGTTCCCGCACCTCACCGCGGTCGAGAACGTCGAGTTCGGGCTCAAGCTGCGCGGCCGCCGCAAGGTTCCCGGCCGGGCCGCCGAGATGCTGGAGCTGGTCGGCCTGTCGTCGCACGGCAGCCGGTACCCGCATCAGATGTCCGGCGGGCAGCAGCAGCGGGTGGCGCTGGCCCGCGCCCTCGCCATCGAACCAGCCGTGCTGCTGCTGGACGAGCCGCTGTCCGCGCTCGACGCCAAGGTGCGGGTGCAGCTGCGCGAGGAGATCAAGCGGATCCAGACCGAGGTCGGCACGACCACGTTGTTCGTCACCCACGACCAGGAGGAGGCCCTCGCGGTCGCCGACCGGGTCGGGGTGATGAAGGCGGGCCGCCTCGAGCAGCTGGCCCCGCCGGCCGACGTCTACCAGCAGCCGGCGAGCGCGTTCGTCGCCGACTTCGTGGGCCTGAGCAACCGGCTTCCCGGAATCGTTTCCGGCCCGATCATCTCGGTGCTGGGCACCGAGCTGCCGTTGGTCACCCCAGCTGCCGCCGGTTCCGCGACCGCTTTGGTACGGCCGGAAGCAGTGCACGTGACACCCGATCCCGAGGGCGGCGCCAGCGTGCTGACCAGCAGTTTCCTCGGCTCGACCAGCCGGGTCACGGTGACTGTCGGAGAGACGCTCGTCGTTGCCCAGGTGGCCAGTTCGCTGCTGCCGTCGCTCACGCCGGGAACTCCGGTGCGCGTGACTCTTCAGCCCGTACCCGTAGCGTTGGATCTGTCTTTGTCCTGAGAAAGTCGTATCAGTTTCGCGTTTCGCCTGCGACGGGAGATACCTGTTCGTACGGTCGGTAACCGTGCTGAAAAGACTGCTTGCCGCCCTGCTCAGCGTGGTCGTCCCGGTAACCGTCCTGCCGGGGCGACCGGCTCTCGCTTCCCCGGCGGTGATCCGGCCCGGCTCGGTGTGGCACGTGGTCGCGCCGGGCGAGACCATGCGCAGCATCGCCCGCGCCGCCGGGCTGCGGATGGCCGACATCGGGCGCTGGAACCAACTGGTCCCGCCGTATCCCGTGCACGTCGACGAGACGCTGCGGCTGACCCCGCCGCGGGTGCAACTGCGCGACTGGAGCACCCGGGTCGAGCTGGTCACGCCGGCCATGGTCGGCTGGGATCCGGCGGACCGGTGCCCGGTGCCGCCGTCGGCGCTGCGCAAGGTCTGGGTCTCCTACATCGACCTGCAGGGTAGTTATCACGACGGCAGCATCGTGGTGCATCGTGATGTGGTGCCGCGGGTGCAGAAGATCTTCTTCACGCTGTTCCGGTGGCGCTTCCGAATCATGGCGATGGCCCCGATGTCGGTGAACATGCCCGGCGAGACCAACATGGGCATCGTTACCGCCGGCTACAACTGCCGGCCGGTGGGCGGCACGGATGTGTGGTCGGAGCATGCCTACGGCACCGCGATCGACATCAACCCGCTGCAGAACCCGATGATCCGGGGCGGGTCGATCTCGCCTTTCGGCGGTCATCGCTACCTGAACCGGAACAGCTACAACCTCGGCATGATCCACGCGGAGGGGGCGGCGAGGGCCTTCACCCGGAACGGCTATTTCTGGGGCGGCCAGTGGCGAAGCCTCAAGGACTACATGCACTTCAGCGTCAGCAATCGCTAACCACTTGATCATCTGCAGAGTTAGTACGTTGTTGGGCCGTCGAAACCCCTACCGCGGGTCAGGTCTCTGGGAATTGCAGTCGGACGCTGCTCGCTTCGGCGTGCAGGCCGAGGGCGTCCAGGTCGCCGGCGAGATCATTGGCCGTATCGAGCGTGTCCGGGTGGTCGTCACCGAGGACCCGGCGCTGCCGGGTGAGGGTGTCCTCTGCGAGAGCCCGCGCCTGCTCGTGCTCTCGCAGCCGACGCAGGTCGGAGGCGAGATTGTTGGCCGAGCCCAGGGTACTGGGGTGGTCGTCGCCGAGAATCCGGCGCCGCCGGGAGAGGGTGTCGTCGTCCAGGTCCCGCGCCTGTTCGTATTCACCCATCGCGCGCAGGCCGGCCGCGAGGCTAGCGGCGGAGCTGAGGGTGTCGGGGTGGTCGTCGCCGAGGACCCGGCGCCGCCGGGCGAGGGTGTCTTCGTCCAGGACCCGCGCCCGCTCGTGTTCACCCACCGTGCGCAGGTCGAAGGCGACGTTGTTAGCCGACCGGAGGGTATCGGGGTGGTCGTCGCCGAGGACCCGGCGCCGCCGGGCGAGGGTGTCTTCGTCCAGGACCCGCGCCCGCTCGTGCTCACCGAGCGCGCTTAGGTCGGCGCTGAGGTTGTTGGCCGAGGACAGGGTGTTGGGATGGTCGTCGCCGCGGTTACGACGTTCGCGGTTGAGGCTCTCCTGATCGAGGTCGTGAGCTTGCTGGTAGTGGCCGAGTTGGTAGTGAATGGACGCGAGGGTGTGAACGATGCCGAGGGTGCTGTCGTCATCGGGGCCGTGCCACCGGGTCCAGGCGTGGTGGAGCTGTTCTGCCAACGGGAGGGCGGTGCGATAGTCGCCACGTGCCATCAGATGCCACACCGCGTCGTTGGCGATCCAACGCAGGCTGGGGTCAATGGTGGTGGCGGGGTCGGCGGCGAGAATGTGCGGGAGTAGCACGCTCCAGCGTGGCCACCACCGTGGATCTGTGCCATCGTCGGGTCGGGCGGCAGCAAGGAGCTGTTCGACGATCTCGCGGCGGGCCTCGTGGGCAGGGTCGGTGTCGCGGAGAATAGCCTGGGTGAGACGGTGCAGGATCGGTCCAGTGTCAGACAGCCGGGCCAGGCCGTAACGGCCGAGCAGGGCCAGGGTGCGGGCGAACGCCACCGGGCGGCTTACCGCCGTCTGAAGAGGTTCGGGGAGCAGGTCGGGTCGGCTGGTGAACAGATCAGCAGGAATGGGTTCGGGGGCGAGCCGGGCACAAAGGTAGAGCAATTGCCCGGCGGCCGGGTCCGCAGCGCAGAGACGGTCGGCGGTCAAGGAGATCGTGGCGGCCAGTCTCGTCGGGTATCCGGCCGATGGTCGCCCCTCGGCCATCAGGTCGGCGGTGTGGGTGGCGAGTTCGGCCAGGTAGGTGTCGACGGGGATGCGGGTTTCGGCGAGCAGGTCGGCTGCCTGCCCGACGGCCAGCGGGAGGTCGCCGAGCGCATCGGCGAGGCGATCTGCCTCGGCGCGCTCGAGCTGGGGCAGGTGGGTGTGCAGCAGCGCGATCGATTCCGGGCGGCTGAACACGTCCACATCCATCGGCCGCGCGACACCGGCCCAGTTCGGGTCACGGCTGGTGATCAGGGTGTGGCCGGGCCCGTCGGCAAGCCAGAGGTTGAGCTGGTCGCGGTCTTCGGCGTTGTCGAAGACCAGCAGCCACCGCCTGGCCCGGCGCAGATGATCCCGTAACGCCTCGACCGCGGCTGGCGTGACCGTCCCCGCCGGCACCAGCTGCAGTTTGCGGGCGAGGGCAGCGAAATACTCCCCGATCAGGTCGGGTTGCTCGGCCGGGATCCACCAGATGAGGTCGTACTCGCCGGCGAACCGGTGGCCGTACTCCAGGGCGAGCTGGGTTTTCCCGACCCCGCCCATCCCGTGCAGGGCCTGCACCGCGACCCGGTCACCGGCGGTCAGGGCGTCGTGCAGCCGATTGAGCATGCCGTCCCGGCCGGTGAAGCCGAGGTTGCGGCGGGCCAGGTTCCACACCGGCGGCAATGACCCCGGCGGACGCGGCCCTCCACCCGCAGCCGCCGGAATGCTGCCGGGGTAGGCCGGCGGCACCGCGGACAGGCTGCCGGGCGGGGCCGGTGCGAGCACTTGCCGGACGGTGTCGAGCAGAACCGTGGCGGCGGTGTCCGGGGGCAGGTCGAAGACGTCCGGCACGATGATCGGCGACCACAACCCGCCATGCAGATTCACCCCGTCGATGCGCATGGGGATCAGTTTCGCGTCCGGGTCCTTGCGGCGCTGGGCGAGCCGGGTGGTCCACTCGTCGGTGGTGTAGCGGTCGGGGTCGAGGTAGGCCGTCGACAGCAGCACCAGCATCGGGTTGTCCCGGTGCAGCGCCTGATCCATGGCCTGGATGAAGTTGGTGCCCGCCGGCCAGTCGACGCTGTCGAGCACGGTCGGGTAGCCGGCCGTCTCCAGGTGCCAGCGCGCCCACTCCGCCCATGCCCGGTCCTTGCCGGTGTGCGAGATGAAAATCCTCGAGTCGGGCATGACGTCCACAGTGCCCCACCGGATCAACCGCGGCGACCACCGAACGGACGACGCCCGTCGGTCAGGCCTGTTCGGGCCGCATGAAATTTCTCTAGATCTTCAAGGCACGGCGGTCAGGACGAAGCCTTTCAGCACCTTGCCGGGTGGTATGCCGGCAAAGGCATTTGCCTCGCACTGAGGACATGCTCTAATGACGCGCCCTGGAGGATTTTTTTAAAGCGTGGGTGGGTCGAGCTTTCCGACCGTCGCCCTGCGGCAGACCAGCCGATCGTGAGGATCACGGTCGCAAGCATCGCCCACTGGAAGACGGTGGGCTCCTTGTCCCAGCCCGTGAGGGCGCTCGCCACTGTGGCGGCCGGTAAGGGCAGCCTGCCGAGCCAATTGGGCACTCCCACGAGGGCATTCTCGCATGGCCGCGCCACGAGAACGGCGCCTTCAGCGAGCAGGGCCACCGACCCGGCAAATCCAGACCCGATCAAGGCATAGCGTTGAACGTGCAATTAGAGCCGCACCAATCGCCGACGACTGGTCAGTTCCAAGTGACGGCGGCTTTACTGCACCAGGCATCCCAGACCGGCACATCGCCGTGAGCGTCGAGGCCTTCAGTTCCGGTGCGATTCCACAGCAGCAGGTAAAGACGCGAGGCGGTCCCGGCGAGATGCAACGTCGCGGGGCCGTCGGCGTCCACCACGCGCAGCCCGTCCGGCCCCAGGTAGATCGTCCAGGCGGCCTCGGCGTCGGTGGCGCACAGGGCGATGCTGACCGGCGGGTCGGTGGCGAGCCGCTGCGGCCGGCGGGCGAAGAAGCCGCGGAGCAGCTCGTTGATGCCGTCGGCCGCGAACCGTGGGTCCCATTGCGGGAGCCGGCCGAGCGCGGCTTCGGCGTCGGCGCGGTGGACGGCGGTCTCGTGGGCCTGCCGGCGGGCCCAGAACTCCAGCGGCGACCCGGCGCCCGGCAGGAAGGTCCAGCAGTCGACCGTCGGTTCGGCCGCGGACAGGACGCCGACCAGGGCCTGGTGCCCGTGCCGGAACCAGTCGAGCAGAGCGTCGTCGTCCGGGGCGGCGAAGAACTGCTCCTCCTCGTCGGCCGTGAAGGGCTTGACGCGCTCCTGCGTCACGTGCGCGGCCGCCCACCGGTGGACGCCGCCGGTGTGCCGCAGGAGGTCTCTGATCTGCCAGTCGGGGCAGGTCGGCACGACCGCGTCGAGGCCGGCCTGGTCGGCCGCCTCGGCCAGGCCACGGCCGTCCACCCGGAGCGATTCGACGAACTGATCGACGCGCATGACGGACATCCTGGCATGGGGCGCTCATTGCCGTGGTCCCGTTCGGGCCGGTCCCGGCAGCGTTCCACCGAGGGCAGCAGGACGGCGTAGTGCAACTCGTCCAGTCCGGTCGCCTCGAGGAAGGTCGGCAGGAACCATGGCCCCATGACTCCGTCGAAGACGGCCTCGTATCCTCCCCGCGCGAACTGTCCAGCTGCCGCACCCGAAGCGCGGATGACCGTCTGGTTCTGACCCTTCGCCTCCGGCCGCCACGGCTCCTGCGCACCCTGGTCCAGGAATCGGAAGAAGGCGTCTCCGCGGATCAGGACGCTCGGTGAGAGGCGCGAAGAAACGATGGAGCCAACGGTCGACTTCCCGGCTCCGGGTGGCCCGGCGATGACAAGCAGGCTGCCCTGTAGTTTCATCCCCCGAGAAAACCACGCAGGGCGCGCACCAACGCTTCCGGGTTTTCCTCGGCCATGTGGTGGCCGGAGTCGATGGGTACGCCGCGGATGTCCTTCGCCCATGGCTGCCAGACCGCTAGCGGGTCGCCGTAGAGGTCCTCCATGTCGTCGCGGAGTGACCACAGGTACAACGTCGGGCACTCGACGAGCCGGCCGGCGAGACGGTCGTCCTCCTCGTGTTCGCGGTCGATGCCGAGGCCGGCCCGGTAGTCCTCCAGCATCGCCCGGACCGTGGCCGGGTCTTGGACGGCGGCCCGGCGTTCCTCGTAGTTCTCTCGGCCCATGGCGTCCGGGTCACCGCCGTACCAGGCGTCCGGGTCGGCGAGGATGGCGCGTTCGGGCTTGTCCGGCTGGGCGAAGAAGAACCAGTGGTACCAGTCGTGGGCGAACTTGGCGTCGCAGCGCGCCAGGGCCTCGCTGATCGGCACCCCGTCCATCACGACCAGGCGATTCACCGCGTCCGGATGGTCGAGGGCGAGCCGCAGCGCCACGTAGCAGCCGCGGTCGTGCCCGGCGGCCGCGAAGATCGGATGCCCGAGGGTCTCCATCAGGCGCCGCATGTCCGCGGCGACGGCTCGCTTGGACTGCTGCGCGTGATCCGCCCGGATCGTGGCCTTGCCGGAGCTGCCGTAGCCCCGCATGTCCGGGCAGATCACGGTGAACCCGTCGGCGACCAGCCGCGGCGCGACCCGGTGCCAGGTGGCGCCGGTGCGCGGATGCCCGTGGATCAGCAGCACCGGCGGCCCGTCGCCGCCGTGACGAACCCGCAGCTCAACCTCGCCGACGTCGACCCGCTCATCCACAAATCCCTCAAACATGGCCACCTCATACCCACCCGTTCCGGCAATGAACAAACAACTGATCAAGTGGGTGAGTCGAAGTGGGTGCTCTTCGACGCCGACCGCAACCCCTGCACTGCTTGGCTGCGAGACCGCCGCAGCCGTCAAGTCGGATCGAGGACGGCATGCGACGGTCGGGACAGGTTTCGATTCACACTGCATCTCAGTAGCGGGATCGGAGGCAACGTGACTGGTTTCTCCTTCAGGGTTTACCGGGGCCAGAAATCCTGGTTCGGCCAGATGACGGTCTCGGCGCCATCGCTTCGCACGAATTTTGGTCATGATCCGGGCATTTTGACCGAGCAGTTGCTGCTGATGCTTGGTGGGCTCGTTTCGCGGACTCGGAGCGGGGAAGTCGGAGCACGTGGCTTCTTGGAGAACAAGCTCCTCTACCTGCAGCAGACAAGGCACGAGAGCCCGTTTGTGTCCTGTAGCCATGAGTGGTCGATCGCCCAGAGCTTCGCGCTGTACGGGAATACGCCGGGATACGTCCTCACCATCTCGGGTGATCCCGCCAGCGGGTTCGACTTCGAGGAGTTGCGGAATTCCTACAGCCTTTTCGGAGACACCGTCTCTCATCTCAAGGAGTTTGGTGTCCCGCGCCGATTGGGGAGTCCTTTCGTCGTGGAGTGCGTCGATCTGGTGGCGCCTTTTGGGCAACCGGCTGTGCGGGTGAAGCCATGAGAATAGACACGTCCGGACGGGATCCGCTGCTAGGATACTTCGCCTGGGCCTTCGATAATCTTCCGGAATTCGACGGCCTCGCCAACCTGCTCAAGTTCGCAGACTCGGAAGCGATCGGTTATGCCGGGTACGTCCGCGATGCGATACTCCGGGTCTACTTCGACGAGACTGTTCTTGCCGATCGCTCGTTGTCACCGGACGGCCGGAGAGCCTATCTGGGCCAGCCCCCGTCGCTGTCGCTGACACTGGCGAGATCTACGACCAGGTACGTCGATTTCCTCGCCATTTCACCTTACGACTACCTTGGAGAGGCCGAGACCCAATTCGGTGCGGACGATGTGGACGCCAACGATCCTCGACTCGACTCGACCGCGTACCGGTTCATGTTGGTGAACTTCCTCGGCGCCTTGGACGGATATGTCGATGCCGTCAGTTGGCTGGGAGTTCTGCTGTTGCGGGGTAACCTGAATCGCCGGCTGACTATCATCGGATTCCTGGTTACGCTCATCGGTGGTGAGTCAGATCTAGCCGAACCGACAATTCCGAGCACGGAAGTTGTATTGGAATGGGTAAATAGAGTTAGGCTCTTCCGTGAAGGCCCGAACCTTGCGCACCTAGAAAGGTTGATCCGGGCGTACATCGACGCGACGGGATCCGTCGGTGACGAGCAGCGCTGATGCCCTGTCGTATGTCGAAGAGCGGATCAGGCAACTGATCGGCCAGTTTTCCGAGTCGAAGCGATTCTTTCGGCGGGGATCGCTGATCCAGACCTCCCTGACCGCGTCCCTGGCCGCCCTGACCACGTTCCTGATCGGTGTGAACCAGATCTACACGTCGCGCTGGCTCGCCATGGCCTCCTTGGCCGCTGCCGGGGTGGCCACCGTGGCGGCCGCGTGGACCGGCTGGTTCGGATATCGCCAGGCATGGATCGGCAATCAGGCCACACTGAACAGGCTCTACGCGCTGCGCGATCGCATCGGCTATGACAAGGCCGGCCTCGCCGGACAGATCAGCCAGGAAATGGTCGAGGCCTACAGAGCGCAGTATCAGGAGATCCTGAACCACGCGAACAGTGCGTGGGAACAGATGCGTTCTCAGCAGAACTGAACAGCGGGAGCAGTCAACCGAGGGGGAGTCGAAGAAGCCGTTGCCGTGCGAGAAGCGGTACGGCACGCGGCAAAAAGGCGGCGCCGCACCGGCCGTCCGTGGCTGGTGCGGCGCCGCCGCGGGGGGGGGTGAGTAAGTCAGTACTTGAAAGCGGCCACCAAGCCACGCAGGTCCTCGGCCGTGCGGGCCACCTCGGTGGACGCCTGGCGGGTCTGCTCCACGCCCTCGGCCGACATGGCCGCGGCCGTCGCGACGTCGGAGATGTTGGTGGCGATGCGGCTGGAACCGCTGGAGACCTCGCCGATGCTGCGGCTCATCTCGCCCGTCGTCGCCGTCTGCTCCTCGACCGCCGAGGCGATCGTGGTCTGGAAGTCGTTGATCTGGGCGATGACCTCGGAGATGCGCGAGATGACCTCGACCGCGCCGCCGGTGTCCTGCTGGATGGCGGCTACCCGGGCGCCGATGTCCTCGGTGGCCTTCGCGGTCTCCTGGGCCAGGTCCTTGACCTCGCTGGCCACCACGGCGAAGCCCTTTCCGGCCTCACCGGCGCGGGCGGCCTCGATGGTGGCGTTCAGGGCGAGCAGGTTGGTCTGCTCGGCGATCGACGTGATGAGCTTGATGACGTTGCCGATCTCGGCGGAGGATTCGCCCAGCTGGCGGACGGTTTCGGTGGCGCGGGCGGCCTCGCTCACCGCGGTCGCGGCGATCTGGGCGGACTCGCTGGTGTTGCGGGAGATCTCGCGGATGGCCAGGCCCATCTCCTCCGAGCCGGCGGCGACCGACTGCACGTTGCGGGAGATCTCCTCGGCCTCGGCGGCGGCCGACGCGGTCTGGGTGTTGGTGGCGCTGGAGCTCTCGGCGATGGTGCCGGCCACGGCCGACAGTTCGGAGGAGGCGCTGGCCAGCATGTCGGCGTCGGCGGCGATGGTGCTCATCGAGCCGCGCAGCTTGTCCAGGGACTGGTCGAGATTGGCGGCCATGGTGCCCAGCTCGTCACGGCTGGTGATCTCGCTGCGGACGGTGAGGTCACCGGCGGCCAGGGCGTCGATGACCACGCCGAGGCGGCGGACCGGCTTGAGGATGGAGCGGACCAGCGGGATGGCCAGGCCGATCATGAGCAGCAGGCCGAGGCCGGCGACCAGCAGGGCGAGGTTGCGGGAGAAGGTGACGGTGGAGTCCATGTCCTTCTGCTCCTGCTCGGCCGCCGCGGTGGTGGCGTCGGTCAGGGCACCCAGCTCGTCGTCGGTGACGTGGTTGCGCTCGGCGATCTCGGCGATGTTCTTCACGGCGGCGGCCCGGTCGGTTTTGGCCGCGGCCGTGAAGTCGGTGATGAAGGCGCTGAAGTCGACGAAGTCGGGGCGGATCTTGGTGAATTCGGCCTGCAATGAAGGGGAGAGGCCGGCGGCGGCGACCGCGTCCTGCGCCTCGACCGACGACTGCACGTCGTCGACCACGTCCTGGGTGACGTCCTGGCCGAGCAGCGAGCGGTAGGCGTCGACCTTCAGCTCGCTCTGCCGGGTGTCCAGGTGGTGCAGCGCGGCGAGGCCGGCATCGAGGCCGGTGATCGTACGGCTCTGGGTGGCGACCTTGTTCTGGCTGTAAAGGTTGATGCCGGCCAGCGCGGCCAGGAGAACTGCGCCGATGGTGACGATGAGCCCGAGACGCTTGGCGACACCGATGTTGTGCAGTCTCCGCATGTGAACTCTTCCTCTGCTGGTCAGGCCGCTTCTTCGCGGTCGTCGATGCCAGCAGGATCGGGTGGTGAGCCAGCTCACCTTAGGTCGGCAACCGCAAAGCAACAAATCAAGATCAGCGCCGGGCGTACGCCTTGTCCTCGTACATCGCGGTGTCGGCCTCGCGGGTGAGGTCGTCCAGCGAGCGGGCCGAGCCGGCCGGACGGCAGGCGATGCCGATGCTGGTGCCGACGGCCACCGGCGCGCCGTCGATCTCCACCGGGCGGCGGATCTCCTCGCGGAGGCGGGCGGCCAGTTCGCCGGCGGTGTGCTCGTCGGCGCCGGGCATCAGCACGATGAACTCGTCGCCGCCGATCCGGCCGGCCAGGTCACCCTCGCGCAGCCCGCCGGAGAGCCGGTGCCCGATCTCTTGCAGCAGCCGGTCGCCGACCGCGTGGCCGCGGGTGTCGTTGACCTCTTTGAAGCCGTTGAGATCGAGCACCAGCACGGCCAGCGAGCGGCCGCGTTGCGTCTCGGCGTACTGGTCGACCTGGTCGCGGTTGGGCAGGCCGGTGAGGTGGTCGTGGTGCGCCTGGTGCTGCATGGCCTGGCGGGCCAGGTCGAGTTCCTTGACCTGCCGGGCGAACGCCTCGCCCTGGATGCCGGAGAGCACCGCCACGATGAGCCCGATGATGACCGCGGTGGGCAGTTCGCCGTGCCGGAGGCTGGGCTGGGGGATCAGGCCCATCGACGCGGCGAAGCCGGCCGAGGTGACCGCCCACACGACCAGCGACCCGGCGAGCCGGTGCCGGTAGGCGCCGACCACGATCGCGATGATCAGAAGCGGCCAGGCGGTCTGCTCGTTGTAGCCCTGCGCCCACACCACGATGCCCATCACCGTGCTGGTGTCGACGCCCACCTGGATGACGCTGTAGGTGGAGTAGCGGGGGCCGTCCGGGCGCCGGTAGTTGATCGCGGCGAGTACGTTTCCGCAGGCCATCAGGAAGAGGCCGAGGATGCACGAGGTGCGCAGGGTCGGCGGGACGTGCTGACTGGCCGGGCCCAGCGCACCCAGCACGAAGATCAGGGTGCAGACCAGGCCGACACCTCGTGCCACGAAGGCGGCGGCCTCCAGGGTGCGCCGCTTTCGCAGGACGGACGGTTCCATGCCCGGCAGCATCGGTCGCCGTGCTGCCGGTCTGAGCATTTACCAGGTGGCGAGCACCTCGTCGACGGTCGAGGCGGAGACCGGGGCGGGTGTCGGCGGCGGGGTGCGGCCGAACCGGGGGGCCGGGGCCGGCTGCACGATCCCACCGACCTCGACGAACGCGTCGCGGGCCCGGTTGTGCGGGTGGTCCGGCGCCTCATAGGGGGACAAAACCGGCGCGACGCAGGCGTCGCTGCCGGCAAAAACTTCAGACCATTCATCCCGGGTACGGGTGGCGAAGCGCTCGGCAAAGACCCGCCGCAGCTCCGGCCACCCGGAACGGTCGTGTTGCTGGGGGAGCGGGGCCCCGGACAGCCCCAGCCCGGCCAGCAGCGCCGCGTAGAACGCCGGTTCCAGCGCGCCGACCGCCACAAAACGGTCATCCGACGTCCGGTACGTGTCGTAGAAGGGCGCCCCGCCGTCGAGCATGTTCTCGCCGCGCGGGAACGGCCACATCCCGGCCGCGTTCATGCCGTGGATGAACGTCATGAGCAGCGCCGACCCGTCGACCATGGCGGCGTCGACGACCTGCCCGAGTCCGGAGCGTTCCCGTTCGAGCAGGGCGGCGAGGATGCCGAGGGCCATCAGCATGCCGCCGCCGGCGAAGTCGCCGACCAGGTTGAGCGGCGCGTGCGGCCGTTCCCCGGCCCGGCCGATCGGCTCGAGCGCACCGGACAGCGCGATGTAGTCGATGTCGTGACCGGCCCGTGGAGCGAGCGGGCCGTCCTGTCCCCAGCCGGTCATCCGGGCGTACACCAGCCTGGGATTGATCTTGTCGGTTTCCGAAGGGCCGAAGCCGAGCCTCTCGGCGACCCCGGGGCGGAAGCCCTCGACGAACACGTCGGCGCGGGCGATCAGTTGCCGCAGGGAGGACGCGCCGTCGGAGGTTTTCAGGTCGAGGACGACCGAGCGGCGGCCGCGTTGCAGCGGGCCGGGCGGGGGCGCGATGCCGTTGCCGCCGGGCCGGTCGACCAGGACGACGTCGGCGCCCAGGTCGGCGAGGATCATGCAGCCGAAGGGTGCGGGGGCGAGCCCGGCGAGCTCGACGACCCGGACCCCGGCGAGTGGGCCGCTCATGCGATGAACCGGTCGCCGTAGAGCTTGGCCAGCTCAGTTGCCCGGCCCTCGAAGTCGGCGTGCTGGTGGGCGAACCGCAGCACCCCGCCGGTCCAGGCCGGGTAGCCGATGCCGAGGATCGAACCCACGTTGCCGTCCTCCTCGGTGCGCAGCACACCCTCGGCCAGGCAGCGCCGCGCGTCGAGAGCCTCGGCGAACAGGAACCGGTCGCGCAGGTCGTCGAACGGAACGGCGCGACCGGACGCGGTGGCCAGCCGGGCGAGGCCGTCCCAGAGGCCGGTGCGCTTTCCCTCGGCGTACGCGTAGAAGCCGCGACCGGCGGCCCGGCCGGGCCGATCGTGGTTGTCGACCAGATCGTCGACCAGTTCGTGCGAGGGCAACCGGACGAACTGGTCGCCGGCGGCCGCCTCGAACTGCCGCCGGATGCGCTGCACCAGGGCGAGGCTGACCTCGTCGGCCAGCGCGAGCGGCCCGGTCGGATAGCCGGCCTGCAACGCGGCCTGCTCGATGGACGGCGCCGGCACGCCTTCGGCGAGCATGCCGATCGCCTCGTCGATGAACCGGCCGATGACCCGGCTGGTGAAGAAGCCGCGGCCGTCGTTGACCACGATCGGCGTCTTGCCGATCCGCCGGCCGAGGTCGAACGCGCGCGCCACCGCCTCGTCCCGGGTCTGGTCGCCGACCACGATCTCCAGCAGCGGCATCTTGCCGACCGGGGAGAAGAAGTGCATGCCGATGAAGTCGGCGGGCCGCGACACCGTCCCGGCCAGCCCGGTGATCGGCAGCGTGGAGGTGTTCGAGGCGAGCAGTGCGCCGGGCGCGAGGACCGGCTCGACCTCGGCGAACACCGCCGCCTTCAGCGCCGGGTCCTCGAAGACCGCCTCGATCACGACGTCGCAGCCGCGCAGGTCGTTGACGTCGGCGGTGGTCACGATCCCCGGACCGGCGGCCCGCGCGGCCAGCTCAGGCGTGACGTCCTTGACCACGACCGGCAGGCCCGCGCGGGCGCAGGTCGCCGCGATGCCGGCGCCCATCATGCCGGCGCCGAGGACCGCGACCTTGGTGGCCGGCAGCACCTCGACCCGGGGCCGGGCCAGGCCGCCGTTGACCGCGCGCAGGTCGAAGAAAAGTGCACCCATCATGTTCTTGGCGATCTGCCCGGTGAGGAGGCTGATCAGCCGCCGGGTCTCGATCAGCTGGGCGGTCTCGAAGTCGACCTGGGCGCCCTCGACCGCGGTCTCCAGGATCGCCTCGGGGGCCGGCATCCGGTTGCCCTTGAGCTGCTTGCGCAGCGTCGCCGGGAAGGCCGGCAGCTGCGCGGCCAGCTTCGGACTCGACGGCGTGCCGCCGGGCATCCGGTAGCCGGGCCGGTCCCAGGGCTGGGCCGCGTCCGGGTGGGTGATGATCCATTCGCGGGCCAGGGTGAGCAGCTCGCTCTCGCTTGTCGCGATCTGGTCGACCAGGCCGTTGTCCCGCGCGTCGGCCGGCTTGTAACGCCGGCCGGTCAACAGCCAAACCATAAGAGCCGGACCAAGACCCAACATGCGGACCGTACGCGTGACACCGCCCGCGCCGGGTAGCAGGCCCAGTGTTACCTCGGGAAAGCCCAGCCGGGTGCCCGAGACATCGAGAGCGATCCGATGATGGCAGGCGAGGGCGACTTCCAGCCCACCGCCCAGCGCGGCGCCGTTGATCGCGGCGACGACCGGCCGCCCGTACGTCTCGAGGCGCCGGAAATCGCGCTTGATGGTCCCGAGGAGCTCGAAGAGCGCAGGGACGTCGTCCGAGGTCACCTGGCTCATCATCGGCAGGTCGCCGCCGGCGAAGAAGGTGGTCTTCGCGCTGGTCACGATGACCCCGGTGACGTCCTCCCGCTCGGCCTCGAGGTGGTCCACGGCGGCGGTCATCGCGGCCGCGTACGCCAGGTTCATGGTGTTCGCGGTCTGGTCCGGGTCGTCGATGGTGAGGGTGACGATCCCGTCCGCCGCGCGCTCGTAGCGGATCATGAAAGCCTCTCGATCACGGTGGCGACGCCCATGCCGCCGCCGATGCACAGGGTGATCACGGCCCGGCGCTGGTCACGCCGTTCCAGCTCGTCCAGGACGGTGCCGAGCAGCATGGCGCCGGTGGCGCCGAGCGGGTGGCCGAGGGCGATCGCGCCGCCGTTGACGTTGACCTTCTCGGGGTCGATGCCGAGGTCCCGTTCGTACTTGAGGACGACGGCGGCGAAGGCTTCGTTGATCTCGAAGAGGTCGATGTCTTTTGCTTCCAGATTTGCGGCTTTAAGCGCCTTTTGGGTAGCCGGGATCGGGCCAGTCAGCATGATCGTCGGGTCCGCTCCCGTCACCGCCGCCGAGACAATTCGGGCACGGGGTTTCAGGCCGGATTTGTCGCCCGCTTCTTTACTGCCGATCGCCACCAAGGCCGCACCGTCCACAATTCCGGACGAATTACCCGCGTGGTGGACGTGGTTGATCTTCTCGATCCAGTGGTATTTCTGCAGCGCCACCGCGTCGAACCCGGCCGCCTCGCCGATGCTCGCGAACGATGCCTTGAGCTTGCCGAGGCCCTCACGGGTCGTGTCCGGGCGCGGGTGCTCGTCTTTACCCAGAACAGTCAGGCCGTTCGGGTCCCGTACCGGGATGATGGAATTTTCGAAATGGCCGCTGGCGATGGCCTTGGCCGCCCGTTCCTGCGAGCGCAGCGCGTAGCCGTCGACGTCGTCGCGGCTGAAGCCCTCGACGGTGGCGATCAGGTCGGCGCTGATGCCCTGCGGCACGAACCCGGTTTCGAGGTTGGTCTCCGGATCGAGGAACCAGGCGCCGCCGTCCGAGCCCATCGGGTTGCGTGACATCGACTCGACGCCGCCGGCCAGGATCAGGTGCTCCCAGCCGGAGCGGATGCGGGCGGCGGCCTGGTTGACAGCTTCCAGGCCGGAGCCGCAGAAGCGGTTGAGCTGCACGCCGGCGGTGGTCTCGGGCAGGCCGGCCAGCAGTGCGGCGGCGCGGGGGAGGTCACCGCCCTGCTCGCCGACCGGGGTGACGATGCCCAGGATCAGGTCGTCGATGCTGTTTACGTCGAGGGCTGGATTTCGCTTTCGCAGCGCGTCGATCAGGCCGGTGACCAGGGTGATCGGCTTGGTGCCGTGCAGCGAGCCGTTCGCCTTGCCCCGGCCGCGCGGGGTCCGTACGGCGTCGTAGACGAAAGCTTCAGAGGACACGCGCGATCAGCTCCTTCATGATCTCATTGGTGCCGCCGTAGATCTTCTGGACGCGCGCGTCGGCGTACATCTTGGCGATCGGGTATTCGGTGGTGTAGCCGTATCCACCGAAGACCTGCAGGCAGCGGTCGACCACCTCGCACTGCCCCTCGGTGAGCCACAGCTTCGCCATCGCGGCGGTCGGCACGTCGAGCTCACCACGGGCGTGCCGGACGATGCAGTCGTCCAGGAAGATCCGCGATGCCCGGGTGCGGGTGGCGCAGTCGGCCAGCACCATCCGGGTGTTCTGGTGGGCGAAGACGGTCTTGCCGAAGGCGGTGCGCTCCTTCGCGTACGCCACCGCGAGCTCGACCGCCCGCTGCATGGCGGCGACCGCGCCGACCCCGATGACCAGGCGTTCCTGGGGGAGCTGGGCCATCATCTGGAAGAAGCCGCCACCCTCGGCACCGAGCAGGTTGCCGGCCGGCACCCGGAAGTCGTCGAAGAACAGCTCGGCGGTGTCGTTGGAGTGCAGGCCGATCTTCTCCAGCAGCCGGCCGCGCCGGAACCCCGGCGGGTCGCCGCTGACCTCGCAGACCAGCAGGCTGATGCCGGCCGCGCCCTGACTGGTGTCGGTCTTCACGGCCAGGATGACGAGGTCGGCCAGCCCGCCGTTGGTGATGAACGTCTTCGACCCGGTGACCACGTAGTCGTCGCCGTCGCGGACCGCCTTGGTGCGCAGCGCCTGCAGGTCGGAGCCGCCGCCCGGCTCGGTCATCGCGATCGCGCCGATCAGGTCACCGCTGGTCAGGCCGGGCAGCCAGCGCCGCTTCTGCTCGTCGGTGCCGTACTCGGCGATATAGCCGTTGACGATGCCGCTGTGCACGGCCAGGCCGAGGCTGCCCTCGCCGACGTGCTGCTGCTCGTGCAGGAGCACCGCCTCGTGGGTGAAGTCGCCGCCGCCACCGCCGTACTCCTCCGGGACCGACAGGCCGAGCAGGCCGAGCTCGCCGGCTCGTCGATAGTGCTCACGGTCGGGGTGACCCTGCCGCTCGAGCCGATCGGCGTGCGGCAGCACCTCCTTGGTGAAGAAGTCGCGCGCGAGCTCGGCGAGGTCGTCGTGCTCCGGCTTGTGCCACGACGGGGTGTACCCGTCCAGTCCGGGAGTCGGCATGCCTCACTCTCTCGGCTTGTTGGCACTGTGTCAACAAGCGCCGTGCCGTAAGGTCCACTTCGTGAGTGTCGACGTGGGCCAGCGCCGCCGGCTGGAGCCGGACGCCCGGCGGGAGCAGATTCTTCTGGTCGCCGTCCGCCTGTTCGGCGAGCGCGGCTACGCCGACGTCTCGACCGGCGACGTGGCCCGCGGCGCGGGCGTCGCCCGCGGCCTGGTCAACCACTATTTCGGTACGAAGAAAGAGCTGTACCTGGACGTCATCCGGGTGATGCTGACCGTCCCCGCGTCCGCGCTGACCCTGGTGCCGCCGGGCGACCTGCCCACCCGCGCCGATTCGATCGTGTCCTGGTTCCTCGACGTGGTGTCCCGGCACTCCACCTCGTGGCTGGGTGCGATCACGGCCGGCGGGATGGCCGGCGACGCCGACGTGGACCGGGTCATCGCCGACGCCATCGACGTCGCCGCCGACCAGGTGCTCACTGCCGTCGGTCTACCGGTGCACGGCGGCGCCCAGCACGCGATGGCCCGCTCCTACGTCGGCCTGGCCACCTCGACGGCCCGGGAGTGGCTGCAGCGCGGCGATCTCACCCGGGCCCAGGTCCACAAGCTCCTCACCGCCACCCTGCTGACGATGGTGGACCAGGTGTTCCCCGACGCGTGACCGTTCGGGTGAAGGTGTTCTAACTCCAGTCTCGACACGATGGGTATCTGCGCGCCCTCGCTCGGCCACCTCAACGGTGACCGACGCAAACGCCCACGCCTGGAGGCGGACCATGCGCACCAATTTTTACAGTGAAGACACCCTGACGCTCGGCACGGCTGACCCCTCTGAGGTCGAGCGGCTCAACGACATACTCGAGAAGGCCGGCCTGGGCCGTCCGCTCGGCGCGCCGAGCCGGGCCGCCGGCCCTCGCATGATCGTGCCGGTGGTCGACGACGGCGTAACCGCCGACCTGGTGGTGAGCACCCTCGAAGCGGCCGGCGTCGACCTCGAGGTACGCCGCGATCCGGTGGCGCTGGCCGGCACCCGCTTCCTCAACCTGGCCGGCCGGGACATCCCGCACAGCTTCGAGCCGGCCTCGGCCGCTGCCGCCGCGCACGAGGCGCTGCCCTGGGAGCCGCTGCCGGCCAATCTGCGGCGCCCGGTGGTGGCGTTGCTCGACAGCGGGGTCCAGCCTCATTCCTGGTTCCCTTCCTCGTCAGATGACCCGTTCCTCCTTGCGGCGGACTGGGAATCGCCGCTCGACGAGCTCGGGTCGATCGCCCAGCGGCACGGCCGGGACATTCCCCACGCCGTGGACATTCCGCACGGTCGGGACATTCCTCATGGCCGGGATATCCCGCACGGCGACACCGGGGAGGCCGGGCACGCCACCTTCATCGCCGGGATCGTCCGGGCCGCCGCGCCCAGCGCCCGCATCCTGTCGGTCAAGGTGATGAGCGAGGACGGCAAGGTCCGCGAGTCGTTCGTCACCAGCGCCCTGCACTGGCTGGTCCGGTATGTCGACGCCGGTAACCCGCTCGACGTGGTCTGCATGGCGTTCGGCCGCGAACCGGGGGACCACAGCGACGAACAAGCGCTCATCGACATGGCGGAGCCGCTGCAGCTGCTGGCCGACCGCGGGGTCGCGCTGGTCGCCTCGGCCGGCAACGACCACACCGACGAGAAGATCTTCCCGGCGGCGTTTCCCATGGTCACCGCGGTCGGCGCCGGCTTCGCCCGCTACCACGCCACGTTCAGCAACTACGGCGACTGGGTCGACCGCTACCGGGACGGCGTCGAGGTGCTCAGCACGATGCCGCAGGACCGATGGGCGCGGTGGAGCGGCACGTCGTTCTCCGCAGCCGCGTACGCGGGCGACCTGGCCCGGCCGCATGTGGTCTGACGCCCAGCTGGGCACCCTGCTCGAACGGGCTCGCGACGGTGACCGGGAGGCACTGCGCGAGCTCGTCCGGGCGCTCGATCCGGTGCTGTGGCGGGTAGCCCGAGGCCAGGGCCTGGCCACCGAGGACGCCGCCGACGTGGTGCAGACGTCCTGGCTCGAGCTGATGCGCCGGCTGCACGAGATCCGCACTCCACGCGCCGTAACCGCCTGGCTGATCACCACCACCCGCCGCGAGGCCTGGCACCGCCAGCAGCGCTCCCGCCGCGACCTCCCCGACGGCGGCACCGCCGTGCAGACCGTCCCCGACCCCGACCCACCACCGGACGAACGCCTGATGGCCGACGAACGAGACCGGGTCCTGTGGCGCCACTTCGAGCACCTGTCCCAGCGCTGCCGAGACCTGCTGCGCATAGTGGCCCAGGTGGACCGCCCCGACTACACGGTGATAGCCGAAGCGTTCGGCATGCCACACGGCAGCATCGGCCCCACCCGCTCCCGCTGCCTGGCCAAACTCCGAGCGGCCCTGACCGCCGACCCCGCCTGGGCGACGTCATGACCGCCCGCGTTGTCCTTCCGGCTCGGGGGACGTCATGACCGCCCGCGTTGTCCTTCCGGCTCGGGGGACGCCATGACCGATCCGCTGGACGACCTCGACCGGGACATCCTTCGCCGGATCGGGCGCTACGACCCGCCGCCGGCCGACCTGGACGAGCGTGTGCTGTTCGCGCTGGCCCTCACCGACCTCGAGGACGAGGTGGCCCGGCTGGCCGAGGAGGTGGCCCCCGCCGCCCGAGCCGGCGAACAGGCCCGCACCATCACCTTCGACGCGGCCAGCCGAACCGTGATGATCACCGTCCTGGAACGCCCCGACGGCCTGGTCCGACTGGACGGCTGGCTGGCACCCGGCGCCGCCCTCTCCGTCGAACTACGCCTGCCGTCCCCCGCCCCGCCGCGCACGGTAACCGCCGACGAGACCGGCCGCTTCGTACTCGACGAGGTCCCGCACGGTCTGGCCCAGCTGGTCATCCACGGCACGCCAAGGGTGGTGACGCCATCGCTCCTTCTCTGACCGTGCCGCCCGGCCTGCCCGCCCGAGCCGAGCGATTGTTCGCCGCCGGCCACGCGGCCAACCTGGAAGGGCGCCCGGCGCTGGCGGTGCGCAAGCTGCGTGCGGCCGTCCGGCTGGCCGATGGTTGTGAGGCGGAGGTACGCGGCCGCCTGCTGATCAGCCTCGCCTGGGCCGAGGCCGAGCGCGGCCGGGTAGACCTGGGCCTACGCCTTCTCGATGAGGCCGAACGCCTACTGCCCCCGGCCGGCCAGGCGTTGCTGCACGCCCAGCGGGCGGTACTGCTGCGCCGCAACGGCCGCAACGACCTGGCCCTGCCGCAGTTCACCCTAGCGATCACCGGCCTGGCCGAGCCGATCGACCTGGTGAAGGCCCTGAACAACCGAGCGTTACTGCACCTGGACGGCGGCCGGGTGGGCGCGGCCCGGGAGGACCTGAACCGAGCCGCCCGGATCTCCCTGCGACACGACTTCACCGCGGTAACCGCGATGGTCCGGATGAACCTGGGCTACCTGGAGGTGGTGGCAGGCGACCTGCCGGCAGCGTTGGGCACCTTCGCCGCGGTCCGCCCCGACTACGAGCACCTGCTCCCGGCGCGTCTCTCCAACCTGGCGGTGGAGACGGCGCGTGCGCTGATCGCGGCCGGACTGTTCGGCGAGGCCGACCGCGAGCTGGCGACGGCGGTAGACCAGGCCACCGCAAACGGCCAGGACCACACCCGAGCAGACGCCTTGCAGGCCCGAGCCGAGGCGGCCCTGCTGGCCGGCCACCCGTCCGCCGCCGCCGATTGGGCGGCCCAGGCCCGAGCCGATTTCACCCGCCGAGGCAACCGCCGCCGAGCAGCCTTGGCCGACCTGCTCTCGTTGCGAGCAAGCCTGGCCACCCTCCGCCCAGCAGCCTCAACCTCAACCGCAGCTAGACCCTCAAATCCCAAGAACCCCCAGCTCAGAGCCACTGCAGGCGGCTTGGTGGTCGACCTCAAACAAGGGGTCTCCGGAGCCTCAACGTCAACCTCACCTTTAGACTTTACGCTGACCAGTGTGAATGGACCGGCGGCACCAAAGCCCCGCCGAGGGCCGTTCGCACGGCCCCCGGGAGGTACTCCGCCCGAAGCCGATGGACGGCAGCCCGCCGGGCCGAAATCTGCCGACCGGCAGGTTGCCGGGCCGGGCGTTGCCGGGCTGGCGACGGCCGGGCGTGAGGCCGCCGGGCGGCAGATTGCCGGGCCGGATGTTGCCGGGCCGGATGTTGCCGGGCCGGGCGTTGCCGGGCCGGGCGTTGCCGGGCGGCAGGTTGCGGGGCCGGACGTTGCGGGGATGGATGTTGTCGGGCTGGCGACGGCCGGGCGTGAGACGGCCGGGCGGCAGGTTGCCGGACCGGACGTTGCCGGACCGGACGTTGCCGGACCGGACGTTGCCGGGCTGGCGACGGCCGGGCCTGAGGCCGCCGGGCGGCAGGTTGTCGGGCCGGATGTTGTCGGGTCGGAGACGGCCGGGCGGCAGGTTGTCGGGATGGGCGTTGCGGGGTCGGGGGTTGGCGCGCGGGAGGTTGCGGGGCGGGCTCGGCGGCTTTCGTGGAAGCTTCTGCGGCTTGGGCTGGCTGAGGACGCGCTTGTTGCGATGCTGGTGGCGGCTCGGGCGACGGTGGCGGAGAGGCCGCGGGCAGCGGGGCGGATGGTGGCGGGGGCCGGGGTGCCGGGGCGGCTTGACCGGCTCGACACCCGGCTGCTGTGGCGGCTGGCCCGAGCCGAAGTGGAGGCGGCGGCCGGGCGGCCGGGGGCGGCCTCGCGGGAACTCGCGGCCGGGATGGCGACGCTGCACCGGTATCGGGGGCGGTTCGGGTCGCTCGATCTGCAGACCGGGGCCTCGGTTCATGGGCGGGACCTCGCGCGGGCCGGGCTCGCGGGGGCTGTGCGGGACGGGCGGCCGGGGGTGGTCTTCCGGTGGTCGGAGCGGGTGCGGGCGCAGGCGCTGCGGCTTCCGCCGGTTCGGCCGCCGGACGACCCGGAAGTCGCGTCCGCGCTGGAGGACCTGCGGCAGACCCGGCAGGCGATCCGGGCCGCCGAGATCGCGGGGCAACCGGTGGTCGGGCTGCGCGGGCGGGCCGACGGGCTTCAGCGGCGGATCCGGGAGAGCGCCTGGTCGGTGCGGGGAGCCGAGGGCGGGACGACCGTTGCCTCGCTTGCGGCGGTGCGGGGTGTTTTGGGCGAGACGGTGCTGGTGTCGTACATCGGTGGGGGTGCGACCCTGCACGCGCTGGTGGTTGACCGCTCAGCTGTTGCCCTGATCAGCCTGGGGTCGATGGCGGCCGCCGAGGAAGCCGTTGTTCGGCTTCGGGCCGACCTTGACACAGGGGCCGGGCGGGCGATGCCGGCGCGGCTCGCCGCGGCCGTCGCCGCCGCCACCCGGCGTGACGCCGCCGCGATGCAGGCGGCGCTGCTGGATCCGCTGCTCGGGCTGATCGGGGACCGGGCGCTCGTGGTGGTGCCTACGGGGCTGCTGATGACGGCGCCGTGGGCGATGCTCCCGGCGTGCCGGGGGAGAGCGGTGACGGTGGCGCCCTCGGCCACGGCCTGGCTCGCGGCCCGAGACCGCTCGGCCGCCAAGCTGGCACAGCCGCCCAGGGCGCGGGACCAGGCCGCCGGCGGGGAGAGTCGGATGGCGGAGGCGTTGGGGCGGGCGGCTGGCTATCGGGTGGGGATGGCGGAGCCGCTGGATCGGATCGCGGGCAGGACGGAGCGGTTGGCGGAGCCGCTGGATCGGATCGCAGGCAGGACGGAGCGGGTGGCGGAGCTTGGGGATCGGACCGCCGACGAGGAGAAGCGGGCTGCGGAAAGGCGGGCGGGGCGGACCGTTCTGGTGGCGGGGCCGGAGATCTCGCGTGGGGCGGAGGAGATCGCCGCGATCGCTGGGATTCGGGCGGGGGCGGAGACGCTGGCCGGGGACGCGGCCACGCCGGCGGCGGTGCTCGCCGCGCTGGACGGGGCGGGGCTCGCGCACCTTGCCGCGCATGGGCGGCACGAGGTGGAGAATCCACTGTTCTCGGCGCTCGACCTGGCCGGTGGGCCGCTGCTCGGCTACGACCTGGCTCGGCTGCGGCGGGCGCCGGGGCTCGTCGTGCTGGCCAGCTGCGAACTCGGGCTGACCGAGGTGCGCCCGGGTGACGAGACGTGCGGGATGGCGTCGGCGCTGCTCGCCGCCGGGACCGCCACCGTCGTGGCGAGCGTCGGGCGGGTGGCGGACGAGGCGGCCACCGACGCCATGATCGGCTTTCACCAGGCCCTGGCGGCCGGCCGCGCGCCTGCGGAGGCGCTGGCCGACGCGGCCGCCGGCACCGGCTTCGTCTGCCTCGGCGCCTAGTGAGCACCGCATGCGGCGGCGCGGAGCCGAGCGGCTCCGCGTGCCGCAGCGCTGAGCCGAGCGGCTCCGCGTGCCGCAGCGCTGTGCCGAGCGGCTCCGCGTGCGGCGATGCTGTGCCGAGCGGCTCCGCGTGCGGCGATGCTGAGCCGAGGGCTCCGCGCCTCTCGGCGCTTGGCCGGGAGCTATGTGTGCGTCGGCGGTGAGCCGACGGCCAGGCGTGCCGGCGCTGACCTGGGTTCATGCGTGCCTTGGCGCAGGGTCTGGCTATGCGTTTTCGAAGGTTCGGTTGATGTAGATCTCGATCTGGCGCTGGACGTCGGGGCCTACCTCTGTTGCTTCCATGCCCAGCTCGATCTCCTCGCCCACCTCGCGGCGGCGGACCACCCGGACCGACATGGTCACCGGGACGCCGTTGAGCTCCGTCGTTACCCCGATCGCGTCGCCCACCGAGATGGGGGTGCGGGCCGGGACCGTGCAGCCGAGGCCGCCGGTGCTCACGTCGGTCAGGCGGCCCACTACCGGCTCCGCGCGGGACGGCACCCGCAGGCGCACCTCGCCGCTGGCGGAAAGGCGGTCGGCGCGGCGGCGTTCCAGGCGTTCGGCCACCTCGGAGAGGTCCTGGATCTGGTGCATGGTGGCGTCGACCGTGGTGTTCAGGCGTTCGACGATCTGGTGCTGGTCGTCGGCGATGCCGTCGAGCAGGCCCATCGCCTGCTCGATCTCGCCGACGTCCTGGACGATCGCGGCCAGGGTGCCGCCCATCTGGGCCACGTCGGACTCCAGCGTGGCGATCGTCGCGGCGATCTTGTCGGTGGAGTCGGCGGTGGTGTTGGCCAGGTTCTTCACCTCGCCGGCGACCACGGCGAAGCCCTTGCCGGCCGCACCGGCCCGGGCGGCCTCGATGGTGGCGTTCAGGGCGAGCATCCGGGTCTGCGAGGCTATCTCGCTGATCACGCTGGCGATGCCGGCGACCTGGTGCAGGCTCTCGTTGAGGGCGGTCGCGGCCTCGTCGGCGCTGCGGGCCCGGCGCACCATGGTGGCCGCGGCGGCGCTGGTCACCGACACCCGCTCGTGGGTGGCGTTGGCGGCCTGGCGGGCCGCGCCGACCTGCTCGACGACGTCACGCAGACGCTCGCCGATCACGGCGCCGGTGTCGTCGATAGCCTCCTTGGCGCGGCGGCGCAGCCGGCCGTTGACCTGGCGCTGCTCCTGCTCGGCCGTGCGGATCTGCTCCTCGCGGTCGGCACGCATCTGCTCGACCTCGGCCTGCCGTTCGTGCAGCAGCCCGCCCAGGCCGCTGAGCTGTTCGTGCAGGTTGTCGAGGGTGAGCGTGCCGACCGGAGCAAGGGCGGCGATCTCGGCCTGGAAGGCTCGCAGGTCGCGGCCGCGCTGGCGGCGGGCACCGATGAGGTACGCGGCAACGGCCAGCACCACCGCGACGCCGGCCCAGAGCCAGGTCACGCCGTGTTTCCGGGGGTGATGACGACGTGCTCCACGGTTCTCCGTTCCGGCCGCCGGCCCGGGGATGGGGGGAGCCGGTGGTCTGACTATGACTACGCCGTATTCATCGGCTCCGCGGACACCCGCTTTAGAGGCGCCGCGGCGGCCAGCAGAGTGAGTTTCTCGGCGCTGCTGGTGCCCGGTTCGGCGTGGTAGACCACCAGCGTCTGACCGGCCGTGCCGCCGACGGCCAGCTTTTCCCGGCGCAGGGTGAGCTCGCCGACCTGAGGGTGATCGAGGCGGGTCGGCCGGCCCACCCGGTGCTGCACGTCGTGCCGTGCCCACAGCTGCCGGAACTGCTCGCTGGCCAGCGAGAGCTCGCCGACCAGCTGGACGAAGCGGGGGTCGTCGGTGTCGGTCCCCACCGACTCGCGGAAGCCGGCGACAAGCACGGCGGTGTCGGCGTCCCAGTCGGGGTAGAGGGCGCGTTCCTGCGGGTCGAGGAAGACCGCGAGCATCCGGTTGCGGCCGGGCTGCACGTTGGGCGACAGGGCGGTGGCCAGGGTGTTGGCGGCGAGCACGTCGAAGTAGCGGCCCTCGACGAACGCCGGCAGGCCGATCACGTCGAGGAGCTGCCGGATGCCGGTGGGCACACTTTCCCGGCGGGGGCGGCGGGCCCGGCGGGGCTTCGGGGCGGCCAGGCCGATCAGGTAGTCGGTGGCGGCCTCGTCGAGCTGCAGCACCCGGGCCACCGACTCGAGGACCGGCAGCGACGGGTTGCGGTCGCGGCCCTGCTCGAGGCGCAGGTAATAGTCGCCGCTGATGCCGGCGAGCATGGCCACCTCCTCGCGGCGCAGGCCGGCGACCCGGCGCACCCCGGTGACCCGGACCCCGGCCTCCTCGGGTCGCACCAGGGCCCTCCTGGCCCGGAGGAACTCGCCGATCGGGTTGTCGCTCATGACTGCCACGCTAGCCCGGCGCCGAGCGGCGATCCTGGCCCTGTCGCTCCCAGGATCGGCACCGGTGGCGATCCTGGTCCTGCCGCCCCCAGGATCGACGCTCTACTGCCTAAATCTGGGCGGCCGCACCAAGCTTGATGCATGACCGAGAAGAACATGAGCACGGTGAACCGGATGGGCTACGGCGCGATGCAACTGGCAGGGCCGGGGGTGTTCGGGCCGCCGAAGGACCGGGCCGAGGCGATCGCCGTGCTGCGCACGGCCGTCGAGCTGGGTGTCAACCACATCGACACGGCCGACTTCTACGGGCCGCACATCACCAACCAGCTGATCCGGGAGGCTCTTTATCCGTACGCCGAAGATCTCTTGATTGTCACGAAGGTCGGCGCGGTCCGGGACGAGCAGGGTGCCTGGCTGCACGCCCGCGAACCGGAGCAGTTGGTCGCGCAAGTGCACGACAACCTGCGCAATCTCGGCGTCGACACCCTCGATGTGGTCAACCTGCGGGTCGGTGGCGGCAGCGACGGGCACACGCCGGTGCCCGGGTCGATCGCCGACAAGTTCGGTGCCCTTGCCGAGCTGCGGGAGCAGGGCCTGATCCGGCACCTCGGGCTCAGCGTCGTCGACGCCGGACAGGTGGCCGAGGCACGCGCGATCGCGCCGGTCGTCACCGTGCAGAACTGGTACAACGTGGCGCACCGCGGCGACGAGACGCTGATCGAGTCGCTCCGCGAGCAGGACATCACGTACGTTCCGTTCTGGCCGCTGGGTGGCTTCAACCCGCTGCAGTCCGGCACGCTCGACGCGGTCGCCGCGCGGCTGGACACGACGCCGAACGCGGTGGCGCTCGCCTGGCTGCTGCAGGCCTCGCCCAACATCCTGCTCATCCCCGGCACCTCGAAGATCGCCCACCTGCGCGCCAACATCGCCGCCGCCGATCTGAAGCTGCCCGCCGACGCCCTCGACGAGTTGGACGGGATCGCCGCCGGTACAGGCAAGGACCACTGAGTCCCGGCGCCGCGGATACGGTCCGGACATGACCCCACGACCCACTGCCGACCCGACGATCGGTGAACGCATCCAGACCCGCCGGATGCTCCGTGGCTGGAGTATTCGGCACGCGGCCAGCCGGGCCGGCATCTCGCACGCCACCTGGAGCCGGATCGAACGCGGGCGGCAGGCGGCGGACAACCGGTTCATGCTGGCCGACATCGCGGCCGCCCTCGAATGCTCCCCGGCCGAACTGGCCGGGACCCTGGTGCCGGCCGCCGACCGGGCCGCCCTGGCCGCGCACGCCGCGGTGCACGGCATCCGGCAGGCCCTGATCGACATAGACCCGGCTGAGCCGCCGTCGGTCGCCGCGCCACCGATCGCCGAGCTGGCCCGCACCCTCGCGCTGGCCGACGAGCTGCGGCAGGCCTGCGACTACGCGGGCGCGGCGCGACTGTCCGCCGACCTGCTGCGCGGCCTGCACGCGGCGGCGGCAGCCGGCCCCGACCGGCAGGCGGCGCTGCGGATGCTGGTCAGCGCCACCTTCATCGCGTCCTCGTTGCTGCGCAACCTCGGCCATCCGGCCGACGCCTGGCTGGGGGCCGAACGCTGCCGGGACGCGGCCTCCGCCGCCGACGATCCGATCCTCCGGGGGTACGCCGAGTACGCGCGCGCCGGAGCTGCCAACTGCTGCGGTTCCTTCGACCGCGCGGTCGCCCTGGCGTCTCGGGCGATCGACGAGTTGCGTGGACACTCCGGCGGTGACGAGGTCCTCGGCTCGCTGCAGTTGCTCTGCGCGCATTCGAGCCGCAGCTCCGACGACAGTCGAGCCTGGACGGCCGAGGCCACCGACCTCGCCGCGCGCACCGGCGAGACCACGACTCTGGGCCTGTACTTCGGACCCACCAACGTCGGCATCTGGCGGATCGGCATCGAGGTCGACGGCGACGACCCCGGCCGGGCCGCCGAAACCGCCCGCGGGACCGACCTGGCCGCCATCCCGGCCGGCTTCCGGCAGGTCTTCTACTACGCCGACACCGGGCGCGCGCTGGCCCGGTTGCGCAAGGACCGGGAGGCGATTCGCTTCCTGCTCACCGCGGAACGCATCGCACCCCAGCACGTGCACACCTCCGCAGTCGTCCAGGAGACCACACGTTCCCTGCTCGAACGCGCGCAGCGGCAGGCAGGCGGCTCCGAACTGCGCGGCCTGTGCGAACGGATGCGGGTGGCGTGAATTGCGCGGCCTGTGCGAGTGGATGGGGGTGGCCTGAGCTGCGCGGTCTGTGCGAGCGGATGGGGGGTGGCTTGAATTTCGCGGCGCGTGTGAGCGGGTGGGCTGAGCTGAGCCTCGATCTGCGCGTGCCAGGATGCGGGGATGCTGCTGACCGCCTTGCTCGATTCCGCCGATCTCGGCGACGCCCTGGTCACGCCGTCCGGCCGGTACTCGCGGCACGACCTGCTCGGCTGGGCCGCGTCCATTGCCCGGGACATCGCTGGGGCGCCGATCGTGGCGATCGACGCCGTGCCGGACGCGTCGACGATCGCGGCCGTTGCCGGGGCGCTGCTCGCCGGGGTGCCGATCGTTCCTATCCCGCCGGACGCGGGCACCCTTGAACGGCAGCACATCCTCACCGACTCAGGTGCCGCGCTGCTGCTCTCCGATTCGGCGGGCGCCGGGGCGATCCCGATCAGCCGGTCAGACCGGGAGACCACGATTCCCGCCGCACCGCCTCCGTCTCAGGCTGGGCTGGTCCTTTACACCAGCGGCACCACCGGCAAGCCGAAAGGCGTGGTCATCTCGCGGGCCGCGATCGCCGCCGACCTGGACGCGCTCGCCGAGGCCTGGGACTGGACGGCCGCCGACCGCCTGGTACACGGGTTGCCGCTTTATCACGTGCACGGGCTGGTCCTCGGTGCCCTCGGACCGCTGCGGATCGGCGGCCGGCTCACGCACACGGGGCGGCCTGCTCCCGAGGCGTACGCCCAAAGCAGCGGAACCATCTATTTCGGCGTGCCCACCGTCTGGTCCCGGGTCGCGGCGCAGCCGGCGGCGGCCCGGGCGCTGGCCCCGGCCCGGCTGCTGGTCTCCGGCAGCGCGCCGCTGCCCAGCCCGGTCTTCCACGACCTGCTCGCGCTGACCGGGCAGGCGCCGGTTGAGCGGTATGGCATGACGGAAACCCTGATCACCGTCAGCGCCCGGGCCGCCGGCGAACGCCGCCCCGGGCAGGTGGGCCTGCCGCTGACCGGCATCGAATCCCGGCTGGTCGACGAGAAGGGTGCCCCGATTCCCGCCGACGGCAGCACCATCGGGCAACTGCAGATCCGCGGCGCCACCATGTTCGACGGTTACCTGCGCGGCCCTGCGCCCACCCGGACTGACGGCTCCCGGCCCGGCGGCTCGGTCGCGCCGGCGCCGTCGACCGACGGCTTGCTGCCTGGCGGCTCATTGCCCGGCGGCTCGGTTGCGCCGGCCTCGTCAAGCGACGGCTCATTGCCCGGCGGCTCGGTTGCGCCGGGCTCGTCGAGGGGCGGCTTGCTGCCTGGCGGCTTGCTGCCTGGCGGCTCATTGCCTGGCGGTTCGGTTGCGCCGGGCTCGTCGAGGGACGGCATGCTGCCTGGCGGGTCTTTGCCTGGCGGATTGATCGTGCCGGCGCCTCTGGTTGACGGCTGGTACACCACCGGGGATGTGGCCACCATCGGCGCCGATGGCTGGCACCGGATTGTCGGGCGGGCCTCGACCGATCTGATCAAGACCGGCGGCTATCGGGTCGGCGCCGGCGAGGTCGAGGACGCCCTGTTGTTGCACCCGGCCGTTCGGGAGGCTGCGGTGATCGGCCTGCCCGACTCTGACCTTGGGGAACGCATCACCGCGTTCGTGGTGGCTGACCCGGTCGCCGAGGCTGACCTGATCGCGTTCGTCGCCTCGCGGCTCGCTGCGCACAAACGGCCCCGCGCGGTCCGGATGGTCGCCGAGCTGCCGCGTAATGCGATGGGTAAGGTGCAGAAAGCGCGTCTCCGCGACGCTTAGCTTCGTTGTCTGCGCGTCGGCCTCCCGTATTGCTGCCAGAGCCTCCCGGAGGATGGACTGGCGTCCCGCATCGCGGTTTCGATCCCACCACCTGAATCTGACCGCCACATTGTGGAATTGCGTGCCGAAAAGCAGCGATATGCGTGCTTTGTTAATGGCCCGACGGGCCGAGAAGGCCAGATCTTGGCGACTTAGGCTCCCGTTTATTGATGCAAGTTACCAAGATCTCGACATAAAGGCGCAGGCCGTTCGGCGCGTGCATGTGCGTCTCCGTCGGCAGATCGTTGGTGCTCCCAGTGCCCGGCGGTGGCAGAGGCTCGGCGGGAGTCGCGGCAGGGAGGCGCGCTGACCGCGCTGACCGCGCTGACCGTGCTGACCGTGCTGACCGTGCTGACCGTGCTGACCGTGCTGACCGTGCTGACCGTGCTGACCGCGCTGACCGCGACTCGGAGGCGGCCGGGCGGCCGAGCGGCGGCCGGCGGCCGAGCGGCGGCGGGCCGCGGCGGGCGGCGGGCGGCGGGCGGGCGGCGAGTGAGAAAGGGTGCGGCGCGGCAGGGGGAAAGCGTTGGGGTCGGGCCCGCCCGGGGCGGGCGCGCGGAGGGTGAGTGTCGCCTGGCGGGACTGAGCGGCACGGGACTTTTCGGTGCGCGTATTTGAAGGAAAGCGTTAGGAAACCGCTAATCGCCGCTCAGGTCTCGGTTTAGGGTTAGGACTGCTGTGCCTAGGGCGGCTACCGCCCAGACTGCGAAAATCTCCAGGCTGAAAGCGTCGCCTGAGGCTGCGTCCAAATAGGCGGAAATCGGCAACTGCCATTCCATTTTGCCGATTATGCCCTCGACAATGACGAACCAGACGGCGAAGCCGAACAACAGCCAGGAGGCTCGGCGGACTATTGCGGCCATGGCCGCGCCGAAGATGGCCATTACGGGTACGACGGTCAGGGTGTCGTTGAAAGGCTGGTGTTCGCCTTTCAACAGGACCGGGAGGCCGGTCAGGAAGGCGAATACCTCGGCTACCAGGACTGTGGTCAGGACCTGGGCAAACAGCACAGCCAGGCGGTTTGGGCGGGCCAGATAGAGCAGGGCCACCGTGCGGTGCTGGTAATGCTGGGCCACCGTCAGGGCGGCAATGCCGAAGGCTCCCAGGCCGGCGAACAGGGCCCAGAACGTGGGCTCCAGAATGCCGAAGGACGCCGCTACCGCGCCGTATAGCGCCAATGAAACCCAGCTTGAGCGGATCGTGGCCATGCGGTACAGCTCGCTGCGGATCAAGGTTTGCATCAGGTGGCCGCCAGGGTCAGGAAGATCTGTTCCAGGTTCGGGGTGTCGGTGCTCAGCTCGTAGAGGGGGACGCCCTCGGCGAAGGCGATCTCGCCGGCGTCCTCGGGGGACAGGCCGTCCACCTCGAGGATCTCCTCGTCGGTGGTCACCTTGGCGCCGGCCTCCTCGAAGGCTCGCCACAGGCGCACGGGGTCGGCGCCGCGCACCCGCAGCCGGCCGCTCGCTGAGCCGTAGAGGTCCTGCAGCGGGCCGGCGTGGCGCAACTTTCCGCCGGCGATGATCACTACGTCGTCGATCAGCTGGGCCAGTTCGGCGAGCAGGTGGCTGGAGATGAGCACGGTGCCGCCGGCCGCCGCGTGTTCGCGCAGCAGGCCGCGCAGCCACGCTATGCCCTCGGGGTCGAGGCCGTTGGCCGGCTCGTCGAGGATCAGCACCGGTGGTTCGCCGAGCAGGGCGGTCGCTACCGCCAGGCGCTGGCGCATGCCCAGCGAGTAGTCGCCGGTGCGCAGGCTTCCGGCGTCGGTCAGGCCTACCTGGTCCAGCAGTTCGCCGACGCGGGTGCGGCTCGCGCCGGCCAGCATCGCCTGGCCGAGCAGGTGGGCTCGGCCGCTCTGGCCGGGGTGGGTGATGCCCTGTTCCAGTACGGCGCCGATCTGGCGTAGCGGCTGCTTCAACTCGGTGTACGGCTTGCCGTCGATCAGGGCCACGCCGGAGGTCGGCCGGGTCAGACCCAGCAGCATCCGCAGCGTGGTGGTCTTGCCGGAACCGTTGAGGCCGAGGAAGCCGGTGACCCGGCCGGTCTGCGCGGTGAAGGACAGGCCGTCGACCGCGCGGGTCTTGCCGTACGCCTTCGTCAACTCAAGCGTCTCGATCATCGTCGGGCACTCTAGCGATGCAGCGCCAGAAGTCCATCGGCGAAGGTGCGCCGCCAGTTCACGTAGTCGTGGCCGCCCTCGTATTCGGTGTAGTCCACCGGGTAACCGTGGCCGCGCAGCGCGTCGCGCATCTGCCGGACGACGGTCACCTGGTCGGGGGCGCCGCCCGGGCCGGCGGTCGTCTCCCACGTTCCTACGTCCAGGTAGAAGCGCACGTCGGCTCGGGGATAGCGGGTGATCTGGCGGGTCAGCCAGCCCGGTTCGCCGTGTGCCGGTTCCGGCCACCAGAAGCTCCCGGACTGGGCGATCACCGCGCCGAACATCTCGTGCGCGCACAACCCGACGTAGGCGGCGGCCAGGCCGCCCCGGGACACCCCGGCGATCACGTTGGCCCGGCGCTCGTGGCCGGCGCCCAGCTGGGTGCGCGCCCACGGCACCAGCTCGTGCTCGACGAACTCGTGGATCGGGCGGGTCGGTGAGAGGTCGTCCGAGCGGGTTTTCTCGAAGCTGCCCACGAACAGCGCCACCGTCGGCGGGATGCGGCCCTCGGCGATCAGGTTGTCGAGGATCGTCGGGATGCGCAGCACGTGCTGGGCCAGGTAACCGTCGAAGACGACAAGGACCGGCAGGCCCTCGGCGGGGGTGCCGGCCGGGCGGTAGACGGTGACCGGGCGGGGGCCGCCAAGTGCGGCGCCGGGCAGGACCACGTCGGTCAGCTCGCCGGCCGGAACCCCGGCGCGCGGGGCGGTCCACGGCTCGGGCGGGGCGTCGGGGAGTTCGAGAACGGACAGCCAGCCGTCCCGGTCGTCGGGGTCGGCGGGGTCGGCCGGGAAGTAGAGCCGGAGCGGGTTGGCCAGGTCGACGTGGGACGGGCCGGTGCCGGACTCGTCCGGTGGTGAGGTCTCGGCGCCGTCGTGGGTCAGGCAGTAGATCGTGCGAACCCGCGGGGACATCGTCCGGGAACCGTGCCACAGGTCGGTGCCCGGCACCCGGGCCAGGGGGATCTCGTAACCCCAGTACGCCCGGGTGCTGGTGGCCTCGCCCTGCCACAGGAACGTGACCAGGACGTCGCCGCCGGGGGCCGGCTCGATCAGCGGCGTGGTCGTTCCGGCCCAGAAATCCGCCAGGGCCTCGGCGGACAAAGTGGACAGGAGACTCGTGATGCGCGGACTCTGCACGGTGTCGGCTCTCCCACGATTCCAGCCCCGTTAGCGTTCTCAGCACCGAGCGTTCCAAGTTGATCACTAGGTGTCAAGTGACTGAAATCGATGAGTCGAGGGTTGAGTCGGGGGTCAGGAGGCGTACGCGTGCAGGCCGCTCAGCAGGGCGGCCAGGCCGGCTTTGGCGTCCGCGAACAGCATCGCTGTGCGCGGATCCGCGTACAGCTCGTTGTCGATGCCGGCGTAACCGTGCCCGAGCGACCGCTTCAGCACGATCACGCTGCGCGCCTTGTCGACGTCGAGGATCGGCATGCCGGAGACCGGGTTGCCGGGGCGGCGGGCGGCCGGGTTGGTGACGTCGTTGGCGCCGATGATCAGGGCCACGTCGGTGCGGGCGAACTCGGGGTTGCTCTCCTCCAGGTCCTTGAGCTGCTGGTAGGGGGCGTTCGCCTCGGCCAGCAGCACGTTCATGTGCCCGGGCATCCGGCCGGCGACCGGGTGGATGGCGTAGGTGACCTCGACGCCGCGCTCGGTCAGCGCCTCGGCCAGGGCGACCGCCTCGTGCTGGGCCTGGGCGGCGGCCAGGCCGTAACCGGGGACGATCACCACCTTTCCGGCGTACGCCAGTTGGATGGCCGCGTCATCGGCGGTGATCTCCCGTACCGCCGCGGAACCGGAACCACCGGTGACCGCGACGGCGTCGCCGGTGCCGTAACCACCCGCCATGATCGCGATGATCGGGCGGTTCATGGCGTCGGCCATCAGCTTGGTGAGGATCGCGCCGGCCGCGCCGACCAGGCCGCCCGCGATGATCAGCGGGGTGCTGTCCAGGACGAAGCCGGCCATCGCGACGGCGGTGCCGGTGAACGCGTTGAGCAGGGAGATCACGACGGGCATGTCGGCGCCGCCGATCGGCAGGGTGAGCAGCACACCGACGGCGAGGGCGGCGACCGTGACGCCGCCGAGCAGCCAGGAGTTCGCGTCGCCGGCCACGAACCACACGCCGAGCGCCGCCGCCACGAGCGTGAGCGCCGCCGAGATCGGCCGGCCGAACGGGACCGTGATCGGGCGGCCGGGGATGCGGCCGGCCAGCTTGCCCGCGGCCACCAGCGAACCGGTGAAGGTCACCCCACCGATCGCCACGTCGAGGACGCCGGTCACCGCGGCCTGGTTGGAGACAACCCGGTCGCCGAGCGCGATCAGGGCCGCCGCGCCGCCACCGACCGCGTTGAACAGGCTCACCAGCTGGGGCATCGCGGTCATCTGCACCCGCCGGGCGGCGATCAGGCCGGCCAGTCCGCCGGCGGCCGCGCCGAGGACCAGGGCGATCACCGCTCCGGTGGTCACGGTGTGGTCGCGGACCAGCACGACGACGGTGGTGAAGATGGCGACGGCCATGCCGGCCGCCGAGATCTGGTTGCCCCGCCGAGCCGTCGCGGGCGCGTTCATCAGGTGCAGGCCGATCACGAACGACACCGCGCAGGCGAGATAGACCAGGTGGATGGCGGTGTTCATCGACGGCTCCGGAACATCGCGAGCATCCGATCGGTGACCACGTAACCGCCGGTCACGTTCATCGCGGCAAAGAAGGCCGCCACGGCAAGCAGGATATATCCGGAAACGTCGGTGGTGGTGGCGGCCAGCAGCATCACTCCCACCAGCACCACTCCGTGGATCGCGTTCGCGCCGGACATCAGCGGCGTGTGCAGGGTGGCCGGCACCTTGCTGATCACCTCGAAGCCGACCAGCAGGGCCAGGGTGAACACGGTGAGGTCGGCCAGCAGCAGCGGACTCACGAGCGGATCTCCTTCCGGTCGCGCACCCGCGCGTTGACCACGCGACCACCGTGGGTGACCACGACGGCCGCCTGGATCTCGTCGTCGAGGTCGAGGACGACCTCGCCGCGGGGCATCAGGTGGGTGAGAAGGGCAAGGGCATTCCGGGCGTACGCCGTGGAAGCCGCCCCCGGCACGGTGGAGGCGAGCCCGGCCGCCCCGATGATCGTGACGCCGGCGTCGGTGACCGTCCGGGTGTCCGGAATTGATCCCTCGACGTTGCCGCCGTCCACGGTCGACGCGAGGTCGATGACGACCGAGCCGGGCCGCATCTTGGAGAGGGCGTTTTCGGACACCAGCCGGGGTGCCGGCCCGCCCGGAACCTGCGCCGTCGTGATGATCACGTCGAACCGGGGGATCGCCTCGTCGAGCGCCGACTGCTGGGCGATCTGCTCGTCCTCGGTGAGCTCCCGGGCGTACCCGCCGTCGCCGTCCTTGGCCGGGCCCGGGCCGCCGAGAACCGTGGCGCCGGTGGACGCGATGTCGGCGCGGGCCGCCTCGCGGACGTCGTAGCCGGTGACCAGCGCGCCCAGCCGCCGGGCGGTGGCGATCGCCTGCAGGCCGGCGACGCCGGCCCCCAGCACCAGGACCTGGGCCGGCCGGGTGGTGCCGGCCGCGGTCATCAGCATCGGGAAGAAGCCCGAGTATGCCTCCGCCGCCAGCAGCGCGGCCTTGTAGCCGGCCACGTTGGCCTGCGAGGTCAGCGCGTCCATCGCCTGGGCCCGGCTCAGCGTGCGGGGGAGCAGGTCGAGGCTGATCGCGGTCACCCCGGCGGTGGCCAGTTGCTGCATCAACTCCACGTTTCCGAGGGGGTTGAGCAGGCCGATCAGCAGCTGACCCGGGCGGCACGCGGCCACGTCGTCCGGCGGATGCAGGCACAGCAGGACGTCGCTCTCGGCGTACACCCGGTCGCGGTCGCCCACCACGGCGCCGGCGCCGTGATAACCGATGTCCTCGAACCAGGCGCGGGCGCCCGCGCCCGTCTCGACAAGCGCCGAGATCTCCTGTTTTCGCAGGCGGGCGACCCCGTCCGGGGTGAGCGCCACCCGCCGCTCGCGCCCCGCCGTCTCCCGCAACACACCGACCGTCGTCATGGACCACCTCGTCGTCGATCCCAACCGCCAACATCGATGCTGTCCCACTCGGCGTCAAGGGGCCACCCTGCCCGTTGTCCGGTGTAGTCGTCGCGCGGTACGTTCACCCGATGGCGGAGCGCATCGGTGCGGGAACCTGGTCCATTCAGGGCGAAACGGTCACCCTGCCGGTGACGATCACCGATGCCCGGATCACCGCGGCGGTCTTCACCGCCCCCGCGGCCGGCGCGCGCCAGGTCCTCAAGGACGTGCCGCTGAAGCCGATCACGCTCTTCGGCCGGGCGATCACCCTGCTGATGTTCATCCACTACCCCGAATGGGCGCTGAAGAGCTACGACGAGGTCGGCGTCGCGCTGCTCGTGCGCGGGCCCGGCGGCCGGCCCGGGCTGCACATCGTCGAGTTGCCGGTGACCGGGGCGTTCACCCGGGAGGCCGGGCAGGACTTCTGGGCGCTGCCGAAATGGCTGATGGAGGCCGATCTGTCGTTCGGCGGCACCGGCACGTCGGTGACGGTCCGCGACGAGGGCGCCGAGGTCATGCACGCCACGGTCGGTAACGGGCGGCTGCGCCTGCCCTTCGGGACCAGGCTCAAGGTCCCGTCGTGGTCCTTCCTGGCGCATGGCGCGCAGGCGGGACGCCTGCTGCGCGGCGCCCTTCCGATGAATCTGTCCGGCATCCGGGTGGGTCGCGGTGCTTATGCCGTACGGCTGGGAGAGCACCCGATGACCGCGAAGATGAGCGCGCTCGGGATGCTGGAGAAGCCCTTGCTCACTGTTACGGCTGCGCGGATGGCGGGTTCGCTGGGGGAGTTCCGCCCGTTTGCTCGCCGGTGAGCGCGGCGCCGGAGCGTCGCGCTCACCGGGTTGCGGTCCGCCGGGGGCTGCGGCCCGCGGTCACGGAAGCCGCAGCACCAAGCCGACCGGGATCAGGTCCGGGTCCGGTCCGATGGCGTCCTTGTTGAGCTGGTATAGCGCCTGCCAGCCACCCGGGATGTTCAGCCGCCGGGCGATCGTGGACAGCGTGTCGCCGGCCTTGACCGTGTACTTCTCCAGCGTGCCCGGCTTGGTGTGGCCGAGGTCGCGGCGGGCCTTGGACAGCATGTCCTCGGCGTCGTCCGGCGAACCCATGAACTCGAAGTGCATCGGGTCCTTGTGCTTGCCGCTGTAATTGCCGCCCCACGCGAACCCGAAACGGTTCCACAACGGCACGACCCACGGCGAAAGATTGGTGCGCAGAACCCCGTCGAACCGTTCCGGGTTCTTGTCCCAGTTGAGGTCGATGGCCAATCCCCAGGAATGGTTGCTGGCCTTCTGGGTGTTCTTGATCGGCCGATTCACGTACCCACCGCACCGCTTCGGGTCGAGCCGGTACCCACGCCGCTCGGTCTCGTCGAGCAGCATGTCCACCAGCGCCGCGATCCGCTTGTGCACGTTGACCTTGGTGCCGGACCGATCCGCCTTGACCCGCACCATGTCCCGCGACCGATCCTCCGGCCACCCGTTCTTCCAGCCCTTGCCCTTCGGGCTGATCGAATAGTCACTGATCGAGAACCGCATCGGACACCTCCTCCGGCTCAGGCTGACCGGACTCGGTGACCTCGTCCTCGTGATCGGGCGGCTGGGGCAGATCAGTATCCATCTCGGCAAGCCGGCTCTCGTCGCCGACCTGAGTTGTGTCAGGCATTTCCGCCCTCCTTTCCATGCCGCCAAGAATGGAAAGGAATGCCCCGCCGGTCAACGCACTCGTCATATCCGGGACGGAATGTATCTGGCCACCGCCGACCGCCCCAGCAGGCGCTTCAGCGGATGATCCGGGCGAGCCGCCCAGCTTCGACGGCCAACTCCGACCGGCCCGGCTCAGCGGCGGCCACCACCACATCGGGCAGATCGGCGCGGGCCCCGACGGCCTCCGCCGCCTCCGCCGCCACGGCCAGCATCTCCGGCACGCCGCCGGACACCGGTCGCCCTCGCAGCAGCGCCGGCACCAGGGCATAGGCCACCGCCCAAACGACATGCCAGGCGCGCCCAACGCCGATCTGCCGAAGGCTGTCCGCAGCCCGCCAAACGGTGTTCCCGTCGTTGATGCCGCCGCTCGCGACGATTCCGGTCGTGCCGCTCGCGGCAGCTCCGTCCGTGGCTGTGGCTGTGGCTGTGGCCGTGAGCAGAGCGCGCAGCTCGCGTCCGAGCAGCCCGGAATCGAGGCCGGTGCCGGCGGCCAGATGCAGGACCGCTTCGACGGCGGTCTTGCGCAGCCGCTCGTCCGGGGAAACCAGACCATGGGCCAGTGCAAGTGCCATCGCCGGGCCGAACGGGCCGGCGGCCTTGGCCAGGCCGAGCAGCGTCTCGGCGGCATCCAGTCCATCGTGCGCGTCCGCGAGATGCGGGACGCAGTGGGCGGCGATCACCTCGCGATGGCGGGGAAGAACCGCCGGCCAGCACCGCATCTCCGGCGTGGGCGCGCCGCCGAGGCCGGGCGGCGCCAGCAGGTCGCGAATGATGCTGTCCACGGTCGCCGAGGGCGCGGGATCGTGCAGGCGCGGCGGCACGCCGGTCGGCGTGGGTTCCGGCTGCGCGTCGTGCGGCAGAGTCGGCGCCTGCGGCGCTACAAAGGTCGCCAGCCGCCGCCCACTGCCGACACTCACGCCGGCCGGTGCCTCACCAGCCGCGGTTGCCGATGGGACGCCGGCTGCTGGCGCTGTTTGTGAGTGGCCGGCCTTGGCGGCTTGCCGGCCGTTGGCAGTTGGCAGGGTTTGTGGCTGGCCGGCCGCAGTTGCTGAATGGTCGTTGTTGGCCGCCGTGGTGGTGACCGTCGCTGTGATTGGTGGGAGGCCGCTGGCGCGCAACCAGGTCGCGAACTGGAGGCCGGCCGGCGAGTGCAGGCGGTCGGCCGCCCGCTGCACGGTGGGGTCCACGGCGGCGGGCAGGCGCAGCAGGGTCTGGGCCAGGTCGTAGGGACCGGGCTGCCAGCCGTCGCGCTCGGCGGCGATCAGCCGGAACAGCACCCGTACCGGGCTGACCAGCCCGTCCGTCGTCGCGGGCGTGGCCAGCAGCGCGGGCGGGGCGACGGTGGCCAGTTGCCGGGCCACCTCGCGGATCCGGCCCGGCACCATGGCGGCCGGCGGTGCCGCGGCGGGCACCGGCCGGTCGGCGAACCGGCCCGGCCAGACCAGCGACCCGAGCAGCGCGTCGAACGGTGCCGGCGCCGAATCGGCGAGCGGAACCAGGGCGGCGGCGAGTTCCTCCCGGTCGGATTGTGCGAGCGTGATCACCGCGGCGAGGATCCGTTCCAGGCTGACCGTTTCCAGCGGTTGCGGGAGCCGGATGGCGAGCTCAGCCACCAGCTCGGCGACCGTCGCGATCGGCGGCGGCATCCCGTCCGCCGGCTGCGAAACCGGCGCCGCCGGAAACAGCGGCGCGACGGGCTGCCGAACGGGCCCCGAGGCCCCGGCGTCGTCCTCGCGCACGGCTTCAACGAGGACCGAGTCCGGCTTGTCGGCCTCCGGCCCACCGGCGGCCATCGTCGGCGGCTGCTTAGCCTCGACGTACTCCGGACCGGGCCCCTGGCTCTCGGCCGGGCTTGGTCCGGTTGGCTGAGGCGCGGATGCGGGCTCCTGGCCTTTGACCGGGCTTGGCTCAGCTGTCTGCGGCTCGGCGGCCGGCATCTGGCCTTTGACCGGGCTCGGTTCAGCCGCCTGAGGCCCGGCGTGTCCCTGGTTCTTGGCTGGGCTCGGCTTGGCCAGCTGCGGCTCGGCGGCGGGTTTCGGGCTCGGCTCGGCTGGCTGGGGACGGGCGGCCGAACCTGGCGTGGTCCGCCGGATCTTCGGCGCGGTCTTTGCCCGGCCTGGGCCAGGCTTCCTGGTTTTGGGAGAGAGCTGCGGTGTGGGCGCGATTTCAGCCTGGGGTGAGGTGGGCTTGGTTCGCGATGGCCGCTGGGCTTTGGCCGCGGGGCGCGCGCCCGCCGTGGTTTCGGCTCGGGGAGAAACCAGCTTCTTGGGTTCGGTTCGGCTTGGGGCTGGCTTCTGGGTCCTGGCGGACGGGCGCTGGACCGGCGCGGACTCGGGCTCGGGTGGGCTGGGCTGCTTGGCGGCCGGCCGGGTTCGGGTGGGGCGCGTCTGCAGTGCCTGCTGGGCCAGCGCCGCGTGTGGGCCGTCCAGGAGGGCCGCGTACTCCTTGCGGTGTTTTGTGATTTCGATGGGGGTTGGGGTCAGCAGTTCGTGGGTTGTCATGGCGGGGCGCAGGGCCGCGGGGCTTCCGCCGGTGCGCAGGCGTTGCAGGGTCAGGCGGATCAGCTGGGCCCGGTCCACGTGGCCGGTCGCGGACAACCTGGCCAGCGCGGGTGGCCAGGTGGCGTCCAGGCCGGGGGTGTGGAACAGGTGTGGGAGCAGGTGTGGCAGCCACGGGTCGGCGGCCAGGCGGTCGGCGAGGGTGTCCGGGTCTCCCGCGTGGCCGCGGACCCAGGCGCGGACCACCGCCTCCTTGGGCGGCGGGGGTGTGCCGGTGGCTTGCAGGATGGCTGCGGCTATCGGCCATTCGCCGGGCCAGGCCGGGCGCGGGCGCATGCGGTCGGCCAGCACCGCGGCCACCGAGGCCAGGTGGGGGCGGCCGGGGGCGGTCAGCACCCGGATCAGGTCGGTGAGGGTGTCGGCGGACGGTGTCTGCTCGAAGCGGCGCGAGCGTAACCACGACACGATGGCGTCGGCGCTGGGCAGGCAGGCGGCGCCGGCGATCAGCGCGGTGAGGGTGTCGGCGCTGCGGACCGCGGGGGCCAGGGCCCGGCGGTTCGCCTCGGGGAGCGCCAGGAGTACGTCGGCCACGTCGGTGGGGGTGCCGTCGCGCAGGAGGTCGCGCAACTCGTCCTCGGTGAGGTGGTGTGCCAGGTGGTTGCGGGTGCCACCGGTACGGCGGGGGAGCCGTTCGGTGGCGGTTTCGGTGGCCGCGCCCATGATCGCGACCGTACCGGGGGTTCCGCTCGCCTCGCGGCGATTCGCCGCGAGTGGCCGGGCCGGTCCGGATGGAACCTAGCCTCCTAGGACGCCTTGCGAGGGGTGCGGGCGGCCACCGCGGGTAAGCGAAAGCGGCGAAGCAGGCGGTAGCGGAACGTCGGATCTAAGGCGTCGACTGCGGCCGAATCAGGAAATCTCGCTCTTCGCGCTCATCGTGGGGGACGGCGGTGCCGATCTTTACTACGCGACGTGCGATCACGAGAGGGCCAGGAATGGGACTGCTTAGTGGGTTCGACAACCGGTCGCTGCGTACCAAGATCGGTACGGCCGTTCTGATCGGGACGATCTGTGGTCTGATCGTCGGCGTCGTGGGCATCGTGACGCTGAACCGGCAGAACGACAATGCCGCGGCGGCGCAGCGCCGGACCATCGCGGTCGAGGCCGCGGCGGCCTCGTTCGCCAAGAACATCGAGTCGTACTCGGGTAACCAGTCGGCGCTGGCGCTGTACCCCAGCCTGGCCGACACGATCAAGAAGTCGCAGGCCGCCAACAAGGCGGCCGTCGACGACGCCCTGACCAGCCTGGCGTCGAGCCTGTCGGACGACAGCGCGGGCGTCACCGCGGTGGCCAAGGCCAAGACCGACTGGGATGCCTTCCTCACCTTCATCGCGACCGACCGCAGCAAGTTCACCGCCGCCCAGCTCTCCACCGTGCTGGAGGAGTACAACGGCCTCTACGGCGCCCTGGTCACCGACGAGACCACGCTGCAGGAACGGGCCACCTCGCTCTCCGAGGCGAGCATCGCGGACGCCGAAGCGGACGCCGACAAGGCGACCTGGGTGGTGTCCGGCATGCTCGCGGTCGGCGTGGTGCTGAGCCTCCTGGTCGGGTTCCGGGTGGCCGGCCGGGTGCGCGGTGCGGTGCAGGGGGTGTCGCATCTGGCCGAGGGGCTGGCCGACGGCGACCTCACCCGCACCTCCGGGGTGACCAGCGACGACGAGCTGGGCAGGATGGCCGCGGCACTGGACCGAGGGATCTCCCGGCTGCGCGAGGACGTCATTCAGCTGGTCGGCAACGCCGGCACGCTCAACTCGGCGGCCGCCCAGCTGACCGCGGTGTCCGGTGAGGTCGACGCGGCCGCGTCCGAGGCGTCGGCGCAGGCCGGCTCGGTGGCCTCGGCGGCCGATGTGGTCTCCAACAACCTGCAGGTGGTGTCGGCCGGCTCGGAGGAGATGGGCTCGGCGATCCGGGACATCAGCGTCTCCACCAGCGAGGCGTCCGAGGTAGCCGTGCAGGCCGTCGCGGTGGCCGCGCAGACCAACGCGATCGTGGGGCGGCTCGGGGAGTCGTCGGCCGAGATCGCGACCGTGGTCAAGACGATCACCGCGATCGCCGAGCAGACCAACCTGCTGGCGTTGAACGCGACGATCGAGGCCGCTCGGGCCGGGGAGTCCGGCAAGGGCTTCGCGGTGGTCGCCGGTGAGGTCAAGGACCTCGCGCAGGAGACCGCGAAGGCCACCGAGGACATCTCGCGGCGGGTGTCGACGATCCAGACCGACACCGACGGCGCGGTCGCCGCGATCGGCGAGATCTCCGCGATCATCGAGCGGATCAACGGCATCCAGCTGGCCATCGCCTCGGCGGTGGAAGAACAAACGGCAACGACGCAGGAGATGAACCGTACGCTTTCCGAGGCGGCGGCGGGTGCCGGCAACATCGCCGAGACGATCGGTACGGTCTCGGACGCGACCCGCCGTACGTCGGGTGCCGTGGGTGACACCCGGCAGGCCGCCGACGAGCTGGCCGTCACGGCCGGTCAGCTGCAGAGCCTGGTGTCGCGGTTCCGTTACTGAGTGGGTAAAGCAGAGCGTCAGTGCTCGAAGGCGTGGGCCATGGTGGCCTGCTCTTCGAGCACTTCGCCGATCCGGGCCTGCACCGCGTCCAGCTGACCGATGGTCTCGCTGGTGGTGCGGATACCGCCGGCCACCGATTCGGCGCTGGCTTGCAGGGCGGCGATCTGCTCGGAGACCCGCTTGGTGGCCTCGGCGGTCTCCCGGGCCAGTTCCTTGACCTCGCCGGCGACGACCGCGAAGCCCTTGCCGATCTCGCCGGCCCGGGCCGCCTCGATGGTGGCGTTCAGGGCCAGCAGGTTGGTCTGGTCGGCGATCGAGGTGATCACCTTGATGACGTCGCCGATCGCGTTGGAGGCCTCGCCGAGCGCGGTCACGTCGCCGGTCATGTCGGAGGCGCGGCTGACCGCGTCGTCGGCGACCCGGGTGGCGTCGTTGGTGGCCTCGCGCAGCCGGGACACGGTGTCGAGCAGGTTGCGGGCGTTGACGGCGGAGATCTCGGCGCCGCGGACGATGTCCAGGCGCTGCGAGACCAGCTGCTGCACGTTGCGCAGCGCGTCCGCCCGCGAGTCGCTGAGGTCGATGAACTCGGTGGTGAAGAAGTCCATCGTGCCGACGATCCGGTCCATGCTGACGATCGGGAAACACACCCCGGAGCGGACCCCGGCGCGGGTGGCGGCCGGTGCGCGTACGCAGTCGGTCAGGTCTCCGATGTTGCGGACGAAGACCAGGTCCTTGGCCCGCCAGGCGCGGCCGGACAGGCCGACGCCCTCGGCGAAGGTGGCGGCCAGGGTCACCTTGCGGAACTCGTCGCCGGCCGAACCGGATTCGACCTTGAACTTGAGGACGTTCTCGCTGTCGTCGATCTCCCAGTACGAGCCGTAGGCCCAGCCGAACGCGGTGCGGACGGCGTCCAGGGCGGATTTCAACGCCCGGGACGAGTCATTGGTGTGGCCGAGGGCGCTGACCACGGTGGTGACGGCGAGCCGGTCGTCGGCGATCTGCCGGGTCAGGAACGAGGCGAGCGCGGCCTGCCGGGCCTGCTCGGCGACCCGCATGATCGCGCCCCACTTGCTGATCAGGGCGCTGTCCAGGGCGCTCGGGGTGCGGCCGTAGAGCTCCAGGACGGCGGTGACGGTGCCGCGCCGGACGATCGGCAGGGCGATGGCGGCGATCGCGCCACCGCGCATCGCGGCGGCCATCCGCGAGTCGTTGCCGGCGCTGTCGGCGTAGGCGGCCTCGCGGGTGCGGATCGCCTGCTGGACCAGGGCGGCCGCGCCGGCGGTGCCGGTCATCGAGCTGACGATGCGGCCCACTTCGTATTCGACGCGCGGCACACCGTTCTCGACAATCCAGGCCGCGCCGTACTCCATGTCGTAGAACTCGACGTAGGTGGACGCGAAGATTCGCCAGGTGCTGGCTTCGTCGGTGGCGCTCTCGAGGTTCGCCACGAACTCTTCCAGTGCCTCGATGTCACGGGGAACGTGCCGTGTCGCAACCGGCTGGTCCAGCGCCCGTTTTCCGAAGAGACCCATGATGTCAGGCTACGGAGTGATTTCCCAGTTTTGCCAGCTTATCGCCAGGTTGACCAGGCCGTTTCGGCGCAGATGCCGTACCGTTCGGCGCGCGTTCCGGCGTGGTCGGAGATCCGGCCGGGACGCGGGTGTTGACTGGGGCGCATGGGCGACTATCGGCGGGCGTACGAGCGGAGCGTGACTGATCCCGAGGGCTTCTGGCGGGATGCCTCCGGCCTGATCGACTGGGTGACACCACCCGGCCGGATCCTCGACGACAGTGCCGCCCCGCTGTACCGGTGGTTCCCCGGTGCCGAGCTCAACACCTGCCACAACGCCCTCGACCGGCACGTCGACGCGGGGCGCGGCGAGCAGCCCGCCCTGGTGCACGACAGTCCGGTGACGGGAGTGCTCACGACGTACACCTATCGGGGTCTGCGCGACGAAGTCGCTGTTTTTGCCGGCGCACTGCGCCGGTTGGGAGTCGCCCGGGGTGACCGGGTGGTGATCTACATGGCGATGATCCCGGAGACCGTGGTGGCGATGCTGGCCTGCGCCCGGCTCGGCGCGGTGCATTCGGTGGTGTTCGGCGGTTTCGGCGCGAAGGAACTCGCGGCCCGCATCGACGACGCCCGGCCGACCGTGGTGATCGCCGCGTCGTGCGGGGTCGAGGCCGGCCGGGTGGTGCCCTACCTGCCGATGCTCGACGCCGCCCTCGAGCTGGCGTCTCACCAGCCTGCACAGTGCGTGATCTTCCAGCGCCCGCAGCATCCCGGGCGTCTCCGGGAAGGGCGCGACGTCAGCTGGGGTGCGGCAATCGACGGCGCGGAACCGGCCGACTGCGTGCCGGTCGCGGCCACCGACCCGCTCTACATCCTCTACACCTCCGGGACGACCGGAAAACCGAAGGGCGTGGTCCGGGACAACGGCGGGCACGCGGTCGCGTTGCGCTGGTCGATGGAGAAGATCTTCAAGACCGGGCCCGGCGATTTCTTCTGGGCGGCGTCCGACGTCGGCTGGGTGGTGGGTCATTCCTACATCGTGTACGGGCCGTTGCTCACCGGCGCCACCACCGTCCTGTACGAGGGGAAACCGGTCGGCACCCCGGATGCCGGAGCGTTCTGGCGGGTCGCCGCCCAGCATCGGGTGACCACGATGTTCACCGCGCCCACCGCGATCCGGGCGATCAAGAAGGAGGATCCGTCCGGCCTTTTGCGGCGCGACCTGCCCGGCCTGCGACTGCTGTTCCTGGCCGGAGAAAGACTCGACCCGCAGACGTACGAATGGGCCGGCTCTCTGCTGGGTGTTCCGGTGATCGACAACTGGTGGCAGACCGAGACCGGCTGGCCGATCGCGGCCAGCCCGCGCGGCATCGAGGTGCTGCCGACCAAGCCAGGGTCCCCGTCGGTGCCGATGCCCGGTTACCGGGTCCGGGTGGTGTCGCCGTCCGGTTCCGATGCGGCCCCGGGCGAGGACGGCACGATCCTCCTGGAACTGCCGCTGCCGCCGGGCTGCCTGCCCACGCTGTGGGGCGACGACGCCCGCTACGTCAGTTCCTATCTGTCGGCCTATCCGGGCAACTACCTGACCGGTGACGGCGGGCGGTTCGACGCCGACGGCTACCTGTACGTGATGGGCCGCACCGACGACGTGATCAACGTGGCCGGGCACCGGCTGTCGACCGGCGCCATGGAGGAGGTCCTGGCCGGGCATCCGGCGGTGGCCGAATGCGCGGTGATCGGGGTGGCCGACCCGCTCAAGGGCCAGCTGCCACGCGGCTTCGTGGTGCTGAAGTCCGGCGCCCAGGTCGACCCGATCGGCCTGGAGGAAGAGCTGGTCGCGATGGTACGGGCGCAGATCGGCCCGGTGGCGTCGTTGCGCCGGGTGGACGTGGTCTCGGCGCTGCCGAAGACCCGCTCCGGCAAGATCCTGCGCCGCACCATGCGCGGTATCGCCGACGGCGCCGACGAGCCGGTGCCGTCCACCATCGAGGACCCGGCGGTGCTGGACCGGCTGCGTCCGGTGCTGTTGAGCCATCGAGGATAATGACTCGGTGGGCTTCCGAGATCTCTTTTCCCCCGGCCGCGAACGCGGTGCCGGCGACAAGATCCAGCGCGGCGTGCTGGTCATCGCGATCAGCATGCTGCTCGGCATGATCATCGTGGCGGTGCTGCTGTCGGTGAGCACCCGCGACGGCGGCGCCGGGGTCACCGCGTTCCTGCTGTTCGTGGCGGCGGCCGCGGTCGGCGCGGCGCTGGGCTTCATGTTCGGGCTGCCCCGGGCCCGCCTGGCCGAGAACTCGACGGCCAGCACCTTCTACCTGACCAACTCCAACCTGATCAAGGTCTCGGACTGGCTGACCACCATCGTCATCGGCCTGGGCCTGGTCAACCTGGGCAAGGCCGTCCCGGCGATGCGCTCGCTGGCGCACGCACTGCACGCGCCGCTGGGCGGCACCTCCTATGCCGGCGCGGTCGGCCTGTCCCTGCTGATCATCGGAGTGCTGGCCGGGTTCCTGCTCTACTACCTGTGGACCAGCATCCGGGTGCGGGAACTGCTGGAGGAGGCCGAGCGCCAGAACCAGCAGACCGTGCCGGAACTGCGCAACCAGACGCTGGGCGAGGCCCGCGAAACAGCCAGCCAGAGCAACGTGACCCTGCTGGTCCCGGACGACGCCCCCGACTCGTCCCTGGTCACCCGCCAGGCGGTGGCCCCGGGCACCTCGGTGCCGTCGGGCACCGCCGTCGCGGTGAGCACGGTCGAACCACCGGCCGTGAACTAATCTCCGTCCTTCGGTCAGACCTTCCGCCGGGGTGTATCAGCAGGCAGATCCTTGGACTCCCTCGCCTGTAACTCGGGGTGAGGGGGACCAATGCAAGGGTTGATGCTGACTCGCGACCGAACCGGACTGGAACGGCGGCACGTGGCCGTGCTCTTCGTTGACCTGAGCGGCTTTACCGCTCTGGTCGAATCGGCGCCGCCGGAGACGGTCTACGAGCGGGTGGCACCGGTGCTGGACGAACTCGCGCTGCTGGTCACCGAGTACGGGGGGATGATCCAGCAGGTCTTGGGCGACGGGTTCATGGCGGTCTTCGGCCTGGGCCCGGCGTCGGCCCGGACCGCGGCCGGCGAGGAGGTGGAACACGCGGTGCAAGCCGGCCTGATGGTGGTGCGCGTCGGCGGGAACGCGCCGTTGAGCCTGCCGGCGCACGTCGGTGTCGAGTGTGGCGAGGTGCTGGTCAGCCCGTCGTGGCAATCCGCGACATTCGGGGTGTGGGGACGGGCGGTGACGGTGGCGTCCCGGCTGTGCGACCTGGCCGGCCCGAACACGGTGTACGTGGGACCGCAGGCCGCCCGGTGCGGCGGGGAACGCATCCTCGACACCTGGGCGGACGGTTCCACCACGATCCTGCACGCGCGGCTGAAGGGCATGGCGCAGGAGATCGTCGTGCATGGCGCCACCTGGCCGCGCTCCCGATCTGTATCAGGTGGAGACGCGACGGGGTCTTCCCACTATGCATGGGATTCGGATACGGGCGTACCTGCTCGGTGATGTCCAGGTGATCGTCAACGGCCGGCTGGTCGAAACGCCCAGCCGGCACGGCCGGGACCTGGTCCTCTACCTGCTGCTGCACCGGGAGGCCGCGGTCCCGCGGGATGTACTCATCGACACCTTCTGGCCGCGGGCCCGGCCGGCCGCCGGGCGTAACCGGCTGCACGTGGTGCTGGCCGGGGCGCGTAAAACGCTGCGGGAGGCGTCGGCCGAGCCGGTGATCGAGCGGCGGGGCGAGGGATACCGGATCGCTCCCGCCGCCGAGGTGTGGACCGACGCCGACGAGTTCGAGCGGTGCTGCCGGGCCGGCCGGCGGGCGGACGGCGGCGGCGATGCCGCCGAGGCGTTGCGCCAGTACGAGGCGGCTGGGTTGTTGTTACGCGGGGAGTTTCTCGCCGACCGGCCGTACGCGGAATGGGCCGCGCCCCGGCGTGCGGCCTTACGTGCTGTCGCCCTCGAAGCGCAGAGCCGCCTGCTTCTGCTGCACACCGGGCGTGGCGAGCACGGCGCCGCGGCGGCCCTGGCCCGGCGGATCCTGTCCGAGGACCCGTGCAACGAGGGCGCCCACCGGGCGCTGATGCTGAGCTATGCGGTGACCGGCCTGCGCCATCTGGCCCTGCTGCACTATCAGGAGCTGGTCACCACGCTGTGGTCCGACCTGCGGGTACGGCCGGCCGCCGAGACGACCGACCTCTACGAACGGCTGCGCCGGCCGGGGCGGATGCCCCAGCCGGCGTGATTCATCGTGGTCAGCCACCAACGGTGAAGGTCGCGCTGAACGCGGTGGAGACGTCGGTGTTCACTCCCGCGGTCACCTTGTAGGTGCCGATCGCCTGGATGACGTCACCGGGGTCGGCGTTGGCGAGCGCGCCGAACGGTACCCGTAGACGCTCCCGCCGCGGCGTGTTGTTCTGCGGCGTGAGCGGCGCCGTCACACTGTTGAGGTCGATCCGGGCGGCGGAGCTGAGGTTGACGATCGACACCCGGATCGAGTGCTCCTTGACGTTCTCGTTCAGGTTCTCGCCGATCTCGACATCGGCGATGACGTCGAACGGCGTGGCCAGGTCCAGCACCTCGACGGTGAAGTCGGTGCCCTGGGCGGCGACGTAGAGCAGCTTGATGTCCGCGTCTTCGGCGTTCGCGGTCGTGGTAGTAGCCATCGTGCATTCCCCCTGATGGATCCGGTTCTGACGGAAGCAGCTGACCGGCCCGCACCTATTCGGCGCTTAATCCACGCATAGCCCGCCCGGCGAGCGCCGCGACGTAACCGCAGGCCACCGGGGTTCAGGCGCCGAGTGGGATGAAGGAGTCGGCGGTGATCCGGCGGGCGGGGTCGGGGCGGGCGGCCTGGCGGGCCAGCAGGTGCGCCTGGGAGAGGCCGGCTCCCTGCCGCAGGTGATGGTGCAGGTCGACCATGAGGGGCACGGTGCTGGGGTCGTCGACCCGGACCACGCTGGCCAGTACTCCGGCGGAGCCGAGCGAGATCAGGGCCGTGACGATGCCGAGCAGTTCGTCGGCTCCGGACGGCGCGCCCACCGCGGAGTCGCAACTCGACAACACGACGTGGTACGGGGCTCGGTGGAGCCTCTCCAGGTCGTAGACGGTCAGCGGGCCGTCGTCGAGCTCCAGGGCCGAGAACAGGGGGCTGTCGGCGCGAAAGGTTCCGTGCGCCGCGATGTGGACGAGCCCGGCACCGTCGGCCGCGCCGAGCACGCGTTCGACCGTGGCCTCGCCGTCGGTCAGCACGATGGCGTCCGGGTATCGCTGGGCCAGAGCGAGTACCTCGTCGGCACCGGTCGACAGGTTCGGGCCGCCGACCAGGACGACCCGCTCGCTCGCCGGGACGGTGGCCCGGGCCCGCACGTAGGTACTCGCGGAGGGGGCGACGGTGATGTCGCGGTCGCGGAGCGAGGGCAGCATCGCCCAGGGGATCGCGTGCAGCCGGCCGGTCGGGACGATGACCACCGGGTCGTGCTCGAGCACCGAGGTGCTCGAGCCGAGCAGGACCCGTTCCAAGCGGGCGCCGACCTGTTCCAGATCGGTGGTGCCCGTGAGGCTGGCGGCCCGCCGGAGCGAGAAGAGGGTGTGGGCCAGGGCCCGCTCGGCGGCGGCGGTGGGCCCGACCTCGACCAGTTCCGCTCGCCCGTGCCGGACGACCAGGCAGTACAACTGCTCGTCGAGGTCGATCAGCTCGATCAGTTGCACCTGGTCGAGGTCCCGGCCGATGGTGGACGCGCGACCGGTGAGCGGGCGGGGCTGGGCCACGGCCGAGGTGTGCAGCACCCGTCGCCGTACCGCGGCCTCCAGCCGCCGCCGCTCGGCCTGCGCCGCCGCCGGGATCTGTCCGGGTGCGGAGGCCGAGTCGAGCCGGCCGGCCAGGTGCCGCAGCGCCGTCAGGTCGGCGGCGAGGAGCGGGTCGGTCCGGCGGCGAGCGGGTGGCACGGCCAGCGCGACGGCTCGCCACCGTTCGCTCCAGCGCAGAACCTGCCAGGGGTCCGCCCGGCGAATGGCGTGTCGCAGCGCGAGGCTGGCGAGCTCGGCCCCGTGCGTGGTGGCCTGGGCCCGCAGTTCCGTTGCGCCCAGGGTCCCCAGGTACTGGTCGATCAACGCCAGCCCCCGGCGGCAGGCGACAAGCATGGTCCGGCTGTCGCGGTGCGAGAGTGCGAGGAGGGCGCGGGCATGCCAGCGCAGGACCTGTCGCTGGAGGTCGCCGCCGCGCCCGGCGGCGGGGGCGGCGAGGTGCCGGTGGGTCTCGGCGATCTGGCCGGCGTGCAGGGCGAGCTGCCCGGCCAGGAAATGGGCCTCGGCCGCGGGCAGCTGGGTCCGTTCCAGACGTCCGGCCAGCCGGCGGGCTCGCCGGAGCAGGTCGCCGGGTTGACTGCCGGCGGAGTGCCGGGCGGTCAGCAGCGCCAGTTCCGCGCGACCGGCCCACTGTGGCCGGGCCTGGCGGCGCAGCAGGCGCAACGCCTCGTCCGCCCGGCTCGTGGCCGTCTCGTAGTCACCGACAGCCAGTGCCGCGGTCGATGCCGCGGTCAGCAGCTCCGCCCGCCGGGTCGCTGATCCGCCCTGCCGGCGGCTGCGCTCGACGGCGGCCTCGATCTCCTCGGCCGCCTCCCGGGCCAGCCCGGCCGCCAGCAAGGCCGTGCACCTGGTCAGATGTAGTTCCGGCTCGAACACCTTGAGGTCGTCGACAATCTGCCGGGCATCGTCCAGCATCGCGAGCGCGGTCGGCAGATCGCCTCGGGCGAACGCTATGGCCGCGCGGGCCCGGCGCGTGTCGGCGTACTCCAGACGTTGTCCGATCCGGTGGAACAGCACCTCGGAGTGGGCGTAGTCGCGGTCCGCCCGGTCGATCGCGCCGCGGGCGAGCTGCGTGGTGGCGCGATGGTCGTACGCCCGGGCCTCCCAGACCGGATCGGTGCCGCGTAGCAGCATGACGGCTCGGTCGGCGTCGATCAGCGCCTCCGGGTAGCGGCCGATCGACCACAACACCCACACCCGGCGGATCAGCAGGCGCCCGATGGCGGCGCGGCCGAGGCCGTCGGCCAGGCCGGCCCGGATAACCGTGTCGAGTGTTCGCAAGCCATGCCGGGTTCGGCCGGCCATGACCAGGGCGACACCGAGGCTGGCCTGGATGTCGGCGGCTCGCGCCGGGTCGTCCGCGCGACGGGCCAGGCGCAGAGCGGTTCGCAAGTGTCGGATTGCTTCGTCGAGGTTGCCAAAATCGCGGTGGACGACTCCGATGGCCTGGTGGGCCACCGCCGCGCGGAGCGCGGACGGCCGGACGGCAAGCCAGGCCTCGGCCTGGGCCAGCGCCTCGTGCGGGCGGGCCAGCGCCATGGCGAGCAGTCGATCACTGTCAGCTATCAAAAAATCAGCCGTATCAGCGCCGGACATTCGCTGCTCCTATTCCTAGGTGCGTACGTTGCGGCCCGTACCCCGCCACGGCGGGGACGCTGACGGAGGTTCAGATGAGACGCTCGATGCCAGGGCTTGCCGCGGAGGTCGACCACATAGTGCGGTCGACCGGCGCTGCGGCCTTTCCCCCGCCCGTGCCGGGGTCAGGACGAAGCCCTCGGTTCATGTATCGCAAGCGCAGCATCCTCGTTCGGGAAGAGAACGTCGACGAGGTTTTGGAGGCGCTGCGGGCCCGCCGCCGCGATGTGGACGACAGTTCCCACGGCGCCGACGAGGAGCACCGGCGATCCCCGATCCGGGTGTTCCCCGGCCTGGCCCTGCTGACCCTGGACCGGGCCGACGGACCGGCCCCGGACGTGGTCCTGGCCTTGAACGAGCAGTTGGGTCATCGCATGACCGACCTGGACTACCTCGCGGTGCTCGCCAGTCACCCCTGTCCCGCATACGAGCCCCTTCCCGTCGTCAACGCCGAACCGGTTCCGCCGATCGCCGCGGGCGGGGATGCCTTCAGCGGCAGGGGTGTCGTGGTCAGCGTCGTCGACACCGGCCTCGCCCCAGACTATGCGCAGCACCCTTGGTTGTCGGGCGGCGTTTACGGCGATCCCGACAAGCTGATCAGCAACGGGAACATCGCGCATTACGGCGGGCACGGCACCTTCGTCGCGGGCACCCTGCGAGCGATCGCTCCACACGCCACTGTCTTCGTCGAAGGCTCGCTCTCCATCATCGCCGGCGGCCCCACCCTGGCCACGCACGGTGCCGCGTTCACGTCCGACCTGAGCCTGCAGATCTCCCAGGCGCTGAACCACCGGCCCGACGTCATGGTGCTGACCTTCGCGACCGAAACCATCGATCAGCGCAGCCCGCTGTGTTTCGACGAGCTCTACGAGACGCAGATTCAGCACATCAAAGGGCTCGCCTTCCTGGCGCCGGCCGCGAACGACGCCAGCCAGACGCCGGAGTTCCCGGCCGCCTGTTCCTGGGTGATCGGCGTCGGTGCCCTCACCGCCGACGGACAGCAGCGCGCCGACTTCAGCAACTACGGGCGGTGGGTCGACGTCTACGCCCAGGGGGAAGGCCTGGTCAACGCGCTGACTCAGGGGCACTACACCTACCTTGACCCACCCGGGGCGCAGGCGGACTTCACCGGGCTGGCGGAGTGGGGCGGCACCTGCTTCTCCACCCCGATCGTCGCCGGGTTGATCGCGGCCCGGGCCAGCGGCACCGACGAGAGCGGCCGGCAGGCGGCCCACACCCTGCTCGAGTTCGCGCGAGCACAGCGGATACCCGGCGTGGGGCCGGTGCTGTACCCGGATCAGGCTCGCTGCCACGTCCATGGGTGCGGCGACGAGTGCGAGGAGTGCTGACGGAAGGAGTCACCCTCATGGATCCAACTGCCCTCGGCACGGGCAACGCGTCCATCGGCAGTCTGGTGCGCGAGGCGCGGTGTGGTGATCACCATGCCTGGGATGAACTGGTACACCGATATTCCCCGTTGCTGACCGGTGTCTGCTTCCGGCTTCGGCTGTCCACCGCCGAGGCCGAGGATGTCGCGCAGGCCGTGTGGCTGCGTCTCGTCGAGCACATCGCCGAGATCCGTGAGCCGGACAGCCTGCCGTCGTGGCTGGCCACCACCGCCCGCCGGGAAGGATTTCGCCTGATGGCCGCACGGCGACGCACTGTTCCGCACGATCCGGCCGACACGAAACTGTTGAGCGACGCGACCCACGAGAACCCCGACGAACAACTGATCCGCAGCGAACGGCGAGACGCCCTGCTGGCGGGATTCGCCGAACTGCCGTTGAAGCAGCGGTTGCTTCTGCAACTGCTCGCGCACGACCCGCCGCTGACCTACGCCGACATCAGCGCCCGAACCGGTATCCCGATCGGAAGCATCGGCCCCACCCGGGCCCGCGCGTTGGAGCGGCTGCGGCGGACCGAGCCGATCCGCCGCCACCTGCCCGGGATCTCCCGCGGCCCAGTTCCGTCCACGACGAATGGTGATCGATGATGAACCACCCATGGCGAGACGACGACGCCCTGATGGCCGACCTGGCCGAGGCGATCCGCAGCGTTGACCCGCTCATCGACCGGGTGGCTGAGTTCGGCCGCGGCGCGTACAGCTGGCGGACCATCGACCACGAGCTGAACCGGGCATCACTCACCTTCGACTCGCTGCTCGCACCGGCCGCGGCGCACCGGACGAAGGGCAACGAACCCCGGACCCTGGTGTTCACCGCCGCGCCGCTGTCGGTGGAGCTCGAGATCCAGGACGACCGGGCCCTGGGCCAGATCGTCCCACCCGGACCGGGGCAGATCGTTCTCGACGACGTCGACGGCGAGTCGACCATCTTCACGGCCGACGAGCTCGGGTTCTTCATCATCCTGCCGGTCCCGGACAAGATCTGCCGCCTGCGCTGCGAGACCGGAACCGGCAGCATGGTCACGGACTGGATCAGGCTCTTCCCGCCGGCCGGCTGACGATGATCGGGGGCGACGACTTTCGTTCAAGACGTCCTACGGCGTACCGGCGCAGGCGAGCCGGGTGGCGGCGGTTCTGGACGAACTCGGTCTCCGGGGCGTCGCGATAGCCGGGCATTCCAGTGGTGGCTGGGCCGGCATCGCGCTCGCCGAACAGCGGCCCGACCTGGTCGGGTCGCTGACGCTGATCAGTGCCGGGCCCGGTCTCGATGCGGTTCGCCGGCCACCGCTGCTGCTGCGTGCGCTGATGGCGCCGCCGCTCGGTCCACTGGTGTGGCCACTGCGAACCGACGCGATGATGCAGCGGGGAATCAACTCGATGTGCGCCCGGCCGGTGACCATCCCGGGCGACGTGCTCGACGAGATGCGCGGCTTGAGTTACCGGAGAATGCGGGAGTTCATCCGGCAGAACACGAAATACCTCGCGGAGCGCAGCGCGCCCGAGCGACTGGCCGTCCTCGACGTTCCGGTACTCGTGATCTTCGGCGCCGCCGATCCCCGGTATGAGCCGTCGCTGGCGCACCGCTACGTGGAGGTGGCGGGTGCGCGCCTCGAACTGTTGCCCGATGTCGGGCACGTGCCGATCTTCGAAGCGCCTGAGCAGACGGCGAAGCTGTTGCTGGGGTTCGTCGCGCAGCGGACCTAAGCTCGTCGTGTGGTGATGGGCTGGGTGGATGTCGCGGTGCCTCGGCCGGCGGCTCGGCAACCGGGGATCAGCATGGCTGGATTCCGCCAGCGTCCGGGCACCCCGGTCACCGAGATCACGATGGTGGCGTACCCGTTGATCACCGTGTTCATCGACCTCAGCGAGAGCGGCCCGGGCGTGTGGACGGCCGAGGGACGCAGCGAACGTGGCAGTTTCGTTGCCGGGCTGCTGCCCGGCGGTCTGCGGACCACCTGCCACCAGGCCGAGTGCCTGCAGATTCGGCTGGACCCGGCGGCCGCGCCGGAACTGGCCGAGGTGAGCGGCACCTCGGCGACCCTGGCGCAGGTCTGGGGCCGGGACGCTGACCGGATCGAGGAGAGGCTGCGCGCCAACCCGTCCTGGGAGGAGCGGTTCACGATCGTGGCCGGCCTTCTCGGCCGGCGGCTGAGCGCGCACCGCCCGGTCGACCCGGAAGTCGCCCAGGTCTGGCGCCGGATCCGGGCCGGCCACGGGCAGCTCCGGGTGGAGACCTTGGCGGCCGAGGTCGGCTGGAGCCGCAAGCGGCTGTGGTCCCGTTTCCGGGCCCAGCTGGGCGTCAACCCCAAGCGTGTTGCCCGACTGGTGCGGTTCGATCGCGCCGCCCACCTGCTCGCCGCGGGCCACACCTCGGCCGGTGCCGCCGCCTTCGGTGGCTATGCGGATCAGGCCCACATGCACCGTGAGGTGCAGGAGTTCGCCGGCCTGACGCCCACCGCGCTGGCCGCCGCGCCGTGGCTTGCCGTCGACCCCGTCGCCTGGCCCGGGCAGGCGGTGCCTCGATAATCGGGGCATGGTGACTGTGGAGACGGAACGGCTGGTGCTTCGGGGCTGGCGGGACGAGGACCTGGAACCGCTCGCCGCCATGAACGCGGACCCGGAGGTCATGCGGTACATCATGGATGGCTCGGTGGCGTCCCGGGAGCGCAGTGCGAACGGGCTGCGGAAGATGGTCCGGGACTGGGAGGAGCGGGGGTTCGGGCTGTTCGCCGTGGAGGTGCGGGAGAGCGGCGAGATGATCGGGTGGGCCGGGCTCTCCGTGCCGGCCTTCCTGCCGGAGGTGCTGCCCGCCGTGGAGATCGGGTGGCGGCTGGCCCGGCACGCCTGGGGGCAGGGATATGCCACCGAGGCGGCGACGGCCGCGCTGGAGTTCGGGTTTGCCGAGTGCGGGCTGGAACGCGTGGTCAGCATTCGGCACCTGGACAACGTGCGGTCGGGGCGGGTGATGGCGAAGCTCGGGCTCACCCACCAGTTCGACACCGTCGTTCCGGGGCATGAGCAGCCGGTTGCCGTGTATGCGGTGGAACGGCGGGTAGTCTCGGCCGGTGTTCTCGGCTGACGGACCCACCCTTCGCGAACTGGCTGTGCAGGCGCTGTCCTCGGTCGAGGGCGGCTATGACCGGCTGGCACCGAAATTCGATCACACCCCATTCCGTACGCCGGACAGCATCCTCACCGCTACCGTCGACGCTCTCGCAGGTCACGGGCCGTTCCAAACGGGGCTCGACGTGTGCACCGGGACCGGGGCGGGGATGCGGGCGCTGCGGCCGCTGTGCGACGGGCTGATCACCGGGGTCGACTTCAGTGCCGGCATGATCGGCCGGGCGCGCGACACTCACCCGGATGCCACCTGGGTGCGGGCCGACGTACGCTCGCTGCCGTTTGTCACAGGTTTTGATCTTGCGGTTTCGTTCGGGGCTCTTGGGCATTTTCTGCCGGCGGAACGGCCCGGGCTGTTCGCGGGGGTCTATCGGGCGTTGCGGCCGGGTGGGCTGTTCGCGTTTCCGATCGGGGAGCCGGCGCCGGTCACCTCGGTCGCGCACTGGGCGCTGCTCGGCTTCGACACGGCCATGCGGGTGCGCAACGCGGTCTGGCGGCCGCCGTTCGTCATGTATTACCGCACCATGCGGATCGAACCCGTCCGGGACGAGCTGGCCGCGGCCGGCTTCACCGTGACCGACGTCGACCTGCCCGCGGTCAACCGCTGCCGGCTCGTCCTGGCCAGAAAGTAGCTCACCCGTCGGTGAACTTGCCGCGCATCTCCAGGGCGATCTGCGACGCGTCCAGGTTGGCCAGGGCGTTGGCCAGCAGGTCGGCGTCGAAGGTGCCGTGGTCGCGGGCGTCCAGCAGCACCTTCCGCTGCTCGGCCAGGATCGCCAGCCGGTACTCCTTCGCGGCCCGGAAGCCCTCGGCGGTCGCTACCGGCGGTGGCTGCGAGAAGCCCTCGCCGCTGGTCCGCATCAGCTCCATGATCCGGTTCCATTCGGCGTGCGCCTCGGCCTCGGCCGACGCCGGATCGGGCTGCGGGGTGATCCGGCGCAGCAGCGGGCCGATCGTGCCGCCCTGCACGACCAGCGACATCACCGCCACCGCGTAGGCGATCAGCACCAGCATCGAACGCTGCGGGGTGTCCTCGGGCAGGGTCTGCGCGGCGGCCACGGTGACCGCGCCGCGCATGCCGGCCCACACCACCGCGACGCCCTCGCGCCAGCCGAGCGGCTCGCGGACGAAGTAGTCGATGTTGGCGAGGCCCTGCCGGATGCGACTGGTGAAGTAGTTGAGTTCGCGTTCCGACGCCTTCCGCTTGCGCCGGTTCATCTGGGCGAACGTCTCCTGTTTGCCCTCCGGCGTACTCATCCGGTCCTGCATTTCCTGCAGGTGTTGCTGCATGGTCACGCCGTGTCGGGCCCGGCGGACGAGGATCACCAGCAACGGCACCACGTAGGCCGCCCGGACCAGGACGGTAAGGGCAAAGGCGCAGGCCGCGATGAGTACGGCGGTGGCCACCCCGGAATGGTCGCGCTCGACGCTGGTCACGATCTGCTTGATCTGTACGCCCATGGTCAGGAACACCGCGCCCTCGAGGACCAGCTCGACGGTGCGCCAGTTCTGCGAGTCGGACAGCCGGTTCTGCGCGGACAGCTCGCGGGGCGCCCGGATCCCGGTGACCAGCCCGGCGACGACCGCCGCGACCAGCCCGGACGCGCCGAGCAGACCGGCCGGGACCGAGGCGAGGAACGGCACCGCGAACGAGATGACGGTGTTGACGGTCGGGTCGGTGACGCGCTGGCGGACCGCGAGGTTGAGCCAGCCGACGAACCCGCCGACGACCAGGGCCACCGCCATCGAGTACCCGAACGACCCGAGCGCACCCCAGAACGAGAACACCGCCGCGGTCGCCACCCGCAGCATGACCAGCGCGGTCGCGTCGTTGAGCAGGCTCTCCCCGTCGAGCAGCGCCACCACCCGCTTGGACACCGACATCTGCTTGACGATCGAGGTGGCCACCGCGTCGGTCGGGCTGACGATGGCGCCGAGGGCCACCCCCCAGGCAAACCCGATGTCCGGTACGACGAGCATGAAGAACACCCCGAGCAGGAGCGCGCTGCCGACCACCAGCAGCACCGACAGTCCGCTGATCGCCCCGAACTCGCGCCGGAAGTTCATCGCCGGCATCGACACCGCCGACGAGTAGAGCAGCGGCGGCAGGACCCCTTCGAGGATCCACTCGGGCTCGATGTCGACCGTCCCGAAGACCGGCAGGAAGCTCGCCGCGACCCCGATCACGACCAGCACGAGCGGCGCCGCCACCCCCAGCCGTGGCCCGGCCTCCTTGGCCCCGGCGATCACCACCAACGCGGCCACGATCACCACGAGCAGCTCGGTCACGTCTCCAGCCTGGCAGCAAGCCCCACGCGCTGTATCGAAATCTTCGCTTACCGTGAAACACTCCAGCCCATGGCGTGGGTAGCGCGGCATCGGCGGGTTCTGTTCGCGGTGTGCGGCGCGTTGATCGCGGCCGTTCTCGGGGCCGCGGTTCAGGAGTTGGTCGATTCCAAACTCCGGATGGCGGCGGCCGCCGCACTGGGCGTTTGCCTCCTGGTCGTCACCATGCTGGCCGGGCTGGCCGCGATCGTCGAAAGCCGGCTGCAGGCCGATCGGGACATCGTCGACACGATCAGAGGCGAGATTGCCCGGTCTCAAGCGCTGGCCGACGGCACCGACGCCCGGATCACCTCACTCGGCCACGAGATGGCCGCGATGGTGGGTAGCATCGGCATGAAGGTCGACACAATGCTGCTGAGCGAGCTGAACTCCGTGAAGACCATCGAGGGCGACCGCACCGTTCAGCTCATGTTGAGCACGAAAGAGGAGTTGCGCATCCTCGACCTGCTTCTGGAGGACGGGCAGTGGCCCGACGACGCGATGGACCAGTCGTACCAGAGCAGTGCCTTCGATGTTTTTCGCGAACTCCTGGAGCAGTCGGAGTCGCCGATCTCCTACAAGCGGATCATTCAGGTCGCCGAGCCTGCGTCGTCGCTGAGCCGCGCCCGCACACCCAGCCTGGTGAAGCATTGCCACGACATCATCGACCTGCGCCAGAGGCGTGGAAGCAGGGTGTCGCTGCGCGTGACGCGACACCGGTTTCCGTTCAAGTTCATCATCATCGACCAGTCGGCGATCGTGTTGCAGTTGCAGGAGTACGGCGGCGATCCCAGCGACCTGCGGAGCTGGGGCGAGGTGCTCATCACCGACCCGGGCGGTCAGTTGGTCGCCGTGTTCCGTGGGATCTGGGAGGAGCTCGTGGAGGACCCGTCCACCCGCATCGTCACTCTTGCCGACCTGCCGAAACCCGGCGGTTCCGTAGCAGGATGACCGCGCTCATGCTCAGGCCGAGGACGGCCAGGTAGGCGGCGAACGCGTAGCGCGACAGCGACCAGGTGGTGATGGTGGCCAGGGTGATCAGGGCGCTGAACGTGAGGCAGCCGAAGTTGAGCCAGGACTCGCTGGCCGGGTTGCGCCAGGCCTTCCGGAAGGTCGGCACGGAGGCCAGGGCGTCGGCCGCGATCGCCAGCAGCACCGCGTAGGAGGCGCGCTGGGTCACGGCCCAGGCAACGAGGCCGGCCACCGACAGCGCCCCGCAGAACAGGTCGAAGGCCGACACGCCCCACGCGCCCTGCCGGCGCACCAGCAGGACCACCACGATGGCGAGGGGGCTGGTGCCGGTGGCGAGGGTGATCAGCGACTGCGGGCCGATGTCGTCGCTGAGCTGGGCGAAGAACGCGACGAACGGGGCCAGTGCCCACAGCGCCCAGGTGACCAGGTGCGGCTGGATCTGCCGGCGGCCGAGCCGGTAGAGGTAGGAACCGGCGCCGAGGACGTTGAACGCCAGCGCGAGGAAGACGAAGCCGGCCGGGATTACGGTGCCGCGGCGAAGCGCCCCTGGTCGAGGGCTGCTCGCATGGTCGCCACGCAGCGGTCCCGGGCGCGGTCCACCCGCGTACGGTCGTAGTGCTCCTCGAGGTTCATCTCCGCGTCGGTGGTGCGCAGCGGCTTCTGCCAGGCCGCCTTCATCTGCTCGCCGACCTCGGCCTTGGCCTCGTTGGTCAGCCGCCGGTAGGCGGCCGCGACGGCCGGCGCCTCGATGTCCAGCAGGGCCTGGTGGAAGGCGAGCCGCGAGTAGATCCGGCTGACCTCTTCGGTGAGCTCGTGGCGGCCGTCCTCCGTGCCGGGCCGCCGGCGGATGCGATAGGGCATCTCGGCGTACTCCTCGACGACGCTCAGCGCCTCACCGAAGGCCCGGGCCCGGCGTTCCCGGCGGGCGGTGCGCCGGTTCAGGCCGTAGGTGAGCAGCGCGACGAGGGCGGCGCCGAGGATCGCGATGACCGGTGCGAGCACCGCGGTCGTCTGCGCGGCCGTCCACGTCATGCTGCGGTTACCGTCCCGGGGTTCAGAGCTGGCGGAGAACGTCGACGATTCTCGCAGCCTCGCCGGCGTCCCATTGATCGGGGCCGCTGCCGAAGAGCCGGTTGATGCCGTTCTGGCAGGGCAGCGCGGCGAACCCGCCTGGATCTTCGTGCTGGAACCGGTGCAGCCAGGCCAGCGCGTCGCCGGGCGTGGCCGTCCGGTAGACCTCGTCGGGGACGTTGTAGAGGAGGCATTCGAGCAGGTAGGACGGGGCTTCGGGGAGGACCGGGAGGCGCCGGCGTTTGGTCTCCCGGACGACCTGCTTGAACCGGCCGCCGGTGCGCCGGTCCTTGTCGTCGCCGTTGCGGCGGTGCTGCTTCGGGAAGTTGACGATCGGGCGGCCCTCCTGGTCGAGGAAGAAGACGCCCTCCTGGTGCTGCGTGGCGACCAGGATGTCGACCATCTCCCCGAACTGCGAGCCGGGGTCGTCGACGTTGACGCAGCGGCGGCCCATCCGCACGGTGTACGACTCGGCCAGGGTGGCCACCACGTCGTCGCGGAATTCCGCCCAGCCGTAGTCGGCGGTCGGCGCCTCGAGCATCAGGACGAGGTCGATGTCGCTGGCCGGGTCGAGGTAGGTGTTGTTGACCCGCGAGCCCTGACCGAAGATCTCGTACGGCCGGTTGTCGAGCAGCGGGGACCGGTGCAACGCCGTGCGCAGCACGTTCTCGGCCGCCGCTAATTTCTGCACGTGTCAATACTAGGCATGCAGCTCCGCGAGGGCGGCGCCGAAGATTTCGTGATGGCGGTGCACGTCGGCGAGGGTGGTCTCCGGGGACATCAGGGCCATGTTGTGGAACGGGGTCAGCAGGATGCCCCGGTTGGCCAGGTAGACGTGCAGGAAGTCCTCCAGCTCGGCGTCGGCCGACGCGGCCGACTCGGTGCCGTTGCGCGGGGCCGGGCTGGCGAACCGGTATTCGACCCGGGCGCCGAGCTGGGCGACCGACCACGGCAGGGCGTACCCGTCGATCAGCTTCTGCACACCGTCGGCGAACGCCGTCGCGGTCGCCAGCATCCCCTCGAAGGCGGCCGGGGTCAGCACCTGCTCCAGGGTGGCCCGGGCGGCGGCCATCGAGACCGGGTTGCCGGCCAGCGTGCCGCCCACCCCGCCCATGTCGACCAGGTCCAGGTCGGCCCGGCCGGTCAGCGCGTCGGCGAGCGCGGCCGACAGGCCGTACGCCCCGATCGGGATGCCGCCCGCGATGGCCTTGCCGATGGTCAGCACGTCCGGTTCGAGGCCCCACGCGGCGGTGGCGCCGCCGGGCCCGGCCGAGAACGTGTGGGTCTCGTCGTTGATCAGGTAGGTGCCGTAGCGACGGGTCAGCTCCCGGACGCCGGTCAGGTAGCCGGGCTCGGGCAGGACGATGCCGATGTTGGTCAGCGCCGGTTCCATCAGCACGGCGGCCACGTCACCGTGCGCCAGCTCGCGTTCCAGGCCGGCCAGGTCGTTGAACTCGGCGACCCGGCTGGTCCCGGTCACGTCGGTAGGTGCGCCGACGTTGCCCTCGCGGGAGACGCCGTGGCCGTCGGGGCCGACGACGATCAGCGACTCGTCCACCGAGCCGTGGTAGCAGTAGCTGTTCACCAGGATCTTCGGTCGGCCGGAAACCGCCCGCAGCAGGCGGATCGCCCACCGGTTGGCGTCGGTCGCGGTCAGCGCGAAACTCCAGTACGGCAGGCCGAAGCGGCCGGCCAGCTCGGCGCCGACAATGGCCGCGTCCTCGGTCGGCAGCATCGTGGTGGCCCCGCCCAGGGTGCCGAGCCGCCGGGTGACCGCCTCGACCACCGGCGCGGGGGAGTGGCCGGCCATCGCGCCGGTGTCGCCCAGGCAGAAGTCGATGTACTCGTGGCCGTCGATGTCGGTGAGCCGGGCGCCGCGGGCCCGGTCGACGTAGACCGGGAAACCGGCGGCGTTCTTGTTCATCCAGGTCATCGGGACCCGGCCGAACAGGTGGTCGGCCCGGCCGTAGGCGGCCGCCGAACGGGGGTGGCGCTCGGTGTAGGTCGCCCGCTCGCGCGCGGCGAGGGAGGCGAGGCGAGCGCGATCAACTCCGGAATCCGTCGGCATGGCGCGACGCTACCAATGATCAGGTCGTCACGGGAGGGGTCGGCTGCGGAATCCGAGGATCCGGTCGAGGATGACCGGTGCTCCGGGTTCGCTGAGCGCCAGCACTACCCGTACCGAAGAGGCAGCGGAAGGATCCTCGCGGACCGCGCCCTCCAGATCGACCCGCAGCGGCAGCTGCGGGGCGTCCGAGGGCGTCAGCGCACCCACCGCGACGGCCGCGGCCAGCGGATCATGCAGCGGAATCTCCCGTACGCCGAGCCGCGGCTCGTAGGACTCGAAATAGACCGGCAGCATGTCGGCCAGGGTCTCGTGCAGCGGGGTGCCGCCGGCCCGCAGTGCCGCCTGGTCGGCCACGGTCCAGCGGTGCCGCATGGTCACGTCCAGCGGGACCAGGGTGACCGGCCACGGCGCGGCCAGCACGGTCGCCGCCGACTGCGGGTCGTCGCGGAAGTTGGCCTCGGCGCGCGGGGTGACGTTGCCGGGCGTGCGCACGGCTCCGCCCATCACGGTGACCGAAGCGACATCCAGATCGGGCACTTTCGCCAGGTTGGTGCAGGGGCCGGTGGCGACGACGTGGATCTCGCCGGGATTGTCGCGGACCAGATCCCGGAGGAGGGCCACCGACGTGCGCGGGTCAGGTTCGCCGCCGGCGGGCAGAGCCACGCCGCCGACCCCGTTCCCGCCGTGCACGCCGACGGCCCCGCCGCGGTAGGCGCCCTCGCCGACCGCGACGGGAATTCCGGAAATGCCGGCCAGGTCGAGGAGACCCAGCGTGTTCCGCGCCGCCTGTACCGCCGACGTGTTGCCGTTGACCGTCCCGATGCCGAGAAGCTCGACATCGGGCGAGCCGAGGAGGAACGCCAGGGCCAGCGCGTCGTCGACCCCGGTGTCGCAGTCCAGGTAGACCTTCAGGACGCCGCCGCCTTCGGCCCGAACGCCGTGAAGAACTTGTCCCGGAACGCGCTCATCGGCCACACCGGCGTGTCCCCCTGCGGTCGCAGGCCGTCCACCCACTGCCAATCGGTGATCCTCTCCAGGACCGCCTTGTCCTTGGTCACGATCGAGATCGGCACGTCGTGGCTGGCTCCCGCCCCGGAGGCGATCGGCGACGGCTGGTGGTCGCCGAGGAAGACCAGCACGAGGTTGTCGTCCCCGTACTTGGTAACCCAGTTCACCAGGGACGTCACCGAGTAGACCACCGACTTGCCGTATTCCGGCCGGACGTCGCGCGGATTGGCCCACAGCGCCTTCGGCTTCTTGCCGTCGGCGACCATCGAGGCGTAGATGGTGCCGTCCCCGATCGAGTCCCAGTCGTCGATGTAGCTGGGGATCGGCGCCCACGGGGTGTGGCTGGACACCAGCGGCATCTCCACCATCAGCGGCGCCCGGCCGGCCTTCTTGTACTCGATCGTGTTGAACTGCTTCAGCGTGTACTGGTCGGGCATCGGCGCCCAGGAGAACTTCGGGCCCTGATAGCCGAGATTGCGCGAGTCCCAGACCGTGTCGTACCCGTAGAACTTGCCCTCCGGCCAGGCCCGGGTGGCGCCCGGCATGATGCTCACCGTGCGGGCCCCGGCGTTCTTGAACGCCTTGGTCAGGGTGAGCCGGTTGCTGGAGACCAGGTTGCGGTACCGCTGCTCGTTGTTGATCCAGACGCCGGACTCGAACGTCGAGTGGGCCAGCCAGCTGCCGCCGCCGAAGGTCGGCGAGGTGAGCCAGCCGGACTCCGCGCCGAAGCCGGCCGCGGCCAGTTGCTTGGTGCCGGCGTCCAGCACCGGGTCGACAAGCGGGGCCAGGGCCGGGTGCTCGACGGCGCTGCGCCCGTAGCTCTCCACGAAGGTGAAGATGACGTCCTTGCCCTTGAGGGCGGTGAGCATCTGGTCGGCCGGCACGTTCGCGTACGCGTCGCTCTTGATCTCTTTCATGAAGTTGGCCGAGTCGGCGAAGCCGGCCTTGGCCTGGTGGGCGCGGTCCCAGGCGTAGGTGGCGCTGCTGCGCGCGGCGATCGGCACCGAGCCGGTGAACGACGCGCCGAGCGCGAAGGTGGCCGCCCAGGCCACCGCCATGCCGCCGGCCGCGTACAGCGAGCGGCGCGGGTAGGCGCCGATCAGCCGGCCGATCCGCAGCGTCGCCCAGGTGGTCAGCGCCATGATCCCGGCGACCAGCAGCACGATGGCGGCGACCGCGCCGAGCGCGGCGATCCGGCCGTAGGAATCGACCACGAAGCTGTACGCGTCGTCGAACAGCACCCAGTCCAGCACCGGGTCGAACGGCCGGTTCAGCTCCGAGAAGAAGCCCATGTCCAGGCACTTCTCGATGACCAGCCAGCCGAGCAGGACACCGACGACGATGCCGACCACCCGGCGGGCCTTGGCCGGGACCAGGAGCAGGGCGATCAGGAACGCGCCCTCGACCGGGATGCGGAGCAGACCGATCGGGGTGAGCCGGGACAGGATGTTCGGAAACACCAACGCGACAAAAAGCAACAAACCCGCCAGTACGGTCAATGTTCGGTTGGCCGCCGGGCGGGAAAACAGGGCGAAGAAGCTACGAATCCGGGAGCGTGTGGGGAGTGGGGCATCGGGCTGCACGTCTTGGGGAACGGATCAAGGACGGCTGCGGTTCAGCGTCGCCGGAAAGTCACTCCAGGGCCATAAGACCCTACGGAAGCGGTTCCGAGACCACGTAGGTTTTTCGTAGACGAAGATCCGCGAAAGGAATCACCGTGACGACGGTCAGTGCCGATCTTGTCCGCACCCTGGGCGAGCCGAGCCAGGAAGACCTGGACCGGCTGGACGCGTGGTGGCGGGCCAACAACTATCTGACGATCGGTCAGATCTATCTGAAGGCCAACCCGCTGCTGCGCGAGCCGCTGAGTGCGGACCACATCAAACCGCGCCTGCTTGGACACTGGGGCACCAGCCCCGGCCTGTCGTTCATCTACGCGCACGTGAACCGCCTGATCAAGCACACCGGGCAGGAGGCCATCTACCTGGCCGGCCCCGGTCACGGCGGTCCGGCGCTGGTGGCGGCCGGCTACCTCGAGGGCACCTACACCGAGCACTTCCCCAACATCACCCAGGACGAGGGCGGCATCCTCCGGCTGTTCCGCCAGTTCTCCAGCCCCGGCGGCATTCCCAGCCACGTGTCGGTGACCACGCCCGGTTCCATCCACGAGGGTGGCGAGCTCGGCTACGTCCTGGTGCACGCGTTCGGTGCTGTCATGGACAACCCCGACCTGCTCGCGATCGCCGTGGTCGGCGACGGCGAGGCCGAGACCGGGCCGCTCGAGGGCTCGTGGAAGGGCATCTCGTTCATCAACCCGGAGCGGGACGGCGCGGTACTGCCGATCCTGCACCTCAACGACGGCAAGATCTCCGGACCGACGGTGCTCGGCCGTAAGGAGCCCGAGCAGGTGCGCCAGCTCCTGCAGGGGCACGGCTACCAGGTCATCGAGGTCACCGGCGACGACCTGCCCGGCATGCACGTCCGGTTCGCCCAGGCGTTGGCCGAGGCGTACGGAGCGATCAAGGCCAAGAAGTCCGGCGACAAGTCGGTCGCCTGGCCGGTGATCGTGCTGCGGTCCCCGAAGGGCTGGACCGGCCCGCACGAGGTCGACGGGATCGTGGTCGAGGGCACGTGGCGCTCCCACCAGGTGCCACTGTCCGGCGTCCGGGAAAACCCGGAACACCTCAAGCTGCTGGAGAAGTGGCTCAAGTCGTACCGTCCGGAGGAGCTCTTCGACGCCACCGGCGCGCCGTCCGCCCTGGTCAAGGACCAGTCGCCGGAGGGCAACCTGCGGATGAGCGCCACCCCGCACGCCAACGGCGGCGTGCTCACCCGCGACCTCGACATGCCCGACTTCCGTAAGTACGGCATCGACGTCACGAAGCCCGGCACCCAGCGGGCCGAGTCGACCCGCAAGCTCGGCGAGCTGATGCGCGACATCTACACGTCGAGCCCCGACCGGTTCCGGCTGTTCTGCCCCGACGAGACCAACAGCAACCGCCTCGGCGCGGTGTTCGAGGTCTCCGACCGGGCGTTCATGGAGCGCACCACCGCCGACGACGTCAAGCTGGGCCCGAACGGCCGGGTGATGGAGGTGCTCAGCGAGCACAACTGTCACGGCTGGCTCGAGGGCTACAACCTGACCGGGCGGCACGGCCTGTTCGCCACCTACGAGGCGTTCGCCATGGTCAGCGCGTCCCAGACGGTGCAGCACGGCAAGTGGCTGCAGGAAGCCGCGCACCTGCCCTGGCGGGCCAAGGTGCCAAGCCTCAACATCCTGCTGACCAGCACCGCGTGGCGTAACGACCACAACGGCTTCAGCCACCAGGGTCCCGGCCTGTTGCAGGTCGTGCTCAACCAGCGCGGCAACGTCGCCCGGGTCTACCTGCCGCCGGACGCCAACACGCTGCTGTCGGTGGCCGACCACTGCTTCCGGTCGCGTTCGTACGTCAACCTGATCGTCATCGACAAGCAGCCCCAGCTGCAATACCTGTCGATGGACGAGGCGATCGCGCACTGCGAGCGCGGCGCCGGCATCTGGGACTGGGCCGGCACCGACGACGGCGAGACCGACCCCGACATCGTCCTGGCCAGCGCCGGCGACGTGGTCACCATGGAGACGGTGGCAGCCGCGCAGATCCTCAAGGAGCGGCTGCCCAACTTCAAGGTCCGGGTGGTCAACGTCGTCAACCTGATGACGCTGCCGCGCCCGAAGGACCACCCGCACGGCATGTCGGACGTCCAGTTCACCGAGCTGTTCACCGACACGGTCGACGTGGTGTTCGCCTTCCACGGCTACCCGGGCGCCATCCACCAGCTGGTGCACGGCCGGCCCGACGCCGACCGGTTCCGGGTGCGTGGCTTCATCGAGCAGGGCACCACGACCACCCCGTTCGACATGACGGTCCGCAACAAGACGTCGCGTTACCACCTGGTGATGGACGCCATCAACAACGCCAAGCGCCTGCCGCGCGGCGCCGCCGACCTGAAGTCCTGGTGTGAATCCCAGCTGGCCCGCCACGAGCAGTTCGTGGTGGAGAACCTGGAGGACATGCCCGAGGTCCGCGACTGGGCCCTGCCTGCCTAGTGTCCGATAGATCTCGTGTCCGATAGACGAGGGCCGTTCCCGCTGGGTGGGAGCGGCCCTTATCATTCCCGCGTGACCACAGCGACGGCTGTCAAAGTCGACGTCCCGCCCGCCCCGGCGACCACTCCCGGCGTGCCCGGCGTTCCCGGCATCGTGCGGCGCCGGCTGGCGACCTTGGAGAACTGGCTCGACCCGTACTCGTGGCTGGTCACCGCGGTGGTCACGGTGATCGCCGGGATCCTCCGCTTCCAGGGCCTGACCAGCGCCAAGGGCTATGTCTTCGACGAGGTCTACTACCCGACCGACGCGTGGGACATGCTCCAGCACGGCGTCGAGTGGGACGAGCGCACCAACGGCCCCGCCTACGTGGTGCACCCGCCGCTCGGCAAGTGGCTGATCGCGCTCGGCGAGAAGGCGTTCGGCAACAACGAGCTGGGCTGGCGTTTCCCGGTCGCGGTGGCCGGCACCCTGATGGTGCTGGTGCTGATCCGGGTCGCGTACCGGCTGTTCCGCTCGGTCCTGCTGGCCGGCACGGCCGGCCTGCTGCTGACCCTGGACGGCTTCCAGCTGGTGCTGTCCCGCACCTCCCTGCTGGACATCTTCCTCGGCCTGTTCGTGCTGCTCAGCTTCGCCGCACTGGTCCTCGACCGGGACCACTACCGGCGCCGCCTGTTGCGCAACCTGGAGGACGGCCGCACCGCCCGGATCATCCCGTGGTGGCTGCTGACCGCCGGCGCGCTGTTCGGCCTGGCCTGCGGGGTGAAGTGGAGCGGCCTGTTCTTCCTGCCGTTCTTCGGCGCGCTGGCCGTGCTCTGGCGGGTGCAGGCCCGCCGCTCGGCCGGCCAGCCGGCTCGCTTCCAGATCGACGACCTGGCCTGGGGTGCGCTGAGCGTCGCCCTGACCCTGGTGTTCTACCTGGCCACCTGGACCGGCTGGTTCGTCACCAACACCGGCTGGTTCCGGCACTACCGCCAGGACAGCGGCCTGAGCGAGCCGCCGATCCTGGGCGCCCTGCTCAACCTGGCCCATTACCACCAGAAGGCCTACGAGTTCCACAGCGGACTGACCTCCCCGCACGGCTCCCAGTCCTGGCCGTGGCAGTGGTTGCTGCTGGGCCGCCCGGTCAACTTCTACTGGCCCGGCGCCACCGGTTGCGGCGCGCCGAGTTGCGCCCGGCAGATCCTGCTGCTGGGCACGCCGTTGCTGTGGTGGTCGTTCCTGCCGGCCCTGGTGGCCCTGGTCTGGTTCGGCATCGCCCGGCGCGACTGGCGGGCCTGGGCGATCCTGATCCCGGTCGCGGGCGGCCTGCTCCCGTGGTTCTACTACGCGGTCAAGGACGGCCGCACGATGTTCTCGTTCTACGCCCTGCCCGCACTGCCGTTCCTGATCCTGGCCGTGACGTACGTGCTGGGCGCCATCATGAGCGGCCCACCCGGCTCCGACCGCCGAACCCTGGGCATCGCGGCCGCCGGCCTGTACATGGCCGCGATAGCCATCTGCTTCTTCTACTTCCACCCCATCTTCGTAGGCCAGGTGATCACCTACGAGGGCTGGTCCCAGCGCATGTGGCTGGGCAACCGCTGGATCTAGATCAAACCCTTTTGCCGGTACGGGCGACGCGGTCGACAACCGCAATTCCCCCCGACCGCCGCCACCACGCGACCAGCGTGCAACACCGGCGCGTGCCGCGCCTCTCGCGCAACCGGGCAGGCTGGCGCTCGTCCTGATCGGCGGGGCGAGCTCCGGCGGGCTGGGTCTTGGGCCGGGAGCGCCCGTGACGGGCGCGCGGAAGGTGAGTTCCGGCGACCGGGACCGAATGCCACGGGAGTGCTTGGGCGCAGTCCCTCCAGGTACCGCATTGCCAGGGTTTCCTCGTGACCGGCGACCGGTCGGCTCGTGAGGGTGTGCGTTGGGCGATCGGGTGGAACGCGGGGCGGTGACCGGGGGTGGGGGCAGGGCTACGTTGGGGCCATGCTGGAGACCGCTGAAGAGATCGCCGCGCTGCAGGGGCTGCTTGATCGGTCGCACGCGGGCGCTACCGGGCATCTCAGGAACATCGTGCACGCGGGGCGGACGCTCACCGCGGAGGACCTCGCCGGGGTTCTGGTCGGCATGAAAGTGCTCAGCGTCGCTACCGTGACCGCGACCGGGGAACCGCGGATCAGTGCGCTCGACGGGCACTTCCTGCACGGCACCTGGACCTTCAGCACCGCCGGGTCGGCGGCCAAGGCGCGGCACATCGAGCGGCGGCCGGCGGTCAGCGTCGCGCACATCGATGGCGAGGAGTTTGCCGTCTTCTCGCACGGGTGGGCCGAGCAGATCTTCCCGGTCGACGACGACTGGAAGGAGACCCTCGAACACTGGACCAATTACTACGACAGTTCGCCGCTTAGCTGGGGCGAGGACGTCCGGATGTACCGGCTCGCGCCGCACTGGATGGTGGGGTACGCGGCCGACCGCCTGGGAGTGCTGAGCCGGCGTGGGATCGGTGTGGACTCGGCATGATCGAGTGCAGTAAATTCCGCTCGCCGAAGATCCCGGAGAGGCGGCGGAATGACAACTGCGGAACGGGTGAACCTGCTGGTTCCGGCCGAGGTGGTGCCCCGGCTGTCCATTCCGGAGACGGCCGGCGCGACGCCCGCGCCGATCCGCGGTGGTGACCTGTTCGTGCGCGGTGTCCCGGCGGCGGTCGCCGAGCAGTGGATCGAGCGCAACCCGGGCGTCTACACCGTTTCCCGGCGGCCGGTGGTGCGGCGTTACCCGGCCCGCACATATACCGTCGCGGCCGTGCTGGTCCTGATCGTCGCGGTGCAGGCGGTGATCGTGCCGGCGGTCGGCGAGACCGGCCCGTTCTGGGTGTGGCTGTTCGCCCCGGCTCTGGCCGCGGCCGGCATCACCCTGGCCTACAAGTCGATCCCGTTCGGCCATGTGCGCTTCGCCCGGGCCAGAGGCTAACTGAGCGCCAACTCGTCCCGCTGTTGCGGTGTGAGCGTCACGGTAAGACTCGACCGGGCCAGGTCCAGCAGGGCATCTTCGCTGGTGGGTGTGCGGTAGATGAACACGTGTCGGTCGGGAGAGCCGGTGGCGAGGCGTCCGTCGGGCGCGAAGGCCATCGACCGGACCAGCCCGGTGTGGTCGGTGAGGGTCTGTTGTAGCTGCCCGTCGAGGCCCCAGATCCGCACCTCTCTGTCCCAGGAACCGGTGGCGAGGCGTCCGTCGGGCGCGAACGCCACGGACGTGACCGGGCCGGTGTGGTCGGTAAGTTCGTGCAGCGGTTGCCCATCGCGGCTCCAGATCTGGGCTGTCCGGTCGCTCGAGCCCGTGGCGAGGCGCCCGTCGGCGGCGAAAGCCACCGACAGAAATTGGCCGTTCGGGGTGTGCTGCGGTTGCCCGTCCCGATCCCAGATGCGGACCGTCCCGTCGTCGGAGGAAGCGGCCAATCGTCCGTCGGGCGCGAACGCCACCGACCCGATCGGCTCGGTGTGTCCAGTGAGTTCGTGCCGTGGCTGCCCGTCCCGATCCCAGATGCGGACCGTTCCGTCGTCGGAGCCGGCGGCGAGGAGCCCGCCGGCCGAAAACGCCACCGCCGCCACCGGGTCGACCCCGCCGGCCAGGGTGTGCAGCAGGTGGCCGTCGGGGTTCCAGATCCGGACCGTCTTGTCGTCGGAAGCGGTGGCGAGGCGTCCGTCGGGCGCGAACGCCACCGACCGGATCGGCCCGGCGTGGCCGACGAGGGTGCGCAGCAGTCGCCCGTCGGGGTCCCAGATCCGGACCACCTCGTCCACCGAGCCGGTGGCGAGCCGCCCGTCGGCCGCGAACGCCACCGACGTCACCGGGAAGGCGCACTCGATGACCTGGATCTGCCCGGCTGCTGCGGGCTCCTCGTGCAGCGGTGGGTGTCCGGCCAGGAGCTGTACCTGCTGAGCCTCGGGGTCCCAGATTCTGATCGTCCGGTCGTCCGAAGCGGTGATTAGGCGCTGGTCGGCCGTGAACGCCACCGACTGGATCGGCCCGGTGCGGTTGGAGAGGATGTGCAGGAGTTGCCCGTCGACGCTCCAGATTCTGGCCGGCCGGGTGTTGCTGCCAGTGGCGAGGCGTCCGTCGGGCGCGAACGCCACCGACGTGAACGCACAGGCGTGATCGCGGGTCCGCGACAGCTGCCCGTCGGGGCTCCAGATGACGAACGAACCGTGCCAGACGCTTGCGGCCAGGCGTCCGTCGGCCGCGAACGCGACCGAGGTCACGGTGCTCCCGAAGCCGGTGAAGACGTGCAGCTGTTCCCCGTCGCGACTCCAGATCATGACCTTCGCGTGGGAGGGGCCGGTGTTGGCGGAGCCGGCGGCGAGCCGTCCGTCCGGCGCGAATGCCACCGACGTGACACCGTCGTCAATGTCGTGTAGAACGTGCAGCAGCTGCAGGTCTGGGTTCCAGATCCGGACCAGACGGTCGATCGAACCGGCGGCGAGACGGCCGTCGGGTGCGAATGCCACCGAACGGATCATGCCGAAGGAGTCGCTGAGGACATTCAGCAGCCGACCACCGGGAGCCCAGACGCGGACCGTGTTGTCGTCGGAGCCGGTGGCGAGGCGTCCGTCGGGCGCGAATGCCACCGACGCGACCTGGTCGGTGTGGCCCGTGAGGATGTATGCCAGCCGGCCGTCGGGGTTCCAGACCCGGACCGACGCGTCCTCGAAACCGGCGGCGATCCGTCCGTCGGGCGCGACCGCCACGGATGTCATAGGGGTCAGGGCCGTCCAGATCGGAGTCTTGACGTACGGGACAGCGAGTCCGAGCGCATGCGCCGCCAGCGGGGTCGGGCTTAGCTCGGTATATGCCGCGTATGCCATGGCCAGCGCGAGCGGCCGGTCGGAGCTGAGCGCGAACATGGCCTGCCGGGCGATCAGATCGGCCTTTCGCCGGCGGTTGGCGTCGTCGTGGGCGAGCGCGGCGTCGAGGAACCGGCGAGCGAGCGACGGCAACGCGGCGATCTCGGCCAACTGGCGCAGATCGTCGAGGCGGCGTCCCTCGACCAGATACTCCAGGTCGTGCGCGGCGGCCTCCCACGCGCCGGCCAGCGTGGTCACCTCGGTGATCCGCCGCAGCTGCCCGGCGTGGCTGTCGATGTGGTCGCGAAGTTCGGGCCACTGCCGAAGCAGTGCCTCGTGACCGAGCGCGAACACCACCGTGCCGTCCCGGGTGTCGCTGGTGATGAGGCGTTGCTCCACGAACGCGTGGACCACGGCCAGGCTGCCGTCGTCCAGGTCGCCGGCGTGGACGGTCTGCCGGGTCGGTTCCGAGCCGCTGAGCGACACGAACGCGAGGAGCGCGTCGAGGCATTCGTGCCGGGCACGCCCGGAGTTGGTGACGGCGGTGTTCGCCCGGCGGGTGATGATGCCGTTGACCGCGCCCGCGGCCTGATAGCCGGCCCGGCTGATGTGATGGTCGGGGCCGCGCCGGTCGTAGAGGTCGCTGAGGAAATAGCTCAGCAGCGGAAGCGCGTCGCCGGTGCCGACCTCGGCGAGGATGTCGTCGACGAGGCCGTCGTCGAACGTCGTGTCGGTCTGCTCGGAAGGTTCGGTGACGACCTGCCGAAGCTGCCGCGTGGTCATGGCATTCACCATGAACGGCACGGTGAACAGCGGCGACCCCGGCCCTTGCTGGAAGCAGCCGACATATTCGGAGCGCACCGTCGCCACGACGTGCAGCCGGCGGTCGAGGTCGATCAGTTTCGCGATCAGCCCCATGAAACGGTCGCGGTCCTCGGCCGTGTGCAGCGTGGCGAGTTCCTCCAGCTGGTCGATGACGATCAGGAGGCGGTCCGCCGGCCGCCGCAGCTCGCTCAGCCGGCGCGCCAACTGGGTGACGGGCTCGGCGGTGACGTCGGCGATACCCAGAACCGACCCCAGCTGCCCGAGGCCGTCCATGCCGGGCGCGAAATCCGGCAGCACCTTCCACCGGTGATCCAACCGCTGCAGGAGACCGGCCAGCACCAGCGACGATTTGCCCACCCCCGACGGGCCGACCACCGGCACGAACCGCAGACGGGGAACGTCCGCGCTCAACACCCGCTCGGCCAGATCCCGGATCTCCTGCCCCCGGCCGGCGAACACCGCGGCCCGGTCCCTCGTGAAAGGAGCCAGCCCGGGGTACGGGTTGCCACCCGCATCGGCCCACCGCGGAACCGCCCGGATCCGGCCGCGTCGCTGCCAGCCCCACGCGACGAGAACGCCGAGAGTCATCAACCCGCCGAGCGCGGCGGAATAGGTTGCCAGCGGCTTCAACCAGCCCGGCCAGTGATCGGCCTGCGCCGTGGCCAGGTTGGTGAACAGGCCGGTCCCGGCTCCGAGGAAGAAGGCGAGGTAGTCGAACCTCATGCGCTCGCGCCGTCGAACCGCCACTTAGCCTCCCGCTCGCAAGGTCGATCTCATTGCAGCAGCCGTGCGCGAGCGGCGCCCTCGGCCGATCGGATGCTGGCCGGCTAGAGCAGAGGCTTCGTGCAGAGGACGTCGGGCATCGGCAGGTAGCCCAGCTCCTGCCAGAACCGCAGGCCGGCGGTGTTGTCCGGCATGACCAGCAGGTTTACCCGCGGGCAGCCCAGTGCCTTGAAGCGTCGCTCGAGCTCGGCCACCAGCTCGCTTGCGATGCCTTGGCGGCGGTGGCCGGGGTGGACGGCCAGGCGCAGGATCCAGCCGCGGCGGCCGTCGTAGGTGCCCATCACCACGCCGGTCACGGCGGTCTCGTCCAGAGCGACCAGGAACAGTTCCGGGTCGCGGGTCAGTTTCGCCTCCAGCTCGGCTCGCGGCACGATCTCGCGGGCGGCCGCCGCCCACACCGCCGTCACCGCCTCGTAGTCGGGCCAGTCGAACTGCCGGATCCTCACAGGGCCGGGCCCAGGTAGGTGAACGCCTCGTCGAGCAGGGCCACCGGGTCGTCGGTGGAGCCGGGGGCGGACCAGCGGCGCAGCACCGTGACGAAGGCGGCCAGGGCGGTGCCGGCGGCCAGGTCGGCCCGGAACTCGTTGACGCCGCGGGCGGTCAGGGCGCCGGCCAGCATGGTCTGCCACTGGGACTGTCGTTCCAGGAATCTCGCCAGTAGTGACGGGGTGACCAGGACCAGCTGGACCACCCGCAGCGCCTTGTCGCGGGAGTCGCGGCAGTCGTCGATCGCCTCGGCCAGGGCGTGCCGCAGGACCACGGCCGGTGGCTCGGCCGGCGGCCGGGACGCGATCGTGTCGCGCATGACATCGCCCAGGTAGGCCAGCAGCTGGACCAGCACGTCCTCCTTGGACGCGAAATAGCGGAAGAACGTGCGGCGGGAGACCCCGGCGGTGGCCACGATCTCGTCGACCGTGGTGACCTCGAAACCCTTGACCGCCATCAGCTGCAGAGCGGCCTCGGTCAGTTCGTCGACCACCAACTGGCGCTTGCGGTCGGCGAGATTCATTCCGTGAGGATACTGGACGCCTCCGTTGACACTCAGTGCCACCGGCGGCAGTATGTGTCGCATGAGCTGGACGGTGGACAACATTCCGGATCAGACCGGCCGGGTTGCCGTGATTACCGGGGCTACCAGTGGGCTCGGCCTGGTCGTGGCGCGGGAGCTGGCTCGGGCCGGGGCTCGGCTGATCATCGGGGCACGCGATCCGGGAAAGGCGAGCGCGACGATCGACCTGCTGCCGGGGACGGGGCATTCGACGTACCCACTGGATCTGGCCGATCTGGACTCCGTGCGCGAGTTTGCGACGGCCGTGCGTAGCGGCCATGGCCGCCTTGATCTTCTGATCAACGACGCCGGGATCATGGCGGTGCCGCGGACGTTGAGCGCGCAGGGGTACGAATTGCAGTTCGCGGTCAACCATCTCGGGCATTTCGCGCTGACCACCGGGCTGCTTGATCGGATCGACGGGCGGGTCGTGACCGTCACCTCGGTGCTGCATCGCAAGGGGCGCCTCGATCTCGACGATCTGAGCGCGGCGTCGGGGTATTCGCCGACCGACGCCTACAACCGGTCCAAGCTGGCCAATATGGTCTTCGCGCTGGAGCTGCACCGGCGGTGGGAAGGCGTCAGCGTGGCCGCTCATCCGGGCTATGCCAGGACCGGGCTGCAGGGGTCGGTGCCGCCGGGGCTGTACCGGTTCCTGCTCACCCGGATCGGCAATCCGCTGGTCGCGGTGTCGGCGGCTCGCGGGGCGCTGCCCTTGCTCTACGCGGCCACCGCGCCGCAGGTGGCGAGCGGTGAGCTGATCGGGCCGGGCGGTCCGGGGGAGATGCGCGGCGCACCGAAGGCGCTGGTCCCGGCGCCGGCCGCGGCCGACCCGGAGGCCGGCCGCCGCTTGTGGGCCGTTTCCGAGCAGTTGGTCACGGCGTAGTCAGGTTGGCTTCCAGGTAGGTGAGGGCGTCCTCGGCGTCGCCGCCGGGTCCGTGCGGCCGGCGCAGGTCGGCCGTGTAGACGGCGATATCGGCCAGAATCCAGTTGAGGCGGTAGAAGGCTAGAGCCTCCGCCGACGGCCTTCGGCCGGTGATTTCGGTGTATCGGACGAGGTCGGTGGCCTCCGAAGAGGGGCCGGCTTCCAACGGGTTCTTCGTCAGGAGCCAGAGGTCTCGCTCGGGTGGGGCTATCCGGGTGGTGTCCCAGTCGATCAGCAGCGGGCCGGTCGGTCCGTGCAGGACATTGCCCGGATGGGGCTCGCCGTGGGTGATCACCCAGCCGGCTGCGCCGGCCTTCAGCCCGGCGGCCATCCGGTCGCGGCGGTCGAGCCAGGCGTGGATCTTGCGCTGGTGGGTGGCCAGGAGAGACTGCGCGGGTACGGCGTAAGGCCCGCCCGTCCAGAGAGTGCCGAGCGTGGCCAGCGCATCGAGCAGTTCCGCGTGCCCCGGCAGTTCCAGGTCGGTGACCTCGGCGAGGCCGGCAATGGCGGGGGTGGCCCGGTGCAGGGCGGCTATCAGCTCCAGCACCGCCTCCCGTGACGCCGGCGAGTGTGGGCCGAAATCGCCGGCGGTCCCGGGCATCAGGGGATACACAGCCATCGCGTGCCGGTGGCCGAGCGGCCACAGCACCCGCGGCGTGCCGAGAGGGGCGACCACGAAGTCGAGGCCAGCGTCGCGGCGCAGCGCCACCGCGGTTTCCAGGGCCCGGGTCAGCGGCGCGAACGAGGACGCGAACCCGAGCCCGTCCACCGTCACGAACCACCGGTCGTCCACCGCCCAGTGGTAGCTGCCCGCGCCGACCGCTCGGTATTCGAGCTCACCCGCGGTGATGCCCCACCCGTCCGCGAGGGCCGCGCGCACGTCGGCGTCGGTGACTCCCTCGGGACGGTCACGCATCGGCGAGCAGGCCGATCACGTCGTCGGTCGTGCGCACATCCCCGTACGTACGGTAAATGGTGTAAAGGGTGTTGTTGTGGTCTTCGTCGCGGCGGGCAGCGTTCGCGTCGGCGACCATCACCACCCGATAGCCGAGCGTGCTCGCGTCCCGGGCCGACGCCTCGCAGCACACGTTGGTGACCGTGCCCGTGATGATCACGTTGTCGATGCCGCGCGCGGGAAGCAGTTCCGGCAGTGGCGACCGCCCCGGGAAGAACGCGCTGGTGGCGGTCTTCTCGACGATCAGATCGGCGTCGTCCACGGTGAACTCGTGCCACAGCCGGTCGCGCGGCGCCCCGGCGCCACCGCTGAGCCGGAACACCTCGGCCTGAGCCGCCCCGAAGAACTCGGTCGCCACCGCGTCCGGCGGCGACACCGCCGGCAGCACCCACACCACCGTCCCGCCTGCGTCCCGCGTCGCGTCGGCGAGCCGCGCGATGTTGGGAACGATGCCCCGCACGTAGCCGCTCTCCTCGGCGAAGAACCCGACCATGTCCACCACGATCAGCGCCGTCCGCGCCGGGTCCAACCGGGTAAAGGCGTGCCTCCGCCCGCGCAACGTCTCCTGCCGCCGATATTCCCGATCCTCGATCCGCCACGCATGCATGAGCCGCTCCACGCCGCCCACCCTAGGGCTACAGGGCCTTGCCGGGGTTGAGGATGTTGAGCGGGTCGAAGACGGCCTTCAGCTGCTGCTGCAGGGCGTGGCTGTCGGGGCCCAGCTCGCGGGCCAGCCAAGCGCGCTTCAGAGTGCCTACGCCGTGTTCGCCGGTTACCGTGCCGCCCAGGTCCAGGGCCAGGGCGAAGATGTCCTCGGCGGCCCGGTGCGCGGCCGGGGCGATCGCGTCGCGGTCCGTCACGATGATCGGGTGCAGGTTGCCGTCGCCGGCGTGGGCCAGGGTGCAGATGCGCACGTCGTGCCGGTGGGCGATCTCCTCGATGGACCGGATCGCGTCGGCCATCCGGGAGCGCGGGACCGCGATGTCCTCGATGAGTGGGCGGCCCAGCCGTTCGATTGCGGGCAGCGCCTGCCGCCGGGCCGCGAGCAGGGTGGCTGCCTCGGCCGGGTCGGTGCTGCTGCGCAGCTCGACCGCGCCCGGCTTGAGCACCGCCTCGGCCGGCGCCGGATCGTCGTCGACCTGCACTATCAGCAACGCCGCGCCGGATAGCCCGAGGGCGGCCAAGGTGGCGGCGTCGAGCAGTTCGGCCATCACCGGCTGGATCCGGGCGGCGGTCAGCGCGACCGACGCGTCGGCGGCCGCCGCCAGGGACGGATAGGTGGCGGCGATGGTCGCGGTCGGCGCGGGCAACGGTCGCAGCCGCAGCGTCGCCGACACCACCACCCCGAGGGTGCCCTCGGAACCGACGAACAGGCCGGTCAGGTCATATCCGGCGACCCCCTTGAGGGTGGCCCGGCCGGTGCTGATCAGCCGGCCGTCGGCCAGCACCACGTCGAGGCCGAGCACCGCGTCCCGGGTCACGCCGTACTTCGCGCAGCGCAACCCGCCCGCGTTGGTGGCGATGTTCCCGCCGATCGTGGAGATCTCCACGCTGGCCGGGTCGGGCGCGTAGGCCAGGCCGGCCGCGGCCGCCGCCCGGTCCAGGTCGGCGGTGATCACGCCGGGTTCGGCGACGGCGATGCCGTCGTCGGGCCGCAGGTCGAGGATCCGGTTCATCCGGCTGAGATCGAGGACGATCTCGCCGGCCCCGGCGGTGGTCGCGCCGGTCAGCGCGGTTCCGGCGCCGCGCGGCACTACGGGTGTACGGGTGGCAGAGGCGCCCCGCAGCACCGCTTGAACGTCGGCCGCCGTCCGCGGGAAGACCACCGCCGACGGGGTGCCGTCCGGCTCCACCCCGGACCGGTCGAGCCGAGCGACGGCCAGGGCCGCCGGGTCGGCGGTCCACTCGACACCGGTCGTATCAAGCCAGCTCACGCGTGCTCCAGAGCGGCCGAACTCAGGGCGGCCGCGCCGATCGCCTGCAGGGCTACGTCCTCCTGGGGGGCGTGCACCAGCGCCGACTGCACGTCGCGGAAGTGCCTCTCCAGGGGGTTGTCGCGGTTCAGGCCGGGGTTGCCGAGCAGCCGGGTGGCCAGGGTGACGGCGGCGACCGCGTGCCGGTTGGCGATCACCCGGGCGGCCAGCGCCTCGGCCCCGGTCGGCGGGGTGCCGGCCTCGAACCGGGCGGTGGCGTCCAGCAGCAGGCGTTCGGCCGTGGACAGCAGGGCCTCGATCTCCCCGGCCGCCGCTTTGAACCGGTCGGTGGTGGCGATCGGCCGGCCCAGGTTGGCCGGCACCCGTTCGTGGGCGAAGCGGTGGAACCAGTCCTGGGCGGCCCGGGCCACCCCGACGTAGATCGCGGCCAGCGGCAGGTGCAGCGCACCACCGGCCAGGTTGTCCTGCTGGGCCCGGTCGTCGGCCGGTACCAGGGCGAGGACGTCGTCGCGGGGGATCGGCACGTCGGTGAAGACCACGTCGTGGCTGCCGCTGGCCCGCAGGCCCAGCTGGTTCCAGGCGGGCACCACCTCGATGCCGAGGGTGTCGGCCGGTACCACGAACGTGCCGACCCGCGGCGACGGCTCGTCGGTGCCGGCCCAGACCAGGAAGTAGCTGAGCCCGGCCGCGCCGGTGACGAACCGCTTCCGGCCGGACAGCGACCAGCCGGAAACGGTGCGGCGGGCGACCGTGGCCGGCAGCCCGCCCCGGGACGGCGAGCCGAGGTCGGGTTCGACCCGGCAGGTGTTCAGCAGGGCCGGCCCGGCCGCCGACGCGGCCAGCACGTCGGCGTAGACGGCGGCCGGCCAGGTCGGGTGCAGCGCCTGGAACAGGTGCGGGAGCTGGGTCATCGAGGCGATCAGGGCCACCGACGGGTCACCCCGGCCCAGCGCCAGCAGGATCCGGGTGAGCCCGTCGACACCCAGGCCGGGCCCGCCGTACTGCCTGCCCACCGTGGCGGTGAGCAGGCCGGCCTCGTGCACCGCTCGGATGCCGGTATGCGGGAACGCGCCGCTCCGGTCGTACTCTCCGGCGTTTGCGGCCAAGACGGCCGTGACGGCCGGCAATTGGGCGAGATCGACGGGCAAGGTCATGGGTTCCCTCCCGTCGCGACCGGCCGGTCCGGGTCGGACGACCAGGCCGACCAGGACCCGGGGTAGAGAGCGGCATCGATCCCGGCGACCGCCAGGGCGGCGATCTCGTGCGCGGCGGTGACCCCGGATCCGCAGTAGACGCCGACCGGACCGGTCACCTCGGCGAAGCGTTCGCGCAGTTCGTCGGCGGTCTTGAAGAGCGGAACGCCGTCCCGCAGGTTGCCGGCGGTGGGTGCGCTGACCGCGCCCGGAATGTGCCCGGCCTTGGGGTCGATCGGCTCCACCTCGCCGCGGTAGCGTTCGCCGGCCCGGGCGTCCAGCAGGGTTCCGGTGCCGGGCAGGGCGGCGGCCTCGTCGGCGGTCAGCACCGGCAGGTGGCCGCCGTCGAGGACGATGTCACTGGCCGGGCGCGGCCGGGCTTCGCCCTGGCCGACGCCGTATCCCTCGGCCCGCCAGGCGGTCAGGCCACCGTCCAGGATGCGTACGTCGGGCACGCCGGCCCAGCGCAGCAGCCACCAGGCCCGAGCCGCGGCCAGTCCGCCGGTGTTGTCGTAGACGACCACGCCGCGTTCCCGGGTGATGCCCCAGCGCCGGGCGGCCTTCTGCAACTGCTCGATGCTCGGCAGTGGATGCCGGCCGGCGCCGGGCGCGTGCGGCCCGGACAGCTCGGTCTCCAGGTCGACGTAGAGCGCACCGGGGATGTGCGTCTCGCGGTAGTGGTCGGCGCCGTGCGGGTCGCCCAGCTGCCAGCGCACGTCGAGCAGCACCGGCGCTTCCGGCTCGGTCACCCGGCGGTACAGGTCGGCCGCGGTGATCAGCACCGGCGGCCGCTCCCGCTCGACGGTCAGGCCGGGCAGGGTGGCGGCCAGGTCGGTGTCGCCCAGCGAACCGGCCGGGGTGGCCTCGGCGACGGCCTGGTGCACCCGGCGGCGGACCGCCTCGTTGTGCGGCGTTTCCACCCCGTGCAGGCGGCCGAGCAGCACGATCTCGCCGTTCAGGTAGTCGATCTCGGGCGGCACCTGGCGGGCCAGGCTCTGCCAGGTCGAGTTGCCGCCCCGCTCGTACCCGGGGATCTCGACGGCCCGGAAACCGCCGGTGTCGGGGGTGGCCGGGGTGATCCCGGCCGCCGCGTAGACGGCCCGGGCCTCGGCCCGCAGCGCCTCCACCGCGGCGGCCCGCAGCGGGCTGGCCGGGTACAGCGCGTCCAGACCGTTGAACAGGTTGCCGATCAGCTTGGTGGCCTTGTGCGCGGCGATGTCCGGGACCACGTGCGTGGTGAAGCCACCCCGGCGCAGGTCCTCGGCGATGGCAGTGACCCGCTCGGTGCCCTCGGGATAGCGGCCCAGCCACAGCACGGCCGGTTCCGGGGCGCCGCGGTTGACCACCACGCCCGGCTCGACGTGCAGGGCCGGGATCCACACCACGCCGCCGATCACCCGGGCGAACGAGCGCAGCGCGATCCGCTCGTTCTCCAGGCCGTTCTGCAGGGTGACGATCGGCAGGTCGGCGGCGGCCGTACCGGTGCTGCCGTCGCTGCGCTTGACCGGCTGCCAGGCCCAGGCGGCGACCGCGGCCGCGGTGTCCTGGGTCTTGGTGGCCAGCAGCAGCACGTCGTCCTCGGTGAGGTCGGCGTCGGCCGGTCCGCTCACCACCGGCAGGTGCAGGGTGTGCTCGCCGTCCGGGCGGACGTACCGCAGGCCGTGCTCGCTCAGCGCGGCGAGGTGCGCGCCCCGCGCCACCAGGAGCGTCTCCACGCCGGCCCGGTGCAGTTCGGCGGCGATCGACGCGCCGACCGCGCCGGCCCCGACGACGATGTAGCGGCTCACGGCTGGACCTGCGCGATCACCGGCAGGTCGGCGCCGAGGCGCAGCCGCTCCAGGAACACGATGATGGTCGCGGCGACCGTGCGGTGGGTGACGTCGTTGAGCACGTCGTGCCGGCCGCCGGTGATCGTGACAAGCGTGCCGGGGTAGTGCGCGCGGGCCTCGGCCAGCGGGCTCACCGTGTCGGCGTCGCCGTGCACGCCCAGGGTCGGCACTCCGACATTGCCTGCATGGCCGATTAGTTCAGTAGGAATTGGAGCCGAAAAAAGAGCGCCCGGGGTTGCCGCGCCGCCACCCAGCACGCGCTGGTGGTTCGGGCATGCGGTGCGAGCCTCGACCTCGGCCTCCCAGCCCAGCAGGTTGACCGCCGGCTGCGGGGTCGCGACCGGCAGGCCGGCCAGGATCAGGGCGTCCAGGCCCGGGGCCCGGCGCGCGGCCAGGGCCAGCCCGAACAGGGCGCCGGTGTCCGAGCCGACGATCACCTTCGGGCCCGGCAGGGAGTCGTCGACAAGGAGCTTCCCGGCCGCGGCGAAGCTCGCCTCCAGGTCGGCGGTGACGTCCGGCAGAACCCGGACCCGGTAGCCGTCGGCGGCGATGCGGCGGCCGAATCGCTCGTAGGCGGCCGCGGTCTCACCGCGACCGGCCGCCACCAGCAGGGTCCCGCGAGCGGCGATGCCGCTGGGTTCGTCGTACGCAGTCGTCATGGTCGTCAGCATGCGTGCGCCCGGACCGTGATGTCCAATACTGATATCCCATCGGAATTAAATAGAATTTCTTATCAATCCGCTGCTAGCGTGCTGCCTATGGGACACGTGCTCGACATCGTCGCACTGCGCAGCCTGGTCGCGGTCGCCGACTGCGGTGGTTTCCACCGGGCCGCGACCACCCTGCTGGTGAGCCAATCGGCGGTCAGTCAGCACGTCCGCCGGCTGGAGAAGGTGATCGGCCGGCCGCTTGTCGAGCGGCAGGGCCGCGGTGCGGTGTTCACCCCGGACGGGCAGGCGCTGCTCGGCGAGGCCCGCCGCATCCTGGGCGCGCACGACGACGCGCTGCGCCGGCTGGTCGGCGCCGACCGGCCGACGGTGACCGTCGGGACCACCGAGCACGCCGCCGACCTGATCCTGCCCGCGGTCACCGCGGCGCTGCCCGGCCACCAGGTCCGGTTCCGGATCGACCGCACCCGCCGGCTCGACGACGCGGTCGACCGCGGCATGATCGACCTGGCCGTGCACCTGGCCGAGGCGTCCAACGCGACCGGTGTCCCGGTCGGCTCGTTGCCCCTGAGGTGGTACGCAGCGCCCGGCTGGCAGCCGCCGGCCGGCCGCGGGTGGCCGGTGGTGGCCATCGAGGAGCCGTGCGTGCTGCGCCGCCGGGCCCTCGCCGCGCTGGCCGCGCGGGGTCTGGACCCCTATGTGGTGTGTGACTCCGGCTATGCCGCCGGGGTGCTCGACGCGGTGCGCTCCGGGCTCGGGGTGGCCCTGATGGCCGAGACCGCCTCCACTCCGGACGGCGTGGTCGCCCGGCCCGATCTGCCGCCGGTCAAGTCGGCCGAACTGCTGCTGCGCGCCCGCAACGGGTCCGACCCGCGGGTGGCCGACGCGGTCGCCGCCGAGATCCGCTCCGCGCTGGGTGTCCAGCAGCCGGGACAACTGGTTGCATAAAACCGATAGGCAAGGTAGGAAATGGGCATTCACGCGCCCGTCCTGGAGTGACCCCCTTGTCCACATCGCTGGAAACCCGTCCCGTGACGGTCGCGCCTGCCGCGACCCTCGCCTCGCCGCGGCGCAAGCGCCGCATTCTGCTGCGGCTGGTCGCGCTGGTGGTGCTGTACGCGCTGTGGGAACTCGCGGCGCGCACCACCCAGAACCCGACCTTCATTCCCTCGCCCGGGGCGGTCTGGCATCAGCTGGTCGTCACCTCGACAGTCCATGACGGCGTACGGGGTTACAGCGGTCACCTGCTGATCGAACACCTCGGGGTCTCCCTGCGGCGCATCCTGATCGGCTCGGTCATCGGGGTCGCGGGTGGCCTCGTGCTCGGCCTGATCATGGGCACGGTGACCTGGTTCCGGGTGGTCACCGAGCCGGTCGTGACGTTCGTGCGGGCCCTGCCCCCGCTGGCCTACTTCAGCCTGTTCATCATCTGGTTCGGCATCGACGAGACGCCGAAGCTGTGGCTGCTGTCGATCGCCGCTCTGCCGCCGGTCGCCGTGGCCACCGCCGCGGCCGTGCTCGGCGCGCCCACCGGCCTGGTCGAGGCGGCCCGGGCGCTCGGCGCGAGCAAGTGGCAGGCGGTGCGGGACGTGGTGCTGCCGCACGCCCTTCCCGAGATCTTCACCGGCGTGCGGATCGCGGTGGGCGTCGCCTACTCGTCGGTCGTCGCGGCCGAGACCATCAACGGCGTTCCCGGCATCGGCGGCATGGTCCGCGACGCCCAGCGCTACTCGCAGACCGACGTCGTCGTACTCGGACTGTTCGCCATCGGCCTCTCCGGCCTGCTCATCGACGCCCTGCTGCAGATCGCCGAAAAGCGGCTGATCCCGTGGCGCGGTCGCGCATAGATAGGGAATGCACTGATGAAGAAGATTTTCGCTTCGCTGGCCGCTGTCGTCGTCCTGGCCGGCTGCGGTAACGGCGCCGCCAGCGGTGGTGACGGGGCAGCCGACAAATCCATCCGCATCGCCTACCAGGCGTTCCCCAGCGGCGACCTGGTCGTGAAGAACCAGGGCCTGCTCGAGAAGGCGCTGCCCGACTACAAGATCACCTGGACCAAGTTCGACTCCGGTGCCTCGATCAACACGGCCTTCGTCGCGAAGAGCCTGGACATCGCGGCCATCGGCTCGTCCCCGGTCGCCCGCGGCCTGTCCGCCCCGCTGAACATCCCCTACCAGGTGGCGTTCGTGCTGGACGTGGCCGGCGACAACGAGGCACTGGTCGCCCGCAACGGTTCCGGCGTCACCGACGTGGCGAGCCTCAAGGGCAAGAAGGTGGCCACGCCGTTCGCGTCGACCGCCCACTACAGCCTCCTCGCCGCCCTCGACCAGGCCGGCGTGAAGGAGTCCGAGCTGACCATCGTCGACCTCGAGCCGCAGGACATCCAGGCCGCCTGGACCCGCGGTGACCTGGACGCCGCGTACACCTGGCTGCCGTCCCTGGCCTCGCTGAAGAAGGATGGAAAGGTCCTGATCAGCAGCCGGGAGCTGGCCACCGCCGGCAAGCCGACCCTCGACCTCGGCGTGGTGTCCACCGCGTTCGCCACCGCCCATCCCGACGCGGTCGACGCGTGGCGCAAGGTCGAGGCCCAGGCGCTCGACCTGATCGCGTCCGACCCGGCCGCCGCCGCCAAGTCGGTCGGGGCCGAGCTCAACCTGTCGCCGGCCGAGGCCCAGGACCAGCTGTCCCAGGGCGTCTTCCTCAAGCCCGCCGACCTGGCCTCGGCCGAGTGGCTGGGCACCGAGGGCAGCGTCGGCAAGCTCGCCGACAACCTGGTCAGCGCGGCCGAGTTCCTCAAGAAGCAGCAGAAGATCGACGCCGTGCCGGCCCTGGCCGACGTGCAGAAGGCCATCTACGTGAAGGGCCTGCCCGGTGTCCTCGGCTGACGCGGCCGCAGTTGTCCTCGATGGCGTCACGCACTCGTACGGGGACGTGACGGCGGTCGGCCCGGTTGACCTGTCGGTGCCGTCCGGTGAGTTCCTGGTCCTGGTCGGTGCGTCGGGGTGCGGCAAGAGCACCCTGCTGCGGCTGATCGCCGGATTTGAGAAGCCGACGTCGGGCTCGGTGCTGACGGCCGCGGTGCCGCCGGTGCCGGGGCGCGGTGCCGGGCTGGTCTTCCAGCAGCCACGGCTGTTCCCGTGGCGCACGGTCGGCGGCAACATCGCCCTGGCGCTGCGCTACGCCGGTCTGCCGGCCACGACTGCTCGCATCGAGGAGCTGCTCGAGCGGGTGGGCCTGCACGACGTGGCCAAGCGGCGGATCTGGCAGATCTCCGGCGGCCAGCAGCAGCGGGTGGCGATCGCCCGGGCGCTGGCCGTCGACAACCCGCTGCTGCTGCTCGACGAGCCGTTCGCGGCCCTGGACGCGCTGACCCGGGAACGGTTGCAGGAGGACCTGCGCCGGGTCAGCGCGGAAACCGGCCGCACCTGCGTGTTCGTGACGCACAGCGTGGACGAGGCGGTCTTCCTCGGCAGCCGGGTGGTCGTGCTGACCCCCCGGCCCGGCCAGGTCGCCCTGGACCTGCCGATCGACCTGCCACGCACCGGGGTCGAGCCGGAGGAGTTGCGCAGCCTGCCCGCCTTCGCCGCGGCACGCACCCAGGTGGGTGCCGCGGTCCGACACCCAGGAGTGTTCGCATGAAGGAACTCGAACCGCTGGGCCCGCACTTCGGGGCCATCGTGCACGGCGTCGACCTGGCCTCGGTGTCCGACACCGAGCTGGCTTCGCTCCGCGAGGCGCTTGTCGACCGGAAGGTGCTGTTCTTCCGCGACCAACTCCTCGACGACGACGGCCAGGTGGCCCTGGGCCGCCGGGTAGGAGAGCTGACCGCCTCGCACCCGGTGGTCGGCGGCGTAGACGCGGCCCACCCCGAGGTGTATGCCCTGGACAGCGCCGACAACGGTTTCGCCGACGTGTGGCACACCGACGTGACGTTCATGAAGCGCCCGCCCTTGGGCTCGATCCTGCGCGCGGTGGTGCTGCCACCGACCGGTGGCGACACCCAGTGGGCCGACGCCCAGCTGGCGTACGACTCGCTGTCCGCCCCGGTGCAGCGCCTGGCCGACGAGCTCACGGCGGTGCACGACGGCAACCGCGAGTTCGGCTACTACCTGGCCCAGCGCCGAGGCGGCAAGGGCAACGAGTGGGACGGCGAGGTGGTCACCCAGCTGACCCCGGTCGAGCATCCCGTGGTGCGGGTGCATCCGGAGACCGGCCGCAAGGGCATCTTCGTCAACCCCGGTTTCACCTCGCACATAGTCGGCGTCTCCGAGTTCGAAAGCCGGGGCATCCTCGACCTGCTCTACGCCCACCTGACCAAGCCGGAACACATCGTGAAGCACCGCTGGCGCCCCGGCGACGTAGCGATGTGGGACAACCGCAGCACCGCTCATTACGCGAACCGCGACTACGGCACCCAGCGCCGGGTAATGCACCGCATCACCCTCCGAGGCGACGTCCCGGTAGGCCCGAGCTAACTGATTGGTGACCCCGGTGCGGCAGCCCGGGGTCACCCCACGTCAGGGCGCGCTGACCGCGGTCACGTAGGCGTGCACGAAGGAGGTCCCGACGACCGAGCCATGCCGGATGCCCGCTTCGGTGACCGCCCGCTGCAGCGTCTCCACGACCTCTTCGTTCTCGCCGACGGCGAAGGCATGCGTGGTCAAGCTAGTTCTCCTGTTGCACTCGCCGCACCGATCGACGCGCGCCGGAACTGGCGGATTTTGTCAGGAAAGAAAGATCCCTTTTCCGTACGCGCCGGACCACTCCCGTGGCACTCGGTCCCGCTGGGCGCAACTCACCCTCCGCGCGCCCGCCCGGGCGGTCCCGACCCAAGACCCCAACCCAAACCCGCCCTGCCGGCAAACCCCGCCGACCAGGACAAACACCAGCCTGTTCGACAGTTTGCACTGCTTACCCGTACGCGCTGCTCTGCGCACCTCGGGTAAGCGCCAGGCGGGCCGCTCCAGGCACGAGGGCGTTTTGTGGGCGTTTGCGCCGGCCGTACTGGCCGGTTCCGCATCCGGGTCTTCCCGCCTGGAACGGGCCTGAACTCGCGCGCTTACCGGAGGTACGCAGAGCAGCGCGCATTGGTGCGCAAAGCAAAGCTTGCCGAGGGGTGAGTGGCCGGTTGCGCGAGAGTCGCGGCACGTGCCGGTGATGCACTCCGGTCGCGCGGTGGCGGCGGTCGGGGGTATTTGCGGTTGTCGACGGTGTCGCCCGTACCGGCAAGGGTTTCTCTGGACCTTGATCCTGAAAGGTGTCTAGAGCGCGTAGTAGTCCTCGGTGATCACCGGGTGGAAGCCCAGCGAGGTGTAGAGGTGCAGGGCTCGGTCGTTGTCGGTGGCCACCTCCAGGTGGACCACGGTCGCGCCGTCGGCTCGGGCTGTTCGGCACATGCGGTGCAGGACGTCTCGGCCGATGCCTTGGCCCTGCAGGTCGGGGTGGATCACGAAGCCGTAGACACCGGCCCGGTCGCCCTCGCGGTGCAGCCGGGCGGTGCCGATCGGGTGGCCGTCCTGCTCGACCACCAGGGTCTCCGGGTCGCGGCCGGCTGACTCGGGCGGGTCCCAGCCGAAGCCGAGGCGCAGGATCTCGCGCACGGCCGGCTGGTCGGCCTCGGCGGCGGGGCGCACGGTGATCCGGGGATCGGCCGGGACATAGACAGGCTCGTCGAGCATCTCCAGGGCGTGTTCGCTGTGGTCGAGACGGCCGCCATGGCGCTCGGCGAGTGCCCGGCCCGCGGTCGAGGGACGGGGCACGACAAGCAGCACCGAGGTGTGCTCGCGCTCCCTGCAGAGCTCCAGCCCGGCGGTGAGCAGCGCGGTGCCGATGCCTCGCCCGCGTGCGGCCGGGTCGACCATGCCGGCCAGCTCCAGTTCCGGTGCGCCGTGCGCGTAGACGCCCAGGAAGCCGAGCAGCCGGTCGCCGTCCCACCACAGGACGTCCTCGGCGGCCTGGCCGGAGCGGTTGCGCAGCGCGTTCCACTCCAGCTTGAGCCGCCCGCCGTCGGCCGCGACCACACGGTGCTCCAGGTCGGCGATGGCTTGCAGAGCGGCCGGGGACAGTCCGGCGGAGAGGGTGACCATGACGCCAACCTCATCACGAAGGTCAACTGGATTTCCAAACGGGGACAGGCTAGAAAAATGGACGCTCGTTCATTATTCTCGGGACTGTGCAGAACAAGGCGAGCCGGACGGCGCAGCAGGTGGCCCTGTTCCGTGCGCTGGAGACGGCGCGCGGGCACGACCGGGTGTTCGACGACCCCCTCGCCGTGCGGTTTCTCGGCGGGGGCTATCGGCTGCTCGCGCGGGCCGCGAAGGTGCGGCCGGTCGGGCTGCGGCTGTCGCGGTTCATCGACACGCGCTGGCCCGGTCCGCGGCCGTCGGCGGTGGCGCGCACCCGGCTGATCGACGATCTGGTGCTGGAGAGCCTGGGTGGGGGAGCGCGGCAGGTGCTGCTGCTCGGGGCCGGCTACGACAGCCGGGCCTACCGGCTGCCGGGGATCGAGCGGGTCGCCGTGTTCGAGGCCGACCACCCGGCCACCCAGGCCGTGAAGCGCCGGCTGATCCGGGGTGCGGTGCGGCCCGAGCGAAGGCGGCACGTCCACTTCGTACCCGTCGATCTGCTGGTTGAAGATCTTGGGGAAGCGTTGCAGCGCAACGGTTTCGCGGCCCTGGAACCGACCGTGGTGGTGTGGGAGGGCGTGACCAACTACCTCACCGAGCCGGCCGTCGACCAGACCCTGCGGCGGCTCGCCGACCTGACCGCCACCGGCAGCCGGCTGATCCTCACCTACGTCGACCGCCGGGTGCTCGACGGGGTGATCGACGCCGGGCCGTGGCCGGAGGCGGTCAAGCGGCAGGGTGAGCCGTGGACGTTCGGGTTCGAGCCGGCTCGGCTCGGCGGCTACCTGGCCGAGCGGGGCCTGCGGCTGGAGCTTGACATGTCCACCCGGGACGCCGCCGACCGCTATCTCGAACCGCTCGGGCGGCACGAGCAGGCGGCCACGTTCTACCGGGTCGCGGCGGCGGAGATCCAGTAATGCCCAAGGTCAGCGACGAGTACCTGGCCGCCCGGCGGCGGCAGATCCTGGACGCGGCCGGCGCCTGCTTCGCCCGGGACGGCTTCCACCGCACGTCCATGCAGGACATCGTGCGGGAGTCGGGGATCAGCGCCGGCCTGGTCTACCGGTACTTCGCCGGCAAGGACGACGTGATCGCCGCGATCGTCACCGAGTGGCACGACCAGCGGCAGGTGTTCGCCGCCGGCTCGGTGGACGAGCGGGTCGGCGCCTACCTCGACTACCTGCGGTCGGTGGGCGCGCCTGAATCGGCCGACCGGCTGCGGCTCAGCGTGCAGATCTGGGCCGAGGCGGTGCGCAACCCGCGGGTGCGGGAGCTGTCCCGGCGCAATGTCGACGACCCGCGTACGGCGGTCGCGGCCCTGCTCGCCGGCGTGGCGCCGGGCTTCGACCCGGACGCGCTGGCCCGCATCCTGATCGCGCTCTACCAGGGGCTGCTGGTGCAGACCGTGTGGGACGAACAGGTCGACAACGAGGCCTACGTGACCACCGTCGCCGCCCTGCTCGGCGCCGTCATCGCGCCAGCGCCGCCTTCAGCGCCCCGGTGAGCTCGGCGCTGCTGAACGGCTTGGCCAGGATCGTCCGCCCGGGTTCCAGCGAGCGGCCGTTCTCGTCGATGAGCGCCTCGGCATAGCCCGAGATGAAGATGACCTTGGTGTCGGGGCGGTCGGTGAGGAAGCGGTGGGCCAGCTGGCGGCCGTCCATGCCGGGCATCACCACGTCGGTGACCAGGCAGTGGATCGGGTCCTGGTGCCGTTCGGCCACGATCAGGGCCTCGGCACCGCTCCCGGCGGTCAGCACCCGGTAACCGGCCTTCGCGATGAACCGGGCGGTCACCTCGCGCAGGTCCTTCTCGTCGTCGACGAGCAGCACGGTCAGGTCGCCGTTGGCCGGCTGCGGGCTGGCCGGCGTGACCGGTGCGGCGATCTCCCGGGCGCGCGGCGGCGCGTCCTCCGCGGCCGGGAGCCGGATCAGCACGGTGGTGCCCCGCCCCACCTCGGAGTCCAGGGTCAGGTCGCCGCCGGCCTGGCTGACCACGCCGTGCGCGGTGGCCAGGCCGAGCCCGGCGGTGCGGCTGCCGGCCTTGGTGGAGAAGAACGGCTCGAACGCGCGGGCCAGCACGTCCGGCGGCATGCCCCGGCCGTCGTCGGCGACCGTGATGGTGGCCTGGCCGTGCGCCGAGCGGCCGCTGGTGATGGTGATGGTGCCGCCCTCCGGCATGGCGTCGCGGGCGTTGTGGATCAGGATGTTCAGCAGCCGGTCGAGCAGCTTCGGGTCGATCCGCACGGCCGGCACGTCGCCGGGGCGCAGGTCCAGCTTGATGCCGGTGCCGGCCGCCTCGGCCAGGGTGCCGGCCGCGTTGGCCAGGAACGCGTCCAGGTCGACCAGCTCGGGCTGGCTGATCTCCCGGCGGCCGAAGGCGAGCAGCTGCTCGGTGAGCTTGGTGGCCCGTTCGCCGCCCTTGGTGACCTGGCCCAGGTCGTCGAGCAGCGCGTCGCCGGTGGCCTTGGTGAGCCGGCCGGCCTCGATCTCGTCGGTGATCTGCTCGATCGCCAGGGTGAGGAAGCCGAGCATCGCGCCCAGCAGGTTGTTGAAGTCGTGGGCCATCCCGCCGGCCATCCGGCGCAGGCTGTCCAGGCGTTCGGCGTCCCGGCGGCGGGCCTCGGCCTGCCGCTGGCGTACCTCCCAGCCGGCCCGTTCCTCGGCCGCCACCACGTCGGTGATGTCGTCGACCATCACCACCGCGCCGGACAGTTCGGCCTCGGCGTCGCGCACCGGCCGCAGGTGTACGCGCAGCCAGCGCGCCTCGCCGTCGGGGCGGACGATCCGGTTGCGGTAGCGGTGCTCGACCGCCTCGCCGGCGCCGGCGTGCACCACGGCCAGGGCCTCGTCGTGGGTCTCCGGGTCGAGCAGGCTGAGCCAGCCCCGGCCGAGCAGCCGGTCGGCCGGTTCGCCGGTGATCGCGGACAGTCGCGGGTTCACGTAGCCGGCGGTGCCGTCGGCCTCCAGCAGCACGATGCCGACGGGGGAGGAGGCGGCCATCGCCTCGAAGCGGCGTTCGGTGTGCCGCAGCGCCCGGACCTTCTCGACCAGCGTCGCGTTGATGGCGCGGGCGTGCACGGTGGCGAACTCGTCGGCCGGCCGCGGGGTGATCTCGACCGGGCCGTTGCGCAGCGCCACCTCGACCGCGTCGAGCAGTTCGCGCGGGTCGGCGCTGCGCAGCACCACCTGCGACACCCCGCAGGCCTCGGCGATCGGCCGGGTCTCCGGCTCGAGGTAGTTGGCCGTGTAGAAGATGACCGGGGCATGCGCGGCCTGCTGGTCGGGAGCGTTGCGCAGCCGGTGCACCATCTCCAGGCCGTCTATCCCGGGCATCAGCACGTCCGAGACGACCACGTCGGGGTGCCGGCTCTGGGCCAGGGCGAGCGCGTCGGCTCCGTCGCTCGCCTCAATAACCTCGTGCCCCCGGTATCCGAGCAGCATGGCCATCAATTCCCGGTTGGCCGCCACATCGTCCACAACCAGCACGGTCGCCACGGCATCCCCTCCCAGAGATCGCTCTCCTGGGAAGTTACCGCCGCAAACAACCTCCGAAGGTGATATTCCGGATATATGTCCCTTGCCCCGGGTGCCGCCGAGCGGCCGGCGTCCCGGCTCGGAACGATCTTCTCGCAGTCGATGGGTGCCCTGACCGGGCTGATCGGCGCCGCGATGCTGATCTTCGCGGCCCTGGCGCAGGAAAGCGGGCCGGGCGCCGCCGCATTCTGCCTGCTGCTGCTCGGCGCCGGAACCATCGGCCACGCCCGGCTCGCCGGGCCGCGCCGCCGCCGGGCCACCATGCTGCCGGCCCTGGCCGCAGCGGTCGCGATCGGGTCGGTGCTGGCCGGAACCGCGCCGGGCACCCAGGCCGGACTCGACCTGCCGCCCACCGCGATCGCCGCGTTCCTGCTGCTCGCGGTGGGCCAGGCCGAGCTGCTCGGCAGCGACCGGCCGCGGGCCGTCGCGACCGGCCAGGCCGCCGCCATCTGCGCCGGGGTGATCGGTGTCCTCACCATCTACAGCGGGCTGCTGCAGGCGCCCGCCCTGCCCGGTTACCGCAGCCTGCCGCTCGGCACCGCGATCGCGGTGATCGCGGCGGCCGCCGCGCTGCTGCCCGCCCCGGCCGGCACCGGCCTGGTCTGGGTGCTCGGCGACCGCACGGTCAGCGCCATGATGACCCGGCGGGTGCTGGCCGCCGCGATGATCGCGCTGCCGGTGGCCGGCTGGCTGGTGGACGCGGGCGACCGGGGAGCCGTGCTGGTCGCCGTGAACGTGGCCCTCGTGGTGCTGGTCAGCCTGGTCACCGGCTCCCGGGCGGCCCGGATGGAGGCGGCCGGCAGCGCGGCCCGGGTCGAGCTGAGCCGGCACGCCCAGCTGGCCACGATCATGCGGCACACCCCGACCGCATTCTTCATCAAGGGCCTGGACGGCCGCTACCGGATGGCCAGCGCGGCCTTCGAGCAGATGTACGACATCGCGCCCGGCACCGCGGCCGGCCGGCTGGACCGGGAGATCCACTCGGAGGAGAAGCTGGCCGAGATCGAACGCCGGGACCGGCTCGTGGTGGAGTCGGACGAGCCGCTGGTGTTCGAGGTCGAGCGCGGTAACCGGACGTTCGTGAAGACCGTCTTCGCGCTGCGCGACGAGCACGGCCAGGCGTACGCGGTCTGCGGGGTCAGCAGTGAGATCACCCAGCTGCGGGTCGCCGAGGGCAAGTTCAAGGCCCTGCTGGACGCCTCGCCGGAGGCGATGATCTGCATCGACGCCGGCGGCGTCGTGCTGCTCGCCAACGCGCGGGCCGTGCAGGTCTTCCGCTACCGGCGCGACCAGCTGGTCGGGATGGCGGTGGAGGACCTGATCCACCCGGACCAGCGGGACCGGTACCGCCGCGAGTTCCAGGCCGCGCCCGGCCCGCGGACGGTGGGCGAGGGCCTGCGGCTCACCGCGCTGTGCGGGGACGGCACCGAGTGCCCGGTCGAGATCAGCATGGCGGCGGTGGACGGCGAGGGTGGCTCGGTGGTGTTCGCGACCGTGCGGGACGTCACCGACCGGATCGCCCAGGCCCAGTCGGACGCGCAGCTGGCCGGGATCGTGGCCGCCTCCAGCGACGCGATCGTCTCCAAGACCCTGGACGGCACGATCCTGACCTGGAACCCGGGCGCGGCCCGGCTCTACGGTTACACCGCCGAGGAGATGATCGGCCGGGACGTCACGGTGATCCTGCCCGCCGACAAGCCGGACGAGGAACGCCGCCTGCTGGCCCGGGTGCGATCGGGCGAACTGATCAAACACCATGAGACCCGGCGGGTACGCCAGGACGGCACCACCATCTACGTGTCGCTGAGCATGGCGCCGATCCGCGACCCGAGCGGGATGATCGTGGGCGCCTCGACCATCTCGCACGACATCACCGCCGAGGTGGAGGCGGAGCAGCGGCTGCGGTTCGAGCGCGAGCAGTTCCAAATGATCATGACGGCGGCCAGCGACCCGTTCATCAGCATGGATTACCGGGGCCTGATCACCGAGTGGAACCGGCAGTCCGAGCAGGTCTTCGGCTGGAGCCGGGAACAGGTGCTGGGCCGGCACGTGGTGGACACGATCCTGCCCCGCGCCTACGGCAGCGCCCTCGACCGGGTCCTCGAGGGGCGCTGGGACTGGCTGCTCGACCGGCCCACCGAGATGGCCGCCGTCCGGTCCGACGGCACCCACCTGCCGATCGAGTTGACCATGTGGCGGGTCCGCCGCGACGACCGGTCCACCTTCCACGCGTTCGCCCGGGACATCACCGCCCGCCGGCAGACCGAACAGGCCCTGGCCCAGGCCCGCGACCAGGCGGTCGAGACCGCGCACCTGAAGTCGCAGTTCCTGGCCTCGATGAGCCACGAGATCCGCACCCCGATGAACGGCGTGATCGGCCTGTCCGGCCTGCTGCTCAACACCGACCTCAGGGACACTCAGCGCCGCTACGCGCAGGGCATCAACAACGCGGGGGTGGCCCTGCTGTCGGTGATCAACGACGTGCTCGACTTCTCCAAGCTGGAGGCGGGCAAGGTCGTCCTGGAACGGGCCGACTTCGAGATCGGCCGGCTGCTCGACGAGGTGGTCGGCCTGGTCGCCGACGTCACCGGGGCCAAGTCGCTGGTGGTCACCTCCCGCTGCCACCCGGACCTGGTCGCCCCGGTCAGCGGCGACCCCGGCAAGCTCCGCCAGGTGCTGCTCAACCTGGCCGGCAACGCGGTCAAATTCACCGCCGGCGGCCGGGTCACGGTCACCGCCACTCCGGCCGCCGGCGACTTCCCGGCCGGGCGGGTGCCGGTGCGGTTCGAGGTGTCCGACACCGGCATCGGGATCGACGCCGACCAGCAGGCCGGGTTGTTCGAGCCGTTCATCCAGGCCGACGCGAGCACCACCCGGCGGTTCGGCGGCACCGGGCTCGGCCTGGCCATCAGCCGGGAGCTGGTCGGGGTGCTCGGCGGCGAGATCGGGCTGACCAGCGAGGCCGGCAAGGGCAGCACGTTCTGGTTCACCGTGCCGCTGTGGCCGGCCGTGAACCCGGCCGGGAGGCCGCCCCACCCGGTCGAGGACACCGTGGTGGAGCTGCCGGCCGGCGGCGGGCACGTGCTGCTGGTCGAGGACAACGACATCAACCAGACCGTCGCCCTCGGCATGCTGGCCAACCTGGGCTGGACCGCCGACGTGGCCGGCGACGGCCGGGAGGCGGTACGGATGGCGGCGAGCCGGGACTACCAGGCCATCCTGATGGACTGCCTGATGCCGGAGATGGACGGGTACGAGGCGACCGCCGCGATCCGCCGGGCCGAGGGCGCCGACCGGCACGTGCCGATCATCGCGATGACCGCGGGCGCCCTGCCCGAGGACCGGGAACGCTGCCTGACCGCCGGGATGGACGACCACATCGCCAAGCCGCTGATGCCGGCCGGGATGGCCAAGGCCCTGGGGCGGTGGGCCCGCAAGGGCGTACGGGAGCAGATCCAGGCCCGGCTCGACCTGCTCCGCGGGGCGGGTGCCGCGCTCGGCCCGGCCGAGCTGGCCGCGCTGTTACGCCGGCTCAGCGCGCACGCCCCCGGTCACGTCGAGGAGATCGTCCAGGCGGTCGCGATGGACGACGTGGACCGGCTGCGCGAGGAGGCCCACCAGCTCAAGGGGGTGGCCGCGAACCTGGGCGCGCAGGACCTGGCTGACGTGTGCGACCGGCTCGAGCGGGCGGCCCGCGACGACGACCTGGACTCGGCCATCGAACCCCTGGCCGAGCTGCGGCCGCGCACCCGGGAGATGCTGGCCGCGATCGAGGCCATCCTCGGCGCTCTGGTTACGCTGCGGTGACCGGCACCCGCACCACCGCGTCGAACAGGTAGCCCAGGGTGTTGTGCCGGGCCACGTCGGGCTGGGTGTTGCCGCGCACGTCGGTGGCCCGGGCGAGAAGCTCGTGCGACCCGGCGGCCGGCTTCCAGTCCAATTCCCAGCGCTGCCAGGCTCCGCCGACCGGGCCGAACGGCCGGGCCCGGCGCCAGGTCGTGCCGCCGTCGGTGCTCACCTCGACCCGCCGGATCGGCCCGCTCGCCGACCAGGACCGCCCGCGCAGCGTGCTGCGCACCCCGGCCGGGAAGGTGGCCCCCGGGTCGAGCTCGAACGCGCTCTTGATGACCTGCCGGTCGAACGGCTGCCCCTCGGCCGGGTAGCCCTCCCCGAACAGTCGGTAGAACTGGGTGTTCCAGGGCGAGAACAGCGGCTCGGCGGACACCTCGATCCGGCCCACCCACTTGATCGAGGCGATGCCGATCCAGTGCGGCACGATCACCCGCACCGGGTAACCGTGGTCGGCCGGCAGCGGCTCGCCGTTCATCTCGTAGGCCAGCAGCACGTCGTCGAGGGCCTTGCCGATCGGCAGCGGGCGGCGCACCGGGCCGAGGTCGACCCCGCCGGTGACGTAGTGCGGGTCCAGGCCCTCGGGCTGCACGTCGACGGCGTGCGGGGCGAGGCCGGCCCGGCGCAGGACGTGCCCGAGGCGTACGCCCCGCCAGCGGGCCACGCCCACCGCGCCGAGCCCCCACGCCGTACCGGAAACGGTTTGGCCCTGTTGTTTGGTGTAGTAACTGCGACCGTTGCCGGCGCACTCGACCGCCACCGAGTGGCTCTCGGCCGGGAAGCGCTTGAGGTCGTCGAGACCGAAGGTGACCGGCCCGCCGCGCAGCCCGGCCCCGAAGATCTCGAGCCGCCAGGCCGCGCCGTCGATGATCGGGGTGCTGGTGTGGTTGCGCACGAAGAACCGGTCGATCGGCACGTGGAAGCCCTGATCGCGCAGCGCCGACCAGCGCATCTCGGCGTTGGTGCCGAAGACGGTGAACAGCTCGGGCGGCAGCGGCTTGACGATCGGGCCGACGGCCGCGGCCGCCGCCGACGCGGGCAGGGCCGCTACCCCGCCGAGGACGGCACTCAGGGCGAGGAAGTCCCGCCGGGAGAACCCGCGGGCCTGGCCGGCCGTCCACTGCCGCAGTCGCCGCTCGTCGTACCCCACCTCATCCATGGCCGTCACTCTATCGGGCCGATGGGAGATGGGGTAGATCAGACCGTCACATCGAAGCGGGTGCGTCCGTGCACCTGGGCGTACTCGTGCCGGCTCTCGACGATCGCGGCCTTGTCGGCGGCGATCACCCGCTGGTCGGCGCCGGCCATGGCGTCGGCGTTCAGCCGCCGCCAGTCGGTGGTCAGGTGGATCGAGGCGATGTGTGATTCCCAGCGGGTGCCGTCGGTGTTCCCGATTCGCATGCTCATCGTGGTCTCCCTTCGCTCCGGTTTTGCAACCGCTTGCATCGGTTGGCCGCACCCGCCGGTTGAGAATCGTCCCGGTGACGTGGACCACATTCGCAACCAGAGGCAACCGGAGCGCTCCCGATGATCTTCGCGGGTCGGTGGTCCGGCCGCCGAACGTGTCCCTCGTGCATACCGAACTCCTCCTCGATCAGGCCGGCTCGCTGCTGACCAGCGGCCGGGCCGGCCAGGCCGCGACCCTGCTCGCTCCCGTCGTCGGGGAGCAGCCCGGCAACGTGGATGCCTGGCTGCTGCTGGCCCGCGCCCACCTGGAACTCCGGCAGCCGGCCGAGGCGTTGAACGCGGCCCGGCACGCCCTGCAGCTCGAGCCGAACGGCGTCGAGGCGCTGTACTGGGTGAGCGCCGCCTACACCGCGTCCGGCCGGCACGACATGGCCATCACCGCGGCGTCGGCCGGCTGCTCCGAGGACCCGGGTAACCCGCGCCTGATCGAGCGGCACGGCCGGGCCCTGCTCGCGGCCGGCCGGGTCACCGAGGCCGAGCGGGTGATGGCGGCCGGGGCGGAGTTCGCGCACTACGACGCCGACCTGCACGTCGCGCACGGGGTGGCGCTGTTCGCCGCCGGGCGCCCGCTGAGCGCCCGCGAGGCGCACGGCCGGGCCCTGCACCTCGAACCCGGCCATGGCCGGGCCGAGACCGAGCTGCGCCGGATCACCACGGCCGAGCAGAGCATCGTCGACGCCGAGTCGCTGGTGCGGATCACCGACGACTTCGCCGAGTCGATGCGGATCCCGGCCGGCGGCATCCGCCCGCATGCGGCGCCGGTGTCCGGGGTGCTCACCCACCTGTCCGCGGTCGCCTTCGCGGTCTGCATCGTGGCGCTGCTGGGGCTGGGTCTTCTCGACCGGGTCTTCGGGGTCGACGTGCCGTCGTTCCTGACCCTGGCCCTGCTGTGCGCGGCCGGTTCGGCCGCGTGCGCGACGGCGATCAGCCGGATGAAAGCTTCCGCATAAGCCGGGACAGGTCGGCTCGCTCCGTGTCGTCCAGGACGGCGAAGAACCGGTCGCCCTCGGCGAGCCGGGCCGCCTGGATCTCGGCCGCCGCCGAGGACCCGGCCGGGGTGAGGGTCAGTAACGTGGCCCGGCGGTCGTCCGGGTCGGGCAGCCGGGCGGCCAGGCCCAGCCGGGTCAGGTCGTCGGCGACCTCGGTGGCGGTGCGCGGCGCGATCCGCAGGTGGTCGGCGAGCGTGCTCAGTCGCACGTCGCCGTGCCGGGACAGCACGCTCAGCGCGCGGGCGAGCGAGGGGGAGAGGTCCCACGGTTCCAGAGCCACCCGGGTGCGGTGCCGCAACCGCCGGGCCACCGCCCAGAACGCCTCCGCGAGGCTGTCCTCGATCTCCACCCGGAATACGCTAGCAGCAACTCCTGTTCCTACCTCAAGATGAGGTAACCTCAGTAATATACTGACGAACAGGAGACGCACTTGGCTCGCCCATCCGGAAAGAAACCCACCGCCGCCGAGAAGGCACAGGCCCGCGAGGTGTCGCTGCGCCGCATCGGCTCCCTCTTCACCACCCACCGCGTGTCACTCGGCATCGTCGTACTGATCATCGTGGTCTCGTCCATCGTCGCGATGGCCTCCCCGTTCCTGCTGCGCGCCGTCATCGACGACGCGTTGCCGCACGCCGACGTACGGCTGCTGGTCTGGCTGGTGATCGGCATGGTCGCGGTCGCCGCGGTGACCGCCGCCCTCGGCGTCGTGCAGACCTGGATCTCCACCGCCGTCGGCCAGAAGGTCATGCACCGGCTGCGCGTCGACGTCTTCACCCACCTGCAGCGCCAGTCGATCGGGTTCTTCACCCGCACCCGCACCGGCGAGGTGCAGTCGCGCATCACCAACGACATCGGCGGCATGGAGGCCGTGGTCACCTCGACCGCCACCTCGATAGCGTCGAACCTCACCACCGCGGTCGCCACCGCTGTCGCGATGGCCGCGCTGTCCTGGCAGCTCACCCTGGTCTCGGTGATCGTGCTGCCGCCGGCCATCTACCTGTCCCGGCGGGTCGCCCAGATGCGCCGCGAGATCACCGCGCAGCGCCAGCGCGAGCTCGCCGACCTGAACGTGACGATCGAGGAGGGCCTCTCGATCAGCGGCGTCCAGCTGGCCAAGACCATGGGCACCGCGCCGGCCCTGATCGAGCGGTTCACCGGCTCGTCGACCCGGCTGATCGACCTGGAGCTGCGGTCCGAGCTGGCCGGGCGCTGGCGGATGGCGTCCATGTCGATCGTCTTCGCCGCCATCCCGGCCGTCATCTACCTGGCCGCCGGCCTGCCGTTCACCCGGGGCACGATGAGCATCGGCACCCTGGTCGCCTTCACCGCCCTGCAGGCCGGGCTGTTCCGCCCGCTGATGGGCCTGCTCAACGTGGGTGTGCAGCTGACCAGCTCGCTCGCTCTGTTCGCTCGCATCTTCGAGTACCTGGACCTCACTGTCGACATCCAGGAGCCGGCGTCACCACGCAAGATCAAAGACCCCGGAGGCCACCTGCGCTTCGAGGACGTCACCTTCGCCTACCCCGGCGCTGACCAGGCCGCCATCGCCGGCGTGAGCCTCGACGTCCCGGCCGGCACAAGTCTGGCCCTGGTGGGGGAGACCGGCTCCGGCAAGAGCACCCTCGCGGCGTTGATCGCCCGGCTCTACGACCCGACCGCCGGCCGGATCACCATCGACGGGGTCGACCTGCGCGACCTCGCCCTGGCCGACCTCACCGCGATCGTGGGCGTGGTCAGCCAGGAGACCTACCTGCTGCACACCAGCGTCCGGGAGAACCTGCGCTACGCCCGCCCGGACGCCACCGACGAGCAGATCGAGGCGGCCGCCCGGGCCGCGCAGATCCACGACCGGATCGCCGCCCTGCCGGACGGCTACGACACCCAGGTCGGCTCGCGCGGGCACCGGTTCTCCGGCGGCGAGAAGCAGCGCATCGCCATCGCCCGCACCCTGCTGCGCGACCCGCGCATCCTGGTGCTCGACGAGGCCACCAGCGCCCTGGACAACGAGACCGAGCGGGCCGTCCAGCGCGCCTTCGACGAGCTGGCCCGGGGCCGCACCACCGTCACCATCGCGCACCGCCTGTCCACCATCCGCGACGCGGATCAGATCGTGGTCGTCGACCACGGCCGCGTCCTGGAGACCGGCACCCACGACGCCCTGGTCGGCGCCGGGGGCCGTTATGCGGCCCTGGCCGGCTGAATCCTCAACCGGCCCCGTCGATTACCGATACCGCTGGCAACCTCCTGAGCAGCGTGAGAAAGGACCAGCGACGGTGCCGCAGACCCTCCGTGAAATGCCGATCCGGGCCGACAAGTGGCGGCCCACCGACCCGGTACTGGAAGGCCTCATCCGCCGGTGCGCCTCCGACGCGGAGGCCGGCGCCGCCCGCGACGGCGTCCGCGAGTACATGGCCGGCGCGATGATCCTGTCCGTCGTGTTCGTGGGCCTGCTGCTGGCCGGGGTCGGCCCCGGCGCGGCCATCATGATCCCGCTGCTGCTGTTCGGCGCCGGCGCCATGTACATGGTGCTGAACACCAAGCCGGCCGCGGCCGACCGGGCCGGCGCCCTGGCCCCGATCGGCGGCGCCGGCAGCCTGCCGGCCGGTTACCTGGTGCACCCGGTGTCCTGGGCGGCCGGCATGCGCGAGTACACCGCCGGCGTGCCGCAGTCGCAGCTGCGCGCGGCCGTCGAGCTGTGCCGCAGCTTCCCCGGCTCGGTCAACGACCTGCTGATCTTCACCGGCTCGATCGCCGCCCAGCTGCCCGCCCCGAAGCACCCGCTGACCCCCGAGGACGTCGTGCACCGCACCCGCGACCTGGTGCACGTGGGCATGCCGATCATCAAGGACTTCAACGAGAAGTACCCGAAGCCCCTCGCCGTCACCTCCGGCAAGAAGAAGAAGTAGGGTCCGGCCATGCCGGAACCGCTCTCCGTGCAGGACGCCCTGCACAGCACCCCAGCCCGCCGTTACCTGTCGCCCGAGCCGATCAGCGACGAGATCATCCGAGAGCTGCTGGACGCCGCCGTGCGCGGCCCCAGCGGCGGAAACTCCCAGCGCTGGGCGTGGATCGTGGTCCGCGACCCGGAGGTCAAGGCGAAGATCGCCGAGTACTACCTGGAGGGCTGGAACAAGGCCTACGGGTCGCGCCGCGAGCAGATCCTGGCCGACCCGGAGGGGATGAGCGCGGCCAGCTTCAACGCCGCCGATCACCTGGCCAACCACCTGGCCGAGGCGCCCGTCTGGATCTTCCCGGTCCTGCTCGGCGCGGCCAAGTCGCAGAACCCGCGGCTGGGTTCGTCGATCTACGGTGCCGTTCAGCAGCTGATGCTGGCCGCTCGGGCGCACGGCATCGGCACCACCCTGACCACGCTCTACATGGCCCACGAGGCCGAGGTCCGCGACCTGCTGGGCCTCCCGGCCGACGCGCTGACGATGGCTCTGATCCCGCTCGGTTACCCGGCCAAGGGCCGCTGGTCCCAGCCGAAGCGACGGCCGCTCGACGAGGTCGTCTTCTTCGAGAAATTCCAGACCCCTTAGCCGTACGCCCTACGCAGAGTCCCGCCGCTTCGCCCGGCGCCGTCGCTGGTCACCCCCGGTGCCGCAGCCGCCGGGCGGAGCGTGAGCATTCGCTCACAAAAAATCGCTCCGGCTCTTGCTATGGAGGTATCCATACTCGAATATGGCTTTGCACCTCGTTCGGGCCATTTTGCCGTGGCGGCGGCTCGTAATCTGGGGATCAGAAATCGGCACCCAATCTCTGGCAACAGTCACGTCCTTCAGCGGCGACGGCCGCCTGCTCGCAACGACCTCTCCCAATGGCGACCTGAAACTGTGGACCGTCGACTCCCCCCGACGACCACAACTGCTCACCCGTCTCCGTGACCGCTATCGCGTGGTCGCGGCCGCGTGGCATCCGGTGACCACCGGCATCCTGGCGACCCTGTCGACGAACGGCCGGGTCACCGTCTGGGAGCTCGACGGTGACCGACCGCCGACCGCCCTGCTGTCGCTGCGGTCGCCGACCTCGGGCCCGGCCCCACTGACCTGGCTGCCGGACGGCCGCTACCTGGCGTCCGCCCCGGCCGACGGCGTGGTCAGCGTCTGGAACGTCGAGACCAGCGTGCGGCACGCCCAGATCCTCGGCCGCCCGTCGGCCTGCCTGGCCCTGCACGCCGCCCCCGACGACATCCTGCACGGCGCCTACCAGGACGGCACGCTGCGCCGTACCAGCCCGCTGCTGCAGCCCGGCCGGCCCGGCTCGCAGCAGTTCAAGCCGATCACCGCGGCGGCCTGGTCGCCGACTGGCCAGACCCTGGCGGTGGCCCACCACGGCGGTTTCTTCGAGGTCCACAACGAGGATCTGTACGTGCGGTGGACCGGCCAGGTGCCGACCCCCGCCCCGCTGATCCTGGCCTGGCACAACGACACCGCGGTGGTGGTGGCCGAGCGCACCGGCCGCACCCTGTCCGCCTTCGACACCACCGGCACGCTGCTGTGGGAACGTGCACTCACGCCGGTGCCGGCGGCCATGTCGGTGGCGGGCGACCTGCTGGCCGTGGGCTGCTTCAACTTCGCCCCGATCGTGGTCGACCTGAACACCGGCTCGTTGCTGTCCGGCGGCTAGGACAGGCCCTGGACGTAACCGGCGTCACGAAATGGCAACCAACGATCCGGGGTTGCCCACAGGCATGACGACTGTGGGATTCATCGGTAGTGGGCAGATCGGCGGGACCGTGGCGCGACTGGCCGCGAAGGCCGGTTACGACGTCGTGGTGAGCAACTCGCGCGGGCCGGAGACCCTCGCCGACCTGGTGGCCGAGCTCGGACCCCAGGGGCGGGCGGCCACTGCGGCCGCGGCCGCGGCCGCCGGGGACATCGTGGTGGTCAGTGTGCCGTTCCACGCGCACAGCAAGCTGCCGGTCGAGGAGCTGGCCGGCAAGGTCGTGCTGGACACCGACAACTACTACCCGCAGCGCGACGGGCAGGTGGCCGAGATCGACGAGGGCCGGCTGACCAGCGCCGAGGTCGAGCAGCAGCACCTGAAGGCGGCCAAGGTCGTCAAGGTGTTCAACAACATCTTCTTCAAGCACCTGGGCAACCTGGCCCGCCCGCAGGGCGCGGACGACCGCACCTCGCTGACCATCGCCGGGGACGACGCCGAGGCCAAGCAGGCCGCGACGGCGTTCCTGGACGCGATCGGCTACGACGCGGTCGACGTCGGCCCGCTGAGCGAGAGCTGGCGGGTCGAGCCCGGCCAGCCCGCGTACGGCCCGCCCTACGGCACCTTCGAGGACCCGATCGGCACCCCGGCGAGCGCCGAGGCCGTGCGGACCGCGGTGGCGGCGGCTAGCCGACCCGCAAACTGATTCCGAGCTGGTTGACACCGGCGTTCCATACGCCGGTGTTGGCCAGCTGGATCGCGTACGCCGGGGTCTTGGCCAGCCGGGCCGACGGGTCGGGCAGGGCGAGCGACAGCGGGTACGAACCGGCGCGGGCCGGCGCCTGGAAGCTGACCGTCAAAGTCACCGACTTCCCGGGCGTGAAGGTGCGCACGTCGACCGGCACGGTGACCGCGGTGCCGCCCACCATCAGGCGCACCGGGCGATTCTGGGCCGGGGCCGCGTACCCGTCGTTGGTGAGGGTGATCCGTGCGGAGACCGAGGCGCCTCGCTTGGCCGTGGCCGGCAGGATCGCGCTGGTCAGGCGAAGGCGATAGCCGAGCCGGCGGCTCGCCGTGGCGAGCCCGGCATCGCCCCACGAGGCCAGCACGTCGGCGTTGAACGACGGGTTCAGGTAGGTCCAGTGGTAGGCCGCCAGCTCGGCGGACGCGCCGGCCCAGCCGGACCGCTCGGACGGGTCGCAGGTCTCGCCGCCGACCAGGATGTTCTGCGCGGCCAGCCAGGCCCGGTCGTCGGCCGCGGTGAACGTGCCGTAGTCGTCGGTGCCGGCCAGGAAACAGTCGTCGTGCACGCCCACGCGCGCGACCGCCGGGGCGAGCGTGCGCTTGTACTGCGGCGTGCGCACCTGCACCGGCGTCGTCGACGCGGTGGCGGCGAGCAGCGCGTTGAGCACCTGCTGGCGCCCGGCGGTGTCGGTGAGCGGGAAGTTCCGCGAGTAGTACCACTCGCCCCACGTGCCGATGAAGCCCGCTTGCACCGCGACCAGCAGGTCGGCGTTGCCGGTGAGGATCGGCTTGAGCTGGGCGATGTGCTTGAGCACCCGGGCCGGTGGCGCGTCGCCGTCGTCGGTCGAGGTGTAGGCGAACCGGACCACCAGCTTCACCCCGGCGGTCCGGGCCGCCGCGAAGTCGGCCCGGATCAGCGCCAGATCGGCCACCGAAATCGTATCGACGTCCCGGTATTTCTCAAGGTAGAAGATGCGGTAGACGACGGTGTGGCCGGCCTCGGCGACCAGCGGCGTGTAGGCGGTCCCGGCGGCCAGGTGCGTCTCGGTGTAGGTGAAGAAGCCGCGCCCCGGATTCGGGATGTCGGCCGCCGACGCGGAGTAGCGCACGGTCTTCGCCGAGCTCGGCGCGGCGACCGCGACACCCGGGGTGAGCAGGACCAGTGCGGCGGTAGCCGCGGGAAGCAAACGCATGGTCGGACCTATCGGCCCGGCGTCTTCGCTCATGAGCGAAGAAGGCCGATCACCAGGGCGAGCGGCGGCCAGGCGGTCCGGCCGCGGCGACTGACCGCGTACGCGCGGAGCTCGACCACCGGGGCTCGCAGCGGCAGCACCTCGACGCCCGGGACGACGCTCTCGGCCGCGGGCAGCAGCCCCACCCCGAGCCCGGCCACGATCAGGTCCTGCACGAGGTCGAGGCTGTCGCAGCGGTGCACGATCCGTGGTGTGAACCCGTTGAGCGCGGCGAGGGTGCGGGCCACCTCCTCGTCGGCGGTATTGCGCGAGTTGACGATCCAGTCCCGCCCCCACGCGTCGGCGAGCGCCGTCCCGGCCGGCACGGCCAACCCCCACGGCACGGTCCAGAGCGGCCGGGTCTCGTACCGGTCCGGGAAGGCGACCGGCGCCAGGTTGTAGTCGTAGGTCAGCGCCAGGTCGACGTCGTCGGAGTCGAGCAGCGCGAACGCCTCGAACGGCTCGTGCTCGTGGATCAGCAGCCGCACCCCGGGGTGGTCGCGGGCCAGCCGGGCCTGGGCCGGCAGCAGGGTGCGCCGGATCGCGGTGGCGAACCCGGCCACCCGCAGGTCCCCGGCCGGCGAGGCGGCCGGGTCGAGGTCGAGGCGGGCCGCCTCCACCGCGGCCAGGATGGTCACCCCGTGCGCGGCCAGCCGGCGCCCGGCCGGGGTGAGCCGCACCCGCCGCCCGTCCGGCTCGACGAGGGTGGCGCCGGTGTCCCGGGCCAGGATCGCGAGCTGTTGCGACACGGTCGAGGTGGTGAGCTCCATCGCCTCGGCGACCTCCCGCATCGACCCGAGCCGGGCGAGCTCGACGAGTAACCGCAGCCTGCGCGTCTCCACCCGGACATTGTGCGGAAACCCCGAACGGTATGTCCAGTATCGGCACGTGGACGCGAACAGTCTGGGCCCGTAGAACCGAAGGCATGACGAGGGGAACCGCACTGGCCGTGGCCGCCATGCTGACCGTGCAGGCCGGCATCGCGGCCAGCGTCGGCCTGATCGACCAGATCGGCGCCGAGGGGGCTGCCTGGCTGCGCCTGTCCTGGGCCGGCCTGCTGCTGCTCATCCTGATCCGCCCCCGGGCCCGTGACTTCACCCGGCGCGACCTGGGCGCCACCGCGCTGCTCGGGGTCGCCACCGCCGGGGCCACCATCCTGTTCATGGCGGCGGTGGGCCGGTTGCCGCTCGGCACTGCCAGCGCGATCGAGTTCCTCGGCCCGCTCGGCGTGGCCGTCGCCCAGAACCGCCGCAGCCTCATCTGGCCGGCCTGCGCCGCGGCCGGCGTCCTGCTGCTGACCACACCGTGGGAGGGCGGGGCCGATCCGCTCGGGGTTCTTTACGCGCTCGGCGCGGCCGTCTGCTGGGGCGCCTACATCGTCCTGACCCAGAAGGTCGGCGACCGGGTCGACGGACTCAAGGGCCTGGCGGTGTCGATGCCGATCGCCGCGCTGGTGGCCACGTTGACCGTCGGTCCGTCCACACTGGTCGATCTGACCGCCCCGCAACTTCTGCGGGGAGCCCTGCTCGGCGTGTTGTTGCTCATCGCGTACGGCATGGAGATGCTCGCCCTGCGCCGCCTGACGACGGCCGCCTTCGGCACGCTGATGGCGCTGGAGCCGGCCTTCGCCCTGCTGATCGGGGCCGTCGGCCTGCACCAGATCCCGGGGATGGCCGGCGTAGCCGGCGTCACTCTGGTGGTGGCCGCTGGAATAGGCGCGACCCGCGGCGGGGCCCGCGTGCCAAGCGGATCACCAACGGTGGCCGTGACATGACCTCGAGTGTTGTCTATGCTCGCAACGGCCGTACCTGAGCGGTCGTTTGGGGGACAAGACGTGGAACGCTCCACCTCGGAGACTCCGGCGCCGCTCGAGGAGGCACGCCGCAAGCCGATCGACCGGATCGACCGCGCGACGTCGGCATTGATCGTCCACCGGGTCACCAGGCGTGACCGCCCCGAGGTGACCCCCGCCTTCCAGTCCTCGGTCTGACCCGGGGTGGAGATCCCGTGGCGTCCGTTGCGCCACTTCGTTCTGAAGGTCGCGAGTCGCTGTGATCTGGCGTGCGACCACTGCTACATCTATGAGCACCGGGACCAATCGTGGCGCGGGCGGCCGCCGGTCATGAGCATGGCGACCGTGCGGGCGGCGGCGGGCCGGATCGCCGAGCACGCCCGTGACCACGACCTCGCCTCGGTGTCCGTCGTTCTGCACGGCGGGGAACCGCTGCTGCTCGGCGCGGCGCGTCTCCGCGAAGTGCTCACCGAACTGCGGGAGACCATCGGCGCGGCGTGCGAGCTGCGGCTGCGTATGCAGACCAACGGCGTACGCCTGGATGCCACGACCGCCGATGTTCTGCTCGCCGCCCGGGTCAAGGTGGGGGTTTCACTGGACGGCGACCGGGCCGCCAACGACCTGCATCGCCGGTTCCGCACCGGCGCGACCAGCCACCCGCAGACCCTGCGCGCTCTCGCGCTGCTGCGCGAACCCCGATACCGCCCGCTGTACGCCGGGCTGTTGTGCACGGTGGACGTGACCGCCGACCCGATCGCCGTCCACGACGCCCTGATGGCGCAGGAGCCACCCCGGATCGACCTACTACTCCCGCACGCCACCTGGGACGACCGGCCCCCACCCGGCGACTACGCGGCCTGGCTCCTCGCCGTGCACGAACGCTGGGTCGCGGCCGGCCGGCCGGTGCCGATCCGGATGTTCGACTCGATCCGATCCCTCGGCCTCGGCGGTCCCAGCGGCACGGAGGCGCTCGGCCTCGACCCCGGCGACATCGTGGTGATCGAGACCGACGGCGCCTGGGAGGAACCTGACTCGATGAAGACCACCACGGACGGCGGCGGCGCCACCGGACTCGACGTCTTCTCCGCCTCCGCCGACGAGGTGACCGGACTGCCCGCGATGCGTCGCCGTCGCGGTGGGCTGGCCGTACTGTCCGCCACCTGCCAGGTGTGCGCGGTGGTGCGCCAGTGCGGTGGCGGGCTCACCGCGCACCGCTACCGGGCGGTCAACGGCTTCGACAATCCGTCGGTCTACTGCGACGACCTCAAGGAGGTCATCATCACCGTCAACGAACGGCCCGCACCCACCGGCGACCTGGATCCCCTCCCGCCGGACGTGTTCGACCAGCTGGGATACGGATTCGGCGACGCCGACGCGGTCGGCGTGCTCGTCGACGCCGAACTGGCGATCAACCGCGCCCTGGTCAGCGAGGTGGCGTCGCTCGCCGGTGACTGGAAGACCCTGCCCGACCTGGAACGGCGAGCGCCCGAGGCGTTCAACCGCGCCATCGGCGCACCCTTCGTCCGGGCCTGGGCAGTGACCTGCCTGGACGAGGAGAACGCCGACCCGGACTACGGGCGGCTCGGCCTGCTCGCGGCCGAAGTGGAACGGCCGGCCGCCGCCCGGTTCGTCGACCTCGGTGGGGTGCCGGTGCGGCTGGAGGACACCGATCCGTACCGCAGCCGGTACGGGCAGTACGCGGTGGCCGGCCCGGACACCGACGTGACCGCCTGGCAGACGGTGCTGACCGAGGCCTGGGAGTGGGTACGGCGGGACGCACCCGGACACGTCGCCGGGCTGCGCCGGGGCGTCAAGGCGATCACCCCGTTGATCCCCGCGACCGACGGCACCCTGCGCAGCGCCACGTCCCGGCACGCCTTCGGGGCACTCGGCATCGCCTGGACCGGCGACCCGGCCGCGATGGCCGTCATGCTCGTGCACGAGTTCCAGCACACCAAACTCGGCGCCGTCCTCGACGTCGTCGACCTCGTCCCGGACCGGGCCGTCTACCAGACCCTGCGGGTCGGCTGGCGACCCGACCCGCGCCCGGTCGAGGCGGCGCTGCAGGGCACGTACGCCCATCTGGCCATCGCCGACATGTGGCGCCGCCGTACCGAGCGGGGCCTGCCCGGCGCCCGGGAGTACTACCTGATGTATCGCGACTGGACGGTCGCCGCGCTCGCCGGGCTGCGGACCGGTGATCTGCTCACCGGGGCCGGCCGCCAGTTCGTCGGACGGATGGCCGAGACAGCCGACGGCTGGTCGTGACCGATTGCCCACGCGTGGTTGACTGATGTTGCTCAGTTCTGGGGAGGCGAGGGCACAGCGGGTGACCGAGGCGTTCGAGAATGAGGATCCGGCCGCGCCGGTCTTCTTCCTGAGCTATTGGCGCCCCAAGCCGCCGATGCAGGGAGTCGGCCTGCCCCGCGAGGCCAACCGGTTCGTCACCCGGTTCTTCGACGATCTCACCGCCGACGTCAACGACCTGATCGGCTCGGTGCCCGGCCGCGATCCCGGCTTCCTGGACGTGGCCGGCGAGGGCGGCGAGCGGTGGCGGGAGCGCCTGCTGCGCGCGGCCGGCACCTGCCAGGTGTTCATCTGCCTGTTGTCGGTGCCCTACCTGCACCACAGTGAATGGTGCGCCCGCGAGTGGGACCTGTTCGCCCGCCGCAAGGTCAAGCCCCGCAGCCCGGAGGCCGACCCGGCCGAGAGTGCCATCATCCCGGTGCTGTGGACCCCGATGACCGGCCGCATCCCGCCGGTGGTGGCCGAGGTCAACTACTTCATCCCGACCCGGCTGTCGGCCGACGACCGGGCCGCCTACCTGGCCGAGGGCCTGCTCGGCCTGCTCAAGACCGGCCAGGAGAACGTCTATCAGGCGATCGTGTGGCGGATCGCGCAGCACGTGGAGCGGATTCGCCGCGGCTACTGGGTGCCCCCGTTGTACCTGGAGCGCGAGGATGACCTGCACACCACGTTCGAGAGGGGTGGCCCGTGACGTCGCGCTACTACTTCTACCTCTCCTACGGGCACTCGGTGCGCCTGCGCGCCGATGACCGGCCCGACACCGATCACTGGGCCGGCCAGCTGTTCAACGAGCTGTCGGCCGAGGTCGCCAAGCTGGTCAAGGTGGACCCGGTCACCCCGGTCGGCTACTACGACGACCTGGTCAACCCGATGACCGACTGGAAATCGACCCTCTCCGGCGTTCTCAGCGTCACCGACGTGTTCGTGGCGCTCTATTCGCCCGGCTACTTCAACAAGTCCTGGCCGCTCCGCGAACGTGCGTCGTTCACCGGCCGGTTCGGCGACGCGGCCGCCGCCGAGCAGTTCGTCCTGCCGGTGCTATGGGTGCCGTGGCCGCGCTGGGAGCATGAGGCCGAACGCGCGGCGGCGCTACGGCTCGGTGCCCGGGTTCCGGAGTACGCCGAGGAGGGCCTGCAGGCGATGGCCCGGCTCGCCATGTACCGCCGGCAGTACCGCACGGTCGTACAACGACTGGCCAAGGACATCGTCGCGGCCGCCGCCATCGCGCCGAGGCCGGCACCGCCGGCCGTCGCCATCGACGAGATCGAGATCGAGCCGGCCCGGTCCACCGAGATCCAGTTCACCGTCGGCGTGCTTGCCCCGTCCCGCACCGATCGGCCCAGCGGCCGCACCGCGGCACCGTACGGCCCGACCCCGCGCAGCTGGAACCCGTACCGCGGGGTGCAGAAGTTCCCGGTGGCGGAGTACGTCGCCAATGTGGCCGAACGGCTGGGCCAGCCGGCCCGCATCGCCGACCGGGCCACCGACCTGAGTCACCTCGGCGACGGCGCCGCCCTGGTGCTGATCGACCCGTGGCTGGCCGGTACCACCGCCGGCCGGCAGCGGCTGCGCGAGCTGGCCGAGCGACTGCCGGCCTGGGCGACCGTGCTCCTGGTCGCCGACCACGAGGATCCGGAGTACGCCACGCGCGGCGCCCGGCTCCACCAGGCGGTGACCGCTACGCTGACAGCCGCCGGAGTGGCCCTGAGCCGGATCACGCTCATCGTGGACATCGCCCGGCTGGTCGACCGGCTCCCGTCGATCATCGATACGGCCTGCACCGTGTACCGGAAGAACGCCCCGGTCTTCCTGCCCAAGGGCGCCGACCGCGCCCTGCCGCGGATCGCCGGGGGAGAGGGATCAGATGCTTGAGGAGACCGGCGGCAAGGTCGTCACGTTCTACTCCTACAAGGGTGGGACCGGCCGCACCATGGCCCTGGCCAATGTGGCCTGGATCCTGGCCGCCAACGGCAAGCGGGTCCTGGTCGCCGACTGGGACCTCGACTCGCCCGGACTGCACCGCTTCTTCCGGCCGTTCATCGACCCGGGGGCGCTCGCCTCGTCCGGTGGCGTCGTCGAGCTGGTCCGCCGGTACGAGCAAGAGACCATGCGCGACGTGGAACAGCGCCCGGACGACTGGCAGCGCGAGTTCGCCCGGGTCAGCCAGCAGGCCTTCACCATCAACTGGCCGCATTTCCCCGGCGACGGCCGGATCGACTTCCTGCGCGCCGGCAGCCAGGACCAGAACTACGCGCGCAGCATCTACGAGCGGGACTGGGACGAGTTCTACGAGCGGTACGGCGGTGGTCAGCTGTTCGACGCGCTGCGCGACGACATGCGGGCGCACTACGACTACGCGCTGATCGACAGCCGCACCGGCTGGAGCGACGTGGCCGGCATCTGCACCGTCCACATGCCGGACATCCTGGTCGACTGCTTCACCTTCAGCGAGCAGGGCATCGACGGCGCCGCCACGGTCGCCGCGAACGTCACCCGGCTCAAGGGCCGCCGCGACATCCGCATCCTGCCGGTGCCGATGCGGGTCGACCTCGCCGAGAAGAAGCGCGCCGACGCCGGCCGGCTTGCCGCGCGGCAGCGCTTCGCCGACCTGCCCAGCGCCCCGAGCCCGGCCGCGCGGGACGCCTACTGGTCCACCGTCGAGGTTCCCTACCAGCCCTACTACGCCTACGAGGAGACCCTCGCGACGTTCGGCGACCGGCCCGGCTCGCGTACCTCGTTGCTGGCCGCCTACGAGACCATCGCCGGGTACATCACCGACGGCGAGGTGACCGGGCTGCCGCCGATGGACGAGCAGCTGCGCGAGCGTATCGCCGCCCGGTTCGTGCGTCAGTCGGTGCTGCCGGAGACCACGGTGGCCCTGCGGCACGCGATCGAGGACCGGCTGTGGGCCGAGTGGATCGCCCAGGTGCTGCGCACCGCCGGGATCACCGTCAACCTGGTCACCCTCGGGATCGACGCCGACAATGTGCCGATGCCGAACGGCCGGCCACTGATCCTCGTCTCGCCGGCCAACGCCGGTCCGGCCCGGCAGCTCGACAGCGACCAGAGCCCGCCGCTGCTGGTCTACGTGGCCGACGTGCGGCCGCTGCGCGGGCACGCCGAGGGCGGATCGACCTTCCTGGTCGGACAGCCCGAGGAGGAGGCCGTCACCAGGCTGCTCAAGCTGGTCGGGCACTCCGACGAGGGGTTCGACCGGGCCCGGGTCGGACTGCGCTATCCGGGACGGGCGACGGTGCTGTTCAACGCGCCGATCCGCAACGTTCAGTTCACCGGCCGTGAGGACGACCTGGTCAAGCTGCGCACCCAACTGGAGGACTCCAGCAACCCGGTGGTGCTCTCCGGTGTGTCGGTCGCGCTGCAGGGCATGGGTGGTGTCGGCAAGACCCAGGTCGCTATGGAGTACGCGCACCGCTTCCGCAACGCCTACGACTTCGTCTGGTGGATCAACTCGGATCCGGTGACGTTCATCGACGCCCAGCTGTCCGACCTCGGCCGGGAACTCGGCCTGCCCGGCAGCGGCAGCATCGCCGAGCAGGCCCGCGCGGTCCTGCAGGCGCTGTCGCGTGGTGCGTCGCTGCCCCGCTGGCTGGTCATCTTCGACAACGCCGAGGACGTCCACACGGTCACCCGGTTCCTGCCCAGCGGCCCCGGCGGTCACGTGATCATCACGTCCCGGGTCACCAACTGGGCCGACATCGAGAGCATTCCGGTGGACGTGTTCGACCGCCGGGAGAGCATCGTCCACCTGCGGCGGCGGGTGCCGACGATGCGGACCGAGGACGCCGGCCGGCTGGCCGAGGCGCTGGGCGACCTGCCGATCGCGGTGGCCGCCGCCGGTGCCTGGCTCGCCGATACCGGCAAGCCGGTCGCCGAGTACCTCAGCTACCTCGAGGAGTACGGCCCGGCCGACCTGGAACCCATCTGGGACCTGTCCCTGAAGCGGCTCCAGGAGCGCTCGCCGGCCGCGTACCGCCTTCTGCAGCTCTGCTCGGTGATGGCGCCCGAGGTCCCGCTGGACCTGGTCTACGGCGACCGGATGGCCGGACTGTTGCACAGCCTCGATCCCGAGGTGGCCGACTCGATGTACCGGGGCAAACTGGTCCAGGACCTCAACCGGCTGGCCCTGCTCAAGGTCGACGTCGGCGGCGGCCAGATCCTGGTGCACCGGATCGTGCAGCACGTCGTGCGGCAGCGGATGACCGGGGAGCAACGCGACCAGGCCCGGCGGGAGGTCCACCTGGTGCTCGCGGCGGCCCGCCCGTCCGGTGAGGTCGACGACACCACCAACTGGCCGCGTTATCGCCGGATCTGGCCGCACATCGAGGTGGCCCGGGTCGCCGAGTCCCGGGTGGAGAGCGTCCGCAAGCTGATCATCGACCGGGTGCGCTACATCGGACTCTCCGGCGGCTTCAGCGACGGCCGTCGCATCGGTGAGGACTACGTCCGCCGGTGGGAAAGACTCCGCGAGTCGATCGCCGACCCCGCCGAGCGCGACGTGTTGAGCCGGCAGCTGCTGCAACTGCGGTTCAACGTGGCCAACATCCTGCGGGACGTGGCCGATTTCGAGGGGTCCCGGTCACTGGACGAGGCCACCCTCGCCGAGCAGCGAATCCTGGTCGGCGAGCATCACCCGCACACGCTGATCACCGCGGGCAGCCTCGGTGCCGACCTGCGCGCGCTCGGCCGCTACGCCGACGCCCGCAAGCTGGACGAGGAGACCACCGCGGCCTGGACCGACAACTTCGGCGAGGACCACCCGCGCAGCCTGAACGCGCAGAACAGCCTGGGTGTGTCGCTGCGGCTGTCCGGTGACTTCCGGGCCGCCCGGGACCGCGACCGGCAGGTGTTCGCCCGGACCAGCATGGTTCTCGGCCGCCTGCACATCCTCACCCTCATCTCCGGCGGCAACCTAGGCCGGGACCTGCGCGAGGCCGGCGAGTACGAGGAGTCCCTGGCCCTGCTGCGCGACATTTACGGCCGGCACCAGCAGGCCAGCGGCAACGACTCGCCGAGCACGTTCACCGCGATGACCAACCTGGCGGTGTCGGAGCGCAGCGCGGGGCGGGCCTACGACGCGGCCGAGCACCTGGAACGTGCCTACGAGAACCTGAACGATCTGCTCGGTCCGGACGCGCCGGCCACGCTCACCTGCCGCCTCAGCCGGGCGGTCAACCTGCTCGCGGTGGGCGAACCGGCCAGCGCGCGGGCCGAGCTGATCGAAGTGGAGCAGCGCTACCGGGAGAAGTTCGGCGACGAGCACCCGTACACCCTGATCTGCGTCAGCAACCAGGCCGCGGTGGTCCGGGCCATGCAGGACCTGGACGTGGCGCGGCAGTTGGCCGAGCGGGCGGCCGACGCGCTGGAGGTGGTGCTGGGACTGGAACACCCGTACACCTTGGCGGCCCGGATCAACCAGGCCATCTTCATGGCCGAATGGGGTGCCGTGCCGCAGGCGTTCGAACTGCTCGAGCCGGTCGCGGCCCGGGTCGACCGGATCATCGGCCCGGAGCACCCGGACGCGGTCCGCTGCGCCGCCAACCTGGTTCTGCTGCGCCGTGACCTCTACGGCCCGGCGCCGGACGACTACAACGACGTGCTGCAACGGCTGGCCCGAGTGCTCGGCGCGGCCCACCCGGCCGTCGAGGCCCTGCGGGAGCGCCGCTACCTGCACCGCACCCTCGACCCGCACCCGTTCTAGCGCGAGCCCTAGGCGTGGACCGGGGCGTCGACCAGCCAGGTCAGGATCTCCGGCAGGATGCCCATGGCTCCGAAGTGGGCGGAGCCGGACTGCACCCGTAGGTCGGCGTGCGGGATGCGGGCGGCCAGCCAGCGGGCGTGGCTGGCCGGCACGACGTTGTCCTCGGCGCCGTGCCAGAGCAGCACCGGCTGGCGCACGTCGGCCAGGTCGAACCCCCAGTCGCGGCGGACGGCCAGGGTGTCGTCGATCCATCCGTACGGGCCTGGGCGGGTCGCTTCCGCGTACGCCTCCAACAGCAGTTTCTCGATGGTCAGGTCGCCGACGACCTGCCGGTCGGGGGCGCTGATCTGGCCGCGCAGGGAGTCGAGCAGGCTGAGCGGGCTGCGTTGCACCCGGTCGGCCTGCAACCGCAGGCGTTCGATGAGTTTCTGTTCGTCGGCGCGGGCGATCGCGAACCCGCGGGTGTTGTCGGCGTTCATCCCCGCGTACCAGTCCAACTCCTCGCCGGCCTCGTGTGGTGCCAGGCTGACCAGCACGGCCACCCGGTCGACCCGGGCCGGCAGCAAGGCCGCGGAGGCGAGGGCGTGCGGCCCGCCGCCGGAGCGGCCGACCACGGCGAAGGAGTCCAGCCCCAGGTCGTCGGCTATGCATTCGATGTCGGCGGCGCAGTCGGCGATGCTGCGGCCGGCATGCCGGTCGGAGCCGCCGTAGCCGGGCCGGTCGTAGCTGATCAGGCGGACGCCGAGGCGGTAGAGGACGCTGGATCGGGGCCGCGGGCCGATGCGGCTGCCGGGGGCGCCGTGCAGGAGGAAAACCGGGGACCCACCCGGGGCGCCGACCACCTGGTATCGAAGGTTGCGCCCGTCGGCGGTCTTGGCGTCCGCGTCTGCCGATCCCTGTGGGGACACTCTAGGTCACTCCCGAGTCCGTCGGGGCCGCGCTCTTGCAGCCCAGATGTGCGGCCACGGGACACGCAGGTTCGGGGGCCTAGGCTAGCGAGGCCGGGGCAACTCCACCAGTATCGGCGTGCGGGCCGGTCGCGTGTTGCGAATGATGAACACCCGACAGGATTGGACAACACGTTCGTGACCTTCGGGTTACGGCTGGTAGCGGTAGCCCATGCCTGGTTCGGTGAGCAGGTGGCGGGGGCGGGTGGGGTCGTCCTCCAGTTTGCGGCGTAGCCGGGCCATGTACTGGCGCAGGTAGTTGCTCTCGGTGCCGTACTGCGGGCCCCACACCTCCTTCAGCAGCTGCCGCTGGGTGATCAGCTTGCCGGGGTTGCGCAGGAGCTGTTCGAGCAGTTGCCATTCGGTGGGAGTCAGCCGCTGCTCGGGGGTGATGGTGTGGTCGCCCAGGTCGATCGTGTAGCGGCCCAGGGTGATCACCGCGCCTGCCGTGGCCGGCTGGGCGCGGCGGGTCACCGCCCGGATCCGGGCCAGCAGCTCGTCCACGCCGAACGGCTTGGTCACGTAGTCGTCGGCGCCGGCGTCCAGGGCGGCGACCTTGTCGGTGCCCTCGGCCCGGCCGGACAGCACGATGATCGGTACGGCGGTCCAGCCGCGCAGCCCGCGGATCACCTCGGCGCCGTCCATGTCGGGCAGGCCCAGGTCGAGCACGACCAGGTCGGGTGGGTGGGCGGCGGCCGCGTGCAGGGCGCCGGCGCCGTCGGCCGCGACGTCCACGTCGTACTGCCGGGCGCGCAGGTTGATCCGCAGCGCCCGGAGGATCTGCGGGTCGTCGTCGACGACGAGGATGCGGGTCACGTCGATCTCCCGGCGGCCGGCAAGGAAAGGATCATCGTAAGGCCCCCGCCGGGCGTCGCGGCGGGGTTCAGGGTGCCGCCCATCGCCTCGGCGAGGCCGCGGGACAGGGCCAGGCCGAGGCCGACGCCGGTGTGGTTGTCCCGGTCGCCGAGCCGCTGGAACGGCTGGAAGATCAGGTCCCACTTGTCCGGTGCGATGCCCGGCCCGTGGTCGACGACCAGCAGTTCCACGAGGTCGTCGCGGGCGCGGCCGCTCACCGACGGAGGCCGGCCGGAGGGCGAGTAGCGCAGCGCGTTGCCCACCACGTTGACCAGCACCCGGTCGAGCAGGCCGGGGTCGGCGTGCACGGCCGGCAGGTCGTCGGGCAGCCACACGGTGATCTCCCGGCCGAGTGGGCCGAGCTCGTCGAGGGCGGCCGGGACCACGTCCTCCAGGCCGATGTCGGTGAGGGCTACTCCGAGCGCCCCGGCCTGCAACCGGCTCATGTCGAGCAGGTTGGCGACCAGGCCGGCCAGCCGGTCGAGGGATTCGTCGGCGGTGGCCAGCAGCTCGGCCTCGTCCTCGGCGTCGAACGAGACCTCGGTGCTGCGCAGCCCGGCCACCGCGGCCTTGGCCGAGGCGAGCGGCGTGCGCAGGTCGTGCCCGACGGCGGCGAGCAGCGCGGTGCGCACCTTGTCGCCCTCGGCCGCCACGGTCAGGCGCTGCTGGCGCAGGGCGACGGCGGCCTGGGCGGCGAACGCCCCGACGATCCGCCGGTCGGATTTCCCCAGCGGGCGGCCGGTCAGGACGAGGTGGAGGCGATCGTCGACGCCGAAGGCGTCTCCGTCGGCGGGGCTCGCGGCGGCCGGTGAGCCTACCGAGGCGACCGGGTGCCAGCCGCCGGGTACGCGTTCGAGCAGGGTCACCGCGTCGAGGGCGAACGTGTCCCGCAGTTGCCGCAGCAGCCCGGCCAGCGGGTCGGGGCCGCCGCGCAGCACCCCGCCGGCCACCTCGGCCAGGGTGCCGGCCTGGGCGGTGCGCCGGGCGGCCAGGTCGACCACCCAGGACACGGCCACCGCCACCACCACGAACGCGGCCAGCGCGAGCAGACTGTCGCCGCGGGCGATGGCCAGGGTGTGCAGCGGCGCCACATGGAAGTAGTTGAGCAGCAGGAACCCGCCGACCGCGGCCAGCAGAGCGGGCCAGAGCCCGCCGACCAGGGCCACCCCGACCACCGCCGCCAGGAACAGCGAGATCTCCCCGGTGACCGCGGTGAGCAGCGGTAACCCGAGGACGGCGAGGGCGAACCCGGCGACCCGCCGCCGCCTGGACAGCGGCGGGTTCATCAGTCGTGCGGGCCGACGGCGGTGATGACGACCGCGGCGGCGCCGGCCTCGTCGGAGGCGGCCAGGTCGACGGTGGCCTCGATGCCCCAGTCGTGGTCGCCGTCCGGGTCCTCGAACACCTGCCGCAAGGTCCACACCGCCGGGCCCGCGTCGATGTGCAGGAACGCGGGGCCACGGGCCGCGGGGCCGGTGCCGATCTCGTCGTACTCGTCGAAGTAGGGCTCGAGGGCAGCCGACCAGCGGTCGGCGGTCCAGCCCTGCTCGCCGTCGAGTTCGCCGAGGTCGTACCAGCGGCGCAGGGCGGCCAGCTCGACCCGGCGGAACAGGGCGTTGCGGACCAGGACCTTGAAGGCGCGCACGTTGCGGGTGACCGCGGGCGGCTTGTCGTCGAGGCGTACCTCTTCGATGTCGGCTCCGGGGTTGCGCAGGCGTTCCCACTCGTCGAGGAGGCTGGAGTCGACCTGGCGGACCAGCTCGCCGAGCCACTCGATGAGGTCGCCGAGCTCCTCGGTGCGGGCGTCCTCGGGCACGGTGTGCCGCAGCGCCCGGTAGGCGTCGGCCAGGTAGCGCAGGACCAGGCCCTCGGAGCGGGACAGGCCGTAGAACGACACGTATTCGGTGAAGGTCATCGCCCGCTCGTACATGTCCCGGACGACGCTCTTGGGTTTGATCTCGTAGTCGGCGACCCAGGGGTGCCCGCGACGGTACGTCTCGTACGCGTTCTCCAGCAGTTCCAGCAGCGGGCGCGGGTGGGTGACCTCCTCGAGGAGTTCCATCCGCTGCTCGTACTCGATGCCCTCGGCCTTCATGGCGTTCACCGCCTCGCCGCGCGCCTTGGTGCGCTGCGCGTAGAGGACCTGCCGCGGGTCCTCCAGGGTGGACTCGATCACCGAGACCACGTCGAGGGGGTAGTCCGGCGCCTCCCGGTCGAGCAGCTCCAGGCAGGCCAGCGCGAACGGCGACAGGGCCTGGTTGAGCGCGAAGTCGAGCTGGAGGTCCTCGGTGAGCTTGTAGACGCCGTCCGGGGTGCGTTCGATGACCCCGCCGGCCATCAGCGCCCGGGCGATGGCGATGGCCCGGCGGATGTGCCGGCGCTGCGCGGCCGGTTCCTCGTGGTTGTCGGTGAGCAGGTGCCGCATCGCCGCGAACGGGTCCCCGCCGCGGGCGAGCACGTTGAGCAGCATCGCGTGCGACACCTGGAACGAACTGGTCAACGGCTCGGGATCGGCGGCGACCAGGCGGTCGAAGGTGGGCTGCGCGTACCCCACGGTGCCCTCGGGCGGCTTCTTGCGGACGACCTTGCGCCGTTTCTTCGGGTCGTCGCCGGCCTTGGCCAGGGCCCGCTCGTTTTCCACGACGTGCTCGGGGGCCTGCACGATGACGGTGCCCAGGGTGTCGAACCCGGCCCGCCCGGCCCGGCCGGCGATCTGGTGGAACTCGCGGGCCTTGAGCAGCCGGGTCTTGACCCCGTCGTACTTGGACAGGCCGGTGAACAGCACGGTGCGGATCGGCACGTTGATGCCGACGCCGAGCGTGTCGGTCCCGCAGATCACCTTGAGCAGCCCGGCCTGGGCCAGGGTCTCCACCAGGCGGCGGTATTTCGGCAGCATGCCGGCGTGGTGCACGCCGATGCCGTGCCGGACCAGCCGGGACAGGGTCTTGCCGAAGCCGGCGGTGAACCGGAAGCCGCCGATGGCCGCCGCGATCTTGTCTTTCTCCTCGCGGGTGCACATGTTGACGCTCATCAGCGACTGCGCCCGTTCCAGCGCGGCGACCTGGGTGAAGTGCACGACGTAGACCGGCGCCTGGTGGGTCTGCAGCAGCTCTTCGATGGTCTCGTGCAGTGGCGTCATCACGTACTGGAAGACCAGCGGGACCGGCCGCTCGGCGCTGGCCACCACGGCGGTGGGCCGGCCGGTGCGGCGGCTGAGGTCGTCGACGAACCGGGTGGTGTCGCCGAGGGTGGCCGACATCAGCAGGAACTGGGCCTGCGGCAGCTCGATGATCGGCACCTGCCAGGCCCAGCCGCGGTCGGGTTCGGCGTAGAAGTGGAACTCGTCCATCACCACCTGGCCGACGTCGGCGGCGGTGCCCTCGCGCAGGGCCAGGTTGGCGAGCACCTCGGCGGTGCAGCAGATGATCGGCGCGTCCGCGTTGACGCTGGCGTCGCCGGTGAGCATGCCGACGTTGTGCGCGCCGAAGGTGGCGCACAGGGCGAAGAACTTCTCGCTGACCAGCGCCTTGATCGGCGCGGTGTAGAAGGTGGTGCGCCCGCTGGCCAGGGCGATGAAGTGCGCGCCCGCCGCGACCAGGCTCTTGCCCGAGCCGGTCGGGGTGTTGAGGATGACGTTGGCCCCGGTGGCCAACTCGATCAGTGCCTCTTCCTGATGGGTGTAGAGGGAGAGACCCTGCTCGCTGGTCCATTTCTGAAAGGCATCGAAGACCGCGTCGGGTTCGGCCGTGCCCGGAAGGCGATCTGTGAGAGTCATGGTGGTTAAACCTTATCCAGCGTGCTTCTCACGAGCGCGGCCAGGCCGCCAGTCGCGCCCGCAATTCGGCAATCTGCGGAGCGTCCAGGCCATACAGGGTGAAACGGGTGTCGTCCAGCCGGTCCAGGTACCGGCCGGCGTCGGCGATGTCGGCCGGGTCCAGCGCCGGGTCGACCGCGTGCGCCAGCTCCAGGATCCGGTCGAGGGGATAGCGCTCCAGGGCGGCGGCCACGTCGATGTAGTCGCGCACCTCGCGCCGATTGACCAGGGCCGCAACTTTGGTGGCGACCAGGTCGTCGAGGTGCATGACCGGGCCGAGGTCCATCACCACCGGCGCCCGGTGCCGGTCGAGCCGGCACAGGGTCAGCCGCAGCGCCCGGCCGTCCCGGCTGACCACGAACTCCTGGATGTCCTCGTCCATCCCGGCGAACAGTTCGTCGCCCTCCTCGCGCAGCACCCGGTAGCCGTTCTCGCGCAGCGCGGCGGTCACCTCGCCGGCCGCCGCGGTGACTCCGCCGGCCGTGTCGGTGAACAGGTCGACATCCTCGGTCGGCCGGGCCACCAGGCCGTTGACCAGCCAGGCGACCCCGCCGCCGAGGACGAAACCGTGTTTGTCGGCGACCGCCAGGGCGACCCGGGCGACATCGCGGTAGAAGTCCTCGAACCTCACGCGTGCCGCAGCCGCGGATGCCGCGCTTCCCAGGCGGCCCGCACGGCGCGGGGGAGATTCAACTGCGGCCACAGCCGTACGAGGGTGGCGCCGTTGATATATGTCCGGAGTTCGTCGACCCGGATCGCCTCGCGCAGCACGTTCTCGTACATCCAGGTGAGCATGGTGTGCTGGTCGAGGTCGAACGCGCGCATCGGGTTCCACCACAGCCGCAGCGGCAGCTCGACCAGCCCGCTGGTGGGCCCGGTCAGCTCGCCGAGGGTGCCCGCGACCAGAACCGGCCGGTGCGGCCGGGACAGGTGGAGGGCCGGGGCCTCTCGCGTCGTGGCGGGCATGAGGATCAGCGTAAACCGACAACCCGTCCAAACCATTAAACCTAGAATCCTAGGATGCTGTACGGGCAGTGCGGCGCACCGCACACCTCCAACCGGACGGCTTCGCCGACTGACATGTTTTAGGTTGCTGCGGTGACTTCTGAGATCTTGGGCCGCGACACCGAGCTTGCCGCGCTGACCGCGTTCCGGTCGGCCGACGGCGGCGGGGCCCTGGTGGTCCGGGGCGACGCCGGTGTCGGCAAGAGCGTGCTGCTCGACGCGGTCGCCACCGCCGGGGACCGGAGGGTGCTGCGGGCGGTCGGCACCGAGGCCGAGTTCGGGCTCGCCTACGCCGGCCTGCATCAGATGCTCTACCCGCTGCTGCCGCACGCGAGCAGCCTCGACCCGCCGACCCGCACCACGTTCGACACCATCTTCGGCCGGGGCAGCGCGGAACCGCCGTCGGTGCTCGCCCTCGGCGTGGCCGTCCTCGACCTGCTCGCGCTGGCCGCCGGCACCCAGCCGCTGCTGCTGGTGGTGGACGACGCGCACTGGCTCGACCCCCAGTCGGTGGAGGTGGGCACGTTCATCGCGCGCCGGCTCAGCGGGCATCCGGTGCGGCTGCTGGTCGCCGTACGCTCCGAAGTGTCCTCGGCCTGGGACGTCGCCGGCCTGCCCTCGTTGTCGGTGCCGCCGCTCGCCGCCCCGGCGGCGAAGCGGCTGCTGGAGTCCACCGCGCCCGGCCTCACCGAGGCCGCCCGCGACGAGGTGTTGCGCGAGGCGGACGGCAATCCGCTGGCCCTGGTCGAGCTGCCCCGGGCGGCGGCCGGCGGGATCGGGATGCCGCTGGCGCGCCGGTTGTTCGGGGCCCGGATCGAGGCGCTGAGCCGGCCGGCCCGGCAGTCGATGCTGCGGGCGGCCCTGGACAGCGGGTCCCGCTACCGGCTCGACGGGGTCGCTGACGCGATCGCGAGTGGGCTGGTCACCGGTGACCTGGCGTTCCGGCATCCGCTGGTCCGCTCGGCGCTGCTCGGCACGGCCACCCCCAACGAGCGCCGGGCCGCCCACCGCGACCTGTCCCACCTCTATGAACTGGACGCCGAGCGGTACGCCACCCACCTGGCCGCGGCCACCGTCGACCCGGATGAGGAGGTGGCCGAGTCCCTCGAGCTGGCGGCCCGGTCGGCCAGCGAGCGTGGTGGCGCCGCGTCGGCGGTGGCGATGCTGACCCGGGCGGCCGAGCTGAGCCCGGACGCGTCCGAGCGGTCCCGGCGCCTCGAGGAGGCGGCGTTCGTGGCGTCCCAGGCGGCCCTGCTCGACCGGGCCGGGGAGTTGCGCTCGGCGGCCGGGGCGCAGTCGCCGGGCGCGGTGCTGACCGAGGCGTACGCGGCGCTGTACCGGGACGGGGACGTGCGGGTGGCGCACCGCCGGGTGGCCACGGCGCTGGCCGGCGACGTCGACGCGGGCACCCGCGAGCGACTGCTCGGTCTGCTGCTGGCGATCAGCCTGTTCGCCGGCGACGAGGGGATGTGGCATGTCACCGAGGAGGTGTTCGCCGGGGCCGGGGATCTGAGCCGGCTGTACCGGGACGTCTTCGGCGACATCGCGCGGACCGGGCAGGGCGCGGCCGAGCGGGTCCGGGAGGCGTTCGGGCAGGTCGGTGAGGGTCAGCCGTGGGATGTGATGCGGCTGGGGGTGGCCGCCTACTACACCGACTGCCTGGCCGAGCATCGTGCCCTGGTGCGGCGGGTGGCCGACCGGGAGGAGCACGGCGGGGCGGTCAGCAACGCGATGACGCTGCTGCAGCTGGTGATGCTGGACCAGATGACGGCGGGGGAGTGGGACGACGCCCTGGCGACCGGGCGGCGCGGCCTGGAACTCACCATCGAGCACGGGTTCGCGCTGTTCGAGCACCAGTTCTACGGGTTCAGCGGGCTGACCGCGGCGTGGCGTGGGGACTTCGAGACGGCCCGGCGGGCCGCCGACCGGCTCGACCGCTGGGCGCGGCCGCGCGGCGTCGGCTATCTCACCGAGTTGGCCGAGGCGATCGGCGCGGCGGCGGCGATGACGGCCGGGGACTACGAGGAGGCGTACGCGTACGCGAGTGGCCTGACCGCGCCGGGCACCTTTACGCCGTACTCGCAATTGTCGGTGCGCACCCTGCTGGACCTGGTCGAGGCGGCCGTGCACACCGGGCGGACGCCGCAGGCGGACGCGCATGTCGCGGCCGCGGTGGCGCTGGATCTGCCGGCCGTCTCGGGCCGGCTGGCGTTCCTGACCGTGGCCGCGCGGGCGGTGACGTCCGGCAGCGGTTTCGAGGCGGCGGTGGCGCATCCGGCGGCCGCCCAGTTCCCGTTCGAGCGGGCCCGGGTGCTGCTGGCCCAGGGCATGTGGCTGCGGCGGCAGCGGGATCGGGTGGCGGCGCGCACGGTGCTCTCCGAGGCAGCCGAGGCGTTCGAGCGGCTGGGCACCGAGCCGTGGGCCGCGCGGGCCCGTTCCGAGCTGCGGGCGGCCGGCTCCGGCGTTCTGGCCGGTGGCGCGGACGGGCTCACCGCCCAGGAGCGGGAGATCGCCGCGCTGGCCGCCGGTGGCCTGAGCAACAAGGAGATCGGCGCCAAGCTGTTCCTGTCGCCGCGAACCGTCGGCGCCCACCTCTACCGGGTCTTCCCCAAGCTGGGCATCTCGTCGCGGGCGTCGCTGCGGGACGCGCTCACCGAGAATTGATACTTGACCTTCACCCTGCGGGAAGCCCCAACGTGGTCCGTGCCGGTCGCCCGACCGGCACGAGGAGGGTTGGCCGATGCGGCTGCTGACGATCGGGGCGTTCGCCCGAGAGGCGTCGTTGACGCCGCGGGCGCTGCGTCTCTACGACGAGTCCGGTCTGCTGGCGCCGGCCGCGGTCGATCCCGACAGCGGCTACCGGTTCTACGAGCCGGCTCAGGTCGAGCGGGCTCGGCTGATCGCCGGGTTGCGCCGGATCGGCATGCCGCTGCCCGAGATCAAGACGGTGGCGGCGTTGCCGCCGGCGTCGGTGGCGGCCGCGGTCAACGCGTACTGGCAGGCCGAGACGGCCCGTTCTGAGACGCGGGCCCGGCAGGTCGCCCTCCTCCTGTCCGATCTGTCCAGGGGAGACACCACCATGTCCGAGATCACCATCCGCTACGCGACCCGCTGTGCGACCGGTTCCGTGCGGGAAACCAACCAGGACGCCGCTTTCGCCTCCGCCGACGTGCTCGCGGTGGCCGACGGCGGTGGCGGCCCGGCCGGGGCCGCGGCCAGCGCCGCCGCGGTGGCGGCCCTGTCCGGCACACCGTCGCTGGCGACGCTCGCCGCGACCATCGACGAGGTCGACCGGGCCTGGCGCGGCAAGGCGATCACCACCCTGACCGCGATCGTGCGCAAGGGCACCCAGCTGGCCCTGGTGCACATCGGGGACACCCGCGCCTACCTGTTGCGCAACGGGGAGCTGTCCCAGCTGACCCACGACCACACGTGGGTGCAGCAGGAGGTCGACCACGGCAAGCTCGCCTTGGCCGAGGCGGCCGCTCATCCGCAGCGGGCGCTGCTGGTGCGGGCGCTGGGCGGCGGCCCCCAGCCGGTGGAGGCCGACCTGGCCCTGCGCACGGCCCTGCCCGGCGACCGCTACCTGCTGTGTTCCGACGGCCTGTCCGCGATAGTCGACCGCCTGTCGCTGCACGAGACCCTGACTGCCGTCCCCGACCCGGACACGGCGGCCCAGCGATTGCTGGATCTGGCGCTGGAGGCCGGCGCTCCCGACAACATCGCCTGCGTCGTGGCCGACTTCGTCCTGGCGTAAGGCCCGCAGGGCGCCGCCCTGCGGGCGACGCCCGGGGATCGGCCCTGCGGACGCCGATCTCCGGCAGACCGGCGGGCACCCCAGCGCCCACCTGTCGTTTTGTTGGCACTCCCCGTTTGGCATGCCCATCGGTCGGCACTCCGGACGCGGCCGTCTGGACGCGGCGGTTCGGGCGCGGCTGCGCGGCCCTCGGCCGTGTGAGATCGGGATTGGCCGCGAGGTTGGCGAGCCGTGCGGCCCGCGGCGCCCCCCAGATGTCGATCTTGCGGATCTGCTGTTAGGAGCTGACGGCAACTCCGCACACTTGGCGGCGAACTGCCCGAAAAAACGGAAATAGTGGTTCTGTCGGGCGGGCGTTGGCTCCGGAGCCGGTCAATCGTCCACTTCTGGGACGTGAATCTGGTTGGCGCCCGGGATTCCGCGAGGCCCCGATGCCGGGGCGGGTCGGTCGCAGTCATGGACCGGGAAGACCACTTCAATCTTCGAAGCGGGCGGTCCAGTCGGTGAGGAGGGCGGTCATGTAGTCGGCGTTCAGGGTGTAGACGCGTTCTCGGCCCTGCAGGCCGACGCTGATCAGGCCGGCTTCCTCCAGCACCCGCAGGTGCCGGCTGGTGGTCTGCCAGCTGTGGTCCATCCGGACGGCGATCTTGCCGGAGACCTGGGAGCCGCCGTGGGCCAGCAGGGTCACCAGGATCGCCCGGCGGGTGCGGTGTGACAGGGCGGCGAAGACGGTGTCGAGCCGGTCGAGGTCGGCCAGGCCCGGGATCTGCTCACCCAACGGGCACGAACTCAACCGGCACGAACTCAACGGGCACGAACTCGTCGAACTCCAGGCCGCGGGCGGACGGCGCGGGAGTGTGCGGCTCGACCAGGGCGGCGAGCCTGGTCCAGATCGGAATGACGTCCGGATGTTCGTGGGCCGGGCCCATCACGCCGGGCACCCAGTGGGTCAGCTCCACGTACCGCACCGGGCCGGAGACCGAGCGGAAGAGCGCCGGATCGCCGTCCGCGATGAAGCCCAGGCGGTGCAGGGTGGCCCAGCTCTCCCGGAGCACCTTTTCGAAGTCGTCCTCCGCGCCGGCCCGCACGTAGTAGGTCCCGAACGTCACCTGATCATCAGCCATGCCGCTTACATTAAGCCGATGTGCTTAGAAAAGGAAGTCGGATGACGTATGCGGCGGTGGTGACCGGGTGGATAGCGTGATCGCTACCGACGACGGATAGGTGGGGCCATGCAGGGAAAGACGGCGATCGTGACCGGTGCCAGCAAGGGGATCGGGCTGGCGATTGTGCGAGCTCTCGCCGGGGCCGGAGCCACCGTGATCGCGGCGGCCCGGACCACCACCCCGGAACTGGACACCCTGGTCAAGGCGGGCGGGGTGCGCTGGGTGCGGTCCGACCTCGGCGACCCGGCGGCGCCGGCGGAACTGGTCGAGGCGGCCGGCGGCGCGGTCGACGTGCTGGTCAACAACGTGGGGACGGCGCCGGCCCGGCTCGGCGGGTTCCTCTCGGTCACCGATGCCGAGTGGCAGCGGACGATCGATCTCAACCTGCTCACGGCGGTGCGGATGAGCCGGGCCGTGCTGCCGTCGATGGTCGAGCGCGGCCACGGGTCGATCGTGACGGTGGCGTCGGTCAACGCGTCGCTGTCCGACCCGCTGGTCGTCGACTACAGCGCGGGCAAGGCGGCCCTGGTGTCGTTCTCCAAGTCGCTGTCCAAGGAGTTCGGCCCCAAGGGTGTGCGGGCCAACACGGTCAGCCCCGGCCCGGTCGAGACCGACCTGTGGCTCGGCGGCGGCGGCGTGGCCGCGACCGTATCGGCGGGGGCCGGGCTGCGTCCGGAGGACGTGGTGGCGCAGGCCAAGGCCGGCATCCCGAGCGGGCGGTTCTCCACCCCGGACGAGGTCGCCGCGGTGGTGCTGTTCCTGGCCGGAGACGTGTCCGGCAACGTCAACGGCAGCGACTTCGTGATCGACGGCGGCCTGCGTCCAATGTGGTGAGACCATCGCCGGATGGACCTTGATGTGGTCGCGGTGGTAGCCATCGTCGTCCAGTTGTTCGTCTGCTGGACGGCCGGCCTGGCGATGCTGGCCCACGCGTTGGAGCGCGGCTGGTTCGGCGGTTCGGGCGGCGGGCTCACCCCGCTCGTCGTCGGGACCGGCGTCCTGCTGCTGCCCGGCGGCCCGGTGGTGGCGGCGCTGCCCGCCGTGCTGCGCGGCTGGACCACCACGGCCTGGACCCTGGCCCTGCTGGGCCCCGCCATCGCCGTGGTCCTCGGCCTCTGGTGGCTGCTGAGCAAGCTGACCGAGTCGGCACGCGGGGTCCAGCCCTGGCCGCCGCCGGGCGTGCGGGTGGCGCCCCCGGGACCGCCGCCCTGGTTCGCCGGCGCGCTCCCCATCACCTTCGTGCCGTCGACCGACCTGCCCCGGTCCCGCCGGTTCTACGCGGCGGTGCTCGGACTGCACCCCTCCCGCACCGAGTCGTACTCGGCGGGGGAGTCTCCCGCGGTGTGGGTGACCGCGGGCAGCGCGGCGATCCGGATCACCGACGTCGGCGCCGACCTGCGCCCGCAGCCGTTCACCGTGCTGGGCTGGCAGGTCGACGACCTCCGCGCGGAGATACACACCCTGGTCGCCCGGGGCGTCACCTTCATCCGGCTCGACGGGATGGACCAGGACGACGACGGTGTCTGGACCGCACCGGACGGTTCCGGCGTCGCCTGGTTCCGCGACCCGGACGGCAACATGCTGTCTCTCACCGGCCAACGGCCGCGCGCGGCCTGATCAGCGCAGCGGCCGGGCCAGCAGCCGCCGGCCCTCGTCGGCGAACCCCCGCGCCCGGTAATAGCGGTACAGGTGGGAGACGTCCATACCGTTCGGCGCCACCACGATCTCCAGCTGAGCGGCCCCGATCCCGGCAGCCCACCGGGCACTGTCCTCGATCAGCTCGGCGGCCAGCCCGCGCCGCCGGAACGCCGGCGCCACATACAGATCCTCCAGCTCGGCGATCAGCCCATTTTCGAGGCCATAGCTGGAAGTGCTGATCGCGAACGCCGCGATCTGCTCGTCCAGCGCGATCACCGCGACGCGCGCGGCGTCGCTGACGAGCAGGTGCCGCAGATGCTCCTCGAGGCGAGCGCGTGGCGTCGCGAACCCGTCCTCGGCATAGAAGTCGACCGCCAGATCCAGCACGGCCGCGAGATCGGCGGGCTCGGCGGTGCGCAGTGTCATTGCAAACCCCTTTCCCGTACGGCGTAAAGCAGTTGATCTATCGCTTTTGGGTCTGGGGTTTCCGGGAGCTGGGTGGTGGCCGCCGCAGTGGCCAGGTCGGTCTGCAGTTGGTCGGCCCAGGCCGTTACCTCGGGCCAGGGCGTCTCGCCGTGCTTGACCGCGAGCAGCCGCTCCCGCCAGGGGCGCACGTCGACCAGGACCTCGCCGGTGCGCAGCACGTGGGCGCCGGCCAGCAGCAGGCGCAGCATGTGCATGGCCTGCTTGTGGTTGGTGTCGCCGGTGCGTTCGCGGCGGGCGTTGACCCGGTTGAGCTGGTCCCGTGCGTACCCGCCGTAGCTGGCTGCGACGCGGCGCGACAGGAACGCCGGGCGCACCGCCCGCAAAGCCTCGCCGTCGGCGGTGATGTGTTCGACGAGCGGCGACCAGAGCACTTCCAGGACGGTCGGGTTGCCCTGCAGGGCGAGCACGCAGAAGCGCTCGACCTCCCAGGAGAACTCCTCGTCGCGCGGCCCGTCGAGATGGGTCGGCGGCTTCTCGACGCCCCAGAAACTGCGGGTCGGCGCGGCGAACACGCCCCGGCGGTCGTGGTCGGACCCGGGGCCGTCGAGGCCGTAGGCCCGGGATCCGACCACGACCGCGAGGATCGTGTGCCTTTCTTTCACGCCGGGGACCGTACCGTTCGGCGTGGGTCTGGCGAGAGCGAATTTAGAGGTCGAGGACCGTGCCGTCGATCTCGTCCAGCTCCTCGGCCGACAACGGCAGGTTGTCCAGGGCGGCGATGTTGTTCTCCAGCTGCTCGACGCTGCTGGCGCCGATGATCAGGCTGGTCATCCGGTCGTCGCGCAGCGCCCAGGCCAGGGCCATCTGGGCCAGCGACTGGCCGCGGCGCTTCGCGATGTCGTTCAGCGCGTTGATGCGGCCCATCGTCTTGGCGTCGAGGTTGCTCTCGTTGAGGAAGACGCTGGTGCGCACCCGCGAATCCGCCGGGATGCCGCCCAGGTAGCGGTCGGTGAGCAGGCCCTGCTGCAGCGGGCTGAACGCGATGCAGCCGGCCCCGGCCTCCTCGAGGGTGTCGAGCAGGTTGTCCCGCTCGGTCCAGCGGTTGAGGATCGAGTAGGACGGCTGGTGGATCAGCAGCGGGGTGCCCAGCTCACGCAGGATCTTCGCGGCCGCGGCGGTCTGCGCGGCGGTGTAGTTGCTGATCCCGACGTACAGCGCCTTGCCGGCCCGGACCACCGCGTCCAGCGCCGCCATGGTCTCCTCGAGCGGGGTGTCCGGGTCGGGCCGGTGGTGGTAGAACACGTCGACGTAGTCGAGCCCGAGCCGCTGCAGCGACTGGTCCAGGCTGCTGACCAGGTATTTCTTCGAACCCCACTCGCCGTACGGGCCTTCCCACATGTGGTAACCGGCCTTGGTCGACACCACGATCTCGTCCCGGTAGGGCTTGAGGTCGGTCGCGAGCAGGCGGCCGAAGTTCGACTCGGCGCTGCCGGGCGGCGGCCCGTAGTTGTTGGCCAGGTCGAAGTGGGTCACGCCCAGATCGAAGGCGCGGCGCACGATGTCGCGCTGCCGGTCGAGCGGGCGGGTGTCGCCGAAGTTGTGCCAGAGGCCGAGCGAGATGGCAGGCAGTTTCAGTCCGCTGCGCCCGGCTCGCCGGTAGGTCATCGAGTCGTAGCGGTCCTGCTTGGGGGTGTAGGTCACAACCCCACCCTATGGTTACCCGGTTGCAACAGATCCACTGGTAGTTTGGGTGCCAGCCATGCGGGAGAGTTCGTCTCCGGGACGGCGCCGAAGGGGCAAATCCTCCCCGGAACCTCTCAGGCAAACGGACCGTGTGGGCTGCGCGACTCTGAAGTACCCATCTGGGGGTATGACAGAGGGGGAGGCCGCTTGTCGACCTCGCCCCAAGGAGCCGCCATGACGTTCGCATCCCGGCATATCGGGCCCGATCCGGACGAGCAGACCCACATGCTCAAGTCCATCGGGTTCTCGTCGCTCGACGCCCTGATGGACGCGGCGATCCCCGAGGTGATCCGCTGGACCGACGCCCTCGACCTGCCGGCCGCCGCCTCCGAGGAGGAGGCGATCGCCGAGCTGCGCGAGATCGCGTCGCGCAACACCGTCGCCACCCCGATGATCGGGCTCGGCTACTACGGCACGCACACCCCGGCGGTGATCAAGCGCAACGTCCTGGAGAACCCGTCCTGGTACACGGCCTACACGCCGTACCAGCCGGAGATCAGCCAGGGCCGCCTGGAGGCGCTGCTCAACTTCCAGACCATGGTCACCGACCTGACCGGTCTGACCACCGCGAACGCCTCGATGCTGGACGAGGGCACGGCGGTCGCCGAGGCGATGACGCTGGCGCGCCGAGCATCAAAATCCAAATCCGGGGTGTACGCCGTGGACAGCGACACCTTCCCGCAGACGCTCGCCGTGCTGCGCACCCGGGCCGAGCCGCTGGGCATCACGCTCGCGCTCGTCGACCTGGACGCCGGTGAGCCGCTGCCGGACGAGTACTTCGGTCTGCACCTGCAGTACCCGGGCGCGTCCGGTGCGGTCCGTGACCACGCCGCGCTGATCACCGCCGCGCACGAGGCCGGCGCCCTGGTCACGGTGGCCGCCGACCTGCTCGCGCTGACCCTGCTGCGGGCGCCGGGCGAGATCGGCGCGGACATCGCGGCCGGCACCACCCAGCGTTTCGGGGTGCCGCTCGGCTTCGGCGGGCCGCACGCCGGCTATCTGGCCGTACGCGCCGGGCTCGAGCGGTCGCTGCCGGGCCGGCTGGTCGGCGTCTCCAAGGACGCCGACGGGGCGCCCGCGTACCGGCTCGCCCTGCAGACCCGCGAGCAGCACATCCGCCGGGAGAAGGCGACAAGCAACATCTGCACCGCCCAGGTCCTGCTCGCGGTGATGGCCAGCATGTACGCGGTCTACCACGGCCCGGACGGGCTGCGCCGGATCGCCAAGCGCACCCATAACCACGCCCTGACCATCGCCGGCAGCCTCACCGCGGCCGGTGTCTCGCTGACCAGTGACGCGTTCTTCGACACCGTCACCGCGATCGTGCCGGGCCGGGCCGCCGCGATCGCCGCCGAGGCCGCCCGCAACGGTGTCGACCTGCGCCTGATCGACGACGACCGGGTGTCGGTGTCGACCGACGAGACCACCACCGACGCGCACGTCGGCACGGTGCTCGCGGCGTTCGGCGTACCCCTCTCGGCCGCCGCGGAGTGCGGCGCCAAGCCGCTGGGCCGGACCACCGACTTCCTCACCCACCCGGTGTTCCGCACCCACCACTCCGAGACCAGCATGCTGCGCTACCTGCGCAAACTCGCCGACAAGGACTACGCGCTGGACCGCGGCATGATCCCGCTCGGGTCGTGCACGATGAAGCTCAACGCCACCACCGAGATGGAAGCGGTGACCTGGCCGGAGTTCGCCAACATCCACCCGTACGCCCCGGCGTCGCAGACCCAGGGCTACGAGCACCTGGTGGCGCAGCTGGAAGCGTGGCTGGCCGAGATCACCGGGTACGACGCGGTGTCCGTACAGCCCAATGCCGGATCTCAGGGTGAGTTGGCCGGCCTGCTGGCCATCCGGGGTTATCACCGCTCCCGCGGTGATCTGCATCGCGACGTGTGCCTGATCCCGTCGAGCGCGCACGGCACCAACGCGGCCAGCGCCGTGATGGCCGGCATGCGGGTGGTTGTGGTGGCGTGTGACGCGCTGGGCAACGTCGACATGTCGGACTTGGACGCCAAGATCTCTCGTTTCAGTGACTCGCTGGCCGCGATCATGGTGACCTACCCGTCCACCCACGGCGTCTACGAGACCTCGATCGCCGACCTTTGTGCTCGCGTCCATGAGGCGGGCGGCCAGGTCTACGTCGACGGGGCCAACCTCAATGCCCTGGTCGGGTACGCCAAGCCGGGCAAGTTCGGCGCCGACGTGTCGCACCTGAACCTGCACAAGACGTTCTGCATCCCGCACGGCGGCGGCGGTCCCGGTGTCGGACCGGTCGCGGTCCGCGCGCACCTCGCCGACTTCCTGCCCGGCAACCCCCTCGAGCCGGGCGACCACCACGCCGTCTCGGCCGCCGCGCACGGCTCGGCCGGCATCCTGCCGATCTCCTGGGCGTACGTGCGGATGATGGGCCCGGACGGCCTGGCCGCCGCCACCGGCGCCGCGGTGCTCACCGCCAACTACGTGGCCTCGCGGCTGCGCGACCACTACCCGGTGCTGTACGCGGGCAGCAACGGCCTCGTCGCGCACGAATGCATCCTCGACCTGCGGCCGATCACCAAGGCCACCGGCGTGACCGTCGACGACGTCGCCAAGCGGCTCATCGACTACGGCTTCCACGCGCCCACCATGTCGTTCCCGGTGGCCGGCACGCTCATGGTCGAGCCCACCGAGAGCGAGGACCTGGCCGAGCTCGACCGGTTCTGCGCCGCGATGATCGCGATCAAGGAAGAGATCGACCAGGTCGCGGCCGGGGTCTGGCCGGCCGGGGACAACCCCCTGGTCAACGCCCCGCACACCGCCACGGCGGTCACCGCCGACGAGTGGGACCACGCGTACCCGCGCTCGGTCGCCGGTTTCCCGAAGGGCGTCGACCGGACCGCCAAGTACTGGCCGCCGGTGCGCCGCATCGACGGCGCCTACGGCGACCGCAACCTGGTCTGTTCCTGCCCCGCCCCGGAGGCGTTCGAGGACTGATGCTTGATTTACCCCCGCGAACCTCCGTCGAACCGGCAGCATTGTGTAGGAGTCGGACAATTTGACGGAGCTAGCGGGGGTACTGACAGTGGCGAACCTGCGCCTGCTGACCGACCGCCGGGTCGGCACGAAGATCATGGCGGCGGTCGGCGTGGTAGCCGCTTTCGGCATGATCGACGGCGGCTACGCCCTGTCCAGCCTCGCTGCCACCAACGACCAGGTGAAGGCGGTCTACGGGCACAACCAGGAGCTGAACACCATCGGCAACCTGCGGGCCGCGGTCAACCGGAACTGGCTCGGTCTCGACGACTACCTGCTGGCCACCTCTGACGCTGCCCGGGCGACCGCGAAGACGGCCATCGACGAGGCCGCCACCCAGGCCGTCGGCTACGCCACCGAGTACGAGTCCTACTCGATCGGCGCCGACGCGCAGACCTCTCTCGACGGTTTCCAGACTGCCTGGACGGCGTACGACACCCTGATCGACGACAAGGTGCTGCCGCTCGCCTCCTCGGGTGACACCGCCGCGGTTGCCAAGATCCGCAGCGGTGACCTAGCCACGGTGATGAAGGCGGTCCGCGCCAACCTGACCACCCTCGCCGGCCTGACCGTCGAGGCCGGGGCCGAGCAGATGGCCACCGCCGAGGACCGCTACCAGTCCACCAAGCGCTGGGTGCTGGTGCTGGTCATCGGCAGCACCATCCTCGCGGTCGGCCTCGCCGTGGGCGCCGCCCGGCTCATCGTCAAACCCCTGTCCCGCTGCGTCGAGGCCCTCGAGCGGATCGGCCGCGGTGACCTGACCGCCCGGGTGCCGGTGGACGGCAAGGACGAGGTGGGCCGGATGTCGGTGGCGCTCAACGACACGGCCGAGGCGGTGGCCGGCATGGTCGGCCGGATCCAGAGCAGCTCCACCATGCTGGCGTCCGCCTCCGAGGAGCTGTCCGCAGTGTCGCTGGAGCTGTCGGCGTCGGCCGAGGAGACGTCGGTGCAGGTCGGCACGGTGTCCGAGGCCGCCGACCGGGTGTCGCACAACGTGCAGTCGGTGTCAGCCGGGGCGGACGAGATGGGCGAGTCGATCCGGGAGATCGCCAACAACGCGAACGAGGCCGCCAGCGTGGCCAACGAGGCCGCCCGGACCGCCGAGAACACCAACGCGAGCGTCGCCCGGCTGGGTAACGCCTCGGCCCAGATCGGCACGGTCGTCGCCATGATCACGTCGATTGCCGAACAGACCAACCTGCTGGCGTTGAACGCCACCATCGAGGCCGCCCGGGCCGGCGAGGCGGGCAAGGGCTTCGCGGTGGTGGCCAGCGAGGTGAAGGACCTGGCCCAGGAGACCGCCCGGGCCACCCAGGAGATCACCGCTCAGGTGTCCGCGATCCAGGCCGAGAGTGGCAACGCGGTCGAGGCGATCCAGCAGATCGGCACCGTGATCACGACGATCAGCGACTACACCACCACGATCGCCGCCGCGGTGGAGGAGCAGACCGCCACCACCGCCGAGATCTCCCGCAGCGTGGGTCACGCGGCCGAGGGAACGTCAAGCATCGCCGAGACGATCGCCGGGGTCGCCGAGGCGGCCCGGCAGGTGACCGACGGGGCCACCGAGACTCAGCAGACCGCCGCGGAGTTGGCTCGCACCGCCTCCGAGTTGCAGGCGACGGTCGCGACGTACCGGATCTGACCGGTTTTTGCTGTTTTTGGCAGCGTTTCTGTTTCGCCCGGCGCGGGTCGTCGTTGCTCGCGGGGTCGGGGAGTCGCGGAGAGTAAGCGCTCGGCGCTGAGCGAGGGTGTCGCGCGGCTACTCTCAGTAGCCGCGGAGTGCTCGGGCCGGGGGTTTTCCCGGTCAGGCGGCGAGGGCGTGGACGGCTGGGCCGCGGTGCGGTGCGATCATCGTGCCGTCGGGCAGGATCTCACCGGTGTCCTCGAAGACGATGACGCCGTTGCAGAGGAGGCTCCAGCCTTGCTCGGGGAAGGCGGCGAGGATGCGGGCCGCTTCCCGATCGATGGCTTCGGCGCTGGGACAGGGGGTTTGGTGCTGGCACATCGGGGGTCTCCGGTCAGGGGGCTGTGTGTGACGATTCACAACGACGGTGACGGACGTTACCTCAATCCGAACGACGCTGGATTGAGCGGGTGACGGCGTCCCATTGAAAGAATCCTCGGTTCGAATGGTCCACGAAACAGTGCCTACCGACCACTTCCCGACACCTCCTCCGGGTCCGTTACCGGGTGCTCCGGCGTCCTGCCAGGGCCGTCACCGTGCGTCAACACGGTTCGAATGGTTCTGCTGTGACGGTGGTGACCCTGCGAAGCTTGTCGCCGACTTCCTCGCCGGCAACGGACTGCGCGTGCGAAACACTGGCCGAACGGCCACCCAGGTTCACCCAACCGGCGCTGGCACGGTCTGCGGGGCGGCACTGTACGTGTCTGCCGCCGCCGGTTCCGTAATGGCCGGCGGCCCGATCGGCCCCGCGTCCCCGGTCCCGGCGATCCCGGACGTCTACGCCGTCGTCTACGTCCACGAACCCGGGTTCACGCAGTCGCCGGGTTTATTGCCAGGCGTTGAGTCGCTGGCGGAAGCCGGGGCAGCGGTTGCGGGTCCATGGCCCGATGGTGCGCTCCCGGCGCAATCTGGATCTGAACGCCGAGCGTCGCGGGAGTGGTGGTTGGGGGAGTGGGCGCCCAGTTGGACCCCGAAAGAGCACGCCGCCGCCGTGGACGCGGTCCGGGAGGCGATCGGCCGGGGCGACGTCTACCAGGTCAATGTGGTGGGCCACGCCAGCGCGCCGTACCGGGGTGACCCGGGGCCGGCCCTGCGCCGGGTCGCGGCGCTGCCCGGCGCCCGCTACGGCGGCGTGCTGACCGGCGAGGGCTGGGCGATCGCGACGGCGTCCCCGGAGACCCTGGTCGAGGTCCGGGACGGCCGGGTGATCACCCGCCCGATCAAGGGCACCCGCCCGGCCACCGCACGCGGCCGCGCGGAGCTGCTCGCCTCGGCCAAGGAACGAGCCGAGCACGTCATGATCGTCGACCTGGAACGCAACGACCTCACCCGTATACCTGGCGCGGGCCCAGTGACGGTCGACGAGCTGTTCGCGGTCCGCCAGTGGGTCGACCTGTGGCAGGCGGAGTCGGTGATCTCCGCCCCTTTGCTGCCGCCGGAGCTCGACCTGGCCGCCCTGCTGCGCGCGGTCTGCCCCGGCGGCTCGGTGACCGGCGCCCCCAAACTCGCGGCCCTGACCGAGATAGCCGCCCTGGAACCGATGGGCCGCGGCGTGAGCATGGGCGCCATCGGCTGGATCGGCCCCGACCACCTGGACCTGGCCCTGACCATCCGCACGGTCGCGGCCGACGGCACCCGCCTGCACGCGTGGGCCGGCGGCGGCATCACCTGGGACAGCGACCCGGCCGCCGAGGTCGAGGAGGCCGCCGCCAAGGCCGCCCCGATCCGGGCGGCCCTGGCGGGTCACGGTGCCGGGGGCGCCACCGCGTGAGTCAGGTAGGCGAACTGCCCGCGCCGCTCAACGTCGGTCAGGGTCAGCCGGGACGGCATGATGCGGCGGGGGAGGAAGTCACCCTGCCACCGGGGTACGACAATTTTCTGCCGGCCGGTGTCACCTGAGCCCACGTTCACCCCGTCAGTACTGATGGAGGGGGTCTCTTTGACGGAGGATCTGCGGGCGCTGCTGCGGGCCGGCCTGCATGCTGAGCTCCCACCACCGATCGGCGACGTGGTCGGTGCCGCGATCCGGGACGGCCGCCGCCTGCGACGACAGCGCCGCCTCGGCTTGCTGGGGTCGGCCGCGGCGATGATTGCCCTGGTCGGCGTGGGTGCCGTCGTCCTGCGTGACGGCCCGGTAGCGGTCCGTCCGCCGTCCGCCGCGCTACCTCCCCAGAACGTGCCACCCGGCCCCACCGCCGCCCCGCTGGCCGCTCTGCAGGCGCGTACGTTGACGGTCCACAGTGGCACGCTGCGTGCCGACGGAACCCGGACGAAAGCGACTTCAGGGGCGATGCTGGTATTAATGCTTCAGCTTTTGCCACCCGGACGGACGAGTCACTACGGCGTCTCGGCGGACGATGATCTGCATGTGCAGTTGTCCCTCGACGGCGGCCAGGGCCCGGCGATGATCCGGGTCGCGGTCGGCCAGAACGCCCCACTCGGTGACGACCTACCCGGCGGAGCGTTCGTGACGATCAGCGACAATCCGCGCGATTGCGAGCAGGCGACCACCGTCGACGCGCAGTGGCCCGACGGCACCCTGGTCGAGGTCGGCCTCCCGGCCTGCCGGTCCGCGCCCGCGCTGACCCACGACCAGGCGATCCGGCTCGCCGCCGACCCCCGCTGGGGCGTCACCATGGCCGAGAAACTGGTGACCGAGGGCGCGAACCGCTTCCCCAAGGTCCCGGTGCTCGGCTGATGACCGACGACGACGAGTTCGCCGAGTTCGCCAACGCCCACGCCGAACGGCTGCGCAACACCGCGTTCATGCTGTGCCACGACTGGCACCTGGCCCAGGATCTGACCCAGACCGCGCTGACCAAGCTGTTCCTGAGCTGGCGGCGGGCGGTGCAGGCGGACAACCTCGTCGCGTACGCCCAGAAGATCCTGCTCCGCGTCTGGCTCGACCACCGCCGTCGCCGGTCGTCGACGGAGTCGACACCCGGCGTGCTGCACGAGCCCGCCTACCGGGAGAGCCACGAGCTGCGCCTGACCATGCTCGACGCGCTCGCCCGGCTGCCGGCCCGCGACCGCGCGATCGTCATCCTGCGCTACTTCGAGGACTACAGCGTCGAGCAGGTCGCCGACGTCCTGGAGCTGCCGGTCAGCATCGTGAAGAGCCAGACCCGGCGCTCGCTGACCAAGCTGCGGGAGTTGCTGGCCGCCGAGCAGCTGGCCCTGTTCGCCGGTTGAGTAACGACCGTTTAGCCTTGACGGCATGACAGTCCGGCCGATCCGCATCTTCGGCGACCCGGTGCTGCGCACCGAGGCCGACCCGGTAACCGCGTTCGACGCCGAGCTGCGTGCCCTGGTCGCCGACCTGGAGGACACCGTGCGCGTGCCCGGCCGGGCCGGCGTCGCCGCCCCGCAGATCGGCGTCAGCCTGCGCGCCTTCTCCTACAACGTGGCCGGCCAGGTAGGCCACATGATCAACCCGGTCCTGTCCGACTTCGACGGCGAACAGGACGACGACGAGGCCTGCCTCTCCCTGCCCGGCCTGGGCTTCCCCACGAAACGCGCCCTGTCGGTCATCGCCCGCGGCTTCGACCAGCACGGCGAGCCGCTGATCATCGAGGGCACCGGCTTCCTGGCGCGGGCTCTGCAGCACGAGACCGACCACCTGGCCGGCACGCTCTACATCGACACCCTCACCGGCGACGTACGCCGTCAGGCACTGCGCGAGCTGCGCCGGGTCCGTCCCGCCCCGCAGAGCCGATGACCAGCCCAAGCTGATCCTCCAGCGCCGCCGCGCCCACCGGCGTGACCCGCACGGCCCGCCCACTGCCGATCCGCACGATCCACCCCGCGTCGAAGGCATGCCGGCAGAGAGCCGCGCCGGCAGTCCCGGCGAGGTGCGACCGCCGCTCGGTCCAGTCGAGGCACTCCCGCAACACGGGCCGCCGCCCCGGCACGTCCAGAACAACCCCGATGGACTCCAGCCAGGCGACCCCACGCGAGGTAAGAGCAATCCCACGGGTACGGCTGACAAACCCGTTCCCACCCATCGCGTCAGCGATAGCCACCCCCAGGTAGCCGGCCAGATGGTCATAGCAGGTACGAGCGAACGCCAGATTCCGACGCTTGTGCACCCCCGCAAGCGTCGCCCCCGGCGCCCCCGTGCCCGTCTGGTTGGCGTTCGTCCGGCTGGCGCTCATCGGGCCCGTGCCCGTCTCGCCGGCCCCGCTCTCGCCCGTCGGGCTGGCGCCCGTCCGGCTGGCGCCCGCCGGGCCCGTGCTCGTCTGGCCCGCCCGGTTTTCGCCCGCCTGGCCCATGCCAACGCCCGTCCGGCTCGTGGTCGGCATTGTCGCGCTTGCCTGGCCCATGTCCGGCTCGCCCGTGCTCATCCGGCTGGCACTCGGCCAGCCGGTGCTCGGCTCGCCCCCGCTCGGCCGACCGGCACTCGGCTGGGCTGGGTTTGTCTGGCTTCCGCTCGTCCAGCTTGCGCTCGCCTGGGTCGCGGCCATCGCCTCGATCAGCGCGGCCACTGACGGGTCGGTCAGCTGCAGGTAGCGGTGCCGGCCCTGCCTGCGCTGGGTGAGCAGCCCGCCGGTGACCAGCCGGTTGGCGTGCTCGCTGGCGGTGGAGACGGCCACCCCGGCGTGCCGGGCCAGCTCCCCGACGGTCCAGGCCCGTCCGTCGAGCAGCGCCAGGCAGAAAGAGGCCCGGGTGCGGTCGGCCAGCAACCCCGCCCAGGCGGCGAGGCCGGTTGCGTCGTCCATGCACCGATCATGTCGCGGGAACACTTCGGCGCCTACCGAAGCGTCCACCATTCATCCTAGGACGCTCTACGCGATGTGACCCGTTACCGCTTACTCGCCGCAAGAACTAGAAAGGAATCAACGACACCCCCTCAGGACCAAACTTCAAGCTGCTGGGCCGTGCGGAACTCCTCGACGCCGAGCACGTGCACGAGCGCCAACTTCTCGCGGGCGTCGTCGTCGGCCGGGGTGAGCACCAGCAGTTGCTGGCGCAGGTCGGGGGTGACCAGGGTTTCGCAGTCCATCAGAATCGGGCCGACCGTCGGGTGCACCAGGGTTTTGCGGTCGGCCCGCCGCACACCCACCTCGTGCTCGGCCCAGAGCTGCCGGAACTCCGGGCTCGCGGCCTGCATCCGGTCGATCAGCCCGGTGACCTCCGGGTCGTCGGGCCGCCGGCCGGCGACCGCGCGCAGGTCGGCCACCATCTGCCGGGAGTGGTGCTCCCGGTCCTGCGGCCGGTGCACTGAACGGCCGGCGGGCTCGGTGAACCAGCGGTATGCCAGGTAGCGCTGGTCGCCGGTGAACCGGTGATGGTCGCCGGCCAGGAGGATGGAGGACCTGTTCTGCGCCAGGACCTCGCCGAGGTCGGTGATGACCATGGCCGGAGTGTCGCCGAGCAGGTCGAGCATGCGGACCAGACCGGCGCGGGCCAGCCGAGCCACCCCGTCGGCGGGCGGTGGCTGGTGCCCGGCCAGGTGGAACAGGTGGTTGCGTTCGTCGTCGGAGAAACGCAGGGCCCGGGCCAGCGAGTAGAGCAGTTGGGTGGACGGCTGGCTGCTGCGGCCCTGCTCCAGGCGCACGACGTAGTCGACGGACATGCCGGCGAGCATGGCCACCTCTTCCCGGCGCAGGCCGGTGGTGCGGCGTCGGGGGCCGTCGGCGATGCCGACCTCGGCCGGTCGGATCGCCTCACGGCGTCGGCGGAGGAAGTCGGCGAGCTGCTCACGCTGCATGCCTCCATGCTGCCCCGGTTGCGTCGTCCGCAGCCAGGGAGCGCCGCTCCCATGATGACCGCTCCGCTCCCGCCGCCCTCGGAACGAGCGCAGGGTGGATCCATGCAAACACGAACTCTGGGCAAGAGCGGACCGACGGTTTCCGCGGTCGGGCTGGGCGCGATGAGCATGTCCGGCACCTACGGGCCGGCCGACCGTGGCGAGAGCATCGCCACCGTGCACGCCGCGCTGGACGCGGGCGTCACCCTGATCGACACCGGCGACTTCTACGGCATGGGCCACAACGAGCTGTTGCTGGGCGAGGCGCTGCGCGGCCGGCCCCGCGACAGTTACCTGCTGAGCGTCAAGTTCGGGCAGCAGGTGGGGCCGGGCATGCGCTTCGCCGGGCAGGACAGCCGCCCGTCCTCGGTGCGGAACTTCCTGTCGTATTCACTGACCCGGCTGGGCGTCGACCACATCGACATCTACCGGCCGGCCCGGCTCGACCCGGAGGTGCCGATCGAGGACACGGTCGGGGCGATCAAGGAGATGATCGACGCGGGTTACGTGCGATATGTCGGCCTGTCCGAGGTCGGCTCGGAGACGATCCGCCGGGCCCACGCCGTGCATCCGGTGGCCGACCTGCAGATCGAGTACTCGTTGTTGTCCCGGGCTGTGGAGGACGACGTGCTGCCGACGTTGCGGGAGTTGGGCATCGGCCTGACCGCATACGGGATCCTGAGCCGTGGCCTGTTGTCCGGCACCTGGGCACCCGGCCGGGCCGGTGACCACCGCGGCAACAGCCCTCGGTTCTCCGGCGCGGACGGCGAGCACAACCTGGCTCTGGTGGAGGCGTTGCGGCGGGTCTCCGAGGCGAAGGGCTGCACGGTGGCGCAGCTGGCGATCGCGTGGGTGGCGGCGCAGAGCGACGAGATCGTTCCGCTTGTCGGTGCCCGCACCCGGGAGCGGCTGACCGAGGCGCTGCCGTCGCTGGACGTGAAGTTGACCGCCGAGGACCTCGCCGAGATCGAGAAGGCCATCCCGAGGGGCTCGGCCCGCGGCGACCGCTACCCGTCGGCGTTCATGTCGGCCCTGGGCGTCGGCAACTAGCGGCGCGACCTCGGCCCGGAAGAATCACTCGAGGATCACGAACTGCGGCGGTTCGTGGCGCAGGAACTCATGGTGGGAGATGTCCCAGCCGTAAGCGCCGGTGCGGCCGAAGACCAGGATGTCGCCGGCCCGCAGAAGGTCGACGTGCTGGCCGCGGGTCAGCACGTCGCGGGGGGTGCAGAGCTCGCCGACGGCGTCGACCGTGGTGTCGCGGGCCTGCGGGCGCGGGTAGGGGTGCGGCCACTCGTCGACCGGCACGACGGTGAAGGGGTGGCTGTAACCCCAGGCGGCGGGCAGCCGGAAGTGGTGGGTGCCGCCGCGCAGAACGGCGAAGGTGCGCCCGTGGGTGGTCTTGATGTCGAGGACCTCGGCGGCGTACCAGCCGGCGTCAGCGGCGAGGTAGCGGCCGGGCTCGAAAATCAGGTCGACACCGTCCGGGACAGTGACGCCGGCCAGCGGCGCCAGATCCATGTCGGCGAGGCCAACCTGGTCCCCACTGCGGTCGGCTTCTCCGCCGCGATCGCCTCCGCCGTTGGTGCTACCTCCGCCGTGGTCGGCCTCGCCGTTGCTGCCCCCGCCGCCGTGGCTGGCCTCGCCGTCGCTGCCTCTGCCGCTGCGGTTGCCGTCGGCGCCGGTGTTGCCTGGGTGCAGGTAGTTGATGCCGAAGCCGCCGCCGACGTTGACGACGCTCAGGTCGATGGTGTGGGCGGCGGCGGTGCGGAGCGACCAGTCGAGTGACTCGGTGACGAAGGCGGCGTGTGCTGCGCCGTCCATGTTGTTCGACACGGCATGCAGGTGGAAACCGATCACCCGGACGCCGGGGATGCGCATCGCTTCGGCCAGCTGTGCCTCGTCGATGCCGAACGGGGTCGGGGTCCCCGTCATGGCGTGGCTGCCGTGCAGGCCACCGCCGGGCCGGTTGACCCGTAGGCAGACAGCGGGGTTGTCGCCGAGGGCGGCCAGTCGGTGCAGCTCGTGCTGGCTCTCGGCGTTGATGAGGACACCGGCGCGGATTGCCGCGGCGAGCTCGGCGTCGGTCTTGCCGGGGCCGCCGAACACGATGCGCCGGGCGCCGGCCGCCAGGGCAAGGTCGAGCTCGCCGCCGGAGGCCACCTCCAGGCCGTCGCATGCGGCGGCCATCCTGGACACCACGGCCGGATGTCCGTTGGCCTTGACCGCGTACAGCAGGGAGGCGGAAGCGGGCAGCGAGGCCCGGACCGCGCTCGCCCGCGCCCGCAACGCCGCCGTGTCGTAGATATAGGCGCACACCGGTTTCGGCAGCGCCCGCACCAGGTCAGCGTGCATGCTGTCGACTCCGTGCCGCGAGACAGGCGGGCGCCGCAGGGCCGGCGCATGCCGCGGCGCGGGTGTGTGTGGGGAGATGAGCGTGCGCCGCGGGGCGGGTGCGCACCGGAGGACTGGCGCATGCCGCGACGCGAGTGTGTGTGGGGAGATCTCTGCCTGCCGCTGGGCGGGTGCGTGCGGGGAGGTGGGTGTGTGCCGCGGGGCGGGTGCGCGCCGCAGGGCCAGCACACGCTGCCGGGCGGGTGCGTGAGCGGTGGCGAAAGCTTGCCGCGGGGTGGGTGTGCGCCGCGAGGCGAGTGCGTGCCGTTCGGTTGCTTGCCGGGCGGTGGCTATGCGCCGCGCGGCGGCTGCGCGCCGCGCGGCGGCTGCGCGCCGCGCGGCTGCGGGCCGGGCGGTGGGTGTGGGCCGGTTGGGTGGGTGGCTGGTCAGTGGGCATGCAGCGGGTTTCGGACTGGGATGTAGAGGTCGCCGTCGCCAGAAAGGCGCATGCGGACCAGGGCCTTGTGCGGGACTCGCGGGGCGGTGAAGGCCGCGTGGTCGTCGCCGAAGCAGCAGGTGTCCAGGACCTCGCGGATGATGCGCCAGGCCTGGGTTTCGTCGAGGTCCAGGTGCAGCACGATCTCGCCCAGGTGGGCCTGGAACAGCGTGTAGCCGATCTTCGCGCGCATCACGTCGATGTCGTCGGTGCCGACGACCGAGCCGGGCCACAGGCTGATGTCGTGGCCGGCCGCCTGCAGGCGAGGCAGGTGCAGGCGCAGGCCGGCGAAGTCGCGCAGTGCCAGCCGGTGGGGGCGACCGTCGATGAACGTGGGCAGGCAGTTCTGCAGGTGCGCCTCGAGCCCGACGCCGCCGGCGGCCAGCCGCATGAGCGGCGGGAGCAGCAGTTGCGCGTACTCCCGCAGCCAGTCGGCCGGATCGCCGGTGACCAGCTCGTCCAGCAGGAACGGCAGCGCCCCGCCGGGGATGGCCCGCTCGCCGGGCTCCAGGCGGCCGGCCAGGCCGTCGCGACGGATCGCCGAGAGGTCCCGTCCGGAGCCGACCGGTACCGCCGCGCCGGCCGTTTCGGCCATCAGCAGCAGCCGGTTGCCGTCCGGGTCGTCGGCGACCAGCCGGTGCAGCAACTGGGACACGGCCGGACCGTTGCGGGTGCTGGCCACGCTGATGCTGCGGCGGGTCGAGGTGACCTGGATGTCGAGGGACACCTTCAGGTATTCGCCGGTGTCCGGCAGCAGCAGTGTGCGCAGGGCCGCCGTCGGTACCGCAGGTAGTTCGTCTCCGAGGATGATCAGTGACCGGTCGTGCAGCAGGTCTCCGTAGCGGGCGGGGATGACCATGTCCCGCTGCCAGAGGTGGACCGGCTGAACGGTGTACCCGGCGGGCGCCTGCACTGCCGGCCACACGTCGTCGCCGAGGTGCAGCTCGTCGCGGACCGCCACGAACCCGACCGAGGTCAGTGGCGTCTCCAGGTCGTAGGCGAGGACGTCGCCGGTGTCCCAGCCGAGTCTGGTGCGTCCGCAGGGATGCAGATTATGCCCGGTGACGGCCAGGCGTTCCAGTCCGATGGCGTGCCAATCGGGGCCGTCGCCGGTGGGGGCGGCCGGGCGGGCCATCGCGATCGCCATGTTGATCACGGCGTTGCGCAGCTCGGCCGCGAAGCCGGGGGCGTCGATGCCGTCGAGGAGGTCGACCGGGTCGCCGGCGCCGGAGGTCGGGTACTCGACCCGATCGAACGCATGTTCTAGACCGGGGCCCATGTCTCGGATACGCTCCCGGACAAGCGCGCCGCGCAGCCGCCGCCCGACCGTGTCGGCTGCCACCGGGAGAGCGGCGAGGAAACCGTCCAGCAGAGACGGTGCGTGCACGGCCAGGGCAGCCTCGGTGTGGGCGAGGCGTTCCGGGGAGAGACTGCGCGTCATACGTGTGCCGCCATGGGGTTGTCCAGAAGGGCCCAGATGTCGTCGAGGGGGTCCGCGGCCAGCCGCATGGCCGTGGTCGCCTTCGCCGGCAGCGGGTCGCGCAGCAGGTGCGGGGCGTCGGTGGTGCCGGTCTCGCGGATCGCCGTGGCGACGATGCCCCACAGACGGGCGGGGTCGGCGCCGTGGTGGCGGGTCAGCGCCGCGATCAGTTCGGCGGCGATGGTGCCGAACGCGGCGGCGGACAGCTTGGTGCGCAGCACCTGCGGGTCGTCGCTGGGCAGGTCACCGTGCAGGGCCGGCGCGTCCAGGCCGGCGGCGGTGAGGCGGCGGGCGCTGACCCGCACTCCGCCGAGGTCGCGGTACAGGATGCGGGTGGGGCGGTGGTCGCGCAGCACCACGAGGGTGTTCTGGCCGTGCGCTTCCAGCGCGACGCCGCGGTCGAGCACGCTGAGCAGCGGCGCGAACAGCAGGCTGCCCATCAGGGTGAGGAAGGCGTACGGGTCGGGCACCGTCGACATCAGCAGCGGCGATGCCCCGTACAGGGCGATGGGGACGACGGATTCGCCCTCGGCGAGGTGTGGCGCCTCGCGGGTCAGGTAGGCGAGGTGGCGCTGCGGGACGCCGTCGACCAGGACGGCGCCGGCGGCGGTTTCGGCGAGTACGTCGATCGGCAGGCCGGAGGTGACGTGCCGCAGCAGTTTCGACAGGATCGGCCCGTTGTGCACGGCGGCGGGGGAGACGGTCCGCACAGCAGAGGTCATCTGCACGTCGACGGCGGTCTTGGCGTGCGGGCCGCCGCCGACCGGGACGACGGTGCGCAGCGACATGAGGGGCCGCACCGGCGCGGTCTCACCGTCGTCGGTGAGCCACGGGTATCGGTCGCGGATCCGTTCGGCCTGCCAGGGGTGGGCCAGGAGCACCGGTTCCGCGGTGCCGTACCAGCGGTCGGCGGGAACCCGTAGCCGGCGCAGGCGGATGACGGGGGAGTGTTCCGGGGCGTAGGCGAGAACGTCGGCGACGCTCATCCCGCCGCGGGTGCGGGCGCACGGGTGCAGCGGGTGCCCGTCGGTGATGGACTGTTCCGCGCGGGCGAGGCCGTCCGGGTCGCCGGCCTGCGGCAGGCGCTGTACCGGGTTGGCGGCCCGGGCGAGGGCCATGTTGGCGACGCTGTTGTCGATCTCGGCGGCGAGGTCGCTGCCGGGCCAGAGGATGCGGATGAGCGTTCCGGGGTCGGTGACGAACGCGCCGGGCGGCTCCGCCTCTTCGAGGTAGCCGAAGTCGTCCTCGTCGCCCCAGCCGGGCTGCGGGGGCTCGGAGCCGTTCCGGTGCTGCCCGCTGTCCCAGCCACGCCCGTCAACGGTGGCCGCCGCCGTGTCGCGGGGAGCCCGCCCACGCCGGGTGCGGGGCACGGGCCGGCGACGGGAATGCCGGCCGCCACCGTCCTCGACGTCCGAGCCGTCCGGGCCGTCGCCGCCCCGCGCGTTCTCGGCCGGCCTTTCGCCGTGCCGCCCACCGCTCGGGGCCGGGTCGGCGATCGGCCCGCCCGCGCGCAGTCCGTTGCCGGCGCGAACCGTGACGGCCAAGCCGGTCTGGGCGACCGCGAACGCCGCGGCCGCCTCGAGCGAGTACCGGACCGTCACCCCCGGGAAGGACACCTCGCCGCCACCGCGCAGGACGAGCCCGGGCAGGGCCTCCCGGTCGAGTGCCCCGAGCAGCCGTCCCATCACCGCGGCGCGGGCGCCGGGCAGCGCGTCGTCGTAGCGTTCGAGCAGCTCAGGCCGCAGATGGGCAAGGTCTTCACGGGTCCGCGCGGGATCGGCTGTGTGCCGGATCGGCGGTGAACTGGACGAGGGACGCGGCACGCCGCCCATTGTGCGCCTGAGCCCCGGAAGGCATTGCCCGGCAGTCCCCGGCACGTGAGCGAGAACGCAGTAACCAAATCTGCATCCTAGGACGCTCTACAGGTGGTGCGCCAGAACTCAGGCGCACCCTTCAAACCAAAAAGGAATCAACGACATCCACCGGGCGAGGCCGAACCGCAGGTCAAAGCCGGTCCGTTCAGCGCAGGGCCGGCCGACGGGGCCCGTAAACCCGTCGGGGGACGGGCCAGCCACCTTCACGGGCAGGCCGGTCCGGCCGGAGATCAGAGAGTCATCCGCAGGAGTGACCGCACAGCGGGGCGGAAATTCGGTTGCACCGACAGCCACGGGCGGGCAAGGTCGTCGGTGGAACATTGGTCGAGCCCGGGAGCGGCATTCTCCATGTGATAGCGATAGCGGCTGTGGGGGTACCCCTGTCGGTGTCTGCTCTGGGAGATTTTCTTGCTCAAGGCTGTTTCGCTTTCCTATTCCCACGACGGTGACCTGCTGTTCGAGGGTTTTGATCTGGTGCTGGGAGACGGCGACCGGATCGGTGTGGTCGGGCCGAACGGTGCGGGGAAGACGACCCTGCTGCGTTTGCTGGCCGGTGAGCTGAAGCCGCTGGGAGGTTCCGTCACCCACGGGCCCGGCACGCGGGTCGGTTACGTGCCGCAGCAGATGCCCGATCCGGAAGGCACGGTCGGTGCGTTCCTGTCCGGCGGTCTGGGTGAGCTCGCCGAGGTCACGGCGGCGCTGCGCGGGCTCGAGGCGCGGCTGGCGGCGGGCGAGGACGTGCTGGACGAGTTCGGTGCGGTCCAGGAACGGTGGACGGCCCTGGAAGGGTGGGCCGCGGAGTCGCGGCTGCTGGAGGTCCGGCAGCGGCTGGACATCGCGGAGTTGCCCGATGAGCTGACGCTGACCGAGGTGAGCGGCGGCGAGCAGGCGCGTCTGCTGCTGGCGCGGGCGTTGCTGGCCGAACCGGATCTGCTGCTGCTGGACGAGCCGACCAACCATCTGGACGCCGAGGGCGCGGCGTGGTTGCAGGACTGGCTACGGGATTTCCCGGGCGGGGTGCTGGTGGTCAGTCACGATCGGGCGTTCCTGGACGCCACCGTGACGCGGGTCGTGGAGCTGGACGGGATTCACGACGAGCCGCAGGACTATCCGGGTGGCGGCTACACCTCCTATCGGGCGGAGAAGCAGCGGCGCTGGGAGAAGTTGCTGCTGGACTATGAGGCGCAGGAGAAGGATCGCCGCCGGTGGGAGGCGGACATCGAGCGGACGAAGGAGTTCGCGCGCGGTGTCGAGCAGGCGAAGGGCCTGGGTGCGGCGGCTCCGCATCTGCGGCGGGTGTCGCGGTTGGTGGCGCGTAAGGCGAAGGTGCGGGAGCGGCGGTTGCGGCGGCAGATGGAGTCGACGCGGTGGATCGCGAAGCCGGCGTCGCGGCCGCCGTTGACGTTGACGTTTCCGGTGGATGCGGCGGAGGCCGGCGAGGTCGTGGTGAAGGTTCGGGGGCTGCGGGTGGCGTTCGGTGCCCGGGTTCTGCTGGACGGGGTGGATCTGGATGTGCGGCGCGGTGACCGGATTCTGGTGACCGGCCGTAATGGTGCGGGTAAGACGACGTTGATGCGGGCGTTGGCCGAGGTGGGTGGCGGTGAGGTGGCGGTGTTGCCGCAGACCAGTGATGGGCTGCGGTCGGATGTGACGGTGATGGAGTTCTTCCGGCAGCGGGTTCCGGTGTATGTGGATGATGCGGAGCGGCTGCTGCTGGGGCATCAGTTCGGGCCGGATCAGTGGGTGGCGCGGACCCGGAGTTTGTCGGCGGGGGAGTTGCGGCGTCTTGTCCTGGCGGTGCTGGTGAATGGTCCGGCGCGGGTGCTGGTGCTGGATGAGCCGACGAATTTCCTCGATTTCGATGCTCTGGATGTGGTGGAGGAGGCGTTGCGGCGGTTCCGGGGGACGGTGATCACGGTGACGCATGATCGGTATTTCGCGGAGGCGGTCGGATACGGGCGGCGCTGGCATGTCGCGGCGGGTGTGGTGTCCGAGAGCTGAGACGATGGGCGGCATGCAGGTGGTGCCGAGGCAGGGTGGCGGCGCGGTCGCGGAGTTGGGTGCGGCTGAGCAGGTCACTGAGGCGTGGTTGGCGAATCGGCGGTTGTCGGAGCACACGCGGGCGGCGTACAGGCGTGATGTGGCCGGGTGGCTGGCGTGGTGCGCGGAGCGTGGGGTGGAGCCGTTGCGGGCGTCGTTCCTGGATGTGAACGCGTACGCGCGGGGGTTGGAGGCGCGGAAGCTGGCGGCGGCCACCGTTGCCCGTAAGTTGTCGGGTTTGTCGAGTTGGTATGACTTCCTGGTGAAGTTGCGGGCGGTGGAGTTCAATCCGGTTTCCGGGGCGGACCGCCCGTACGTTTCTCGGGATCATTCGGCGACGGTGGGTCTGTCGCCGGAGGAGGTCGATGCGCTGCTGACGGTGGCCCGCGCAGCGGGCGCGCGGCACCGGGCGGTGGTGACCTTGCTGGCGGACCTGGGTTTGCGGGTGGGTGAGCTGGTGGGCCTGGATCTGGCGGATGTGGGTTCCGAGCGTGGGCATCGGACGGTGCGGTTCGTCGGTAAGGGTGGCCGTCCGCGACGGCGGGTGCTCACCGAGGACGCGGCGGTGGCCCTCGACGATTACTTGGTGTCGCGTGGTGGTGATGACGGTCCGTTGTTCCTGACGTCGACGGGTGGGCGGATCGATCGGCATGCGGTGTTCCGGCTGATCCGGCGACTCGCCCGGGAGGCGGGGATCCCCGCGGCGGATCGGTTGTCGCCGCACTCGTTGCGGCACGCGTTCGCGACGGCGGCCCGGTCGGAGGGGGTGCCGCTGGAGGATGTGCAGGATGCGATGGGTCACGCCGATCCGCGGACGACCCGTCGTTATGACCGGGACCGGCACAACCTTGATCGTGATCCGGCCTACACCCTGGCGGCGGCGCGTGCCCGCCGCGCTCAGGGATGACGCGTCCCCCTATGCTTTCCGGCGGTCAGGGGTTCGGGACAAAGGCGGTCGGGTGTGAACATTGTCGAGGCGGTGCTGCTGGGTGCGGTGGAGGGATTTACGGAGTTCCTCCCGATCTCCAGCACCGGTCACCTGACCATCGTGGAGAAGCTTCTCGGGTATGAGATCGATTCGCCGGATATCACCGCGTTCACGGCGATCATCCAGTCGGGTGCGGTGTTCGCGACCCTGATCTTCCTGTGGAAGGACATCGCCCGGATCGTTCCGGCCTGGTTCAAGGGCCTGTTCAGCAAGCCGGCGCGGGACAATCAGGATTACCGGTTCGGCTGGGCGGTGATCATCGGGACGATCCCGATCGGCATCGTCGGGTTGACCTTCCAGGACACGATCGAGACGACCCTGCGGAGCCTGTGGTTCGTGGCCGGGGCGCTGATCCTGTGGTCGGGGGTGATGGCGTTCGCCGATCATGCGGCTACCCAGGTGCGGCACGAGGGGGACACGACCTGGAAGGACACGCTGATCATCGGGACGGCGCAGTGCCTGGCGCTGATCCCGGGTGTGTCGCGGTCGGGGGCGACGATGTCGGCGGGTCTGTTGCGGGACTTCGACCGGGTCACGGTGACGAAGTTGTCGTTCTTCCTGTCGGTGCCGGCGCTGTTCGGGGCGACGATCCTGCAGGTCCACGACGAGGCGCCGCAGATCTCGGCGGGTGTCGGCTGGGTCAACACGATCACCGCGACGCTGGTGTCGTTCGTCGTCGGTTACTTTGCGGTGTCGTGGCTGCTGAAGTTCATCTCGAAGCACTCGTACAGCATTTTCATCGCGTACCGCGTAGTCCTGGGTTCGTTGTTGATCGTGCTGCTGGCGACGGGCGCGATCGAGCCGAAGTGACCGCCCAGCAGGCCCTGGCGTACGTCCGGGGGCGGTTTCCGGCCCCGGGCCCGGCGGGCCTGTTCGACCGGGCGGTGATCACGGTGAGTTTCCATCCGGACCGGTTGCTCGCGGACGGTTCGACGGTGGCGGCGCGGCTGGCGGCCGAGGGGATCTACCGGACGCAGTTCGAGACCGGGATCTCCAACGGTGGCCTGGGCGGGGACCGCCTGGCCTGGGAGGAACGCATGTTCCCCGGGGTGTACGCGGGTCCGGCCGGGCGGCCGGTCTACGGCGGGCTGAATCTGGCGGGCCATCCGGACGGTGCGTCGCCGCGGTTCGGTAGCTGCCATCTGGTGTTACGGCCGGAGGTGTCGGGGCGGGCCACGTTCAGTCACGGCGACAGTGTGTCGTTACCGGCGGTGGTGGGGACGGCCGATACGTTCGGTGCGGTGTGGGCGGCGCTGCTCGACGAGGTGTCCCGGACCGGGCGCGCCCTGAACCTGGCGGCGCCGTCCGCGGACGCGTGGGTGGCCGCGCTGGGTGCGGCGCGCCCGGCCGCGGGGCGGGCCCTGGACGACTACGTCGAGGCACAGATCCATGGTGGGATCACCCTGAGCGGGGATGTCGCGGCCGTCGTGGCCGACCCTTCCTTCCGGGGTACGCCGTACGAGGCGTTGTTGTCGTCGTTGGGTCCGGAGCTTGCCTGGTCGCCGGGTTTCCGTCTGGCCCCGGACGCGTTCCCGGCCGATGTGCGCGGGCCGGAGGTGCCGCCGCTGGCTGCTTCGGTGGCCGAGCGGTACGGGGTGGCGTGGCTGGACGCCGAGGTGATCGGTCGGGCCGCCCGGGAGTCGGCCGGTGACCCGGCCCGGCTGCAGCTGATCAAATATTTGTGGCACATCCTGGTCCTGTTCGGCAGGCCGGCGTGCTGACGGCACGGCTGGAACTGCGCCGGCCGGTGCTCGCCGACGCCGCCGCGGTCCTGCGGATCCATCAGGACCGGCTGGCCTGCGAACACAACCCGGGCGACATGATCGCCACCCGGACGCAGGCGGTCGAGCGGTGCCAGGGCTGGATCGAGCACTGGGAACGGTACGGGTTCGGGTACTGGGTGCTGCGGCGGCGCGGGTCGGAGCATGTGATCGGGTTCTGCGGGGTGAAGGTCGTGCGGCTGCACGACGAGCCGGTGCTGAACCTGTTCTACCGCCTCGAACCGGCGGCGTGGGGGTCGGGTCTGGCCGGGGAGGCGGTCGCGGCGGTGCTCGGGGTGGCTCGGTCGGAGCCGTACCCGGTGATCGCGCGGGTGCGGCCGGCGAATGTCGCGTCGGCGCGGGTGGCGGCCGGGGCGGGGCTGCGGCGGGCGGAACATCTGGACACGCCCGGCGAGGACGGGCCGGACTGGATCTGGAGTTTGTGATGGGTGTTCCGCCGTACGTTGACCGCCTGCGTGCCCACGTCGGGCATGGGGTGATTCTGCTGCCGGGGGCCACCGCTGTCGTCTTCGACGGCGACGGGCGGGTGCTGTTGATGCGGCGGGGGGACAACGGGCAGTGGTCGCTGCCGGCCGGGATGGTCGACCCGGGCGAGCAGCCGTCGGACGCGGCGCTGCGGGAGGTCCTGGAGGAGACCGGGATCGTCGCGGTGATCTCGTCGGTCGGCGGGGTGGCCACGCACCCGGTGCAGTATCCGAACGGGGACCGCTGCGAGTATTTCAACGTGTGGTTCCGGTGCCGGGCGGTCGGCGGGTCGTTGCGGGCCGACGGGGAGGAATCCCTGGAGGTGGGCTGGTTCGCGTTGTCCGCGCTGCCGCCGCTGGACGAGTGGGGGCAGCTGCGTCTGGCTACCGCGTCGGCCGGCGGCCCGGCCTGGTTCCAGCCGGCCTTGGCGCCGCCGCATCCGGCTCTGACCAGGCCAGACGCTCTGTAGGTACGGCCTGGGGTACCCGAAAAGTAGGCCTAGCCCTATCGCCCTGGATCTCACGCTCCGCCAGGGTTGACCCCATGACTCACACCGAAGGCGGCGGAAACCAGGCCGGGGCGAGCGGGTCCTCGGTGGTGGTGATGCGTAACAGGGTGCGCTCACCCAGCGGCGGCAGGGCGTCCAGCGCGAACCAGCCCACCTCGAGCGACTCGTCGCCGTCCGGGCGGGCCTCACCGCCGACCGCCCGGCACTGGAACCAGACCGTGAGGTATTGGCAGTGGTCCCCGTTGGGATACACGGTCTCGTGCATGCCGACCCCGCCGACCCGCTCGATCTCGGCGATGATGCCGGTCTCTTCCAGGACCTCCCGCAGCGCCGCGTCGGACGGCTGCTCGCCCGGCTCGATCATGCCGGCCGGCAGGCCCCACCGGCCGTCGTCGCCGCGGCGCATCAGCAGGACGCGGCCCTCGTCGTCACGGACCACCGCGGCGGCGCCGGGCAGCAGGAGCAGGTCGTTACCGACGTGGGCGCGCATGGCCGTCACGTAGGGGGAGGCGGGCATGCCCGCAAGATTATCTGCTGTGCCAGCTGACAGGTATGCCACAGCGAATGCCAAAAATGCGGTCATAGCGTGACGCCGCGGCTCTTCCCGGCCGCCGGGAGCCGTGCTGGACCGACGCCCCGACTCTTCGTTGCCCGGGAGGGCGTCGTGGCACAACCCACCCGAGATCGCTACTTCGATCTGCTGCGAGTCCTGGCAATCGTGCGCGTGTCGGTGTTCCACATGTTCCCGTTCGTCGTGCTGGAACTCGCGTTCCCGTCGATGGGAGTCATGTTCGCCCTCGCCGGGTCGCTGATGGCGAACTCCCTCGCCAAGCAACCCAACCCGCTGAAGGTGATCTACGGGCGGGTGCGGCGGCTGCTGCCCGCGCTGTGGATGCTCGCCGCGGTGGTGGTGCCGGCCATGTTCCTGGTCGGCTGGGAGAACAAGCCGCCGCTGTGGCACCTGATCACCTGGCTGATCCCGTTCGCCGACCCGCCGTCGAGCACCTTCGGCCTGCAGGCCGCGGAGGTGTTGTGGTACCTGGTGACCTACCTGTGGCTGGTGATGCTGTCACCGGTGCTGCTGTGGCTGTACAAGAAGGCCCGGCTCGCCACGATTCTGCTGCCCATCGCCCTGATGGCCGCGCTGACCGTGTGGCCGATCTGGCCGGCCGACGCCATCGAGGAGGTCGGCACCGACCTGCTCGTCTTCGCCGCCTGCTGGATCATCGGGTTCGCCCACCGTGACGGCACCCTGCGCCGCATCCCCGCCATGGTCGTCATCCCGCTCGCCGCAGCCTGTGTGGCCGGCGGCCTGTACTGGTCGCACACCCACCCCGACGACGGCGGCCTGAAGTACATCCCGGTCGCCTACGCCATCTACAACGTCGGTTTCGTGCTCGCGCTGCTGCGCTGGAACCCGAGCATGGCGTGGCTGGAACGCCGCCCCGGCCTTACCAAGTGGGTGTCGCTGATCAACGCCCGCGCGGTGACCATCTACCTGTGGAACAACATCGCCATCGCGTTCTGCTTCGCGATCGGCGACGTCTTCGAGGTGTGGCGTCTCGGCCGCTTCTTCGAGGTCGGCTACGCGGTCATCGCCCTGGTCCTGCTGGCCAACGCCGTCCTGATGTTCGGCTGGGTCGAAGACCTGGCCGCCCGCCGCAAGCCCCGCTTCCTGCCCTGGCCTTCGTCGGCCGCGGAACCCCGCCGCGACGCTCCGGCCGCGGCACCCGCTGCTCCGGTGTCTCCGGCTCCCGCCATGGCCGGCCCGATGGCCGACACCGCCGAACTCGTCGGCGCGGCCGTCGGCTCTCCGACAGGTTGGGCGGACCGCGACATGTCCGCCGGCCACCGGGGCCCGGGCCTGACCGTCAACCGCGTCCCCCGCACCAGCGGCGCCACCAACCCGGCACGAGTCGTCCCATCGGTCCCGTCAGCGCGCGGCTCGGCCGCGGTAAACGGCTCGGCCGCGGTAAACGGCTCGGCCGCGGTAAACGGCGCGGGGTCGGTGAACGGCTCGGCCGCGCGGAACGGCACGGGGCCGGTAAGCCGCACGGGGTCGGTTAACGGCACAGGGCCGGTTAACGGCACGGGTATCCCGGCGCGTGGTGCGACCGGCGGCCGCCCGCAACGCACCGGCCGGCCATCGACCCCGTGGGAGCAGATCCGCCGGGGCTCCGGCGTCCGGCGATACGAGGAGATCACCGAACAACTGCCGGCCCAGCCGACCGTGAACGGCCACCCCCGAACCGGCGACCGGCCGCAACCGCCCCACCCCGGCCGGCGATGACCAGCGCGCTGGTCGCCGCCCGGCACGACCGGGGCGGGCCGACAGCGGCCGGGGCGGCGCAGTGCCGGTCGGGCACGTCCGGATCGGCTACGCCCGGGGCCTCCACCGTTCGGTCGTCCCTGGACACCCAGCTCGACTCGCTCACGTCCGCCAGCGTCACCCGGTTCTTCTCCGAGAAGGTCTCCACTCGCGTGGCGACGCGGTCTGCACTCGCAGAGCCTAGGATCAGCCGTCGACCGCGCGCAGCCGCTGGTGGATGCGCAGGGTGACGTGGAGCTCCGCGACCGGCGGTTCGCCCGCGTCGAGCAGGACGATGTTGCCAGTGATGAGTCGTACGCCCGGGTGGTCGGGACCGAACTTGGCGAACGCGATCCGCTCGGCCTCTGCGAACTCCCGGCGGGCCTCGTCGTGCCGGCCGAGAGCGTGGATCGCCAGGCCCAGATTGTTGCGGTAGACGGCCATACGATGATGGTCACTTCCGTACTTCGGTTCGGTGTCGTCGATGGCGGTCCTCTGCTCCGACGCGGCCGCTCGCGGCTGCCCCAGCCGGAGCAACGTGTTGCCGAAGGCGCTCCGGACGGCGGCCGTGCGAGGATGGTCGGGGCCGAACGTCCGCTCACAGGTCCGCAGTGCTTCTCCGAGTGTGTCGAGGGCCTCCTCCGCTCGGTTCGACATGTACAGCGCCGGTCCTAGGTTGTTCTGGATCACGAGGATCCAGGTGCCGGTCCGGGGCCCGGGCTCGCGGATCACACCTAGCGCACGCCGGTGCCACTGCTCGCTCGCCTCGCCTCGGCCCTCGGCGAGCAGCAGAGCCCCGATGTTCGTGTAGAGGACGGCGGACGAGGCGTGGTCGGCCAGGCCGAGCGCCTCCACGACCGTCAGGGCCTCTTCGAAGGCGTCGTGCGCGCCCGCGTGGTCGCCCAGATCGTGCCGGACCGCCCCGAGGTTCACGAAGATCGGCAGTGCCTGGGGGATCCGGCGCGCGCCATACGCCGTGCACGTGGCGTCCAGAGCGGATTCGAGTTGCCGCACCGCGTCCTCGAAGAATCCCCGGTACTGCAGGACGCCGGCCAGGTCGTTGCGGCGCGGCGGAACCCGGACGTCGTTCTCACCGAACCTCCGGCCGGTGATGGCGAGGGCCTTCTCGTATTGGACCTGCGCGTCCGGCATCCGGCCGAGGTCCTGCAGCGTGCGGCCGAGGTTGCTGCAGATGGCCGCAATCACCGGCGAGTCGGACGGGTAGCCCCCACTAGCGTCGGCCAGGGCTCGCTCAAGTTCCTCCTCGGCGGGCCGGAGTTTGCCCGTCTCCTGCAGGTAGCGGCCGTAGCGGCTGCGAATCGTGGCAGTCTTGGCAGGCGCGACCCCGCTCGACTCGGCCTCGCGCAGGGCGTCCAGGAGCTGCTCGACGGCACCGGGCGATGCCTGATCGTGGAGAACGCCGCCGAGCTTGCTCCGCAGCCGTGCCTCCTGCAGTGCCCGGTCCGGCCCTGGCGGAAGGTATTCGATCAGGGTCAGGGCGCGACGCAGAGCACCGTCCGCGTCGGCCAGACGCCCGACGCGGTGGAGGTACACCCCGGCTAGATCGAAGAGGCGGACGAAGATGGGCACCTCGATTCCGCTCGCGGCGTCGGTGTCGAGCAGAAGCTTGAGATGGTCGACCAGGCCGCGTACGTGGGGCACGAGGCGATCCGCCTGGTTCCGGCTGTCGATCCGTAGGTCGTCGGTGGGTGCGATGGTGATGATCCACGCCGCGATGGCGTTGATCCACGTCACCTGTTCCTCGTTGCTGAGCCGCTCTCGCGCGTACGACTGCACGAGCCGGTGGATACGCATGCCGCGGTTCGCCGCCGAGACGATCGAGTAGCGGGAAAGCACCCCGACGGCGTCGTCGAATCGCAGGCGCACGCTCAGATCTCGGCGCAGCTCGCGGGGCATCTTGCCAATGTGCCGGGCCAGCAGGTCCCGGGGCAGGTCATCCGGGTAGAGGAACGAGCAGAGCGTCAGCAGCGCGGCGGCCTCGGGGGACTTCCGGATCTCCTCCGTGCTCAGATCCAGCGTCCGGTTCATGTTGTCCTGGTGAAACGCCGGTCGCCCACGGTCCAGCATCTCCCGCTCGCCGACCTCGGCCAGCAGTTCCAGGTAGTCGGCCGGTTCCAGGCCGGTGTCTTCCATGTACGCGGCAGCCTGCTCGAGGACCAGCGGGAGGTATCCGAGCCGCCACGCGACCGCACGCCTATCGTCCTCAGCCGCGGCGCTCCCGTCCGGGCCCTGATCGCCGCGCAGCCTCTTGCCGAGAAAGGCGACCGCCTCGGACTCCCGCATGACCGGTAGCTCGACCGGAGCGGCGACCCGACGCCAACTCGGATTGCGCGAGGAGATCAGGACGTGGCCGGACTGCGGCGGCCAGTACTTCTCGATCTGTTCCGGCGAATCGGCGTTGTCGAAGATCAGAAGCCAGCGGCCGCGCTGAGTGAGCGCGTTCCACACGGCGGTCACCGTGTCGTCGACGAAGTTGTGCTGGGTGATCGCCATCTGACTGGCGAGGCCGGTGATCGCGGTCGAGATCGACTCGTTCTGCTCGGCCGGGATCCACCAGATGATGTCGTACTCGACGGCGAAGCGATACGCGTACTCGATCAGCAGCTGGGTCTTTCCGATGCCGCCGAGCCCGTGAACCGTCTGCGCGGGTGTCACCACGGCCGGTCCCAGGCGTGCGGAGATCGCGGCATGCAGGCGGTCGATCTCGGCGACACGGCCGGTGAAGTTCGGGTTGCGCGGCGGCAGGTTCTGGATCGGTGCGGGCCGGCCGGGGAAACGCGGCGGGGGCGCGGCCCCCGGAGGACGGCTATCCCGCATGGACAGGGGCACGATACCGTCGACGATCAGCGTCCGCGCCAGTTCCTCATCCTGCTCGGCCGCGGCGAGGTCGATGATGCGGTCGAACCGCAGAACCTCGGGCACCGGCGCCGGTTCGACCACGACGGCGATCACTGGCGACCCATCGGACGTCCGCTGCCGGAGCGCGACCAGCCATTCCCGGCTGGCGTACAGCGAGTTCGCGAAGGCCGGCGACAGTAGCACGACGATCGTGCTCGCCTCCCGCACCGATTGTCCGGCCAGGTCGTCGTAGTCCTGATCCGGGCTGAAGTCCCACCACTGCCGGGCGACCGTCATCCCGGCCCGGGTGAGCACGGTCCCGACCCAGCCCGCCCACGCCTGATCCTGGCGGATGAAACTGATGAGCAAGTCCGTCTGACGTCGCTCCTCAGCCATGATCGGGGGCCGCTCGCTAGTGGTTCCGCCGGAAGACGATCTGGCGAATGCCCCACACCGCGTCGAGCCGTTGCGAGGAACCGATCAGCCCGCGCAGGTCCGACTCGAGGTCGGCCAAGCCCTGCGCAGTGAATCGGCCGGTCAGGAATTCGTCGTTCCGCCAGACGGCCAGATTGTTAGTGAACATCGTGGCGACCTGATCGGTACTTGGCCGAACCTCACGCACCGTGCTCGAAAGGCGAATTGCCGACGAGCCGGCATCGACGGCGTCCAGCGTGGACCCGACCTCGAGCCGATTGCCGTAGTGAGCCAGATAGGCGACGACGACCTCCTGATATCGGTCCAGAACCGGGTGCCGGGTGCGTACGTACTCGACCTCGTCCAGTAACAGTAGTCCCCGCTCGTGCAACTGTGTAATCCACAGAGCGACCACATACGCCGGCTCGGTGAGATGGGACAGCAGAAATCGACAGTAGATAAGGTCAGTGGGTGCACCCGGAAGCGGCATCTCGGTCACATCGTGCTTTGTGAACGACACTGCACCCGCGTACGGTGTCGAGTGCGCAGGAGCGGTATCAGGCATCCGCGAGCTCAGCAACCAGTTGACGGCTGGGCTGGCGTCAGCACAGAGAGCCACCGAATGCGAGGAGCGATGTTGTTGAGACCGCACTTGCATCCGAGCTTGTACTGTCGCCCAAGCGACAAGGTCATTATGAACCTTGAGTGTCGTCCGATCGGTTGATACGGGGCGTTAAGGGAGGCTGGTTAGGGTCTTCCGGGACGATATTGGAGACACAGTCACTGCGATGAGGCCAACCCGGCGACTTGGAAGCCAAAGCCGGTTTTATGATGATGACCGATGTTTCGAAAGTGGCCCGTTTATACCCCGGAATCCCATTCATGCAAAGATATTTATTTGACGCGCCAAGGATTGAATTATATGCCAACCAGAAAGATCCAACATAAGAATGGAGATCGGGCGGTCACGGCCGTTCGACGAATTTGGGAAGAAGCTGGTGCCGCAGTCGATGAGATAAAGCATGACTATGGCGAGGACCTTTTGGTGCAGACCTGCCTGGGCGACATAATGGATGCCAGTCGAATCTGGGTCCAGGTAAAAGGTGTGCAGAGGACGGGTCAAAGCTTCCGTAACGGGCGCGGGTCACGCAATGTAAGGATCAAGCCCGGTCACCTCGGGCGGTGGATCCGCGGCGTCGATCTCGTAGTTGTGGTGCTATGGGACATCGACAACCAGATGGGATGGTTCACGGAGATACCGAGTATGGAGTTCCAGGTCGAGTTGGCGCGGCACGGCGTCTGGAGTGTCGACGCTCAGGCGAGAGCCGAACTCCCGTTCCCCATCGCAGCGAACAATCGATTTGACGTCGCCGTCGCGCACCGATTGAGCTGGCATGCCCGGCTCGACAATTATGCCACGCACGTTCGGGTTCTCGAAAGTTTAGTATCGCACATCGAACGCAATAATGAACTAGCAGATCTTAGCCGACAAATCATCGAAGTCGAGCCGTACAAATTAACTAGCATCTACCTTGCTGTCAACGCAATGCTTGATCTGGGCATCCTGGAGAAAAGTCCAGGTTCTCCGGCCGCAGTGAGTTCCGCCTTCCAAGAGCGCCTTGAAACAGATCTGGCGGACTGCCTCGAGATACCAATGCCAGACGTTCTTCCGGAGGGCTCCACCCCCCAGGCGCTCCGGCATTTTCGTGCGATCGGAATGGCCTGCATCCGGCAGGCTCAGGAAAAGAGTGGCACTGCTCTCGACGGCGCCATGGCCATTCAGTTCGGAAACATCGTTCATGGGCTGCTTCTCGACGAATCGAGCGGTTTGTGTGATGTCTGCGATTGTGTGTCCGAGGCTGAGATTGCGTGAAGGGATACCCCGGGCCGCGGGGCGACCCATATTCAGGAAAGACCCGGCCTTCCGATGCGTATTCACCAAGATCAGGTGCGCTCTTCAGCCGCGATCCGAGCGCCAGCCCACGTCGACCAGTTACTCATCGTGAGTGATGGACGGAGGTCGGTCGACAGCCCCGCCGTCGCAGTCTTCTGCGCTCGCGGTCGGTGGAGTTGCTTGCGCGGTGATGGTGCGTGCTGTGATGCCGGGGAAGCTCGGCATGCCGAGTTCGATGGCCGTGGTGTGTCGTTGGCGGGTGATGTCGGTCTGGGCGAGCTTCTCCTTGGCGGCGGCGAGGCTGATGCGGAGTCCTTCGGCTTCGCCGAGCCAGCCTTCATGTTGGGCTTCGGCGATGCGGGCGGTGAGGTTGTCGCGGATGTCGATCAGGCGTTGCCGCTGGCCGGGATCAACGCGAAGGAGTGGGCAACGAACGCAGCTGTGCTCGTGAATACAGCTGGTGCCATAGGCTCGGCCGCAGTCGCCGAGGGCGAGCCGGCGGCGTTCGAAATGGCCGAGAAACTCGTCCCATTCCGCGTCGGTGGGGTGGCGGTATTCTTCGCTGGGGCGCAGGCTGCGGCGGCGGGCGATGAAGGCCCGATGCCCGTTGATTGCTTCCTCGGGATAGACGGCTTTATAGCCCATGGTGGTGTTTATGTCCTTGTGCCCCAATAGAAGTTGAGCGATATGGGGCGGCATCCCGTTCATGATGGCGTCGGTGGTGAAGATTCTCCGGAAGTCGTGGGGTCGCCACTGCAGAGGCTGGCCGGTGGAACTGGTAAGTCCGGTGCGGGAGAGGGCGTCGCTGATGAGGATGCGGATCCCGGCGATCGGGATCGGCCGGGTCTCCAGGGCGATGGCGCGTTGGAACAGCAGCGGGATCGGCGGGTTCCAGACCTTTTCGTGGTGGTCGTAGGCGACCACGAGCGGGACGCTGCCGTCCGGGTTGCGGATTCGACAGACGATCGCGGAGAGCATGTCGGCCAGCTCCGGCAAGATGACCAGCAGCCGTTCTTCGTCGGTTTTGGACGGCGGGATCTGCAGCAGCGGGATCAGCTCGCCGCTGGCCGGCGTCTGGTAATGGACCAGGCTGTGGTGGGAGAGTTCGGTGAGTTCCTCAACCCGGATCCCGGTGGTGCGTAGCACCTCGACTGCGGCCCAGGCCCAGAACGCGTTGTCTTCCTCCCGGATCAGGTCGTGGCGGTGTCCGGTGACCGGTTCTTCGGCCCAGACGCGCGGCGAGTGGCGGTGAAGAACGGCGAGCCGCAACGTGACGCCGTCGACGGTGAAGGTCGCCCCGGGTTGGGCCGTCCGGGCTGCGGCCAGGCGGGCCGCAGCGGCCTTGCGCTCGCGGTCGACGGCCTCGACGAGGACTGGCAGGACCGGCAACTGGTCGCGGGTGCGCTGGTCCATGCGGGCCTTGCGACGCGAGTTCATCTTCTTGTGCTGGATATCGGAGGCCCGGATCGGACACGGGACGGCCCACGGCCCCCAGCGGGCCGGGTCGTCAAGAGCCCACTGGGCGAGATCGAGATAGAAGCTGCGCACCGTGGTCAGGGCATCGGCGGCGGTGCCGCGCTCGACCGTGGTTTCGATGATCTCGCCGTCCGCGCCGCGGGACCGGACGATCCGGGTGCGGATCCGTTGTTTCCAGGCGGCGGCTGTCTCGGGGCTCAGCCGCAGGGAGTCGATGCCCGGCTGATGGCGTTCCAGGTCCTTCCAGAACCACAGCACCAACGTGGTGGCCAGTGACGTGAGGGTGCCGTAGTCGATCGCGGGTTGCCGCTCACGCAGGTAGTCGACCAGCAGGTCCCGCACCGGCCGGCAGGTCACCTGATAGCGGTCGACCAGCTGCTCGACAGGGACCTGGCCGGCGAACACCGGACTGAACATGCGGACGGTGGGCGGGGCGTCGGCGGGAAAATGCCCGGTTGCGTGCAGCAGTTGATAGAAGACCGGGCTGGACCGGGTTTGTCCGGGCAACACCTCTCTGCTGATCCTCATCGACTCGAGGCAGTCGCCGATCGTGACGTCGCGAACCGCGCCGCCCTTGGCCGCCATGATCAGCGCGATTTTCTCGATGGCGGGGATCATGGTCGCGTCGCCGACCGTGTTGAGCAGACGAGCGGCTCGCAGGTCGGCGATGCCCTGTGGGTCACGGACCTTGGCCATTTCGTTCGCGATCCGCAACGGCGACGAGGTGGCCATGAGCCAGCCCAGCGACGGCCGCAGGTAGTCGCCGCCGATCAGCTGGATCAGGCCCGTGCCGAGGATCTTGCGGACGTAGCCCGGGTGCCGGTCCAGGAGCCCGGCTGCTGCAAGGTCGGCTGACACTTGGAGCCGCCAATCCCGCTGGCCGTCGCGGCTGGCGCCGGTGGCGTCCCATCGTTGCTGCCAGGTCTGCCCGGGATAGAGCTCCAGCCAGTCGAGCACCGCCTGCAACGACGCTTTGCGGCGGCGGAACCAGCCGATCTGCCCCTCGACTCCGCCCTTCTCGTGGGCGCCCTGCAGACCGGGCTGGCAGTAGAACGCGTCGACCGAGAAATGCGATCGGAAAGCGGTCCAGCGGGTCGTTTCGACGCGCTGCCGGGAGAAGCCGAGGACCTGCGCGACCGCGGCCCGCAGGTTGTCGTAGCGGATCTTCCCGGTCGGGACGCCGCCGAGCACGGTGAAGGCGTGGACGTGGCCTTCCAGGAACGCCTCGGTCCCGCCGGACGCGAAAATTCGGTGCACGGCCTTGCCGGAGAAGGACAGCCGCAGGGCGAACAGCATGCAGGTCACCGGCTCGCCGCGCAGGTTGATGGTGACTTCGCCGAAGTCGACTTCCGCTTCCTCGGCCGGCCGGTGGGTCTGGGGGAAGAACACGTTGACCGGTCCGCGGCCGGCCTCAACGCGGATCTTCGGTTTGCGGTCGGCGACGTAGCGGCGCACCACCGAATAGGAGACGCCCTGCATGTCGTGCTCGGCGATCAGCCGGTCATAGATCCTGGTCACCGTATGCCGTTGCTTGCGCGGCGCGTCCAGATCCGTGCGCAAGATGTCGTCGATGATCGTCTTGTAATCATCCAGCTTCGACGCCCGCGGCGGCATTGCCTTGCGCGGCGCCGGCCACGCCGACTCCAGAGCGGCGCGGATCGTGCGCCGGCTGACGGCGTATTTGCCGGCCATCGCCCGCACCGACATTCCCGCGCGGGCGTCGCGGCGGATCGCCGCGAACAGGTCGACCTTCGACATCAGCGGCATCGGCGCGCTCCCGTCCAGACCTGCCGATGCTCCCACCTGCCCGGGTGGGTCCGAAACTCGTGAACATCGAATCCACCCGATCGAGGTGGGACCCGAAATCGCGACCAAAACGCAGGCCAACCCCCATCTCAAGGGCGACGGGAAGCCCGGCTTTACCGGGCGACGGTGGCGACGGACGGATGGCGCCATGACGTTCGCAGCGGTCTGCGTCCTGGGAGGCGGGTATCGCGCTCACCCGGCATCGCCGAGCGGGCCGGCGGCTTCCGCGCCGACCCGCCGAAGCGCCGGCGGGTCAGCCGGCAGTGTGGCGGGGTTGGGCCGTCGCGGTGAGGAACTGAGTCTGGATGAGCATTGGTTGTCCGTCCACCGGGAGCTCGAAGTGGTTGACGGCAGTCACCTCATCGGTGTTGTCGACTTTCCAGCCGGTGCCTTGCAGCAGGGTGAGCCATGCGTCGCGGGACTTGATGGTGCGCAGCGGGCCGGCACCACCGAACATGACCTCATCGACGGTGTCGACGACGTGCGGGGAGTCCAGCCCGGCGGGGTGGACTTCGGCGGTGATCGCCAGCGTGCTGCCCGGGGCGGCGCGGCGGGACAGTGCGTCGAGCAGCCGGGCGACGTCATCGGGGTCGAGAAACAGCAGCAGGTGCTCGCCGAGAAACAGCGACGGCCGACTGGCGTCGTGGTGCGCGCCGGCCAGCAGGTCCGCGGCGTTGTCGGTGTGCAGGTCGGCGGGGATGAGCGAGAGCTTGCTCGTGTCGGCGCCCATCGCGGCCAGCCGCCGCTGCTTGTCGTTGATGATGTGCGGCAGGTCAAGCTCGAAGTACGTCACCTCGGGGTGCCGGAAGCGCAGGGCGCGATCGTCGTACCCGGCTCCGACATTGACGATCTGGCGGTGTCCGGTGGCGATGGCATCGAGAACACCCTGATCGAAGTAGGGGGCCCGGGGTGCCAGCAGATCAAGGGACAGCTTGATATCGCTGGGCTGCCCGTCCGGGTCGTCCGCAGTCATGCCCCGGACCAGCTCGCGCTGGGCCGCGTCGTCGCCATCGGGCGTGTGCGGACGGGCGAACTCCGCTCGCCCAAGCGCGCAGACCTCGCGGATCATCGTCAGCATCGGATTCTCCTGCATCATGGATTTCCCATCCCTTCGAGGGTCATGTAGGCGCCTCTGCCACAACACTTAGAAGCCTAAGCCTTAGCTATCTAAGTGTCAAGACCGGCAATCGGCCCTGTTATGGTCACCGGCAACGTTTGCCCATGGGGCGATAACGGAGGGAAGGTTAGAGTTCTGAGTATGGAAGTGGCGCAGGGGAAAGCTGAGCAGGCACTCGATCAGCTCCGCTGGATTGGCTGGGCGCAGGCCAAGGCCGGTGAGGACTGGCTGCGGGAGCGTGAGCTGACCTTCCAACAGTCAGTCGTCCTGCGATACCTGGTCGACAATCCCGGGGTGATCCAGCGCGATATCGTGGCGCTGACCCGAACGACGGAAGCGAGCGTGTCCAGCCTTCTACTGGGCCTCGAACGCCGAGGCCTCATCGAACGCCGCGTTGAAGCCGGCAACGCGCGCAGCAAACGGGTCTACGCGACCCCGGCAGGCCTGACACTCGCCGACGGTCTCGACGAAGCGATGGCAGCAGTCGGCGAAGCGATCCTGGCCCCGCTCGACGCCACGGAACGGGTGGCCTTCAACACCATCCTCAACAAGATCACCGCACAGCTCCCCGTCCCGCCACGATCCTGATCACCCTGACGAAACCGTCGGGCGCAAAGGCATCCCAGGTGACACCGTTTCGACCCTGCTCGAAGCCCTCGCCACCACCTCGCCGTGCCCCTCTACCCGGCCCGAGTGCATCCGCCGTCAGCGACAACGCCACACCAAGCTCCCACAACCAGGGTGGGTCCCAAACTCACGCCCACAGAAATCCGTGCGCAGACGGCGGACACCTAACTCGAGCCCAACTGGGACCGTTTCTTGCGCTCAGAACCAGTCCCGCCCGTCGCCAGCGATCATGCGGCAGCCGGCGACTCCAGGCCCTGCCGAAACGGGCACCAGCAGATCGCGGCAGCTTCTATCCTTTCATCGAACGGCTCGCGCCGCACACCGCGGCGATCGCCGCACTGGCCGGCCGCCTGCACACCGAGGACGACGAATCCGGCGCCGTCCTGGAAGTCGTGCGCTACTTCAACGACCAGGAAGCCGAGCAGCACGATCGCAGCGATGCCGCCGGTGCGACCCCGAACCTGTTCGGCTGGCATCTCGACCGTGAGGTTCTGAGTTTCCTCCAGGCCACCGGAGCGGTCCTGGACGTCGATGAGTACGACATGACACCGCACTACGCCGAGGACTGAGCCTCAAACCGCCGTCACCGCACAGGCGGAAACCTGACTGCGGCGCTACAAGGGCTCGCCGGTGCGGGCGGCTCGGGCCACTCCCCAGTCGTAGAGGGCCTGCAGGACCGGGATCAGGGTGCGGCCCTCGTCGGTCAGGTCGTAGTCGACGTGCGGGGGGACCGTGCCGTGGTCGCGGCGTATCACCAGGCCGTCGGCCTCCAGTTCGCGTAAGCGCTGGGTGAGCATTTTCTCGCTGATGCCGGGAGTGAGGCGGCGCAGTTCGCCGTAGCGGTGCACGCCCTCCTTGAGCCGGGCCAGGATCACGGTGCGCCACCGGCCGCCGACCACGTCGACGGTCAGCTCGACCGGGCAGCTGTATCGCTTGGGCACGCACCATTATGTGCGTACTTGCGGCCCACCGGCCCGGCTGGTCAGCTGATCCACATGACACCGACGCTGTACGAGTGGGCCGGCGGCACCGAGGCGTTCGAGCGGCTCACCGACGCCTTCTACGCCCGGGTGGTCACCGACGACCTGCTCGGCCCGCTGTTCGCGCACATGTCGCCGGAGCACGCCCGCGGGGTGGCGGTGTGGCTGGCCGAGGTGTTCGGCGGGCCGGCCGCCTACACCGCACAGCACGGCGGTTACCCGCACATGGTGGCCAAGCATGTCGGGATGGCGATCACCGAGCCGCAGCGGCGCCGCTGGGTCAACCTGATCCAGGACGCCGCCGACGAGGCCGGCCTGCCGGAGGATCCGGAGTTCCGGGCGGCGTTCCTCGGCTACATCGAGTGGGGCACCCGCCTGGCCCGGCTCAACTCGCAGCCGGGCGCCGACGTGGTCCGTGACGCCCCGGTGCCGCACTGGGGCTGGGGCGTCGCACCCCCGTTCAACCCGCCAGCGCAGCCTTGACCAGGGCGAGGGCGGTCTCCGGCGGAATGCCCAGCGCCCGGGTCCGCTCGGCGTAGGCGACCGCGGCCGCCTGGGCCTGCACCGACGTGCCGGTGGCCCGGGCGGTGATCACCGTGCCGGCCCGGCCGCGGGTCTCCACCAGCCCGGCCGCCTCCAGCTCCCGGTAGGCGCGGGCCACCGTGTTGGCCGCCAGACCGAGGTCGGCGGCCAGGATGCGCACGGGCGGGAGTTTCGTGCCGGCCGCCAATACCCCGTCCGCCGCCAGCGTGGCGATCCGCCGCCGTACCTGGTCGTACGGCGGCGTCGGCGAGTACGGGTCGATCGTGATGTCCATCAGAGCAGTTTGGGGGGTGTGTTGCCGGCGGCGACGATGGCGCGGCGGATCGGCACCATCGCGAGCAGCGCCCCACCGACCAGGAAGAACACGACAAGGGAGATGATGCCGAAGCGGTAGCTGTTGGTCAGCTGGAAGACCAGGCCGAACAGCAGCGGGCCGAGCCAGCTGGTGCCCTTGTCGCTGATCTCGTAGAAGCCGTAGTACTCGCCCTCGCGCCCCTCCGGGATGAGCTGCGAATACAGGCTGCGCGACAGGGCCTGGCTGCCGCCCAGGACCAGGCCGATCGCGACACCGAGCAGCATGAACGGCAGGGGTTCGCCGGCCGGCAGCCAGTAGGCGGCGACCACCACGCCGAGCCACAGGGCCAGGCTGAACAGCACGGTCTTGCGGGCGCCGACCTTCGCGGCCATCGCCCCCAGCAGCAGGGCGCCGCCGAACGCGAGGAACTGCACCAGCAGGATCGTGATGATCAGGGTGGACTGTTCGAGGTCGAGTTCCTCGGTGCCGTACTGGCTGGCCAGGGCGATGACGGTCTGGATGCCGTCGTTGTAGATCAAATACGAGAGCAGGAAGAACAAGGTCAGCGGGTACGCTCGGATGTTGCGGATCGTGCCGCCCAACTCCTTGAACCCGTCGATCAGCACGTTGCCGCGGACCCCGGTGGACTCGGCGCCCGGGTGTTCACGCAGCCAGGCCAGGGGGATCAGGGTGAACAACGCCCACCACACGCCGGCCGACACGATGCACCAGCGGGCGATGTCGAGGGTGCGCTGATCGTTGCCGTCGATCGACAGGATGGTGACCGCGACCAGGTTGAACGCCAGCAGCAGACCGCCGCCGAGGTACCCGAGGGCCCAGCCGCGGCTGGACACCTTGTCGCGTTCGTCCGGGCCGGCCAGCTGCGGCAGGAACGAGTTGTAGACGACGATCGACGCCCCACCGGAGATGTTCGCGATCAGGAACAGCAGGCCGCCGAGCAGGTAGTTGCCGCCGGTGACGAACGCGAAGCAGATGGTCGCGGCGGACGCGATGAACGCGGTGACGGCCAGCAACAGCTTCTTGCGGGGCGCACGGTCGGCGATCGCCCCCATCACCGGAAGAACAAAGACCGTCAAGAACACCGAGAGGCTGACGACGTACGGGTAGAAAGAGCCCGCCGCCACCGAGATCCCGAACGGGTGGACCCGCCCGGTGCAGTCGTCGGCGCCCAGTTCACACCCGGCGGCGACCTTGGTGACGCTGGTCAGGAACGGTCCGAGGAAGACGGTCAGCACGGTGGTGGAGAACGCCGAGTTGGCCCAGTCGTAGAAGTACCAGCCGGTGCGTTCCCGGCGGCCGGCCGCGGGTCTGTCGGTGGGGGTGCCGGTGGTCGCGGCCATCAATGTGCTCCCGGTCGTCGTTGGTGGCGCGGGTCATATTGCCATCCCGCGACCGGGCGGTGGGAGAGGCCGCGTACTCAGTTCTGCTGCGACCACCACTTGGCGAGGGCGGCGGTGGCGGGATCGTCGGATTCGGCCAGGGTGGCCCACGGGTCGGCGCCGGGCGGCAGGTCGGTGCCGGCGTACTCGGCGAGTTCGGCGGGCTGGACCGGGTCGGTCGTGTCGGCCTCGTGCAGGGCGGCCTGGATGTCGGCGAGGCCGAGGCTGCCGGTGTCGATCCAGGGGAACCCGTCGACCGGTTCGGGCAGTTCGCCGACGTCGACGGCCGGCGGGAACACGCTGTCGCTGAGCTCCACCTCGGGCAGGTCCGGAATGTCGGCTACCGGAGCCTCTTCCACGACGACGTGGTCGTCGACCACGTGCGCGACGTGGTCGTCGAACGGCAGATCCTCGTGCTCCGGGATCTCCACGTGGTGGTCTTCCCAGGTCACGTGGTCGTCGGGGAGCTGGTGGTCGTCGTCGAACGGCAGCGGGTCGTCGTGGTGGTCGTCGCCGAAGTGGTCGGCGAAGTCGTGGTGATCCGTCATCGGTTCTCCTCGTCTTGCGGGACGGGCGTCAGTGCCCGCGCCCGGATCAGCACGTCATCGGTGTGGCGCAGTTTCGCCCGTACGCCATCGAGCTCCTGCTGGGCCGCCTGCCGGCGTTTGGCCCGGCCGGCGGCGTCCTCGGCCGCCGCCGCGTCGATCTCGGCGATGTGCGCGTCCAGGTCGCGCAGCCGCCGTTCGACCGCGTCGTCAACCGCGACGCTCAGTGCGTATTGCAGATCGGTGAACCGGTTGGCGATCTCGTCGGCCAGGGCCGCGCGGGCCTCGCCGAGGACGTCGCGCAGCCAGATCCGGGCCTGTTGCCGGTCGGTCTGCACCCGGCGGCGCCACAGCACGTACCCGCCGGCGGCCAGCCCCAGCCCGATCCCGGCCACCGGGACCAGCACACCACCGACGGCCAGGGCGGACGCGCCGAGGATGGCACCGCGGCCGGCCATGAACGCGATCCCACCGGCCGACAGCGCGATCAGCATGTTCTCCCCGGACCCGTCGCGGGGCGGGGAGGCGGCGAGAGCGTGCCGCAGGGTGGCGTTGAGCCGGCCCAGCATCCCGGCCCGCTCGTTGGCGTCGAACACCTCGGCCAGGACCTTCTCGGCGACCTGCTGGAAGGTTTCTTCGAGGCGCTGGGACATGACGGCGGCCAGGGCCTGCAGGTCGGCGTCGACCGCGTCCGGCAGCTTCGACAGGGTCTCGCCGCGGCCGGTGTCGATCCGGGTGGAGAAGTCCTGCTGCAGGGTGGCGATGTGGGTGCGCAGCCGGCCGACGGTCTCCACCCTGGCCCGCTGGGTCTCGGTGCTCAGCAGCAGCGTCCACTGCCGGGACTCGGTGCGCTTGCGGGCGGCCAGGGCGGAGCGTTCGGCGCGGACGGCGGCGCTGCGGGCCGGGTCGGCCTCGGCCGCCTGCACCTTCGCGCGGGCGGCGTCGACCAGGCGGGCCAGTTCGCCGCGGGCGGCGCGCAGCACGTTGGCCAGTTGCAGCTGGTGGCCGCGGCCGGCCAGGTCGACCAGGGCGTGCTGCAGTTCGGCGATCTTCGACGCGTCGACCAGGGCGGCCTGTTCGCCGGGCGGGGACTGCCGGGCGAGTTCGGCCAGCGACGACGACACCGGGAACCAGGGGGCCTCGGCGAAGCGCGGGGCGTGCGCGCGCAGCAGGGCCTGGTTGTCCTCGGCGATGCGCCGCCACCCCGGATAGGCGTCGATCTTGGTGAGGGCGAAGACGACCGCGTCGACCCGTTCGCTGGCGGCGACCAGGAAGGTCAGTTCGGGTTCGGACAGCGGGGCGGACGCGTCGGCGACGAACAGCAACGCGGTGGCCTTGTCGACGGCGGCCAGGGCGACGGTAGCGTGCGCCGGGTCGAGCCCGCCGACCCCCGGGGTGTCGAGCAGGGACAGGTATTGCAGCAGCGGCGCCGGGTGGGTGACCTCGATCCGGCGGGCTTTCTGCTCGCCGGTGGCCCAGGCGCGCAGGTCGTCGACCGGAATCGGGTCGGGTGAGCCGGGCAGCCAGGCCCGCACCGCGTACGGGCCGGGCACGAACTGCAGGTAGGTGGCGGTGGCCACGGCCGCGTCGACCGGGGACAGGCCGGGCACCCCGAGCAGGGCGTTGATCAGGGAGCTCTTGCCGCGTTTGGTTTCGCCGACGACCACCAGCGACGGGCGGATCAGTTCCCGGCGGCGCAGTTCGGCCAGGTCGGCCCCGGCGTCCGGGTCGGCCGCGCGCACGTAGGCGAGGGTGTCGCGGACCGCGGTGTCGAGGGTTTTGGTCAGGTCGCCGGTCATCGGGCCGCCTGCTGGGCGAGCAGGTGGAAGCCACGGTGGGCGACCTGCGCGACCCGGGACTGGGCCGGGCCGGCGCCGGCCACCGCGTACACCCGCCAGCGGTTGGCGGCCTGCCGGGCGGCGGCGGCCACCTCGTCGGCGCCGGCGTCCGGCAGCCGCAGGATCCAGCGGGGGTCCTCGGAGGTGGCGAGGCGGGTCAGTTCGGCCTCCCAGTCGGCGGGCAGCCGGACCGCGCCGGTGGCGACCCGCTGGGCGGCGTCGATCAGCCGCAGCCGGTGGTAGGCGGGGTCACGCAGCAGCCGTTCGACGGCGTCGCGGAGGATCTCCCGGTCCTTGACGTCGCGGGTGTGCCCGGCCAGGCGTTCGAGCCGGGCCAGGGCCCAGCCGGCCTTGATCGCGTCGGCCCGCCACCGGAACGACTCCTCCAGGGTCTGCCGCAGCCGGGGGAAACCGGACGCGGCGACCAGCCGGCGGCACAGTTCGCCGGTGCTCAGGTGCGGGTCGGCCGCGTACTGCGCCAGGGCGAACCCGATGCCGTACAGATCCAGCAGCGTCAGCAGTCGTTCCCGGCGGGCCGCGTCGATCGGCGCCGGCCGCGACCGGAACAGATCCACCGAGGCGAGCAGGACCCGCAGCTGCTCCATCGGCAGTTTCGCCAACTCGCGCAGGGCGGCGCCGTCGGCGTCGGTGAGCCGGCCGGCCTCGGCCGTCTCGGCCAGAAGGGCAACGACCGGAACAACATCCGAGACGGTACGGGCGAGAAGCGCGGCCTGCTGCTCGGCCAGGGGGCCGGCGATCGGCCACGGGTCACCGGGACCGCCGGCCAGGGTGTCGACCTTGCCGAACACGCCGAGCGCGTTGATCGGGCTGGACGCCAGCCGGGCCGAGGAGTCCCGGAATGCCTCCAGGGCGCGCACGTCGTCGGCCCGCACGGCCTGGGTGAACACGTAGACGACCGCCTCGGCCGCGGCGACCTCGCCGGCCGACGCGGCGTCGATGTCCGCGTCGAACGGGGCGGTGGACACCCCGACGGCTTCCTCGGCCCGCGCCGAGACCACCGCGTCGGTCGAGGCCAGGCCGGGCGTGTCGACCACGGTCAGGTCGCGCAGCTTCGCACTGGTCAAGGTCACGTCCACGTACGCCACCCGGGACGAGGGCACGCCGAGGCGCTGCGGGATCATGCCGTCGTCGTCCAGCGGGAGGCTGCGGCGCTGCCCGTCGCGGCACACCACGTCGACCCGGTCGGCCGGTCCGTACCGGAAGCGAGTGACCACTCTCGTACATTCACCCACGGCCGTGGGGGCCACCCGCCGCCCGATCAGGGCGTTGACGAGTGTCGACTTTCCGGCTTTCAATCGACCGGCAATAGCAACGCGTAACGGCTCGCCGAGCCGGTCGCGGATCTGTCTGAGCTGGTTACCGGCCTCTATGCCGGTCCGCGCGGCTATCTCGTCACAGAGAGTCGCCACGCTTGAACTGAGGGGGCCGCTCACGTCGACTCGTCAGCCGTGCACACTGTCGGCGACAATGGCAAGACCACGGTCGTCACCTCGACCCTTCCGCTGCAGCGGGCGGGCCGGGTGCCCGCCACGGCACAGCCTACGGATGACCGTGCGGCACGGGATCCCGTGTTCGTGCCACAGCCGACCGACGTGAAGGGGAGGGGCCCAGGTGGCGGAAGATCTTGACCCGCTTGCCTCCGCCGCTGCCCTGCTGCACCGTCCCGCCCTGATCGTGCTCACCGGCCCACCCGGCAGCGGCCGCACCACCGCCCTGCGCCGGCTGACCGCCGAGGTCGCCGGGCCCGCCCACACCGGCGGTGGCCTGGCCATGCTGCGCACCACCCCCGCCCTGGCGCTGTCCCGGGCGGTGCGGGCCCGGCTGCCGGCCGACGACGTGCACCTGCTCGCCGAGGCCGTCCGTTCCCGGGTGCGTGGCGGTCTGCTGGTGCTCGACGACATCCAGTACGCGGACGCCGCCACCCTGGCCGCGCTGCCGCTGCTGGCCGCCCACTGCCGGGTCCTGGTCGCCCTGCGCACCCCGCACCGGCTGCCCGAGCCGGCCGTCGAAGCGCTCCACACGGCCGCCACCGCCTGGCTGACCGTGCCACCCCTGGACCCTGCGGCCGCCCTCGACCTGGCCCGCCGCACCGCCTCCGGCCTGCCCGAGGAAACCCTGTTGGCGGTCGCGGCGCGGGCCGGCGGCAACCCTCTCGCGATCACCGCGCTGGCCCGGCAGGCCGCGGCGGGCCGCGCTCCCGGCGGGTCCGGCATCGACCAGGTGGCGTACGCCATCGCGACCGCCCTGGCCGACCTGCCCCGCCCGGCCCGCACCGCCCTGGCCGCCCTCGGGCTGCTCGGCCGGCCCGCCCCCGCCGCCCTGCTCGGCCCGGGTGCCGCCGACCTGCACGCGGCCGGCCTGATCGGCGCCGGTCCCGGCGGCGAGTTGACCCCGGTGTCGACCTACGTGGCCGAGACCGCGGCCGGCCTGCTGGATGCGGCCGGTCGCGTCGAGCTGCACACCCGGCTGGCCGAGCTGACCCCACCGGCCGAGGCGGCCCGGCACCTGGCCGCCGCCGGTGACCTGGCCGGCGCTCACCGCAGAGCCCTGGCCGCCGCCGACCAGACCACCGGCGGTGACCGGGCGGCGCTGCTGCTGTTCGCCTGCGACCTGGACACCCCGATCAACCCGCGGGTTCGCGTGGCCGCCGCCGACGCCGCGCTGACCGCCGGGCGGGCCGCCGCGGCCGCGAAGGTCCTGACCACCGGCGGGCCGCTCGGTGTCGAGGCCGACGTGCTGCGCGGTGAGGCGCTGCTGCAGGCCGGCGCCCCGGCCGCGGCCCGTGCCGCGGTGGCCGCGGTGCCCGACGCGTCCCCGGCATCGGTCCTGGCCGCCCGCGACCGGGTGTTGCTGCTGGCCGAGCTGGCCACCGACCCGGTGGCCGCCGCCGACCTGGCCGGCAAGGTCAGCGCCCGCTACCCCAACCCGCCGCAGGGCGTCGCCGCGGCGGTGGCCGCCGTGCACGCCACCAACCGCACCCCCGGCTGGGACGCCGCCCTGTACGCGGCGGCCACCCCCGGCGGCGACCCGCTGATCACCCGCTTCAGCGCCTGGCTGCTGGTCGAGCACCTGGTCGCCGACGGCCAGCTGCTCGACGCGGCCACCGCGGCCCTGAGTGCGGCCCAGGACTGCGCCGCCGACCTGGCCTACGGCTGGCAGACCCGCTTCGAGGCCGCCGCCGACTGGGCCGTCGCCCTGCACGGCAGCGCCTCCCCAGCGCCCGCTCAGGCCGAGCCGGTGACCACGCACGCCGCCGGTAGCGGCGTGGGGAGCGTGCCGACCGCTCAGGCCGGCGCAAAGGCAGGTTCGGGTCATCTCTATGGGGAACGGACCGACCGCGTACCTGAAGAAAGCGGAAACCGGACCGCTCAGGCCGACCCCGACGAGGTTTTCCGGCGTAGCGCCAACCTGACCGATCGGGCCATTCCGGACGAGGCCCGGGGGTATGCGGCCGCGGCGGCCGCGCTGATCGAGGCCGACACCGGGCTGCTCGGGGCGGCGCGGGCGCGGCTGGATGAGGCGCCCGCGCATCCGGCTGTCGGATGGGTGACACGCGAGACCGCGTGGCTCGACGGGCAACCGGACCGTGCGGCCCGGGAAACGCCTGGTGACAGCCGTGGGCTGCTCGCCGGGCTGCATGCCATCACGGCCCGGTGGGCCGCATTTGATTTGGGCGCTATGGGCACTCCGCCCATTCCGCCGGGTTTACCGACTCCCGCGCGGCGCACTCTGACCGCGTGGGCGACCGGTACCGGATTCACGGCAGCCGCCGACGGGTGGCGGCCCGTCGCCGTCAGGGAACAGGTCCGGTGCCTGCTTGCGGCCGGTCTGACCGAAGCCGACCCGGACCGGGCCGTCGCCGCGCTGCTCGACGCCGAGCGGCTCGCCGACAACGCCGGACTGACCGTGCTCGCCGGGCGTGCCCGGCGTGGTCTGCGCCGGCACCATATTCACCGCGACACCCGCAGTCCCCGCTCCGGAAACCAGCTCACCCGCCGGGAAACCGACGTGTTGCGCCTGGTCGCCGCGGGGGAACCGACCCGGCGCATCGCCGGGCAGCTCGGCATCTCGGCCGAGACGGTTGACACCCACATCCGCGCCGGTATGCGAAAGCTCGGCGCCCGCACCCGAACGGAAGCCGCCGCCCTCGCCTTCGCCACCCCTGAGATACACAAGGATCGCCGGTGACCAGACAGCCCGACGCCCCTCGCCACGTCGTCGCCAGCCCCGGCGACGCCGACACCGTCCTCCGCCGCCTGATCCGCGACGGCTGGGTCGCCCGCGACGGCTTCGCCCTGCCCGACCCGGCCTGGGATGTGACCGGTAACCGCCTGGTGTTGCACGGGCGCATCACCGACGCGGAGACCTTGCAGCTGGCGGTGCTTGCGGCGGCCCGCGGGGCGGGCGTGGTCGCGATCTGTGACGCGGAGTCGATGCTGGGGAGGGCGCTCGTGGACGATCTGTCCCGGTTGGGTCCGGTGCGGCAGGGTGCGGCCGCGGAACCGAACGACGGCGGCAAGGCGGTCGCCGACCTGGTACCGGAGCAGCGCGCGCTGCTCGACCGGCTCGCCGCCGGTGACACGATCGCGGCCGCCGCGGCGGCGGAGTTCCTGTCGCTGCGCACCGCGAACCGGCGGATCGCCGAGGCGCGGGCGTTGTTCGGGGTGCGGACCACCCGCGAGGCGGTGCTGGCCTATCTGCGCCAGCGCGGCCCGAATTAATGGGGATGTCGGGCCGATCGGCATCGACTAGGGTCTTTTAGCCGACACTGCCGTGCGGCCCGGCGGGTTACGGTCTGTCCGGAGCAACCTGTTCGCCGTCACGAGTCGGGGGCCGTCGTGACCTTTGCCGGGCAGCGCCCGTGACCACCCAGGCGTGGCCGACCTCCGCGCGCCTCGACGCGCCGCGGGTCCTCGACCGGATCTTCGACATCACCGGGGTCCGGCTGGTCCTGGAAGGACCGTGCCCCGGCGGCGAGATCGGCGCGGCCTACGTGCGCTGGCCCGACGGCCGCCGGTCGGTGCTCACCGCGGCCCGCACCCAGTCCGGGCTGCTCGCCGACCGGGCCCGCGCCGCCGGGGTGCCGACCGCCCGGCACGAGCTGACCGCCCGGGTCGACGGGATGCGGGTGGTGGTGCAGCAGCGGCTGCCCGGCACTCCGCCGGAGGCGTTCGACGCCGCCCTCGTGCAGCAGCTGCTGCAGGTCAACGACCGCCTCGCCGGGGTGCTCGCGGGTGAGCCGGCCCCGTCACCGGCCGAGCTCTACCTGACCGGTGACGGGCCGGGTTTCTGCCTGCACGGCCCGCTCGAAGCGCACAGTCCCCGCACGGCGCGGCTGCTGTCGTGGGTCCGTTCGGTCGGGTCGTCGTTCGGGACACACATGATCGGCGACGATCTGGTCCACATGGACTTCCACCACGGCAACGTGCTGGTCTCCGGCGGGCGGCTCAGCGGGGTGGTCGACTGGGACGGGGCGGTTCGCGGGGACCGGCACTTCGACCTGGTGACCCTGCGGTTCTATCTGGCCGCGACGGCGCCGCAGCTGGCCGGGCCGGTCGACGAGCGTCTGGCGCTGCTGCCTTCTCGCCGCCGGCAGGCGTATTGGGCGCACATGAGCCTGCGGCAGGTGGACTGGTCCATCCGCCACCACGACGCGGCGACCGTGGATCGGTGGCTGACGGTCGCGGAAGACGGCATCGCCACCTTCTGACTGCGCTTTTTGACCGCGGCAGGGAGATCGTGTGGAGGTTTCGGGTACGGCCTTTCGGGGGTTGCGACCGCGCGTGCAAGATCCTCGCCATGGACTTCAAATGGGAGTCGGTCGATCAACCGGCCGAGCGGTCCGTGGCGGCGGCGTTCAGCGGGCGCGGCTTGCTGCAGGCCGTCCTGAGTGGTGTCGGTTGGCTGTTGCTGATTCCCGCCTGGTGGCTCGCCGGGACGCCACTGCTCGTCGGTTCGCTGGTCGGCTGGTGGATCTCGTTGCTGGCGGTGTTGTTCGCGGTGCTCGTCTCGGTGGCGGCGATCCTGATCGCCTGCCTGCGTCGTTCGTGGGGAGTCGCGGTGGTGAGCTTGTGCCTGGCCGTTGCCGCCGGGGTCGTCGTCTCGCGGCAGGATTCCCAGGTCTACTCCGTTGACTATCGGTATCAGCTGCACCGGGTCGCGTTCGCCGAACTGGCCGAGGGTTACCGGGCGGGCCGCTTGGACGGCGAACTGACCCTGCCGTCTGAGATGCGCTCGCTGTGCCCGTCCGGATTCGCATACGCCAGCCCGACCGTGCTGTTCGTGCAGCTGTGGCAGGACTGGCGAGCCGAATCGGGAACCGGGCTCGGGTATTTCGCCGAGCCGCCCACCGGGCCGGCGTCCATCCCGACCGCCTCGGGCGACCTCGGATATCCGAAGCGAGAGGTGGGCGACGGCTGGTGGTGGGTGGAGTGAGGCGAGCTGGCGCCGGTCATCCGGTGGTGGTGGTCGGCACCGGCATCGTCGGCGCATCGATCGCCTACCACCTGGCCCGGGCCGGCGTTCCGGTCACGGTAATCGGCCGCGACGCCGGGGTGACGGCGTCGTCGTTCGCCTGGATCGGCGGCGACGAGACCGGCGATTGGCCGGGCGGCGCAGCCGACCTGGCCGGCCTGGTCCTACCGGATTGGCGGCGGGCGGAGCGGGAGGTTCCCGGGGTATCGGTGCGCTGGTGCGGTTCGCTGCGCTGGCCGGTCCCACCGGAGGAGGCCGACCGGCTTGCCGGGCCGGACGAGGCCGCACTGCCGGAGGTGGGTGGGCGGCTTGTTGGTTCGGGGGCGGTGGCGTTGCTCGAGCCGGAGCTTCGGATATTTCCGGAAAGGGCGGTTCACACCCCGGGTGATGGCGGGGTGGATCCGGTGCTTGCGGCCCGGGCCTTTCTTCGCGCGGCCCGCGATGCCGGGGCTCGGGTGGTTTCCGGGGCGACCGTGGTCGAGGTGAGCGCGGAGGGTGTCGCGTCGACGGTGGGGTTTCATCCGGCGTCCACCGTGGTCCTGGCGGCCGGGGCCGGTACCGCGGCGCTGGCTCGGCGGGCCCTGTCCATGGACACCTCGGCGCGGATTGATGGCGACTCGCCGGCGGGGCGGGCCGGGGAAGCCCTGGCGCGGATCGGCGGTGTCTCGCCGGCGTTGTTGGTTCGGGTTCGGGCTCGGCGGGCTGGGCTGGTGCGCGGGATTGTGTCGGGGCCGGGGTTTGAGGTTCGGGAGGTTCGGGAGCGGGAGTTGCTGATGGCGGCTTCGCTCGGGCACGGCTTGGCCTGGGGCGATCTGCGGGACACGGCCGGGCGGGCTGTTCGGCAGCTTCGGGACGCGTTCGGAGACGGGCTCGAGCTGCAGGGGTGGCGGGTCGGTGTTCGGCCCATGCCTGCGGGCGGGCCGGTTGTCGGGCGGCTCAGGCCGTACCTGTATGTGGCGGTTTTGCATTCGGGGGTTTGTCTTGCGCCCAGCGTGGGGCGGCTTGTGGCGTTGGAGATCAGCTCTGGCGTTGCGGTGCCGGAGCTGGCGCGGTGCCGGTGAGTTCGGCGGTCGGTAGTGGGGTGTGCGGGAGCAGGGTGGTGGCCAGTAGTCCGATGAGGATGGCGGCGATCCCGGCGGCGACGGCGATCGCGGTGAGTGAGACGGCCTGGGTCAGGGCTGGGCCTGCGAGCGCGCCGGCGATGGTCGCGACGGCTTCGGCGGTGAACACGGCTGAGCTGGTGCGGCCGAGAATGCCGGCGGGGGTGACGCGTTGCAGGCTGGTCTGGACGGCGCCGAGGGTGATCGATCCGGCGGCGCCGATGATCGTCGCGGCCGGCAGTGCCGTCACCAGGCCGGTCGAGGTGAACAGGGCCGCGTAACCGATGCCGGTGATGGCGAGGGAGCCTCCCAGCAGGTAGGCGGGCGGCGATCGGTCGACGAGTATCCGCAGGAACGGGGCTCCGAGCAGGAAACCGATGCCCAGGGCGGCCATGACCAGGCCGGTCGGTGCGCTGCCGCCGAGGACGGTCATCCCGTAGGAGATCAGCAGTGCCGAAAGGCACGCGTTGATGGCCAGGAAGAACGTGTTGATCAGCAGGAGGTTCCGGGCGATGGCCTGTGCGCCGAGGAAGGCCAGGCCTTCGCGCAGGTCGGCCTGGAATCGGCGGCGGCCTTCGGGGCGCGCCCGGCCGGTCTGGTCCTGGCCGCCGGACTCTGTCCGGCCGATGGGCTGCGACGAGCTGGCGTGTTCGGGGCCGCTTGGTTCCGTCCCGCCGCCTGGTTCCGCCCGGCTGTCTGCTGGAGACCGGTCGGCTCGGCTCGCTCCCGGGCCGCCCTCGCCGCGCTGCACCTGCGTGATCCCGGCGCGCTGATCCTCGCGCCTGGCTGCGGTCAGCAGGATGCCGAGGGCCGAGAGCAGGTAACTGGCGGCGTCGAGGCCGATGAGCAGGTCGAAGCCGATCCAGATCAGCAGCACGCCGCCGAGTGGGCCGCCGACGACGCGCACGGTGCCGTCGGCCAGGGCGTTCAGGGCGTTGGCGCTGCTCAGCGTGGACGCGGTGCCGACCAGGGCCGGCGTGTGGGCCTGGGCGGCCGGCCGGAAGACGACGGTGCCGATGCTCTCGGCGACCAGCACGGCGTAGAGCAGCCAGAGGTCGCCCGGCTCCCGCACCAGCAACAGGACGGTAACCACGGCGGCGCGGCCAAGGTCGGCGCCGATCAAGGTCCAGCGCCGGTTCCAGCGATCGACCAGCACCCCGGCGAAGGGTCCGAGCAGGGCCGCCGGAGCGAACTGCACGGCCAGGGTCAGGCCAGTGGCGGTGACCGACCCGGTGAGCGTGAAGACGTGTGCGGGCACCGCGATCATCAGCAGCCAGGTGCCCAGGTCGCTGACGATCCGGGCCAGCCACAGCAGCCGGAAGTCACGGACCCGCAGCGCCTCGAACATGATTTCCACAGAATAGGTTTCTGCATGACTATTCTGTCAAGATGCAGAGACAGGAACTCGGCCAGCAGCTGCGCACGTTGCGGGCGGCACAGGGACGCACCGTCGCCGCGGTCGCGACGGACGCCGGCCTGTCGGTGCCGTACGTGGCGAATCTGGAGAACGGCCGCGGCAATCCGACCGTGGACGCGCTGACCCGGATCGCCGACGCGCTGCAGACCCGCCTGGTGATCGGGTTCGCCGCCGAGAGCCAGGACCAAGACACCGCGGTCGCGTTGCCGGCCACCCTGGTCCGGCTCAGCCGGGGCGCGCGGTTCCGCCGGGACGTCCGGGTGATCGCCGAGGCGGCCGGTGCCGATCCGGCCGCGGTGGCCGGGCCGGTTCTCGGCGGGCTGGCCCGGCTGGCCGCGGTGACCGGGCGGGAGCTCAGCGAGGCCGACTGGTTCCGGCTGCTGGACGCCCTGCTGCTGGTGGCCGTGCACCCGCAGACAGGCCGGTAGACCGGCCGCGGAGGCGCCACCGACCAGCACCGCACCGCTGATCAGGAAGAACAGGTGGAAATGGACGTGCGGCCGATCGGCGGGCGGCCTTGCCGGCGTGCGATCATTGGCGGCCTTATGGAGAGCTCTACCTCGCGGGTTCCGCCGATGTGGCGGTTCATGCTGGCGCTGTCGCGGATCGTCGTGTGGCCGTTGTGCCGGTTGCGGGTGTCCGGGGACGTGCCCGCGCAGCTGCGCGGGCGGGCGGTGATCCTGGCCGCGAACCACGTCAGCCCGTTCGACCCGATCGTGATGACCGCCGCCTGCCACAAGATCGGGATCGCGCCGCGGATCCTGGCGACCGGCGGCATCTTCGACGCCCCGATCGCGGGGGCGGCGATGACCGCGGCCGGGCACATCCGGGTCGACCGGGGCACCAGCCGGGTCGCCGACGCCCTGCCCAGTGCGGCCGACGCGCTGGCCGGCGGGGCGATGGTGCTGGTCTACCCGGAGGGCCGGATCGGCCTGGACCCGTGGATGTGGCCGGAACGCGGCAAGACCGGGGTGGCCCGGATGGCCGCCGCCTCCGGCGCCCCGGTGCTGCCGGTGGCGCAGTGGGGCGCGCACGCGGTGCTGCCGTATGACACGCCGAAGGATCTGGTGCGGTCGATCCTGCGGGCGGTGCGCCGCCGCCCGGTCGTGCACGTGCGGTTCGGCACGGTCCCGGTCGACCTGTCGTCGGTGACCGGCACCCCGGGCGCGCGGGCGATGAAAGCCACCCGCCTGATCATGGAGGGCATCGACGACACCCTGGCCGAGCTGCGGACCGGCGAGATGGAGATGCCGCACTTCGTCGACGAGACCCGCGCCACCGACCTCACCCGGACGCGGCCCAGGCCGGGCCGGGCGCTCCCGGCACTTCCCGGTGACTCCGCCTGACGGGATGCGATCATCGGGGGTATGGGGTTCTTCGGAACGTACCTCTATGACGGCGACCAGTGGCATGACGCCGAACCGGACAGCCGGCCCACCGACGACCGGCCGTGGATGCTGCTCGACATCCACGACAGCGACTTCACCGTCGTCACCTACGACCCGGCGCCCAGCGGTGCCGGCGTCGCCTATCTCGGGGTGACCCCGCGCACGTACTTCGAGGACGAGGCCGCCTCGGCCCCGACCGACGTGTTCCGTGAGGCGGCCGGCATCGCCGCCTGGTGGGCGGCGCTGAACCCGGGTGGCGACGCCCTGGCGAAGGAGGAGCAGATCGTCACGTTCCTCGCCCAGGACGTCGACCCGGAGGACGACGACCTCGACGACGGTGACGAGCAGGACGTGGGCGCCCTCGACGACGCCGAGGTGTTCGTCGAGGTGAAGACCGCCCGTTTCGTCAGTGTGCTGGGCCTGCCGTTACCGGCCGACCTCGACACCTGACCCGCCCGCTTCGCCCAGCTCGGCCAGGCGCGCCTCGACCTCGGCGAGCTCGGCCCGTAACCGCTGGGCCTCCTTCTCGGCCTCGGCCCGTTCGCCGGCCAGGATCTGCTCGACCGCTTCCTGCACGCCGGGCACGTCGATCAGCGACACCATCCGCAGTGCCTCGGCCGGCCGGATCACATAAGGCTTGGCCAGGGCCTTGCTGCCCTGGGTGGCGGCCACCGTCCACTCGCCCTCGCCGTAGGCCAGGGTGACCGTCAGCCCGGGCGCCGGTTTGGTCTTGGCCGGGCGCGGCGGGGCCGCTTTGCGGGGTGCCGGGGTCGTCACCGGACCATCCTCGCTCCTGACCGGCTCGGCGACCGGCGCCGCCACGGGTTTGTCGAGCAGAAATTCCGGCTCCGGCGGCCCCGCGGGCGCGGGCACCACCGGCGGCGGGGGCACGGCTTTACGGGCGGTCGCGCCGCGCGGTGCGACCTGCAGGTCGGCGGGGGAGAAGGGCAACTCGTCGCGGCCGAACTTCACCACCAGGAACTCGTCGGACTCGTCCGCGTCGCCCAGCGACACGACCTGCCCGATCTGGCCGGCGATCTGCCCCGCCGACTCGGTGAACTGCACGCGCGGTTTACGCCCGGCGGCGACCTGGTCGCGGATTGCCGTCAGCTCTTCGGTGCTCAAACCCCGGGCCACGCCACTCTCCGATCAATCGAACGCTTGTGCCAACAGTTTTAGCAGGGGGCACCGACACTTTCGCGATACGCCCCGCGATCTTGCCAGAGAAATGTTATTGCCCCCGCCGATAGCGTCATCGACATGGACCAGTTGACCGAACAGCGTGAGTACTACCGGCACCGCGCCGGGGAGTACGACCAGTGGTGGCAGCGCCAGGGCCGCTACGCCCTCGACGAGCAGGCCCGGCAGCACTGGTTCGCCGACATCGCCGAGGCCGAGCGGGCCCTGGAGAGTTTCGGCCCGGCCGGTGACGTGCTCGAGTTCGCCGCCGGCACCGGCTGGTGGACCGAACGCCTGACCGCGCACGCCACCCGGATCACCGCGGTCGACGCGCACACCGAGACCCTCGACCTCAACCGCGCCCGCACCGCCCACACCGGCAAGGTCAGCTACGTGCAGGCCGACATCTTCACCTGGACCCCACCGGCCGCCGCGTTCGACGTGGTGTTCTTCAGCTACTGGCTGTCGCACATCCCCGAGGAGCACCTCGACCGGTTCTGGCAGCAGGTGGCCACCGCCCTGCGCCCCGGCGGCCGGGTGTTCCTGCTGGACAGCTACCGGCCCGCCCGCATCGCCGACGACCGGCAGCAGCGCACCCTCAACGACGGCCGCGCCTACCAGGTCATCAAGCGTTACTGGCAGCCCACCGAACTCGAAGCCCTACCCGGCTGGCACCTGAGCGCCGGGATCACCACCCACGGCGCCGTCATCCACGCCCACGGGGAGCCCGCGCCGTAACGCAATACTCCCGCCCGGCCGGGTCCCGCAACGTCGTCCAGTCCCCGGGGACCCGCCGCACCACCGTCGCGCCGAGCTCCACATGCCGCGTCACCTCGGCATCAACCCCGTCACAGGCGAAATCCAGGTGTACGCCCACCGGCCCCGCCCCGATCCGCTGCAGCAGCAACCGCAGCGGCAGCCCCGGGTCGCCCTGCAGGAACGCGAACTCCGGCAGATCCGACTTGCGGCGCTCCCAGCCGGTCAGCGCCGCCCAGAACTCGTACTCGGCGTCGTATTCGCCCGCCGGAACGTCCAGGGACAGCTGGTCCACGATGCTGCTCTGCCCGCCCGGCCACCGCTGCGACCCCGGGCGGCGTGTCTCCCCGTCCCACTGCACCAGGCAGAACGGCACCCCGGCGGGGGAGCGCAGCACCACCAGACCGGGCTCACTGAACACGACCGATGCCCCGAGCCCCTCGGCCTCGCCGGCTGCCACCGGCACGTCGGCCACATGCAGATCCACATGCGATCCCGGGTAGGGCGACCCGATCACCTGCACCCGCAGGAAAGCGTCTCCCTCGACCGGCAGCAGTGTCGCGAACGTGCCGCCGCCGCGCCGCTCGGACAACGTCGTTCCCGTTACCGCTGACCAGAACGCTTCCACTTCCCGGCCGGGAGAGTCAAGGAACCCGGTAACCCACCGCACGCGCATCCCACGACCCTAACCTAAGCAACTCCGGTTGACTAAAACGAAGATAAGCAACTACGGTTGCTTACATGGAGATACCCGCCACCGGAGAGGTCGCCGACCGCCTCGCCGCCGTCGGCGCCCTACGCCACCTCGCCGACCGGCTCGAAGACGCCGCCGTCGAAGAAGCCATGCGCACCGGCTGGAGCTGGCCCCAGGTCGCCGAAGCCCTCGGCATCACCCGCCAGGCCGTCTACAAAAAACACGCCAAGCGGCTCATCGCCGCCGGCGTCGCCCTCAGGAGGCGCACCGGATGACCACCCTCGACCAGATCATCACCCAGGCCGCCGACGAAGCCCGCGCCGACGGCACCACCACCATCGAAGCCCACCACCTGCTCCTGGCCATCGCCCGCACCGGCTCACCCACCCTCACCGCCGCCGGCCTCGACCACCCGACCCTCCGCACCGCTCTAGATCAAGAATTCAAGAACAGCCTCAACACCGCAGGCGTACGCCTCGACGGCGCCCTCCCACCCGCCACCCCACCGCCATCCGGCAGCCCACAACTCGGCGCCACCGCCAGATCCGCCCTCGAACGCGGCCTGGCCACCGCCCACCGCAAACGCGACACCACCCCCGCCCACCTGCTCCTGGGCATCCTGCAAGCCCCACTCGGCACCGTCCCCCGAGCCCTCGACCACGCCGGCATCGACCGCACCGCCCTCACCGACGCCGCCCGCCGGGAAACCACCGATGACCACTGACATCCAGGTCACCGGCCTGCACATGCGTTACGGCCACACCGACGCCCTGCACGACATCACCTTCACCGCCCACCGCGGCGACATCCTCGCCCTGCTCGGCCCCAACGGCGCCGGCAAAACCACCACCATCGAAATCCTCGAAGGCTTCCGCACCCGCACCGCCGGCCACGTCACCGTCCTGGGCACCGACCCCGCCCACGCCGACGAACACTGGCGAGCGCACCTCGGCGTCGTCCGGCAAACCTGGCGCGACCACGGCAAATGGCGCCCCCGCGAACTCCTCACCCAGATCCGCGCCCACTACACCACCGGCTGGAACCCCGACGACCTCCTCACGGCCGTCGGCCTCGACAACCAAACCAACCAGCCCATCCGTACGCTCTCCGGCGGTCAACGACGACGACTCGACCTCGCCCTCGGCATCATCGGCCACCCCCGCGTCCTGTTCCTCGACGAACCCACCGCCGGCCTCGACCCCGCCGCCCGCCACGACTTCCACCACCTCATCCGCGGCCTGGCCGACACCACCGTCCTACTCACCACCCACGACCTCGACGAAGCCCAGAAACTCGCCACCCGCCTTCTCGTCCTCGACCACGGCCGGCTCCTCGCCGACGGCACCCCCACCGAACTCACCGGCCACGACGAAGTCCGCTGGACCCTGCACGGCACCCGGCACACCCAACCCACCGACCACCCCGCCCGGCTCATCCACGACCTCTACCGCGACCACGGCGACCACCTGCACGACGTCGACATCCACCACGCCTCGCTCGAGGACACCTACCTGGCCCTCACCCGATGAGCACCGCCCGGCTGGCCCTGCGCGCCGGCCGCAGCCGCGGCCACATCGAACTGCGCCAGTCCGTCACCAACGGCGGCGACCTGTTCAACCACCTGCTCTGGCCGGCCCTCATGCTCATCGCCCTGTGGTTCCTGCGCGACCGCCCCTTCGGCCCCGCGTTGCTGCCCAGCATCCTCGGCATGAACACCGCCATGGCCATGGTCAGCATGAGCCAGCACCTGGTCGCCGACCGCGACGACGGCACCCTGCTCCGCGCCCGCGCCATCCCGAACGGCATGCTCAGCTACCTCACCGGCAAACTCATCTCGGTCACCGGCGGCCTCCTGCTCGACCTGGCGATCTTCCTGATCCCCGCCCTGTTCCTGGTCCACGGCCTCACCACCGACCGACCCGCCGCCTGGCTGACCCTGCTCGCCATGGTCACCCTCGGCCTCACCGCCACCCTGCCCACCGGCGCGATCCTCGGCACGGTCTTCGCCACCCCACGCAGCCAGGGCATCCTCACCCTGCCGGTCCTCGCCGTCATCGGCATCTCCGGCATCTTCTACCCCCTCGCCGCCCTACCCGGCTGGCTCCAAGGCATCGCCCAGACCTTCCCGATCTACTGGCTCGGCCTCGGCATGCGCTCCGCACTCCTGCCGGCCGCAGCCGTCACCACCGAGATCGGCGACTCCTGGCGACACCCGCAAACCATCGCCGTCCTGCTCACCTGGACCGTCATCGGGCTACTCACCGCCCCGGCGATCCTGCGCCGCTCCCGCCTGTGACAACCTCACGCCCATGAACCCGGGCACCATCGGCCAGGCGATCGTCCTGTTCGCCGTCACCAACATCGACGACATCCTCATCCTGGCCCTGTTCTTCGCCCGGGGAGCCGGCACCCGCACCGTCGCCGCCGGCCAATACCTCGGCTTCACGGCCATCCTCGCCGTCTCGGGAGCGGCCGCCTTCGGCGCGACCTTCCTGCCCGAACAGGTCCTCCCGTGGCTCGGCCTGCTGCCCCTGGCCCTCGGCATCAAGGCCGCCATCCAAGCCTGGCGGCACCGCCACGACACCCCGGACGAGACGGCGACGGGGGAGAGGACCCTCGAAATCGCCGCGGTGACCTTCGCCAACGGCGGCGACAACATCGGGGTGTACGTGCCGGTGTTCGCCACCGCCGGGGCGGCCGGCAGGACGGCGTACCTCATCGTCTTTCTGATTCTGGTTGCCGTCTGGGTCGCTGCCGGGCGCTACCTCGCCACCCGCCCGGTGATCGCCAGAGCCCTGAGCCGATGGGGGCATGTCCTGCTCCCCGTCGTCCTGATCGGCCTCGGCCTGCTGATCCTGTTCTCCTGACGGAAAATGTCGTAGGGCGCCGCTAGGGTCCCCGGCATGGCTGAGTTCATTCACGACGATCTCCGCGGCTCCACCTTCGAGCAGGTCGACCTCAGCGGCGCACGCTTCCACCATTGCCAGCTCAACGGCGTCGGGCTGAGTGGGGTGCGGATGCGCGGCGTCGAACTCCGCGACGTCGAGATCACGGGGGAGCTGGCCGGGGTCACCGTCAACGGCGTCGAGATCGCGCCCCTGGTCGAGGCCGAACTCAACCGCCGACATCCCGAACGCCACCAGATGCGACCCACCGACCCGGACGGCTTCCGCGAGGCCTGGGCCACCCTGGAACGACTCTGGGCCGGCACCGTCGCGCGTGCCCAGCGGCTCCCACCGGAGCGGCTGCACGAGTCGGTCGAGGGGGAGTGGTCCTTCATCGAGACCCTGCGACACCTGGTCTTCGTCACCGACGCGTGGATCCGGCGGGGGATTCAAGGACAACCGGCGCCGTGGCATCCACTGTCGCTCCCGTGGGACGGGATGTCCGATACGCCCGGAGTTCCGCGTGACCGGGCCGCTCGGCCGTCGCTCGAGACCGTGCTCGCGTTGCGGGCTGATCGGGTCGCGGGAGTGCGCGTCCTGCTGGCGTCGCTCACCCCGGAGCAACTGGAGGCGCACACCGTGGCGGTTGACGCGCCGGGGTGGCCACCGCCGCAGAGCTTTCCGGCGCGGGAGTGCCTCGAAGTGCTGCTCAACGAGGAATGGGAGCACCGCCTGTTCGCGGAGCGGGATCTGGCCGTTCTGGAGGCCTCTCCCATCGATCATCTGCCAGGTCGATAATCCACATTATGTAAAGTAGAACCGAATCGGGGTCCATAATCTGGTTGACGGTATATATCGGCGTCCGTAGCATTTCGGCATGCGGGAAACCACTACCGACCACAGGGCACTGCTAGCCGCCTACCCGGCCCGGCTCCGGCGACGACACGGAGCGGAACTGATCGGGACCATGCTCGAGCTGGCCGCACCCGGCCGACCCAGCCGAAGCGACCGGTGGCACCTGATCACCGACGGACTGCGCGCACGGTTCCGGCTACCGACCGGCCGGCCAGTCGCCCGCCTGATCGCGGTGCTCGCCCTGCTGATCGGCGGCGGACTCGGCGCCGCAGCCGGCTCCTGGGCGGGCATGTGGACATTCCCCGCGCTCCCATCGCCGGCCACCCTCGCCACCCAGACCATGGGCAACGACGCCACACCCGCGGACACCGCCGGCGGGCGGCTCTGGCTGAACATCGACGGGCACCTCACCACCGGAACAGACGCCACCGTCGCCGCCCAGCGGGCCCGCGACCGGCTGACCGCAGCCGGATGGACGACCACCACGGTCGTGGTCTCCGGTGGCACCGACGGCCGGTTCCGCCGGGCCGCATTCGAGGCCGACAGCGGCGGGACACGCCTCGACGTGCGGGCCTACTACGACGACAGCGGACTGGTCAGCATCGCCGGCCGCTCGCTGCCGCCGCTCGCATACCTGCCACTGGTGCTCGGCGGAATGCTGCTCGGCATGCTGATCGGCTGGCTGCTCGCCGCCGACCTGGCCTACCGCATCACCGGCGCGGGCCGCCGCCGCACCAGCGGTCTGCTCGCGATCTCCGGAACCGCGCTGACACTGCTGCTACTGCCGGCCGCGTCGGTCTACGCCTACTTGCTGCGCTATCCGCGGATCAGCGAGGCCGAGTTGGTGCACCGCGCGCTGACGTCCGGCCCGGCGGGGCTGTGGCCATGGTTCCCCGCAGGCCAGCCGGCCTCGAACAAGGTCCTGCTGATCGCCGGCCTCACCACAGCGGCGATAACCGCGATCCTCGCCCGCACGAACCAGGCCGACCCCGCGGCCCTCGCCCCACCCCAACCCGGCTGAACCAGCCGCGATCCCTCGGATTCGCTCGCGCCGACCGAGAGGAACCGTCCGCAACGGGTCACCTCACGGCGGCCCGTTGGTTCCGCGGCCGCGGACATGGATCGCCGCCGGGACGGTCCTCTTCGGAAGCTCGCAAATGGTACTGGATGCTGCATAATATGACTTATGCAGCAAAAATTTGGGTTGGGCGTTCAGGAGCTCATTGAGGACTTTTTGGCGGCCCGCGCTACCCGGAAGCCGTCGGTGCACACGCTTCAGGCGTACCGGCGGGATCTGGGGTTGATTGTGGGTTTGATCGGGCCTGAAGTAGTCACTCTGGGTGACCTCTCCCCTCGTTCGCTGCGTGGGGCCTTCGCCCGATTTGCGGCGGATCGGGCGCCGGCCTCCGTGGCGCGGGCCTGGTCGTCGTGGAATGCGTTCTTCACGTTCCTGGTCACCGAGCAGGTTCTTCCCGGGAATCCGATGTCGGCGGTCGACAAGCCGAAGCTTCCGGTCCACTCCCCTAAGCCGCTGCGCGGTGAGGACACCCCGGAGCAGTTACTGTCCGCTGTCAGCCAGGTGGATGAGCGGCAGCGTGATCCGTGGCCCGAGCGGGATGTGGCCGTGCTGACCCTGGCGTTGTGTGCGGGTTTGCGGCTGTCGGAGATGTTGGCCTTGCGGATCGGGGATGTGACGGGGCGGCCGGGTGAGCGCCGGGTCGAGGTGGCCGGTAAGGGCGGGCGGCCGCGGACCGTGCCGATCGAGCCGGAGCTGGACGTGCTGATCGAGCGTTATCTGGACAGCCGGCGGCATCGGTTCGGGCGGGCCGCTTCGAAGGATCCGTTGCTGGTGGATCGGCGTGGGGCGGCGCTCAAGCGTGGTGGCCTGCAATATCTGGTGGAGTCGTGTTACCGGCGGGCCGGGGTCAGTGACCGGGTCCCCCGGGGTGCGCAGTTGCACGCGTTGCGGCACACGTTCGCTACCCGGCTGGCGGAGGACGGGGCCAACGCTTCGGAGATCATGCGGTTGCTGGGGCATTCGTCGCTGACGACCTCGCAGGGCTATATCGAGGTGACGGCGGAACAGCAGCGCGCGGCGGTGCGGGCGAACCGCACCAACCGCGCGCTGCGTGGCCTGTAAAGAGTAAAGAGATCAGGCGAGGGTGAGGGCTACCTCGACGTTGCCGCGGGTGGCGTTGGAGTAGGGGCAGACCTGGTGGGCGGCTTCGATGAGGGCCTGGGCGGTGGCCTCGTCGACGCCGGGGATCTCGGCTTCGATGGCGACGGTGAGCTGGAAGCCGCCGGTCTCGTTGGGGCCGATGCCGACGTCGACCGTGACGGCGGTGTCTTCCAGGGTGATCTTCTGGGCGCGGGCCACGGCCTTCAGCGCGCTGTGGAAGCAGGCGGCGTAGCCGGCGCTGAACAGCTGCTCGGGGTTGGTGAGGGCGCCGCCGGGGCCGCCCATCTCCTTCGGCACGGCGAGGTCGAGGTCGAGGACGCCGTCGGTGGAGCGGACGTGGCCGTTGCGGGCGTCGCCGGTGGCGGTGGAGGAGGCGGTGTAGACGGTGGCCATTTAGGGGTGGTCCTTTCCGGGGGTGGCGGCGCGGATGCGCCCGAGGAGGTGGTGCAGTTGCCGGTATTCGTCGAGGTTGAGGTCGAGGGCGCAGATGATCTGCGCGGGTACGTCGTCGACCTTCTGTTCCAGGGCGGTGCCGGTGTCGGTGAGGTGGATGACGACGGTGCGTTCGTCGGTGGTGCCTCGTTCGCGGCGGATGTGGCCTTGGGTTTCGAGGCGTTTGAGCAGGGGTGAGAGGGTGCCGCTGTCGAGGTGCAGGGTTTGTCCGAGGTCGCGGACGGTGACCGGGCCCTGGTGCCAGAGGACGCGCATGACCAGGTATTGGGGGTAGGTCAGGCCGGCGTCGTCGAGGGCGGGGCGGTAGAGGGCGGTCATCGCCCGGCTGGCGGCGTAGAGCTCGAAGCAGATCATCTGTTCGAGTCCGGTGCCTTGATCCATGTCCAGAACGGTAGTGCGCAATTGAGTTGTGCACAATGAACGTGGCATTGATCACCACTCTGTGTGATCATGCCTGGCGTGTCGGACATCACTTGGGTGCAGCTCTCCCCCGCGGTGCTGCGTGCGCTGATCGACGGGGATCTCGCGGGGGCCAGCGAGCAGGCCGGGGCGGCTTTATCGCCTTACCTGGTGGCGGAGCACTGGCTGTGGCGGATTCGCCTGGAGCAGATCGAGGGTGACCCGGCCAGCGCTGACTGGATCGCGCGGGCGGCGGTGGCCGATGGCCAGGTGGTGGGGCATGGCGGGTTCCACGGTCCGCCGGAGGGCGGGGTGGTGGAGGTCGCTTATTCGGTGGATCCGGCGTTCCGGCGGCGCGGGCATGCCAAGGCGATGCTGCGGTCGCTGCTCGAGCGGGCCGACGCGGATCCGGCGGTGACGGCGGTGCGGGCGAGTATCCGGCCGGACAACGTGGGGTCGCGGGCGACGATCGCCGGGTTCGGGTTCAGGAAGGTCGGTGAGCAGTGGGATCCGGAGGACGGCCTGGAGTACGTGTTTCTGCGTCCAGCTGCACGATGAGTGGCAGGTGGTCGGAGACGTTGGGCCGTGGGGTGCAGACCTGGAGGACGCGGCCGAGGCGGTAGCCGCGCGGGTCGGCGAGGATGTGGTCGAGCTGGGCGCGCGGTGACGGGCTGGGGAAGGTGGGTGCTTTGGCCAGGGGCCGCCAGCCGGTGACGGCGCGGACCGGGGCGGCCGGCATGTTGAGGTCGCCGAGCAGCAGGCGGGGGCCGGGCAGGGTGCGCAGGGCGCGGACGGCGTGCCGTAGTTGCCGCAGGTTCCAGCCGGGTACGAAGCTCAGGTGGGTGGTGGCGACGGTGACCGGGCCGGCCGGGGTGTCCAGGACGGCGGCGAGCAGGACCCGGGGTTCGTCCTTGAGCAGCCGGATGCCGTCGCCGGTGTAGACGGGTGAGCGGATCGGTGCGCCGGGCAGGGTGGTGATCTGCCAGCGGATGACGGGGTATCGGCTGACCAGGGCGATGCCGTAGAGCGGGTGGGCGTTGTCGTCGTTGCTGCGCCAGGGTTGCCAGGTCTCCCCCGGGGTGCCGACGACGGCGGCGGCGAAGCGGTGGGTCCGCGCGCCGAGGGCGTCGGCGGCGATGGCGGTGAGGTCGAGCAGGCCGCTGCGGGGCTGGGCGCGGTCGACCTCCTGCAGGCCGAGGACGTCGGCGTCGAGCTCGGCGATGGCGGCGTGCACGCGGTCGGCGTGTACGGTGCCGTCGGAGAGTGACCTTCCGTGCAGCAGGTTGAAGGTGGCCAGGCGCACGAGTAACGACCCTACTGAACCGGGAGGCGGAGTTGTTCATCAAGTTGCTCTGCTGTTCGATGATGGTCTTCGTGTTGCTGGCTTCGCTGGGTATCTGGTTGCAGAAGCAGCGTCGCCGATAATGATCTCCATGGGCGACCTTGAAGAGCTGGAAGAGCAGGAACGCGACCTCGTCTTCGACGGGTTCAGCAACGCCGATGCGTGGCGGCTGGGCTGTCTGCTGGTCGAGCTGGCCGGGGACAAGCCGGTGGCCATCGACATCCGGCGGGGTACGCAGCAGTTGTTCCATGCGGGCCTGGAGGGCAGCACCGCCGACAACGACGCGTGGATCGCCCGCAAGGTCCGGGTGGTGGAACGCTACGGTGCCTCGTCCTACCTCGTGGGACGGCGGCTGGCGGCCAAGGGCCAGGAACTGGACGCGGGCATGGGCGTTAACCCGGCCGACTACGCCGCGCACGGCGGCGCTTTCCCGATCCGTATCCGGAATGTCGGCATAGTGGCGGTGGTCACGGTGTCGGGTCTCCCCCAGGCCGAGGATCACGCGCTGGTGGTTCAAGCACTACGCGCGTTCCGCTCTGAGCGATAGCTCTTCCCGCCACCGCAGGCATCGGGCATGGTCGATCGCCATGAGGCTCCTGGTGCTGGGTGGGTCCGGGTTCGTCGGGCGGGCGATCGCGGAGGAAGCGGTCGCCCGGGGCGATGACGTCACCGTGTTCAACCGCGGCCGGCGGGGTGCGCCGCCGGGGGTGCGGGTGGCGTTCGGTGACCGGTTGTCCCCGGACGGCCTGGCCGCCCTGAACGTCGATCAGAGCTGGGACGCGGTGATCGACACCTGGTCGGCGGGCGCCGGCGCGGTGGGCCGCACGGCCCGGCTGCTGTCCGGGCGGGCCCGGCACTACGGGTACGTGTCGAGCCGCTCGGTGTACCAGTGGGGTGCCACCATGCCGCTGACCGAGCGCACCCCGCTCGGCGACCCGCGGGACACCGGGTACGCCGGGGACAAACTGCGCGGGGAGATCGCGGCAAGCGAGTTCGACGGTCCGGTGCTGCTGGCCCGGGCCGGGCTGATCCTGGGCCCGCACGAGGACGTGGGCCGGCTGCCGTGGTGGCTGAACCGGCTGGCCCGGGGCGGCCCGACCCTCGCGCCGGGGCCGCGGGTGCTGCCGTTGCAGTACATCGACGCCCGCGACCTGGCGATCTTCCTGCTGAACGCGGCCGGGTCCGGCCTGGCCGGCGCGTACAACCTGGTCAGCGAGCCGGGCCACACGACGATGGGTGAGTTGCTGGACATCGGTAACACGGTGACCGGCAACCGGGCGCAGCTGCGCTGGACCGACCCGTCGGTGATCAAGGCGGCCGGGATCGAGCCGTGGACGCAGCTGCCGATCTGGTTCCCGCCGGGCCCCGACCATGACTTCCTGCACCGGGCGGACGTGTCCAAGGCTCTGGGGGCGGGGTTGCGGTGCCGGCCGGTGTACGACACGGTCGCCGACACGTGGCAGTGGATGCGGTCGCTGACCGGGGAGGCGCCGCTGCGCGCGGACCGTTCCCCGGTCGGTCTCGACCCGGCACTCGAGCAGAAGGTGCTAGGCGAGTAACTGGGCCAGGCGGGCCGCGCCGACGTTGCCGCCGGAGAGGATCACGCCGATCCGGGCCGGGGCGGGGTCGAGGCGGCCGGCGAGCAGGGCGGCCAGGCCGGACGCGCCGCTGGGTTCCAGGACGGTCTTGAGGCGGTCGACGGCGAAGCGCAGCGCGTCGACGATCTCCTCGTCGCTGACCAGGACGATTTCATCGACGAGTCGGCGGTTGACGCCGAAGGTCAACGAACCGGGGATGGAGGCGGCCTGCCCGTCGGCGATGGTGCGCGGCACCGGAATGCTGACCCGCTCCCCCGCCTCCAAGGAGCGCTTGGTGTCGTCGCCCAGCGCCGGCTCGACGCCGACGACCCGGATGCCCGGCTGCAGGCCCTTGGCCGCGGTGGCACTGCCGGCGATCAACCCACCCCCACCGACGGGTACGACGAGGGTGTCCAGGTCGCCGACCTCTTCGAGGAGTTCGAGGGCGGCGGTGCCCTGCCCGGCCATCACGTCCGGGTGCTCGTACGGCGGGATCAGGGTCAGCCCCCGGTCGGAGGCGAGTTTGGCGCCGATCTCCTCGCGGTTCTCGGTGTACCGGTCGTAGGTGACGATCTCGGCGCCGTAGCCGGCCACCGCGTCGAGCTTGGCGGCCGGGGTGTCGGCGGGCATCAGGATCACCGCGGTGCTGCCCAGTTCCCGGGCGGCCAGGGCGACGGCCTGCGCGTGGTTGCCGGAGGAGTAGGCGGCGATGCCCCGGGCGAGTTCGGCCGGGCTGAGCTTGGCGATGGCGTTGTAGGCGCCGCGGAACTTGAACGCGCCGATCCGCTGCAGGTTCTCCGCCTTCAGGTACACCCGCGCGCCGACCAGGGCGTCGAGGGTGCGCGACCGCAGTACCGGGGTGCGGTGGGTGGCACCGGCGATCCGGTGGGCGGCGTCGCGGATGTCCTGCAGGCTCACTGTTTCGGTCACGGCCCCTGATCCTACGAGTGGATCACAAGGGCAGGGGTTCACGCGGCGATCAGGTGGCGCTCCCCATACGCGTCGGTCGCGGACAAACGGGACGCGACGGTGCTGCGGGCGGCGATCTGCGCGGCGTAGACGGCGCGGCGGCGGGCGACGCAGCCGTCCTTGGGGGCGGCGGTCTCCTGCTGCTCCATGTGGGTGGCCAGGCCGTCCTTGAGCAGGGCGAGGGCCTCGGTGCGCAGCTGCGACACCCGGGACTCGGTGACGCCGAGCTCGGCGGCGACCTCGGACAGCGGGCGCTCCTGCAGGAAGGAGGCCTCGACGACGAACCGCAGGCGCTCCGGCAGGACCGCGACGGCGTCGTGCAGGTAACCGACCCGCTCGCGGTGCAGCAGCATCTCCTCGGGGTTCAGGGAGGTCTCGGTGACCATGTCGTCGGAGCTGGTGGCGAAGCCCTGCAGGGACAGCACGGCGGCGCGCTGCACGTCGTCGTCGACGTTGGCCAGCTCGGCGACCGCCACGCCAAGAAGTGAAGCGAGCTCGGTCGGGGTGGGGGTGCGGCCCAGCTGGGTGGTGAGTTCCTGGCGGGCCACGTCGGCGCGGCGGGCCCGGGCGCGGACCGAGCGGGTCGCCCAGTCCATGCCGCGCAGCTCGTCGAGCAGGGCGCCGCGCACCCGCATGGCGGCGAACTTGCCGAACGGGATGCCACGCTCGGTGTCGAACGCCTTGGCCGCGGTCACCAGGGCGGTGTAGCCGGCCGAGGCGAGGTCGTCGCGGTGCACGTGCGGCGGAACCTTGAACAGCATCTCGCGGACCATGTGGCCGACCAGGGCCATGTTCTCGCGGATCAGGTTCTCCTGCTCGCGGGTAACGGTCTTGATAGCGGCGCTGCTCATGTTCGGTTCCCCCCGTTGTTGGCTGCGGGGTGAACTTTTCGTTGCGCCGGGTGCAGGTAGTGGTCACTCTCGGTTGCGAACCGGTAGCGCCGGGAAATTTATCTCAAGTAAGCAGCCAGCCGTTATCCAAAGCGAGCCGGACGGCTTCGGCCCGGGTGCGGGCGCCGGTCTTGCCGATCGCGCTGGACAGGTGGTTGCGCACGGTCCCTTCGGAAAGCCGCAGGTCACGGGCGATATCGGCGACCGTTCCGCCGTCCCGGGCGGCCCTCAGCACGTCGCTCTCCCGGTCGGTCAGCGGCGATTCGCCCTGCGCCAGGGACTGGGCCGCAAGTTCAGGATCAACAACCCGCAGCCCTTCGTGTACGCGGCGGACGGCGTCGGCGAGTTGCCGGGCCGGGGTGTCCTTGACGATGAATCCGCTGGCTCCGGCGGCCATCGCCTGACGCAGGTAACCGGCCCGGCCGAAGGTGGTCACCATCAACACCTTCACCGCGGGTAACGCCCGGCGCAGTTCCCGGGCGGCGGCGACCCCGTCGAGGCCGGGCATCTCCACGTCCAGCAGCGCCACGTCGATGTCGTGGTCGCGGGCGGCGGCGAGGACCTCGTCGCCGCGGCCGACCTCGGCGACGACCTTGAGGTCGGCCTCCATGTCGAGCAGGGCCGCCATCGCGCCGCGAACGAGGGCCTGGTCGTCGGCCAGCAACAGTTTGATCATGAGGGGACCTCCACGCGTACCCGGAATCCCGGCTGGTCGGACCGTCGGCCGACGGTGAGTTGAGCGCCGAGTGCGTCGGCCCGCCGGCGTAGCCCGGCCAGGCCCTGGCCGTCGGCCGAGGCGGTGGTGCCGCCGGTGCCGTCGTCGAGGATCTCCACGACGGTGGGGCTCAGGTGCACGGCGGCGTGGCTGGCCCGGCTGTGCCGGACGATGTTGGTGACGGCCTCGCGGATCGTCCAGGCGAACAGTTCCCGGTTGCGGCTGGGGATCTCGTCGGCGGCACCGGGAAGCACAGCCTCGACGTTAGCGGCCGCGAGGGCCTCGCGGGCGGCGGCGATCTCCCCCGGCAGCGAGATGCCGCGGACGCCCATCGCGGTGGACCGGACGTCGGCGAGGGCGTCGCGGGCCAGGGACTCCAGGTCGGCGAGTTCCCGGCGGGCGCGGTCCAGGTCGACGTCGAGCAGTCGCTGGGCGAGTTCGGCCTTGACGGTGACGACGGTGAGCGAGTGGCCGAGGATGTCGTGCAGGTCGGCGGCGATCCGGGCCCGTTCGTTCTGCACGGCCAGGTCGGCGATCTCCTGCTGGGCGTCGACCAGCCGGCCCTGCCGCAGGGTGGCGAGCCGGAAGCCCCAGGTGGCCAGGGAACCGAGCAGGACGGCCAGGCCGTACCCGTTGTCGGCCCAGCCGGGCACCACCGCGGGCAGGATCTCGGCGGTGGCTCCCAGCAGCACGGCGAGCGGTACGGCGGCGGCGAACGGGAGGCTGATCATGCCGAACGCGGCGATGTACACCAGGCAGGTCAGGGCGTGCGCGCCGGCGCCGGGGATCTGCAGGCCGAACAGGGCCAGCATGACCGCGACGCCCAGGCCCGCCCGCAGGGTGTATCCGGCGGGTGGGTTCGGGGCGCTGCGGATCATGCTGGCCAGCCGGACCATGAACAGGTAGGTGCCGGCGAACAGGACCACGGCGACCAGGCCGGTAACCCGCCACGGCAGGTTGGGCTGTTTCAGCAGCTGACCGATGGTGTCGAGGAGGTAGAACAGCCAGATCGCGGCGAAGACCCAGCCGTGCCGCCAGCCCGAGTAGGGAGCCATGGTCATGAGGCTAGACGCGGGCCGTGTCGCGGCGGAAACGCCACATGGCGCCCGCCGAGAACAGGGCGGTCCAGACGACCACGTTCAGGACGGCGATCCACAGGGTGCCGTCGTGCACCAGCGGGTAGCGGGCGATCTCGCCGACCCCGTACACCGGGGTGAACTTGGCGATGGTGGCGAACGTGTGGCCGAACGTGTCGACCGGGGCGAACAGGCCACCGGCGAACGACAGCACGGCCAGGACCGGGCCGAGGATCTGCATGACGTTCTCGCTGGGCAGCAGGTATCCCATGAACAGGCCGAACGCGGCGAACACCAGGGCGCACACCCAGGCCAGCAGGCCGCACAGGATCCAGGCGTGAGCCGGCAGCTGCGCCCCCGACACCGCTCCCACCGCGAATGCCACCGCCACCGACACGAACCCGATGATCATCGCGAGGACGAGTTTCACGGCGATGTAGGCGACCGGTTTGAGGGGGGTCAGTCGTAGCTGCCGGCTCCACCCGGCGGCGCGTTCGATGCTGACCATCGCGCCGCCGCTCGTGGTGGCCAGCATCGCGCCGTAGACGGCCATGCTGACCAGGATGTATCCGGTGACGTTGCCGCCGCCGATGCGTTCGCTGCGGTTGCTGGCGTTGGTGCCGAACAGCAGGAAGAACACCGCCGGCATGATCAGGGTGAACACCACGGTGCGGCGGTTGCGCATCATCCGCCGCAGCTCGAGCCGGATCATGCCGAGGTTGAAGCCGCCGAAGCGGGGCAGGTTCCGGGCAGCCACGGTCGTCATCGGGTGCTCCCGGCGTCGTCGGCGGTCAGGGTGAGGAAGGCTTCTTCGAGGTTCCGCGAGGTGATCTCCAGGTCGCGCGCGGGCGTCGACGTGAGCAGATACCGGGCAATCGAGTCGGTGTCGCGGCCGTGCAGGTAAACCGTGTCGCCACGGACCTCTGCGGTGTCGACCCCCGCGATCGCCCGCAGATCCTCCTCAAGAGCGCCAGGCAGGGTCGCCCGCACGGTACGGCCTGAGGCCAGCGCCTTGACGGAGGAGGCCGTACCGTCGGCGACGATCTGGCCGCGCCGTACGAAGACGACCCGGTCCGCGTACGCGTCGGCCTCTTCCAGGTAGTGGGTGGCGAAGATGACGGTGCGGCCACCGGCCGCGTCCCGGCGGATCGCCTGCCAGAAGTCGTGCCGCCCACCGACGTCCATACCGGTGGTGGGTTCGTCGAGGATCAGCAGCTCCGGGTCGGGCAGCAACGCCATCGCGAACCGCAGCCGCTGCTGCTGCCCGCCCGAGCACTTGCCGACCAGGCGTTTGCCGATGTCGGCGATCCCGGCCCGGTCCAGGGCCTCGCCGACGGTCGACGGCGGTTTGCCGAACAGCACCGCGGTCAGCTTGACGGTCTCCTCGACCGTGTAGTCCTTGAGCAGCCCGCCGGTCTGCATGACCGCCGAGACCAGGCCGAGCGCGACCGCGTCGTGCGGCTTACGCCCGTACACCCGGATGTTTCCCTCGGTGGGCTGGGCGAGTCCGAGGAGCATGTCGACCGTGGTGGTCTTGCCGGCCCCGTTGGGGCCGAGCAGGGCGACCACCTCGCCGGGCCGGATCTGCAGGTTGATGCCGTCGACGGCGGTGACCGGGCCGTAGCGTTTGACCACGCCGTCGAGGTCGACGGCGAGATCCGCGGTGTCGCGGTCCGTGGTGCCGGGTGATGCGGTGAGGGTCATGGGAATCATCGTGGTCGGCCCGGGTTGCCGGGCCGGGGGCCACGCGTCATCTGTTGCCCATGACAAACGTCAGGGATTCATCGATTCCGGCTCGGCGCCGGCCAGGAACTCGTCCACCGCCGCCTTGAACACCTCCAGACGCGACAGCACGCCGCCCTCCGGTTCCTCCTCCTCGATCAGGGCCAGCAGGATGTGCCCGGTGCCGACGACCGGCTGCCCGGTGCGGGTCATCTCCCGGAAGGTCAGTTCCAGGGCCTTGCGGGCGCGCGCGTCGTAAGGGACGAGGTCGGGCGCCGGGCCGTCGGTGGCCGGCAGGGCGGCGGTCGCCGCGCTGCGCACGGCTTCGAGATCAAGACCCTGCGCGGTGAGGGCCTGGCTGCCGAGGTTGCCGGCCTCTTCCAGTACGCCGAGCAGCAGGTGCTCGACGTGGATCTCCGGGTGCCCGCCCGTCTTCGCGATGTTCATCGAGGCGAGCACGGCGGCGCGGGCGGGCGTGGTGAACCGGTCGAAACCCTGCTCCTGGCCCTTGGGGACGAACCGTTTCTGGGCGGCCTGCTTGGTGACGCCCATGCTGCGGCCGATCTCGGTCCAGGACGCCCCGGAGCGGCGGGCCTGATCGACGAAGTGGCCGATCAGGTGGTCGGCCAGGTCGCCCAGGTGGTCGCCGAGGATGACCGCGTCGGACAGCCGCTCCAGGACGTCGTCGGGCCGGTTGGAGTTGATCGCGTGGATGAGTTCGTCGAGGCGGACGGGTGGAACGATCTGCTGCGTCATGCCGTCAACCCTAGGTTGACGATGCTCGGTCCGTCAACGTCTGGTTGACGGTGCGGCGGCCGAGGGCGGCGAACTCCGGCTTCAGCGTGTCGTAGTAGTGCCAGGCGCCCAGGCCGAACAGCAGCGCCCAGGCCCGGCCTCGTTCCCAGGTCGCGTCGTCGACCGCCAGGCGGTTTCGGAAGACCTGCCGGGCCGCCGGGTCGAACAGGGCCCACGCCGCCATCAGGTCGCAGGCCGGGTCACCGACCCCGGCGCACCCGAAGTCGATCACCGCGTCCAGCCGGCCGTCCCGGTAGAGCACGTTGGTCGGCAGCAGGTCACTGTGCACCCACACCGGCGCCCGCTCCCAGCCCGGCAGCTCCAGTCCGGCGTCCCACAACGCCGCGGCCCCCGGCACATCGAGATCGCCGAGGGCCTCCCGTACGTACGCGTCTGATTTTTGGTAGTTGCCGGCTCGATAGGCGGCCGGCGCGTCCGCCGGCACGGGCGCGGCCTGCAGGGCCGCCACGAAATCCCCCAGGGCCGTCGCCGCCGCGACACTGTCGCCCATCCGGTGATCACCGGGCCGCCACGCATAGACCGACCACGGCATCGGATACCCCGCGGCGGGCCGGCCCAGGCCGACCGGTGCCGGCACCGCGAGAGGCAGAAACGGCGCCAGGTACGGCAACCAGCGCTGCTCCTTGACCACGTTGCCGGCACTGCGCGGCATCCGTGGCAGCCGCACCACCAGGTCGTCCCCGAGCCGGAACATGACGTTGTCGGTGCCCGCCGCCGGAACCGCCCGCAGCGGCCGCCCGGCCCAGGCCGGGAACTGCTCGTCGACCAGCCCTCGCACCAGGTCTGCGGAGATGTCCAGCTCATCGTCGTGCAGTTTCATGACGCCTCCCTCGCGCCGGCGCGGCGTACCACGCGCAGCAGGTATTCCTTGCGGTCGAGGGGATCCGGGCCGGTCCGGTCCCGCGACGGCGCCGGCCCGCGCACCGGGGCGTAGTGGTCGAACGCGCTGTCCAGGACCCCCTCGCCGCGGGTCAGCGCGGGCAGCCGCCGCTGCAGCTGGTGGACCATGGCCGCCGGGATCTCCCCGTCGATCCCGGCCGGGCCGGTCGACAGCGGGATCGCCCGCAGCCGGGCCAGCAGCGGCAGCACCGCCGGCACGCAGTCGGCCGGCACCTCGGCCCGGAACGCGTGCACCGGCTCGAGCACCACCGTCCCGGCCCGGTGCAGCGCCGCCATCACCACCAGGGGCGTCACGTTGCGGAAGTCGGCGCCGGTCGACGACATGCTCTTGTCGAACACCCCGTGCGCATGGCTCTGCCGCGCCGAATACCCGGAGTGGGTCATCACCACCCGGCAGTCCGGGACCGGCCAGCCGTGCAACCCCTGCCGCAGCGTCTCGCGGACGCTCTGCTCGACCGCGGTGAAGAACGCCAGCGGCATCGACCCCAGCTCCACTCCCAGACCGAATTCGACACCCGGCTTGGGTGCCGGGGAGATCCGCAGGCCGACCGTGGCCAGGAACGGGTTGGGGTCGACCTTGTTGAACTCGACCGCCTCCCCTACCCCGGCCGGGCGCTCGATGTGCAGGGTGGTGGTCTCCCGGAAGGTCACCTGAAGGCCGTAGCGCTCGGCCAGGGTCGCCTGGATGACCTCCTTCTGCACCTCCCCGTAGAGCGACACGTACACCTCGTGCCGCTCGTCGTCCTGACGCAGATTGATCAGCGGATCCTGCTCGGCCAGGTCGGCCAGCGCGGCGTGCAGGTCGCCCCGGCGGGACGCCAGCACCGCGGTTTCCAGGCTGGGCGGCGCGAATTGCGCCTGTCGCGCGGCTTCCGGCCGTACGCCGATGGGGTCCCCGATCTTGATCTTTGTCAGGCCGCGGACCGTGCCGATCTGACCCGCCCGGATCTCGCCGGCCGGGCGGGTCGTGCCGTCGGCGAACACCTCCAGGCCGGTGACCCGGTCCGCACCGACGGTGTCGCGGACCCGCAGCGAGCCGCCGAACATCCGCAGGTAGGCGATCTTCTCCCCGGCCGGGCCCCGGTCGACCTTGAACACCGTGCCGCTGGGGTGTTTCGCGCGGCGCGCGGCCGGCAGCAGGGTGGTGATGCCGCCGATCAGCTGATCGATGCCGGCGCCGGTGATCGCCGACCCGAAGTACACCGGGTGGACCTTCTCCCGGACCCGCAACGCCGGCGAGACGTCGTCCACCAGGGCGGTCAGCACCTCGTCGTCGTGGTCGGCCAGCCGCAGCCAGTCGACCTGTTCCTCGGTCGCCGCCGTTTTCGTGCCGATCGCGGTGACCCGGCTCATCGGCACGATCGCCGGGCTGATCCGGGCCGCGATCTCGGCGAGGACCCCGTCCTCGCGCGCCCCACCCCGGTCGATCTTGTTGACGAAGATCAGGGTGGGGATGCGCAGCCGGTGCAGGGTGCGGGCCAGAACCACGGTCTGCGCCTGCACCCCCTCGACCGCGGAGATCACCAGGACCGCCCCGTCGAGCACGCCGAGGACCCGTTCCACCTCGGCGATGAAATCCGGGTGGCCGGGCGTGTCGATCAGGTTGACCGTGCGGCCGCGCAGCGTGAACGACACCACCGCGGACTTGATGGTGATGCCGCGGCGGCGTTCCAGGTCGAGAGTGTCGGTGCGGGTGCTGCCGTCGTCGACACTGCCCAGTTCGTCGATGACACCGGCGGCGAACAACAGCCGCTCGGTGAGGCTGGTCTTACCGGCGTCTACGTGCGCCAGAATCCCGAGATTGAGCGTTTGCAAGCGTCATGTCCCTCACGGTGAGCCGGATTCCTTCCTGGGTGGACATGTACGCAGCGCGCATCTCGGTTTCCTTATCGCTAGGTGGTTGGTGCTCGGTCAGCTCATCAGAGCTTCGGGCCGCGGGCAACCGATTTGTCGGCCTCGCGGCGGCCGCGCTTGCCCAGCGGCACCACCGACATGTCGACGGCCTGCGAGGTGAGGTCCTTCACCGGGTAGCCGTGCCCGGCCATCCAGTCGGCGGCCTTGCGCTCGGCGCGGGCGGCGGCTTTCGGGATGTCGGCCTCCTCGTCGACCTCATCAGCGAACCGGAACGTGAAGAACGGCCGGGCCGGCAGGTCGTAGGTCAGATGCCCCTCGGCCGTGTATTCGGTGTGCAGGAAGTCGTGCTCGGCCTGCTTGGCGACCAGCTCGGCCAGCGCAGACTCACTCAACCCGGCGAACTTCCCCCGCACGGTGACCCGAATAGTCCGGCTCATTACCTCTCCCTCTTAGTCGGCGCTGCCTCTTCGGCGGCGCGGTCTTTCCGGCGGCCAGTATCCGGGGCGCACCCCCGATCGCGACACCGAAATACCCGTCGGACTCACGGTGCGATTTCCCGGCAGCCCCCGATGCCACCATGCGGCCATGCGCTTCCGTGAATACGCCAGCTACCGGCCGCCGCAGCCACCCACCCCGGCCCGCCCCCACGACACCCACCACCGCTGGCTGCGCGACGACATCGCCTGCGACATCCTCGGCGACGACCCGGCCGCCCCCGCCGCCTGCCTGCTGGGCGAGATCCGCACCGCCGGCTTCGCCGACACGTTCCTGCTGGTGGTAGCCGACGACGGCAAACTCGAATACCGGGTAGAACGAGGCGCCGGCAGCGTAGAGGTAGACCGAGACCTGGCCCTGATCGCCGCCCACGCCCTGCAACGCCTGGTAGACGACCCGGCCGCCCGCCTGGCCAACGGCATCTTCCGCGCCGCGATCTGGGCCGCCACCACCTCCCCGGCCCGCACCCAGACCAGCGGCCTGGAGTGGATAGCCACCTTCGACCAGACGGACAGCCACTTCGCCGTGCCCGGATTGCCAGGATTGCTCCCAGGGGACCGGCGCTTGGCCCGAGCCTTGGCCCGGATGCTCGGCTCCCCGGCAGACCTGGCCGCCCAGCGCCGCTTCGACGCCGCCATCGACGCCGCCGCCCTGCGGGCAGGCCGTCCCACCGCCCGCCTGACCGCCACCACAGTGCTAACCCCGGCCGGCGTAACCGCGGCTCTGACCGGCACCGACCCCGACCCGTCCCGCACGGCCGCGATAGCCGGCCTGGCCGTAACCGGCGACTGGCCCCCGGACGGTGCCCCTGACTTGCTGATGGCCCCGACGGTCCGCTGGCACGGCCGCGACTGGCACCTCTGAGGACGCTCTTAACGGCCCTGAGCTGCCACGTATCCGCATAGGCTGTTCGGATATGTCCATCTGGCAGCATTCGTGGTTCGCTGTCAATGGTGCGGCTTCGTTACCACCAAGCACAGCGATAACACTCGCGGAGGTCGACATGGCCGAAGATGAATTGGAAGATCCGGAAACTGTCAGGCCGGAATCGAAGGACGACGGCAAATCTGATCAAGCTACCGAGGATGACGCCAAGGCGTCCAGCGCGCTGGAAAAAGCGACGTCCTGGGTCGTAATGAGAATAGTCGGATCCATCCACGGCTCATCCCCAGAATGAGCAATCCCGGGAATATCTATTTCGATTTCATCGAGCAGGAACTGACGGCGGAGCGTGCGCGTATGTCATCCCTCGACTCGCGGTCTGCGTCAATCGTCGCCTCGTCGGTGACGCTTGCCGGATTGATCGGAATTGGTGGAGCGCTCGCGTCGCCCGGGGTGATCCGCCAGAACGTGGTTTCATCAATTCTTCTGACGTGCGCGATCGGGGCCTTTGTGTGCGCATCGCTGCTTGGCATCCTGAGTGGACGTCGACGCCTACTCAAAGCAATTTCCGACGAAACGCTCAAGGATATGATCAGTGATCAACATTGGACAGATTCGGAGGAGCTGGCACAGCGGGCGGTCGCCTTCGTCAAAGTCCAAACTATCTGCTCAATTCGCGCAAGCAATGCGAATCGGGGGAAAATATTGACAGCCGCGCTTATAGCTCAGATTGCCGCGCTTGCACTTGTAGCGAGTTACGCCTCTGCCCGCATCCTCCTGTGACCTCGAACGTCAAGGATTCAGGCCGGGAGGTCGTTCAGTCCAGAAGTCGGCCGAGGAGAGCCGACTGGCCGGCGGCGAGAACGTGGCCCTGGGCGAGGGGCAACCAGTAACACTCGAAGCGGATCGGTGGTCTGTCGCCGTCTCCGCGCTCCTCGGAGAACCAGCGCTGCGGCACCTGCGGGGAATCGATCGACAGATGGTAGAAGTGCCGGACGTGGATGGCGTCGGCATACGGCCGCATGTCGAACTCGCTCGCCCCTAGGTACCGCTCCACCCGGAACCCGTCCAGGCCGGTCTCCTCGGCGGCCTCACGCAGCACTGCCACCTCGGGCAGTTCCCCGTCCTCGACGGTTCCGGCGGGAACCTGCAGCCCGGATTGATCGAAGCCGGCATCGTCGGCGTGCAGAAAGACCAGAAGCCGGCCATCCCGCACGACATAGGCGACAACCTTCTGCGGTCTCAGCACCTCAGGGCCAGCTGATCTCGTCGCAGAATTCGGCGGCGGCCTCTACCACCTGGGACAGGATCGCTATCGACGCGGTTACCGGGCCTGGGACGTACATGCCGTGGTCGGCGTCGGGGACCTCGAAGACGTGCGGGGTCAGGCGGCGGGCCGTGTCGCCGTTCCAGGCTCGGTCGTCGGTGCCGCCGATCAGCAGGAACGGGGCCGTCGCCCGTTCCAGGGCGGCCACCACGTGCGGCAGCTGCAGCAGCGGGGTCAGCCAGATGGCCGGCAGGTCGCGTTCGGCGGCCAGCGCCGCCGCGTTCGTGCCCAGGGACTTGCCGATCAGCAGCGGACGGCCGCCCAGCTTGTCGAGCAGCGGGGTCACCTCGGCCCGGACCCATTCGACGGTGGCCGGTTCGTAGATCTCGGGGATGCCGGGCGGGGTGCTGACCCAGTCGTGCCGGTGCACGGTGGCGCCACGCGACTCGGCCAGGTCGGCGGTGTAGAGCGGCAGCGGGGACAACGTGCCACCCATGCGGCCCGGCAGCACCACGACATCGTTAGCCATTCAACGACCCTAGTGGGGGGCGAAGCGGAACGCGATCCCGCGCGGATCCGGCACCTCGGCCAGGCCGTCGACCTTGGTGAAGCCGGCCAGCCGGGTCAGCGCGTCGCCGGCCGTGCCGGTGCCGCCGAGTTGCACCAGGATGCCGGTGAAGGTCAGCCACGCGTCGGCGGTGAGTTCGGCCGGGCCGTGGTGGTCGATGTCGCCGGCCACCGTCACCAGCACCCGGATGCGCGGGCCGTCCTGTTCGGTGATCCGCAGGTCGATCCGGTCGTAGCGGTGGTGCCCACCGTCGTGGACGCAGGCCTCGACCGGTTCGGCGAACGAGTCGCAGGTCGCGGCGGCACCCGCCATGTCCTGCCAGCCGGCGGCCGGTAAAGGCAGCCATTCCACGGTCAGGGCGGCCGGGCCACCGTCGATCGGGATGCGGAAATTCCAGGTCAGCGCCGGTTGCACGCCGACCGTCTGGTTGTCGAAGAGCAGCCCGTGCCATTCACCACCCACGGCGGGGAGTCTCCCACAACCGGACTCGGGCCCTGAAATCAGACACCGGGCAGGTGCGCGTTGACCACCCGGGCGGCCGCCGCGAACTCCGGCACCTCCAGGACCTCGACCCCGGCCGCGATCAGCAACGCGACGCCTTCGCAGGTGACGAACACGTCCGGTTCCCGCCAGGCGATCACCACCCGGGGGATCCGGGCGGCCAGGATCAGCGCCGCGCAGGTGGCGTCGGGGCGATGCGTGCGTTTCGAGCAGGGCTCGAGCGTGCTGTACAGGGTCGCGGCCGGCAGCCGCGGGTCGCCGGTCGCCTTGGCCAGGGCCGATTCCTCGGCGTGCACGAGCGGGTCGGTGTCGCGGGACCAGCCGGCGGCGATCTCGGTGCCGTGCTCGTCGACCAGCACGGCGCCGACCGCGAACGCGGTGGCCGACCGGGGTGACCGGTGCGCCAGCGCGACCGCGTGGCTCATCCACCGCTGGTGGTCCATGACAGGCCCTCCCCGTCCGCCCGGCAACCTGTCGACGATAGCGGGGCCGAATCCTCATACGACGGCAGGTGCGACCGATCTCTCGCGGTCGGAGGTGTGCTCATGATCGCTCGTACTGCCGTGGCCGGTGCCGCGGCGCTGCTCGCCGGCTTGACCGCTGCCGTGCCCGCCCACGCGGACCCGGCCGTGACCGTACCGGCGACCTACACCCTGCTGGCCGACGCCGGGGCCGGCGGCGGTTCGCAGCCGGTGCTGCTGATGGGCGACCAGACCGTCGAGGTCGACGCGTCGGTCACCGCCGATCTCACCCCGGGGCAGAAGGTGACCGCGACCGTCCGCGGCGCCACCGGCACCGCCGAGCAGGTCGTCGACGCGATCGACGACGGCCGGGCGCGGGTCACCGCGGCCCGGGCCACCTCGGCGGCGCTGCCGACCGCGCTGGCCGGGGCGCACGAGCTGACCATCGTGCCGGTCACCACCGGCACCGCCGACAGCACCACCGTCGGTACGCTGACGCAGATGGGCCGGCAGCTCGGCGACTTCTGGTCGGCGCAGACGTCCGGCGCGCTGACCGTCCCGGACGCGGACATCACCGTGCACGACTGGGTCACCGGCTCGGCCATCTCCGCGAACGACTGTGACCCGGAGCAGTGGCAGGACGCGGCCCTGGAAGCGCTGGGCCGCACCGCCGACAGCTTCACCGGCCGGGAACACCTGGTCATCTACATGGCCGCGAAGAACAGCACCTGCGGCTGGGCCGGGCTGGCCTACATGCCGGGCAACACCATCTGGCTCAACGGGTACGGCTACGCCGACGGTTTCGAGCACGAGTTCGGCCACAACCTGGGACTGGGCCACGCCGGCGACGAGACCTGCGGCTATGTGGCGGCCGGGTCGGCGATCACCCAGAACTGTGAGGTCGTCGAGTACGGCGACTACGACGTGATGGGTTACGCCCGCTACGGCGACGGCAACGGCCTGAACACGTCCAAGGCCGACGAACTCGGCCTGCTCAAGTCGGTCACCCCGGCCGCCGGCACCCGCGTCACCCTCGCTCCCCGGTCCGACCGCAGCGGCGTACGCGCGGTGAAAGTGACCGGCACCGACGCCACCTACTACGTCGAGTACCGGCCCGACCCGGCCGCCGGCACCGCCGGTGAGCAGGACAGCCCGTCCCCGGGCGTGCAGGTCCGCAAGGTCGCCGACGGCGACAACGTCAGCACCCTGCTGCCGGCCCTGCGCTACACCGGCGACAGCGACCCGCAGAACGCGTCCCTCCCGACCGGTCAGGCGATGGCCCTGCCGGGCACCGGCTTCGACGTGGTGCACGAGTCCGGTTCGGTGGTCTACCTGCGGGCCGCCAGCACCGAGTCGATCACCGCTCCCACCCTGCAGGCCCCGGCCGACGGCGGCAGCACCGGCCTGACCAGCACGATCAGTTGGTCGGCGGCCGCCAACAGCGCCACCGCGATCGCCGGTTACCTGCTGATCGTCGACGGCACCCAGTACGTGCAGTCCCCGTCGCAGCTCAGCCGCCAGGTCACCCTGACCGCGGGCAGCCACCAGGTCACCGTGGCCACGCTCAGCTCCCAGGGCGACATCAGCGACACCCGCACCGCCACCTTCACCGCGACCACCACGACCACCCGGCCGTCCGCGCCGAAGGTGACGTTCCCGCCGCAGGGCGCGGCCGCCACCACCAGCGTGCTGCGCTGGCAGGCCGTCTCGGGGGCGGCGAAGTACACGGTCACCGTCGACGGCACCACGAAGACCCTGTCGGCCGGCACGACCAAGCTGGTGCTGAGCCTGGCCCGCGGCACCCACACCCTGGCGGTCCGCGCCTACAACTCCGCGGGTGCCGCCTCGGACCCGGTCACCGCGACGATCACCGTCAACCGGACCTGGGCCGCGACCGCCGGAAAGATCACCGCCCCGAGCAATGGGGCGAAGGTCGCCGCGTCGGCGACCCTGAAGTGGGCCGCCCCGTCGGTCCGGACCGGTGACCCGCTGGTGTCCGGTTATGACCTGCGCACCGACAGCGGCACGTGGGTCTCGGTCAGCGCCGCCACCCGCAGCCGGGTCGTCAAACTAGCCGCAGGAAAGCACACCCTGACGGTGCGCACCCGCTACGAGACCGGCGCCACCGCGCAGGTCACCGTCAAGGTGACCCGCTAACAGAACTCGTAGTGGTAGCCGGGCGTGGCGACCGGAACGACATCCCTGTCCCGCAGGATGATGGAGATCCGGTCGCCGTCCGCCCGGCACGCTTGGCGGTACGCGTCGATGCCGTTGTCGGTGTACTCGATCTCGTACACCTGCTCGCCGTAGATCTTCCGGTAGGCGTCGCACTCGTCGTAGACCGCGCACTCCTCCGCGACCGCGAAATCAAAACCCAGACCGGCCAGGTCCGGCGCGTTCTTCTGCGCGATGGCCAGGCCTTCGCGGTGGGCGCGCTCCTTCAACAGCCGGGCGTACGCGAGGGAATCGCTCTGTTTCAACCGGCTGTTCGAGCGGGTGTACGAGTCGAGGTTGTCCGGTTCCACCGCCCGGAATCCCTGCTTCGCGCAGCCGGCGAACCAGTCCCCGACGATGCCCGCGAGGGCGGCGCGTTTCGCGTCGGTGGAGATGTCCAGGATCCGTTCGCCGGGCCAGTCCGGGTCGGTCAGGTAGCCGTCGCCCTTGCTGCGTAACAGCAGGTCGTCGTGGTTGGCCGACCACCACGTGTTCTCGGCCGGCTGGGTCTGGAACGCGTTGACGTAACAGATCGAATAGACCCCGGGCGCCGGCTGCGCCGTACGGTCCCGGTCCACGATCGCCACCCCGGCGGCCGGCGGATAAGCGCCACCCAGCTGGTAGTCGAACCGCCCGTTCGCGGGCGGGTTCTCCCAGGCGACCGTCGGCATTCCTTCGACCGGCGATTGCTCGCGGCAGCCGCCCAGCACCGCGGTAACCAGCAGCAGTGCCGCGACGACTCTCATCAGAACAGTGTCAGGGGTTCGTCGACCGGTTCGGGGGTGGGTAGCGGTTCCAGGCCGGGGACCAGGGCGCGGACCTCGTCGTGGAAGCGGCGGGCCAGGGCCGGGGCGTCGGCGTTGTCCGGGGTGTGCAGGAAGACGGTGGGTTCGCGGCCCTCGTGCAGCCAGGCCGCGGTCCGCCGCACCCACGGCTGCCAGCCGGCCACGGTCTCGGCGGTGTCGTCACGGCCCAGGTAGCGGACGATCGGGGTCGCGGTCAGCGCGGTGCTGCGCGCCGGCACCCGGGGTTTCTTCGTCCAGGCCTCCCGTTCGGCGGCGCTGGTGGGCGGCTTCGCGAAGAACGCGGTCGTGTCGAACGGCACCCATTCCGTGCCGGTGTCGTGCAGGACCTCTTCGAGCGGGCCGGGTTCGGCGAAGAAGCCGGGGTGCCGGACCTCGACCGCGTACCGGTGGCCGCCGGGCAACTCGTGCAGGAACCGGGCCAGTGCCGGCAGGTCGTCCGGGCCGAACGAGGCGGGCAACTGAATCCAGTACGCGTGCACCCGGGCTTCCAGGGGTGCCATCACCCGCAGGAACGCGGTCACGTCCGGGGTGGCGCCGATCAGCCGCCGCTCATGCGTGACGACCTTGGGCAGCTTGAGGACGAACCGGAACCCCGCCGGGGTCTGCGAAGCCCAGGACTCCACAGTCGCCGGGGACGGGGTGGCGTAGAAGGTGGTGTTTCCTTCCACGGCGGTGCACTGACCGGCGTACGCCCGCAGTGGTTTCTGGCCCTTGGGAACCGCCCAGGCCTGGTGCGACCACATCGCGCAACCCACGTAAAGCCGCATGGCGGCGATTTTAGAGGGCGGCCGCCGCGGCCGGCTTCCGGCCGCCCAGCGCGGGCGCGGCCAGCGCCGCGAAGATCAGGAACAGCAGGACCGCGAGCATCGCGCCGCGCAGGCCGAAGTGCTCGCCGAGGAAACCCAGCGCGGGCGGCCCGACCAGGAACGCCAGGTAGCCGACGGTGGCGACCAGGGACACCCGGGCGGTCGGGTTGGCGCCGGAGTCACCGGCGGCCGACAACGCGACCGGGAAGCCCAGCGCCGAGCCGAGGCCCCACAGCAGCACCGCCGCGCCGGCCGCGATCTGACTGTCCACCGCGATCACCACTAGCAAGCCGGCGGCGCCGATGACCGCGCTGGCGAACAGCACCACCGCCCGGCCGAACCGGTCGAGGAAGAAACCGCCGGTGAACCGGCCGATCGTCATGGCCGCCACGAACACCACGTAGACGCCGGAGCTCAGCGCCGGGTCGAGGCCGTGCCCGTCCACCATGATCAGCGGGAGCCAGTCGTTGGCGGCGCCCTCGGCCAGGGCCATGCCCAGCACGATCACGCCGATCAGCAGCAGCCGCCGGTCACGCCAGACGGCCGGGCCGCGGGTCTTCTGCTCGTCGCGCTGTTCGCGGCCGGTGCCGGCCGGCACGAACCGCATCGCCACCAGGCACAGCGGGAAGGTCACCAGGGCCATCCCGGCCAGGTGCCAGACCACCGGGACCGCGGCGGCGGTGAAGATCATGCCGAGGATCGCGCCGATGACCGTGCCCAGGCTGAAACAGCCGTGCATGGACGGCAGGACCGGCCGGCCGATGATGCGTTCCACGTCGGCGCCGTCGACGTTCATGGCCACCTCGCCGCAGCCGAAGCCGAGGCCGAGCAGGAACAACCCGGCCGCCACCACGAGGCTCTGCGACAGGGCCGCGCCGAGCCCGACGACCGGCGTGCAGGACACGATCGTCAGGGCGCCGGCCGCGATCACCGGCCGGGTGCCGTACCGGGTGACCAGCTTGCCGGAGAACAGGATGCCGATCATCGAGCCGGCCGACAGGCCGAACAGCACCAGGCCCATCTCGGCGGTGGACGCGCCGAGCAGGTCCCGGATGTCCGGCGTGCGGGTCACCCACGACGACAGGGCAAGGCCCGGAATGAGGAAGAGCCCGAACAGAGCCAGCCGGCGACGAGACGTGGCGAGATCCACGGGTGTTCCCCTACTTCCGTACGCCAACCAAGATACGTACGAACGTACACAACCGGAGGGTCAGCGCGCCAGAGCGACCACCAGGGCGGCGATCTCGGTCACCAGGAACACCGCCGGCCCGACCAGCTGGCGGGAGCCGACCCGCAGGTGAGCGATCAGCGCGCCGACGAAATACAGGACCAGGCCGGCCGCGGCCGCTTTGCCTAGCCAGGGTACGGCGAACCCGGCCAGCAGCCCGATCGTGCCGGCGGTCAGCAGCCCTCCGAGGACCGGCACCCACGAGCGCGGGATGCCCTTCATGTCGGCCTGCGTCTTCGGGTAGTCGTGGCCGATCAGGTAGGTGACGGCCGCGCTCCCGGTGAACACGACGGCGATGACGGTGATGACGATGTACATGTTTCAGGGACGAGCCAGGCCGCGAGGGTGTGACACCGTGCCACGGCATGTCGGAATCGGCAGGGTTTGTCAGTATCGACGGTTCTCTTTCCGGCGGTGTCGGCGAAACATGGCCGTAACGGCGGCGTGACTATCCGTCGCCGAGATGACGATGGAGGCAACGATGCCAGCCAATCGCGCAGTGATCTACCAGGGCCCCGACCAGGTCGAGATCGGGGACATTCCCTACCCGACGTACGAGATGAAGGACGGCCCCGGGGTCAACAAGGCCAACATCGGCCGCCGGACCCCGCACGCGGCGATCCTCCGGACCGTGGCCAGCAACATCTGCGGCAGCGACCAGCACATGGTGCGCGGCCGCACCACCGCACCGGAGGGGCTCGTGCTCGGCCACGAGATCACCGGGGAGGTCATCGACGTCGGCCCGGATGTGGAGTACATCAAGCCCGGCGACATCTGCTCGGTCCCGTTCAACATCGCCTGCGGCCGCTGCCGCAACTGCAAGGAAGGCAAGACCGGCGTCTGCCTCAACGTCAACCCCGACCGGCCAGGATCGGCGTACGGGTACGTCGACATGGGCGGCTGGGTCGGTGGGCAGGCGGAGTACGTGCTGGTCCCGTACGCCGACTGGAACCTGCTCCGATTCCCCGACCGCGACCAGGCCCTGGAGAAGATCCTCGACCTGGCCATGCTCACCGACATCTTCCCGACCGGCTACCACGGCTGCGTCAGCGCCGGGGTGACCACCGGCTCGACCGTCTACATCGCCGGTGCCGGCCCGGTCGGCCTGGCCGCCGCCACCTCGGCGTGGCTGCTCGGCGCCGCCGTCGTGATCGTCGGTGACCTCAACCCGGAGCGTCTCGAGCAGGCCCGCAGTTTCGGCTGCGAGACCGTGAACGTCGCCGACGGCGACCCGGCCGAGCAGGTCCAGCAGATCCTCGGCAAGGACGCCCCCGCGATCGGCCAGCCACTTGTCGACTCGGCCGTCGACGCGGTCGGCTTCGAGGCCCGCGGGCACGGCGCGGACGCCCAGACCGAGATGCCCGCGACCGTGCTGAACTCGCTGATGGAGATCACCCGCGCCGGCGGCGCCATCGGCATCCCCGGCCTGTACGTGACCGGCGACCCCGGCGGCGTCGACGACGCGGCCAAGGTCGGCTCCCTGTCGCTGCGGCTCGGGCTGGGCTGGGCGAAGTCACACTCGTTCGTGACCGGCCAGTGCCCGGTGATGAAGTACAACCGGAACCTGATGATGGCGATCCTGCACGACCGGGTGCAGATCGCGAAGAACGTCAACGCCACCGCGATCTCCCTGGACCAGGCCCCGCAGGGCTACCAGGACTTCGACTCGGGTGCCGCGAAGAAGTACGTCATCGACCCGCACGGCCTGATCCGCTGACGTCGCGGGGCCGGCTCGCCTACGGGGAAACCGGGGCGAAGCCGGCCTCGCCGCCGTCCGACAGCACCGCGACCCCGGGAAGCGCGGACGTGTTACGGGTCCACAGCCAGAGCGCGGCGTCCACGGCGGCGTGCGGGTCAGCCGGGTCGAAGTCGTCCGGGTTCTCCCAGCCGGCGCTGATGGCCGCCCCGACCAGCAGCGGAGCATCAGTGACGGCAAGCCGCGCCCGCCGGGACAGCTCGACGACAGTCGGCCCCCCAGGCACCGGCGCAGCGACACCGCTGTGTTCGATCGGCACGAGTTCCCCCCGGATCGGTCTAACCCCCATGAAAACCCAGTTCGACCCATCCGGTGGCTATTTCGGCAGGTTTGCTCACCGGCCGGATGCCGGCCATGATCATCGTCATATGGCGTCGCCTGCAGTAGCCGGTGCTGCCGATCGCGGCTTCATCCTGTTCGCGCTGGTCGCGGTGTTCCTCATCCGCGGCCGGGTGACCGGCACCAGGGTGGCCCGCAAGCACGAGGCCCACAGCTGAGCGTCAGATGCCGAGCGACCGGCCAGAACGGGCAGTCGGCGTACCACCGCTGCAGCACCGGCGTCAGCGTGATCATCGGCCGAGGTTAGCGACCGCCTTGCCGGCTCCGCATCCCGATTCAGTGGGCGGCCGCTAGCGGGTCGCTGTCGGTGGTGTTGCGCAGCCGCAGGCCGGCCAGGCTGCCGGCGAGCAGGGTGACGCCCGCGGCCAGCATCACGCCGCTGGCCCCGAGGGAACCGCCGCTGATGTCGTACAGGAATTCCGGCACCACCAGGGTGGCGCCGATGACCCCGCCGGCCAGCACGACCCAGTCGCGCAGCCGCGCGTACGCCGTGAAGCAGATCCCGGCCACGATCGCGGTCAGGGCGTACCCGAGGTAGTTCTGGGTTCCGCCGTCACTGGCCACGAGCAGCTGCGCGCCGCCCAGCCCGAACGTCACCGCGATCGCGAGCGCGAACCGGTGCTCGGCGACCAGCCGGCGCCACAGCAGCAACACCCACCCCAGGCCCAGCGCGATCGTCCCGGCGCCGAGCATCGCGGTGTCGCCGAGGTGCAGCAGGGAGAGCAGGCTCGCGACGACGGCGAACGCCCCGACGGCCGCGGCCAGTTGACCGAGCGCGCTGCGGGCGAGCAGGTAGCCGCCGACCACGACGGCAAGCCCCGCCACGGACGCCACCAGACCGGCGGCGTCCGTCGTGCTGGTGTCGAACATGGCGTACACCGCCGTGCCGGTCGCGAGGCCGGCCCCGGTGAGCAGGGTGCTCGACAACCGCCGCCGCACGCTGTCCCCGGCCCGGGACCGCGACCGCACCGCGACACCGGCCCCGAGCAGCACCACCGCGATGGCCCCGAGAATCGCGACCCGCCCGCCCCGGCCGAGCGAGTCCCATTGCTCGCCGAGGAACAGCAGCGTCGCCCCGACCACGAACGAGGCGCCCAGGTACCCGGCGATCTCCCCCAGCTGCCGGCGCAGCCCGTGCGGCCTGCCCGCCTCGACCGGCCCGGCGTATTCCTGCCGCACCGCCCCGGCCTGCGCGGCATCGAGCACCCCGCGTTGCACCAGCCGCTCGAGTGCGGCGTCCAGCCGGTCCGGGTCCACAGCGTCACCGGGCAGTTCCACGCCATCCTCCAGGTCAGTGCGTGCGAGTCCGCCCAGAATCCTCCGCCCCGGTTGCACCCCGACAGAGTTCACGTACTCAGGTTTTGTCCGACCCCCGACCTAACTTGAACACATGTTCGAATCGGGTGCCCGTCGATGTCCCCGCTGCCACGTCGAGAAGGACAGCGCGGAGTTCGTCTCGGCGTCGGGCCGTCCCACCCAGAGTTGCTCGGCCTGTCTCGAGCGCGGTCGGCTGGCAAACCGCGCCCGCCGGGCGTTCCTCGAGCCCGAGGAACGCCGCGCCGACAACCTCCGGCAGAAGTACGGGTTGCTCCCGGCCGAGTACGACGCGCTCCGTGCGGCCCAGGGGCACCGGTGTCAGATCTGCGGCATCCACGAGGACGACATCGGCCCGGTGCGCACCGGGCGGCCCCGATCGGACGGCAGCCCACCCGCCGAAGGGGTCCGCCTCGTCGTGGATCACTGTCACCGTACGGGCCGCGTGCGTGGCCTGCTCTGCAGTAAGTGCAACGTGCTGATCGGCAACGCCGGTGACTCGCCCGAGGTCCTTCGCGCGGCGGCCGCCTACCTCGCCCGAGAGTTGCCTGAGCCCCGGCCGCAGCCGCAGCTGACGCGCCTACGGATTCTCGGCCCGATCAAAGCGCGGACGGTCCAGTTCCGCGGCCCGGTCACCATCCGGATCGACGGCTACGAGATCCGTATCGCGGAGGGCACCACGAGGACCGTCGTCTCCCCGACCGGCGTTTTCGAGGTTCTGGATCAACCCAGCCGCCCATAACAGTCACTATGGTGTACTGCCCGTCATGTCCGTTTTTGGATTATCGGATTGCTGTTAATAGCAATCCGATAATTAAGTGGTGGTGCCGAGCGGCCGATAGCCAGCGTGTGAAGAGGTTGGGCGGCACGCCGGCATGGGTGTGGATGCTGGTCTTCGGCGTGCCTGTCGCCCTGAGCTACCCCTGGCTCGCCTACGGCACGTGGCCGGCCTCGCTCTGCTTCGAGGGCATCGGCGTCGTCTCGTGCGTGGTCATGCTGGTGGCGATCCGGCGGCGCCGGCCGCAGCGGCCCCTCATGTGGTACCTGCTGCTGGCGGGCATGGCCCTGTCGGTGACCGGCGACGCCGTCTACGACTACCTGGAGAACGTCGCGCACATCGACCCGTACCCGGGCTGGGCCGACCTGTTCTATCTGTCCGCCTACCCGGTGAGCATCGCGGGCCTGGGGACGATGGTCCTGCGCCGCACTCGGGGCCGGGACCGGGTCGGGATGATCGACGCCTGGATCCTGTCGACCGCTCTCGCGTTGCCGGCGTGGTCGTTCTGGGTGCGGCCGATCAGCATGGGCGATCACGCCGGCCTGGCCGATCAGCTCGTGTCGCTCGCCTACCCGGTACTCGACGTCCTGCTCATCACGCTCACCGTGCGCTCGGCGACCACTCCGGGCGCGCTCCGGCTGCGCACGAACCAGCTGCTCGTCCTCGCCCAGGTAACCCGGCTGCTGCCGGACGTCACCTACAGCATCGCGCAGCTGGCCGGCGTCGAGATCGGCTACCTGGACAGCGGCTGGCTGCTGACCTACCTGCTCACCGCGGCGGCCGCGCTGCATCCGCGGATGGCCGACGTCGACAAGCCGGCAACCGGCGACGAGGTCACCCTGACGATGCCGCGGCTGACTCTGCTCACCGTGGCGTCACTGCTCGCGCCCGCGATCCTGGCCGCGCAGGGGGTGTTCCAGCACGGCCGGGTCGACTGGGCCGCGGTGGCGATCGGCAGCGCTGTGCTGTTCCTGCTGGTGGTGGCCCGGATGAAGCTGCTGCTCGACCAGATGCACCGGCTGGCCCGGCAGATGCAGGGCCTGGCCCACCACGACGGCCTGACCGGGGTGCCGAACCGCCGGGCCTGGGACGACCGCCTGAACCGCGAGCTGGCGAAGGCCCGCCGCGCCGGGCACCCCGTGGTGGTCGGCATGATCGACCTCGACTTCTTCAAGAAATTCAACGACGAGTACGGGCACCCGGCCGGCGACCTGCTGCTGAAGGAGGCGGCCGCGGCCTGGACCGGGCAGCTGCGCGACGAGGACCTGCTGGCCCGCTACGGCGGCGAGGAGTTCGGCATCGTCCTGGCCGGCCGTGACGTCGACGAGGCGACCGCGATCGTGGAACGGCTGCGCGCGGTGAGCCCGCGCGGGCAGACCTTCTCGGCCGGCCTCGCGGTGTTCGACGGGTCCGAGTCCGCCGACGAGCTGGTGAGCCGCGCCGACCGCGCCCTCTACCGGGCGAAGGCGACCGGCCGGGACCGGACCGTATGCGACGACCCGCAGGCCTTGACAGATGAGGTATCGATAGCGGTGTGAGACGTCCGGTGGTGGGGATCCTGGTGGCCACGGTGGCCGCCATGGTGGTGGTGCTGGTGGCGGGCGGCCCGGATCGCGGGACCGTCGCGCTCATGCTGCTGGTCGTGGTGCCGTTCCTGATCGCGTTCGGGGGCGGTTCCGATGCGGGCTGGCGGGCTTCCCCGCCGGAGCCGGACACCCCGTGGTGGGCCCGGCTGATGTTCCTGCCGGCGGTGCTCGGCCAGGTGGCCGTCGTGGTCGTGGTGACCTGGCAGGTGGTCACCTCGGCGGTCGGCGGCGCCGTGGTGTCGGGAATTGCGCTGATCCCGCTGGCCCTGGTCGCCGCCTGGCGAAGCTGGCAGCTCAGCCTGCGCCTGTCTCCTAGGACCAACAGGGCCAGGACACCACCGCCGCCCGGCGCGCAGACTGAACCCCGTGGAGACGTGGGAGTTCGGTCGGATGGTTCGCCGCTGGCGTGATCGGGTCGCGCCCGACGTCATCGGGTTACCGGTGGGGCGCCGGCGCCGGGCGAGCGGGCTGCGCCGGGAGGAACTGGCGGGGCTGGCCGGAATCTCGGCCGACTATCTGACCCGGCTCGAGCAGGGCCGGGCCACCGCACCGTCGGCGCAGGTGGTGGAGGCCCTCGCCCGGGCGTTGCGGTTGTCCGGGGCGGAGCGTGACCTGCTCTACCGGCTGGCGGGGCACGCGACCCCGGGCCTCGACGTGGTGAAGTCACACGTCACGCCGAGCGTGCAGCGGCTGCTGGACCGGTTGTCGAACACCCCGGTGGTGGTCTACGACGCGAGCTGGACGCTGGTGCTGGCCAACGCGCCGTACGACGCGTTGATGGGTGACACCTCGGGGTGGCGGGGGCTGGAACGCAACACGATCTGGCGCAACCTGACCGGGCTGCGTAACCGGGTCGTGCACACCGCCCAGGAGCAGGCCGACCACGAGGCGTTGCTGGTGGCCGATCTGCGGATGACCGCGTCGCGTTATCCGGCCGACCGGGAGCTGCAGAAGCTGATCGCCGAGCTGAGCGGCGGCTGCCCGCGGTTCGGTGAGCTGTGGGAGGCGGACGCGCCGCCGATGCCGGCCGAGCCGTCCAAGCACAAGGTGGTCGATCATCCGGTGGGCCGGATCACCCTGGACTGCGACACCCTGGTGGTGGCCACCGACGATCTGCGGATCACCGTCTACACGGCCGAGCCGGGCACCCCCGACGCGGAACGGCTGGCGTTAGCGGTCGTGCTCGGCACCCAGGCGTTCGGCGAGGTCACGCAGGTTGGACAGTTGCCGGTGCATCATCACCAGGTCGGGCCAGTCGAGTAACCGGCGGCGGGCCCAGTGCACGGGGCCGTCGCCGTGCACGCCGAGGTTCATCTTCACCACCAGCCGGGTGGGCGCCGAGCCGAACAGGGCGTAGGTCAGGGTCAGCGGCCCGAAGGCACGCACGGCGGGCGGCGCGGTCATCCGGAAGGTCAGTGAGTTGCCCGGGTCGACCGCGGCGAGCGTGAAGATGGTCATCCAGCGTTGCCCGACGGCCGGCTCATCCAGGCCGGGAGTGAGGGTGCGGGGGCTGCGGCGGCCGCGGTTGTCGACCCAGTCGTAGCTGTACGGCGCGACCCGCAACTGGCGCAGCCACCGGAACACGACCGGCCGCGGCGCGTCCACGGTCAGGCCGCGGAACCACTGCTCGGCCGGCGGCGGCCCGGACAGGGCGTCGCACCCGAACACCGCGGCCCGGTCGGCAGTGGACACTCCCCAGGACATCAGCTCACGATACTCAGCACCCGCTGCACGTACCCGGAGATATAAGCCATAAGTAAGTCCCGCTTAAACATCCGCCAGCAGAACTAACTGGACCTAACCCGTCCGGGCCGGGCACGGTGGGAGGCATGCTCCTGACCGGCCTGCACGTCCCGATGATCACCCCGTTCGACGATTCCGGCGCGGTGGCCCTGCCGGCCCTGGAGGCGCTGGCCCGCCGGGTCCTGACCGCGGGCGCGTCCGGCCTGGTCGCGCTGGGCACGACCGCCGAGCCCGGCGCGTTGACCGCCCAGGAACGCCGCGACGTCCTCGATCTGCTGGCCGCGGTCTGCCGCGAGCACGAGGCCCCGCTGACGGTGGGCGCGAACACCCCCGACGACCTGCGGGTGCTGGCCGACCGCCCGGCGGTCGCGGCGGCGCTGAGCCTGGTGCCGCCGTTCCTGCGCCCCGGCGAGGACGGCGTCATCGCCCACCTGACCGCTTTGGCCCAGGCGAGCCCGGTCCCGCTGATCGTCTACCACGTGCCCTACCGCACCGCCCAGCCCTTGTCGGCACGAGCGTTGACCCGGATCGCCGCGATCGAGGGCGTCCGCGGCATCAAGCTGGCGACCGGCGCGATCGACCCCGACGTGATCGCCCTGATGGCCGATCCGCCGCCGGATTTCGCCATCCTGGGCGGCGACGACCTGGTCGTCTCGCCGCTGCTGGCGCTGGGCGCGCACGGCGCCATCCTGGCCTCCGCCCACCTGGCGACGTCCGATTTCGCCAGGTTGATCACGGCGTGGCGGCAGGGCGACACGACCACGGCCCGCCCGCTGGGTCACCGCCTGTCGAAGCTGTCGGCCGCGCTGTTCGCCGAGCCCAACCCCACGGTGATCAAGGCCGCGCTGCACGCCCAGGGCCACATCCCCACCCCCGGCGTCCGCCTGCCCCTGCTGCCCGCCACCAAGGAATCCACCGCGGAAGCCCTTCGGCTGCTGCCGGAAACCCGCTGACCACAGCCAGGCGATCCGCCGCCGGCTTTCCTTACAGATACGGGCATCGGACGGTCCCGCCGAGCAGTGCCGGCCGGGTGCGGGCGAACGCTCCGCGCGCCGCCGCCGGGCGGGCCCGCGACAAGATCAAAAAGCCTCGTCGGCCACTCCGCTGTAGCCGCTCAACTCGTACCGCCCGGCCAGCTCGAAGATGTCGTCGAGCCGGCCGAGCATGCCGACCGGCAGGGTGAGCAGCACGTACTTGGCGGCGTTCCCGGGCACGTCGAGGAGGTCCTCGACCGCCGGTTCGAGCACGTCGACCAGGTCGGGCCACCGCGTCAGCAGCTGCTCGCGAAACCCGAACACGTCGGTGCTCGCCTCGAGCGCCCCGGTGAGCCCGTCGGCCAGCCCGTCGAAGACCTCCCCTGGGTCGCCCCGGCACACTTTCCAGAACGCGAAGTCGCTACTCACGCCGACGATCTAACCATCCACATAGGTCCGGCGCGGGAGGATACGGGGATGGGGTTTTCGACGGGGTTTACCCGGATGTTCGGGGTGCGGCATCCGATCGCGCTGGCACCGATGGGTGGGTCGGCCGGCGGGGCCCTCGCTGCGGCGGTGTCGCAGGGTGGCGGGCTGGGCCTGCTCGGGTCCGGCGACGGGGACCCGGCGTGGCTGGACCGGGAGCTGCCGGCGCTGGCCGCCTGCGGGAAGCCGTGGGGCGTGGGCTTCCTGACCTGGGCGATCGACGTGGCCGCGGTGCAGCGCGTGCTCGACCGCGGCGCCCGGACGGTGATGCTGTCGTTCGGCGACCCGGCACCGTTCGCCGCGGCGATAAAGGCGGCCGGGGCCAGGCTGATCGTGCAGGTCGGCGACCTCGGCGAGGCGAAACGGGCCCTCGACGCCGGGGCTGACGTGCTTGTCGCGCAGGGCACCGAGGCCGGCGGGCACGGAGCGCGCAAGGGCCGGTCGACGTTGCCGTTCGTACCCGTGGTGGTGGATCTGGCCGGGGATGTGCCGGTCCTCGCCGCCGGCGGCATCGCCGACGGCCGCGGGTTGGCGGCGGTCCTGGCCCTCGGAGCGTCCGGCGCCCTGCTGGGCACCCGGTTCCAGGCGACCACCGAGGCCCTGGTCGATCCGGTCATCACGGCGGCGATCCTGGCCGGGCGGGGTGACGACACCGTCCGGAGCCGGCTGCTCGACGTCGCCCGCCGCTCGGCGTGGCCGGATCGTTACCTCGCGCGCACGCTCGGTCACCCTTACCTGGAGAGCGGTTCCACCGATCAGGTGCAGTATCAGCGGGACCTGACGAACGGTGTCATCCCGCCTGTTCCGGTCTGGGCAGGCGAGGGGGTGGACCTGATCGACAGCCTGCCGGGGGCCGAAAATCTGGTCGGTGACCTGGTAGCGGAGGCGCGGGCGGCACTCGACCGGGTGAGCCCCCACCAATAGGGCAATCGGTACCTTCCTATCAACTTCCTGGGCACCCCTTGTTCATGTGCTGTGGATCTCAGTACATTACGCGCCGTGACCGTTCGCAAAAGCGCCAATCGTGTGCTGAAAAGCCTGACCGGCTACGAAATCCGCCGTGCGCGGGTGGCCCAGCCGAAACCGCCGGTCGTCAAGGCGGAACCGAAACCCGAGCCGAAGCCGGAACCGAAAACGGCGGAAGCTCCCGAGATCAAGTTCCCGGCGGACTACGACGAGGGCGCGCGGGCGATCATCCGTGCGGTAAAGCCGCGGACGATGACCTCCCCGGGCAAGCTGCACGCCCTGATCTCCGCGACCCGCTATGTCGCCCAGAACAACATCCCGGGTGACGTGGTGGAGTGCGGGGTGTGGCGCGGCGGCAGCATGCTGGCGATCGCGAAGGTGTTGCAGGAGAACGGCGACACCAGCCGCGACCTGCACCTCTACGACACGTTCGAGGGGATGAGCGAGCCCAGCGAGCACGACAAGCGGCACGACGGCAAGTCGGCGGCCGAGATGCTGGCGGCCAGCGACATCACCTCCGGTGTGTGGGCGTACGCGTCCCTGGAGGACGTGCAGGAGACGATGGGTCTGTCCGGCTACCCGGACGACAAGATCCACTACTACAAGGGCAAGGTCGAGGAGACGATCCCGGCGCACGTGCCGGAGAAGATCAGCATCCTGCGGCTGGACACCGACTGGTACGAGTCGACCAAGCACGAGCTGGAGCACCTGTGGCCGCGGCTGGTGCCGGGCGGGGTGCTGCTGCTCGACGACTACGGCTGGTGGGACGGCGCGAAGCGGGCCGTGGACGAGTGGCTGGAGCAGACCGGCCTGCCGCTGTTGCTGCTGCGGATGGACGAGGGCCGGGTGGCGATCAAGCCCCCGGACAACTGGGGACACTGACACCGAGCGGGCCGCCGAGAGGCGGCCCGCTTCTTTTTGGGGGAAATCGCGGATTGTGAATCCGTGAATTCCCCGAGTTTCGCAAGTATTACGCCGGGGTTACGTTCCGGCGATGGCGATGAAAGCGCTTTCAAAGGCGACGATCTACCAGGTGGCGCAGCTGGCGGGCGTCTCCATCGCCACCGTGTCGCGGGCACTGCGCGACTCCGACCTGGTCACCGCGCAGACCCGGGAACGGGTGCAGGCGGCGGCCCGGCAGTTGAACTTCACCCCGAGCCGGCTGGGCCGCTCGCTGGCTGAGGGCCGGCACGCGGCGAACGGGATCGTCTTCCCGGATCTGGTCGGCCCGTACTACGCCGAGGTGATCCTCGGCTACGAGGCGGCCGCCGCCGGGTTCGGTTCCAGTGTGCTGATCCTGGCCACCGGCGGCCGCGACGACGCCGAGGCGGCGGTGCGGGAGCTGGCCGGCCGGGTGGACGGCCTGACCGTGATGGGCCAGACCGTCCCGGACGAGGTCATCACGTCCCTGGCGGTGCCGGTGGTGGCGCTGGCCCGCGACCCGGTGCCCGGCGTGGACACCGTCCGCGCCCGGAACGCCCGCACCGCGAAGAACCTGGTCGAGCATCTGCTCGAGCACGGTCACCGCCGGTTCACGTTCGTCGGTGACCCGGACATCGCCCCCGACGTACGGGGCCGCTGGGACGGCGTACGCCAGGCCTTGTCCCAACAGCAGGAGCCTCCCCACCTCGTACGCACACCGGGTCTTGATCTTGAAGCTGGTGAGCAGGCGGCGTTGCAGCCAGGCCGGGCCGTGGTGTGCGCGAACGACGAAATCGCGCTGGGTGTGCTGCTGGCGGCCGAGAAGGCCGGGTTGCGGGTTCCCGAGGATCTGGCCGTGACCGGCTGGGATGACCTCCTCGCCGCCCGGTTCGCCGGGTTGACGACGGTGCGGCAGCCGATGCGGGAGCTCGGCGCGACCGCCGCGCGCTGGTTGCACCGGCGCATCACCGAAGACACCGACGTGCCCGCCGCCCCCCGGCGGCGGGTGCTTGCGACGCAGCTGGTCGTCCGGCGCAGCTGCGGCATCCACTCCCCGGAGGTTCACCGATGAACCATCGATCTTTCGTCGCCGTCGCCGCGTCCGCGGCGCTGGCGCTGAGCGTCGCGGCCGGCTGCGGCCGCGGCTCGAGTGCGGACACCGAGACCGCGAAGGCGGTCAGCGAGGGTAAGGCCAGCGGGGACATCACCGTCTGGGCGATGGGTACCGAAGGTGAGAAGCTCGCGGAGTTCGCGAAGGCGTTCACCGCCGAGAACCCGGACGCGAAGGTGTCCGTGACGGCGGTGCCGTGGGATGCGGCGCATCAGAAGATCGCCAGTGCGATCGCGGCGAAGCAGACCCCGGACGTGTCGATGATCGGCACGACGATGCAGGGTGAGTTCGCGAAGACCGGCGCCCTGGACCCGACCCCGACCGACCTGATCGGCAAGGACGCGTTCTTCCCGGGTGCGTGGGACACCACCGTGGTGGACGGCACGTCGTTCGGGGTGCCCTGGTATGTGGAGACCCGCGGCATCTACTACCGCACGGATCTGGCCGCGAAGGCGGGTTTCCCGGACGGTCCGAAGACGTGGGACGACCTGACCGCGATGGCGGCGGCCATGCAGTCGAAGGCCGGCGCGAAGTGGGGCCTGAACGTTCAGCCGGGCAAGACGGGCAGCTGGCAGTCGGTGCTGCCGTTCGCCTGGTCCAACGGCGCGGAGATCTCCGCCGACGGCAAGTACACGTTCGACACCCCGGCCATGACGGAGGCGCTGACCTACTACCAGTCGTTCTTCACGAAGAAGCTGGCGCCGGACAATCTGCCGCAGGGTGCTCTGGAGCCGGCGTTCGTGAAGGGGGAGATCGGCGCGTTCATGTCCGGGCCCTGGCACGTGGGCATCCTGAACGAGGCCGGCGGCAAGGACTTCGCCGCCAAGTATTCGGTGGTGGGGATGCCGGCCGGGAAGTCGTCGACGTCGTTCATCGGCGGCAGCAACATCGCGGTGTTCAAGGACGCGAGGAACCGGGACGCGGCGTGGAAGTTCCTGGCCTGGCTGTCCAAGCCGGAGGTGCAGGTGAAGTGGTATCAGACCGCCACCGACCTGCCGGCGGTGCAGAAGGCCTGGGACGATCCGGCGCTGTCCGGCGACAAGCTCCTGCAGGTCTTCGGTACGCAGTTGAAGTCGGCCAAGGCCCCGCCGGCGTTCCCGACGTGGGAGCAGGTGGCGGCGGTGTTCGACACCGAGGTGGAGAAGGTGTGTGTCGGCGGCGAGGACCCGGCGGCCGCGCTCAAGAGCGTGCAGCAGCAGGCCGACGCGATCGGGACCGGGGCCTGAGGTGGCGACGGTGCCGCGGTGGCGGCGGGCACTGACCGGCTGGTCGTTCGCGGCGCCGTTCACCGTGCTGTTCCTGGTGTTCGCCCTGCTGCCGGTGGTGGCGTCGCTGGTCATGTCGGTGACCGACCTGCGGGCCACCGACCTGCGGCATCCCCTGGCGGTGAACTTCGTCGGCCTGGGCAACTACACCCGGCTGTTCGAGGACGCCCTGTTCCGGCGGGCGGCGGTCAACACCCTGGTGTTCGTGGTGATCGGGGTGCCGCTGACCATCGTGCTCGCGATGGCCGCCGCGAACGGCCTCAACTCCGGGCTGATCCGGTTCCGGGCGCTGTTCCGGGTCGGGTTCTACCTGCCGGTGGTGACCAGCATTGTGGCGATCGCGGTGGTGTGGCGGTTCCTGCTCGACCCGGACGCCGGGATCGTCAACAGCCTGCTCGGCGCGGTCGGCATCGACGGCCCGGCCTGGCTGCAGGACTCCCGCACCTCGCTGGGGTCGATCATCGCGATGGCGGCGTGGCGGAACTTCGGCTCGCTGATGGTGATCTTCCTGGCCGCATTGCAGAGCATCCCCGTCGACCTGTACGAGGCGGCCACCCTGGACGGGGCGGGGCGGTGGCAGCAGTTGCGGCGGATCACGCTGCCGCTGATGCGGCCGGCGTTGCTGTTCGGGGCGGTCATCACCGGCATCGGCTACCTGCAGCTGTTCGAGGAACCCCTCGTCATGACCCAGGGCGGGCCGCTGTCGTCGACGCTGTCGATGTCGTACCACATCTACAACCAGTTCGGTTTCGGTAACTACGGTTACGCGGCCGCCGCCTCCTATGTGCTGTTCGTGGCCATCGTGGCGTTGTCGGCGTTGCAGTTCCGGCTGTTGGGGGCCCGCGATGGCACGTCGTGATCTGGTCGCGCGAATCGTCCTTTACGCCGTTCTGCTGGCGGCCCTGGTCGTGGTGGTCGGGCCGTTCCTGTGGATGCTCGTGTCGTCGTTCAAGACCGAGGGGGAGATCCGGTCGGCGCCCACCGGGTGGCCGTCGCACTGGACGTTCACCAACTATCGGGACCTGTTCTCCCGGCTGAACTTCCCGCAGTACTTCGCCAACTCGGCGATCGTCGCCCTGCTGGTCACCGCCGGGAACCTGCTGTTCTGCTCGCTGATCGGCTACGCCCTGGCCAAGTTGAACTTCCCCGGGCGTAAGGCGCTGTTCCTGACCGTGCTGGGGATGCTGATGGTGCCCGGGATGGTGACGTTCGTGCCGCAGTTCGTGCTGATCAGCAACATGGGGCTGGCCAACTCGTACGCCGGCCTGGTCCTGCCTTTTCTTGCCGGTCCTTTCGGGGTTTTCCTGATGCGGCAGTTCCTTCTCGCCATTCCGGACGACCTGATCGAGGCGGCCCGGGTCGACGGCGCCGGCGAGTGGCGGATCTTCTGGCGGATCGTGCTGCCGTTGTGCCGGCCCGCCCTGGCCACGCTGGGCATCCTGACGTTCCTGGCGTCGTGGAACAACTTCCTGTGGCCCCTCGTCGTGGCCACCACCGACGACAAGTACACGCTGCCGGTCGCTCTCGCGCTCTACAGCATCGGGCAGAACCGCATCTACTTCGGCCTGCTGCTGGCCGGGGCGGTCGTGGTGGTCCTGCCGGTCCTGATCGTCTTCCTGGTGCTGCAGAAGCATTTCCTGCGCGGCATCGCGACCACCGGATTGAAGTGAGGCAGTTCTGATGAGACGTCTCCTGGTTGTCCTGCTGCTGCTCGCCGGCTCCACCGCGGCGGCCTCCCCCGACCCGCTGAAGGGCTATGCCCGGGATACGTGGCGTTCCCTGGTAGCGATGACCTCCCCGGCTACCGGCCTGGTTGCCGATAACATTTCGGGCGATTTGTCGGTGCCGTCGACCTACACCTCACCGACGAACATCGGTGGCTACATGTGGTCGGCCGTGGTGGCCCGCTCGCTGGGGATCATCTCGCCGCGGGAGGCCACCGCCCGGATCTCCCGGACCCTCGACACGCTCGGGGGGCTGCGCCATCACGACACATCGGGCATGTACTACAACTGGTACGACCCGCGCACCGGGGCGGTCGTGCTGACCTGGCCCGAGGACGGGTCGACGGTCACGCCGTTCCTGTCGTCGGTGGACAACGGCTGGCTCGCGGCCGGCCTGCGGGTCGTGGCCGGCGCCGAGCCGTCGCTTCGCGCGACGGCGTACCGGATCCTGGCCTCGATGAACTTCGGCTTCTTCTTCAACCCGGCCGCCACCACCCCGATCGGCACCCGTGGCCTGATCCGGGGTGGTTTCTGGGATACGCAGCCGCCGGGTTGCTCTGTTCCTTCCTTGCCGCAGGGCGTCTGGTTCACCTGCAACCACTACGACATCACCGTGACCGAGCCGCGGATCGCCACCTACCTGGGCATCGGCGCCGGCCAGATCCCCGCCACCGCCTACTTCGACACGATGCGCACCCTGCCCGACAGCTGCGACTACGCCTGGCAGGAGATGCAGCCGCAGGGCTTCACGACCACGCACTTGGGCCGTTCCGTCTACGAGGGCTCGTACCGCTACCGGGGCATCACGTTCGTGCCGAGCTGGGGCGGCGACATGTTCGAGGCCCTCATGCCCGACCTGTTCGTCCCCGAGGAGAAGTGGGGCCCGAACAGCTGGGGCCGCAACCATCCGGCGACGGTGGCCGCACAGATCGAGCACGGACTTTCCGACGCCCGCTACGGCTATTGGGGCTTCTCCCCCGCGTCGAACCCGTTCGGCGGATACGCCGCCTACGGCGTCGACGCGATGGGCATGGACACCGACGGCTACCCGTCCGATGTGCAGGGCGGCAAATACGACGCCGGCTTCGGCACCTGCCGCCCCCCGGGCCCGGATGCGGTCTACGGCGACGGCGTGATCACCCCGCACGCCACGTTCCTGGCCCTGCCCTACGCGAAAAAAGCCGCGGTCAAAAACCTGGCCAACATCAAGAACAACCTGCACGCGTACGGCCCGGGAGGCTTCTACGACGCCGTGGCGACGAGATCCGGCACTTTAGCCGAGCGTTACCTGTCCCTGGACCAGGCCATGATCATGGGCGCGCTGGGTAACGCCCTGGCCGACGACGTGCTGCGCCGAGCCTTCGTCACCCCCCAGTTCGAACGGGCGGTGCGCCCGTTGCTGGCCCAGGAGACGTTCAACGTCCCCGCCGGGCAGAAGCTGCCGCAGCTGGCCGGTGGTCGCCCGTGACGATCGAGGAGCAGGCCCGAACCCAGTGGGCGGCCCTGATGGGCGGCGGCGGAGCCCAGGACCGCACCGCCGGCGCCCCCGTACACGCCGACCTGCCGGCCCCGAGTGGCGTCACGGCCGTGCAGGGCCGGGGCCAGGTGACCATCGCCTGGGATTTGGTGCCCGGCGCCATCGGCTACGCGGTGCACCGAGCCGACACCCCGTCCGGCCCGTTCGCCGTGGTCGACCACGGCGGCGGCGACGTCCTGGCCGTCCCGCACGGCCCCTACGCGGACACCACCGCCGGCCGAGGGGGTTGGTACGCGATAGCCGCCCTGCAGACGGTGAACGCGATAGGCCCGCTGTCCGAGCCGGTCCCGGTAACGTCCCATCCCGCGCTCGACGTGGAGGGCACCGCCCTGGGCACCCGTCGTCCACCCGCCGCCGCAAGCCTCACCCACGACCCGGGGGACGCTCTCCACGCCTCCGGTCCCGGCGCGAATCCCACGCCGGACGGGTCGCCGGGCTCCGGTTCGTCGCCGGCCCGGTTCGCGCAGGACATGCCACCCGAAGCCGATTCGTTCGCCGTCGAGATCGCGGCCCTGGGTTCCCGGCACGCGCCCAGCGGCCCCCGCCTGACCCCAGCCGCCATCGCGTCCGCCGGCCCCGCCGCGTCCCCGACGTCCCCGCCGCCGGCCGCATCCGCGTTGGCAGCTTCGACCGTGTCTGCGGAGGCCACATCACCCGCCGCGTCCCCGGAGACCGCAGCGTCGGCTCCGTCGACGGTGTCCACCCCTTCCACGGAGACCGCGACACCCGCCCTTTCCACGGAGACCGCGACACCCGCCCTTTCCACGCAGACCGCGGCACCCGCCCTTTCCACGGTGTTCGCGGAGGCCGCAGGACAGGCCGCAGGACAGGCCGCAGGACAGGCCGCGTCCGCGGTGGTCTCGGCGGGTGCCGCGACCGCCGCGGACGCGGCGCCGAGCGTGACCGTGGCCCTTGGTGGTCAGGCGACGCCGCTGCATCGGGTGTGGCAGGAGATGGTCGGCTCCGAACACCTCAGCCACCTGCTGGAGACCGACGAGACCAGCGGCCGCCCGATCGGCGCGGAGCTGCGCGAGGCCCTGCGCCGGGTGCACGACGAGCTGGGCGTCCGGTCGGTGCGGGCGCACCACATCCTCGGCGACGACCTGGGCGTCTACCGCGAGTCCGGCTACGACTTCAGCCGCCTCGACCAGGTCTACGACATCATCCGCGACCTGGGCATGGTGCCGGTGGTCGAACTCGGCTACATGCCGGCCGCCCTGGCCGCCGACCCGTCCCGCACCGTCTTCGCCTACCGGGCGATCATCTCCCCACCGTCCGACTGGTCCCGCTGGGCGGACCTGGTCCACGCCCTGACCGCCCACCTGGCCGACCGCTACGGCTTGGCGGAGCTGCGCGAGCGGTGGCGTTTCGAGGTCTGGAACGAACCGAACCTGTCGGTCTTCTGGTCCGGCACCCCCGCCGAGTACTGGCGGCTTTACATCGAGGCCGCCCAGGCCATCAAATCGGTGGATCCGCACCTGCAGGTGGGCGGCCCGGCGACCGCCGCGGTCGGCTGGATAGACGACCAACTGCAGGTGGACGCCCCGGTCGACTTCCTGTCCACCCACGTCTACGGCACCGTCCCCCTGGACCTGCGCCCGTGGGCAGCCGGCCGCCCGATCCTGTGGACCGAGTGGGGCGTAACTGCCACCCACGGAAGCAAGGTCAACGACAGCGTCTTCGCCGCCGCGTTCCTACTACGCGGCATGCACTCGGCCGCCGGCCGGATGGAGGCCTTGGCCCCATGGGTGGCGTCCGACCATTTCGAAGAGCTGGGCCGCCCGCAACGGCTGCTGCACGGCGGTTTCGGCCTGCTCACGGTAGGAAACCTGGCCAAACCGAAGTACTGGGCCCTGTGGCTGGCCCAACGCCTGGGCGACGCCGAACTCCCGACAACCCTGACCGGCGACGGCGCCGACAGCCTGGTCGAGGCGTGGGCGTCCCGCTACCTCGACGGAGGCCTAGGCGTCCTGCTGTGGAACAGCACCCTCGACCACAGCAAGGCCGACGCCCCCACCCCCGCCCCACCGCCTGCCGTCCACGCCGTTGACACGCCTCCCGACGCCTCCGCCAGCAGAACAACGTCGGACACCCCCGCCGACGGCGCGGCTTCCAGCGGCAGCGGCAGCGGCAGCGGCAGCGGCAGCGGCAGCGGCAGCGGCAGCGGCAGCGGCAGCGGAGCATCCAAGGTCCCCGCATCCGGCGCGGCATCCGGCGCGGCATCCGGCGCGGCATCCGGCGCGGCATCCGGCGCGGCATCCGGCGCGGCATCCGGCGCGGCATCCGGCAG
>NZ_BOMY01000034.1 GCF_016862435.1 Paractinoplanes tereljensis
GCGGCATCCGGCGCGGCATCCGGCGCGGCATCCGGCGCGGCATCCGGCGCGGCATCCGGCGCGGCATCCGGCGCGGCATCCGGCAGCAAATTGTCTGAGATCCCCGCCGCTAGCACGGCTTCCGGTGCGGCCGGCGACAGCACGGCGTCGGACGCCCCCGCCAACGGCGACGGCGACGGCGAGGCGGCGTCCTGGCCGGCGTCTGGCGCCAGGCAGCTGGACCGCGGGTCCGGCGAATTGGACCGCCGGGTTCGCCTCGACCTCGGTCTGGCCGGCCCGCACACCGTGCGGCTGTGGCGGGTCGACGCCACCCACGGCAACATTGCCGCACGCTGGACGGGCGGCGATTGGCCCACCGACGAGCAGTGGGCCGCGCTGAAGGACGCGGACGTCCTACCGGAGGCCGAACCACCCCGCCGACTGGAGCCGGGCGAGGACATCACCCTCGACCTGCCCAATCCCGGCATAGCGTTCGTGGAGATCCGCCCGCTGTGACCCGGCACCGCCGGACGCGTTGTGGTGCGCTCGCCAGACTCGGCGACGCCGACCGTTTGTTGAGGTCCGCTGGGTGCGACCTGGCACCGCCGAACGCGCCGGGATGCGCTCGCCGTGGCCCAGCGGCACCGAACGCGGTTGAAGTCCGCCCGGCCTATCCCGGCGCCGCCGCGCATTGTGGGGCGCCCGCCAGGACCCGGCGGCGCCGAACGTTGTTGAGGTCTGCCCGGTGTGCCCTGGCACCACCGGACATGTTGACTGTCAATACGACATCAACACGTGGCCGTCCATGTGTTGACGTCAATGTTGATGCAGTCAACACATCAATCTGGCTTTGCCGGGCCCGGCTAGGCGGGTCCGGGCTCGGCTCTCGCCAACCCGGCGACCGCCGGCCCGGATCACGATCGCCATTCGCCGGGCCGTCAGGGCAGTTCCGGCCCGGCGGCTTGCCAACCCCGGCGGCGGCCGGCTCGGACCACGATCGCCGCGACCGCCAGCAGCAGGACCAGGCCGGCGCCGATGCCGGCGAACAGCAGTGCCGAGTCCTGTGAGCGGGCTCGGCGGGCGGCCAGGGCCTCGGCCGCCGGGTCGCCGGGGCGCATCACCACCGGGGCCACCGGCGCGCGCTGGTCGGGGCCCAGCGACTCGGTCAGGGCACGGTAGGGGTTGAGCAGGCCGGCGCCGTACTCGGGGCTCTTCTCGCCACCGGGGGCCGGGTCAGCCGTCGCCGTCAGGCGGCGTTCCACCTCGTCGGGGGTCAGGCCGGGGTTGCGCTGCAGCAGCAGCGCCGCGGTGGCCGCCACGAACGGGGTGGAGAAGCTGGTGCCCTGCACGTTCGCGTGGCCGGAACCGCGAGCCGCCACCGTCACGGGAGCGCCGAAGGCCATCAGGTCCACGTAGTCGCCGTGCTGGGAGAAATCGGCCCGCACGCCGGCCGAGGTGACCGCGCCGACGCCGATCACGCCGTCGTCGGCGGCCGGGAACGGCAGCGGGTTGCCCTTGGTGGCGTTGTTGCCGACCGCGGCGACCACCACCACCCCGGCGTCGTGGGCGCGTTTCACCGCGGCGGTGACCTCGCCGTTGGGGTCGGTCATCACCAGCGAGAGATTGATCACCCGGACCTTGCCTTGGTCGACGGCCCAGTCGATGGCCTGCGCGAACTGCGCCGGTGTACCCCGGTCGCCGACGGCCTTGCCGTCGATCTCCTGCTGTTCGCTGATGCGGACCGGCACGATCGTCGCGCCGGGCGCCAGGCCCTGGAAACCGGTCTCACTGGTCGGCTGGGCGGCGATGATGCTGGCCACCCCGGTGCCGTGGTCGGCGCAGTCCTGCTTGGCGTCGGCGTCGGCGTGCAGGAAATCGCGGCCGTCGTCGACGTGTCCCCTGAGCTGCGGATGCCCGGCGTCCACACCGGAGTCGATGACCGCCACCCGCACGCCGGCCCCGGTCGCGAACGACGCTAAGTTCTTCGGCGCGTACACCTGGTCCTCCAAGGGTGTGCCCTTGAAAACCGACGCCTGTTTCGGCGCGCTGTCGCACACGTTCGCCGCCCACGCCGCCGGTGCGGGCAGCAGAAGCAGCACCACCGTGGCCGTCGCGGCCGCCAGAGCTCGCCTCAACACCGCCATCCCCCGTTCAACGATTCGGATGGATGGTACCGAGGGGGTACGACACCCGGTTGTGCCCGCCTGCGCCCCACAGTTAGGTTGTGGGAACCAAACTGCGGCGTCGTGAGGGAAACCGGTGAAAGTCCGGTGCGGTCGCGCCACTGTGAACGGGAGCCCGCTCCCGTGAGTCAGGACGCTCGCGCGCCGCAGCCTGCACGACGGGACGCGTCATCCCGCAAGGAGGTTCTCGCACCATGCCCAAGGCTCAGGCGGCACAACCGCTCACCACCCCGGCGGTCTCGCCGCGGCTTCTCTGGACGGCCCTCGCGGTCGTCGCCCTCATGCTGCTGCTCACCTACCTGGTCGCCTTCGACCAGGGCGCGGTGTCGCAGTCCGGCATGTACCTTCACGAGCTCATGCACGACGGCCGGCACCTACTCGGTGTCCCGTGCCACTGACCGGCCCCGCCCAGAGTTTCGGCGCCTTCCTCATCCGGGGACTGCTCGCCGGTCTGATCGCCGGCCTGCTGGCCGGCGTGTTCGCCTACACCGTGGGGGAACCCAAGGTCGACGCGGCCATCGCCATCGAGGAAGCCAACGCGCACGCGGCCGGTGACGACGGGCACCACGACGAGGAACTGGTCAGCCGCGACGGCCAGAAGGGCGGCCTGTTCCTGGCCACCGGCCTCTACGGCGCCGCGATGGGCGGCCTGCTCGCCACCGCGTACACGGTGCTGCGCCGCCGCCTGCGCACCCCGAACGACACCCGCGCCGCCCTCGGCCTCGCCGGAGCGGCCCTGCTCGGTGTGGTCCTGGTGCCGTACCTGAAATATCCGCCCAACCCGCCCGCCGTCGGCAACCCCGACACGATCAACCAGCGCACCATCAGCTACCTGGCGATCGTGGCGATCGGCCTGGTCGCCGTGTGGGCCGGCGTGATCGCCGCCCGCACCCAGCCGGTCGAGTGGCGGCAGGCCCTCGCCGGGGTGGCCGGGTTCCTGGTGGTCGTCGCCGTCGGATACCTGCTGCTGCCGACGATCAACGAGGTGCCCGACACGTTCCCGGCCGCGCTGCTGTGGAACTTCCGGATCGCCTCGCTCGGCACCCAGGCCGTCCTCTGGTCGGCCCTCGGCCTCGGCTTCGCCGCCCTGGCCACCCGCCCGGTCCGGGAACCGGCCCGCGAGGCCGTCCCCGTCGCCTGAGCAGCCCGCGGAGGCTCGCCACCAAAGCAAAAGCGAGCCTCCGCGGAAATCAACGAACCGCCGTGATCAGTACGACGTTCTTGCGCACCCGGAAGACACCGTCGGCCGCGATCCGCGCCGACACGATCTCGCCCGCCGCCGCAACCTGTTCGGCGGTCAGTGGCTCGCCGGCCATGCTGTTCAGGTAGTCGACCACCGGCGCCACAGCGGGCACGGCCAGATCCCCCGGATACCGCTCCACCCGTACGTCCTGGAATTTTTCAGAAACCAGGGCCGGACCGCTCTCCGCGTAGAAATCGCTCTGCCCGGCGCGCGGCATGATGTCGGGCCGGCCGATGGCCGTACTCAGCTCGGTAATCTCCGCCATGTGACCGTGACCGTTGGTGGCCACCGCAAGGCGGCCGCCAGGCCGCGAGACGCGGGCCAGTTCCCGCAGCACCGCCGCCGGATCATCGACGTGGTACAGCATGTGGTTGGCGATCACCGCGTCGAAGCTGCCGTCCGAAAACGGCAACGCCCCCGCGTCACACCGCCGCACCCGCACCCCCGGCAGATCCGCCAACCGCGCGCACATCGCCGGCGAGAAGTCCGTGACGGTCAGGTCGAGACCGTCGTGGCCCAGCCGCCGCCACAGCTCCCCGGTCCCAGCCCCCACTTCCAGGATCCGCCCCGACCGGGGCAGCCGCGACGCCAGCCACGAGAACCAGTCCTGCGGATTCGTCCCGTACTCGTGCAGCGCCATCCGGGCGGTCAGGTTCCCGGTGGTGGCCGCGTACTGGGTGGCGGCCTGCGCCGAGGGCGACGTCACGCCGAGACCTTCCTGGCCAGGAACTCCTTCACCACCGGCGCGATCACCGCGGCCTTCACGATGTGGGTCTGACCCGGCAGCGTGCGGTATTCCGCCGCCGGCAACGCCTCACTGAATGCCTTCGCACCATGGCGCATATACCGCGGGCTCTTACCACCGTCCATCACCAGCGCCGGGGCGCCCACCGCCGACCAGCGCCCCGCATCCAGCGGCACCCCACGCCCGGTCTCCCCGAGAATCCGCAGGTCATAAGGCAGGGTGTGCGCCACCCCGAGGAGCTTCTTCCACGCCGGCATCAACGGCATGAGGTGCACGAAAAACTTAGGCACCCCCACATGCACCATGAACTTCTTCACCGCCCCCGACCGGTCCCCGCGCGCGATCAGCGCCTCGGTGTCCCCGGTGAACGTCGCCTCCCGCGGCTCCCGGGATCCGTCGACGATGAACGGCGGCTCATACAACGCGAGCCGGGTCAGACCGGGCAGCCGGTTAGCCGCGTCAGCCGCCAGGACCGCCCCCGACGAGGTGCCGAACACCACCGCCGACCCACCGGCCACCGCCAGCACCGCCGCCAGATCCTCAATCTCCCGCTCCACCGACCAGGGCAGCGTGTCCCCGCTCTCGCCCCGCCCGCGCCGATCATAGGAGTAGACCGTGAAACTGCCGGCCAGCTCCGCCGCGAATCCCGCCGACGGCCCGTTGTCCCGGTAACTCATCGCCCCGTCGACCAGGATCAACGCCGGCCCGGACCCGACAGTCGCATAGCCGATCACGGATCCGTCGGCCGAAATGACAGTAGGCATGACAAAAAGTCCTTAAAGCTCGTTGACGAACAGGGTCCAGTCGGTCGGGTCATCGGCGAACAACACATGGTCCACCACCAGCGCCCCATGAAAACCCCGCAAAAACCTGAAAAGGCCGCCCGGCGTACGGACACCAAGCGTGTGCGCATTGACGAAGAACACCGAGCCCCCGCCCAGCACCGGGTCACCGATGCGCGGCTCAGACCCCAGGCCCAGCTTGGTATGCAGAGCAGCCCAGGTGGCCGGCCAGTCGGCAACCGGCGGCCCGAACACGGTGACCGAGCGCGCCTCCCGCCCCGGGAACCACCGCAGGTACTCAACAAGCGACGCGAAGAACATCGCCGTCCCGAACTGCATCGCCTCGTACTCGTCGGCCCAGTCGTCCCCCGGCAGGAACCCGCTGGTGACAGCACGCAGCACGGTCGCCGACCGGTCCCGGCCCTCGACCAGATACTCATACGCCACGAACCGCCCGTCCGCCCCCGGCGAACTCCCGTACGCGAACCGCGATGGCTCGGACCGCCCGGTCACCGTCCCCGCCGGAATCCACCCGTCCCCGAAATCGGTGCGCACCGCGTCCCCGTCTACCTCGGTCCGCCCGATGAACCACGACGAGATGCCCGGCCCGGTCGCGATAGCCGCCCACACCTGCTCCGGCGTGGCCTCGACCACCGCCTCCGACCGCGTCTCGAACTCCTTACCCACGATCGCCCTCCACCTGCGAATCCAGAGCCGGATGCACCGCGACAACCAGGCGATGCTTACGCCCCTCCGGGCTGTGATACTTCGACACGAGGTGGGTGACCGCACCCGCGAGCTCCTCGGCGAACGCGGCCCGCTCGGCCGGCGACGCGAACCGCACCTCCCCGTCCAGCGCGAACGTCGCCACCCGCTGCTTGGCCTGCGCACCCCCGGTGATCAGCGACCCCACATCCCGCACCAGCCGGGCCGCCAGAGCAAGCAGCCACCGCGCCGACAGCCGATCCGGTGCCCGCCCCGGGTCGGGCGCCACCGCCGACAGCGCGGCCGGCGAGATCACGAAGGACGCCGCGGTCGCCCGCAGCATCCGCTCGGTCACGTTGCCCTTGCGGCGCTCCTCGACCAGCTCGATCAGCCCGTGCTGCTCGAGCTGCCGCAGGTGATAGTTGACCTTCTGCCGGGGCAGCCCGACCCGGCCGGCCAGCATGGTGGCCGACCCCGGCGAGACCAGCTCGGCGAGCAACCGGCTGCGAATGGGATCGAGACTGACCTCGGCCGCGGCCGGATCCTCGATGACGGCGACATCGTGCATGCCCCCTACGAAACCACCGACAATAAAATTTGTCCAGAGGCTAAGCTGATCACCGTGACGGAGATCGACCACCTCCTGCGCCCGCACTGGCGAGCAGAACCCCTCACCCACAGCAACGCCAACGAGGTAACCGCCGGTGTCTGGCGCATCCACCGCGACCACGACACCGCCATCCTCAAACTCGCCGCCGCCCGGCGCCCAGGCGCCGCACCCCACCTCGCCGCCAGCGACGACCCAGGCCACTTCAACTACTGGCAAAGAGAAATCCGCGCGTACGAGGCCAGCCTGCCCCCAACCGCATTCCCCGGCATCCAGGCCCCTCAGCTACTGGCGGTGGACCACCAAGGCGACCGCACCGCGCTGTGGCTGGAGGACGTCCAGGGCACCCCCGGCCGCCACAGCACCCCCGCCGACCTGGCCGACCTCGCCCACCGACTGGGCACCGCCCAGGCCCGCTACGTGCACGACCGCCCCACCCACGAATGGCTGGCCCGCGACTGGCTACGCGACTACACCCTGGCCCTGCCCGTCCCCGACGACCTCGACTGGAACCACCCCGTAGCCCAAGCCACCTGGCCACCGTCCCTCCGCCAGGCCCTGCACCGCCTGTGGACCCACCGCCACGACCTGCTCGCCCTGGCCGACCACCTTCCGCGCACCCTCTGCCACCACGATGTGTGGCCGATGAACCTCATCCTCACCGACAGTGGCCCCACCCTGATCGACTGGGCGTTCGTCGGCCCCGGCGCCATCGGTGAGGACGCCGCCAACCTGGCGCTCGACACCTTCTTCGACGGCCTGATCGACATCCGCCACCTGGACGAGGTCCTGACCACCGTCACCGCCGCCTACGAGAAGGGCATCGCCCCCGCAGTAGACCCGGCCACAGCCCGCCGAGCCGTCAAGACCACCGGCGCCGCCAAGTACTTCTGGCTGGCCCCACGCATGCTGATGACCGCCGCCACCCCCACCCCCGCAAAGGCCGCCTACGACCAGCGCACCCTGGAAGCCACCTTCGCCGGCCGAGCCCCCGTCCTGACCGCCGTAACCACCTGGGCCGACGAGGTCCTGTCCAGCTGACCGTTCCGTGGCGCCCGACGCTCACACCCCGGCCTTCACGGGAGCAGGCGCAGCACTCCCGCCGGCGTGGCCCGGAAGCCGCATCCGTCCAGGTAGAAGTGCTCCAGGTGCGGTTCGAAGTCGACGTGCAGCCATTCGCAGCCGGCCGCGCGGGCCTCCGCGGTCGCCACCTCGACCAGCCGGGTGCCGACGCCGCGGTGCTGCCGGTCCGGGTCGACGGCCGTGTCCAGCAGAAACGCGTGGCTTCCGCCGTCCCAGCACACCTGCACGAACCCGATCAGCTCCCCGGCCTCGAACGCACCGACCCAGGTGAGCGCATGCCGGTCGAGCCGCCGGGCCCACGGCCGGACCTCCGCCGGATCACCCCCGAAGGCACGAGCGTGCAGCGCACTGACCTGCCGGTCATCGACGGCAAAGCGGACTTCGAGGTGCATCGTCACCCGGCAACGCTAGGAATCCACCGAGTCGAGGGCACCCCGATTTCCGGAAGTTGAGGGCCGGCCGCCCTCCAAAAGTCCAAGTCAGGATGCCGTTGATTCCTTTTTAGGGTTCAGCGTGGCCGGTGGCGGCGCGCACACCGCGTAGAGCGTCCTAGGATGATGGGGTCGGGGGAAAGTCCTGCCGGTGTGGTGGCTCGGCGCGGACGGTCGGCGCGCCTAGGCTCACCAGGCGATGAGCGACAACGACGCCACCCTGGAGACCCGTCCCTGCGCCCACTGTGGACGTCCCGTCCAGCAGCGCGCCTCGGCCGGGCGGCCGTTCCGGTACTGCCGGGACAACGACGGCGAGTGCCAGCGGGCCTCCCGCAACAACCGGATGCGGCACCGCTCCTCCCCCGGCCTGGCCGGGCAGGTGGCCCGCACCTGGGAGGTCGTCGACCGGCTCGACCAGCTGATGGAGACCCTGACCGACGCCCTGCACTCGGAGCTGTCCCCGGCCGGCGTCGAGCGCCAGCTCGCCGAGCTGCGCGCCGAGACCTCCACCCAGCTCGCCGCCGCCCACACCGAACGCGACGACGCCCGCCGCGACGCCGAACGGGCCGACGCCGCCGTGGCCACCGCCCAGCAGCTGACCGCGGCCGCGGCGGCCGAACGCGACGAGGCCCAGCACCGCGCCGAGGACGAGGAACGCAAGGCCACCGCCGCCGCGCAGGCAACCGAGGAGGCCACCAGCCAGCGCGACGAGGCCCGCCGCGAAGCCACCGCCGCGGCTGCCCTGCGCGAACGCGCCGAGACCGAACGCGACGCCGCCCGCGACGAGCTGACCGCCGCCCGCGAATCGGCCCGCGAGGAACTGGCCACCACCCGGGCCGAGCTGCAGAAGACCCGCCACGAGCGCGACGAGATCGAGCGTGACCTGGCGTCGAGCGTCCGCGAGGCGCAGAACGCCACCGCCCGGGCCGACGAGCTCCTCCAGGCGACCGAGGACCTGAAAACCGCCGGGCGCGAGCTGACCGACCAGCTGACGGCCGCCACCAAGACCACCGACGAGGTACGCCGGGAAGCCGCCACGGCCCGCACCACCGCCGAAGCGGAGCTCGCCCAGGTCCGGCTGGACCTGGCGACGGCGGTCACCGAACGCGACGCCGCCGCCCACGCCCGCGACGACCTGCGCCGCACCGCCGACCGCGCCACCCAGGACGTCACCGACCTGGAACGCCGCCTGTCCGCCGCCCGAGCCGAGGCCGAGGCCGCCCACGCCCGCGCCGCCCAGCTGTCCACCCAGGTCAGTGACCTGGCCTCGGCCTTGGCGTCGCTGGGCGCCCGCCCGCCCACGCCCCCGTCCCAGCCCACCCGAGCCACCGAGCCAACCCCCGCCGCCGGCTGACCCACCGACGCCTGGAGTGCCCTGAACGGGTCTCGCGGTGGGAGGAGTGCGGATTCTCACTGCCATCGTCGCGGGCGCCGGCCCGCCCGGCCGGCGACCGGCGGAGTTGTCGATCACCTGGTCATCGGTGCGGGGCTGGAATCGGGGGTCGTCGGGTGCGGCGGCCGGGTGGATGCGCCGGCGGCGGGTCAGTGGCGGGGCCAGCGGCTGCGGCGGTGGGATATTCGCCGCTCGGGCGGGGTATACAGCGAGTGTTCAGGTGCGTACCGGATTGATGCTGTCGGATCCCCGGCGGCGCTTCCGGACTCTGATGGTGGACAATCGGGGCGGCTTCCGGTCCGGAGGTGAAGCTTCGCTGAACTGTGCTCAGTTTCGGCGACCACCGGACGAATCTTTCCGGGCGTAGGGCGAAACGAGGCGAGGCTTTGTCGGGTAACCGGTCGAGTGACCGAGATCGCATCACCTGCAGAACACGCATAACCCCGTAAAGTGGACCAAGGTCCACTTCGCTGGGGGCGGGTGGTGACCGGTAAGGCCTGTCGCCGGTTACGCTCGTATCGTTAACACCACCGTCACAACGGTGGGCCGAAGCCTTGGCGACCGTGGAATCCCGCGGCCGCCCCTTTCGTTACACCAACGAGAGCAGCACCACGAGCGAGGGGAAAGCCGATCATGGGCGAACGCATGCTGCGCGGCAGCCGTCTTGGCGCAGTCAGCTACGAGTCCGACCGCAACACCGAGCTGGCTCCCCGTCAGACCCGAGAGTACCTGTGCGTCAAGGGTCACCAGTTCGAGGTGCCGTTCGCCGTCGACGCCGAGGTGCCGGTCACCTGGGAGTGCAAGTTCGACGGCAGCGTCGCCCGTCTGGTGGACGGCAACGAGCCCGAGCAGAAGAAAGCAAAGCCGCCGCGCACCCACTGGGACATGCTCCTGGAGCGGCGGTCGATCTCGGAACTCGAGGACATTCTCAACGAGCGGCTCCAGGAGGTTCGCACCCGCCGGGGCCGCTGATCCAGCACACAACGACGAAGGCCGACCCCGCGGGGTCGGCCTTCGTGCTTTCCAAGAACTGTTAGCGGACGACTTCGCCCTCGACGACCTCGCCCTCGATGGCGGCGGCCGGCGGGGTGTGCACGGGGGTCTGCTCCTCGACGACCACGACCGGCTCGCCGCGGCGGACCTTGACCCGGCGCGGGCCGAACAGGTCACCGGCGACGGCCGCGCCGACCTGACGTTCGGTGTAGCGCTCGATCCAGCGCCGGACGACCGGGCGGCCGATCAGCAGGAGCAGGCCGGCGACCGAGGAGAGGAAGCCGGGGATGGCCAGCAGCAGCGCGCCGGCCAGGCCGGCGAGGGAGTTGGCGACCTGCGGGCCCGGCGGGCGGCCCTCGGCGGCCGCGGCCTGGAAGCCGCGCCACCCCTTGATGCCCTCGCGGCGCAGCAGCAGCATGCCACCGATCTCGAAGGCGGCGAGAAGAAGCAGCGCCCAACCGGCCCCGAGCACGTGCGCCACGCTGATGAACACGGTGATCTCGGCGATCGCGAGCACGGCCAGGCCCAGGGGCAACAGGGCTATTCCTCGACGCTGCATGGTGTCCTCCGGGGGGTCATGCGTTCTTCATCCAGCATGACACGCCGATGCCCGGTCACGGCCAGGTGGAACCCTGCCGCTGCTTGCGGCCGAGGCGGCTCATCAATGCCGCCTTGCGCGCCTGCACACCCCACACGGTGACCCTGAGCAGCTGTTCCTTGAAAATGTTGCCGCTCATCTTGCTGACGCCGTGTTCGCGTTCGGTGAACGTGATGGGCACCTCAGCCATCCGGAAGCCGCTCTTGTAGCTGCGCCAGGCCAGCTCGACCTGGAACGAGTAACCGGTGGAGGCGACGGTGTCGACGTTGATGGCGTCCAGCACCGGCATCCGGTAGGCGCGATAGCCGCCGGTGGCGTCGCGGAACGGCAGGCCCAGCACCATCCGGATGTAGATGTTGCCGCCCCGGGAGAGCAGCAGCCGCTGCAGCGGCCAGTTGTGCACGCTGCCGCCGGGGATGTAGCGGGTGCCGAGCACCGCGTCGGTGTCGCGCAGCGCGTCGAGCAGCTTGTGCAGCTCCTCGGGGGCGTGCGAACCGTCGGCGTCCATCTCGACGACCGCGTCGTACCCCTTGTTCTTGGCCCAGGCGAAGCCGGCCTTGTAGGCGGCGCCGAGGCCTTCCTTGCCCGCCCGGTGCAGCACGAAGATGTGGTCGTCGGCGACGGAGAGTTCGTCGGCGATGGCACCGGTGCCGTCGGGCGAATTGTCGTCCGCAACGAGGATGTCGACCGCGGGAACCGCGCTGCGCACGCGTCCGCTGATCTTGCGGATGTTGTCCGCCTCGTTGTAAGTCGGGATGACCACGAGGACCCGTCCAACTCCCGGGTAGCCTTCCGCCTCGCTCACCGTTCCTCCGTCTTTACTTCCGCGTTGTCCCCGCTGGTACGACGCTTGCGCCGCAGCAGAAACGCACCGATGAAAGCGCCGGCCGCCAATACGACGCCCGACATCTCGGGCCAGATGCCCAAGCGAGTCGCCAGCGTACGCGACTCGTCCAGTTTCATGTCGCGCACCATGACCGCGGCTTCGTTGAATCCGCTCTCGTCGTGTACCTCGCCGTCGGTGCCGACAAACGCCGACACACCCACCGTTGACGCCATCAGCGATTCACGACCGTGCTCGACCGCGCGCAGCCGCACCATGGCCAATTGCTGGCGGGCCTCGGCGGCGTTGAAGGTGGCGTTGTTGGTCTGCACGGCGAGGATCTGGGCGCCGCCGGTGACGGTGTCGCGGACGATGCCGTCGTACGCGACCTCGAAGCAGATCACGTCGCCGAGGGTCAGCGCCGAGGTGCGGATGATGCCGGTGTGGTCCCCGGCCAGCATGTTCTTGACCAGGTCGACCTTGTCGGTGACCAGCCGGGCGACCGACCGCATCGGCATGTACTCGGCGAACGGCACCGGGTGCTGCTTGACGTACTCCTGGGTGAGGTCGGGCCCGGTGTTCGGGTTCCACAGAATGCCGGCGTTCTTGATGTCGGCGGGATTGTCGGTGCGCAGCACCGCGCCGACCAGAATGGGCGCGCCGATCGCATCGGCGGCGGCCGAAATCTCGGTCGCGGCGTCGGCATTACGCAATGGATCAATGTCGCTGGAGTTCTCCGGCCAGATGACAAGGTCGGGTTGGCGCTGTTTACCGTTCTTCACGTCTTCAGCGAGTTTTAATGTGGCGCTCGCGTGATTGTCCAGGACGGCTCGCCGCTGGGCGTTGAAGTCGAGGCCGAGGCGGGGCACGTTGCCCTGGACGATGGCGACGACCCGGCTGGTGTCGCCGGAGCCGCCGAGCGGCAGGGCGGCGGGCGCCACGATCAGGGCGGCCAGCGCCACCAGAAAGCCGAGGGAGCCACGATTCGGCCGCTGCCACACCAAGGCGGCCAGGCAGCCGCCGGCGGCGGCTACGGCGAACGTGACGAGCGGGGCCCCGCCGTAGGCGGCCAGGCGCAGCGACGGGGCGTCGCCCTGGCTGAACGCCAGCCGGCCCCACGGGAAGCCGCCGAACGGGGCGCGGTCGCGGGCCGCCTCCTGGGTGACCCAGAGCAGGCCGAGCAGCACCGGACACAGCGCCCGCCACCGGTCGAGCATCGGCGACAGCCAGGCGGTGGCCAGGCCGGTCAGGCCGACGAAGACCGCCTCGGCGCTGGACAGCAGGGCCCAGGGCAGCCAGCCGGCCGCGAAGCTGGTCCAGTTGAGCAGCGGGAAGAACAGCACGATGCCGGTGAGCAGGCCCAGCCCGAACCCGGCCCGCAGCCGCCGCCGGTGGCTGGCCACCCCGAGCAGGGCGACCCCGGCCGGGGACAACCACCACAGGTCGTACGGCGGGAGGGCCAGCAGGAGGGCGGCCCCGGCGAGCAGGGCGAGCGGCAGCGCGAACGTCAGCCGCAGCGGCTCGGGCCGGCCGTCGGGCCCGCTGACCTGGGGTGCGGCCGGCGGCTGCAGCGTCATTTCCACCCGCGGAAGGCTACCGGGCGGAAAACGCGGGCGGAACTGCGGGAACGGAGAAGGCGCGGCCGGGTAGGCCGCGCCTCGGGTGCCTCTCGCGCTCCCGGGCACGGCCGGTGGGTCAGTGGGTGGTCTCGTACGCCTTCGGACCGGCTTGCCGCGGACTGGCTGTCCCCGCCGAGCCGTTGTCTACTGGTGCCGGTACAACCCCCTGCCCCACCGACGCGACGATCGGTCCGCTGCCGCTCCGTCGACCCCCACCCCCTGGACCTGGCTGAACGCGCGACCCCTGCGAGGACTGCGGCCAGTGGGAGGAGGAACAGATTAGACATCGATCGCTCGCCGTACCTAGGACCTGAAGAAGGTACGTCCCGCCCCCGGTGGCCTGTCAATCGCCCTCCCCGTGCTTGGGCGTGTCGCGTTGTTGGGCGTGTCATGTCCCGTACCCGATCGGGTTACAGCGTGTTCAACAAGGCGGTCGCAGCGTGGCGATGATCAATGGCTAACAGCCCGGCGGCGGCGAGCACGTACCGCTCGTCGATCACCGTACGGGCGGTAGCCGGGGCGGCCCAGCCGCCGGCCGTGTCGGCCAGCACCGCGTTCAGGACATATGCGCCGCCACCGTGGCGAAGTACCCCGCCGGAGCCGACGACGAGGCGGACGTCGCGCAGGTCCCGGCCGCCGGTGCGGGGCCGGCCCGGTCCCGGAGAGTGACCGCGGGCGTGCCGGCGCAGGGCGATCACGGCCGCGACGGCGGCGAGATCCCGGTCACGCTCCGCCGACGGATGGTTTTCAGTGGTTGAAAGTGCCAATTTCTCGACTGTGGCCGCGGCCACAGTGCCGCCGGCACCGACCGCGACGCCGAGGTCACCCTCCACAGTTCTGGATCTCCACAGGGTGCCGGCCACGTCGCGCTGCGGGCCGTTCTCGGCCTCGGCGTCGGGCAGCAGCGCCGAGTACACGTCGGTGGTCGCCCCGCCGACGTCGACGACCAGCACCCCGGCCCCGGTGAGGTCGGCGAGCAGCTCGACCCCGGCCAGGACGGCGTCGGGGGTGGCGGCCCGCACCAGCGAGGCGAACCGGCGGCCCTTGGACAGCCGTTTGCCGCCGATCACGTGCCGCAGGAACACGTCCCGGATCGCCGCCCGGGCCGGTCCGGGGTCGAGCTCGCCGATCTTCGGCAGGACGTTGGCGGTAACGGTCACCGGGATGCCCCGATCGGCGAGGAGCGTCGCCGCGTCGGAAGAAAAGAAAGAGTTGCCGGCCACCACGACCGGCAAGCGCAGCCGGGAGGTGGCCAGGCGGCGGGCGTTGTGCAGCAGGACCGCCGCGTCGCCGCCGTCGGTGCCGCCTACGAGGAGGATCACGTCCGGCCGGGCGGCGCGCAGGGCGGCCACCGCGGTGCCGTCGAGCGGGCCGGCGGCGACGTGCACGACCTGGGCACCGGCCGACAACCCGACCCGGTGCCCGGCCTCGGCGGTGACAAGCGATTCGTAGCCGACGACGGCGAGCCGCAGACCTCCTCCGGCACTGCTGCAGACGTACACCCCATCGGCGAAGCCGCCCACTTGGGCGACGGCCTCATCGAGGCCGGCCAGGACGTCGGTCGCGGAGGTTGTCGGCACTTCGGCCCGGGCGGTCATCTCGCCCGAGGCGAGATCGATCCGGGCGGCCTTGGTGTACGTGGAACCGACGTCGACGCAGACGGCCGCCGTCATCCCTTCGGCGGCACGACGACCGTGCCGGTGGCGGTGACCGCGACGATCGGCTCGTCCAGGACGGCCGCCGCCGAGCCGCCGGTCCCCCGGCAGACGACCCGCGACTCGAACGCGATGCGGCGCGACCGGGTGCCCATCTTGACGACCTTCGCGGTGATCTCCAGGACATCGCCGGCCTGCACGGGTGCCTTGAACTGGACGTCGTCGTAGGAGGCGAACAGGCCCTCGTCGCCGTCGAGCTGGATGCACACCTCGGTGGCGACGTCGCCGAACAGGCCCAGCGAGTAAGCGCCGTCGACGAGGTTGCCGGCGTAGTGGGCGTGCGAGTACGGCACGTAGCGACGGTGGGTGACGGTGATCATAAGGCTGCCTTTGTTCCGGTCAAGGGTGGTGGCGGGGCGGTCGGACGGGCGGTGAGGGCGTGGACTAGGTAGGAGGCGACCTCGCGGGGGGTGGTGCCCCGGCCGAAGATCCGGTCGACGCCCAGCTCACCAGCCATGAGCTCGTCGAAGCGCGGGCCGCCGACGATCAGCAGCGGCCGTTTGCCCTCCGGCAGGGCCTCCCGGAAGGCGGCCGACATGGCCCGGGTGTTCTGCAGGTGGGCGTCGCGCTGGGTGACGACCTGCGAGACCAGGACGGCGTCGGCCTTCTGCGCGCGGGCGGTCTCGACGAGTTCCGGTACCGAGACCTGGGCGCCCATGTTGGTGACCGCGAGCTCCCGGTAGTACTCGAGGCCCTTCTCCCCCGCGATGCCCTTGAGGTTGAGGATGGCGTCGATGCCGACGGTGTGCGCGTCGGTGCCGATGCACGCCCCGACCACGTTGAGACGGCGCCGCAGCCGGCGTTTGATGACGGCGTTGACCTCTTTGGCGCTCAGCAGCGGGAAGTCCCGCTCGACGACCACCACCTTCTCGGTGTCGACCAGGTGATTGACCTTGCCGTAGACCACGAAGAAGGTGAACCCGTCGCCCATCTGCTTGGCGTGCACCAGCATCGCCGGGTCCATCCCCATCTTCCCGGCGAGTTGCAGTGCGGCCCCTTCGGCCCGCTTGTCATGCGGAATCGGCAGCGTGAACGACAGCTGCACCATCCCGTCCCCGGTGGTGTCCCCGTAGGGCCGGATGATCGTCATGCTTCCAGGGCCTCCGTCACCGGGTTGTAGTAGCCGTCCTCGTGCTTGGCTACGCCGTCCAGGCCCTTGCCTCGGTCGGCGGGGCGTTTCATGATGCCGAACGTGCCGTCGGCGATGGCGTTGAGCAGGGTGTCGTCGGCGATCCGGTCGAGCAGGTCTACCGCCTCCGAGAGGACCCGCTCGGCTCGCTGCTGGATGAAGCCGCCCGGGGCGGGGACGAAGTCCTCGTGCAGGTTGCCGGCGCCGGCCAGGACGTAGCGGACGTTCTGCAGGGCGATGTCGCGGTCGGACAGCCACGGCGTCACCACCGCCTCGGTCATCATGCCGACCAGCAGGATGCCCTGGCCGGTCAGCGCGCCGACCAGGTTGAAGAAGCCGTCCAGCAGGTTGCCGCGGAAGACGTCGCCGGTCATGTGCTTGGTCGGGGGCATCCACTTGAGCGGGGCATCCGGGAACAGCTCCCGGGCCAGCAGGGCGTGCGCCAACTCCAGGCGGAACGACTCGGGGACCTCGGGGTTGATCTCGAAGGCGTGGCCCAGGCCCAGCTGCCAGTCGGCCAGGCCGGCCTCGTGTGCGAAGAACTCGTTGAGCAGCTGCGACACCGTCACCGTGTGGGCCGCCTCGACGGCGTCCGCCGTGGTCAGGTAGTTGTCCTCGCCGGTGTTGATGATGATGCCGGCCCGGGCGTGCACCTGCCTCGAGAAGCGCTGGTCGACGAAGGTGCGGATCGGGTTGATGTCGCGGAACAGGATGCCGTACATCGAGTCGTTCAGCATCATGTCCAGGCGTTCCATACCGGCCATCGCGGCCATCTCCGGCATGCACAGCCCGGACGCGTAATTCGTCAGCCGCACGTAGCGGCCCAGCTCCTTCGACGTCACGTCCAGGGCTGCCCGCATCAGCCGGAAGTTCTCCTGGGTGGCATAGGTGCCGGCGAAACCCTCCCGGGTGGCGCCTTCGGGCACGTAGTCCAGCAGCGACTGGCCGGTGGACCGGATCACCGCGATGATGTCGGCACCGGCCCGCGCGGCCGCCTGGGCCTGCGGGATGTCCTCGTAGATGTCGCCGGTCGCGACGATCAGATAGATCCACGGACGTTGCTGCGGATCGCCGTACCGCTTGATCAGCCGGTCCCGCTCGGCCCGGCGCCGATCAACGACCTTGAGGCCGTCGCCGGTCGCTCTTTTCGCGGCCCGCCGGGCCGCGGTGGCTTCCGCTTTCTTGGCCGGTACGGCGAATCGCACCGCTCCCGCCGCGGCCTTCTGCGCGAGCACCGTGATGTCGTCGACGCCGGTGGTCCGCATCGCGTGGAACACCGGCAGCGACACCCCATGCCCCAGCCCGACATCGGCGCGCACCGCGTCGACCAGGCGGTTCACCCACGGGATGCCGTCCGAGTCGGCGCCGTGCACGCCGGCCAGGCGCAGCACGGCCCGTTCCACCGACACCGTGGTGTGTGACCGGGCCAGCTCGACGACGGGACCGCCCGCCCGCTCGGCGAGCCGACGCGCCTTCGCGACGACCGTCGGGTCCAGATTCAGCTTCCCGGCCACACCATGTCCTCCCTACGCTTCGAAGATCGTTTCGCCGGCTACGACCGTGCGCCGGCACACCGGCCGCGCCGGCACCACCCCGTCGATGTCCGCCAGCAGCGCCGGCAGGCCGTCCCGGACCCCGCCCGGGGTCTCCCACACCGCGAACGTGGCCTGCGCGCCCGGGACGAGCACGCCGGCCCGGTCGACACCCGCCGCCCGCCAGCCGCCGCGGCTGGACGCCGCGAACGCCGCCCGCACGGTCATCCGGTAGACCGGATTGCGCGGCGCGGCCGCGGCCACCACCACCGCCCACGGATCCAAAGCGGTCACCGGAGAATCAGAACCGAAGGCCAGGGGTACGCCGGTGGCGTGCATCGCGCCGATCGGGTTGCTGGCCAGGGCCCGCTCGACGCCGAGGCGCTGGGCGTACATCCGGTTGTTGCCACCCCACAGGGCGTCGAAGACCGGCTGCACCGACGCGGTCACGCCGAACTCGACCATCCGCGCGATCATCGGCTTGTCGATCAGCTCGACGTGCTCGACCCGGTGCCCGGCGGCCCGCACCTCGTCCACCCCGACCTGCTTGGCGGCCAGGGCAAAACCGTCCAGGATCGTCTCGATCGCGGCGTCGCCGATCGCGTGGAAACCGCCCTGCACGCCCACCCGCATGCACTCCAGGAGGTGCTCGGCGGCCTGCTCGGCGGTCACGAACGCCTCACCCAGGCCGTGGTCACCGTCGTGGTAGGCGTGCCGCACCGCCGCCGTCCGGGAACCGAGGGCGCCGTCCGCGTACAGATCGCCGGCCGCGCCGACCGCGCCGAGGTCCCGGGCCCGCTCGGCGCCGCCCAGCTCACCCCAGTAGCCGTACACCCGGGGCAGGCCCTGACCGCCCAGCGCGAGCACCGACCGCAGGTCTTCCTCGCTGGAGGTGCCGGGGCCGGCACACTCGTGCACCGCGGCGATCCCCATCGACGCGGCCCGGCTCAGGAAGGTGCGCTGCGCCGCCGTCCGCTGCGCCGGGGTCAAAGCGTCGAGCGCCACCGCCCGTACCGCATGGTGGGCCTGTTCCCGCACCCAGCCGGAAGCGTCGAAACCCGCCACACCTTCCGCGGCACCCAGCAGCGACGCCGACACCAGGGCGGAATGCACCGACGCCTGCGACAGGTAGGTGCGGCGACCGCCGGCCGCCCGCTCGATCTCGGCCGCCGACGGCGGAGTCTGCTCCGCCCAGGTCGACTCGTCCCAGCCGTGCCCGTGCACCACGCCGTCGGCCGGGCGGGTCGCGGCGAACGCGGCCACCCGGTCGAGCAGCTCGCCGGCCGAGCGCACGTCGGACAGGTCGAGACCGTCGAACGCCAGGCCGGAATCGGTCGAATGCACATGCGCGTCCACGAACGCCGGGGTGACCAGGGCCTGGTCGAGGTCGACGGTCCGGTCGGCGGACGGGGCGTCACCCGGGTCGCCGAGCCACGCGATGTTGCCGTCGCGGACCAGCATGGCGGTGGCCCGCGGGTCGGCGGCGGAGTAGAAGCGGCCGTTGGTGTAGAGAACCGAGGGGAGGTGCGTCATACGCGTCAGTGTCCCGCTACCCGCGACTCGAACAGTTGCCGCACCGCCGGGACACGGCGCACCAGGTCGACCGCGAACTCGGCGTGACCGGGGACGAAACCGTTCCCGATGAGCATCGTCACATCGGCGGCCAGACCCTCGGCGCCGAGCGCGGCGGCCGGGAAGCTGGTCGCCATCGAGAAGAAGATGACCGTGCCGCCGGGGGCGGTGGCCAGGATCGCGCCGTGCTCGCAGCCGGGCACGTCGACGCAGACCACGGTGATCGTCACCGGCTCGCCCACCGCCTCCGCGACCGCGACCGGGTTCCGCGCGTCGGCGACCGCGACCGCGTCGGCCAGGCCCCCTTGTCTTACCGCGGCCGCCTCGGTCTCGTCCCGGACGATCGCCGTCGTGCGCGCGCCGGCCAGCCGGGCCGCGGCCAGCGACAGGGAGCCGCTCTTGCCGGCGCCGCCCAGCACCGCGACGGTCACCTCGCCGTCGTATTCGCGGACAATCCGGTCAGTCAGCGCCGGTGCACCGCACACGTCGTAGACGGCCAGGGCCAGCTCGGGCTCCAGATCCTCCGGAAGCACACCGACCACCGAGCGGCCGAACAGGATCGCCGTACCCTCTGCTGGGATTTGCTCGGATTTTCCGTCCCATTGCTGGAGACCGTCGGTGATCCGGAGCGGGGTCAAGGTCAACGACACCAGAGTGGCTACCCGGTCGCCCGGCTTCAGGCCCAGCGGGGACTCCGAGCCGACCTCCTCGACGACGCCGATCAGCATGCCGCCCGAGCCGGTCACCGGGTTGTGCATCTTGCCGCGGGTCTCGATGATCCCGGCGACCTCGGCCCGGACCTTCGCGCCGTCGCCGCCGTGCTTCTCGGCCAGCTGACGGAAGCTCGCCGCGTCGAGGTTGAGCCGCCGCACCGCGATGCGCACCTCGTCGGCGGCGATCTCCGGGCTGGCGTCCAGGCGCCAGGCCGCCTGCGGCAGCACACCGGCCGGCTCGAGGACCCGCCGCAGACCCACAGAAGCTGACACGTTTCCCACCTTTACCAAGAAATCAAGAAGCTCAAGCCGCCGTCATACCGTAAATCCTACGGAGACTAGCTTTCTAGACGAAAAAATATCCAGTACGTTGGAGCCACTGTCGCTTCCCGGGAGGCATCGATGAACGGCCAGCCCTACGAATACCAGCGCCGTCCGCTCGTCGAGCCGGACTGGACCCGATTCCCGGGCTGGCGTGACGTCACCGCCGCCCAGTGGGAGTCCGCCCAGTGGCAGCGGGTCAACTGCGTCAAGAACATCAAGCAGCTCCGCGCGGTCATGGGTGACCTGCTCGACGAACGGTTCTACGTCGACCTCGAAACCGACCAGCAGCGCCTGGCCACCATGTCGATGCTGATCCCGCCGCAGATGGTCAACACCATGGTGCCCGACCGCACCCCCGACACGGAGTCGTTCTACAACGACCCGGTCCGCCGCTACATGCTCCCGGTCGCCACCGACCGGCACCTGGAGTGGCCGTCACACCCGCACGCCACCCGCGACTCGCTGCACGAGCACGACATGTGGGTCGCCGAGGGCCTCACCCACCGCTACCCCACCAAGGTGCTCGCCGAGTTGCTGTCCACCTGCCCGCAGTACTGCGGGCACTGCACCCGGATGGACCTGGTCGGCAACAGCACCCCCACGGTCGACAAGCTGCGCTTGTCTCTCAAACCCGTCGACCGCTACGACGCCCACCTGGCCTATCTCAAGGCCCACCCGGGCGTACGGGATGTGGTGGTCTCCGGCGGCGACGTCGCCAACGTGCCCTGGAAGCAGCTCGAGGCGTACCTGATGGGTCTGCTCTCGGTGCCGACCGTGCGGGACATCCGGCTGGCCACCAAGGCCCTGATGGGTCTCCCCCAGCACTGGCTGCTGCCGGACGTCGTCGAGGGGATGCAGCGGGTCGCCATCACCGCCTCCCGGCGCGGCGTCAACCTGGCCGTGCACACCCACGTCAACCACGTGAACTCGCTGACCCCGCTGGTCGCGCGGGCCGCCCAGACGCTGCTCGAGGTGGGTGTGCGGGACGTCCGCAACCAGGGCGTCCTGATGCGCGGCGTCAACGCCACCACTGAAGACCTGCTGGATCTGTGCTTCGGGCTGCAGGGCGAGGCCGGCATCCTGCCCTACTACTTCTACATGTGCGACATGATCCCCAACGCCGAGCACTGGCGGGTTCCGGTCTGGCACGCCCAGCAGCTGCAGCACGACATGATGGGCTACCTGCCCGGTTACGCCACCCCGCGGATCGTCTGCGACGTGCCGTTCGTCGGCAAGCGCTGGGTGCACATGCTCACCGACTACGACCGCGAGCACGGCATCTCGTACTGGACCAAGAACTACCGCACCTCCCTGGAGGCCGACGACGCCGAGGCGTTGTCCAAGCAGCACGCGTACTACGACCCGATCGACACGCTGCCCGAATCCGGGCAGGCGTGGTGGCGTAAGCAGGCGGCCGAGGACTGAACTCCCAGGGGATGACGAGAGGGGCCCCGGTCACCCGGAGCCCCTCTCGTCTGTTTCGCTGAAGCTGGTCTAGCTGAAGGCGTCCTTGACGTCCTTGCCGGCGTCCTTCACGTGCTCGGCGGCCTTGCGGGCCTGCGCGCCGGCCTCCTGGGCCTCACCCTTGGCCACCAGGGACTCGTTGTCGGTGGCGCGGCCGACGGCCTGCTTCGCCTTGCCGGACAGCTCGTCGGCCTCGTTCTTGACCTTGTCAGTGAAGCTCATTCGTCAACCCTCCAAGTTTTTGTGCTTGGCAGGTTGGTGCCCGAAGGGCTCCTTTTTGAAACAGGTCTCATCCGGTAGAGCGTCCTAGGATACTGCGATATAGGATCTTTGTCGTGAACGATCACGCCGCGCACGCGAACTCGTTCGGCCCCGCCGCCTCCATCTACGAACGAGGCCGTCCCAGCTACCCGGACGCCGCCCTCGACTGGCTGCTCCCACCCGGCCGCCCCCGGGTCGTCGACCTGGGCGCCGGCACCGGCAAACTCACCCGGCAGATCCGCGCCCGCGGCCTCGACGTCACCGCCGTCGACCCGTCCCCCGGCATGCTCGACGAACTGGCCCGGGCGGTGCCCGGCGTGCCCGCACTGCGCGGCACCGCCGAGGACATCCCGCTGCCGGACGACGCCGCCGACGTCGTCCTGGTCGCCCAGGCCTGGCACTGGGTCGACCCCGCACAGGCAGTGCCGGAGATCGCCCGGATCCTCGCCCCCGGCGGCCGCCTCGGCCTGATCTGGAACCTGCGCGACGAGCGCACCGACTGGGTCCGCCGCCTCGGCGAGGTGATCGGCAGCCAGCAGGGCGACCCGGAGACCACGATCGGCCCGCCGTTCGGCCCGCTCGAACAGGCCACCTTCGAGTGGGTGGAGACCCTCGGCCCGGACCGCCTGATCGACATGGTCGCCTCCCGCAGCGCGGTCATCCTGATGACCCCGGTGGACCGGGCCGCGGTCCTCAACGAGGTCCGCCGCCTGGCCGCGACCCATCCGCAGCTGGTCGGCCGTACGGAGTTCGCACTCCCCTACGTAGCCGACTGCGCCCGAGCCGACCTGCCCACCTGAGTCCGTCGTCTGCGGCCCAATGCCGACGCCGCCGGCCCAGTTGAGGGCCGGCGGCCGGCGGCCCGGTTGGCGGCCGGTGGCCCGGTAGCCCGGTGGCGGCGGGTGGCCCGGTAGCCCGGTGGCTCTCAACGGCCGGGAGCGATGATCCGGTTGAGCAGGTCGATCAGCTGGCCGCGCTCGGCCGGGGTCAGCGACTCGGTCAGCGCGTTGTTGGCGGCGGCGCCCAGGCGCTCGGTGCGGGAGAGCAGGTCAGCGCCGGCCGGAGAAAGCGAGATCGCGTGCTTGCGCTGGTCGGCCGGGTCGGGCTTGCGGTGGACCAGGCCTTCGGAGTGCAGGTCGCGGACTATGGCGACCATCTCCTTCGGGTCCACCCGCAGGGTGCGGCTCAGCGTGGCCTGCGAGACCGGGCCGAGCTCGGCGACCGACGCCAGCACGGCGTGGTGCATCATCCGGACGCCCTCGGCCGCGAGGGCCTCGGCGACCAGGCGGTGGCCGCGGGCGGCGGCCCGGCCCAGCAGCCAGCTGGGCAGCTCGCGGATCCGCTCGGGAGCGTAGGGAACCTCGTCGGCCATCCGCCCAGCCTAGCCAAAACCGTTGGGCATTCCCAACGGTTGGCCGTTATCGTGGGGACTCCCCAACGATCGGAGGCGGCGAATGCGGCGCGTGCGGCACTACGAATACGGCGGCCCCGAGGTGCTGCGCCTCGAGGACGCCCCCGAGCCAGAGCCCGGCCCCGGCGAACTGCTGGTGCGGGTCACCGCGATCGGGGTGACCCTGCCGGCGGTCCGCCGAGTGCGGGCGGGTGATCCGGCCGCGCTGCCCGCCCCGATCGGCGGCGAGGTCGCCGGCGAAGTGATAGCGATCGGGCCTGCCGTTCTCGCTCCCGCGCTCCCCACCGATGCTGTCGCACCGGCATGCGAAATCCGGGTCGGCGACCGAGTGACCGGGCTGTCGTTCACCGGGTCCTACGCCGAGGTGGTGACCGTGCCGGCTGCGCTGGCGACGCCGATCCCCGAGTGGGCGTCCGACGTGCTGGCCGTCGCGCTGATCCGCAGTGGACACGTCGCACTCGGCGTGCTCGCGACGGCCGCTCCCGGGCCAGACGAATCCATGCTGATCACCGGTGCCGCGAGCGGGGTTGGTCATCTGCTCGTGCAGCTGGCCGGCCTGCCCGAGCTGCGCGGAATGCCCAACCCGCCCGGGGCGGCCGGGGCGGCCGGAGCGGCCGGGGCGGCCGGGACGGCCGGGACGGCCAGGACGGCCAGGACGGCCGGAGCGGCCAGGACGGCCGGAGCGGCCAGGACGGCCGGAGCGGCCGAGCTGCCCGGGGTGCGGAGCCCACGCGGGCAGGCCGGGCCACGCGGACTGCGCGGGGCGCGCCGGGTGGTCGCTGCGGCGGGCTCGCGTGACAAGGGCGGGTTCCTGCGGGACCTGGGCGCGAACGAAGTGGTTGCCTATGCCGACGAGAGCTGGGGAGCACCGGTCGACATCGCCCTCGACGCCGTCGGCGGCGACCTGCTCCCCCGCGCGCTCGCCGCGGTGCGGCCCGGCGGTCGGTTGATCTTCTTCAACTCGGGCGGCGGCACGGTTCCCGCGCACGACCTGCTGGCCGGCGCCAAGACGATCACCGGCTTCACCGTGGCCCGCTTCGCCGCCACCCAGCCCGACCGCTACCGAGCGGACACGGAGGAGTTGTGGGAGCTGGCCCGCACCGGCCGGCTGAGACCGGCCATCCACGCCGAACTTCCCCTGGCCCGGGCGGCTGAGGCGCATCGCATCATCGAGGCCCGCGCGAACCTCGGCAAGGTCATCCTGCGCCCGTGAGTCGGCGCCCGTGACCGCGGCCGAGGCACTGCGGCTGGGCACCATCGTCAGGCGGCGCTTTGTAGGTACAGGCGATCAGGCTTAGGGGCAGCCCGGCCATTGCCGTGCCGTGGGCTGCTGCCGTGGCCCTGCTGCCGGAGGCGCCACACCGCGTATCGCGTCCTAGGATGCTAGGTCTGCAGGGGATGCGGCCGGGAGCATGCGGGGTGGGCGGTTCTCGTATGGGGTCGACAGGACCACCGTGGTGCGGGTCGTGACGTTCGCGGCCGTGCGGATCTCCTGCAGCAGGCGTTCCAGGTCGGCCGGGCTGGCCACCCGGACCAGGAGCATGTAGAAGTCCTCCCCCGCCACCGAGTAGCAGGAGTCGATCTCGGCCAGGTGGGCCAGCCGGTCGGGCGCGTCGTCGGGCTGCGACGGGTCGAACGGCCGGATCGCCACGAACGCCGTCAGCGGCAGCTCAAGGGCCTCGTAGGAGACCTTCGCGGTGTAACCGGCGAGCACGCCCCGCTGCTCCAGGCGGCGAACCCGCTGGTGCACGGCGGAGACGCTCAGCCCGACCCGTTCGGCCAGGTCGGTGTACGACAGACGGCCGTCCACGGTGAGGGCGCCCACGATCGCCCGGTCGATCTCTTCCACGGCGCAACCCTACTTGCCCGGCCAACCACATTTTCACGGGCGATCAACGATCCCCGCCCGGACTCATGCAGCCAGCGCCGCGATCTTGCGGGATTCCCGCTCGGAGCCAACCCGGATCCCACAAGATCGCGGCGGGAGCGGGCAAGAGGCGGGGCAGGCGGGCTACCCAGCGGGGGCGGGCCGCAAGCCGGTGGGGGCGCGCTAGGAAGCGGGCAGGCGGGCAAGCCGACGGGGGCTGGCAAGCCGGCGGGGGCGCGCCAGGAAGCGGCAGGCGGGCTGGCCGGCGGGGCTGGGCGGCCGGGGACTAGGCGGCGGGGAACGTGCGGGCCTTTAGGTCTTCGTCGGTGATGGGGCGGGCCACGCGGCAGGGCACGCCTACGGCCACCGTCATGGCGGGGATGTCTCGGGAGACGACGCTGCCGGCGCCGATCACCGCGCCGTAGCCGATCCGGACGCCGGGGAGCACTACCACGTTGCTGCCGATCCAGACCTTGTCCTCGATCACGATGGGCTCGGAGAAGCGCCGGAAGTCCTCGCGCAGGCCGGGGTGGATCGGGTGGCCGGTGGTGGTCAGGGTGACGCTCGGCGCGATCATCACGCCGTGGCCGATGCGGATCTCGACGTCGTCGACGAAGGTCAGGTTGACGTTGCCGAAGAAGTCGTCGCCGATGTGCACGTTGCTGCCGAAGCCGGCGTGGAACGGGGGCAGCAGCACGGTGCGGGCGCCGACCGAACCGAGGATCGCCTCGAGGAGCTCGCGGCGGCGGCCGGCCTCGCCGGGTGGCGTGCGGTTGTACTCGAAGACCAGGTCGGCGCGGCGCTGCCCGTTCTGGAAGGAGGCTTCCGACTCGGTGTAGAAGGCGCCTTGGCGGATCCGGGCCAGCACCTCTTCATGATCCGACATGCCGTCCACCTTAGTCAGGCGGCCACAAAACGCCGGACCGTGGCCACCCGCCCCGGCAACGGGCCGGGCGGCACCTCGATCAGGTCGAAACCGAGTTCGCGGTAGGTCTGTTCGTGGATCTGCTCGAAGCGCAGCGCGTCGGCCAGGCCGATCCGGCGGGCCGCGGTGGGCTCGACGAAACCCAGGTTGCGGATGAAGAAGACGGCTCGGGAGTAGACGTCGAGGTCGGCCAGCAGAGCCGGTGGCGGGGTGAGCCCGGAGTAGCGGCACAGTGCGAGGGTGCAGACCGGCGACCGGTCGAAGAAAGCGCCGTCGGGCGCGGCCAATTGCCGACGTTGCTGCAGGGCGAACACGCGGTCGACGAAACCGGCGTCCTCCCACGGCGCCGGATCACCGAGGGCCTGGCCGTGCGCGATCACGTCGGTGGCGGCCTCCTCGACTACCGGATGGCCCGCCAGTTCGAGGGCGCGCAGGATGGCGGTCTTGCCGGCGCCCGGCGTGCCGGTGAGGATGTGGCCGGGCATCAGCCGGTCAGGGCACGGCTGATCACCAGGCGCTGGATCTGGTTGGTGCCCTCGACGATCTGCAGGACCTTGGCCTCGCGGAACCAGCGCTCGACCGGGTGGTCGCTGACGAAGCCGTAACCGCCCAGCACCTGCACGGCGTCGGTGGTCACCTTCATCGCCACGTCCGTCGCGAACAGCTTGGCCTTGGCGGCCTCGATGGAGAACGGGCGGCCGGCGTCCTTCAGGCGGGCGGCCGACAGCAGCAGCGCGCGGGCGGCCGAGACCTGAGTGGACATGTCGGCCAGCATGAAACCCAGACCCTGGAAGGCGGCGATCGGCTTGCCGAACTGGGTGCGCTCCTTCGCGTACGCCGCGGCGTAGTCCACTGCGGCCTGGCCCAGGCCGACCGCGCAGGCGGCGATGCCCAGCCGGCCGGCGTCGAGGGCCTCCATGGCGATCCGGAAGCCGCCGTTCTCCTCGCCGATCAGGTGGTCGGCGTCGACGTGCAGGTTGTCCAGGACGACCTGGGCGGGCGGCGAGGAGCGCAGGCCCATGGTGCGCTCGGGTGTCTGCGGGTGCAGGCCCGGCGCACCGGCTTCGGCCAGCAGGCAGGAGATGCCACGGGCGCCTTCCCCACCCGTACGGGCAAAGATGTTGTAGAAATCGGCCTGGCCGGCATGGGTGATCCAGGCTTTGGTGCCGGTGACCGACCAACCGCAACCGTCGCGGGTGGCCTTGGTCGTCAGGGCGGCGGCGTCGGAGCCGCCCTGCGGCTCGGACAGGCAGTAGGCACCCAGCAACTCGCCGCCGAGCATGTCGGGCAGCATCTTGCGCTGGCGTTCGGTGCCGTGCGCGTGCACCGGATAGCAGGCCAGGGTGTGCACGCTGACCGCCTCGGCGACGGCCAGCCAGCTGCCGGCCAGGGTCTCCAGGACCTGGAGGTAGACCTCGTAGGGCTGGCCGGAGCCGCCGTCGGCCTCCGGGTAGGGCAGGCCGAGCAGGCCGGAACGGCCCAGCGTGCGGAGCAGGTCGCGGGGGAACTCACCGCGGCGCTCGTAGTCGTCGGCTTTCCCGTCCAGCTCGCGGGTGGCCAGCTCACGGGTCAGGTCGAGGAGGTCGTGCGCCTCTTCGGTCGGCAGGATCCGGTCAACGGTCACCCCCCAACCTTAACGTTCGTTTGGGTTTTCGCGGCGCATCGACACCACCAACTTTCCGGTGGCCCGGTTCGCCTCCATGTCGGCGTGTGCCTCGGCGATCTCTTCCAGCGCGTACACCCGGGAGACCGGAACCACCGCGGAGCCGGCCGCGACCGCGTCGAGAAAGCCCTGCAGGACGGCCGCGGGGAGGTCGTCGGCCTCGCCGCCGTAGGCGGACAGGCGGACGCCGCGCGGGAGGTACCCGATCGGGTAGAAATCGCGGACCAGCCACTCGTTGGACAGCATGCCGGTGAAGCAGGCGACGCCGTGCACGCGCAGGCAGCGCAGCGTGTCGGGCAGGGTAGGGGTGCCGACGAGTTCGAGGGCTTTGTCCACTCCATCGGGATAAATCCGGCGGACCTGGGTGGCGACGTCGCCGTCGTCGATCAGGACGTGGTCGGCTTTTAGGGCGTCCGCTTTGGCAGGGTTTCGTGTCGTGGACAAAACGGTCATTCCACGTTGGCGCGCCAAGATCGCCGCAGCCATGCCCACTGACGACGTGCCGCCCCGGATCAGCAGCGTCTCGCCCGGCTGAAAGTCGAGCCCTACGGTCAGTGACCCGTAGGCGGTCTGCAACATCTCCGGCACGGCCCCCAGAACCGCCCAGTCCAGGGACGACGTGAACGGGATGACCTGCTCGGCCGGCACGCACGTGTACTCCGCGTAACCGCCGTCGAAGACCCGGCCCATCCCGCCCATCATCGTCATCACCTGCTGGCCGGGCGCGAACTCGCCGCCCGGCGCGGCCGCGACCACCCCGGTCGCCTCGATGCCGGGCACCCGCGGGAACACCACCCCCTCGGCCAGGCCCAGCCGGGTGTGCAGTTCGGAGCGATTCAGGCCGAAGGCCTTCACCTCGATCAACACCCAACCCGGCGGCGGTACGGGAACCGGCAGGTCACGGATCTGCAGGGCGGTCGGCGGGCCGGGTGCATCGAGGACAACAGCGCGCATGGGGTCACGCTAGTGTTTCCGGGTGACCAAGCCGCCGCTGCTCGCCGTCGACGCGCCAAGCCTCTACTTCCGCGCCTTTCACGGCATTCCGGAGAAGGCGGCGCAGACCTCCGCCGGCGAACCGGTCAACGCGATCCGCGGGTTCCTCGACATGCTCGCCCAGCTGATCCGCACCCGGCACCCCGACCGTCTGGTGTGTGCGCTCGACGCCAGCTGGCGGCCGGCCTGGCGGGTGGCGCTGGTGCCGTCCTACAAGAAGCACCGGGTCGCGCACGGCGACGTCGAAGAGGTGCCGGCCGCCCTGAAGCCGCAGATCCCCATTCTTCTCGAAGCCCTCGCCGCGATCGGCATCCCGGCCTTCGGCGTCGACGGCTACGAGGCCGACGATGTCCTCGGCACGCTCGCCGCGACCCAGCCGGGGCCGGTCGAGGTGGTCTCCGGCGACCGGGACCTGTTCCAGCTGGTCGACGACGCGCGCGGCACCCGCCTGCTGTACTGCGGGCGGGGTGTGGCCAAGCTGGAGGACGCCGACAACGCCCTGGTCGAGCAGAAGTACGGGGTACCGGCCCGGTGGTACGCGGATTTCGCCGCCATGCGCGGTGACGCGAGCGACGGGCTGCCGGGCGTGCCGGGCGTCGGCGAGAAGACCGCGGCCCGGCTGATCATGCGCTACGGCGGGGTCGAGGAGATCCTGGCCGCCCTCGACGACCCGGACGCCGGTTTCGCGCCGGGGGTGCGCACCAAGCTGGCCGCCGCCACCGACTACCTGGCCAAGGCGTTGCCGGTGTGCAAGGTCGCGCTGGACGTGAAACTGCCCGACTTCGACCCGGCGCTCCCCCGGGCGCCGAAGGACCCGGACGCGCTGCTCGCGCTGGCCGAGCGATGGAACCTGGCCGGGTCGGCCCGGCGCCTGGTCGACGCCCTAGCGGGCTGAGGGTTCTGACGCGAACAGAGTGAGGCCCAGACGCTGGGACAGGTGGCCGGCCGCGAGCTGGCCGCGCACGCTGTTGCCGTACTCGTCGAGCGGCGGGGAGAACGCGGCCAGGGCGCCCTTGCCCGGCGACACCACCACGATGCCGCCGCCGATGCCGCTCTTGCCGGGCACCCCGACGTCGTACAGCCAGTCGCCGGAGGTCTCGTAGAGACCGGCCGTCGCCATCACCGCCAGGGTGTAATGGCAGACCGGCGCCGCGACCAGGCGTTCCCCGGTGCGCGGGTGCACCCCGCCGTTGGCCAGCACCGCACCCATCGAGGCCAGGTCGGTCGCGGTGACCCGCAGGCAGCTCTGCCGGGTGTAGAGGTCGACCGCGTCGGCCGGGTCGCAGCCCAGCTCACCGTAGGTCGCCAGTAGGTTGGCCAGGGCCCGGTTGCGGTGGTTGGTGGCCGCCACCGACGGGAAGATCTCCTCGTCGAGGAGCAGCTCGCGGCCGGCGAACCGGGACAGGCCGGCCCGCACGAACGCCCACTTCTGCTCGACGTCCGCGCCGGGGGCCAGGCTGACCGTGCCGATCGCGCCCGAGTTGACCATCGGGTTGGTGCGGCCGCCCGGCCCGCGCTCGACCGCGGCGAGCGAGTTGAACGGCAGGCCGGTCGCGTTGACGCCGAGCCGCTCACGCAGCAGGCCGGCCCCGAGGGCCTCGCAGACCAGCGCGAACACGAACGGCTTGGCCACGCTCATCATCGCGAACCCGTGATCGGCGTCGCCGGCCTCGTAGCGCAGGCCGCTCACCCCGGCCGCGCACAGCCCGAACAGGTGGGCCGGCACGTCGGCGAGAGCCGGGTAGGTGGTCGACGGGCGGCCGGTGTCCACCCCCTTGAAGAGGTCGTAGGCCTCGTCGACGGCCCGCCGGACGAGGTCGGGCTCGGGCAGTGCCCCGGTGGAGACAAACGGCATGCGCTCAGTCAACCAGGGCCAGCTCGTAGGTCTGGCCGACCAGGTCAGCTCCGAAGCGGCGCTGCGGTTCCTCGCCGGTGAGCCGGAACCCGCGGCGCAGGTAGAGGTTCCGCGCCGCGTCCAGCCCGTCGGTCGTCCACAGCGTCATCCTTTTGTAGCCGACATTTCTCGCATAGCCGACACACGTGTCGACCAGGCGGCCGCCCAGGCCGGTCCCCCGCGCGGCCGGGTCGAGGATCAGGACGCGCAGCACGGCGGTCTGCGAGCCGCCGTCGACGCAGAACACCGAGCCGACCCGGTGGTTGTCGAGCTCCGCGATCCAGGCCGCCTCCCGGGCCGGATCATGGCCGGCCGCGAAATCCGCGACGATCCGGGCCACCATCGCCTCGAAACTGGTGTCCCAGCCGTACTCCCGGGCGTAGATCTCGCCGTGCGCCTTGATCACCCAGCCGAGATCCCCCGGCCGGCCCAGTTCCCGGATCATTACTACCTCCCTACTGAAACGACTGTTTCAGTCAGGCATACTAGCCCGCATGGCGGACGGACGGCGTGCGGAACTTCTCGAGCTCGCGTACGCGTACGTCCGCGATCATGGCCTTTCCGGCCTTTCCCTGCGGCCTCTGGCCGCCGCGATCGGATCCAGCCCGCGGGTCCTGCTGTTCCTGTTCGGCAGCAAGGAGGAGCTGATCCGGGCGCTGCTCGCCCGGGCCCGGGCCGACGAACTGGCGCTGCTCGCCTCGCTCGGCGCGCCGGACGGCCTGCCGGCCGCCGCTCAGGCCGTCTGGGGATGGCTTTCCGACCCGGCGCACGCTCCGCTGTTGCGTCTCTGGCTTGAGGCGTACGCGCGGAGCACGGTCGACGGCGACGCGGGTCCCTGGACCGGTTTCGCCCGCGCGACGGTGGCCGACTGGCTGGCCGTCCTGGAGCGGGCCGATCCGTCCGCCGACCCGGCCCGCCGGACCGCGGTGCTGGCCGTGCTCCGGGGCGCGCTGCTCGACCTGCTCGCCACCGGTGACACCGCCCGGACCACCGCCGCCGTACACCTCGCTTTGTTCGTCGGCCTGAAGTCTGACGTCTGAACTAACCGCAACCCCGGTATGGCCGCCGCGCGACGGGACTACCGTCACGCTGTCCGGTCCAGGTGGAAAGGTCGCGGTGGTGAAGCTTCCGGCGGAGATGCTGGCCGCGATCGTCGAGCAGTCCTCCGACGCGATCATCGCGAGCACGCTCGACGGCACGATCACGCTGTGGAACGCCGGCGCGGAACGCATCTACGGGTACTCGGCCGGCGAGGCCCTCGGGCGGCACCTGTCCGAGTTCATCCTGCCCGGCCGGGTCGCTGCCCTCGACGCGTCCCTGGCCAAACTCGCCGCCGGGCAGCACGTTCAGCTGGACGAGGTGCCCCGGGCCCACCGGGACGGCACCGCGGTGCTCGTATCGGTGCTGGTCTCGCCGATCCGCGACGAACACGGCCGGGTGGTGGCGGTCGCCGCCACCGAACGGGACATCACCGACCAGAAGCGGCGCGAGACCGAGTCCGCGCGGGCGGCCCGGCTGGCCGGCCTCGGCCAGCTGGCCGGCGGCATCGCGCACGACTTCAACAACCTGCTGGCCATCATTCTCAACTACGCCGACTTCCTGGCCGAGGAGGTCAGCGGCGAGGGCGCCCACGACCTCGCCCGGATCCGGGACGCGGCTGACCGGGCCCGGTCGCTGACCGGCCAGCTGCTGCTGTTCGCCAAGCGGGAACCCACCCAGGTGGCGGTGGTCGAGCTCAACGAGGTGGTCACCGAGGCCGGCGAGCTGCTGAGCCGCACCATCGGCGCCCAGATCGAGCTGGTCTGCCGGCCGTGCGCGGGCCGGATCCCGGTGCTGGCCAACCGCGGCCGGCTCGACCAGATCCTGCTCAACCTGGTCATCAACGCCCGCGACGCGATGCCGGACGGCGGCGTGGTGATGCTGGCGACGGAACTCGCCGAGATCTGCGCGGACGGGCCGCTTCCGCCGGGCCGGTACGCCCGCCTCGAGGTCAGCGACACCGGCACCGGGATGACCGCCGAGGTACGCGACCGCCTGTTCGAGCCGTTCTTCACCACCAAGCCGGCCGACCGCGGCACCGGCCTGGGGCTGTCCACCGTGCACGGCATCATCGAGGAGGTCGGCGGCCACATCGGGGTCGACTCGACCCCCGGGATCGGCACCACGTTCCGGATCCTGCTGCCGCTGGCGAACGACCCCGCCGACCCGCCGACCTGCCCCGGACCGGACGAGGACCACCTGGGGCACGGCGAGCTGGTGGCGGTCATCGAGGACGAGGACGCGGTGCGCGACCTGGTCGTCCGCATCCTGCGGGAACACGGTTACCGGACGGTCGCGGCGAGCCGGGATCCCGGTACCGACCTCGACGTGGCCCTGCTGATCAGCGACGTCGAACTGCGCGACGGATCGGGCCCGGCCGTCGCCGAGCGGCTCCGCGCCGTGCACCCCGGCCTGCCGGTGCTGTTCATGTCCGGTTACCACGAGGTCGACACGGCGGAGCCGGTGCTGCGGAAGCCGTTCACCGCGGCTGAGCTGCTCGCCGCCGTCGCCGGAGTTTTACCGGCAAAATACACCTTATCCCAGTAAAAAGGTTAGGCCATACGGCCGATTACGCAGCGTCTATGGCGGAGCATGATTCATATACAGAACGTGTTGGAGCCAGAGGAGGCGACATCATGTTGTTGCAGGGCAGCCGGTCCGCACAGCGGCCGATCCAGGTAGTCCCCACCCACCCCGAGCAGGCCCCCGCCGGCCCGGAACCCACCACCGAGCCGGTCGCTTACGAGCCACGCCGGTCCTACGCCCCGATCAGCTGGGAACAGCCCAGCCTGGGCAAGTCGGTCGCCACCGGTCTCGGCGGCATCGCCCGCACCACGCTGTTGTTCCTGCTGGCCGGCGCGGTCTTCGTCGGCGCGGCGATGGCCATCGCGATCGTCGTGACCAGCGTCGTGTTCGGCCTGGGCTTCGACGCCGGAACCGGTTACTGAGCGGAGTTCCAGAGGGCGGCCGGTGACTCGGCGTCGGGGATCAGCAGTTGTGGCGCCCCGCCGCCGCCGGCCGGCACCACCCAGACGTCCGCGGCCTTCGGGCCGCGGCGTACGGCGTACATCACGGTGCGGTCGTCGAACCAGGCCGCCTGGTCGTCCACGCTGCGGGTCTCGGCCAGCCGGGTGCGGCGCAGGGTGGCCAGGTCGAGCACGCTGAGCCGCCAGCCCTTGGCCGGGTTGCCGCCGACCGCCTCCTTGAAGGCGATCCGGGTGCCGTCCGGCGACAGCGACGGGCACTCGACGTTGACGGCGAGGGTGCGCACGGTCTGCGCGGTCACGTCCCCGGCGACCAGATAACGCCGGCCGGCGGTCGACATGGTCGCGTAGAAATGCCGGTCGTCGTCGAAGGTGACACCCCAGAAGTTGAGGTCGACGTTGCGGTAGGGCCGCCCGTCCCGGGTCACCGCGAAGCTCTCCAGGGAGTCGACGGTCTCACCGGTGGCGGTGTTCAGCATGCCGACCCGGGTGGAGAACTTCCCGCCGTTGTAGCTGTCTCCCGTCACGAAGACGGTCCAGGTCAGCACGTGCCCGCTCGGCGCGACGCGGGCCCGGTTGGGCACGCCGACCAGCGGATAGGTGTCCTTGACCGCGAGATGCCGGTCGAGCACGGCGAGCTGGTAGGTGGCGAGCGGGCCGTCCGGCCGCAGGCACAGGGCTGCTCCGGCGGCCGCGTAAACCCGGTCGCACGCCAGTCCCGACACCGCGCGGGGGCCGGCCGCGTCGGCGCGCGGCACCGTCGCCACCCGGCCGTAGCTGCCGGACGCCGTGCTGCGGAAGAGCAGGCGCTCCCCCGGCCCGGCGTCGACGACGCTCGCGGCCACAGCCGGAGCTTTATCGCGGTTCCCGGCAACGATCACGTAGGCGACGGCCCCCGCGAGCAGGGTTGCGGTGAGGCCGGCCGCGAGCAGAACGCGCCCGCGTAGGCTCATGCCAACTTCGTCACCGCGCGGGCTCGCGTTGGTTGCATCGGCTCCAGGCGGGCTCGCGTTGGTTGCATCGGCGTCGGGCGGGCTCATGTTGACTGAATCAACATTGACGGCTGCATCACGTGTTGACGTGTTGATGTCGTGTTGACTGTCAACGTGTGGGGCGCTCATCGGGTCGCTCGGTGGGTGCGCAGCAGCAGGGTCGCGGAGCCGGCCAGGGTCAGGGTGGCGGCGGCGAGCACCGCGCGGATCGCCCCGGCCGCGCCGAACCACTGCCAGGCCAGGCCGAACAGCACCGACGAGACCAGGTAGGCGAGGGCCTGGCCGGTCTGGATCAGGGCGAGGCCGGTGGTGCGAAGTTCGGGCGGGAGCAGCGGACCGGCCACGGCCATCAGCACGCCGTCGGTGGCCGCGTAGAAAACGCCGTACAGAAGAAGCACCGTGACCAGCGCGCCGGAGCCGGACCACGACGTCGCCAGGATCAGGTAGACGAGCAGCAGGGCGGCGTAGCCGCCGAGGAAGACCCGGGTCCGGCCGGCCCGGTCGGCGAGGGCGCCGAGCGGGACCGCGAGGACCAGGTAGGCGAGGCTGGTGCCGACCGCGAGCAGCGGGAACCAGCCGGTGGCGATGTCCTCGCGGCGCTGCAGCAGCAGATAGACGAAGCCGTCGCCGATGGTGCTGAGGCCGAGCAGGATGGCCCCGGCCAGCAGGGCCCGCACCCGGCCGTCCTTGATCAGCGCAGCGGCCCGGCGCGGAGTCACCGCCCCCGGCCGAGCAGCGGCAGCACCGCCCTCCGTCAGAGGGGCACGCTGGTCGCGGACGAACAGGATCAGGATCAGGACGCCGATGGTGGCTATGCAGCCGCTCACTACGAAGACCGCGTCGAACGCCTGGCCGGAACCGGCCAGCACGGCCAGGGCCACCAGCGGGCCGGCGAAAGCGCCCGCGCTGTCCATCGCACGATGCACGCCGAACGCCCGCCCCAGCGCCGACGGTGGCGTCGACAGGGTGATCAGGGCGTCGCGTGGGGCGGTGCGCAAGCCCTTGCCGGCTCGGTCGGCGATGATCGCGGCGCCGATGCCGGGCAGGGAGCTGCCGGCCAGCAGCAGGGCGGCCTTGGCTGCGGCCGAGATGCCGTAGCCGAGGCCGGCCACCAGTTTGCGGCGCTGCGCCCGGTCGGCCAGATAGCCGCCGGCCAGGCGCAGCAGTGCGGTTGCCCCGGTGTAGAGGCCGTCCACCAGGCCGAACACCGCCGGGCCGAGGCCCAGACCGACTACCAGGTAGAGCGGGAGGACCGCGGTGACCATCTCACTCGACACGTCCGTGACCAGGCTGACCGTGCCCAGCGCCAGGACGTTCGCCGCGACTTTAGCGGCTTTTGTCCGAGTGGACGGCGTGCGGCGGTCCACCGAGGCGAGGTACATCTAAGCGTCAGTTCCACACGTCGGTGATCGGGGTCGCGCCGGCGGCGCCGCCGAGGGCGGTCAGGCCGTACGCGGTTTCGATGGTCCGCAGCACCGTGTAGTGGGTGATCTTCGTGGAGTAGGTGCCGGTCTTGACGTGGGCGCCGACGAACGTCGTGTAGATGTGGTTGAGCGACAGCGAGTTGTCCTCGTCGAAATTCACGATCAGCAGGCTGTTGTTGTTCTTGGCCCATTGGGCGTACCCGTCGAGGTTGTTCTGCAACCAGGTGTTGCCGGTGCCGACGCTGCAGTCGTGCATGTCGTTGCACATGTTCGGGGTGACGAACGCGACGGTGGGCAGCGCGGCGTAATCAGCCGGGAAGCTCGACCAGGTCAGGTTGCTGGCGGCCGGCACGTTGGAGAAGTCGACCCAGCTGTTGTGCTTGCGCCGGTAGGTGCCGCTGGAGCAGCCGGTGTAACCGTTCGACGGCATCGACTCGGAGTAACCCTTGAAGCTCAGCCCGGCGGTGATCAGCTGGGCGCCGAGGTTGTTGCCGGTGAAGGTCTTCGGGCAGTCGTCGTTGGTGACGCCCTGGGTGGCGCCGGAGAACAGCGCGATGTAGTTCGGCTGGCTCGGGTGGGTGATCGCGTACGACTGGGAGAAACTCGCCCCCTGCGCGGCCAGGGACTTGAAGTAGGGGGCACTGGACGCGGTGATCTGCGAGGTCGCCTTGTTCTCGAACATCACCAGGACGATGTGGTCGAAGCGGGGGACGGTGGTGGCAGCCTGGGCAGCCGGGGTCACCGACAGGCCGGCCGCGACCAGAGCGAGGGTCGCCGCAGCGACCGAAACACGCCGAACGGACATGCCTGCATCGTCGGCAAAGACGGACAAGCACGCCCGGACGGTACGTTCACTACAGGTTAAGAATTGACGTCGCTCGATCCCGACCGGCCGCGCCGCAGCACCACGAACCCGGCGACGGCGGCCAGCACGACCGCGATGACCACCCAGATCCACCAGGAGGAGCTTCCGCTGTCGTCGGCGGCCGGCTCAGCGACCACCGGGGCGGCCGAGGACGGCGCAACCGAAGGCGGCGCGACCGAGGACGGCGCGACCGAAGGAGTGGTGGCGGCCGTCGACGGGCCGGGCTTCAGCGTTACCAGCGGCGCCGGATTGTCCGGCTCGTCCTTGCCCTGCTCCTGGATCTCGATCCAGCGGACGACCTCGCCGTCGGAGTACGTCTCCAGGGTCTTGAACGACAGCCGGGTCTCACCGTCCGGCAGCTTCGCGATCCTGACCTTCCAGACCGCGTCGACGCCCACCTTCAGCGCCTTGCCACCGACCGTGAACCCGTCCGCGGTGGCCGTGAACGTCCAGCCGGCCGGGGCCTTGACCAGGGTGACGCCGGACGGCGCGATCCCGGTCGGCAGCACCACCCGCTCGGACTCGATGCCGGCGTCGGAGCTCTCCGCCTCCCCGTTGAAGGTCAGCGTCACATTCTCCGCGCCCGCGGTCGTCTTGTCCGCGCTCACCTCGACATGAGCCAGCGCCGGGCCCGCCAGCCCCAGCACCGCTACTCCTGCTACGGCACCCACCGTGACCACACGCGAACCGAAACGCACCCTGCGACCACCTTCACCATCGGAGCTGACCTGACAACAGTCGCCCCACCGGGGCGGAAAGTTCCGGCGAATCGTACGACGGTGAAACCGCAAAGCACTCAAGCCGATGGCGGCACGCCCGATCAAACGTCTGAGGGCAACACTGCCGTCCCGGGCCTGATCGGAGAGCGATGACGACGCGAGTCGCACGGGCGTGTTTCGCCGCGTGGATCGTGGTACTCACCGCCGTCTACTACACGTTCCCGGGCAGCCACCTGTACACGTGGGCGGCGCTGGGCTACTCCAGCGCGGCGATGATCGTGGTGGGCGTACGCCTCAACAAGCCGGACCACCGGCTGGCCTGGTACCTGATCGCGGTCGCCCTGGTCACCTTCAACACCGGCGACAACGCGTACAACCTGATCCTCGCTCTGGGCCGGGTACCGGCCTTCCCGGGCATCGCCGATGTGCTCTATCTGCTGGTCTATCCGCTGATCACAGCGGGTTTCATCATGTTCGTCCGGTACCGCTCGGGCGGCGTGTCCAACCGCGCCGCGCTGCTCGACGCGCTGGTCCCGACGGTCGGGCTCGGCCTGCTGTCCTGGATCTACTGGATCGCGCCGTTCACCCGCTCGCACGACCTGTCCCTGCTGGAGAAGCTGGTCTCGGTCGGCTACCCGCTCGGCGACGTGCTGGCGCTGGCGATGACCCTGCGGCTGTTCACCATCCCGGGCCGGCGGCCGCGGGCGCTCACCGCGATCGCCGTCGCCATGGTCGGCCTGCTGGTCTCCGACATCCTGTACGGCCAGTCGCAGCTCAACAGCGACTGGACCCTCGGCGGCCCGGTCGATCTGGGCTGGATCGTCTTCTACGCGGTGATGGGCTACACGGCCCTGATGCCGTCGATGCGCAAGCTCACCGAGCCGTCCATCAGCAGCGGGCACGAGACCCCGCACCGGATCATCCCGATGGCCTCGGCCGCCCTGATCGCCCCGGTCGCGCTCTACCTGGAGTGGATCCGCGGCGCCGACGTGGAGAACGCCCGCGACGGCGTGGTCGACGCGCCGGTCATCGCGGCCGCCGCCGCGCTCATGTTCGTGCTGGTCATCGCCCGGGTCAACGGCCTCGCCGTGGACCAGCGGCGGGCCCGGGCCCGGGAGCGGGCGCTGCGCCAGGCCGGCGACAAGCTGTTCGCGGCGGCCACCGTCGACGACGCGCTGCAGGCGACCGCCGACGCCATCGGCACCCTGATGCCCACGGACACCCCGTACGAGCTGCACCAGATCATCGAGGCCACCGAGACGCCGGAGAACAGCGGGGTCCGGGTGGTCGGCGCCGACCAGGTTCCGGACGGGGTCCCCACCGACGGCTACGACACGTTCCTGATCGGCACCCTGCGGCTGCCCGGCACGCCGTCGCGGCAGCTGCTCGGCATCCTGGCCGCGCCCGGCCCGGTACTGCGCGACATGGTGGACACCTTCGCCGCGCTGACCGCGCAGGTCGAGGTCGTCCTCGAGCGGATCGCGCTGAGCGGCGAGGTCAACCGCCGGGACAGCGAGGCCTGGTTCCGGACCCTGATCCAGAACTCGTCCGACGTGATCCTGATCGTCACCGACGACGACCACATCCGGTACGCCAGCCCGTCCGCGGCCGGCGTCCTCGGCCACGAGGACCTGGCCGGCACCCCGCTGACCGCACTGGTCGCGGTCAGCCACCACCAGACCATGCAGCACATCCTGACCGCCGTACGCGGCGGCCGGGGCACCCAGAACGCCCCGGACCTGACCGTGCTGCGCGCCGACGGGCAGCTCATCAAGGTCGAGGTCGACGGCCGGGACCTGCGCGACGACCCGACCGTGGGCGGCCTGGTGCTGACCCTCGGCGACGTCACCGAGCGCCGCCGGCTCGAGGACGACCTGTCCCACCTGGCGTTCCACGACGGCCTCACCGGGCTGGCCAACCGGGTGATGTTCCGCAACCGGCTCGAGCAGGCGTTCGTCGCCGCCGGGCCGGGCGGCGGCAACCTCAGCGTGCTGTTCGTCGACCTCGACGACTTCAAGGAGGTCAACGACACCCTCGGGCACGCCGTCGGCGACGAGCTGCTGGTCACCGTGGGCTCGCGGATCACCGACGTGGTCGGCGAGCACGCGCTGTCGGCCCGGATGGGTGGCGACGAGTTCGCCGTACTCCTGGAGGGTTGTCCGGACGCGGCCGCGGCCGACGCCGTCGCCGCCCGCATCGTGGCGTCCCTGGCGGTCCCGTTCGAGGTCAGCGACGGCCTGGGCGGTAGCCACATCGTCAGCGGCGCGGCCAGCGTAGGCGTGGCCGCCAGCACCGACGCGGACAGCGCCACCGAGCTGCTGCGGCACGCCGACCTGGCGCTCTACCAGGCCAAGGGTGGCGCGAAGGGCACCTTCCAGCGCTACCAGCCGGAGCTGCACACCGCGATGAACCAGCGGCTCGAGGTGCGGGCCGCACTGCACGAGGCGATCGACTCCGAGCAGTTCCGGGTCATGTACCAGCCGATCGTCGACCTGGGCACCGGCCTGATCGCCGGCGTCGAGGCGCTGGTCCGCTGGGAGCACCCGGTCCGCGGGCTGCTCGGCCCGTACCACTTCATCGAGGTGGCCGAGGAGAGCGGCGCGATCGTGGCGATCGGCGACTGGGTGCTGAACGAGGCCCTCGGCCAGTTCGCCCGGTGGAAGGCCGACGACCCGGCGATGTCGCTGCGATACGTGAGCGTCAACGTGTCGGCCCGGCAGTTCCGCACGCCCGGCTTCGTCCAGCGGGTCCGGGAGGCCATCGAGACGTCCGGGGCGCGCCCGGAGTGGCTGCTGCTGGAGATCACCGAGAGCCTGGTGCTGCGCGACGCCGAGCAGGTCTGGGCCGACCTGCGGGTGCTGCGGGCCCTGGGCGTCCGGATCGCGATCGACGACTTCGGCACCGGGTACTCGTCGCTGAGCTACCTGCGGCAGATGCCGGTCGACGTGCTGAAGCTCGACAAGTCGTTCATCGACGACATCCTGTCCAGCGAGCAGCAGCACACCATGGTCGACTCGATCGTGGCGCTGGCCCGCAATCTGGAGCTCAAGGTGATCGCCGAGGGCGTCGAGGACGCCGGCCAGCGGGCCGCCCTGACCCGGATGGGCTGCCCGTACGCGCAGGGCTACCTGTTCGCCAAGCCGGTCTGGCCGGCCGAGATCGTCGAGCTCGCGAACGCCGTACCAGAGCTCGTCTGAGTAGTTTTGACGGATATTCACTAGCGGCGGCGCCCCGCGAGGGGCAGGGTCGAGGACGTGCTCTCGAATCCCGTGTGGGCCGCCCTCTCCGGGCCGCAGGCCTGCTATGCCGAGGCGTCCGGTGACGCCGCCCGCTACTCCTCCGACATCTCACCGTTCGCCGGGCTTGCCGACCCGGCCGACCCGGCCGCCTGGCGCGACCTGGCCACGCTGACCAGCGAGGCCCTGCTGACCGGTCCGGCGCTGTCCGCCGGCCCCGGCTGGCAGGCCGAGGCCGCCGTGCCCGGCATCCAGATGATCGGCCAGAGCATGACCGGCGTCGCCGACCCCGACGCCGTCGTGCTGACCGAAACGGATGTTCCCGAGGTCCTCGACCTGGTCGAGCGGGCCAAACCCGGCCCGTTCCGCAAGCGCACCATCGCCCTCGGGCGTTACCTGGGCATCCGGATCGACGGCCGGCTGGTCGCGATGGCCGGCGAGCGGTTCCGGCTGCCCGGCTGGACCGAGATCAGCGCGGTCTGCACCGACCCCGACTACCAGGGCCGCGGCCTCGGCGCCCGGCTCACCCTGGCGGTGGCGAACGGCATCCTCGCGCGCGGCGAGCTGCCGTTCCTGCACGCGGCGGCCGACAACGACCGGGCCCTGCGACTCTACGAACGGCTGGGCTTCGAGCCGAGCCACGAGGTGGTGTTCGCGTCGTTCCGCTACACCGGCTGACAGGTACCCGCCAGTACGCATTGACAGGCGTCTAAGCCCTGCCGGACCGTCGAGGCATGTCGAACCGTCCCAAGCTCGTGGCCGCGACGCTCCTCGCCGCCACGACCGTCGCCGCCGCCGTGGTCCTCATGTCGGCCCCGCCCGGCGTGGCGGCGAGCACCGTCACGCTCGCCGCCACCCCCACCATCGGCACGTCCCCGTCGCTGCCGAACGCCCCCATCGACCTGCACGTGGTCGCCGTAACCACCAGCTCGGTCACCCTCGCCTGGACGGCGCCGGCGCCCACCAGCGCCCAGATCGAGGGCTACAACATCAGCTACACCCAGGCGTTCAACGACATCTACTGGATGCAGCAGGTAGGCAACGTCACCACCGTGACGATCACCGCCAACATCGCCCCCACCAGGCAGTACTCGTTCTCGGTGTCCACCCGCGACACTCTGGGCCACAGCGGCACGAGCGCCTACGTGAGCGGCGTGGTGACCCCCGCCTCGGACACCGCCGGCGACCGCACCCCGCCGACCGCGCCCACCGCCCTGGCCATAGCCGCCGTAACCACCACCGGCGTAAACCTGACCTGGACCGGTTCCACCGACGACGTGGCGGTAACCGGCTACAACGTCTACCGCTTCGACGGCCTCTACATCTCCACCCTGGTAGGCACGACGACGAGCACGGCCGTGACCGTCCCACCGGCGGCCTCATCGCTGGGCAGCTGGTACGTCCGAGCCACCGACGCCGCCGGCAACCTGTCGGCCGCGTCGAACATCGTGACCGCGCCCCCCACGACCCCCACGACGCCGCCACCGGCTCCCACCTGCCGAGTGACCTACGTGAACACGTCACAGTGGTCGACCGGCTTCGTAGCCGACGTAACGGTAACCAGCTCCATCGCCATGAACGGCTGGACCTTGGTCCTGACCTTCGGCGGCGACCAGCGAGTGACCCAGGCCTGGAACGCCAGCTTCACCCAGTCCGCCACCACGCTGACGTTGACCCCGGCGGGTTGGAACAAGAAAATCCCCGCCAACGGCAGCGTCACCCCAGGCCTGCTGGGCACTTACCGCACCAGCAACGCCCCACCCACCCAGGCCACCCTGAACGGCGCACCCTGCGCCCTGACCTAAAAACCGAAACAGCCTCGTCGCTCGCGGCGGGGCTGTTTCCCAACGCTCCTTTTCCGGTACGCCCTACGCCGGTTACCTGGCACTCAGTCCCGCCAGGCGGGCCTCACCCTCCGCGCGCCCCCGCCGGGCGGGCCCGCCCCAAACCCCAGACCCAGGCCAGCCAGCCGGTCTTCCGAGCCCCAGCGCTCAGCCGGCGTCGGCTGGGTCTACGCCAGCCGCCATGGTCGGTTAGCATCTCGGCGGCTCGACCGCGGAGGGCAGGGGTTCAGTTGGGTGCGAAGACGGCGTTGCTGGCGTTCGCCGATAAGGATCTGCCGACGGCACTCAGGGAGGCCGGTCGGCCACAGCCGGCGCTGCTGACCGGCGGGGGCGTAGAACCCGGTGCCGGTGAGGCCGAAGCTGTCGTGCGCCGGCTGTCCCCCGGATATCAGGTGACGCCGATCCGCGGCGGGACGCTGCTCGAGGACTGCTTCCCGCCCGACGACGTCGCCTTCGCGGTCGTGCTGCCCGGTGCCGTCCTGCTGTGCGACAGGCGACTTGTCGCGGAGACTCCGCCCGAGTTGCCCGAACAGGTGCTCGCGGAGGCAGCCGGCCGGCGGATCCTGTGGCATTCGATGCACTCCGTCATTGACGCGCTCACGTTCGCCGTGTGGGAAGACGGGCAGCTGATTCGCTCGCTGAGCGTGTCACCGGACACCGGGGTCGTGGAGGACGTTGGCGAGCCTCTTCCGTTCGAGCGTCCGTACTGGGCGGGAGAGCACCCCGTCACGTCGTTGTTCCCCGGCCAAGGGCCGTACCCGTTGCCGTTTCATCCGCTGGATCTCGGCGAGGCGGCGTTGCGCGCCCTGTTCGGCTTTGTCATTGAAGGCCGCTCGGAGCCAGACGATGTCGACGCCGACACGATCTCGCTCCACGGGTTCAGCGTCGCGGATCCGACCGGCCGCGAGCAGCAGGAACGTGACGCCATCATGCGGGAGGTGATGAGCCGCATGGCGCCGCCGCGCATGTACCGCATGGGCCCCGACGGCAACATGCACGAGGTAGGCGTAAACGACCCATTCTGACCTTCACGCTGCCGGGAGCCACACCGACCCGATGGCGAAGCTTGCCCCACAGCTCAGTCTCGCAGATGGCGTGGATAGGTGTTGCCGCCGAGATCACCAGAGGGTGGCTGTGGCTGCAGGAGGTTCGTCCGAACGCCACCTGGTGCAAGCGGCCGTCCGGCTACAAGCTTCGCCGAATCACCAAGGTCTTCGTTTCCGATCGTTACCTCACCGCCCTCGCAGCCATCGCCGGGACCGCCAGCGGCTGAGCCGGATGTCAGACCCGGCGAAGCACTCGAACGCGCCAATGCGGCGGGCAACGAGCTGGCCGCGGCGGTACTGGCCTGCTGGCGATGGAACGAGAGCCTCGACCCTTCCCTGCGCGCCGGCGCAGAGGTCGGCGACACGCACGCCCATCACAACCTCGGGGTCCTGCTCCAGCGCCACGGCGACCTGGCCGGCGCCGAGCGACACTTCCGCCATGCCGCACCCCGGCCCTGATCGGGCCGGGACGCCGGTCACCGGGCCCGGCCTGGCCCGCTCCCTCGGACCGTTCGTCCTAGTGGGACAGTCGGATGAACCGGTTGTACCAGTTCGGTTTCCAGGTCTGCCCGTCGTCGAACGAGAACGCCTGATTCCACTTCGGAGTCTCGGTCGTCGTGTCCGACCACTCGAACCGCACCTTGACCGGGATACCGTTGACGACGTCGTCGCAGTAGAACCGGCCCACGCCGTCCTCCTCGAATCGGCCGACGACCGGTGGTTCGAGCGCGCCCGAGTAGCGGCTGGATGTCCACCAGATCCGCCAGACCCTTTCCTGCGGGTCGAACAGGCGCAGGGTCATCCCCTCGAAGGGCGGCCGTCGGGCGGCATCGATCCGACATCTCCTGTCAGGGGTGTCCGGTGACAATCGACGTCACGCTGAGACGTTGCCGACGCCGCTCCACCACCGCTCAACGCCCGCCGGCGAGGTCAGCAGCACCACCGGCGGCTTTCCGGGGTCGGCATGCCACGCCCGCATCCGGCGCTGGTTGTGCTTGAACTTCCGGAAGTGCCACCGCAAGATCGAATCGGAAGCGAACAGGGTCTTGCGGATCGACTCGTAGTTGCCGTTACAAATGGGCTCGTGGGTAACGATCCTGATCACCGAGCGGCGCAGGAGCCGCCCGAGGCTGACCCAACGCGGAAAGTCCAGCCCCACGATCAGGTCCACCCGCGCCATCGGTATGTCCACCCACCGGCCGTACCCGGCATCGATTACCCACGCGTCGCCGTCGCAGATCGCGGTTATCCGCGCCCGCTGAATCTCATCCGGCACCTCGACCCAGCCCGGCTCCCAGGTCAGGTCGTCAATCGGGTGGTACGGCACCCCCAGCCGCTCGCCGATCCGCTCCGCGAGTGTCGATTTGCCCGCACCGGAGACCCCATACACCATGATGCGTCGCATTCCGCGCATGCTAGCGCTCGCCGAACATGGCTCCCGCAGAGTTACCAGCTGGGAGCCTTCGCCGTGGATCCGACCAGTTCGATGGCACCCATCAGAAAGCGCACTCGATCACGCCGCGGGGTTAGGCAGGCACGAATCCGTGATGTTCGGCACACCCACCGGGGATATCACGGAGGTATGAGACCACTGCTGCTTCTGCTGGCCGTGCCGGCCGTGTTCGTCGCCGGCTGCACGACCTCATCGCACAGCACAGCCACACCCACATCCACACCCACGACCGCGCCCGCTGCCCCGACGTCCGCAGCGAGCGCCTCCGCCGGCCCGGTGGACACCGGCACGCCGTCCGGCCCGGCGAAAACCGGGACGCCGACCGGCACGAAGAGCAGCGGGGGCGCGGCGGGGACTGCTACGCCCCGCTGCCACACCGGAGACCTCAAGCTGACGCTCGGCCGGCGCGGGGGCTCCACCGACACCAAGTTCCAGCCGCTGTACCTCACGAACGTCGCCGATCGAGCCTGCACGCTCCACGGCTACCCGGGCGTGTCCGTGGTGGCGGGGGACGACGGGCACCAGGTCGGTGACGCGTTCGACCGCGCCACGTTCAATCCGAAGGTGACGGTGACCCTGGCGCCGGGCGACGTCGCGTACGCGATTCTCGCCACCCACGACGTCGGGATGTTCCCGGCCGGCAAATGCAAGCCGGTGAGCGTACGCGGGTATCGCGTGTACCCGCCCGACGAGACCAAGTCGATCTTCGTCGCCGGCGCCACGAAGGCGTGCTCGGCGAAGGGCGTCAACGTGGGCAACGTCGCGGCGATCTTGATTCACCCCGTGGACTGATCCTCGCCTGCCGCTCGGTCCGAGCGGGAACTCCGCAAGGCCGGACCGCGCACGTCGGGGAGAGCGGCCGGGAGCACCGGTCAGAGCTGACCGTGGTTCGGAGGCTGGACGCCGGCCAGGTCATAGGCGGCCAAGTGGTGGTATTTCCAGTCGATCGGGTCGTGGACGCTGTGGGTTCGGGCGTTGCGCCAATGACGGTCCAGGTCGTACTTCGCCGCTGTCGCGCTGGTGCCGCACAAGGTGAACAGCTCGCTGCCGGCCTCCACCGCCACCTCGCTGCCGAAGGCCTTTGCCGCCGCCACCGCCAGTGAGCCTCGGGCGGCGGCGTCCGGGTCGGCCGGGACCAGGCCTGTCTCGTCGAGCGTTCGCGCTGCCTCGGCCAGCAGGGCCTCGGCGGCCCGGACCCGGGACGCCAGCCGGCCGTAACGGTGCAGCACGTGCGGGTCGTCGGTCGCCTTCGCGGCGCCGGTGCGCACGGCCTCCGTCGACGGGCGGGCCTTCTCGCGCAGGTAGGTGCGGGCGTCGGCCAGGGCCGCGCCGGCGATGCCGACCTCGATGGCGGCGTGGTAGAGCTGGGCTCGGGCGCCGAACTGCTGCGGCACCTCGTAGACCGAGCTGTAGTCCAGCCACAGCTCGGCCGGCACCCCGCTGAACGTGGCGGTGCCGCTGATCGTGGCCCGCTGCCCGATCACGTCCCAGTCGGTGTCCACCCGCACCCCGTCCGCGTCGCGCGGCACGAACACCAGCGCCAGCCGGCCGTCCTCGGTCAGCGCGCTCACCGCGATCCAGGCGCTGGTCAGCGCCCCGGTCGTGTAGTACTTCACGCCGTCGAGCCGGCCGTGCACGAAGCGGGTCTTCAGGTCCTGGGCATGCTGGCCGCCCCGCTCGGCCAGGGCATTGCCGATCCGCTGACCGGCGAGGACCGCAGCGTAGAGGCGTTTGCGCAGGTCCGGGCCACCGTGCACGGCCAGCAGGTCGACCATCAGGAAGTGCGCCTGCGGCACCTGCGCGATGGCCGGGTCGGCGGCCGCGACGATCCGGCCGACCTCGGCCAGGGTGCGCGGCCCCAGCCCGGGCCCGCCGTCGGCGCTCGGCACCGTGACGGCCAGAAGACCGGACCCATCAAGAAGATCAAGAGCCTCCTGCGGTACGGCCTGCGCACCGTTGCGATCACGCTCGATCGCTCCCGGCGCCAGCCCGCGGGCGACCTCGTGGGCAACGGCGACGGCTTCGTCATGGGTCATCGACATGTCCACATGTTAGGACGCCAGCGCGCTTCGGGTCTCCGCCGTGTCGGAAGTCCGCCGCGTCCACCCTGGTCGCCCCAAGGTTTCCCGGCCCTAGCATCAGCGCCCGTGAAGCGATGGATCGCAGTTCTCGCCGTGCTCTTCCTCTCCGCCTGCCGCACCGACGACACCCCCTCCGCACCCGAAACCCCGGCCGCCGGAGCAGCGGCGGCCACGACGGAGGCGGCCACGACGGAGGCGGCCACGACCGGGCCAGCCGAGGCCGACCTGCGGTGCCTCGTCGCGGGCAGCCCCTGGCACGTGTCCAAACCCGACCTGGAGAGCCAGTTCCGGGGCATCATGCGCGGGATCGACGTCACCGACGTACACATCGCCGGTGATCAGATTTTGACTGTGGGTTCTGATCTGGGGGTGCGGATCTCCGACCGGACCACGACCACCGTCACCGTCGACATGTCCGGCGGGCTCACCATGGTGATGACCCAGAAGCACACCGGGGACACCGCCGGGCGCTGGGAGGCCGACGGCAACGCGCTGCGGCCGGTCGGCGCGTGGACCGGCGGGATCGACGTGGACACCAAGGTGGCGATCAACGGGCGGACCGCGAACTCGCCGGTCAGCATGCCCGGAACGACGCTCGGGAACATCCCGATGACGTTCACCTGCGCGGACGGCAGCCTCAACCTGACGGTGACCGGGTCACCCTTCGTCTACCTGTTTCGCTGACCAGGTCATCCCCAGCTCGAACCGGGTGCCGACCCCGTAGTGGGCCATCGCCTCCGCGATCCGCCGTTCGACCGTGCGCTGCGAGGTGCCGTGCGCGGTGGCGATGGCCCGGTCGGACAGGCCGAGCGCGAGCATCCGCAGCACGTCCGGCCATTCCGGCCGGGGCTGCCGATAAGGCAAGGCAGAAATCCAGACCCCTTCGGCGTACGCGGCGGCCAGCGCCCGCACCGCCGGGTCGTGGCAGATCATGATGCTGGTCGGCGGGTGCTCGCCCCACACCACCGGCAGCGCGCACAGCACCTCCGGGTCGGAGTACAGCCAGGTGGCGACGTGCCGGGCCAGCCGTACCCGCATGCCGGCCGCGACCATCCCGTCCACGATGCGCCGGTCCTCGGCGGTGACCACGACCGAGGCCGGCAGGATCGCCCGGGCGTTGCCCATGCCGTCCGGGTACGGCCGGGTCACCTCCGGCAGCTCCGGCACGATCAGATCGCCGAGCACGTCGAGGCTCGGATAGAGGTTGAGCGGGGCCCGGGGCGGGGTGAGCGCGGCGTGCCGGGCCCAGGCCCGCCACTGCTCCTCGTGCCCGTGCACCAGCTCGACGTCCAGGGTGGTGCGGTCGCCGGTACCCTGCCGCCACTCCCGGCTGAGCTCCGGCAGCAGCCCGACCAGATCGGCCAGCCCGCGCGCCTGCTCCTCGACGACCCGGTCCGGCGATCGATAGCTGAGCCGGCCATCGTCCTCCTCCCCGATGAAGCCGGCCCGGATCAGCTGGTCCAGCAGCCGGTCGGCGTCGTCCGGCCGGGCGCGGAGTTTTCGCAGCTCGGCCCGGGTGGCTGGGCGGGAGCGCAACAGGGTGGCGAGCAGCCGCAGCGCGGCCGGCTCCAAGGCCGTCATGAGGCTGGGACTCTAGCGCCGGGCCCCGCACGGCGGGGAGAGCCGTTAGGCTGGCCGGCTGCCCTACGGAAGGCCGGAGATGACCCCCGACCGAGTCAAGATCGCCGAGCTGTCCCGGCTGTCCTGGCGGGACGTCGACCCGGCCGCCCGGCCCGGCTCGCCGGCAGGCCCGATCGGCGGTCGCCACCGGCTGGTGGGGGCGAGCAGCAGGGTCATCGGGGCAGTTCGCTCAGCCAGGCGATCACATCGTCGGCGTTGCTGCGGGTGGCCGCGTCCAGCGGGGTGAGGTTTTCCCAGCCGGGGATGCGGTGTGGGTCGGCGCCCTGATGGAGCAGGAATTGGGCGGCGGCGAGTTGGCCGCCGTGGCAGGCGGCCCAGAACGCATCGCTCACCTCGGCCGGCGCCGGCCGCTCCGGGCCGGTGAAGTACGCGGAGAGTTGGTCGAGGCGGCCGAGGGCGGCGTCGTGCCACATGGTGGTGTGGGCGCCGCGTTCGACCAGGCGGTGGGCGGCTTGCCACTGGGCGAACGCGGTCGCGTCGTCCAGGGCGGTGCCGCCGGCGATCACGGCGCCCGGGGCGTCGATGTCGGCGCCGGCGTCCAGCAGGGCGTCGAGCACGTCTACGTCGTCGCAGCTGGCGGCCCAGTGCAGCGGGGTCTCCTGGTGTCGGCCGACGAACCGGGCGTTGACGTCGGCACCCGCGGCGACCAGGGCGGCAACGGTGGCGGGGCCGTTCGGGAAATGGCCGGGAAAATCGCTGACCACGTGCAGCAGGGTGCGGGCCTCCCCGATTCGCGCCGTGGCCAGGCTGGGTTGCTCGGCCAGCAGCCGGCTCAAGGCCGCGACGTCGCCGTCTCGGACGGCCGCGACCACGGCCGCCGCCAGCGGATCCTCCGCGTCGAGAACCAGCACGTCAGCTGCCACACCGGACACCATAGCGGGCACGGACTAGCGTGCGGGGTAACGGACCCTGAGCGGACAGGCGGCCGGAATGAGCGCAGAGGAACTTCGCCGGCGTGTCGTGCGGGTGGTCATACCCCTCATCGGCGAGTACGAGACGCTGACCATGGCCCGGATTGCCGGGGCGGCGGGAATCGGCGAGGCCGAACTCCGGGCCGTCTTCGCCGACAAGGAGGCGGTCGTCCAGGCATGCATGTCCGCGATGGTGGCCCACATCAGCGCGGTGAGCGATCCCGCCGCGGAGGTGAGGCGGATGGAGGCGATCCGGGTGGATCAGCCGGTCGCGGCGCGGCTCCTCGAGGTGATCGGCGTCCTCGGGGACTACTACGAGCGTGTCCGCACCGAGCTGGAAACGCTCGAGCCGGGCGGCGACCAGGCACTCAGCGGTCAGGACTTCCGGGCCCTCGGCAGCCTGCCGGAGATTCGGCCGGCCGTGGTGCGATTGCTGCGGCCGGAGGAGGAGCACCTGCGTCTTCCGGCCGAGGCCCTCGCGGAGATCTTTCTCGGCCTGACCCGGTTCTGCACCCGGGCCCCGAACGAGGAGCAGCCGATGCGGGCCGAGGACGTGGTCGATCTTTTCCTTCATGGGGCGGACACGCGAGAGGCGCCCCGCGGCCCGGGGTGGCAGTGAGCTCGCGCCCGAATGCCACGCCGGTCCGCTGCTGCTTCTGAGGGCCCGATGCCCGTACTTTCAGGAAGCGTTGTCGTTGAGACGGCCTCGGGATTTGCCGCCCGCCTCGCGGGCGATGACCACTCGGTCGATCTCGTCGCCGGCCTCGGTTACCGCACGCAGGGTGAGGGTTGTCGTGCGGCCGGCGGAGGCCGGTTGGACATCGACTGCCAGGAATGAATACCCGGTGTAGCGGACCCGGGACCAGGTCACGTTCTCGGTCACCTTTACCGCGCCGGATGCCCAGACGAAGGACGGGACCTCGTCGACGTCGTTGACGTGGCCGGCGTAGGAGTCGGGGACGGCGAAGGCGTAGAGGCTGCGGCCCGCGGCGCCGGCCGTGACGTACGTCGTGCCGTCGGTGGCCGGGTGGACCGTCGCGCCGATCGGGGTCTTCTTGGACTTTCCGCCCTGGAGGACGTCGGCTCGTTCGTAGATGTGGTTGTGTCCGTTGATGACCAGGTCCACGCCGTACTTGTCGAAGAGCGGGACCCACTGGTTGCGGACGCCGCCCTCGGAGGCGTGCGCGGTGGTCGTGGAGTAGGCGCAGTGGTGGAAGAAGACCACGATGAAGTCGACGTCGTCCTGGTCGCGCAGCCATTTCAGGCGGTTGTCCAGCCATTTCGTCTGGGCGCCGCCGGTGTAGCCGAAGTTGGCGGGGATCTCGAAGGAGACGTCGTTCGGGTCCAGTGAGATGACGCCGACGTTGCCGTAGACGAAGGAGTAGACGCCCTCGGACTGGACCGGGCCGTTGTCCGGGAAGTCCCAGCGGGCCAGCTGGCCGCCGTAGCCGTTCTCGGAGTACAGCGCCTCCATGTCGTGGTTGCCCAGCGAGGCCATCCACGGCACCGACGCGGAGATCGGCTCGGTCTGGGCCAGGAACTGGTCCCAGGTGCGCGGGTCGTACGTGTCGGCGGGCAGGCCGAGGCCGCTGGAGTCGGCGTAGCAGAGGTCACCGGCGTGCAGGTGGAACACCGGGTCCTGGGCGGCGACCTGGCCGTCGTTACCGAGCGCGTGGTAGCTGACGCCCTGGTCACCGAACGCGGTGAAGGTGAACGACTCCGGAACGCTACGGCGGGTGGGCGCCGTGGTGAACGAGTCGATCCGGCCGAAGGTGGACAGGTCGGCCGGGTCGTAGCCGTCGTGGCCGACCGCGTAGTAGTAGGTGCGGCCGGGCTGCAGGCCGTCGATCGCGGCGTGCACGTAGTACTGATCGGTGGCCGCGATGGTCGACGACTCGGAGTGCAGGGCGCGGATCTCCGCGCCGACCCGGTGGCCGAGGTTCCAGGGAGCGTCGCCGAAGCGCAGGAACGGGTGCTTCACCGCGTGCGCGACCTGCCAGCCGACCCGCACCTGGCTGCGTGGATTGGGCCCCCAGGCCAGGTGCCGGCCGAACGGGACGACCAGCTTGCCGGGCACCTTGGTCGGCTGGTGCCAGACGGTGGCCGAGGCGGCGTTCGCGGGCACGCCGGCGGCGACCGCACCGGCGGCGACCGCGGCCCCGGCCGCGAGGACCGACCGGCGCCGGTGGCCCCGCTGCCGGGTGAGGAGTTCGTGCTGCTCCGACATGCTCAACCGGGCGGTGAGGTGGTCGGGCAGGCCCATGCGTGGGATGTCCATGCCCGCATGGTCGATCGGCCCAGTTAAATCAGATTGAACGTCGCCGGTTATGTAAAAGACTTGATGTACGTCGAATTAAATATCACGCCACCGCGTCGCTCAACTGCAGGCGGGAGCCCCCGGCCGCTTTCCGGGAAAGCACGACCCGGTCTATTTCGACGCCCTTCTCCGTAACGGCTCGGAGGGTCATCGTGGTCGTTCCGCCCTCATCCGCCGGATTCACGTCCACCGCGAGAAACGAATAACCGGTATATCGCACCCGGGACCAGGAAACGGTTTCGTGCACCCGGTCGCCGGCCGCGTTCCAGACGTAGGAACGGATCTCTTCGCGGTCCTTCTCCCGGCCCGCGTACGAGTCATGGCTGTCGAATTCGTAAAGGCCGCGCCCGCCCGCGCCGGCCGTGATGTAGGTGGTGCCGTCCGACGCCGGGTGAACGGTCGACCCGATCGGGGTCCGCTTGGCCCGGCCGTGCTTGATCACGTCGGCCCGCTCGTACACGTGGTTGTGGCCGTTGACGACCAGGTCGACGGCGTACTTGTCGAACAGCGGCACCCACATGTTGCGGACCGCCCCGTCCGAGGCGTGCGAGGTCGTCGTCGAGAAGGCGCAGTAGTGGAAGAACACCACGATGAAGTCGACGTCGGGCTGGTCGCGCAGGAACCGCAGCCGCTCGTTCAGCCACTTCGTCTGGGCGCCGCCGGTGTAACCCCGGTTGACCTGCACCTCGAACGAGATGTCGTTGGCATCCAGCGCGATCACGCCGACGTTGCCGTAGATGAACGAGTACACGCCGACCCCCTGGGCCGGGCCGTTGCCCGGGAACTCCCAGCGGGCCAGCTGGCCGCCGTAGCCGTTCGGCGAGTAGATCGCCTCCATGTCGTGGTTACCGAGGGTCGCCATCCACGGCACCGAGGCGGCCACCGGCTCGTTCTGGACCACGAACTCGTCCCAGGTCAGCGGGTTGTAGAGGTCTTCCGGCCGGCCCTGCCCGCTCGAATCGGCGTAGCAGAGGTCGCCGGCGTGCAGGTGGAACACCGGGTCCTGGGCGGCGACCTGACCGTCGGTGCGCAGCGCGTGGCTGCTCACCCCCTGATCACCGAACGCGGTGAAGGTGAAGGCCGGGGCGAGCCGGCGGCGGCTGGGTGCGGTCCGGAACGAGTCGATCCGGGCCGGCGCGGCGGCGTCCAGGCCCAGGTGGCCGACCGCGTAGTAGTACCGGGTGCCGGGCAGCAGGTCGTCGATGGCGGCGTGCACGTAGTACTGGTCGGTGGCCGGGATGAGGTCCTTGACCTCGGTGCGCAGCGGCCGCAGCTCGGCGTCGATCCGCTGGTCCAGGGTCTCCGGCGAGTTGCCGACCCGCACGAAGGGCTGCCGGACCGGGTACGGGACCTGCCAGCCGACCCGCATCTGGCGGCGCGGGTTGGCTCCCCAGGCCAGGTGCCGGCCGAACGGGACGACCAGGTCACCGGGCAGTTCGGTTCGGCGGCTGACGAAGCCCGGCACGGCGGTTAACCCGGCGGCAGCGCCGAGCAGGGTCCGGCGCCGGACGCGCCGGGTCAGGTACTCATGCTGTTCGGGCAGGCTGAGCCGGGTGGCCAGGTCATCCGGCAGCCCCATGCGTGGTAAATCCCCTAAGCGCATGATGTAGCACTTTATCAGCCGTTATAGGTTAATTCTGGTCCTGGTCCAGGAGATCAAGAGTGCGCCGGTCGGGATTGCCGCAGAATCGCGCGATCACCCGGTCGAACACCGTGCGGTCGGGTGCCACCTCGGCGAACAGGGTCATCGACGAGCACAGCTTCAGGTCGTCCGGCCAGCCGAGGATCTCGGTCGCCGACTTCTCGTGCTCGAGCATGGCGGTGGCGCACTCCAGCAGGCGCGGGCCGAGCACCGGATGAGCCAGATAGGCCCGCGCCTCGGCGCGGCCACTGATCGCGTAACGCTGCGCGATCGCGCTCCGGCCCAGGCCCGCCACCTGCGGGAAGACGAACCACATCCAGTGGGTTTCCTTGCTGCCCGCCCTGATCTCGGCCAGCGCGTCGGCGTACATGCGCTCCTGGGCCACCACGAACCGCTCCAGATCGAAGTCCACCATCGCATCATCCTCTCCGCGTTCCGGCCTCCCGGCCGGGCCGACCGGCCTACAGTGCAATCGGCCCCCCGCCCGCACAGGAGGAGAAGGAACTGATGCGCGCGGTACTCAGCAAGGCGTTCGTCGCCGTGGCCCTCGCCGGTGTCGCCCTGGTCCTGCCGGCGAGCCCCGCACACGCCGCCACCGGCGCCCTGATCAGCAGCCAGGACGGCCGCTGCCTGGACGCCGACAACTCGGTCACGGCCCACGACGGCACCAAGGTGCAGACCTGGCAGTGCTTCGGCAACGTGCCCCGCAACCAGAGCTGGCGGTCGTACTTCGACGGCACGATCCGCAGCTCGTGGGACGGCCGGTGCCTGGACGAGGACATCGCCGGCGGCACCCGCAACGGCAGCAAGGCCCAGCTCTGGGTGTGCAACGGCCAGCTCAACCAGCAGTGGGACTTCCACGCCGACGGCTCGATCACCAGCCGCAACGACGGACGCTGCCTCGACGAGGACATCGCGGGCGGCACCCACAACGGCACCAAAGTCCAGGTGTGGGACTGCAACGGCCAGCTCAACCAGAAATGGCACCGTTAGGCCTACATTCGCGGCCTCGCCGTCCGAGGATGGACATGTCCTACCTGATCACGGGAGGCACCCATGTCGGACGGCGAGTTCCACGTCTATGTCGGTCTGCTGGCCTTCAGCGGCCTGGCCCTGGCGGTCCTCGCCGTGCGCGGATTCGACCAGCGCGGCTTCACCCGGGTGATCGACGGGCTGTTCGCGGTCGCCTTCCTCGGGTACGCGGCGCTGCTCGCGGTGGCCGACCCGGCCCCCGAGGTGAGCCGGGGTTTCTACGGCCTGATGGCCGTGCCGGTGGTGCTGGTGCTGCACATGCGGCGGCAACAACGCCGGGTGCGGGCCAGCCGGTTCGCCGCCGGCTTCACTCCCGAGGCGTACGGGCCCAAGACCGCCCCGACCCCATTGACCCCGTTCCCGGCTCCGCCGCCGCCACTGAGCAGCGGCGGGGCCGAGGACGGGTCCGCCGAGCGCGGCAGTGACGCCCCACCTCGGTCCGGGCTGTCCGGGCTGTCCAACCTGCCGCCGCCCACGCTGCCACCGACCAAGTGGGTCGCACCCACGCCGGGGTCGCGCCCGCCGATGCCGTCCGGGCTTCCGGCGGCGGCACCGGCCGTAGGCCCGCCGGCCAATCTGCCCGGGGTTCTGCACGGCCTGAACCCGCCCCCACCGCCGCCCGACCCGCACCCGCCGCTCGGCGCCCCGGCCGGCCCGGCCCGGGCCATCGAACCGGCCCGCCCACCTGCCGCCCAGCCCGAGTCTCCGGCCGCTCCCCCGCCGGGGGAACCCGGCGGTTCACCAGTGCCCGGTTGGCACCAGCCCGGCCGGCACGAAGGAACCGCCGGCCGCCACGAGTCCGCCGAGCAGCCCGGGTACAACACGCCCTACGGGCGGCACGGCGACTACAGCGCGGCCGACCGGTACAGCAACTACGACCCGGGTGAACAGTTCGGCACCTACCAGCCGACCGGGTCCGGGGAGGCCTGGAACCAGGGTGGCTACGCCGGCCACGACACCCACGCCGGCGGGGACAACCACGCCGAGAACGCGCACCTCTACGAGACGAGCAGCCGACTGCGGCAGCCGGCCTGGCTGTCCTCGTACCCGGCGGACGACGCGCAGCCGGAGGCGGACGACGAGCCGGAGGAGAACGGCCGGCATTCTCGCGGCGGCCCGCCCGGCCCGCCGCAGCAGCCGGGCGACTGGCCGCCGCGGCCCGGCTGACCGCGGCCGGGGAGAATGGGCGGCATGGACTTTCGCCGGACCTACCGCTCGGCCGCCGTCGCCTATGTCGACCTCGTCTCGCGGGTGCCGGCGGGGCGGTGGGACGAGCCGGCGCTGGGCGACTGGACGCTGCGGGAGCTCGTCGGGCACACGGTGAGCTCGGCGCTGCGGCAGGTTCCGGGCGTGCTCGGCACCCCGGCCGAAGTGGTCGCGGTGGCCAGTGCCGAGGACTACTGGGCGCTGGCCCGGTCGGTGCCCGCCGAGACCTACGCGGCCGCCGTCGCCGCTTCCGGGGACGACGCGCGGGCCACCGGGTTGATGCTCGGCGACGATCTGCTCGACGCGGTGCGGGAGATGGCCGGGCGGGCCACCCAGGCCGTCGCCTCGGCCGGGGACGATGACGTGGTGACCACCGCGGCCGGCGGGATGCTGGTGCGCCAGTGGCTGCCGACCCGGACGTTCGAGCTGGTGGTGCACGGGATGGATCTGGCCGGCGCGATCGGCGTACCGCATGGGATGGGTCCGGAAGCCCTCGCCGAGGCAACCAGCCAGGCCGCGCGGGTGGCCGTCGCCGTCGGCGACGGGGAGACGGTGCTGCGGGCCCTCACCGGGCGCGGCGAGCTGACCGCGAAGTTCTCGGTGCTCCGAACCTGAGGATTCCGGCGGCCCGAACCGGATTGCAACCGGTTAACACTTGTCGGGTTGCGGTTTCGCCCGAAGTGATAGGTATGACCGACACGATGATTGTTGAGCTGGGTCTGCAGGCCATGACCATCGCCGCCAAGATGGCCGCCCCGGTGCTGCTGACCGCGCTCGGGGTCGGCTTCACGATCTCGCTGTTCCAGTCGGTGACCCAGATCCAGGAGGCCACCCTGGCCTTCGTCCCCAAGGCCGCCGCCTGCGGCGCCGCGCTGCTGTTCTCCGGCAACTGGATGCTGCACGAGATGGTCGGTTACACCGAACAGCTGTTCGCAAAACTCCCGATGCTGCTCAGCTGACCTGCGCCGCGCTGACGCCGATCACCAGGCGCCGGCCGTTCGGGAGGACGTTTTGTCCGTGTTAATCCGTTAGCGTGATGCGGGCGGCCATCGCTACGGACCTGGTCTCCGGGGGACGGCGACGACGTCGTAGCGGGCGCCGGGGGTTACCGGGGTGGTCAGCCGGGCGTTGACCACGTAGAGGTGGTCGCCGAAGGTGGCGGCCGCGGTCGGGATGGCGAAGCGCGGGTCGGTGATGGTGGCGGTGCGGACGCCGGCGGTGCCGTGCCGGTTCAGGGTGAAGACCGCGACGGCGTTCAGCCGGTTCTGCACCACGTAGAGGGTGTGGCCGTCCAGCAGCAGGCCGTCGCCGTTGGGGACGGTGGCGCCGGCCAGGTCCACCCGGGTGGTCGCGCCGGAGGCCGGGTCGGCACGGAACAGCAGACCGGTGTTGGACTGCACGACCAGCAGGGCGCGGCCGTCGGGGGTGGCACAGATGCCGTTGAGGTTGACGGTGCCGGCGGCGACGGTGAGGCCGGTCAGCGGCAGGGCGGTGACCGTGGCGTCGAGCGGGGCGGTCGGCAACCGGTACAGGGTGGCGCTGAACGAGTCGGTGAACCAGGCGGCGTCCCGGGTGAGGACCACGTCGTTGAGGTACGACGAGGTGCCGAGCCGGTGGGTGGCGAGCAGCGTGCCGGTGGCGGTGGCGATGACCCGGATGTCGCGGCCGGCCAGGAACGCCCGGCCGTTGGTGTCGATCCTCAGGCCGGTCGTCGGGGTGCCGGGGCCGGTGTGCACGATCTCGCCGGCACCGGTGGCCAGGTCGGCCCGGTAGATCGAGCCGGTCGCCCGGGAGCTCAGGTAGGCGGCGGAATCCGCGATCGCGATGCCCTCGGGAGCGAATCCGGCGGGCAGGTCGATGGTGTCGGGGAAAACGCCGGTCATCACGGAACCGCTTCGCATTGGCGATCTCCTCAGTGGCAGCGCGCTCGATACTGCCCAATTCACGTGGTTCGAGTCCAGACCTGAACGAAAATTAAAGAGCCCTTTTAGAATGATGTGCATCGATCAGGTTTTGATTTAAGCGGGACCGCTCACGCACGTCGCGCGGACGGGCCGGGCGCTCTGGGCGCCCCGCGCCCTGCCCGGCCCGTCCGCGTCCCGGCGGGAGCGGCGGTCCGTACCACGCGCCCGGGCACGACAAGACGATGTTGATTGTTCGCCTTGTGTTCCTGGCTGTGACGGGTTTGACTCCGGGTTCGGGCCGGGATTGCGCGGGGGGACTTGTGGGAAGCAGTGCGGGTATGAGGATCTGGCCGGGCAATCCGTACCCCCTGGGCGCCACCTACGACGGTGGTGGCACCAACTTCGCGCTCTTCACCGAGGTCGCCGAGCGCGTCGAGTTGTGCCTGTTCGACGACGACGGCACCGAGACGCGCATCGACCTGCCGGAGCGTGAGGCGCTCGTCTGGCACGGTTACCTGCCGCGGATCGTCCCGGGGCAGCGCTACGGGTATCGAGTTCATGGGCCTTACGACCCTTCGTCCGGTTTGCGGTGCAATCCCAGCAAATTGCTCCTCGACCCGTACGCGAAAGCGATCGACGGGCACAACGAGTGGAACGAGGCGCTGTTCGCCTACCGGTTCGGCGACCCGCTGTCGCGCAATGACGCCGACTCCGCCCCGTTCGCCCAGAAATCCGTCGTGGTGAACCCGTTCTTCGACTGGACCAACGACCGGCCGCTGCGCATCCCGTTCTGGGAGACGGTCATCTACGAAACCCACGTCAAGGGCATCACGATGCGGCACCCGGGCATTCCCGAGGACGTCCGGGGAACCTATTCCGGGCTCGCCCACCCGCGCATGATCGAGCATTTCAAGAAACTCGGCGTGACCGCCGTGGAATTGATGCCGGTGCACCAGTTCGTGCACGATTCCACGCTCGTCGAACGCGGCCTGACCAACTACTGGGGCTACAACACCATCGGCTTCTTCGCGCCGCACAACGACTACCACTCGTTCGGCGGGCACGGCGGTCAGGTGCAGGAGTTCAAGTCGATGGTGAAGGCCCTGCACCAGGCCGGCATCGAGGTCATCCTCGACGTGGTCTACAACCACACCGCCGAGGGCAACCACATGGGCCCGACCCTGTCGTTCCGGGGCATCGACAACCCGGCGTACTACCGCCTGGTCGACGAGGACAAGCAGTACTACTACGACACCACCGGCACCGGGAACAGCCTGAACGTGCGGCACCACGAGTCGCTGCGGCTGATCATGGACTCGCTGCGGTACTGGGTGACCGAGATGCACGTGGACGGGTTCCGGTTCGACCTGGCCGCCGCGCTGGCCCGGGAATTCCACTCGGTGGACCGGCTGGCCGCGTTCTTCGACCTGGTCAACCAGGACCCGATCGTCTCGCAGGTGAAGCTGATCGCCGAACCGTGGGACGTCGGCGACGGCGGTTACCAGGTGGGCGGGTTCCCGCCGCTGTGGACCGAGTGGAACGGCAAGTACCGCGACTCGGTGCGCGACTTCTGGCGCGGCGAACCGGCCAGCCTCGGCGAGTTCGCGTCCCGCTTCACCGGCAGCTCCGACCTGTACGAGGTGGACGGCCGGCGGCCGATCGCGTCGATCAACTTCGTCACCGCGCACGACGGGTTCACCCTGCACGACCTGGTGTCGTACAACGAGAAGCACAACGGCGCCAACGGCGAGGACAACCGGGACGGCGAGAGCCACAACCGGTCCTGGAACTGCGGGGTGGACGGCCCCACCGAGGACGCCGACATCGTCGCGCTGCGGGAACGGCAGAAACGCAACTTCCTGGCCACCCTGCTGCTGTCGCAGGGCGTCCCGATGATCGCGCACGGCGACGAGCTGGGCCGCACCCAGCACGGCAACAACAACGTCTACTGCCAGGACAACGAGCTGTCCTGGGTCGACTGGGAGGACGCCCGCAACCAGGACATCCTCACCCGGTTCACGGCCAACCTGACCAAGCTGCGGGCCGAGCACCCGATCTTCCGGCGCCGCCGGTTCTTCACCGGCGACCTGGTCGGCGACACCAAGGTGCCGGACATCGCCTGGCTGCGCCGCGACGGCGAGCCGATGACCGAGCCGGACTGGAACACCGCCGGCGGGATGACCATGACAGTGTTCCTCAACGGGCACGGCATCCCGGAACGGGACGCGCTCGGCGAGGCCATCATCGATGACTCGTTCCTGCTGCTGTTCAACCCGCTCGGCGACCAGGTGTCGTTCACGCTGCCGCCGCGGGAGTTCGGGCGCACCTGGGAGGTCGTGGTGAACACCGCCGACCCGCTGCTGGCCCAGCGGCGCAAGACCGCCCGGGCCGGCAGCGAGGTGGTCGTCCCCGGGCACGCCCTGCAGGTGCTGCGCTGCCGCTACTGAAGTAGCACCGCGTCCCGCAGGGCCTCCGGCTCCCGGTCCAGGATCTTCCCGGTCTTGTCGAGCAGGTAGATGGTGTCATCCCGGTCGCCGGTGATCCGCACGAGCAGGCGGTTCCCGGCGACCGGGTGCACCTCGGCGTCCAGCTTGGCGGCCGGGGCGATCTCGGCCGGTAACGGCACCTCCCGGCCGGTTTCCGTGTCCACCACCCGGAAGGCGAGTAGACGTCCAGGAGGATGCGCTTGGCCGGGTCGTCCTCGGCGACCAGCATCCGTTTCGAGTCCGGCAGCCAGGTGGGCACGTTGCCGCCGGTGCACAGGACGTGGTCGAGGACCTTCCGGCGGCCGGTGCCGTCCGGGTTGGCCACGATCAGCACCTGGCTGCCCAGCTCGTCGATCTCGGCCCAGGCGACCAGGCGGTGGTCCGGGGACACGGTCAGGCCGTACGCCGTATCCGGCACCTTGATCAGCGCCCGCAGGGCTAGGCGCAGGGTGGCCGGCCCGGCCCGGCCGGGTCGGCGCCGGGCCGGTCCGGCATCCGGACTCGTCCTCAGTGGTCTCCACGGCATCCCAGACGCTCGGCGGGCGGCGAATGGTTGGCGCCGGCCGGCAAGTTTTCAGCAGGCGACCGGCCCGCCCGGACGCTTGCCGGTGGGCACCATGGTGACCCGGACGTCGCTGAGGCCCGGCAGGGCCCGGACCGCGGCCAGCTGCGCGCACCGGAACTCGGTGCCGGTCGTGATCAGCTCGAACGACTGCGGCATGCTGTCGGCGTCGAGGCCCTCCAGGTACGCCGTCATGTTCTGGCTCTCCATGAGTTCCTTGGTGCGCGCGTAGGCCTCGGCCGAGCTGGTGTACTTCACGCCGTCCGTGGCCGGGATCCGGCCCAGCTCGGCCCGCACCGCGGCCTTCTGCGGCTCGGTGACGTCGGTCTTGAGGGCGGCCCACACCCGGAACTCGCGCACCACCGGCTGCCGCCACCCGGCCAGGTAGAGCGCCCCACCGGCCGCCCCCACGCCGAGCACCATGGACACCGCCGACACGGCGATCGTGACCAGCCAGATCTTCGCCGGTCGGGGCGGAACAGCCTCGAGTACGTCAGTCACGGCGCCGAAGCTACAACAAAGCGCGCCGATGCGATGCCCCTCAGCAGACCAGCTCCATGCCCGGCCGGCTCGCGGTGGCGACCATGCCCACCCGGACCCGGTCGAGGCCGGCCAGGCCGCGGAGCCCGGCCAGTTGGTCGCAGCGGAAGTCGATGCCGGTCACAGTCAGCTCGAACCGCTGCGGCCAGGTCGTCACGTCGGCGCCCGCGAGGGCCTCCGACATGGCCGCGCTGCCCGGGTCCTTCCTGGCGTTGGCGAGGTCCTCGGCGGAACTGACGAACTTCACGGCGTCCTTGGCCCGGATCTTCCGTAGCACGGCGCCGATCGCGTCCCGCTGCTCGGGCGTCGCCTCGTTCTTCACCAGCACCCACACCACGAAGTCGCGCCGCTCGGCCTTCTGCCACCCGGCCAGGACCGGCCCACCGACGCCGATGACCGCCCCGAGCAGCAGAGACAATGCGGCCACGATCAGCGCCACCGGCCACAGCCGAACCGGGCGCGGCGCCTGGGTCTCCACTACGTCGGTCACGGCGCCGAAATTACAACAACACGCGCCGATCCGATGCCCCGTGCGAACCGGAGGGCGTCACTCCGGAGTCGTGTCCGGCACGTGGGTGGGGATGGTGATGGTGAACTCGGCGCCCGCTCCGGGGCTGGACCTGACGTGGATGGTGCCGCCGTGTTTCTGGACGATGGTGGCGTACGCCATGCTCAGCCCTTGTCCGGTGCCCTTGCCGACCTCCTTGGTGGTGAAGAAGGGGTCGTAGATCCGCTGCTGGGTGGCGTCGTCCATGCCGATTCCGTCGTCGGCCACGACGATCCGGATCTCGTCCGGTGCCCGCGCGGTGCGCACCGTGATGTGACCGAGCCCGCCGCCACGCTGCGATGCGGCCGCCTCGACCGCGTGCGCGGAATTGACGATGAGGTTGAGGATGACCTGCTTGAGCTCGCCCTCGTAGCAGGGCACGAGGCCGACGTCGGCGCCTAGGTCGAGGGTCAGTTCGGCGTGGTACTTCCATTCGTTGCGGGCGACCTGAGAGGTGCTCTCGACCGCGCGGTTGAGGTCGACGTCACCACGGCCGTGTCCGGGGTGCGAGAAGTCCTTCATGGCCCGGACGATCTGGGCGACCCGGGCGAGCCCCTCCAGCGACTCGGTCATCGCGGTGGGCACCTCGGTGACGAGGAAGTCGAGGTCGAGGTCAGGATCGACGGCGACGATGGGCTCACGGACCTGAGTGACGGCGTTCAGCAGCTGGGTGAAGGACTGTTCGACGAACCGGGTGTTGTCGGAGATGAACTGGATCGGGGTATTGATCTCGTGAGCGATGCCGGCCGCGAGCTGGCCGATAGCCTCGAGACGGTTGGTCTGGTTGAGCTGGCGTTCCAGCGCGCTGATCCGGGTGACGTCGGCGCCGATCCCGATGACGCCGACCCGGCCGTCGCCCACGGGCTGGGGCAGCGCGCTCATCAGGACGGTACGCACGGTGCGATCCGGGCCGGTCACGGTGGCGTGATGGTCGACGATCGGCTCGCCGGTGTCCAGGACGCGGGCTTCCAATTGGGACAGCAGCCGGGCGAGGTCGTCGGCCGCGCCGATTTCGTTCTCGGTGCGGCCGGTGAGATCGCTGCCGGCCGGTAGTCCGCGGGTGGCCAGGAACGCCGCGTTGTGACCCACGTAGCGACCCTCGGCGTCCTTCCAGTAGATGAGGTGCGGAATCGACGAGATGACCCCGGTCAGCACCGCCTTCTCCACCGACAGCTCGTCGGCGAGCGCCTCGGCACGGTTCTTGGCCGCCTGCTGGGCCTGCTCGGCGTTGTACCGCTTGGTGATGTCCCGTTCGACGGCCATCAGGCTGACGACGCCCTCGTCGTCCGTGACCCGGTACAGCACGACGCGCATCCAGCAGGGCCGCCCGTCCTTGGTCCGGCTCTCGAACTCGGGCAGCACCATCGAGCCGCCGACGGCTAGCGCGGCGAGGTCGACGAGGGGGAGGGTATCGGTGCCGAGGAGGTCGGCGCGCAGCCGCCCGGTCGCCTCCGCCCGGGTGTACCCGCTCAGTTTGGTGAAGGCGTCGTTGACCCACTCGATCCGGCCCTCGGTGTCGGCGATCACGACGCCGTCCTCCATGTGCCGGGCTACCAGGGCCAGCCGGGAGGCCTCGCGGGTGGCCTGGCGCAGCTCCTCCTGAATACGGACGGCGTTCGTCTCGTCGGTGAGGGTGAGCACCGCCTGGGCGTCGCCGTGGCCGCGCACCGGGTCGGCCCGCATCCGCCACCAGCGCGGGCCCTCGGCCGTCTCGACCTGATGGGCGGCGGTGACCTGGCTCGACTGGTTGTCCAGCATGAGCCGCACCATGGTGGCTGCCTCGCGGGTCAGCGCGCCGAGCCCGTCCGTCGCCCCGCCGGCCAGCTTGAAGAAGCTGGTCGCGGTGCGGTCACCACTCGCGCGGTTCAGCATCGTGCCCCACACCTGGTTGGTGTCGACGATCCGGCCGTCACCGTCCAGGATGCACAACCCCGCGTCGATCGAGTCGACGACGGCCCGCAGCAGCTGTTCGGCGTTGCGGATGCGCTCGGTGCGTTCGACCAGACGGCGCTGCAACGTCATGTTGCGCTGCCAGGTGGCCAGGGCCGAACTGTCCGGTTCCCCGGTGGTGCGCCGCTCGGCCGCGACGATCAGGGCGTCGATGGTGCGCCGCTGTTCCTCGACCGTCCGGCGCAGCACCGCGGTCTCGTCGGTCCCCGGCCTCGTCGCCGTGTCGGTCATCGGGTCTCCTCGGATCGGTCAGCCGAACGCCACAGCCACCAGGGAATGGTTCATGTGCATTCCGTTGAACTGCTCGCCGTACGTGCTGAAGCCGATCGCCCGGTGCTCGGCGAGGAACTCGCCCACCTCGTCGGCCAGCCCGTGTTCTTCGAACTCCAGGCGGCGCAGGATGCAGTCGAAGGTGAGCACGGCGCTGATCGAGCCGAGTTCAGCGCCGACCGCGTCGAACCGCTCGGCGAGCTTCTCCAGCATTCCCACCGGGCGGCCGAGCCGCAGGACGTCACCGGTGTCGACCCGGGCCAACAGGCTCAGCGACTCGTCGTCGTTGAGCGCGGCGATGCTGCGGATCCAGCTCGACCCGGCCGCCTTCAGCAGCAGCGGATGCGTCGAGAACGTCGTCGGCCCGATGTCGGCCAGGTCAGCGCCGACCGCCTCCGCGTACGCCGAGGCAGCGGGCCGTCCGTTGAACTCCCGGATGATCCGCCGGTCGGCGTCCACATCGGTCGCCACCAGGATGGTGTCGGTGGGGTCGTGATGTTGTAACCGAAACAGCAGGAACGGCGCCTCGGCCCGGACCAGGGTGACCGTGGCGGTGTTGACCAGGAACTTTCCGTCGTGATAGACGGCGGTGTGCGCGAAGGTCAGATCGTCGCCGGCCGAGCCGCCCACGATCGGTACGTCGCCCAGCGTCGCCATCAGGTTCGCGGCCAGCAGGTCCTCGTTACGGGTGAGCCCGTCGGTGAGCAACACCGCGAAGCCCTCGCCGTCGTCGGCGAGCTCCGCCCGCAGCCCGGCCAGGGCCGAGCCGGCCTGTTCGACGGCGGTGGCGGTGTCGTCGAGCGGACCGACGGTTATCGTCCGGGTCCGGAGGCCGCCTCCGGTGAGCGCGGCCGCGCAGATGCCGGTCCGCTCGTAACCGTTCGGTCCGATGTTTCCGGAGCTTGTGCATCCGATGACCTGGTCGCCGAAGTGCTGCTTGAGTGCCGGTCCCACCACCTCGAGGTCGTAACCGGTCGAGACGAACACGGTGTAGAGATCGGCCTGGGAACCAAGCGCGGCGGCGATCTCGGCCACCGCGGCGGCGCCGTCGGGCAGGTGCGACGCCACGGATGCGGCGGAGATGTGCTGCCCGCTTCGGGGCAGAGTCGTCGTGACCATGAATTTCTCCCGTCTGCCGCCTTTCCTTTCGACCCCGCGGCAGCGGAGCTTAGCTGAGCTGAGCATTTGCCCATCATTCCGGCGTACGAGACATATGCTGCGCACGTGGCTGAGCGCATACTGATGGTCGACGACGAACAGCGGCTCCTGGACGGGCTCCGGCGCTCGCTGCACGGCCGCTACGCCATCGACTTCGCCACGTCGGGCGCCGACGGGCTCGCGCAGATCGCGGGCGCCCCCGGCCCGTACGCGGTCGTGGTGTCCGACATGATGATGCCGGTCATGAACGGCGCGGAGTTCCTCGCGCGTACCCGCGAGGTCAGCCCCGACTCGGTGCAGATCATCCTCAGCGGCCAGGCCGACCTGACCTCCACCATCGCCGCCGTCAACGACGGGAACCTGTTCCGCTTCCTCACCAAGCCGTGCGAACCGGACCACCTGACCCGCGCTCTGGACGCCGCCCTGCACCAGCACCAACTCGTCATAGCCGAGCGGGAACTGCTGCAGCGCACCCTCGACGGCACCGTGGAGCTGCTGACCGACCTGATGAAGGCGGCCAGCCCGCTGGCCGCGGCCCGCAGCGAGCAGGTCCGCGCCCTCGTCGACGCGGTCGCCCCGGCCGAGGCCTGGGAACCACGGATCGCCGCACTGCTCGGGCAGGTGGGGCTGCTCGCCATCCCCGGTGAGGTCCTCGCCCAGGTTCGGGCCGGCGTGCCGCTGGACCAGGAGGCCGAGGCGCTGTTCCGCAGCCATCCCCGGCTGGCATACGAGCTGACCAGGCGCATCCCCCGGCTCGAACGCGTCGCCGAGTGGGTGGCCGCGCAGCCGGTCGCGGCCGGGGCGACACCGGCCGGCACGGTCGACGACGACCAAGCGCCCTACGCCGCCGCGATCGCCTTCGTCGTGGGGGTGGAGGCGGGCGGATCACCGGCGTCGGTCGCCGCCGGGCTCGCCGGCTACCCGAGAGAACTCGTCGATTCCCTGCTGCGGGCGTACACGACCGCGAAGGTGCGCAAACCCCGGAAGGTCGCCGGGGCCGAACTCATGGTGGGCATGATGGTCGACCAGGACGTCATCACGACCAGCGGGCTCGTCCTGGTGCGGGGCGGCGAACTGCTGAGCGAGACGATGGCCATCCGTCTGCGGCACTTCGCCGAGGGCGTCGGCATCGTCGAACCGGTGGCCGTACTTGTCTGACGTTGCCCCCGTGGTGCGGGGGCACCGGGATTCGCGTCAGTCCGGCAGCCGATAGGCCGATAGGAACAGATGGCGGCCATTCGCGCAGGCGAAGGACGAGGAGGACCGATGGGAGGACGGGTACGCCGCGTCATCTCGTACTGGGCCCGCGAGCAGGACAGCATGCTCGGACAGGTCCGTCCGCTCTTCCTGACGTTGTGCGTGATCTGGACGCTGCTCGGTGTCGCCCGGGCAGACCTGACCGGTACGGGCGAGCCCTACGTGACGATCGGTGCCGTCACCGCGGTGCTGGTGCCCTTGGTCGTGGGCTACCGCCGCGGCGGCCTTCCGCGCTGGACCTGGGTCGTCGAAGGTGTCGGCGTGTGCGTCATCGCCACCGGTTCGGGGCACGCGATCACGTTCGGCCTGCTCTTCGTGTGGGTAAACTTCCGGGCCCTGTACGGCTCCTTGACCGACCAGATCATCGGCGGCAGCACCGTTGCCGGGATCATGGTGGCGGGCGCGGTGTTCCTGCACATCCCGGTACCCGACGCGCTCTCCATGCTGGTGGCGGCGTTCCTCGGCCTGATCGTCAACCATGTGCTGGCGCGCGGCATCCGGGGCCGGGACCGGGCGGCCATCCGGGAACGGGCGATGGCCAAGGCGGGCGCGCAGTTCGCGGCCTCGAACAGCCGGTCGGATGCCACGGCCGTCGCGGTCACGGCGGCGCTGACCATGGACCCCGACGCGCGGGCCACCCTGATCGCCATCGTGGCCGGCGGCAACGCGCGGATCATCGGTGCCGACGGCGAACTACAACCGGAGGTGGTCGGCCGGGTGGCGCCGGTCGACCAACTGGGCGACGAGATTCGCGCGGCCCTGGTGCCCGGCGGGTTCGCGCTGGTGAGCGGCGAGGCCGCCGCTCACCTCGCGCAGGTGTTCCAGCTGACGCCCGCTGCCGCCGTCGCGGTGGCACCGCTGGCCGTGCACGACGATGTGTTCGGCATGATCGTGCTGCTGCTCACCCGGCGCCCGCCGGACGACCTGGAGGCCGCGCTCACGACGCTGGCCGACGCGGCCGCTCTGACTCTCGATCAGCAACTGAGCCGGTCCCGGTTGAAGATCGTGGTTGAGCACTCGCCGGACGCCCTCATCCTGGCGAGCGAACGGGGGATCATCCGGTTCGTCAATCCGGCTGCCGAGAGGCTGCTAGACCGGTCCGCAGCCGAACTGCTCGGCAGCGACATGCGGCTGCTGCTGAATCCGGAGGATCTGGCGGCCACCCTGGCCGCTCCCACGGCGGTGGCGCAGACCTGCCGGATCCGCGGCCGGGAGGACCGGGCCTGGACCGAGACCGAGGCGGTGGTCGAGTACGTCACCGAGCACGACGGCTCGCGCAGCATCGTGTTCAACGCCCGGGACGTCTCGGAGCGCCGGCGGCTGGAGATGGAGCTGCAGCACTCGCGGAGACTCCAGTCGGTGGGCCGCCTGGCCGCCGGTGTCGCCCATGAGATCAACACGCCGATCCAGTTCATCGGTGACAACGTCCGCTTCATCGAGGAGGCGTTCACCGGGTTCGTCAAGGTCCTCGACGCGTACGAGAAGCTGTGCCCCGCCGAGGCGGCCGCCCCGATCGAGGAGGTGATCGAGGCGGCTGATCTCGAGTACCTCCGGGAAGAGACGCCGATCGCCATCGGGCAGTGCCTCGAGGGCGTCACTCAGGTGGCCCACATCGTGCGGGCCATGAAAGCGTTCGGGCACCCGGGTGGCGAGGCGAAGGAGCCCGCCGACCTGAACGAGGCGATCCAGAACACGATCATCGTGGCGGCCAACGAGATCAATTTCGTCGCCGACGTCACGACCGATCTGGCCGATCTGCCGATGGTTCCGTGCCGGATCGGCGACATCAACCAGACCATGCTCAACCTGATCATCAACGCGGCCCACGCGATCGAGTCGGCGAACCGGGGGCGCGGCACGATCCACATCACCACCCAGGTCCAGCGGGACCACGCCGTCATCGAGGTGGCCGACACCGGCACCGGCGTGTCACCGGAGATCGCGGACAAGCTGTTCGACCCGTTCTTCACCACCAGGGACGTCGGTGGCGGCACCGGGCAGGGCCTCGCGCTCGTACGGACGTTGGTGGTGGACCGCCACGGCGGCGAAGTCGACTTCACCACCGAGCCCGGCGCCGGCACGACGTTCCGGGTACTCCTGCCCTTGCAGAACCCCACCGCACCGCATCGCGCCGAAGACATCATGGAGGCGGCAGCGTGACTCCGAAACCACACGTCCTGTTCGTGGACGACGAACCGCGCGTCCTCGACGGTCTGCGCCGGATGCTGCGTGGGCAGCGGAACCGCTGGGAGATGTCGTTCGCCGGCGGCGGAGCCGAGGCGCTCGTCCTGCTCGGCGAACGGCATTGCGACGTGGTCGTCTCCGACTTCCGGATGCCGGAGATCGACGGGGCCGCGCTGCTGGAGAAGGTACGAACGCTCTCGCCGGACACCGCCCGGATCATTCTGAGCGGCCAGACCAGTGCCGACAACGTCATGCGAGTAATGACGCTCGCTCACCAGTTCCTCAACAAACCGGCCACCTCGGACGAGATCATCGAGGCGATCGAACAGGTACTGGGTGCCCAGGAGACGACCTCGGCCAGCGCCGGCCTCATCAGCGACGTCTCCGGCGTGCAGTCGCTGCCGAGCCCGCCGGCGCTGCTCGCAGAGCTGCTCGGCGTGCTCGAGGACGAGAAGGCGAGTGCCTCGTCGATCGGCCAGGTGATCGGGGGAGACCCGGCGGTGGCTGCCAAGATCCTCAACCTCGCGAACTCCTCGGCGTGCACCGCCGGCCGCCGGCTCGCCGATATCACGCAGGCCGTCGCGCTGCTGGGCACGAACGTCGTACGAGGGCTGGTGCTGCTGCATGACATCGTGAGCGTCTTCACCGAAGGTGTGCACCTGCCCGCGGCCTGGCTGGACGCCCTCAACACGCACTCGGTGCAGTGCGCCCAGCTCGCCAACCGGCTGGCCACCGGGAAGGACTGGGCCTCGCACGCCTTCACGGCCGGGCTGCTGCACGAGGTCGGTCAGCTCGTGCTCGCGACATCCCGCCCCGACCCGTTCGGCGTCGTCGTGAGCGAGTGGCGGCAGGCGGGCGAGGCGGCCGAGACCGCTGCGGCCGGCGCGAACGGCCCGGACAGTGACGCGAGGGGTGCCCCTGCCCTCGGCGAGCTCGAGTCCGCTGGCCTCGGCACCTCGCACAGCGACGCCGGCGCCAGCCTGCTGTCGCTGTGGGGACTGCCCTCGGAGATCGTCGAGGCCGCCGCCCGGCACGCCCGGACCGAGACGCCCACCACGGCCGAGGACCTGAATGCCGCGGTGGCGCTCGCACACGCGGCGGTGGAACAGGAGTTCGGCCCGGTGTGCGGGGCCCGCCCGACAAGCCCGATCGACGAGACGACGCTCGGTCCCGCCGAGCGCAACCACCTCCACCGGTGGCGGGCCGCACTGCGTCCGCCGGAGTGAGGCCGTCGTCAGCGAACCTTCGAGCCGGCGTGCGAGAGGTTGACGTTCACGATGTCGTCGCGGTACACCGCCCAGCCGGTGTCCTTGGCGCGTTTGGCGTGATACATGGCGGCGTCGGCCCGTTGGAGCAGTTGATCGGTTCCGGCGCCGCCGGGGCCGGTCACGGCGATGCCGATGCTGGCCGTGCACCGGATCGTGGTGCCGGCGAGGGTGACGGGCTCGGCCAGTCCGCCGAGGATGCGGGTCGCGACCGCGACCGCGTTGTTCTGCGAGGTGATGTCGCCGAGCACCACAGCGAACTCATCGCCACCCAGCCGGCCGACCGTGTCCGATCCCAGCACGGATCTCTGCAGGGTGTTCGCGACGGCGATCAAGAGGTTGTCACCGGCCTCGTGGCCGAGGGTGTCGTTGATCGGTTTGAAGTCGTTGAGGTCGATGAACAGCACCGCCAGGCACCCACCCGCCGGTAGGGTCGCCAGTGCTCGATCGAGGGCTTTCAGCAGCGCTCCGCGGTTGGCCAGGCCGGTCAGCACGTCGTGGGCGGCCTCGTGTTGAAGCAGGTCCTGGAATTCCCGCCGCTCGGTCACGTCCCGGTGGCTGACCACGATCCCGCCGACCGCGGGGTGCCCGGTCAGATCACGCCAGGTCACGTCGTGCCAGTGCCAGCTGCCGTCGGCGTGCCGGGTTCGGACCTCCGCCCGCTGCGCCGCCGAGCCGACGTCCTGGAATCCCTGGAACGCCATCACGTCGTCCGGATGGATGAGCCCGTAGTAGCTGGTGCCCACCAGGTCTTCCGGCAGGTAACCCATCACCGCGTGCACGGCCGGGCTGACCGACTCGATCACGCCGTCGCGGTCCATCACGTTGATGACATCGCAGGAGTCCTGCACCAACGCCCGATAGCGCTCTTCTCGCCGGCGCAGTTGCTCGGCGGCCTGCTCCTGGACGGTGTACATCTCCACCTGGGCCTCGCGGGTGAAGCGCCAATAGGCGAGTTGCACCGCGCACATCGCGAGCACGAATACCGCGTGAAGCAACGCGAAGAACACCGGATGCTGCCAGGCGAGGGGATCGGAGAACACGAGACCGGGCACGACTGACCCGACCAGAATGTGGTGAACCGTGACCAGGCCCACGGACAGCACCAGCGTCAACCACTCCTGGTAAAGGCTGATCAAGCCGAGCACGACGAAGAACCCGAAGTGCAGGTCCGTCAGTCCGCCACCGGCGTGCACCAGCGCCGCCGAGCCCAACAGCAGCCCCAGCGACACCACGAGCGACCCGCCGCGCCGGGACCTGACCAGGCCGGCCATGCCGGCGCACACCCCGGTCGCGGCCACCAGCACCCACACGATCACCTCGCCGTGGGTATGCCCGGCGTGCGGTTGCTGCAGGAGACCGTAGATACGGTCCCGGAACGCCGCCATCCCCACCAGCACCGGGAACAGCATCGTCAACACGACACGCAGTGTTCGGTGACGCGCCGCGAAGGTCTCCTCGGAAAGTCGGATGTCCGGGATCAGCATGCTGATCCACGTCGGCACCCTCTTCTGGTTCGTCATGACTGTCCGGTACCGGCTCCGGCCGGTTCCAGCGGGGCCGCCGGAAGGGCGGATACGGGCAGGGTGAACTGGATTCGCGTACCGCCGCCGGGGTTGTCACTCGCGGTGATGGTACCGCCGTGGCGGTTGATGACCCGGTGGCAGATGGCCAGGCCCAGGCCGGTGCCGGTATAGCTGGTGTGGGCGGCGGCTCGATGGAACGAGGTGAAGACATGGGGCTGGTCGCCGGCGGGAATACCGATACCGCGGTCGGCGATCTGCACCCGGATCCAGCCGCCGACGTCGGGTTCAGCCGAGACGACGATGCGGGCCGGTTCGCCGGCCGGCGTGTATTTGATGGCGTTGCCGATGAGGTTGTCGAGCAACTGACGGGTCATCGCCTTGTCCGCGTCGACGATGGGTAATGACTCGGAGACAATGCTGGGAAGCTGGTCGGACGGGCCGCCGCGGGTGAACCGGAGATGGGCGGTCCGTTCGGCGATGACCTCGGCGACCAGGATATTGAGGTCGACCAGTTCGCGGTTCAGATGCCGATCGCGGGCCGTGGCGTAGGAGAGCAGGTCGTCGATGAGCCTCCGCATGCGTTTCACGGCGTCGGCGACCCGGGTGAGGGTGGCCGTCAGCGACGCCGGTTCCACACCGTCCGCCAGGTCCTCGCTGAGAATGTCGACGAACCCGGCGATGGCGGCCAAGGGCGCGCTGAGGTCGTGGGCGGCGACACCGGCGAACGCCCGCAGGTCGGCCTCACGTTCCCGCTGGGCGGTGACCTCGTAGGCGGACGCGACCGCGCCGATGATGCGTCCGCTCGCGGCGTGCAGTGGACGGGCGTCCATCACCATGATCCGGTGCGCGCCGCCGGGAAGCGGAATCGTCAGCTCGGCACCGTCGATCTGCTCTCCGGCCAGGGCCCGGATCAGCGGAATGTCGGCGACGGCCATCGCCGCACCGTCGCTGCCCCGGATGCCGGCGCCGGTGAAGGCCTCGGCGATGGTGCGGGACTCACCGCCCGGCAACAGAGTCAGATGGACGACCCGATTGGCCTGGAGGATCGCTCCGGTCGTATCGCAGGCGAGCACGGCGACATCGATGGCGTCGAGGATCTGAGTCAGGTATGCCTGATGCTCGGCGAGCTGGTCGCGAGCAGCGCGCAGCTCGATCTCGGCGGTCTTGCGATCGGTGAAGTCGTGGAACACCGCGACCGCACCGGCATGACCGCTGCCGGTCTGCAGCGGACGCGCCGAAACGGTGAGCACCACGCCGTCGGGGTGCCCCGGATTGCGGACGACCAATTCGACCTGCTCGACGGATTCGCCGCCCATCGCCCGGACCAGCGGGAGTTCGGCGGAGGGGAAGGGCTCCTGTCCGTCCGGCCGGTAGGTGCCGAAGTGAGTCGCCCAATCCTGGGTACCGTCATTGGCGGCCTCGACACCGAGCATCACCCGCGCAGCCGGGTTGTACAGCAGAAACTTCCCGTCGGGGCCGACCACGGCAACGCCGTCGCTGATGCTGTCGAGGATCGCCGTCAACAGGCCTGCCTGGTGCCGGGAGTCCGATTCCGCCGCGGTCAGGTCCCGGGTGGCCCGGTTGACCTGTGCCCGGGCCCGAGCGCGGCCGGTGGCCAGGACCCAGACCAAGCCGGCCAGGAGCAGACCGACCACGACACCGGCACCGACCACGAGACCGGGCAGCTTCGTCACGCCGCCGGGTAGTCGCTTGCCCGGTGCCTGGACCCGCAGTTGCCATTGCCGGTCGGCCACCCCCACGTCGACCGTGGTCGACAGGTCCCGGCGTCCCGACACACCGGCCGGCTGGGTGGCCACCGTGACGTCGACGCCGTCGACGTTCTGCGTGCGCAGGGTGACATCGAGCAGATTCTGCGACACCTGATTCAGGGTGGCACCGACGAAGTTCTGGCCACGCAGGCCCATCAGCACCCATCCGAGGAATGGGCGATCCCCGCGCGCGTCCGGTGGGCCGCGGACCGGCGCTGTCAGCGAGAACGATTGCTGCCGCCGCTCGGCCGGCAGGTTCTGATCGATGATCAGCTGGTAGGCCGCCGAGATCGCGACCCGTCCGGTACGCCGGGCCTGGTCCAACGCCTGGGTCGGTGCCGGAGCCTGGGTGACGTCCAGGCCGAAGCGAGGCGTGGTCACCCCGTCCAACGGCACGTTGAACACGGAGAAGATGTGCTGACCACCGGAATGGGCGGGAGCGAAGGTCAGGTCCGGAACGCCCCGGGACCGCCAAAGCGCTTGCACCGAGGTTATCCGGGCATGGGCAACCGGCACGAGGTACACGATCGAGGTGGCGCCCGCCAGCCGCATCTCCGTCAGCGGTTCGGCCACCTGGGCGAACTTCGCCGCCGTCAAGGTGGTGTACGACCCGGTCGCCGCAGCAACCGTTCGCAACGTGTCGACATAGCGGCCGGTTTCGCTCGACACCGCCTCGGCGACCAGGGTCGCCCGCCGAGCGAGCTGCTGCTCGGCCGCGTCGTGCTGGCCCCGGGCCACCAGTGCCCCCACCACCACCGCCAGGCCGGCACCGACGCATGCCACCAGGACGGCCAGCATCGTTGCCGACCAGGACCTGGCCAGAACCCCTCTTGCGGTGGTCCGCACACAGCCACGATCGGCAGCCGCGACGAGAACCTGAGCGCCTGATTCGCTGAACCGGCGTCGGGGTTGCCTTGCGGGTGCGGGAGGGTCGAGTGACTCAGCTTGCTGGGGTGGGGGCCGATCTCGCCTTGCATGGTGGCTTCTTCGGTGTCTGGTTCGATCGCGTGGGATTCGGCGCGGCTGGGTGATCCTGTTCGGTTGCGGGCTCTGGGTGCTACGGGACTGATGGACGCGCCTGGTGCGGCGATGCTGGACCGCCTGACGCTGCTGGCGACGCGGCTGCTCGGGACGCCAGTGGCGTTGGTGTCGCTGGTGGATGACAGCCGGCAGTTCTTCGCCAGTTCCGTTGGCCTGCCGGAGCCGGCGGCCAGCCGGCGGGAGACGCCATTGCCGTTCTCGTTCTGCCGGCACGTCGTGGTGTCGGAGTCGCCGTTGATCGTGACGGACGCCCGGTACGACCATCGGGTGCGCGAGAATCCGGCGGTCAAGGCTCTGGGCATGGTCGCGTACGCGGGCTTCCCGCTTCGTACCCCGGAGGGGCAGACGCTGGGCTCGTTCTGTGTCATCGATACCCGGCCGCGGGAGTGGTCGGCGGACGAACTGGCCATGATCGAGGATCTGGCGTCGGCCGTCGAGGCGGAGATCGCCGTGCGGCTCTCGCACGCGGACCTGTTGGTGGAGACCCGTCGTATCCAGATGATCGTGGACGCGGCAGCGGACGCGTTCGTGACCGCGGACGAGGCCGGCCTGGTGCGGACCTGGAACAACGCCGCGGAACGGCTGTTCGGCTGGCCGGAGGTCGATGCCCTGGGCCGGCCGCTGACCGACCTGATCGTCCCGGAGCGGTTCCGTGCGCAGCATGAGGCCGGCCTGGAGCGGGTCCGCCGGGCCGGCGCGTCACAACTGGCCGGGCAGCGGCTCGACATGATCGCCGTCGACCGGGCCGGGCGGGAGTTCCCGGTGGAGATGACGTTGCAGGCGCAGGTCGAGGGCGGTACGACCATGTTCCACGCCTTCCTGCACGACATCACTGACCGCCAGGCCCACGTGCAGGCGCTGGCCGACAGCGAGTCGCGGTTCCGCTCGCTGTTCGAGTCGTCGCCGATCGGCATGGCATTGGTGGGGCTGGACGGCGCCTGGCTCCGGGTGAACCCGGCCATCGCGGCCATCACCGGCTACACGATGCCGGAACTGATGGCCATCGACTTTCAGACCATCACGCACCCGGAGGATCTCGAGGCCGACCTGGCCCAGGTGGACCGCTTGATCGCAGGTGACATCAACGACTACCGCATGCACAAGCGTTACCTGCGAAAAGACGGTAGGGCGGTGTGGTGCCAGCTGTCCGTCACGCTGATGCGCGACGAGGATGGCCGGCCGCTGCACTTCCTGTCGCAGATCGTCGAGGTCGATGCGGAGCGGCGCAGCCAGGAACTCCTGGACGTGACCTTCTCGTCCTCCCCGGACCTGCATCTGCTGACCACCCCGGACGGCACCATCGTCCGATCCAACGCGGCCTGGGAGAAGGTCCTCGGCTGGACCGGGGACGAGTTGCGCGGCACCGACCTCAGCTCCCTGATCCACCCGGATGACCGGCCGGCCAACCCGGTGAAGGGCAACCCGGTGGGCACCACCCGCTGCCGGGGCAAGGCCGGGCAGTACCGGTGGTTGCAGTGGACCGGCGCGGCGCTGCCCGGGCAGGGTTTGTCGATCGCCAGCGCCCGGGACATCACCGAGGCCCGTACGGTCGAGGAGGCGCTGCGGCGCAGCGAGGAGCAATCCCGGGCGGCCTTCGAGGCAAGCCCGCTCGGCATGGTCATCACCGACGAGCAGGGCCGGTCCGAGCAGGTGAATGCTGCCTTCGCGACGATGCTCGGGATCAGCGTCGAAGACCTCGTGGGCCGCGACTATCGCGACCTCGTCCACCCCGACGACCTCGAGGTCAGCGACCGGGAGACCGCCCGGATCGGACAAGGCCCGAGCGCGACCGCCGCCCTGCGGAAGCGATTCGTCCGCGCCGACAGCACGGTGGCGTGGGCACAGGTGACGATGACCGCGATCACCGACCCGGACGGGCAGCCGCAGCGGCTGATCCAGATCGAGGACATCACCGCTCGTAAGTCCGCCGAGGCCCTGGCCGCGCGGGAGACCGACCGGCTGCGGACCACGATCGCCGCACAGCGTGAAGTTGCCGCGGCCGCCTCCGACCGTGGCGCCACCCTGGCCCTGGTCGCCGAGCGGACCTTGGCAGCGCTGCCCGCCGCCGAGGGCGCGGTCGTCGCCTTGATCGACGGCGCCGGACTACAGGCCCAGGCCGCCGCGGGAACGCTCGCCGAAATGACCGGCAGGCAGGTGGCCTGCGACGGCTCCCTGGCCGGCCTGGCCATCCGGACCAGAACCACGCTGCGCAGCGACGACACGGCCGCCGACGAGCGCGTCGATCGGGCGGCATGCCAGGCCGGGAGCATCGGCTCGATGATCATCGCGCCGCTGTTCGCCGACGGCACCGCCATCGGCACCCTCGGCGTGACCAGCCGTCAACCGAACACCTTCGACGACGCCGACACCCAGCAGCTCACCCTGCTCGCGGACGCGCTGTCCGGCGCCCTGCAGCACGCCGAGGCGGCCGAGTACCGCGTACAGCTGTTGCAGCAGGCCAATCAGGCGGTCGCCGCGCTTGAGGCGAGCGAGGCTCGGTTCCGGTCCGCGTTCGACAACTGCCCGCTGGGCATGGTCCTGACCAGCATGCGTACCGACAGCCTGGGCGTCGTGCTGCAGGCGAACGAGGCGATGGCGGCGATCACCGGCTACCCGGTGTCCGAACTGGCCGGCATGCCCGTGCACGAGTTCCACCACCCGGACGACCGGGCCGAGACCGACCGGGCCCTCGCCGCGGTGCTCCGGATGGAGACCGACACGTTCACCACCGCGAAGCGCTACCGGCACGCCGACGGGCACACGGTCTGGGTCCGGCTGCACGTCGCGGTCGTCCGCGACGATGCACGCCGGCCCCTCTACCTGGTCACCCAGGTAGAGGACGTCACTGCCCGCCGGGAGATCGACGAGCAGCTCCGGCAGCGCGCCCAGCTGCTCGACCTCACCCAGGACGCGGTCATCGTCCGGGATCTCGGCGGCCACATCACCTACTGGAATCCCGCCGCCGAACGGATCTACGGCTGGGCCGCCGACGTCGCCGTGGGGCACGACCTGGACCGGCTTCTCGGCACCACCTGGCACGACGACGCCTCCCGGCAGCAAGTCACCGATGCGCTGCTCCAACACGGCTCGTGGGACGGTGAACTCGGGCACCGCCGCGCCGACGGCTGCCAGGTCACCATTCTGTCCCGCAAGGCTCTACAGCGCGACGTGGACGGACGACCGGTCGCGGTCCTGTCCATCAACACCGACGTGACCGCCCGGCGCGCCGCCGAACAGGCCCTGCAAGCCAGCGAGAAGCGATTCCGTTCCCAGTTCGCGCATTCGGCCATCGGCCAGATCATCCGCGGTGCCGACGACCGCATCCAGGAGGTCAACCCCGCCTTCGCCGTCATGCTCGGGCACCCCGCGGATCGGTTGCTCGGTACCCGGATCACCGACTACCTGGCCCCCGAGGCACACTCGGACCGCACCCGTGCGCTGGCCACCATCATCACCGGCCAGGCCGACTCCTACCGTCAGGAATGCCAGCTGATCCGCGCTGACGGCAGCCGCCTCGACGTGCACGTGACGGTGTCCGCGATCCGCAACGACCCCGGCCACCCCGACCGGTTCGTCTCCATCTTCCAGGACATCAGCGACCGCAAGACCGCCGAGCAGGCCCGGGACGCGGCGATCGCCGACCTGGCCGACCGCAACAGTGAACTGCAGGCCGCCAACCACCTCAAACAAGACCTGATCGGGATGCTGGGGCACGAGATCGGCAACCCGCTGTCCTCCATCCTCGGCTACACCGAGCTGATCAACGACGGCTGGGACCAGATGCCCGCCGCGCGGCAACGAACCATGCTCGGCGCCATCGACCGCAACGCTCATCTGCTCGACGGCATCGTCCGGGAAGTCCTGGCCATGGTCACGCTGGATGCCGGCAAGCTCACCGCGACGCCGGAGACCGTCAGCGTCCGCGACCATCTCGACGCCGCCCTGGCCGCCCGGGGTGCCGACAACGTGCCCATCGACTGCCCCGCCGGACTTACCACGTACGTACAGCCCGGACATCTCGGCCAGATCTTGACCAACCTGCTGTCGAACGCCACCAAGTACGGCGGCGGCGCCACCGCCCTGACGGCCACCCTCCCGGACGACGGCCTGGTCCGGATCGCGGTCCGCGACGCCGGCCCCGGCGTCCCGGAAAAGCTGCGTCCGAACCTTTTCGACCGGTTCACGCGGGCGGAGAACACCGCCGGCACGGTCAAGGGCACCGGCCTCGGGCTGTACATCGTGCGGGAGCTCGCCCGCGCCAACGACGGCGACGTCCACCACGAGCCGGCGCCGGGCGGTGGGTCCGTCTTCGTCATCACCCTGCCGGCCGAGTGCTTGGTGCCGGCAGCCAGTACCTTCGCCGGTTGACCGGCTCGCCGATATGCCAGGTGTGGGAATGAATGTCGAGTCGGCGCCAACCGCCCGAAAGCGCCGACGGCACGCCGTCGCGCTGGTGGTCGCTGTCATCATCGTGGGCCTGGCCAGCACGGTGATGGTGACAACCGCGGTCCGGCGCGCTCAGCAGCGCCATGCCGGACAACTGATGGACCAGCACGCCGACGAGGTCGCCCGGGCGGTCACCAGTGAGGCCGACCGCTATCGCGACACCGTGTCCGATGTGGCCGCGGCCGTAGGGGCACAGTCGGACTTCACCGCCGGCGACTTCACGGAGATCACCTCCCGGCTTACCCGGCAACGGCTGCCGGGAGCCACCGCCGTTGCCTTCGCGGTGGCGGCCGAGGACGGCCGGATGTCGCAGGTCGAGGCGGCCTGGCGGGAGCGTGGTGCGCCTGGGCTCACGCTGAGGGCTCTCGGGCCGGGTCGGGAGCGCATGTTCCTGATCTTTTCTCGCTCTCTCGACGACACTCCCCCGGTGCCGGGGCTCGACGTGAGTCAGGCGCCGCAAGCCGCGGATGCGCTGATCACGTCTCGCGCCACCGGGCAGGTCACCGCGAGCCATACCTACGTCCTGCTCAAGGACCGGACATTGCCCGGTGCCGAACAGCAGATGTCGTTCGTGCTCGCCGCCCCGATCAACGGCGGTCTCGGCACACCCGACGCCGGCCGGTTCCGGGGCTGGATGGTCATGGGTATGCGGGGCAGTGACTTCATTCAGGAGACCTTGCGGTCGCAGTCACGGGGCAAGGTCAACGTCACGCTTGTCGACATGTCCACCTCCACGCCCACGATCGTCGCCCGGCCCAAGACCGACGCCCTACCCCGGGCCGGCGCACTCGGCCGCGAGCGCAACGTCATCGTCGGCCAGCGCGAGTGGCAACTACGCCTCGCACCGACCGAAGAGTTGCTGATGGACACCGACCGGCGGATGCCCGCACTCACCTTCGGTGTCGGCATGCTCATGACGCTGCTCGTGGCGGCCATGGCCGGCATTCTCGTCGGCGCGCGCGTCCGAGCCATGAACGCGGTGGACCGGGCGACGGCGGCGCTACGCGAGGACATCCGGCGCCGGGAGGCGATCGAGGTACAGCTTCGCGAGCGGGAGAACGACCTGCGACGTCTCGCTCTGCACGATCCGCTGACCGGCCTGGCGAACCGCACCCTGTTCGGTGAACGCACGGAACACGCCATCGCGACCCACAAGCGCGGCACGACAACGTTCGCGGTGATATTCGTCGATCTGGACGGCTTCAAACAGATCAACGACACGCTCGGGCACAGTGCCGGCGACACCGTGCTGAACGAGGTCGCCGCGCGGCTGCGCCGCTGCGTCCGCCTCGGCGACACCGTCAGTCGTTTCGGTGGCGACGAATTCGCCGTCCTGGCCGAACAGGTCGCCACCATCGACGACACGACGACCGTCGCGGACCGCATCATCCACGCCCTGGAACAGCCCTTCGAGATCGCCGACCGGGTCCAGCACATCAGCGCCAGCGCGGGTGTGGCACTCTACGAGCAGGACATGAGCGTCGACATGATCATCCAGAGGGCCGACCGGGCCATGTATGCCGCCAAGGCGGCCGGCAAGGGCCGCTACGTTGTCGCCTCGGAGCACGACCCGGCCGGCGCAGCCACTGATTGAACGCCGCGTCCGCTCGGCGATTACATCAACGCGCGCCGATGCGACGCCAGGTGCTGAGCGTGCGAGCATGGGCGGGTGACGGGGGACGTGGCAGGCCAGGCCTTCGCCTGGATCGCATCGGTGGCGGTCGCCACCGACGGCGGACTGAGCTGGACCGAGAACGGCCAGGTCGACGACGGACTGTACGTCGGTACGGCCGGCGTGCTGCTCGGCTGCGCCGAAGCGGTGGCGGCCGGAGTGGAACCGAGGGTCGCCGAGGGCGCCCGGGACCGGCTGGTGCACCTGGTCGCCGCGGGCAACAAAGCCGAGCTCGACGACGGGCTCTTCGAAGGGTGGCCCGGCATCGCGGTGGCACTGCGCGCCTGGGCCGACGTCACCGGCGACGACACCGCCCGGAAAGCCGCCACCACGATCATCGGGCGGGTCGCGGCGCGGATGCCGGACCGCCTCGCCGATCCGGACCGCTGCACCGACATCATCTCCGGGGACGCCGGGATCCTGCTGGCCCTGGTGGACGGCTGCGACGACCCGGCCGTCGCGGCGGCGGCCGGGCAGGTGGCGGACGGCCTCGTCGGGCTGGCCCTGGACCGGCCGGACGGGCTGCACTGGCGGATGGACCCGACCCCGGCGTACGAGCATCTGCTCCCGGGTTTCTCGCACGGGACCGCCGGGGTCGCGTACGCCCTGGCCAGAGCGGGGGAAACGCTCGGCCGGACCGACCTGATCGAGGTTGCCGTCCGCGCCGCGGACGGCCTTCTGGCCCTCGGCCACCAACCCGGCGGCGGGTGGGCGGTGCCGCTGATGATCCCGCCCAAGCCGGACCGGCCCACCGTGAACTTCGGCTGGTGCCACGGGCCGACCGGCGTGATCCGCACGTTCGCCCTGCTCGACACGCTGGTGCCGGATCCGCGCTGGCCGCAAGGCATCGACGCCTGCCTGCAAGGCCTGCGGGACAGCCGGATCCCGGAGCGGCTCTACCCGGGTTACTGGGACAACCTGGCCCGCTGCTGCGGCACGGCCGGCGTCGGCCAGGTGCTGCTCGACCGCTACCGGGCCACCGGCGACCCGGAGATGCTGGCCTGGTCGCGGCGCCTGGCCGACGACGTGCTGGCCCGCACGCTGACCACCCCGGCCGGGCTGACCTGGTCGAACTTCGAACACACCGCCACCGTCCCGGACCTGCCGCCGGAGCCGGGTTTCATGCAGGGCGCCGCCGGCATCGCCGGCTGGCTGGCCCGCCTCGACGCCCCGCACACCGGGCCGGTGCTGGACTGGCTATGAGATCAGGACGGCTTTGCCCGCGATTCGGCCGGACGCCAGGCGGGCCATCGCGGCCGGGGCCTCGGCCAGCGGATATGTCTCGCTGACCAGCGGGGTCAGCGAGGTCAGGGCCTCCAGGGCGGGCCGGTTGGTCAGCACCACCGGGGCGCCCAGGTGCTGCCGGACGAACGGCGACAGGGCGAACAGCTGGAGGTTGCGTTCCAGGCCGCCGAACCAGCGGCCGCCGTCCTCACCGCCGGCGATCATCAGCCGGCCCCGCGGGGTGAGCAGGGCGCGCAGCTCGGCCAGCGAGCGGTTGCCGGCGATGTCGACGACCAGGTCGTAGCGGCCGGTCACCGGCTCGCGGGTGTAGTCGATGACCCGGTCCGCGCCGAGCGACCGGACCGCGTCGGCCTTGGCGGTGCTGCACACGCCGGTCACCCGGTCACCGCGGGCCGTGGCCAGCAGCACCGCGAACGAGCCCACTCCCCCGCCCGCGCCGATGATCAGCGTCTCGGTGCCGGCGGCCGCCTCGCCGACCATCCGCCGGGCCGTCGAACCCGAGGTGGGCAGGGCGGCGGCCTGCTCGAAGGTGAGGTGGGCGGGTTTGCGGGCCAGCTTTCCCGGGCGGGCCAGGGCGTACTCGGCCCAGGTGCTGCGGCCGCTGCCGAACACCTCGTCACCGGGCGTGAAGTCGGTGACCTCGGCGCCGACCGCCTCGACGACACCGGCCAGGTCCATGCCGGGGGTGGGGTTGCGCGGGCGGCGCGGCCCGAAGCCGAGCCGGGCGATCAGCGGCAGGCCGGTCATGGCGTGCCAGGCGCCGCGGTCGACCCCGGCCGCACGCACCCGGATCAGCACGTCCTTGGGGCCGGGGGTGGGTGGGGGCACGTCGGCGAGGCGGAGCACGTCCGCGTCGCCGTACACGTCCTGAACGATGGCCTTCATGATCACTCCGAAGGTGGAAGGCGGTATGCCGTCGAAGGTAGAACACCTCGGCGAGATCGAGATCGAGATAACAGGCTGCATCATGCAGTCACCGGGTAGAACTGAGGGGTGCGCCGCCCCTATCTCGTCCTGGCCATCTGCTGCATGAGCCTGTTCATCGTCGGCATGGACGCGACGATCATGAACATCGCGCTGCCGGCCCTGCGCGAGGACCTCGGCGCGAGCATCTCCGGCCTGCAGTGGACCATCGACGCGTACACCCTGGTTCTCGCCAGCCTGCTGGTGCTGTCCGGGTCTACCGCCGACCGGGTCGGCCGGCGCCGGACCTTTCAGACCGGGCTCGCCCTGTTCAGCGCCGGGTCGCTGCTGTGCAGCCTGGCGCCCAGCCTGGGCTGGCTGATCGCGTTCCGGGCGGTGCAGGCGATCGGCGGGTCGATGCTCAACCCGGTCGCCATGTCGATCATCACGAACACCTTCACCGAACCCCGTGAGCGGGCCCGGGCGATCGGCGTGTGGGGTGGCGTGGTCGGGTTCAGCATGGCGGTCGGGCCACTGCTCGGCGGCTTTCTGGTCGACACCCTCGGCTGGCGGTCGATCTTCTGGATCAACGTGCCGGTCGGGGTGGCCGCGTTCCTGCTGGCGTGGAAGTTCGTGCCGGAGTCGCGGGCACCCAAGGCGCGGCGCCTCGACCCGGTCGGGCAGGTGCTGGTGTTCCTGACGCTCGCCGGAGTCACGTACGGCATCATCGAGGGACCCACCGCCGGCTGGAGCTCGCCGCTGATCGTCGGGTGTTTCCTGGTCGGCGCGGCCTCCTTGGCCGGTCTTTTGATATACGAGCCCCGGCAGAAGGAACCCCTGCTCGAGCTGCGGTTCTTCCGCAGCGTGCCGTTCAGCGGCGCGACGCTGATCGCGGTGTCGGCGTTCGGGGCCCTCGCCGGGTTCCTGTTCCTCAACTCGATTTACCTCCAGGACACGCGCGGCCTGTCGCCGCTGCACGCCGGTCTGTGGACGCTGCCGATGGCAGCCACCACCGCGCTGTTCTCACCGATCTCCGGGCGTCTGGTGGGGGCGCGCGGCACCCGCCTGCCGCTCACCCTGGCCGGGGTCGCGTTCGTGGCCGGCCTGCTGCCGCTGACCCGGCTGACCGCCGACACCCCGGTGTGGCTGCTGATGGTCTGCTACGTGCTGTTCGGGTTCGGCTTCGCCATGGTCAACTCGCCGATCACCAACACCGCCGTCTCCGGCATGCCGCGCGAGCAGGCCGGGGTGGCCGCGGCCATCGCCTCGACCAGCCGGCAGGTCGGCGGGGCGCTCGGCGTCGCGGTGATCGGCGCGGCCGTCGCCGGGAACGCCGGGGCCGGCTTCGCCGAGGCCAGCCACGCCGGCTGGTGGATCATGTCGGGCCTGGGCGCGGCGGTGCTGGTGCTGGGCCTGGTCACGACCGGGAAATGGGCACGCGGCACGGTCGAACGGGCGGCGGTGCAAACCAGCCCGGCGGAGGCGGCCAAGATATCGCTGTGACTCTCAAGCGGGTTCTGGCGGCCGCGGCGGCCGCGGTGCTGCTGCTCGGCGGCGCATACGCCGGGTTCCTCGGCCACCGGTCGCGGCACCCGGTCTCGCTCGCGCCGGACGGGCCGTACCGGGTGGGCCGGGCCACCCACGAGCTCGCCGACCGCTCCCGCACCGACGAACTCGCGCCGCTCGGCGGAAACCCGCGGGTGCTGGCCCTGACCCTCTGGTATCCGGCCGCCACCGGCGGCGGCACACCGTCGCCCTACGCGCCCGGGGAATGGGCCGCGCTGCACCGTTTCGGCTGGGCCCAGACCAACTTCACCAACATCAGGACCGGCACGTACGACGATGCGCCGCTGGCCACCGGCACCTTCCCGATCGTGGTGCTGATGCCCGCCCTCGGCCTGTCGGCACCGCAGTACGCCGCCCTCGGCGCCCGGCTCGCCAGCCACGGTTACCTGGTCGCCGGGGTGACCCCGACCTACAGCGCCGGTCTGACCGTGATCGGCGGCCAACCGATCCGCGCCTCGGCGGCCGGCCGCCCGACCGACCTGGCCGGGCCGCGCGGCGACCGGCTCGCCACCGTGCAGGCGGCCGACGCCCGGTTCGCGGCCGGCCGGGTCGCGGTGCTGCTCGGCGCGCACGCCGACGCTTCTCGGGTGATTTATGTGGGGCACGGGTTCGGCGGGGCCGCCGCCCTCGAGGCGTGCCGCACCGACGACCACTGCCGGGGTGCCGCCGACCTGGACGGGACACCCTATGGGCAGGTCGCCACGAGCGGGCTGGACAAGCCGGCCCTGCTGCTCGGCTCGGCGGCCGGATCTCGCCGGTTGATCGCCGCCGGTGCCCGGGCCTACCCGCTGCCCGGCGCCGGGCCGCTCGACATGAGCGACTACGCCGCGTACTGGCTGGCCGCGCCGGTGCGGCGGGCGCTACGTCTCGGCGACCCCGGCACCGGCCGGATCGCCGAGGACTACCTGGCCGCCTTCCTCGACGCGGTGACGAACGGGACCGAATGGCGGGCGCCTGACATAGTTGGTCGATGACCGAACCCGCCGCGATCGTCCGCGTTTTCGACAATGCCTCCGAAACGTACGACAACGTCGGGGTGGAGTTCTTCCGGCCGATCGCCGCCGAGCTGGTGCGGGCGGTCGCGCCCCAGCCGGGTGAGCGGGTCCTCGACGCGGGCTGCGGCAGCGGCGCTGTCCTGGTCCCGGTCGCCGAGGCGGTCGGGTCGCGCGGGCAGGTCACCGGCATCGATCTCGCACCCGGCATGGTGGCCCGCAGCCGGGCCGCGGCCACCGGCCTCGACCAGGTGCGGGTGGTGCTCGGCGACGCGCAGAACCCGGCCTATCCCGGCGGGTCGTTCGACGTGATCACCTCGGGCCTGGTGCTGTTCTTCCTGCCCGATCCGCCGGCCGCGCTCGTCGCGTACCGCCGGCTTCTGCAGCCCGCCGGCCGGCTGGCCGTCAGCAGCTTCGCCCAGCATGACCCCCGCTATCCGCAGGCCATGAAGATTTTGGCGCGGTTCGCCGACAGCCCGCCGGAGCGCCGGAACCACCCGATGTTCGACTCGGCCGAGAGCCTGCGGGCGGCCGTCCTGGCGGCTGGCTTCGCCACCGCCGAGGTCCGCGAGGTCGAGGTACGCAGCGCCTTCAACGACGCCGCCCACCTGTACGAGTGGATCGGCTCGCACGCCGGCCGCCAGCTGGTCGACGGCATCCCGGTCGAACGCCGCTCCCTCGCCATCTCGGCTCTCGCCGCCGAACTGGACCACCCGCTCGACTTCACCACCCGCGTGCGGATCGTCCTGGCCCATTGCTGATCATTATCAGCGGCGCCCCCGGCACCGGAAAGAGCACCCTGGCGCACCGGCTGGCCCGCTCCCTCGGCTGCCCGGTGATCAGCCGAGACGAGATCCGCGAGGGAATCGTCCACGCCGGAACCCCGGACCCGGGGTTGATGCACTCCTACCGGACCTTCGTCGACACGGTGTCGTCGCTGGTCGCGGCCGGGGTAACGGTGATCGCGGAGGCCGCCTTCCAGGACGGACCGTGGCAGCCACTACTCGCCCTCGGGCCGACCCGGGTCATCCGATGCGTCGCGGATCCTTCGGCCGCGGCAAACCGCGTGGTGGTCCGGGCCGCACATCCGGGGACGCCCATGGGAGTACGGGAGTGGGCGCCCATCGCAGCGCCGCTGCCGACCTTGCTCGTCGACACCACCACGGACTACGAGCCCGGCTTTCCGGAAATATTGGCTTTTGCCGGTCGGGCACCACTCGAGTAGGTCTCGGACTTCCCGACGTCGACGTGCAGCACGCCGTAGACAAGCGCAATTACGCCCGACCGCCGCCACCGCGCGACCGGCGTGCCACACCGGCACGTGCGGCGGCGCTCGCGCAATCGGACACCAACCCCCTGGCGGCTTTGCTCTGCTCACCTATACGCGCTGCTCTGCGTACCTCCGGTAAGCGCGCGATCTTGTGGAGTTCCTGCTCGCTCCGAGCAGTAAGTCTCCAACGTTTGCAAGCTGGCCCGGGCGCGGAAGACCCGGGCGCGGGCCGGCCACCACTAGGACCGGCAAAGCTAGCAAAACACCTGACACCCTGGGTGAGCCGTCGCCTGGCGGGATAGGAATTGAGGTCTTGGGTCGGGACCGCCCGTAGCGGGCGCGCGGAGGGCGAGTTGCACCTGGCGGCACCGAGTGCCACGGGAGTGGACCGGCGCGTACGGATAAGGGATCTGCTCTTTCCGGGCGAAAGCGGTCAGCTCTCCGAAGCGGAGCGTCAGACCTTCGACCTGGTCGGCGCAGGACGCGTCGCCGAAGCGGGTCGCGTAGGCGTACGCGTTGGGGTCCTCGCCGTAGGCGGCCAGGCAGTGATAGGCGGCCAGGGCCGCCGGGACCTGGTCGGGGTCGTGCTCGCGCAGCCAGACCAGGATCTCCCGGATCGACTCCCACAGCGAGTAGACATCCAGGCCGTGGAAGCCTCTCTCTTTGCCGCAAGAGGCGTTGTGGCCGCGCAGCCAGTCGGCGAAGTCGACGGTCTCCTCGTTGGCCCACATCCAGGTCGGCCAGCGGTCGTAACCGAGCAGCGCCTCGCGCGGCTGCGGGCCGCCGCGCACCGCCGCGTCGACTCGCGCGCAGTCCGGCCAGTCCCCCTCGACCGCGAGCAGGTCGAAGCCGCGCTCCTCGATCAGCCGCCGGGTCAGCGCGGACCGCCACTGGTAGAACTCGTGCGTGCCGTGGCTGGCCTCGCCGATCAGCACGACCCGGGCGTGGTCCGCCCGGTCGAGCAGGATGTCCAGGTCACCCGGGTCGCGCAGGGGCCGCGCGATCGCCGCCACCTCGTCGCCGTACCGGTGCATACCGCCCGGTTACCCACGGCAACCGGGCGGTATACGTCGGTCATTTCACCGGCAGATCCAGGTACGAACCGCCGGTGATCGTGGTGGTGCCGCCGCTGTTGGCGTCGTAGTAGAGCGGGTCCACGGTGTCGACAACCAGGGTCAGCGAGTGCCCGGCGGGCACGTCGTAGTTGACCGCGGACAGTGACAGGTCGATCGACCGGCTACCGGTCGTAGTGGACTGCCAGTTCACCGGAGCGTGGGTGAGCAGGTCGGCGTTGCCCACGCTGTCCAGGTCGTAGAGGTACGCGACGAGCGAGCCGGTGGCGGCGGTGCCGGTGAGGTTCAGGTGCACCTTCGGGATGCCGCGCACCTTCAGGGCGGTCGACGGGCGCTCGGCGGCCCAGACGCCGGCCCGGTTGCGGTCGACGAACGGCAGCCAGATCGTCGGGCGCCGGCCGGTGAACGCGGAGATGCCGTTGGTCAGCAGCACCACGCCGCCGTTGGCGACCGTGTCGTAGTCGTTGGGCAGGCTCTTCGACCAGCCGGTGCTGGGGCTGCCGCCGAGCAGGCCGGTGCCGTCGTACCAGCGGATCTCGCCCAGCCCGTACCGCTTGGTGCTTGTGGTTTGAGCGCTCCAGGCGCTCCAGGTCTCCGCCGCGGCGTTGTCCGGCTTCAGGTAGACCTGGCCGGGCTTGGTTCCGCCGGTGTCGCCCTTGAGGTAGCGGTCGAACCAGCCGGTGGTGCTGGTCCACACGTCGTTGGGCAGGCCCAGGATGCCGGTCAGCTCGGCGATCGCGTGGTCGCCGGGGCGCAGCTCGAGGCGCTTGGGGGTGGAGAGCTTGCCGTAGAAGTCGGCCAGCTGGTTGGGCGGGAAGAAGGTGTCGCCCCAGGCGTTCTGGATCAGCACGGCCGGTGCGTTCGCGTTGATCTGGTCCAGGTAGGTGGCCGGCGAGCGGACCTTCGCCCACTCCATCACCTTGGGCACGTTCCGGTTGGCCATGAAGTCGCCGAGCATGGTGCTCAGCTCGGCGCTCGGCTTGCCGACCAGCTGCGCGGCCAGGCTGAGCAGGCCGGACGACTGCAGGTGCCGGGTCTGGTCGCTGTAGAGCGAGTACACCAGGTCGGTCCAGCCGCTGAGCATCGCGACCGCCCGGATCCGCTTGTCGAACGCCGCGCCGAGCAGGCTGATCCCGGCGCCGTAGGACACGCCGGCCGCGCCGAGGCGAGCCGGGTCGGCCGGGGTGTTGGCGATCGTCCAGTCGAGCACCTTGGACAGGTCGGCCATGTCCTTCGGCCCGGCGGTGTCGATCTCGCCGCCGCTGGCCCACCACCCGCGCGGGGTGTAGGAGACCACCACGTACCCGTCGGCGGCCATGCTCTGGGCCTGGGCCAGGTATTCGATGTCGTTGAGGCCCCAGCTGGACGGGAAGACGACCGCCGGGTAACTGCCGGTCGCGGCCGGGGCGACCACGTTGGCCTTCAGCGTCACGCCGTCGCCGGGGATGTCGACGAACCTGGTGGTCGTGGTGGCCGCGGCGGCGGCCGGGCCGGGAGCGGCCCCGATCAGGACGGTCGCGGCCAGCACCGATAGGACGGCGAACAGGGTTGAGCGGCGTGGCACCATGCGCACTCCCGGGCGGGGACGGACGGGCGCGGCGCCGCCGGGTGGATGGCGGCTGCCGCGCCCGGAGGCGAGGTGGAGCAGTGCCGGAGCGCTCCGGTGCCGGGAGCGTAGGAGTGAGTACCGAGAATTTGAACTTCATGACATTATCGTTACTTGCCAGTAACGTTGGTCACTTTACTGGCGAGTAACCCGTGTCAACTGGGGGTGCAGGATGCTCTACGGCACTCAGCCGGCGCGTCGCCGGGACGCACTGCGCAACCGCACCGCCATCCTGCAGGCCGCCTGCGAGCTGATGTCCAGCCAGTCGGCCACGGTCGGGATGCCGGAGATCGCCCGCCGGGCCGGGATCGGCCAGGCCACCCTGTACCGGCACTTCCCGGACCGGATGGCGCTGGCCACCGCGGTGATCGGCTATCTGCTGGACGGGCTCGAACACTGTGTGGCGGCCGGTCTGGAACAGCCCGCCACCTTCCGCACCGCGCTCAACGAGATCCTGCGCGCCCAGGTGACCATGCGACCCCTGGTCCAGCTGGCCCGGCGGCTCGACGCGGCCACCCGGGGCCGGTTTCTGCGCCGCCTGATCGGGGTTCTGGCCGAGCCGCTACGGCGCGCACAGGACAACGGTTACGTAAGAGCCGATCTGGTACCTGACGACCTGGTGCTGTTGTTCGGTATGGTCGAGGGCGTCGTCGAGGGCGCAACAAACCACGCCGAAGCGGTGGCCGCAGCCGGCCGCTCCATCGACCTGGCTCTCGACGGCGTGTTCAGGCCGGTTTCGTCGCCTTCCGAGGCGCCACAGCGGATTGGTAAGCTCTGATGTTCGACGAACAGGTGGGATAGTCGATGAGCTCGCCCGATGCAATGGTGCCCGAAATCGAGGCGCCAGAGTCCGTTCTGCCCGAGACTGCTCCGTCTCCTGAGATCAATACCGCAACACCGGAGCAAGCTTTACCCGATGCCGAGCCTTCCGCTCCCGATCCTGACGGCGCACTGCCGGCTGCGGCCGAAGCTGAGCCGGCCGAGACCTCGCTGGCCGAAACCGCGCCGGACGACGCTGAGCCGGCCGAGCCGGCTGCGCCCGATCCGGCCGCGATCGCTCGCGAGGAGCTGTGGGCCTCGATCGAGAAGATCAAGGACGAGGACGGGACCGTACGCGGACCTGTCACCGAGGCCGTCAAGGGCGGCCTGATCCTCGACATCGGGGTGCGGGGCTTCCTGCCCGCGTCACTCGTCGAGATGCGGCGCGTCCGCGACCTGCGTCCCTACGTGGGCCGCGAGCTCGAAGCCAAGATCCTCGAGCTGGACCGCACCCGTAACAACGTGGTGCTGTCCCGCCGCGCCTGGCTCGAGCAGCACCGCACCGAGGCTCGCAGCGGCCTGTTCGAACGGCTCGCCAAGGGCCAGGTCCGCAAGGGCGTCGTCTCGTCGATCGTCAACTTCGGCGCGTTCGTCGACCTCGGCGGGGTCGACGGGCTGGTGCACGTCTCGGAGTTGTCCTGGCGGCACGTCGACCACCCGTCCGAGGTGGTGCGGGTCGGCCAGGAGGTCGAGGTCGAAGTCCTCGAGGTCAGCTCCGAGCGCAAGCGGGTCTCCCTGTCGCTGAAGGCGACCCAGGAAGACCCGTGGCGGCACTTCGCCCGCACCCACCAGATCGGCCAGATCGTGCCCGGCCGGATCACCAAGCTGGTGCCGTTCGGCGCGTTCGTCCAGGTCGACGACGGCATCGAGGGCCTGGTGCACATCTCGGAGCTGTCCGGCGGCCACATCGAGTCCCCCGAGCAGGTCGTGCAGACCGGCGACGAGGTCTTCGCCAAGGTCATCGACATCGACCTGGAACGGCGGCGCATCTCGCTGTCGCTGCGCCAGGCCGCCGAGGCCTACCAGGAGGGCGACGAGAACTTCGACCCCACCCTGTACGGCATGGCCGCGACGTACGACAACGACGGCAACTACATCTACCCCGAGGGCTTCGACTCGGGGACCGGTGAGTGGCTCGAGGGGTTCGACGAGCAGCGCGACGCCTGGGAACAGCAGTACTCACAGGCCCGCGAGCGCTGGGAGGCACACGGCCGGCAGGTCCTGGCCGCCCGCGAGGCCGGCGGCGGCGTCTAGCCCGCCGTGGTGAGAAGCGCGACCGTCCCCGGCAGCTACCAGCCCACCGGGGACGGCGCGATTCGGCGCATCAAGGCCTGCCTCAATGGCGGCCGCCCGTTCCCCGCCTCCCCCGCCGACCTGGCCGCCGAGGCGGTGGCGGCGGTAAAGGCCGGCGCCGAAGCGGTCCACGTGCACCCACGCGACGCCGCCGGCGCGGAATCGCTGGCGGCGGCCGACATCGGCGCCGCGGTGACCGCGATCCGAGCCGCCTGCCCCGGTATCCGGGTCGGTGTCTCCACCGGCGTGTGGATGACCGGCGGCGACGCACACCGCCGGGCCGCCCTGGTGGCCTCCTGGCGCGAGATGCCGGACTTCGCGTCGGTCAACGTGAGCGAGCCGGGCTTCACCGATCTGGTGCGCCTGCTGGCCTCCCAGGGCGTCGGCGTCGAGGCCGGCGTGTGGCACCCGGACGAGGTGGACGCGCTGCGCAGGCTCCCCCTGGAACGCGTCCTGATCGAGGTCCTCGACACCCCCGCCGACCGGGCGGTGCCGGCCGCCGACGCGATCCTGGCCCGGCTGGACGCCGCCGGTTACCGAGGCGAGCGCCTGCTGCACGGCGAGGAGGAGGCCTGCTGGCCCCTGATAACCCACGCCGGCCACCTGGGCCTGCCCACCCGCATCGGCCTCGAGGACACCCTGACGCTCCCGGACGGCTCCCCCGCCCCCGGCAACGCGGCCTTGGTCGAGCACGCCCTGCCCAGGTGGCGCACTCCGTAAAACCCAGCGGCGGGCGCCCGTTTCCAGGGAACCGGCATCTCGCCCGCGCCAGAGGGACCAAAGCATCAGCGGACTTGATCGACGAAGCCCAGTCGCCGGTTCATGGCGATGGCGGTCTCGTTACGGGGGTGGTGGAAGGCCACGAGGCGTCGGTAGCCCGAAGATCGAACGAATTGGATCGCCAACAGTTTCAACGCAAGGGACAGGCCCTTGCCGCGGTGCGGAGCAAGCACTCCGGTCATCTCCGAGAACGCGAACTGTTGATCGGGGTGCAGGGAGGTGGCCGACATCGCGATCCAATCGGCGCCCAGGGTGGCGACTATGACACCGTTCGGGTTGAAGGTCGCGACGTCGATGCGCTGAGCCACGTACTCGTCGTACGTGTAGAACGGTCCTCGGTCGGGGATGTCGGCCGAGCAGGCCTTGTTCAGGTGGTAGAGCGCTCGGCGTTGCTCCGGTGCATCGTCGAGGGCGGCCATGGTCGTGAACCGTGTGCCTGCCGACTGAGCCCGTCGCAGGTAGGGCTCGAATCTCGCATCGTCGAACCTGTCGATGTCCAGCTCGAGTTTCACCCACTCCGTCATGGGAACGGACTCTATCTATGTAGCGCGTTCCGGTGGACGCGTGGCGCTCTACGCGACTCTGAGCCTGGAGCTGCTTAGCATGGCGGGCATGGCTGGTGACTGGTTTGCCGATGCGGTGATGTATGAGATCTATCCGCAGTCGTTTGCCGACTCCGACGGGGATGGCGTGGGTGACCTGCGTGGGGTCATTGAGCGGCTCGACTACATCGCCTCGCTCGGGGTCGACGTCATCTGGTTCAATCCCTGCTTCGCCTCGCCGTTTGTGGACGCGGGGTATGACGTGTCGGACTACCTTGCGATCGCGCCTCGGTACGGCAGCAACGACGACATGGTGGAACTCGTCGAGAAGGCCGGGGCGCGCGGCATTCGGGTCATGCTGGACCTCGTTGCGGGGCACACCTCTATCCAGCACGCCTGGTTTCAGAAAGAGCTGGCGGCGGACGGGCCTGATCCTGACGGGGACCGGTACATCTGGTGTGAGCAGTTGCCGGAGGGTGGGTGGACTCGGGACACGCCGGGGGTGCCGGCCTGGGTTCCGTCGCCGGGGCCTCGCCGGGGGTGGTACCTCAAGAACTTCTATGACGAGCAACCCGCGCTCAACTTCGGGTGGGTGGCCCGGCCGGGGCGGGACGAACCGTGGCGGGACGCCGTGGACGCTCCAGGGCCGCTGCGCAATCGGCAGGCGCTCAAGGACATCATCGGGTTCTGGCTGGCCAAGGGGGTGGCCGGGTTCCGGGTGGACATGGCGTTCTCGCTGGTCAAGGACGAGCTGTGGGACGACGGGATCCGGGAGACCGTCGAGATCTGGCGGGAGATCCGGGCGTGGCTCGATGAGGCGTACCCGGACGCGGTGCTCATCCCGGAGGGCAGTGAGCCTCGGACCGGTGGGTCGTTCGCGTTCGACGCCGACTTCTTCCTGGTCATCAAGAACGCGCACGCCAGCCTGTTCGACAATCACGCCGCCGGGATTCTGCCGTTCCAGGCGCCGCAGGACCCGTTCTTCGACGAAGCCGGCAAGGGCAGCACCCGGCCGTTCCTGGACGCCTGGCACGGGGCCCGGGCGGCCGGGCCGGACCGGCCGATCGTGCTCGCCACCGCCGACCACGACTACGACCGGCTACGCGTCGGCTCGCGCACCGAACAGCAGCTGCGGGCCGCGCTGATGTTCCTGTTCACCTGGGGCAACGTGCCGTGCCTGTACTACGGGGACGAGATCGGCATGCGGTACCTGCCGGACATGCCCGATGTGGAGGGCGCGATCTGCAACCCGACCTACAACCGGGCCGGCTGCCGTACGCCGATGCAGTGGGACGACTCGCCGAACGCCGGGTTCTCCACGGCCGACCCGGACAAGCTCTACCTGCCGGTCGACCCGGATCCGCGGCGGCCGACGGTGGCCGCCCAGGAGGACGATCCGGATTCGACGCTGAACTTCGTGCGCGAGCTGATCCGGGTGCGGCCGCCGACGCGGGGCACCACCCAGGTGATCAACGAGGGCTATCCCCTCGCGTACATCCGGAATGGGTCTGATCTGGTGGTTTTGAATCCGCGGCGGGAGCCGGCGACGATCACCGTGGCGGGGACGGCCACCCCGATCCTGGCGGACGGCATCGAGCATGACGGCGACACGATCACCGTGGCGGGGTTTGGCTACGGGCTCCTGAGGCTTGCAGGTGATGCCGCAGGTCCCGGGTCTCGCCGCTGACCGGGCGGGCGGCCAGGATGCACGTGTCGTCGTCGGGGTTGGCCTGACGCAGCCGGGCCAGCAACTGGGCCAGGGGCTGCTGGGGCGAGGCCCGGACCGCCTCGTCGACCGTGCGGATCACCTGGCCGAGGCCGTCGTCGGGGCCGCGGTGCCGGTGTTCGACAAGGCCGTCGGTGTAGAGCAGCAGCACGTCACCGATGCGGAACGGCATCCGGCTCGTGGGATAGACGGCGTCGTCGACCACGCCCAGGATCGGGCCGGGTGGCCGTTCCAGGGGCATGGTGCGGCCGCCCCGGCTCAGCAGCGGCGGCGGGTGCCCGGCCTGGGCCCAGGTGATCTCGCCGCCGGCCGGGTCGTAGCGGACGACCACGGCGGTGGCCGAGAGCTCGGGGTTGTCGCGTTCGAGTTCGCAGGTCAGCCGGTTGAGGTGACCGAGCAGGACACCGGGGTCGCTGGTGGTGACCGCCAGGGCGCGCAGCGCGTGCCGCAGCTGGGCCATCGTGGTGGCGGCGGGGGTGCCGTGCCCGGCGACGTCGCCGACCGCGAGGAGCACCGAGCCGTCGCGCAGCCGGGTCGCCTGATACCAGTCGCCGCCGACGAAGCTCTCCTGGCCGGCCGGCAGGTAGCGCAGGGCCACCTTGAGGCCGGGCAGTTCGATCGGCTCCTCGGGCAGCGGCTGGATCATCCGCTGCAGGTGGCCGGGAAGCGAAGGAGCCGGCGCGGGCCGGGCCGGCGGCGGGAACGCCCGGTCGGTGACGTCCTGGACGATCGCGAAGACCCGCAGCGGGCGGCCGGCCGCGTCACGGACCGCCTCGGCCACGGTGCGCAGGTGTTTCACCCGGCGGCCGAGGCGCACCCGGACGGTGACGTCCACCTGGGACTCGTTGTCGTACGCCTCGAGGGCGGCCCGGATCATCGCGGTGTCGCCCGGCTCCAGCAGCGCGTCGGTCTCGGCCGCGCTGAGCGGGCCGAGGCCCGGGTCGCGGTCGTAGATCTTGTACATCGCCTCCGACCAGAAGATGTCGCCGCTGGTCAGGTCCCACTCGCCCCAGCCGAGGTTGGCGAACCGGTCGGCGCCGTCCTGCTTGGACCAGCTGAGCAGCAGGCCGTGCCCGAGCCGGTGGGCGCTGACCGTGTAGTGGCCGTCGCCGTAGCGGAACGGGCCGACCGCGGTCGGACAGCCGGAGTCGAGGACGTCCTGGAAGGTGTCCCAGCCGTGGGGGAACTGGTCGCTGGCCCGGTGGCCGATCAGCTGCCGGCCGCGGCGGCCGTCGGGGGTGGTGGCGCCGGGGCTGGCGGCCTGCCAGACCAGGTCGGCGATGCGGCCGGAGCGATCACGCTCGGCGGTCAGGTAACCACACATGCCGGGGCTGGTGTCGAGCACTCGCTGCACCAGCGACACCCACGGAGCGTAACGGCGGACCGGTTCGGGGCGGGTGGGCAGCGGGCCGGTCAGGGCGGCGTCGACCATCTGCGGCACCGACCCGGGCGACGCGGGCATGGCGTAGCCGACGTCCAGCACCCGGATCACCCCGGCGGCCACCTCGGCGATGTCCCGGCGCTGCTCAACGGCCATCCGCTCGAGGTGGAGGTGGGCCTCCGCGAGGCGGCAGCGGGACCGGCCGGCGAGCAGGCCGACGGCACGCTCGATCAGAGCGTCGGCCGGAGTGCTCACCAACTGACTTCCCACCCGTACCTCCCGACCGTCCGTGACCACCGGCCTCATTGGTACGTCAGTGAGGGTGGGGTCGTCATCGGCCGTTCATCCGGGCTGTATCGACCTGCGGGCCTTCCGGTCGGCTGTTCACCCGACCGGGGGTCAGATCTCGAAGAACTCGCGCAGCGCTTCGGTCAGGCGGACCATGCTGGATCCGGTGATCATGCCGAGCCGTTCGGCACCGACCTCGGCGGGCAGCCGCCGCATCCGGTTGACTACCACCACGCCGGTGATCGGGTCCTGTTCACTGAGCGGAACCGCGTACGGCGGGAGTTCGGTGGCGCCCCGCTGTCGTACGATCGGGGCGCAGAAAGGTGCGGCGTTCTTCCGGTCGTTGTAACTGTCCGCGGACAGCACCAGCACCCGATAACGCAGGTCGGTGCGGTTGCCGATGGTCCAGATCTCGCCGCGCCGCATCTCAGCGCACCTCGCAGGGCATGTGCGACGCGGCTGGCGATGACATGCGCACGAGGGTACAGCCGCACGGATCTTCTGCGTCGCGCAGGCCGCGGCGCGCCGGAAACGCCTTTCCGGAGGTCGGGATCGAACCAAGATCGGCCCTGTCCCGTAGGTAAGAATGAGGGCGTTGCTCAGACTAAGGAAGGACGTCACTGATGTCGGAGAAGGCACAGATCGGGGTTACCGGTCTGGCGGTGATGGGGCGCAACCTGGCGCGCAACTTCGCTCGGCACGGCCACACCGTGGCCCTGCACAACCGCTCGTACGGCCGCACCAAGGAGCTCGTGGAGGAATTCGGCCACGAGGGGAAGTTCATCCCGTCGGAGAGCGCCGCTGACTTCGTGGCCAGCCTGGAGCGCCCTCGCCGGGTTGTGATCATGGTGAAGGCCGGTGGGCCGACCGACGCGGTGATCGACGAGTTCGCGCCGCTGCTCGAGCCGGGCGACATGCTGATCGACGCGGGCAACGCGCACTACCTGGACACCCGGCGGCGCGAGGCGGCGCTGAAGGCCAAGGGCCTGCACTTCGTCGGCGCCGGCGTCTCGGGTGGCGAGGAGGGCGCGCTGCACGGGCCGAGCATCATGCCGGGCGGCCCCAAGGAGTCGTACGACGCGCTGGGCCCGCTGCTGGAGGACATCGCGGCCAAGGTGGACGGGGAGCCGTGCTGCGTGCACGTCGGCCCGGACGGCGCCGGCCACTTCGTGAAGATGGTGCACAACGGCATCGAGTACGCCGACATGCAGCTCATCGCCGAGGCATATGACCTGCTCCGGCAGGTCGGCGGGCACGAGCCGGCCGAGATCGCGGCGATCTTCCAGGATTGGAACGAGGGCCGGCTGGGCTCCTACCTGATCGAGATCACCGCCGAGGTGCTCAAGCAGGTCGACGCTTCGACGGGCAAACCGTTCGTCGACATCGTGGTTGACCAGGCCGAGCAGAAAGGCACCGGCCGGTGGACCGTACAGGCGGCTCTGGATCTTGGGGTTCCGGTCTCCGGCATCGCCGAGTCGGTGTTCGCCCGCGCCCTGTCCGGTGGCCCGGACGTGCGCAAGGCCGCCGCCGACGCGGGCCTGCCCGGCCCTACTGCGGAAAAGACCCACGCCGGTGACCTGAAGGCTGACGTCGAGCAGGCGCTGTTCGCCTCCAAGATCGTGGCGTACGCGCAGGGCTTCCAGCAGATCCAGGCGGCCAGCAAGGAGTACGGCTGGGACATCGACCCGGGCGCGATGGCCAAGATCTGGCGGGCCGGCTGCATCATCCGGGCCAAGTTCCTGGACTTCATCAAGCAGGCGTACGACAAGCAGCCCGAGCTCGCGACGCTGCTTGTCGACGACTACTTCCTGGACGCCGTGAGCGGCGCGCAGGACGCCTGGCGGCGGGTCGCGGCGACGGCCGCCCAGCAGGGCATCCCGGCCCCGGGCTTCGCGTCGGCGCTGGCCTACTACGACGGTCTGCGGGCCAAGCGCCTGCCGGCCGCCCTGATCCAGGGTCAGCGTGACTTCTTCGGCGCGCACACGTACCACCGGGTCGACAAGGACGGCTCGTTCCACACCCTGTGGGCGACCGAAGACCGCAAGGAAGTCGACGCCTAGTACTTCGCTACGACGGGGTCGGCGGCCATGAGCATGCCGGCCTCGTCGGCAGGGAGGGGCTTCGCCATGAAGAAGCCCTGGCCCAGGCGGTAACCCATGTCGCGGAGGCGGTCGAGCTGGGCCTCGCTCTCGATGCCCTCGGCCACCGCCGACAGCCCGAGATACTCGGCGAGCTGGGCGACTGCCGCGGCCACCGCGAGCCGGCCCCGGTCCTCGCCGTCGGCGATGCCGTCGACGAACGACTTGTCGAGCTTCAGCACGTCGACCGGGAAGGCCCGCAGCAGCGAGAGCGACGACTGCCCGGTGCCGAAGTCGTCAAGCGCGAGCCGCACCCCCATCTCGTGCAGGGCCTGCAGCGTCTCGCGCACCTGCCGGCCGTCGGCCACCGACGACTCGGTGATCTCCACGACCAGGTTCGACGGCAGCAGCCCGAACTCGGCCAGCACCGACGCCACCTCGTCGACGAAGCCGGGCTCGCGCAGCTGGCGGACCGCCACGTTCACGTTGATCGCCTTGATCGCGCCGGCGCCGTGCTCGGCCTTCCAGACCGAGAGCTGACGCAGCGCCTCGCGCATCACCCACGCGCCGAGCGGCACGATCAGCCCGGAGCGCTCGGCGACCGGGATGAAGTCGCCCGGCGACACGAACCCGCGGACCGGGTGCTTCCAGCGCACCAGCGCCTCGGCGCCGTGCAGGCGGCCGGTGACGATGTCGAAGACCGGCTGGTACATCAGGAACAGCTCGTTGCGGATGATCGCGTTGTGCAGCTCGCTGCCGAGCCGGGCGTGGTTGACGACCTCCTGGCGCATCCGCGGCTCGAAACGCACCCAGGCGGCCTTGCCACCCTCCTTGGCGGCGTACATGGCGATGTCGGCGTTGCGCAGCACCTCGTCGGCGCTGTCCCCCGGGCCGGCCAGCGCCACCCCGATGCTGGCGTGCGCGAGCAGCCGCTCCTCACCGACCCGGAACGGCTCGGCCAGGGCCTGCTGGATGCGGGCGGCCGCGTCCTCGGCGACCGCGATCTCGTCGGCGTCGATCAGCACCGCGAACTCGTCGCCGCCCAGCCGGGCCGGCAGTTCGCGGACCGCGCTGGAGTTCCGCAGCCGCTGGGCGACCTGGTAGAGCAGCTGGTCGCCCAGCGCCGGGCCCATCGAGTCGTTGATCGTCTTGAAGTCGTCGATGTCGATCAGCAGCACGGTGACCGGGCGGTGCGCGCCGAGGCGCTCGGCCAGGGCTGCGCCGAACCGGGTGCGGTTGGCCAGCCCGGTCAGCGGGTCGGTCATGGCCAGCCGTTCCAGCTGGACCTGCTGGGTGCGGATGCCGTTGAGCAGGCGCTTGTTCTCGCGCAGGCCGAGCAACTGGCGGGCCACCACGCAGACCACGATCAGCACCGCGCCGACGATCACGGCTCGTTCCCGGCCGTCCATCTCCCGGGCCGACACCGAGATGACCATGCCGGCCGTGGCGACCACGCCGATCAGCGGGAGCATGTCCCACAGCGAGCGGTGCCGGCGGGTCGCGTCGGCGGGCGGATGGGCCAGCACGTGCTTCTGCCGGAACGCGGCCGCGGCGAAGGCCAGGGCGAGCAGCGGGCCGGTGAGCACCGACTGGACCAGGCGCGGGCCCTCGGAGCCGGCGATCAGCAGCACCGCGGTGGTGACCCCGATCATCGGGGCGACCGCGATCAGCCGCAGGGCGAGCGAGTCGACGGGAGCGTTCGGGACCACCGCGGCCTTGCCGATGATCACCAGCACCAGCAGGCTCAGCACGCCGACCGTGCCGGCCGCGGCCCGGGTGTCCAGGTCGGTGGCGTCCGGGGCGAAGCTGAGCACGACGTACCAAAAGATCAGGGTGCCGGCGACCGCGACGGTGACGCAGTCGAGCAGGGTGCGGGCCCAGCCCAGCGCGGAAGAGTCGCCCAGCGGCAGCCGGAACACGGCGACCACGACCCAGATGATGCCGAGCACGTTGGGGGCGGCGGCCACCAGGGACAGGCCGGCGTTGTTGTTGGAGAGCGCCAGCGAGATGCAGGAGCCGATCAGCAGCAGCCCCGCCGAGTGCGACAGGGCCCGCCAGAACGCGCGCACCGGCCGGGACACCCGGATGCTGGAGCCGATCTTCCAGCAGCTGTAGACCGCCGCGACCAGCGCAATCGGTCCGCCGAGGTAGCCCAGCGTCACACCAGACCCGGTGTGCAGCAGGAGCCACAGGCACACCGCGGCCGTGGCCACGCCCGCGACCAGCAGCGGGACCAGCCCGGCTGCGGCGCGGGACCGGCCTGCGGTCACCACGGGTTGTGTCATGAGCTCCCCTGGCTCCCGAGACGGTATCGCTGTTGCGGCATACCTGTCGGCCGGGAGCCGGGAGAGCTGAGAAGATCAGCCCTTCAACGCGGCGGAGACCACCCCGCGGGCTTCCTCCTGGATGCGGGCCAGGTGTTCGGGGCCCTGGAACGACTCGGCGTAGATCTTGTAGACGTCCTCGGTGCCGGACGGCCGGGCCGCGAACCAGCCGTTCTCGGTGACGACCTTGAGGCCGCCGATCGCGGCCCCGTTGCCGGGCGCGGTGGTCAGCACCGAGGTGATCTCCTCCCCGGCCAGTGAGGTCGCCGTGACCTGGGCCGGGGACAGCGCGGCCAGGATCGCTTTCTCCTCGCGGGTGGCGGGCGCGTCGATCCGGGCGTAGGCGGGTTCGCCGAACTTCCCGACCAGGTCCCGATAGTGCTCCGACGGCGTCCGGCCGGTCACCGCGATGATCTCCGAGGCGAGCAGGTCGAGGATCAGGCCGTCCTTGTCGGTGGTCCAGGCCGAGCCATCCCGGCGAAGGAACGAGGCGCCGGCGCTCTCCTCCCCGCCGAAACCGATCGAGCCGTCGAGCAGGCCGGGCACGAACCACTTGAACCCCACTGGCACCTCGTCCAGGTGCCGGCCCAGGTCACCGGCCACCCGGTCGATCATCGAGGAGGAGACCAGGGTCTTGCCGATGGCCGCACCGCCCGGCCAGTCCGGCCGGTGGGCGAACAGGTAGGAGATCGCCACGGCCAGGTAGTGGTTGGGGTTCATCAGCCCGGCGTCGGGGGTGACGATGCCGTGCCGGTCAGCGTCCGCGTCGTTGCCGGTGGCCAGCTGATACTTGTCCTTCTGGGCGATCAAAGAAGCCATCGCGTACGGCGAGGAGCAGTCCATCCGGATCTTGCCGTCCCAGTCCAGCGTCATGAAGCCGAACGTCGGGTCGACGTGCGGGTTCACCACCGTCAGGTCGAGGCCGTGCCGCTCGCCGATCGCACCCCAGTAGGCAACGCTGGCCCCGCCGAGCGGGTCGGCACCGATCCGCACCCCGGCCGACCGGATCGCCTCCAGGTCGATCACCTCGGGCAGCGCGGAGACATATCCGTCGAGGAAGTCATAGCCGGTGACCTGCGCCGACGTGCGGGCCCGGGTGGCCGGCACCCGGCGTACCTCCTTGAGGCCGGCCGCGATGATCGCGTTGGCCCGGTCCTGGATCCACTTGGTGGCGTCGGTGTCGGCCGGCCCGCCGTTCGGCGGGTTGTACTTGAAGCCGCCGTCGGCGGGCGGGTTGTGCGAGGGGGTGACCACCACGCCGTCGGCGAGCCCGCTGGTGCGGCCGCGGTTGTGCGCGAGGATCGCCCGGGACACCGCCGGGGTCGGGGTGTACCCGTCCCGGCTGTCGATAAGCGTGGTCACGTCGTTGGCCGCGAACACCTCGAGCGCGGTGATCATCGCGGGTTCGCTGAGCGCGTGCGTGTCGCGGCCCAGGAACAGCGGCCCGTCGGTGCCCTGTGCCTTGCGGTACTCGACGATCGCCTGGCTGGTGGCGGCGATGTGGTCCTCGTTGAACGCGGTCTTCAGCGACGAGCCGCGGTGCCCGGAGGTGCCGAACGCGACCCGCTCGCCGACCACGGCCGGATCGGGGTGCTCGGTGTAGTACCGGGAGATCACCCGCGGAACGTCGATCAGGTCGCTGGGTGCGGCGGGCTTACCGGCGCGGGGATCAACGGACATGAGGGGCCTCCTTCAGTACAGGTAACCTGCCCGGAGCCTATCGATACCCCGTATCAGGTGAACCTTTCACCTCCGGCATCCGAACTATCTGACGTGATGAAAGGGCGGACGTGACAAGAGCAGTGCGCGCGCTGGCGGCCGTACTGATCGCCCTCGGAATTTTTGTCCTGCCCGCGAGCCCGGCCAGTGCGCACGCCGCGCTGATCGGCTCGATCCCGGCGCCGGGCAGCATCGTCGGCTCCTCCCCCACCGAGATCGTGGTGACCTTCAGCGAGGGCATCACCCCGGTGACCGGCCGGGTGCAGGTGCTCGACCCGGACGGCCGGCGCATCTCCGGCACCCCGACGGTCTCCGGGACAACGCTGCGCATTCCGGTCGGCAAGGCCGGCCAGCCACTCGGCACGTACCTGGTCAGTTACCGGGTGATCTCGGCCGACAGCCATCCGGTCGGCGGGGCGATCACCTTCTCGGTCGGCGCGCCGTCGGCAACGCCGCCGGAGGCCGGCCCGGCCGAAACCCACCGGTCGGTCACCCTCGCGACGCCGGTCACGCGCTTCCTGGGGTACGCCGGTCTCACGCTCGCCGTGGGCCCGGCCCTGTTCCTGGCGCTGCTCTGGCCGCGCCGCCGTTCCCGGACCGGTGCGACCCGCACCGTCTACGCCGGCCTGGTGCTGGTCGGGGTGGCCACGCTCGGCTCGCTCTGGACCCAGGCGCCGGCCAGCAGCGGGGCCGCCCTGTGGGACGTCCGACCGGCCGAGCTCGGCCAGGTGCTCACCAGCTCCTACGGCCTCACCTTGATCGCCCGCCTCGCCGCCCTCGCCATCGCGGCCGCGCTGCTCCCGGCCGTGCTGCGCGGTGGCGCGTCCCGAATCAAGGGGCTCACACTCCTTGCGGTCGCCCTGGGCGGGATGGTCACCTGGCCGCTCACCGGGCACGCCGCCGCCTCGCCGCTGGCCGCCGCGGTCGTCGCGTCCGACGTCGTGCACATCGCGGCGATGGCGGTCTGGCTCGGCGGCCTGATCACCCTCACCGTCTTCCTGCTGCGCCGCACCCACCCGCGCGTTCTCGGCGTGATCCTGCCGGTCTGGTCGCGGTGGGCCGCACTGGCCGTGGTCTGGCTGGTCGGTGGCGGGGCCGTGCAGGCGGTGGTGCAGGTCGGCACGGTGCGGGCGCTGTGGGAGACCGACTACGGCCGGTTGCTGCTGGCCAAGGTCGGCGTCCTGGCCGCCACCCTCGCTGTCGCGGCGTACGCCCGCAGGCTTGTCAATCGCCGGCAGGTGCCGGCCTCCGGGGCCGGCGCGATGCGCCGCACCGTCGGCATCGAGGTCGCCGCCACCGTGGTGATCCTCGGTCTGTCGGCCGTGCTGGTGCAGGTCAACCCGGGGCGCAGCGCCACCGTCGACGAGGGCGCGGTGCGCGAGGACGGGGTCTCCCAGACGCTGACCTGCCCGCTCTACACGCTGCAGTTCAACATCTTCCCGACCCAGGTCGGCGACAACAACACGATCCACGCGTTCGTCTACACCCCGGCCGGCGCCCCGCTGCCGGCCGACGAGTGGACCGTCACCTCCCAGCTGCTCGGCCGGGACCTGGAACCGGTCACCGAACCGCTGCTCCCGCTGGTGCCCCGGCACCACGCGGCCGGCGCGATCACCTTCCCGTACCCCGGCCAGTACGAGATCAAGTTCACCGTCCGCATCGGCGAACTGAACCAGGCCACCGTCAAAACCACGATCGACGTTCCGGCGGACACCGCGAAGAGGTGACTTTCGGTCACGTTCTGGGCAGGTAGAGGGCCTCACCCCGTCCCAGGAGGTTCCGGTCGTGCACGTATCCGTGGTCGGTAACCAAGACGATTCCGTGGTGGTGACGGTCCGCGGGCACCTCGACGTGGACAACGCCACCGTTCTCACCACCACCCTCGAGCAGGTGCTCGACCGCCCGGCGCCGCGCGTGGTGGTGGACCTGTCCGGCGTCGAGTTCTGCGACTCGATCGGCCTGAGCACGTTCGTGGTCGGCCACAACCGGGCCGTCGCGGACGGCGGCTGGCTGCGGCTGGCCAGCCCGCCGGAGTTCCTCGAGCACCTGCTCGACACGGTCGGCCTGGCCCAGCGGCTGGGCGTCTACGCCACCGTCGGCGACGCCCTCATGGGCCGCCAGGAGCTATAGCTCGCGGACCACCACGTCGAGCTGCCGAACCTTGCCTGGCTGCTCCTCGACCGTGTACTTGAGATCACGCAGCGTGCCGACCACCTCGTCGATCGAGGCCGGCGCGGCCGCCGACTCAGCCAGCGCGCGCACGATCCGGCCCTTGGTGGCCTTGTTGAAGTGACTGACCACGGACCGTTTCGGCACCCCGCCGACAATCCGCTCGTGCAGCACCCGCACGGTCGCCGCCTCGCCGGCCGGCTGCCACATGGCGCCATAGGCGCCGGAGCGAAGATCCAGGACCGGGCCGTCCGCCGCCGCCGGGTCGAGCGCGGGCTTGAGGTGCTTCTTCCAGTACGGCGTGAGCCCACCGACGGTCGGCAGGCTGACGCCGACCGAGCACCGGTAGGCCGGAATCCGGTCGCCCAGCCGCACCGCGCCCCAGAGTCCGGAGAAGACCACCGCCGACTCGCCCAGCCAAGACTGCGCAGCCGGCGGGAGGGTGGGCGCGTCCAGCGCCTCGTACAGCACGCCGGTGTAGACCTCGATCGCCGGCGCGGCGGGCGCCTCGGCCAGCACCGCGTTGCGGGCGATCTCGTCCCGCTGCCCCTCGCTGAGCCCGAGAACCTTGAGCGAGTCGGCCACCGACCGGGCGCTGCTGCGCCGGCACATCGCGACCAGGCGGTTGAACACCCGCTGCCGGGCCCCGGCCAGCCCCGGAAGCCACAGCTGAGCGTGGTCGACCGGGGAGCCTTCAGTCGCGGGTGTCTTGCCTTCGGAGGGCGGGAGCAGGATCAGCACGCCGAGAGATTACTGGGCGGCTTTTACTGGGCCGCCAGGATGTCGACCACGAAGCGCAGGTCACCCTTGCCCGGGTAGGCGAGCGCCTCGGGGATGTCGAGCTGGATCCGGCTGCCCACCTTCTGGCCGAGGACGCCCTGGTCCCAGCCCTGGATGACGGCGCCGACGCCGATCTGGGTGCTGAACGGCTCGCCCCGCGACCAGGACGAGTCCATCACCTCACCGGTGGTGTAGGCGATCAGCTTGTAGTTGGCGGTGACGGTCTGGCCCTTGGCGACGGCCGGCCCGGTGCCCGGCACCAGCACGGTCACCACCAGCTTGGTCAGCTTGCCCTGGCCCGCCTTGACGTCCGGCTCCTTGCTCAGCGCGGCCGGGGTGTTCACGCCCGCCGCGGACGGCTGGGCGGCGGCCGGCGCCTCCGCGGTCGGCGCTTCTGCCGTCGGCTGGGCGGCCTCGGACGGCTGGGACGCGGCGGGGGCGGAGCCGGCCACCGGCGTCTTGTCGTCGTTCTTGTCGTTGTTCCGGACCACGAAGAAGACCACGGCCAGGACGATGACGATCGCCACCCCCGTGAGGGCGCCGGCGACGGCCTGCCCGCGACGCTTGGCCGACTCCCCGGAGCTGGTGGGCCGCACGGTCTGGGTGCTCATATGCTGTCGACTCTCCTGTAACGGGCTCGGGCGGAAACTTCCGACACGGTACCCGTAGCGGTGACGGAGCCCTCACCAAACCTCCACCGAACCGCCGATGTGGGTGATCGGCCATCCGGTTCGTCACTCAAATCGTTCTTCACCGTCACTGATCGAAATGAGATTGTTTACGCGCTACAACGTGAGAACGCTTTCACGGCCGGGCGGGGCCGTCAGACGACCAGGGGAGGGTCCGTTTGCCGTCGACCGGTTCTGGTCGCCAACCCGCGCGCCGCCGCGGTCCGCATCGCCGGACCGCTTTCATCGGATTCCGCCGCGCCGCGGAGTCGCCGCAGGATTCCACTCGCGACCGGTACGGGTGGAACGAGATCATGTCCTCGGCCTCGGTGATCCTGGCCGGCGTGATCGTGGTGGTCGGCTTCGGCTTCATCGCCAGCCGCATCATCAACGGCAGCGGCGACAACAATCCACTGCCCGACCCGCCGCCGACCGCCGCGCTCGGTGGCATCGAGCTGCCCTCCGGCAGTCCCGGTCCGATCCCGATCGGCAGCCCGTCACCGTCGCTCTCGCCGAGCCCGACGCCGACTCCCACGCCGACCACCACCAAGCCGAGCCCGAAGCCCACCACCAAACCGCCGTTCCAGGGCAGCATCCAGATCGACGCCGGGTCGGTGCCGTCGACCGTGGACCTGACCGCCGAGGGCACCGACGACTGGGTGCACTGGGGCGAGGACGGCACTTTCTCGCTGGAACGCGACAAAAACGGAAATTTCAAGATCTTGGAGGGTACGCCGACCGCGCCCCGGTTTCGGCATGCGTTGAGTGCGCAGTTCTTCCGGTGGACCGGCGGCGACCCGGTCGACCACAGTGACGGCACCACCACCGGCATCCGCACCTGCGGCGCCGGCAACGGCTTCACGGTGAGCGCACCCGCGTCGGCCACGACGAAGGTGCTCCGCCTGTACGTCGGCATCATCAGCGCGAAGGGAGAGTTGCGGGCCTCGCTGTCGGCCGGTTCCGCGACCGCGTCGCGCTCGGTCGAACAGCGGGACGGTACCTTCCGGACGCTGGTTTACACGGTCACCTACCGGGCACCGGCAGCGACCAGGATCAACTTCAGTTGGAACACCGCGCAGGCGTTTGGGGACGGCTGCGGCGGGGTGGCGCTCGAAGCGGCCACCCTGCGCTGATGCACATCTGTTACACGCGCAAATAAGGGGATTTCGTGTTCGCGGGCTGGGGATCGTGGGTTGCCCGCTTCCGGTGGCCGGTGCTGTCCGTCGCGCTCGTCGCGGTGATCAGCGCCGGTGTCTGGGGGCTGGGTCTTTTCTCGGAGCTGACCGAGGGCGGCTACACCGACCCGAACAGCGAATCCTCGCAGGCCGCGGATGCGATAACCGGCGCGTTCGGCGCGCAGGGCGGCGACCTGGTCGTCATCTACACGCCGGCCGCCGGCAAGATCGACGACGCGGCGCTCGGCAAGGCGGTCAAGGACTCGCTGGCCAAGCTGCCCAAGTCGGCGGTCAGCGCGTCGAGCTCGTACTGGTCGACGAAGTCCGCCAGCTACGCCGCGAAGGACAAGTCCAGCGCCATCGCGCTGGTCACTCTGGCCGGCAGTGACGACTCGGCCAAGCTCGACGCCTACCGGGAGATCGACGACCAGTTCGCCGTGAGTGGCGCCAAGGTGCAGCTCTCCGGGGCCACCGTGCTCGCCGACGCGTCCTCCACCCGCTCCACCGAAGATCTCGGCAAGGCCGAGGCGATCAGCGTGCCGATCACCCTGATCCTGCTGGTGCTGATCTTCGGCTCGCTGGTCGCCGCGTCGCTGCCGGTGCTGGTCGGCGGGGCGGCCGTGCTCGGCTCGCTGGGCATCCTGCACGCGGTGGCCGGGTTCCACGACGTCAACTCGTTCGCCGTCAACGTGGCCAGCCTGCTCGGCCTCGGCATGGCCATCGACTACGGCCTGTTCATGGTGGGCCGATTCCGGGAAGAGCAGGCCGATGGCCGTACGCCGGCCGAAGCGGTGGCCCGGACCGTCGGCACCGCCGGGCGCACCGTGGTCTTCTCCGCCACCCTGCTGATGATCGCCCTGGCCGGCCTGCTGCTGTTCCCGCAGGGCTTCCTCAAGTCCCTCGCCTACGGCGGCCTGGCCTCGGTGTTCCTGGCCGCGGTGCTGTCGCTGACCCTGCTGCCCGCGCTGCTCGCCGTGCTCGGCCCGCGGGTCGACAAGCTCCCGGTGCGCCTGCCCGGCCGCAAGAACGCGGCCGAGGCCGACCCGGACGCGTCGGCCTGGGCCCGGCTGGCCCGGTTCGTGCTGCGCCGCCCGCTGCTGGTGGCCATCCCGATCCTGGCCGTGCTGTTCCTGCTGGCCTCGCCGATCCGGCACGTGCACTTCGGCGAGAACGACGAGCGCCAGCTGCCGGCCGGCGATCCGTCCCGGGTGGCCATCGAGACCCTGAAGGCCGACTACCCGCAGTTCACCGGCGACAGCGTGGACATCGTGCTGCGCAACGCGCCGGACACCGCCGGGTTCGCGGTGCAGCTGCGGCAGGTGCCCGGCATCGCCCAGCTCGGCGTCCCGCGCAAGGCCGACGGGGTCGCGGTGTTCACCGCCACCCTGACGGCCAAGGACGCGTTCAGCAACGAGGCCCGCGACGTCGTCGACGCGATCCGCGCCATCCCCGTGCCGGCCGGGGCGTCGCTGCTGGTCGGCGGCACCACCGCTCGCAACGTGGACAGCCTCGAGGCCACCGCCGACCGCTTGCCGCTGATGGTCGGGCTGCTGGTCGGCGCCACCCTGCTGCTGATGTTCCTGGCCTTCGGCTCGATCCTGCTGCCGATCAAGGCGGTGCTGATGAGCGCGATCAGCCTCAGCGCCACCTTCGGCGCGCTGGTCTGGATCTTCCAGGAGGGCCACGGCTCCGGCCTGCTCGACGTCACCCCCGCGCCGTTGGAAGTCGGCATCGTCGTACTGATGGCGGCCGTGGTCTTCGGTCTGTCCACCGACTACGAGGTCTTCCTGCTGTCCCGGATGGTCGAGGCCCGCACCCGCGGCGCCACCACCGACGAGGCCGTCACCACCGGCCTGGCCCGCACCGGCCGGGTGATCAGCGCGGCCGCCCTGCTGCTCATCGTGGTCACCGGCGCCTTCGCGATGTCCTCGGTCACCACCATGCGCTTCGTCGGCGTCGGCATGATCATCGCGCTGCTCCTGGACGCCACGATCGTGCGGATGCTGCTGGTGCCCGCGGTCCTGCGCCTGCTGGGCGACGCGGCCTGGTGGGCCCCCGGCCCGCTGCGGCGCCTGCAGGAACGCGCCGGCCTGGCCGAGTACGAGGTGGCGGCCCCCGGCCGGCACGCGGCCCCCGACGAGACCCAGGTGCTCACCTACCACTCCGACTTCACCCTGGCCCTGCCCCCGGCCGCCGACGACCTGGCCGGCCGGGCGCTGCCGGCCCCCGCGAAGCCGTTCGCCCTCCCGGCCGGCCCCGCGAGCGACGAGACCCAGGTGATCGCCCGCTTCGAGGACACCCAGGTGCTGAGCCTGCCGGCCGCTCCCGAGGCGCGCGTGGTGGCCGACGAGGAGCCGGTGGACGCGGAGATCGTCGACTCCGGCCTGTTCTTCGCCCAGCCGGAACTGCCGCAACTGCCGGAGTTCGACCCCGCGGTCGCCGCGACCCGCCTGGCCGAGCTGTCCGGCTTCCTGCCGGCCGTCCCCCGCTACGAGCCCCCCGCACCCCGCCCGAAGTCCGACGACGCGTTCTTCTTCGGCGCGCCGCAGTCCCCCCTGGCCCTGCCGGCCGGCCTGTCCCGCTACGACACCCCCCGGGAGAACGACCGCCCCCCGATCTCGGTCCCGGTAGTCCCCGGCATGTCCCTCCCGGTCCCCGACCCGGAACCGTCCGACGCCCCCGAGCCCTCGGACGACGCCGCCTACGCCGCCCCGGACGCCAACACCGGCGACGCGGAGACCCCGGACAAGGACAACACCCCGACCACAACGCCTGCCTTCGGCCGGGACAACGACGACGCCCCAGCGGCGACGACCGCTCCCACCTGGCACCAGGACGCACCCCCGGCGACAACGTCTACCTCCGGCTGGGACAACGACGACGCCCAGGCGGCAGCGACCGCTCCCAACTGGCACCAGGACGACGCCCCGGCCGGAGTGACCGATCCCGCCCGGGACAAGGAGGGCGAACCGGAACTGGTCACCGCCTCGGGCTGGGACCACGACGACGCCTCGGCGACGGCGACCGCTCCGACCTGGGACCAGGAAGACGCCGCGACCGTTTCCGCCTGGGACCAGGGAGACGACGCGACGACCACTCCTGCCCGGGATCAGCGGGACGCCCCCGCGACGGCTGCCTCCGCCTGGGACCAGGCAGACGCTCTTCCGGCGGCGGCCGGTCCCGACTGGGACCAGGCAGACGCTTCGGAGGCGGTCGCCGACTCCGGCCGGGAGCACGACGACCTGCGGGAGCCGGCCACGGATTCCGCCCTGGACCAGGACGACGTCCCGGCGCCGGCCACCGCCTCCGGGTCCGGCCGGGAGACCGCTGCCGTGTCCGGCTCTTCGGCCGGCCGGGCCGAGGCGCCCGAGTCGATCGCGGTGGAGGACGACCCCGTCGAGGAGGCCGTCGCCGAGGAGGAGGTCCTTGCTCCGGCGGCGGTCCACCCGGTCGAGGACGAGCCGGATGCGCCGGACAGGGGCGAACCGCCGCTTGGTGAGGAGTTCTACGCGCGTGCGGCCGCGACCCTGTTCGGGCCGGATCCGGTCACGCCGGATTACGCGTACGCGCCGTCGGCCTTCGCCGAGACCGTCGACCTCGCGCCCCGGATCGGTTCGGGCCGGCCGGCCACGCTGGCCGACCAGCCGCCGGCCCGCCGCTCACCGAATCGGCCGACCGACCTCGGGACCTACACAAAGGACGGGCTGACGGCGCCGCGCCGTCCCGCTACGCTCGGCGATCAGCCGCTCCCCCGGCGGCCCGTCCCCTCCTTCCCGGAGCCAGAGCCCATGACCGAGACCGAACCGCAGCCGTCCCCCGCGGCCGAGCCGGTGTCGCGCCGCCCGGCCGACCTAGCCGACCACCTGCGGGAGTCCCGACCCGCCGACCTGAGCGACTACACCGCGGGCCGAGTCCCGCGTATGCGCCGCCCCGTCGACGAAACGCCCCCAGCCGCCCCGAACGACGGCGCTTTCTCCACCGCCCCCGACGGCAACGAGGGCGCCTTCCCCTCCCCGTCGGACGGCAACGACGGGACCTCCCCGCCCGACGGCAACGACCGCACCTTCCCCGCCGCGGCGGACGGCAACGACGGCGCCTTCCCAGCCGCGACAGACGGCCCGAAGCGGCCCGCTACGCTCGCCGACCACATGTCGGCGCGCAGGGCGGACGAGGCAGGCCCAACCCGCGACCTCCGCGAGCACGTCGAATAGCCCAGTCGCACCGCGCCCAGTCGCACCGCGCCCAGTCGCGCCGCGCCCAGTCGCGCCGCGCCCAGTCGCGCCGCGCCCAGTCGCACCGCGATCTTGTGGAGCCCCTGTCCTGAGCGATCAGGAGTTCCACAAGATCGCGCCCCACCCGCCGCGCCACGCCTCGCTGCACCGCGCCCCCGCCGCGCTGCAGGCCGCCGTCCTGCGATCTTGTGGAACTCCTGCCCGGAGCGATCGGCAACTCCACAAGATCGCGACCGCACCCGCCGCGCCACGCCCCGCTGCGCCGCGCCCCGCTGCACCGCGCCCCCGCCGCGCTGCAGGCCGCCGTGCTGCGATCTTGTGGAACTCCTGCCCGGAACGATCAGGAACTCCACAAGATCGCGGCCTCATCCACCGCGCCGCACCCCGCTGCACCGCGCCCTTGTGGAACTCCTGCCCGGAGCGATCGGGAACTCCACAAGATCGCGGCCCCACCCACCGCGCCACGCCCGGTTGCACCGCGCCCCGCCGTGCTGCGCACCGCCGTGCTGCGACCTTGTGAAACTCCTGCCCGGAGTGAACGGGAACTCCACAAGATCGCGCGGGTGGGCGCCAACGCGCACGGTCAGCGCCAACGCCTCCGGCGACCGCTCACGCCTCCGGCGAGCGCCTTCGCTTTCGGCGAGCGCCTACGCTTTCGGTGGACGGTGGCGGGTGAGGACCTTCTGGTAGCGGTTGTCCAGGTCGTTGTGGACGCGGCGGTCTCGCGCCAGATCCAGCAGCGTGTAAAGGATCGATCCCTTTCGGCGGGACTCCAGGTCGTCGGTCAGGGCGCTGCGGAGGCGGCTGAAGATCTCCATCATCTCGGTGTAGTCGTCGTCGCCGACCTGGTCGGGACCGGTGCCGTCGATCGCGGTCAGGCTCTTCTGCACGTACTCGTAGCGTCGCCTGGCCTTGGCCGACATCAGCATGCCGCCGTCGCCGTAGTACCAGGTTCGCAGCGTCGTCTGCAGGGTGCGGATGTTGTCGAGAGTCGGCTCCTGGCGGGGCCAGCGGGAGAACAGCGCCGACGCCTCCCAGACGCCCCGGTAGTGCTCGAGGCGCCGGCTCCACAGGTCCTCGTAGGCCTTCGCCCGCCGGTCCAGGGCGTATTTGAGCGCCGACCCGAGCACGCCGGCCGCCAGGCCGATCAGCGCGGCCCACACCTGCGGTGACCATCCCATCGCCGCAGTGTCGGGCAGCGGCCGGAAGTTGTCAGGCAGATCTTGGTCAGCCGAAGGTCAACGGAAAGGTCAGCGGAAGACCAGGCCGCCGCCGACCTCGATCACCTGGCCGGTCAGGGCACCGGCCCCGTCCGAGACGAGCAGCCGGACGGTGGCCACCAGGTCCTCGGGGACCAGCGACCGCGGGATGGCCTGGGTGGCGACCAGCGGGGCGTGCGCCTCGACATCGTGGCCGGCCGCCAGCTCGGCCTCGCCCTCGGTGCGGATCGCGCCCGGTGACAGGGCGTTGACCGTGATGCCGAGCGGGCCGAGGCTGCGGGCCAGCGACCGGGTCAGCCCGATCAGCGCGGCCTTGCTGGCCACGTAGGACGGGCCGGACGGGCCACCCATCCGCACCGTCGGCGAGACGACGTTGACGATCCGCCCCCAGCCGCGCGCGGCCATACCCGCACTCAGGTCCTGGGCCAGCAGCATCGGCGCGGTGACGTTGACCGCGAACGTCTCCGCCCACTCCCCCAGCGGCAGCGAGCCGAACGGCACGTTCGACGCCCGGGCCGCGTTGTTGATCAGCACGTCGACCTCGCCGGCCTGCGCGGCGAGATCGCTGACCGAGTTGGCGTCGGCCAGGTTGGCGTCCAGCAACTCGGCCTGGGCGCCCAGGTCACGGCACAGACCGGCGACCGTCTCGGCCTCGGCGGCGGCGTCCAGGTGGTGCAGCAGCAGCGTGTTGCCGGGGCGGGCCAGCCCGACGGCGATGGCCGCGCCGATTCCGCGCCGGGCACCGGTGATCAAGATCCGCTGGCTCATGGATTCACACTATGCCGGTCACCAGGCCGGGCAAGGTTCCGGCCACCCGGGTGTCGCCGCGCATCCCGACGGTCTTCATTCGTAGTCATCGATTGCTTGAGAATCCGGCCATCCCGACGTACCCCGCGAATCGCCCGGCCTTAACGCGGCGCCCGCAGCGTCATCGCCATGCCCATGCTGCATCGACGCACGTTTCTCCTCGGCGGCGCAGCCGCCGCCGGAGCCCTCGTCCTGCCCACCCGCATGGCCTCCGCCGCCGCTCCCTACCCGTTCCAGCTCGGCCTCGCGTCCGGCGAGCCGGACGCGAACAGCGTGGTCCTCTGGACCCGCCTCGCGCCGGCCCCGCTGAACGCCGACGGGCAGGGCGGCATGCCGTCAACCGACATCGCCGTCGACTGGCAGATCTCCGCCTCCGAGACGTTCAGTTCGGTGGTCACCGGCGGCACGGTGACCGCACGCTACGCCGACAGCCACGCCGTGCACGTGGTCGCCGGTGGCCTGAATCCGGACGCCGACTACTACTACCGGTTCCGGGCGCAGGGGCATCTCTCCCCGGTCGGCCGCACCCGCACCGCCCCGGCGACCGGCACCTTCGGCCGGGACCTGACCATGGCGTTCGCGTCCTGCGCGCACTACGAGTCGGGGTATTTCACCGCCTATCGGCGGATGGCCGAGGACCGGCCCGATCTGATCCTCCATCTCGGCGATTACATCTACGAGTACGGGGCGACGGCCGGCGCCGTGCGGCAGCACGCGGGAGCGTCCGAGATCGTGTCGCTGGCCGATTACCGCCGCCGGTACGCGCAGTACAAGGCTGACCCGGACCTGCAGGCCGCGCACGCGATCGCGCCCTGGCTGGTGGTGCCGGACGACCACGAGGTGGAGAACAACTACGCCACCGACACCCGGGCCGACAGCGTCCCGGCGCTGACCGCGGCGCAGTGGACGGCCCGGCGCAACGCCGCCTACCGGGCCTACTACGAGAACATGCCGTTGCGGCCCGAGCAGGCCCCGGCCGGGAACGGCATCCCGCTGTACCGGCGGGTCCGCTGGGGGAAGCTGGCCACCTTCCACATGCTCGACACCCGGCAGTTCCGCGACGACCAGGCCTGCGGCGACGGCATGCAGGTCTGCGCGGCGGCCGACACCGCGTCCCGCACGATCACCGGCGCGGCCCAGGAGGCGTGGCTGCTCGACGGGCTCGGCCAGCAGCTCGGCACCTGGGACATCCTCGGCCAGCAGGTGTTCTTCGCCAAGAACTACGACGCGAGCGGGCGGGCCAACATGGACGCCTGGGACGGTTACCGCGCCTCCCGGTCGCGCATCCAGCAGGGCTGGACCGACCGCGGCGTACGCAACCCGGTGGTGCTGACCGGCGACGTGCACACGGCCTGGGCCTGCGACCTCAAGGCCGACTACACGAGCTCGTCGTCGGCAACGATCGGCACCGAGCTGGTGTGCACGTCGATCGCGTCCGGCGGGGACGGCTCGGCGACCACCACGCTGCCCAACCCGGCCACCAACCCGCACATCAAGCTCTACTCCGAGCGCCGCGGCTACACCCGCACGGTGATCAGCCAGCAGCAGATGCGGGCCGATTTCCGGATCGTTCCGAAGATCACCGAGCACGGCGCCGCGGTCAGCACCCAGAAGTCCTTCGTCATCGCCGAGGGCCGCCCCGGCCTGCAGGCCCTCTAGGAGGTCGTCGTCATGCAGGCACTCGCACTTCTGCTGGCCGCCTCCTCGGTCACCTGGACCACCGCCAACAGCAACGCCACCGGCGACCAGTCCGGCTCGGCGGTGGCCGCGAACCGCTCGGGCGGTGTCGCCGTCGTCTGGGAGGACGCCCCCGCCGGGGACGGGCACTCCGACATCTGGCTTCGCTTTTATCAGAACAGCACTTCGGCGTACGAGGTGAAGCTGTCACCGGGCGGCTGGAAACACGTCACTCCCGATGTCGGCCTGGACGACCGGGGCAACGCGGTCGTGGTGTGGGCCGACGACCCGGACGGCAACGGGTCCTACAACGTGGCCTACCGGGTGGTGTCGCCGACCGGCACGGTAACCGCCTCCGGCTGGGCCAACGCGAGCGCCGACGGCAACCAGATCCGGCCCAAGGTGGCGGTCGACCCGGACGGCATCCCGAACACCGGGGCGGTCGGGTTCACCACGGTCTGGGAGGACATCCAGCCGACGACGGTGACCGTGCGGGCGGCGGGTTTCAACGGCGCCAAGGCGTACGAGAAGCAGGCGAGCCAGACCGCCGGCACCCACCATCACCCGGATGTGGCGGTCGGCGCGGCCGGCGACGCCACGATCGTCTGGGAGGAGGATGCCGACGCCAACGCGTACTACAACATCGGCCTCACCCGGCTGGCCCGCACCACCGGATCGGTGCTGCTCAGCCTGCGGATCGCCAACCTGAACGGCGGCGGGCAGCAGACCCGGCCGGCGATCGCGCCGAATGCCAACGGCGACTTCGCGGTGGCCTGGGAGTCCGACCACACCGGGACCAAGGGGGTGTGGGAGCGGTCGTTCGCGGCCGACGGCACCGCCCGGCACACCGAGGTCGAGGCGTCCACCGGCACCGGCGCCACGGTCCCCGGAATCGGCCTCGACGACCAGGGCCGGGTCACCGCCGGGTGGACCGTCTCGGCGGCGGACGTGCGGGTCCGGGGCTTCAACCCGGACGGTACGACCACCGGGCGGCTGCCCGACTCGCCGCTGGCCTGGACCGCGACCGGGAAGCAGGACCAGCTCGCGGTGGCGGTGTCGCCGTGGAACGAGGTCGCCGTCGCCTACACCGACGACAGTGACGGCAACGGCTCCGATCAGGTGCTGCTCGGGACCGGTGCGACGAACGACGACGGAGGGTGGGAGCCCCTGGGCTGAGCCCGGGACTCCCCCGCCGTCAGGCCTGGCGTTCCTTGGCCATGTAGTCGGCGTACCAGACCGGCCACTCCGCATCGGGCTGGCCGGTCTCCTCCTCGTGCTTGCCGTGCGCGGCGGCCGCGTCCCGCAGGGCGCTCTCCAGGTCGCGGGCGTTGCGGTAGACGACCTCCTCGACCCGGCCGGGCAGCCGGGTGGTGACCTCCTGCAGCACGTACTCGTTGCCGTCCGGGTCGGCGAAGGTCAGGAACGAGCCGTAGGACGGGCGGCCCGGGGCGAGGCCCGGCACCCGGTTCTTGGTGCCGGCGTGGTGGAAGACGCCACCGGCGTCGTGGAAGATCTCGCTCGGCTCGACCCCCTTGGCGATCAGCTCGGCCCGGGCCGCCTCGATGTCGTCGACCACGAACTGCAGGCCGCGCACCGAGCCCGGGGCCGCGTCGGTGACCTCGGAGTTACCGAGCAGGATCGACGCGGTCGAACCGGGCGGGGTGAAGTGCACGAGCCGGAAACCGTCCGCGCCGCTGTAGTCGATGTCCTCCCGGAATCCCAGGTTGAGGTAGAAGGCCTTGGCCCGGTCGAGGTCGCTGACCGGCACCACAATGACCTCGAGCTTGAAGTCCACCATCGTTCCTCCAGTTGTCTGCTGGAGAAACCTTCGCGCACCGGCCCCCGGCGTCGCCCCAGGGACAGTCCCTAGTCAGATCCCTAGCGAGTTGAACAGGTAGAGCCAGATCTCGCTGCGCGTCGGGAACGACGGGATGGCGTGCCTGAGCCTGCGCAGCGGCACCTCACCGACGATGGCGATCGTCGCGGCCTGCAGGAAGTCGGCCACCTCCGAACCGGTGAAGGTGGCGCCGACCAGCACACCCCGGGCCTCGTCGACCACGAACCGGCAGGTCCCGGCGCCGCCACCGGTGAACGAGCCACCCGCGTTGGCCTCGGTGCCGATGTCGACAATGCGTACCTTCAGACCGGCCTTCTCGGCGCCGGCGGCGGTGTAGCCGACCGCGGCGACCTGCGGCTCGGTGAAGATCACCCGTGGCGAGCCGGGTCCGTCGGCCAGGTGCTGCTCGACCATGTCCTGACCGAGGAGGTCGGCGGCGGCGATGGCGGCCTGGTACTTCGCCATGTGGGTGAACAGGGCGCGCCCGTTGAGGTCGCCGATCACGTACAGCCAGTCCTGGCCGGGCACCCGCATCCGGTCGTCCACCCGTACATAACCGTCGGTGTTGATTTTCAAAGATTCCAAACCCAGACCCGACGACTGCGGCGTACGCCCCGCGGCGACAAGCACCTGGTCGGCCGTGACCGTGGAACCGTCGGCCAGGACGACGCTGACCTGGTCGCCGTCGCGGCGCACCGACTTCGCGGTCTGGCCGGTGCGGATGTCCACGCCCTGCGCGGCCAGCGACTCGGTGACCTGCACGCAGGCGAACTCCTCCTCCCGGGACAGCAGCCGGTGCTCGCCCTCGACCAGGGTCACCCGGGTGCCGAACGAGGCGTACGCCTGGGTCATCTCGGCCCCCACCACACCGCCGCCGATCACGATCAGCGACGCCGGGATCTCCTTGGCCGTAGTGGCCTCCCGGTTGGTCCACGGATTGGCCGCGGCCAGCCCGTCGATGTCCGGGATCGTCGGCCGGGTGCCGCCGGCCAGGATCACGCCCTTGGTGGCCACCAGCACCTCGTCGCCGACCACCACCCGCTTCTCGCCGTCGAGCCGGCCCCAGCCGCGGAACAGCTTCACCCCACGCTCGATCAGCCACGGCACCTGGCCGCTGTCGTCCAGGTTGTTGATGATCTCGTCCCGGTGCCGCAGCACGGCCGCCACGTCGAGCGGGCCGGTGACCGCCTCGCGGACCCCCGGCACCCGGCGCGCCTCGGTGAGCAGGGCCCCCGGGCGCAGCAGCGACTTCGACGGCATGCACGCGTAGTAGGAGCACTCGCCGCCGACCAGGTCGGCCTCGACGATCGCCACCGACAGTCCCGCCTCGGCGAGCCGGCCCGCCGCGACCTCCCCGCCCGGGCCCGCCCCGACGACCACCACATCAAAAGTCTGCATCCCACGATGATCGCCGGTTCTGCCGCCCGGCGGGAACTTAGGGTGAGTTCATGCCCGTTTTGAGCACCGTGAGAACGCGCACCGCGGTGCGGACGGCGGCCCGCCTGTCGGCCGAGACGCTGCTGATCCTGCTGATGACCGCGGTGACGCTGTGGATCCTGGGCGAGATGTGGTCGGTGGTGTGGCCGCTCACGGTCGCCCTGCTGATCACCACCCTGACCTGGCCGCCGGTCCGCTTCCTGCGCCGGCACGGCTGGCCGCCCGCACTGGCCGCGGCCACCGTGATGGTGGCGTTCCTGCTGCTGGCCGGCGGCATCCTGGTCGGCATCGCGGTGCCGGTGGCGGCCCAGTCCGACGAACTCGCCGACGGCGTGGTGGACGGCATCCAGCAGCTGCGCGACTGGGCGGCCGGCCCGCCGCTGAACATCGGCGACGACCAGATCACCTCGGCCATCGACACCGCCGTCGCGAAACTGCAGAGCTCGATCGGCGACATCGCGAACGCCGCCGTCACCGGGGTCGGCACGATCGTGAACGCGGTGGTCGTGATCGTGCTGGCGCTGTTCCTGATGTTCTTCTTCCTCAAGGACGGCCCGAAGTTCCTGCCCTGGCTGACCGGCCAGGTGCCCGGCCGGCTGTCCCAGGACCTGCCCGAGCTGGCCGGGCGGGCCTGGAACACGCTCGGCGCGTTCGTCCGCTCGCAGGCGTTCGTCGGCCTGCTGGACGCGGTGTTCATCGGCCTGGGGCTGTGGATCGTCGGGGTGCCGCTGGTGCTGCCGCTGGCCGTGCTCACCTTCGTGACCGCGTTCGTCCCGATCGTCGGCGCCCTGTTCGCGGGCTTTGTAGCCGTACTCATCGCCCTGGTCTTCAAGGGTTTGACCTCGGCCTTGATCGTGCTGGGCATCATCGTGCTGGTCCAGCAGCTGGAGGGCAACGTCTTCCAGCCGATGGTGCAGAGCCGCGGCCTGGGCCTGCACGCGGCCGTGGTGCTGCTGGCCGTGACCCTGGGCGGCAGCCTGGCCGGCATCGTCGGCAGCCTGCTTGCCGTGCCGGTGGCCGCGGTGCTGGCCGCCTGCTGGAACTACATCCGCGAGCAGCTGAGCGACCCTGACCCTGCGCCCGAACCTGTGGAATCGCTGGCAAAGCCGAAACCCGCCACCTGACCCACCGATTCTCACCGTTGCGCGGGGCGATCGACGCCCCGCGGAACGGAGCAGAAGCGATGGCCACGATCAGCGCGGTGAACACCGCCGCGAGCACCTACCCCACCCGCCTCACCAAACCGGACCGCCAGGACCCGATCGCCAAGGTGGCGGCGGTGCTGGGCCTGGACGCCGACGAGCTGAAGGACCGCCTGAAGGACGGCGCCACCCTGAACGACGTGGCCGAGGACCAGGGCGTCACCAAGGACGAGTTGATCGCCGCGATCAAACGGGGCCTGCCCGCCGACGACGCCGAGAAGCCGGCCGGCGCGCCGCCACCGTCTCCCCCGCCCGGCGGCCCGAAGGGCGAGAACGCCGCCCTCCAGGACCCGGCCAAGCTGGGCCAGCTGTCCCAGCTGCTGCAGATGGACTCGTCCGAGGTGACCGGCCAGGCCACCAGCGCAGCCGGCCTGGTCTCCCTGCTGAAGAGCAAGGGCGTCGACCTGACCCAGCTGCGCTCCGTACTGAAGAGCGGCGACCTGTTCGACATAGCCGCCTGAAGCCCGCCCGATCCGGCAGCAGCCGGATCGGGCGCAGGAAGTATGTGGTCATGTTCAACCACGAGCCGGACGGCTACCGATGTCCCTTCTGCCGGCTTGTCGCCGGCGGCGAAGACGAACGACGAGTCAACACGCAGCACGACATCGTGCGGCGCGACGAGCTGGCTACCGCGTTCATCGCCCCGCTGACCAGACCCGGCGGACGACTAGCCCCAGCCCCACCAGGAGCAGCGCGGCCTCGAGGGCGGCCGACCCATTGGCCCGCGACACGGTTTCCGCGGGCAGGTACGAGGTGACTTTGAGGTCGAAGACCAAGGCGGAGTCCGAGTCGGCGAGCCACCTGTCCACGGCGAAGCGATCCGCGGTACTGAGCGCAATGGGCTCATCCACCATCCACCTGCTCACCGTCGGGACACGGTGGTCGCGGCATACCATGTCCATTTCGCCGAGAATCGCCAGTGCGCGGATTCTGATCAACGTGATCCCCGATTCGAGAAACCCGGTAACAGCCGCCCGCAGACGGTCGCAGCCCGCTCGCTGGGCAAACGAACGCATGTCGTCGAACAGTTTCACGCGGTTGGCCGTGGCCACGAACTGCCGCAAGCTGCCGTCCATCTCGGGCTCCGGATGTGCCGCAGTGGTGACGAGCAATGCTCCGGCGGGCACGGCGCACTGCGTACGCGTATGCGTCGAGACGCACACCAGGACGGGTGCGTCCGCGGTTCGCATCGGTACGCCGGCAGCCGCGCCGAGCAGACCGGCCGAGAGCGCGAACCCGGGCAGCAGAGCGACCCCGACCTGGCGCCGTCGTTGGCGGGACGTCAATGACGTACCGCTGGTGACCTTGATCGTGCCGATGACCGCGATCGGCAGCAGCACGGCCGCCAGCACCGCCGGCAGGATCGCCGCCGGGCCGGAGGCCGGGCCGAAGGCGGCCGGCCAGCCGTAGCCACCGTTACGCTGGTCAACCACAGCGGCAGCTGTCATGAGGGAGGCCAGGCCGCCCAGCCCGGCCAGCTGCGGCTCGGCCAAGCCCGGAAGCGGGCTCAGGGGCCGCCCGCCCCACGAAACGACGTGGCCGACCAACGCGGCGATGGCCAGCGTGCCGATGTACGGCACGACCTCACGGCGCTGCAGGAGTTGTGCGAACTGAACCAGCGTGGCCGCCAGGAACAGCCACAACCATCGAGAGACCGGCACCCACGCGGTCATCCCGGAAGTACGTCCACCGCCCGGCCAAGGCGCGAGCCGCCGTAGCCTTGCACCGTCATCGCCCAATTATCACCCGATCTGCCGTCGTATGGCCATTTTCGACCGAAGGCAGTGGTCCGCCGGCAAATGAGGGCGACGAGGGGTTCCGCGCCGACTACCGTCACCGGCGATGACGCATGAGGAACCAGCACTGGTAAGCGACCGATGGCCGCGACTGGCAGCGGAACTCGCCGACGCACTCCGCGAGGAAGGCGAGGACGACCTGGCGGAGCAGGCCGCGGGACTCCGGGTCCTCCAGCAATGCGACTGCGGCGACGACTTCTGCCAGAGTTTCTACACCCAGCCCCCACCGGACGGCGCCTACGGCCCCGGCCACCGAAACATCGGCCTGAGCCCGGAAAAGCCAGGCATGCTCGTCCTAGACGTGGTGGACACCCAGATCATGTACGTCGAGGTCATCGACCGACCACCCCTCCGCTGACAACCCCACTCACCGAGATTCGACCTTGCCGAGTTGCTGTCAGCTCCTGACAGCAACTCTCCTAGATCTGCGCGGATGGGCGGCGAACCGCCACGTCGTTGCGGCCAGCGCGCATTTTCAAGGATGTCGGGGCCTCCCCGCGATTTGAGTGCCCCACATCCTGGAAAGCGAGTTGATCAACGCGCAGCCGCGCACTCACGTCGGCCAATGCGGAGGGCATCGCCACGAAGGCGCGGCGGCGCCGCGCCGGGTACCCGGGTGGGTAACCGGCCGCGTCGGTCTGGGGCGTCAGCTGCCTCGAGTAACGGCCCGACCGGAGAATCCGGTCGGGCCGTCATAAATGGATGCTCAGAGGCGGAAGCGCCCGATGACCTGCTGCAGTTCCGAGCTGATCCCGGCCAGTTCCTTGACCGCCCCGTTGGCCTCGGCCAGGGTGGCCGTGGTGGTCTGGGTGGCGTTGGCGACCCCGGCGATGGTGCCGGCGATCTCGGTGCTGCCGGCGGCCGCGTCGCTGACGCTGCGGCTCATCTCCCCGGTGGTGGCGGTCTGCTCCTCCACCGCCGAGGCGATGGTGAGCTGGTAGTCGTTGATCCGGGCGATGATCCCGGAGATCTCGCCGATCGCGACCACCGCGTTGGCGGTGTCGGCCTGGATGGCCTCCACCCGGCGGGAGATGTCCTCGGTGGCCTTGGCCGTCTCCTGGGCGAGGTCCTTGACCTCGCTGGCGACCACCGCGAAGCCCTTGCCGGACTCGCCCGCCCGGGCCGCCTCGATGGTGGCGTTCAGGGCGAGCAGGTTGGTCTGCTCGGCGATCGCGGTGATCGCCTTGACCACGTTGCCGATCTCGGCGCTGGACGCGCCCAGCTTGGTGACCGTGGCGTTGGTGTGCTCGGCCACGCCGACCGCCTCGGAGGCGACCCGGGCCGCCTCGTTCGCGCTCTCGGCGATCTCCCGGATGGACAGGCCCATCTCGTCGCTGCCGGCCGCGACCGTGCTGACGTTGGTGGACACCGTGCCGGCCGCGACGGCGACCGCGTCGGCCTGGGTGGCGGCCTCCTGGGCGGAGATCCCGATCCGGTCGGTGGTGCCGGTGAGCCGCTCGGTGCTGCGGCCCAGGGCCTGCGAGCTGTCGGTGAGGTGGGTGACGACGTCGCGGAGGCCGTCGCGGGCCTCGTTGACGGCGACCGCCATCGCACCGAGCTCGTCGCGGGACTGCACCTCGGCGGCGACCGACAGGTCACCCTTGGCGACCGCGGCGAGCGACTCGGAGACGCTGGCCAGCTGGCGCAGGATGAGCCGGCAGACGAACACGGCCAGTCCCAGCGCCACCAGCAGGGCCACCACCATGATGATGATCAGCTGGTTGCGGGCGTCCTGGTAGGACTGCTCGGCGTCCGCGGTCATCGCGGCCGCCTCGGACTCCTCGGTCTGCTGCAGCGTGACGATCGCGGCTTTCAGATCGGTCTGCGTCTGGTTCCACACCGTGGCGATCTTGTCGCCGGTCGGGGTGTCGAAGCCGGTCGGTGCGGCCTCGTGGAAGACCAGCACGTTGCGCAGGTTCTCGTAGTAGTCGAACGTCTCGGCCAGCGAGGTCGCGGCGGCGGAGCTCTTCGCCGAACCGGCGGCCAGCGAACGGTACGCGGTCAGGGCCGCCTCGAACGCCTTGTCGGCGGTCTTGGTCCGGGTGACGTAGGTGTCCTTGCCGGTCGGGATCAGGGCGTAGAGCCACATGCCCTGGAAGCTGTCGGCGGACGCGCCACGCATCGTGCTGAGCTGCACCAGCGCGTCGACGTGCCGCGCCTTCATGCTCTTGATGTCGTCGTTGAGGCTGTTCATCCGGCTGATCCCGAACACCCCGATGCCGAGCGCCGCCACCGCGACGATCAGCACCGACACGTAGATCTTGGTGCCGACGCGGAAGTCGGCGAGCTTTCCGGCCAGCGGGTTCCGCTTGGCGGTTACCTGCACTGTCGGCGGTATTGCTTTCGCGCCCATCTAGAACCCTTCACTGACCACTCGGCTTGGTGCCGTAGTGATCGGCGATGGAAGGGCTCGGTTGAGATTTCAGGCTCAGTTGGTGGCGGCCGGGTTGCGGCCCAGATCCTCCTCGACGATTTTGCCGGCCGCCCGGGCCAGCGCCCGGTCGAGCAGCACCCGGTCGTCCGGCCCGGCCATCGCGATGCTGTCCAGGTTGGCGTCGAGCCACTCCCGGAACGCGTGCCGGACCCGGTCCACCTGCTCGTCGCCGGCCGGGGTGAGCGCCACCCGGGACCCGTCCCGGGTGGCGTAGCCATCGCGGACCAGGTCGTCGAAGACCGGCTCGAGCACCTCCGGGGGCACCCGATGTCGTTTGGCGATGGCGGTGAGCTCGGCGTGGCCGGTGACCGACGTGTGCAGGTGGGTCTGGCCGGCCGCCCACGCCTGGGCCGGGGCCAGGTCGGTGTGCGCGGCGGCCAGCAGCTCCGACCGGAACCCCGGGCCCTGCCGGCGCATGGTGTCGCTGATCTGCCGTTCCAGCTGGGCGACCCGGTCGTCGGCGGCGGGTGGTGAGAACCCCTCGCCGACCTCGGCGGCGGCCGTGCGGGCACTGCCCCGCAGCGGGACCTCCTTGAGGAACAACGCGACGAGGAAACCCAGCGCGGCGACCGGGACGACCCAGCGGAAGACGTAATCGATGCTCGTCCCGTACGCGTCAATGATCGGGATGGCCACCGCGGCCGGCAGTTGCTGGAGCAACTCGGGGTTTTCGGCCGCGGCGGCGGTCGACGCCGACGCGCCGGAGAGCGCGGCGGCCAGCTCGGGGGCGAGATGGTTGCCGTAGAGCGTGCCGAAGATGGCCGTGCCGAACGAGCTGCCCAGGGTGCGGAAGAAGGTGACGCCGCTGGTGGCGGTGCCCAGGTCGGCGTACGGAACGGTGTTCTGCACGGCGATCGTGAGCACCTGCATGGACAGGCCGATGCCGAGACCGAGGACGAACATGTAGAGCGACTCGAGCCAGGCGCTGGTGCCGCGGTGCATGGTCGACATCAGGAACAACCCGACCGCCATCACCGCGGCACCGACGATCGGGAAGATCCGGTAGCGGCCGGTCCGGCTGATGAACGTGCCGGAGGCGATCGAGGTCAGGAACAGCCCGGCCACCATCGGCAGGGTGCGCACGCCGGACGCGGTCGCCGACACGCCCTTGACGTACTGCAGGTAGGTCGGCAGGAAGGTCATCGCGCCGAGCATCGCGAAACCGACGATGAAGCTGAGCGTGGAGCAGACCGTGAAGACCGAGTTGCGGAACAGCCGCATCGGCAACATGGGTTCCGGGGACCGCATCTCCACCAGCACGAACGCGGTCAGCAGCACGACCGCGGCGGCGAACAGACCCAGGATCATCGGTGAGGACCAGTCGTACTGGTTGCCGCCCCAGGACAGCGCCAGGATCATGCTGGACGCGCCGGCCGCGATCAGCGCGATGCCCGGGTAGTCGACGACCGGCTTGCCGTCCGCCCGCACCGACGGCAGATTCCGGGCCGACATGATCAGCACCACCACGGCCACCGGCACGTTCACGTAGAACGCCCACCGCCAGCTCAGATGGTCGGTGAACAGCCCGCCCAGGGTCGGCCCGACCACGGTGGTGACGCCGAAGACCGCGCCGAGCGCGCCCTGGTAGCGGCCCCGGTCGCGCAGCGGGATCACGTCGGCGATCAGCGCCATCGCCGTCACCATCAGGCCGCCCGCGCCGATCCCCTGCAGGATCCGGGCCGCGATCAGGAACAGCATGTCGTTGGCCAGCCCGCACAGCGCCGACCCGCCGATGAACACCACCGTGCTCACCTGGAACACCAGTTTGCGCCCGAACAGGTCGCCGAACTTGCCGGCCAGCACGGTCGCCACCGTCTCGGCCAGCAGGTAGGCGGTGACGACCCAGGACATGTGCCCGGCGCCGCCCAGGTCGGCCACGATCGTCGGCAGCGCGGTCGACACGATCGTCTGGTCCAGGGCGGCCAGTAGCATGCCGAGCAGGATCGCGACGAAGACGGCGTTCATCTGCCGCCGGGTCAGGGTCACCCCGCCAGTCTTGCGGCCTCCCTCTCGCTCGGGGCGTCGTTTTGATAAGTCGCGGCCGGCCGGGTGGACAGCCAGCAACCCGCGACGACCAGGGCGAAACCGGCCACCGTGCTCCAGCGCAGCGGCTCGTTCAGGAACAGCACGCCGAGGAACACCGCCACCACCGGGTTGAGGTAGGTGACCAGGCCGGCCCGGTTGGAGCCGGCCAGCGCGATCAGCCGGTAGAACGCCAGCAGGGCCACCGCCGTGCACAACACGCCGAGCAGGGCGAGAGCGGTCCAGGCCGAGGCGTGCACCGGCTCAGACGGCCAGGTCAGGATCGCGAACGGGGCCAGCACGATCGCGGTGATCGCGGTGGTGCCACCGGCCAGGGCCTCCGGCGGCACGTCGGCCGCGCGCCGCTGGACCAGCATGGTCGCCACCGCGTAACTGATCGCGGCCAGCAGCACCATCCCGGCGCCCAGCAGCCCCAGCCGATCCCCCGACACATCCAGGCCGACCAGAACGGCAACCCCGGCAAAACCAAGGACCAGGCCGAGGGTACGCCCGCGGGTCAGCGGTTCGGTCCCGGACATCAGCAGCGCGATCACCACCGGCTCGACCGCGATCAGCAGCCCGGTCAGCGAGCTGGTGATGTGCACCTCGCCGTACGTGATCAGCAGGAACGGCCCGATGATGTGCACCGCCGCAAGCACCGACACCACTCCGATGCGCGCGCGCAGCGCGCCGAGCGTGCCCCGCACCGCCGCCACCGGCAGCAGCACCAGCGCCGCGATAAGGCCGCGCCCGGCCACCACGAACACCGGCGAGAGGTCCTCGATGGCCAGCTTGATCAGGAAGTACGGGATGCCCCAGAGCACGGCGACCAGCAGGAACAGAAACCAGGCACGTCGATTCACGGTTCCGAGCCTGCCGCCCTATGGTGGTAAGCGGTAGTGGTGACTTACTCACCCCGTGTTAAGGAGAGCTGATGATCGACGTGCGGCGGCTGGCCGTGCTGCGCGAGGTGGCCCGGCACGGCAGCTTCAACCGGGCCGCGGCCGCACTGCGGATCACCCCCTCGGCGGTGTCCCAGCAGATCAGCGCGCTCGAACGGGCCCTCGGCACGACCGTCGTGCGGCGCAGCACTCGCGGCGTCGAGCTCACCGAGGCAGGCCGGGTGCTGGCGTCGGCGAGTGACGCGATCACCGCCGAGCTGGCCAGCGCCGAGGAGGAGATCGCCCGGCTGGCCACCGCCCGCACCGAGCGGCTGACCGTGGCCACCTTCACCAGCGGCGGCCAGCGCCTGCTCCCGGCCGCCCTGCTGCGGTTCACCGCCGAGCATCCCGGCGTCGAGCTGACCGTCCTGGAGAACGAACCGGAGGACAGCCTGCCGCTGGTCCGCTCGGGCGCCGCCGACCTGGCCCTGGCCTACCACTTCGACGGCCCGCCCCCGGTCCGCCTGGGCGACCGGTCCGGCCTGACCTGGACCGTGCTGCTCGACGACCCGATGTGGATCGTGCTGCCGGCCGATCATCCGCAGGCCGGTCGCGAGTCGCTGGCCCTGGCTGACCTGGCCACCGAGCGCTGGGTGCACGGCTGCCTGGGCGTCGACACCCTGATGAACCACTACGCGGCCATGTCCGGCTTCGAGGTCCGCACCGCCTGCCGCGGCACCGACTACGTCTTCGCCCAGTCACTGGTGCGGGCGGGCGTCGGGATCAGCCTGATCCCCCAGGTGGCGCTGACCGCCGACCGGGGCGGCCTGGCCACCGTCCCGCTGCGCCCGCCCGGCCCGTCCCGGTTCATCGGCATCGTCACCGCCGCCCGCCGCCCGCGCCCGCTGGCCACCGCCCTGATGGCGGCCCTGCAGGACACCGTTACCGGCCTGCCCCAACCAGCCTGATTGCCACCCAGCGGCAACCCGGAGACCTCTGACCGATCGGGGCGCCGGCGCCGATCTCCCGTCCGCAGCGACGACGCGGTTCGAGGAGACACTGGTGAGCACTGAGACGGGTACGGCCGGGCGTGGCTTGCGGCGGCTGGTCGCCGATCGTCGGGTCGGGACGAAGATCGTGGCCGCGGTCGGGGTGGTGGCGTTGTTCGGCGTCGGCAACGGGCTGTTCGCCATCGCACGCCTGTCCGCCACGAACGAGCAGGTCAAGACCGGCTTCGTGATGAACCAGGAACTCAACACCGTCGGCAACCTGCGCGCCGCGGTCAACCGGACCTGGCTGGCCATGGACGACTACATGCTGGCCGCCACCGCCGCCGAGCGCACCACCGCGCAGACCGCGATCACCACCGCCGAGGGCCAGGTCACCGAGTACGCGAAGGCCTACCTGGCGTTCCCGATCGGAGCCGCCGGAACGGCCACCGTCACCTCGTTCCAGACCAGCTGGAAGCAGTACGAGACCCTGCTGGACAGCTCGCTGCTGCCGCTGGCCGCGAAGGGCGACCAGACCGCGCTGAAGGCGGTGCGCGCCGGCGACCTGGCGACCGTGATGAAGGCGGTCCGGGCCAACCTGACCAGCCTGGCCGACCAGACCGTGGCGGCCGGTGCCGCCGAGGCGGCCACCGCCGAGGCCCGCTACCAGACCACCCGGTGGTGGGTGATCGGCCTGCTGATCGCGGCCACCGTGATCGGCCTGGCCCTGGCCCTGGGCGTGGCCCGGCTGATCGTCCGGCCGCTCAGCCGCTGTGTGGCCGCCCTCGACCGGATCGCCGGCGGCGACCTGACCGCGCGGGTCGAGGTCGACAGCAACGACGAGGTCGGCCGGATGTCCGCGACCCTCAACGACACCGCCGCCGCGATGGCCGGGATGGTCGGCCGGATCAACACCAGCTCGACGATGCTGGCCTCGGCGTCCGAGGAGCTCTCCGCGGTGTCGCTGCAGCTGTCGGCCTCCGCCGAGGAGACCGCGGTCCAGGTCGGCGCCGTCTCGGAGGCCGCCGGGCAGGTTTCCCGCAGCGTCAGCACAGTCTCGGCCGGGGCCGACGAGATGGGCATCTCGATCCGGGAGATCTCCAACAACGCCAACGAGGCGGCCGGCGTGGCCGGCGACGCGGCCCGGGCCGCGGAGTCGACGAACGCCAGCGTGGCCCGGCTCGGTGAGGCCTCGGCCCAGATCGGCTCGGTGGTCGCGATGATCACCTCGATCGCCGAGCAGACCAACCTGCTCGCCCTGAACGCCACCATCGAGGCGGCCCGGGCCGGTGACGCCGGCAAGGGCTTCGCGGTGGTCGCGTCCGAGGTCAAGGACCTGGCCCAGGAGACCGCCCGGGCCACCCAGCAGATCACCGAGCAGGTCGCCGCGATCCAGGCCGAGAGCAGCACCGCGGTGATCGCCATCCAGCAGATCGGCGAGGTCATCGCGACGATCAACGACTACACCACGACGATCGCCGCCGCCGTCGAGGAGCAGACCGCCACCACCGGGGAGATCTCCCGCAGCGTCGCGCACGCGGCCGAGGGCTCGGTCAGCATCGCCGAGACGATCGCCGGGGTCGCCGAGGCGGCCAAGCACGTGACCGAGGGTGCCACCGAGACCCAGCAGACCGCCGCCGAACTGGCCGGCACCGCCGCCGAACTGCAGGCCACGGTGGCCACGTACCGCGTCTGACCCTCGCTCATCCGGATCGGCGGCATGCCGATCAGGATGGCGTGGGACAAATTCGGCTGGGTGCCCGGGTGCTGGTGGGCCTGGTGGTGCTGCTGCAGGTCATCGGGGTGGTCGTTCCCCACCTGCGGCCGGCACTGACGACGCTCTGCCTGCTGACCCTGCATCTGACCGGTGCGGTCTTCGCCCTCCGTGCGTCCCGGGGCGGAGACCGCATCGCGTGGCGGCTCGTCGCCGCGGGTGAGCTGCTGACCACCGCGGCCAACGCCGGCCTGGGCACGGCCCACGCGACCGGCCGGCCGGCGCTGTTCTGGGTCGGGTCGGCCTGCGGCATCGCGATGTACGTCTCGTTCGCGCTGGCCGCGTTCGCGTTCCCGGCCCAGCGGCTGCGCGGCTGGCAGCTCGCGGCGCTGGCCGGGGAGACCCTGGCGGTGCTGGGCTGCGGCTTCATGTACGTGTGGTTCCTCGTTCTGCAACCGCTGCTGAGCCGGGACACCGACTGGTCCCGGTGGCCGCTGCTTGTCGGTTTCCCGCTCGGTGACCTGCTGATGCTCACCGGGGTGGCGGCGGTGGTGCTGCGCGGCGGGCTGCACGCCCGTACCCTGCCGGTGGCCATGCTGGTCGCCGGCCTGGTCGCCTTCCTGCTCGGCGACGCGGCGTTCAACGCCGTCGGTTACGACGGCAACCACGCGGCCGGACCGCTGCCCGCCACCCTGTCGATGCTGGTGGCCTCGGCCTGCGTCACCCTGGCCGCGATGTGGCAGTGCGCCGTCGCCGGCCCGGCCGACGACTCCGGGCCGCAGCGCCCGTGGACCGCCACCTGGTTCTCCTACCTGCCGTACGGCGCGGTCGGGCTCAGCCTGGCCCTGATGGTCTTCGTGACCGTCCGGGACGGTCAGATCCGCACCTGGGGCGGCCTGGTCCTCGGCCTGACCGTGGTCACCGGCGGCGTCGCCATCCGGCAGGTCGTCTCGGTGCGGGACAGCCGCCAGCACGAGACGATGGACCCGCTGACCGGGCTGTCCAACCGGGTCGGCCTGGCCCGCCAGGCCACCCGCGCGCTGCGCCGGGCCGAACCGGTGGCCCTGCTGCTGATCGACCTCGACGGGTTCAAGGCGGTCAACGACACCCACGGTCACGGCGTCGGCGACCTGCTGCTGCTGGAGTTCGCCGCCACCCTGCGCCGCGACATCCGGGCCGGCGACGTAGCCTGCCGGATCGGCGGCGACGAGTTCGTGGTGCTGCAACGCGACGTCACCGGGGAGGCCGACGTGGTGGCGCTGGCCCGCCGCGTCCTGGCCACCGCCGCGAAGAGCCCGATCCACGTCGACGGCCGGGCCATCACCGCCCGGGCGAGCATCGGCGCCGCGCTGGCCGCCGACGGCGACACCGCCGACGACCTGCGCCACCGCGCCGACATCGCGATGTACCAGGCCAAGCGGGCCGGCACCCATGACGTGGTGGTCTACCAGCCCGGCATGCTCGACCGCCGGGCCGACGACGCCGCGCTCGGCGAGGACCTGGAGGAGGCGGTCAGCAGCGGCCAGCTGCGCGTCCTCTACCAGCCGATGGTCGACCTGAGCTCCGGCCGGCCGGTCGGCGCCGAGGCCCTGGTCCGCTGGCACCATCCGCTGCGCGGCATCGTCTCCCCGCTGGACTTCATCCCGATCGCCGAACGCACCGGCGCGATCACCGGCGTCGGCCTGTACGTACTCGAACAAGCCTGCCGGATGGTGCAGACCTGGGCCGGCCACCCGTACGTGAGCGTCAACCTCTCGGCCCGCCAGCTGCAGGACCCGACCTTGGTCGGCTCGGTCCGCACCGTCCTGGATCGAACAGCCCTGCCCCCGGACCGCCTGGTCCTGGAGATCACCGAGTCGGCGATCGTCGACGACCGGGTGGCCCTGCCCGCCCTGGAGGCGCTGCGCGCGCACGGCATCCGCATCGCCATCGACGACTTCGGCACCGGCTACTCGTCCCTGCAGTACCTGAGCCGCCTGCCGGTCGACATCCTCAAGATCGACCGCAGCTTCGTCGCCGAACTGGACAACACCGGCCGCGGCTCGGCCATCACCGAGGCGGTGATCAGCCTGGCCCGCATCCTGGACATGACGACGGTCGCCGAAGGCATCGAAACCCCCGCCCAGGCCGCCGAACTACAGCGCCTGGGCTGCCGCACCGGCCAGGGCTACCTGTACGCGAAACCCCTGGCCGCCGACGACGCCGAGCAGTACTTCACCCACCCTCAGCGGGTGCTCCTCCCACCCCCGATGACCAGCCCGTCGTCAAAGGCAAGATAGAAGCAAACCCTTTGCCGGTACGGGCAACACCGCCGACAACCGCAATTCCCCCCAGTCGCCGTCGGTCACGAGCGCGAGCCTAGTTGTGCTGCTCAGGGAGTTCTGCGATGCCGAGGGCCTCGGCAAAGGCGAAGATCCCGTCGCCGAACGGACCGGGGCACTCCTCGAGCGCGGCCGCAAGTTGCCCAGAGCCGGCGAAGAGGCCGGCCTTCCCGGCCCACACCAGCAGCCCGGCGAGGGCCTGACCGTTGAGCGGCTCGAAGCTGTCGCCGCCGTCGGTGACGAGGAGCCGGATCGTCTCCTCGCTGAGGTGGAAATCGACGGTGTCACCGGCGGGATCGGCCGCCGTGGCCCAGGCACAGTCGCTGTCGAAGACCAACAGCGCGATGGCGGGTGCCACCGTCTCCAGCGCGAGGTCGTTGGCCAGGTCTTCCGGCGAGGTGTCGTCGACCGGGCCGAGGAAGCCGATCCGCCAGCCGCCGGCCCGCACGTTGTCGGTCACGGCCACGAACAGGTCGTCGACACACGCCAGCTCGTCGAGCCGGGTGTCGCCGGTGCGCGCGATGATGACAAGACCGGAGTAGCCCACGATCACCCCTTCCGTTCGGCGGCACGCCGCTTGGCGAGTGCCACGATGTCGGCGTCCACGCTGTCGGGATCCACGCCGTCGGGATCGGAGTCGACAAAGTCCATGACTGCGTCCACGTCGCCGCGCTCGGCGTCCCGATAGGCGCGGATGAGGTCTGCGCTCCAATGCCCGTCCGGCCAGGCACCGGGCTGGTACCGCCCGGAGGCGAGCTGCTCGGCGCCGGCCCGGAGGGCGCGTTCGCGGTCCGCCTCGGCGGTGGCGAGCATCGTGTCGGTGTCACCCAGCCAGGTCTTCATGCGAGGCAGGTATTCCGCCAGCCAGGTCCGCACGATGGTGGCGGCGTGTTCCACGTCGGCCTCCGTGGACAGCGAGAACGTATGGTCGGAAAACCCCACCAGGCGATGGTTCCAAACGCCGTGGTGTGGCATGGCGTCCCGGAGTGGATCGTCGCAGCAGTACCGAACGTACGGGGCGAGCAGTACCCCGGCGTTGATGAAGAACTCGACCTCTCCACGCAGCGCGGTGGTGCGCTGAATGTAGAGGGCGATGCCGTTGCCTTCGGGGTCGAAATACCGGAAGACCGGCCCGCGGCGGACAAATCCCGCGACTGCCAGTTCGGCTTCGAGGGGCCCGACGAACTGCCGCAGCAAGGGATTCACGAGGCGGCATGGTACCGCCCCCCGGGCGAGGGCCTCATCTCCGGCGAGGGCCCACCGTCGTAGGAATGTATGGTCCGGGGCGTGCCGACACTTCTCATCTCCGGCGAGGGCCCACCGTCGTAGGAATGTATGGTCCGGGGCGTGCCGACACTTCTCATCTCCGGCGCCTCGTCCGGCATCGGCCGGGAGGTGGCGTTGCAGGCCGCCCGCCAGGGCACGACCGTGCTCGTGCTCGGCCGCCGGGCCGCCCTGCTCGACGAACTGGCCGCCGAGACCGGCGGCCGCTGCATCCCCATCCCGGTCGACGTGTCCGACACCGCTGCCGCGCAACGGGCGGTCGACCGGGCCGTCGAGGCCACCGGCCGGATCGACGCGGCGCTGCTCAACGTCGGCGCCGGCCCGTCGTTCAACCTGGCCGGCGGCACCGCCGCCGAGATCCTGCACACGATGGACGCCAATTACCGGGTGACGGTCAACATGCTCGTCCCGCTGATCGCGGTCATGAAACGGCAGCGGTCCGGCCTGATCGTGCACACCAATTCGCTGGCCGGCGTCAACGGCACGCCGATGCAGGGCCCGTACAGCGCGGCCAAGGCCGCTTGCCGCCTGCTGATCGACACGGCCAGAATCGAACTCAAGCCGTACGGCGTACGCCTGATGTCGGTTTATCCGGGTTTTGTGGCCACCGACCGGGTGAGCGACGACGGCCTGCCGAAGCCGTTCGAGATCAGCGCGGCAGATGCCGCCGCCCGGATCCTGCGCGCGATGCGCGGCCGCCGCCCCGATGTGCTGTTCCCCGCGCCGACCGCGACGCTGGTGCGTGCCCTGCGCATGCTGCCCAAGTCGGTGGCCGGCCGGATCATGCTGCGCTTCACCCCGCCGGAATACTGACCGTCCATGAAGGCACTCATCGTCCGCGGCGGCTGGGACGGCCACCAGCCGGTCGCCTGCACCGAGTTGTTCCGCGATTTCCTGAAAAACCACGGCTTCGCCGTCCAAACAGCCGAAACCCTAGATGTGTACGCCGATCAGAGCGTGCTCGCCGACACGGACCTGATTGTCCAGTGCTGGACCCGGGGCCGCCTGACTCCCGAGCAGGAGACCGGCCTGGTCGACCGGGTCCGAGCCGGTGCCGGTTTCGCCGGCTGGCACGGCGGCGTTCTGGCCGTCGGCTACGAGGCCGCGGACTACCAGTACATGGTGGGCGGCCGCTTCCTGAACCATCCCGGCGGCCTGATCGACTACCGGGTGGACATCACCGGCGACGACCCGATCACCGCCGGGCTGACCAGCTTCGACGTCCACACCGAGCAGTACTGGTGCCACCTCGACCCCACCCTGAACGTCCTGGCCACCACCACGTTCACCGGCGCGCACGGCGCCCCGGAGACGGCCGGCGCGGTGATGCCGGTCGCCTGGACCCGCCAGTTCGGCGCGGGCCGCGTCTTCGTCTCGACGCTGGGCCACTCCCCCGCCGACCTGGAACTGCCGCCGACCCGCACGCTGACCGAACGAGGCCTGCTCTGGGCGGCAACGGGCCGGTCATAATCGGGCATGGAGTACGTATCCAGAGTGCCGCGACCGCCGCTGGACGGGCTGATCGACGACCTTTACTACCTGGAAGGCACGCCGCCGTACGCCCGGCTGACGCTGCCGGCCAGCCCGGCCGCGTTGCTCATCGTCAACCTCGGGGCGCCGTTCCGCATCCGCACCGGCCTCGAGATGGCCGACTACGCCGACGGCTGCGTGATCACCACGCCCACCCGCGCGTGGGAGTTCAGCTATCCGGCCCGGACCCGGTCGGTCGGCGTGCACTTCAAGCCGTGGGGGCCGGCGCCGTTCCTGCCGATGCCCGCGGCCGAGCTGTGCGACCGCCCGGTGACGATCGAGCAGGTCTGGGGCCGGCCCGCCGTCGCCGAGCTGCGCGACCGGCTGGCCACGGCGCACCGCCCGCACGAGATGCTGACCCTGCTCGAGGAGGAGCTGATGCGACGGCTGGGCGAGACTCCCGGCCTGGGGCTGGTCCGGCACACGGGCGGCGTCATCGCGGCGACCGGCGGGGCGATGGCGATCGGCGACCTGCGGACGGCCGCCGGCGTCAGCAGCACGCATCTGGCCCAGCGGTTCCAACAGCTCATCGGCGTCACGCCGAAGCAGCTGGCCCGCAGCTACCGCTTCACCACCACCATGCTCGCGCTCGACCCCGCCGAACCGATCGACTGGGCCGCCCTCGCCAGTCGATCGGGCTACTACGACCAGGCCCATTTCGGCCACGAGTTCCGGGCGTTCACCGGCCTCACCCCGACCCGGTACGTCGAGGTCCGGCGGCAGTTCCTGCGCGAACACCCCGGCCACGTGATCGACGGCTGGCCGCTGCCGGCCGATTGATTTTCTACAAGAGCAGCAGCGCACGACACGCTAATTTGAGCCCATGAGCAAAGTGGTCTTGTACAGCTCGGTGTCGGTGGACGGCTTCATCGCGGATCCCAACGACCAGCCCGGCCCGCTGTTCGACTGGTTGACCAGTGGCGACGTCCCGCTGGACGACAGCGGCGTGCTGAAGGTCTCGCAGACGTCCTACGACTACGTCCGGCCGTACTGGGACGAGATCGGGGTGACGATCTGCGGCCGCCACGTCTTCGACCTGACCGACGGCTGGGAGGGAAAGCCCCCGAGCGGCATCGACCACGTGGTCGTCGTGACACACCGCCCGGCCCCCGACGGTTGGGACCCCGAGGCGCCGTTCCACTTCGTAGACGGCGTAGAGGCCGCCGTGGCCAGGGCCCAGGAGCTGGCGGGCGACCGCGTGGTCGAGGTAGCGGCCGGCGACGTCGGCGGCCAGGTGCTGGCCGCGGGCCTGGTGGACGAGGTGCGCATGGACGTCGTACCGGTGGTGTTCGGCGCCGGCAAGCGCTTCTTCGGCCCGGTCCACGCACAGCACCTGCTGGCCGACCCGGACGTGGCGATCCAGGGCAGTCGGGTCCTCCACCTGCGCTACCCGGTACGCCACTGACCGTCCGGCCGACCGGTCTGGTGTGCCGTTCAACAATCAGCCGGCCGGTGATTCCCGCAGAACCCGGGCTGTGGTCACATTGACCTCATGGCCGGAGGCGATCATGAGGGCGCGCTCGCGCGGATCCTCGATCCCGGCCGGCTGGCCGCGGTGCACCGGACGCGCCTGCTCGACACCGGCCCGGAAGAGGCCTTCGACCGGCTGACCCGGCTCGCCGCGACCCTGTTGGGCACGCCGTTCGCCTTCGTGACGATCGTCGACGACACCCGCTCGTTCTGGAAGAGCTCCGTCGGCATCGACAGCACCGACCCCGCCGACCGGCAGAACACCGTGCAGCAGTCGTTCTGCCAGTACGTCATCGGCTCCGGGGCCGAACTGATCGTGACCGACGCCCGGACCGATCCGCGTACGGCGGCCAACCCGTCGATCGATCTGATGGGCGTGGCCGCCTGGGCCGGTTTCCCCGTCCGTTCTCCCGAAGGTCACATCCTCGGGACATTCTGTGCCGTCGACACCAGCACCCGGCAGTGGACCGCGCACGACGTCGAGGTTCTGCACACTCTGTCGCAGGCCGCCGCCGGTGAGATCGCCCTGCGTGAGGCCGTGGACAACGCCGAAGCCGCCACCGCCAGAGCCGAAGCCGCCACCGCCGTCGCGGAGACCGCGACCGTCCGCGCCGAACAACTTGCCGACACGCTGCAGGAAAGCCTGCTCCCACCGCATCTGCCCGCGGTTCCCGGGGTCGACATAGCGGTGCGATACCGGCGGGCCGCAGGTGGCAAGGCTGACGTCTACGGCGACTTCTACGACGTGTTCCCGTCCGTCCGGGACGCCTGGGCCGTGGTCGTCGGCGATGTCGCGGGCAAGGGCCCGCAAGCAGCCAAGGTCACCGCCCTGGCTCGATACACCCTGCGAGCAGCCGCTGCCCGAGGCGCGAATCCCAGCGCCAACCTCGCCACCCTCAACGACGCGCTACTGGGCTGGTACACCGACGACCGGCGGTTCCTCACCGCCGTCTACGCCACCCTGCGACCCCACCGCGACGGCATCAGCGTGCGGGTCAGCTGCGGTGGCCACGACCCCGCGATCATCCGGCGCGCCGACGGCCGCATCCAGATGCTCGGCCGCCACGGCCTCATCCTCGGCTGGCGGCCCGCTCCGCACCTGTCCAACCAGCGGACGATCCTGCACCCCGGCGACAGCATGGTCCTGTTCACCGACGGCGTCACCGAAGGCCACCCCATCGGCCACCGGGAGCTGTTCGGGCCGGAGCGGCTGCAGAAAGTCGTCGCGGACGCCCCGGCCCACTCCGCGGATCAACTCGCCGCCGCCGTCGACGATGCCCTCGTCGCCTACACCGGCGGCCACGCCGCGGACGACACCGCCATCCTGACCCTGCACGTTCCCGCCCGTCCTTGAGCGGGGAGTCAGGTTTCGCAGGGGACGGGGCCTCCGCCGAGCACCAGGACGGGCTCGGGCGCCGCCTGCGCTGCCGGGAGGCTGTGCTCCCGGTGCCAGCGCTGTTGCCGTACCGGGCTCAGCAAGGCCTGGACCCGGCGGCTGAGGTCCTGCGGGTCGAAGGGTTTGACGACGTAGTCGTCGGCTCCGCAGTCGAAGCCGGAAGCCCGGTCGCCGAGCTGGCCACGAGCCGTCAGGATGACCACCGGAATGCCGGCGGTGCGGCGGTCGGCGCGCCAGGTCGCACACAGGTCGAGGCCGGATGGTCCGGGCATCCTGATGTCCAGGATGACGCAGTCCGGCAGGGTCGTGGAGACCGAGTCCAGCGCCTCGGCGCCGCTGGTCGCCGTGCGGCTGTCGATGCCGGCGACGGCCAGCGTCGCGGCGACCAAGCCGAGCAGAGCCTCGTCGTCATCCACGATCAGTACCGTCGCCATGACGCCTCCAGATTTCCCGCATAGCGTACTCTTCCCGGCATTTCGCGGTTAGGGTTTCCGGTATGGATCTTGCGGGCCGGTGCTGAACCCGAGCCGGATGAGGTCGGCCTTGATGCTGGCCGGTGTGGCCGCCGCGCTCGTCGGCCTGGCCAGCCTGGTGGTCGCCGGCGCCGCCGAAGCCACCCAGGGCCGGGTGGCCCGGCAGCAGATCGACAACCGGGCGGCCCTGATCAGTGCCGCCGCGGCGAGTCAGTTGAACCGCTACGTCGACGCCCTGACCCTGGTGACCGGTGGCCTCGCGGCCGCCGAGCCGTTGACCGCCGGCGCGTTCCAGCGGATCACGGCGCCACTGCGCTACCTGGGCCTCAGCGGTGTTCCCGCGGTCGCGTTCGTCGTGCCCGCGCGCGACGATCAGATCGCCGCCACCCAGGCGCTCTGGCGGTCACGCGGCTCCACCGGGCTGCGACTCGCACCGAACCGCCGCGTCGGCGAGCACCTGTTCGCGGTGATGAATCAGACGGTCGACGGGTCGAACCCGCCCCGGATCGGCCGGGACTCGACCCTCGCGCCGGCCGCCGCGACCGCGATGCGCCAGGCCCGGGCCTCCGGCCGGATCACCGTCTCGGACCCGTTTCCGCTGCTGCGTGACAACCTGCTGCCGCCGGGCCGCCGTCAGCTCTCCTTCGCCCTGGCCGCACCGGTCCAGAGCGGCGAGTACCGGTCGTTCCAGGGCTGGGTCGTGATCAGCCTGCGGGGCCAGGACTTCATCAGCGCCACCATGCAGAGGTTCTCGCAGGACCTGGTCGACGTGACGCTCCTGGTCCCGGTCGCCGACCGCCCGCTGGTGACGGTGGCCAGCCTGCGTGCCTCCGACACCACCCGGCGAGACCTGCATCGCGCCCTTGACCTGGCGGTGGCACAGGCGCACTGGACGATCCAGATCGACGCGGTCGCGGCCCGTCTTCCGGGTGTGCGCAGCGCAGTTCCGGTGACGGCGGGAATCGTCGGCGGGCTGACCGCCCTGCTGGCAGTGGTCCTGATCACCGGACGGGCCCGGGCCGACCAGCGGGTCCGTAGCGCCACCTCGGAGCTGGTCCGGGGCGCCGCCCACCTGCACACCGAACTCGACGCGCGGTATGCCGCCGAGGCGCTGCTGCGGACCGCACACGACGACCTCGCCTCCCAGCGGACCCGCCTGACCCAGGTGCTCGACGCCCTCGAGGTCGCCGTCAGCACCTGCGACACCACCGGCTCGATCACCCACCTGAACCGGGCCGCCCGTGATTGCCTGGGTGCCGAGGCGAGCCTGTCGACGATCACCGAACTCAGCACCCGCCTGAGCCTCAACGCCCTCGACGGCCGGGCCCTGCCGGAATCCGAGTTGCCGCTGCGGCGCTCGCTGGACGGGGAGGTCATCGACGGCCTGGAGGTGACCACCGCCGGGCCGGAAAGCCACCGGCGCGTCCTGCAGGTGCACAGCCGCCCGCTGTACGACCAGAACGGCGGCCTCGTCGGCGCGGTGGCCTCGTCGCACGACATCACCGCCCTGCGCGAGCACCAGGCCGAACTGACCGCCTTCGCCGGCGTCGTCGCCCACGACCTGAAAGGACCGCTGACGGCGGTCGCGGGCTTCACCCATCTCGCCGTGACGGCCCTCGCCGCCGGGGCACCACGGGATACGGCCTCCGCTCATCTGCGTCAGGTGCTCGACGCGGCTCATCGGATGGACCGGCTCATCGACGAACTGCTCCGCTACGCGGCCGCCCGCGATGCCCAGCTGGAACTGGCTGACGTCGACCTCCACGCGCTGGTGACCCAGACCGTCGCGGACCGGTTGACCGAACACGCCGCGCACCTGGACGCACCGGTCCCGCACGTCTTCATCGGCCCGCTACCGCAGATTCGAGCCGACGCGACGATGATGCGGCAACTGCTCGACAATCTGATCGGGAACGGCTTGAAATACACCCGGCCCGGCCAGGCCGCCGAACTCGACATCACCGCCGAGACGTCCCGGACCGGCGAGTTGCGTCTCATGATCGCCGACCGCGGCATCGGCATCCCGCCCGATCAGCACGGCGCGATCTTCGCCACCTTCTACCGGGCCGATCGAGGCGACCACTACGCCGGAACCGGCCTCGGCCTGTCCATCTGCCAGCGGATCGCCCAGCGCCACGGCGGCGTCATCACCGCCGCGGACAACCCCGGCGGCGGAACCCGGATAACTGTCACCCTGCCCGCCGCGCTGCTCGACCAGGCAGCACCGCCGCAGTGAGCCGGGCGGCGCGCACGACGTCGCTACCTGCCAGTCGGCCAAGAGCCGCGCCGGGCAAGGCGATCAAGATAATCGAGCAGCTTTACCTCACTACGGAGCAGCTTCTCGCGCTCAAGTGCTGGCAGACCAGCCAGCCGGTTCATGAGGTTTACGCCCCGCGCCACATACACCATCGTGCCCGAATACTCGCGACAGGCCGAGCACCACGTCAACCCGATGCAACGCGTGTAAGCCCTGTCGGTCGATGCGTAGATGCGGTAGCGGTAACTACGAAGGTCGCCATTACAGGGCACACGATCCTCGACCTGGGCGCCGTGAACAACACTGACCTTGGTCCATGTCCATCCTGCAGCCCGGCGCCCCACGGCCCCAACCTGCCTGGCGACGAACCCAGCAAGCCACCCCGGTTCTGCCGATGCCCTCCGCTCAATGCGCGCGAGTTTCGGCACCAGCGGGATGCCACCGTTGTGGATGTTCGGGAGTTTGGGCACCACCCCGCTTGAAGCCTCCCGCGTCCGCGCGCTCAAGCCAAGCCTCGCTCACGATCTATGATGGTGTCGCAGGTGGGACGCGCATTGTTCGCGGCAGATCCGGATGCCTGACGCCGTCGTCCACTCGCTGGATCACCGTCCCGCAAGATGTCAGACCCCTCCGCGAAGCGGTGGTAAGCCGGGCATTCCGTGCACTGTCACGTTGATCTTGCGAAGTTCCTGCTCGCTCAGAACAGGAACCCTCCACGATCCACACGCAGGCCGCGCAGCACCGACAAACCTGGCCGCATGGAGTGCCTACATGTCGGACAATTCGGCAGCTGTGGTGTCGACCTTGCGGAGTTACTGTCAGCTCCTAACAGCAACTCGGCTAGATCTACACGGATTCGGCGGCGAACCCGCAGCGTCGCCACCAGCCGGCGCTCTGAACCGCCTACCGGCGAGAAACCGGGACGCAGACCGGAATCCGCCCGTCCGAAAACTCAGCCACTCGCAAGGCGCGCTCATCGGCAGATCCGCGTATCCGCGCTCCGGGTCCGTTCATGATCGTTTTGCACCCAGAGTGACAGGCCGCTGGGCGTCCCGTTGTAGTCCTTGACGGAGACACGGTGACGGGGCACGAAGGCCGCCGCTTCGTCAGGAGATCTCGGCGTTGCCCTCGCGGTAGATCCTCGCCGACTCGATGCGGTCGCCCCGCAGTCGGTAGAAGCCCGCGATGGAGAACGTCTGCTCCTTGCCGGCTACGGTCAGCTGGCAGGCGGCTCGGTCGCCTGCGGCGAGCAGGTCCTGGATCATCAGGGTCGGCGGCAGGCCCGCCATCGCGGCGGCGAAGAACTCGGTCAGCTCACCTCGCCCGCGCACGACGCTGGTGACCCACCAGGCGTCCTCGGTGAAACCAGCCATCAGGGGCATCAAGGTCACGAGCGTTGAAGGCCCCCAGGTGCCCGCGCACCACTTCCTCTGAGCTCATGACGTCGGCACTGCGGCGTCGATGCAGGCGCGGTTGACCCGGCCCGCCGCGTCCAGGAGATCGTCCTGGGCGTTCGCCGATTCGTCGCCGATGTCCGCGCGGAGCCAGGCCGAGTACCGGTCCTGCACCTGCGCGCCGGCCTTTTCGATGCTCTCGACGCCAGACTTCCCGGCGTTCGCGATCAGGTCCTTGATCGCCGGCTCATCGATGTCTATCGCCTCGCCGGGCCGGGGCGCCGCGGCCGCGAGCTTGCAGGCGGCGACCGCCTCAGCCGCGGTGGGCGAGGCGGAACCAGCCGATGCCGCCACGGAGGCGACGGACGTCGCCGGCCGCGCCGCGGCGGGCTCAGAACCGGCCGCGCCACAGGCGGAAACGGAGATCACGCCGAGGACCGCCATGACGATCGATAGATGCCGCATGTGGGCACGGTAGAGACAAATCCCTCCGGCCGCTCTCGGCCGTCCGGCCGGAGCTGATGGAATGTCGTGATGGGAACGAGCCTTTCGAACCGGCCTTCGTTTGAAGCCTCTGGCTCACAGCGTCTCCCGTCCTGGAAATGGCATCGTAGTCGGGGAGGGCGCCTCGTTACGCTGCCGGCGTGACTGACGCGGAAGCGCGCGTGAAGCAGGTCCGGCTCCTGGCGGAGATGGCGCGGCAGATGGTTGCGGCCGGTGCCGGCGCGGACGAGATCGCGCGAGAACTCCTTCGGCATACCGATTCGCCGATCCAGGCGATCAAATCTCTTGCGGACGGCACCGGCATGGGGCTTGGGGACGCCAAGTGGGTCGTGCACCGCAACCTGGACGCGCGGGTGCGCGCCGCCGCGGAAGAACTATGGCAGGGCCTGGTGGACGGGTTCGCGCTCCTGACTGGTGCTGGTGAGCAGGGCTGTTCCGATCAGCCAGGTTGCGGCGACGCCTAGCAGGACTCGCTCCAGCAGGGCGCCGGCCGTGCCGCGGCCGGCCAGCAGCATGGTCAGGCCCAGGGCGGCGCCCAGCGGCAGGGTCAGCGTCAGGGCGGCGGCGGTCAGCCGCCTCAGCGCCGGGCCCGCCGCGGCCCTCCAGGTCTTGGCCATCGCGGCGGCCAGGACGGCCATGCCCAGGATGCTGACGGCGGTGTGGATGACGTCGGTGGGTGTCGTCGGTTCGTAGGGCGGTAACGGACACCCGGCGCTGCACGGCACGACGCCGGAGGTGCCGGCCAGGACGGCCGCCACCAGCAACAACAGCCCGGCGCGTCGCACGGCTCGGCTCAGCAGGGCCACGCCCAGGGCGAGCAGAACCAGACCAAGGCGATAGACCATGGCGTACGGCCTACCGGCCGCCCCGGCCTCGCTGACATAGCCCTGCCACCACGAGCCGGGCTCGGCCACCAGCGTGCACAGCATGACGCCCGCACCGGCGGTGACCGCGAGAGCGGCCAGTGCGGCGAGCCGGGAACGGGTCATACCGTCATCATGATCGTATGCGCCGGACTGTGGTGGTGACGGGCGCGAGCTCGGGGATCGGATTGGCGGCGGCCGTCGCCCTCGCCCGTGCCGGAGATGACGTCGTGCTGCTCGGCCGGAATCCGGGGCGGCTGGCGGACGCCGTGTCCCGGGTCCGGGAGGCCGGGGGCCGGACCCCGGCGTCGTACCGGGCCGACTTCGCGGTGCTGGACGAGGTCCGGGCGGTGGGTGCGGCGATCGCGGCCGCCTACGAGCGCGTCGACGTGCTGGCCAACAACGCCGGGCTGCTGACCTCGGTGCGCCGGCCCACCGCCGACGGGCACGACGCGACCATGCAGATCAACCACCTCGGCGGCTTCCTGCTCACCCATCTGCTGCTGGACCGGCTGCGGGCCGCCGGCCCGGCCCGGATCGTCACCACCTCCTCGCTGGCCGAGGCGTGGGGCACGCTCGACGTGGACCGGCCGGGGCGCCGCCAGGTCAGCCGCTGGCTCGCCTACGGGGCCAGCAAGCAGGCCAACATCCTGATGACGGTGGAGGCGGCCCGTCGCTGGGCCGGCCTCGGCATCGTGCCGACGTGCTTCTTCCCGGGTCTGGTGCGCAGCGGCTTCGGGCGGCAGAGCCCGGCCTTCAGCCTGGCCGGCCTCGCGCCGGGGCTGTTCCGCTCCAGCGAGCAGGGCGCCGAAACCCTGCTGTGGCTGGCCACCGCGCCGGACGCCCTGCTTCCGGGCGGATACTTCGCCGGCCGTACGCCGTTCGCCGCGACCAAGCGCTCGAAAGACCCGGCCCGGGCGCGGCGCCTGTGGCAGTCCAGCCTCGCGGCGGTCGGCCTGGCCGAACAGAGCGCGCCCTAGTCGCTGAAGCGGCGGAGCAGCACGGCCAGCCGCCGGTCGTGGTCCTCGCGGCGCAGGCGGCCGCCCCGGGTCAGCGTCACCAGGCCGTGCAGGCCGGCCCAGAGGACCTCGGTGCTCACCTCCAGGTCGTCGTCGCCGACCAGGGGGCGCACCGCTTCGCGGAGTTCGCCGAAGCCCGCCTGCAACTCGGGCCGCGTCTCCGGACTCGCGAACGTCAGGTCGACCGCCTTGGTGAACATCGCCTCGTACAGAATCGGACGGGTTTCGGCGAAATGCGCGTACGCGGCGGCTGTCTCGGCCAGCGAAGCTGGTGGGTTTGAGGTTTTTGTTCGGGCGGCGCGCAGTTCGGCGGCCAGCTCGGCGAAGCCCTCGACGGCCACCGCCGCCATGATCGCGTCCTTGCCCTTGAAATGGCTGTAGAGGACCGGCTGACTGTATTCGATCAGGTCGGCGAGCCGGCGCGTGGTGACGGCGTCCCAGCCCTCGGCCTCGGCGAGCTCGCGGGCGGCCGCGACGATCAACCGTTCGCGGTCCAGGCGTTCGCGCTCACGGCGTTCTCGGATTGCCATGACAGCGATTCTAGCGGCACTAGCGAAAGCCTGTTAGCTTTGCCAGGAGTTCTAGCAACGCTAGCGAAGGAGAAGTCGTGCTCAGCTTCATCGCCTACGGGCTCGCCATCGTGCTCAATCTCTTCATCATCTTCATCGGCGTCCGGTTCCTGCTGGTGCCGGCGGCGGCCGCGGCGGGGTACGGCGTGCCGGCCCAACCGAGCGCCTACCTCGCGGTCAAGGGGGTTCGCGACCTCACGTACGGCCTGGTCGGGCTGGCCCTTCTCGCCTTTGTGGGTGCGCCGGCGGAGGCGTGGTTCATGCTGGTCGTGGCGCTGGCGCCGCTGGGCGACACGGTGATCGTGCTGCGGCACGGCGGCACCAAGGCGGTCGCGTTCGGCATCCACTTCGCCACCGCGGTGACCGTGCTGATCAGCGCCGTCCTGTTGTTCGCCGTCTGATCAGGAGACCTCGACGGACGGTTCGGCGCTGGCCGATGTCGTGGTCGGGACCCCGTGCCGCGGCGGGGTGGGCGGCGGAGCCTTTATGACGGTTGTCGAGGAGACTGCCGTGCTCGGCTCGTCCGGCGCCTGGCTGGCTGTTTCCGTTCCCGTCTCGGTATCAGGCTCGGTGCTCACCGGCGACGACGGCGCGGTCGTGATCGTGATCGGATTGAGGTGCACCCCGCCGCTCGGGTCGACAGACACGCCCGGGACCGGGACAGCCCCGGAGGCCACCGGCACCAACTTGACCTTGCCGTTGGGCGAGCGCTGGACCAGCTTGATCGGCTCGCCCGGCTTTCCCGACACGTACGCCTCGCAGGGAATGTTGTTGAGCCGGAACGCCAGCGGCACCGCATTGCTGACGTGATAGCCGCCGGCGACCGGCATGGTCACCGACTTCATCGCCCCCAGCGGCCGGCTCGATCCCACCGTCACGGTGTTGCCGGCCTGGATGACATCGCCGTTCGTCAGCACCTGATCGCCGGGCAGGATGAACCACAGATTCCAGTCGCTGATCGGCACCGAGTCTCGGTTGGCCACTGTCATCCGCGCGGTGAACTGGCCGCCCTTGTCGGACTGGACGGCGTAGGCGACCACGCATTCCCCGCTCGACCGCACGGCTCCGGGTGCGTCGCGGTCGTGATCCCGGCTGGTCAGGCTCCACACGTAGGTTCCGGCACCGAGCAGGAGCACGGTAGCGGCGGCCACCAGCACCCGCCGAGGGCGCCGGGGTGCCCTGACCTGCGCTGTATCGCGAGATTCCGGCTGTTCGACGCGGATCACATTCGGGTACGAGCGCAGCGCCGGCAGGATCGTCGTGTCGGCGTCCCCCTCCGGCAGCGGCCCGGCCGGCACCCCGGCGGCGATCCCGGCCAGCACCCGCGCCAGCTCGGCGCTGGACGGCCGGTCCTGCGGCCGCTTCTCCAGGCAGCGGCCGATCAGCTCGGTGACCACCGTCGGCAGGCCGTCGATCGGCGGCAGCGGGTCCGGCTCGACGTACTGGTGGGCGCGCAGCAGCTGGGTGGTGGTGCCGACGTCCCACGGCAACTGGCCGACCAGGGCGCGGTAGATCAGCAGGCCCACCGCGTACACATCGGTGGCCGAACTGACCTGCCCGCCCTCCAGCCGCTCCGGCGCCAGATAGGCGGGGGTGCCCATCAGGCTGCCGTCCGGGCCGATGTCGTTCTCCCCGATCAGCGCGGAGATGCCGAAGTCGACCACCTTCGCCCCGCCGGTGGGAAGCATCACGTTCGACGGGGTGACGTCCCGGTGCACGATCCCCCGCGAGTGCGCGGCCGCCAGCCCGCCCGCGACCTCGGCCGCGATCCGCACCGCGTGCTGCCACGGCAGGAACCTGGTCCGGGCCAGGACCGCGGCCAGCGATTCGCCCTGCACGAGTTCCATCACCACGAACGGCACCGGTTCACCGTCTACCGTGGTCGCCTCGCCGTAGTCGTACACGTTGGTGATGTTGGGGTGGGTCAGGCGCGCAGCGGCCTGGGCCTCGGCCTGCAGCCGGCGCCGGAAGATCGGGTCCGCGCTGCTGGAGGGCGGAAGCACCTTGACCGCGACCTGACGGCCCAGCACCTCGTCGAATCCACGCCAGACCACCGACATCCCACCGGCGCCGAGCCGCTCCACCAGCCGGTACCGGCCGGCCATCAATCCCGACCCGAACGAATCCGTCGTGCTCATGCGCCCCCGTATGCCCGTCGAACCGCGGGGAGGGTAGCCCGGCATCAGGCTTGATCACGATCCGTCGATCGGGTGACCGCATTCGGGTGATCGTGGTCAGCGTTCCATCCGTCGGGTCAGTTCGGCGGCCCGGGATTGCTGCACGGCGGTCGCCTGGCCAAGAGCGAAACGACGCAACACCGCGGGCGTACGCAGCTCCACCGACTCGGTCACCAGGGTGCCGTCGCCGTCCGGGACCAGGTCGACGGTGGCGACCAGGCGGACCGCGCCGGGGCTGATCACCGAGCTGCGCAGCTGCCGGTCCGGCGTGACCGGGGTGAGCGTCACCCGCAGCCGGTTGTCCCACGTGAACGGCCCGAACCGGAAGCGTTCGACACCCAGATAGGTGATCTCGTCGCGGCCCGGCCGGACGTCGCGCACCGCCACCAGCAACGGCGAGAGCCCGATGTAGTTCCGCGGCTCGATCAGATGGGCGTAGATCTCCCCGGCCGGCGCCGCGACATGGAAGGAATGGCGGAAGTGATCCGTCGGCATCCGCTCACCTTAGAGATCCGGTGAATGTCCTCTTGCTGCCGGATGGCAAGCTCATGTCCCGTGATTGATCTCGTGGAGGTTCGCCCGTGAGGGCCGTCATCGTCGCGGCCGCTGTCGCGTTCCTCATCTCGCTGTTCGGCACCCCGGTCGCGATCAGGGTCTTCACCGCGCTCAAGGCCGGCCAGCCGATCCGGTCCATCGGGCTCGCCTCCAACGTGGGCAAGAAGGGCACCCCCACGATGGGTGGCGTCGCGTTCATCGTGGCGACCGTCTTCGCGTACGTGGCCGGGCACATTGCCCTGACCACCCTGCCGGAACGGCAGATCGCGCAGGAGGGGCCGACGATGACGGCCCTGGTCCTGCTGGGGTTGTTCGTGTTCTGCGGGGTGGTCGGCTTCATCGACGACTTCCTCAAGGTGCGCAAGCGCAACTCCGACGGCCTGTCGGCCAAGGGCAAGCTGCTCGGCCAGGCACTCGTCGGCGCCGGGTTCGGCATCGCCGCGCTCTACACGGCCAGCACCAACGGCGAGACAGTGGCCAGCGAGCACATCTCGTTCATCCGCGACATCAGCTGGCTGGACGTCGGCAAGGTCGGCTCGGTGATCGTCTTCGTCTTCGTGATCACCGCGATGTCCAACGGCGTGAACCTGACCGACGGCCTGGACGGCCTGGCCACCGGCGTGTCGGTCCTGGTCCTGGGCGCGTACGCGCTGATCGGGTACTGGCAGTACCGGCACTGGTGCGGCGACACCGCGTACGCCACCGCCAACGACTACTGCTACCAGGTGCGAGATCCGCTGGAGATCGCCATGATCGCGGCCGCGGCGGCCGCCGCCTGCGTGGGCTTCCTGTGGTGGAACACGTCCCCGGCCCGGATCTTCATGGGTGACGTGGGCGCACTCAGCCTGGGCGGCCTGATCGGCGGCCTGGCCGTGGCGACCCGCACCACGCTCCTGTCGATCATCATCGGCGGCCTCTTCGTGATCATCACGGTGACCTGGGTGATCCAGATCGTCTCGTTCCGCACCACCGGCCGGCGGGTCTTCCGGATGGTGCCGTTGCACCACCACTTCGAGCTGGCCGGCTGGAGCGAGGTCAACATCGTGGTCCGGTTCTGGATCGTGTCCGGCGTCTGCGTGGCGATCGGCCTGGGCCTGTTCTACTCGGACTTCCTGGCGGTCGTCGGCTGAATCGGGCTCCTTGACACGCACGTCATGTCGGCGCAATCATTCAGCAACTTGGATGCGTCGCGCCGGCGACGTGTGCCGCCAATCCCCCGAACGTGTGCATCAACTGCTCCCCCAGCTCGATGTTTACGTAAACATCCCCAGGTTGGAGTGCTCCATGAGACGTCGACGGCTACGCGCGCTACTCGGCGCAGCCCTCACCGCGGCAATCGCTGTCCCCCTGGTCGCCGTCGCCGGCGACGCCTCCGCGGCCACGAACAGCTTCCGCGGGGTGAACTGGGCCGACGCCCGCGACAACTACGTCAACGGGTGGGTCATCCCGTCCGGACTGACCGCCGCGGACAGCTACAGCACCGTCTACACCAAGGCGAACGGCATCATCGCCGGCTTCCAGAGCCTGCTCGGCGCCAACACGGTCCGCCTGCCGATCAACCCGCAGAGCGTCAATGACACCTGGTGGGCCAGTTACAAGGGCGCGTTCGACTCCGCCCTCGCGCACGGCATGAAGGTCATCGTCTCGTACTGGGAGGCGGACACCGCCAAGGACGGGTACGTCGACGACCCGGCCGCCTGGAACACCATGTGGGACCGGGTCACCACGGACTACGCCGGCAACGCCAACGTCTACTTCGAGCCGATGAACGAGCCGTTCGGCTACAGCCTGAGCGCCTGGGTGTCGCTCTGCTCGACCTGGCTGTCCCGGCACGCCAACATCCCCCGCGGCCGGGTCCTGATCAGTGGCACCGGCTACAACGACAACGTGACCGGGGTGGGCGCGGCCAGCGCGCTCAGCGGCACGCTGCTCTCGCTGCACTTCTACGGGTTCTGGGCGTCGGACACCACCCGGGCCGCGTGGACCACCAACCTGAGCAACCGGCTCGGGTCGTACTCGTCGCGCACCGTGATCGACGAGGCCGGCTCGCCGATGACCACCGGGCTCACCTACACCGGCGCCGCCAACCAGGACGGCAACGTCTTCACCTCGTACTTCGCCGCCACCACCGACCTGACCCGGGCCCGGCAGATGGGCATCGTCTACTGGCCCGGCCTGCGCACCGGGGACACCTACTCGATCACCCGGCAGAGCGGGTCCGGGCTGGCCGTCAACAACGCGTCCGGCGTTGCTCAGCTGCGCTGGGGGTGGGGACTGTGAGGAAGCTTCTGGCGACGCTGCTCGCCGTACTCGTCACGGTCCTGGCCGCGCCGCGGCCGGCCGTCGCGGCCACCACGCTGGTCTACGCCACCTTCAAGGGTGACGCGGCCGCCGACGAAGAGCTGTGGATCTACCAATCAACCAATGGCGGTACGACCTACAGCGTGCTGTCGGACACCAACTTCCACGGCCCGACCGGGGTGCTGCGTGACCCGAGCATCCTGAAGTACAACGGCGTCTATTACATCGCGTACACCGTGCAGTCCTGGACCACCAACTCCACCTACTTCAACATCGCGTCCAGCAGCAACCTCACCAGCTGGACGAACATCGCCAGCATCCCGTCCGGCATAGCCAGCACCAAATACACGTGGGCGCCGGAGTTCTACGTCGAGGGCAGCACGGTCCGCCTGATCACCAGCGTCGCGGCCACCACCTGCTCGGCCTGCTTCCGGCCGTACGTCTACACCGCCCAGAACACGGCGCTGACCTCGTGGAGCGGCCCGTCCCAGATGTGGGGCCTGGGCACCAACCACATCGACACGTACGTCGTGAAGTCCGGCAGCACCTGGCACGCCTTCACCAAGGACGAGACCGGCAAGTACATCGAGCACTGGACCACCACGGCCAGCCTCACCACCGGCTGGATCAACCGCGGCACCCTGTGGGCCTCCGGCTACGAGGGCCCGTCCCTGGTCAAACTGGACAACGGCAGCTGGCGCATCTACGTCGACCGGTACAGCACCGGCGGCGGCATCTACACCGCCACCAGCACCGACCTCAACACCTGGACCGCCCTCAGCGCGGTGACCTGCGCCGGTTGCCGGCACGGCACGGCCATCGCCAAGTAGCTACCACAGGTAAGGAATCAGCCGGGCCCTGGTCGCCGCGAACGCGCGGTAGGGGTCGCCCAGCGCGGCGATCAGGGCACGCTCCTCGATCCGCAGCCGGTAGATCAGCGCGGCCAGGATCAGCCCGACCGACCCGGCCGCGCCGACCCAGTTCCCCCACATCAGACCGGCCCCAGCGAAGGCGAGCAGCAGCCCGGTGTAGCTCGGATGCCGCAGCACCCGGTACGGCCCCCGATCCACCACGACCTGATCAGCGCTGGTCTTCACCACGACCGTGAAGTACCGGCCCAGGCTCGCGAACGACCACCACCGCAACAGCAACCCGGCCAGCCCGACCGCCGCGCCGAGCCCGAACACGAGCCCACCCCCGCCGATGACCGCCCCCGGGACGACCGCCCGGCTGAGCGGCAGCATCAGGATCCCGCCGAAGAACACCACCCGGAACAGGACCTCCGCCCAACGATCGACGGCCGCCGCCGCGAGCCGCAGCCGGAACGCCTGCGCGAGCTCACCCACCGCGAAGGCCCCGGCGCCGCCGAAGAACACCGTCCGCGCCGAATTCGACAGTTCCACGTACGGCACTGGCATGCTGGCAGTGTCACACGCGGCATACGGACAGAGGTCACTCCGAAAATGAGACGGCGGTCGGCCCTGATCCTGGGCGTAGTGCTACTCCTGGCCGCGGCCGGCGGCGTGACCGGCCGGCGCTGGTGGCACAACCGCCCGCCGTACGGCCCGGAGGCGTTGAACGCCCAAGCGACCCTGCAGCTGGTCGACCAGGCGACCGCGGACGCCGCGCTGAAACCGGTAAACGCCGAGGTCGCGACCGACGACAGCGACCAGATCTTCCTAGGGCATGTCAGCTGGACCCGCCCGCCGCACCCGCAGAGGAACGGCTCCCTGCGGATCGTCCTGCTGGACCAGCGCCGGCACCTGCTGCCCGGCTTCATCGCCGCCACGGCGGCGGACCCCGACCAGGTAGGCACCGGCTCAGACGGTTCCCTGGACCTGGCCGAAGAGCGTTACCCATGGCTGCGCAGCACCGACGAGGGTGCGGGCAGCACCATCGCGGTGTCCTCGCTGGACGTGTCGCCGGTGACGTTCCAGACCGTGCTGCACACGGAACGGCCGGGAACGCCACCCGTCGCCACCGCGCCCGCTTTGGTCGCGGACCTATTGGTAGCCCTGATCTGCGTAGGACCCGACGGTCAGGTCTACTGGGCCCAGCGCCTACTGAACTGACGGTTCGACCGGCAGCCAGAGCTCACAGGTCGCCGTGCTGAAGTCAGCGGCCCGCTCAAGCACCGCGACGATCTCCGGCCCGGGCCGAAGCCGCCACGGGTTGGACGGAAACCATTCGGTCGCGGTCGCGGCCCAAGCTGTCTGCAAGGCTTGCGGGTACGGACCTGAGGTCCGAAAAACCGCCCACCGCCCGGCCGCAACGTCGATGACGTCGAGATCCCCCGGAACGGCCGCGCCAGGCGACACGGCAACCCCGTGCAGATAGGTAAGTTCGGAGCCCTCAGCCCGATCCGGGTCAAGGTCGTCGCTGACCGCAAGCAGCCCCGCCGGCTCAGTGTCCCCAAGGTCCTTCAACCGCAGGTGCTCCTCCGGCGGCAGAGCGGTGACGTGCTGCTGGATGTGCGGGTTGACCCCTTCGTGAACAAGCGGAACGCGGGCAGCGTGCCCAACAAGCCGAAACGCGGGTTGGTCAGCGATGCGAGTGTCCATGGGTAGATTCCCTTCAACGGTCAGGCGGAACCTGAGCTGCGGTTGTGTCCGAAGGGGCCCACCATCCCGGCGCACGTCCCCAGGCCCAGCACCATGCACGGCCCGAAATGCCCGCCCAAAGGCTTCGGTAGACCCATACCCATGCCGAACAGCGACGCTGAGCAGGCCTTCCTCACCCCGAACGACCGCAGCCGCGGCGACAGTCATCCGCCGCCGCCGCACGTATTCCGACAGCGGCATCCCAGCAAGCGACGAAAACATCCGCCGCAGGTGGTATTCGGTCGTGCCGAGCTCCTTAGCCGCAGCCTTCACGTCAAAGTCCCCGCCAAGGCTCTCCTCGACAAGGTCGACGAGCCGGTTGAGTGCCGAGATCATGGTGCCCCCTTCCGCCCTCAACTCTGTCCGCCAGACCCCCGGCCCCGCCCGATAGCGCTGGCCCGATCAGATCATGCGCCGAGATAACCGACAGATGCTCATGGATCAGCTGAGCGAATCGGAGCGGGCCGTGCGCAACGCGTTCGGCCTCAGCGAAGCGGTCGATCTCATTGCGCGCCGTATAGGGTGGTGCCGGCTTTGGAGGGTGCGGTTCCTGTTGCTCTGTGGTGGGCCGGCTCCGGCGCCGGGCGAGCGGCCGACGCTGCGCCTGATCGGTGCCCGGGTCACCGGCCAGCTGGAGCTCGCATACGCCGAGGTGAGCGCCAAGTTAAGACCACGATCATCGTAGTCATGTCCAAGGAAGGACACATCAGTGAAGGCGTTCGGTGCGACGCTTAGGGTTCTAGCGAGGTCGGCAAACGAAAAGGGCGATGTGATGACACGCCTAGCGGCTGATTTGTTCTATGCCCTCGGATATGACGACCTCAAGTTTGACGTCGCAAAGAGCGGCCGCGAGGTCGATATCACGGGTGCCCACAGACTCGAAAATCGGGGCGTTCGGGCTGAGTGCAAGGCGCAGGAAGATCCCATTGGTGGGAGTGACATCAATAAGTTCTACGGTGTACTTGACGCCGAGCGTCGAACCTCCAACGTACCCATCGAAGGCTATTTTGTTTCGGTCTCGGGTTTTCGCTCCTCCGCGTTGGAGCAGGAACGCAGTTTTGGCCAACCCAGGATTACGCTCCTCGACGGCGGCGATGTCGTATCGCTACTTGAAGAACGAGGCGTGATCGTGTCGCGGGCCGTGGCCGCGGAAGCGGCCGGTCGCCTCGTCAGCCGGAACCACAGCTCGTTGGTGCCCGAGCCGGATATCGAGCTTCTCGCGAGCTCAAAGGGCTGGCTTTGGGCGATTTACTACCGAGCTGGCGACGCAAGACAGGCAGTATGCGTTGTTCATTCCGATGGCCAAGTACTCTCAGAAGCTTTCGCAGATTATCTTGGCGAGTTTGAACTCCCGAGAGTCATCACTGCGGATGACCCCGCAACGTTGCCTGACACATCGGACGCGAAGGCGGCATATCTTCGCTACATCCTCGCCGAGTGCGGGGTTTTGAGCCTCGAAGGGATGCCAGCAGATGAAGCCATTGTCTCCAAGCCCTTCAAGCTCGAATCTCTATACGTCGCAGCATTGCTCGAAGAAATCGACGACCCGAGGGATACCACTGCAACATCCGCGGGACACCCTGCGAAAGCTTCGCCTGTTAGCATGGAAGTCCGGCTCGGAGACGCGTTCTCGGAGTACTCAAAGTTAGCGATTCTCGGGCTACCAGGGGCAGGCAAGTCCACCCTCATTAAGCGCCTAGCGGTTGCCTATGCAGACCCAAGCCGCCTAAATGATTCCAACGATAATTTGCCGCCGCTACGACTGTTCCCTGTCCTTATACGCTGTCGCCGGCTCGGGAGCCTGGTTGAGCGACCAATTAGAACAGTGATAGATGATCAAATATTGCGCGCAGAGCGCCCCGATCTATCCGCGCCATTTTCGGCACTTATTGGAGAATTGCTGCGGGGCGGGGGGATGATGCTTCTGATAGACGGCCTCGACGAAATCTCGGACCCATCACAGAGAATCGCCTTCACCTCACAGCTACGAACCTTTGTCGCGACCTACCCAGACGTAAGAATTGTCCTTACCTCGCGTGAATTCGGATTTCGTCCTGTCGCCGGCGCTGTCGCTTCCGTGTGCAAGACCATGAGGGTCGCCGAGCTGGGGAATGACGGTATTGCGAACCTGGTGCTCTCATGGAACCGCGAAGTGGTTGGCAAAGACAAGGAAACTGAGCAAAAGGCCTATCAGCTCGTCGACGAGATTTTGGAAATAGATCGCGTCCGTACCCTGGCCACCAATCCTCTGCTTCTAACGACGCTGCTGCTCGTAAGAAGATGGGCTGGACAGCTTCCTCGTCAGCGTTCCGTTCTGTATAGAAAAGCTATTGAACTGCTACTAGCCACGTGGAACACAGAAGGACATGAGGCTATCGATCCGGATGAGGCCCTACCGCAGCTTGCGTATACGGCCTATTCAATGATGATCGCCGGATCTCAGCGAGTTTCCTCCGGAGAGCTTCGTCGTCTGTTCCGTGAATCTAGGCGCCAAATGCCCGATGTACTCGGTTTTGCGAAGGTTTCTGTTGGACGTCTTGTCGACCGAATAGAAGAGCGCAGTAGCCTTCTCAATCTTCATGGTTACGAGGTAATCGCCGGAAGTCTCGAATCTGTCTACGAGTTTAAGCATCTAACATTCCAAGAGTATCTTTGTGCTTTGTCGATCACGAATGAGTGGCTGCCTGAAGAACTAAACGAGACGCCGCTCCTGTTGAGACTAAGGCCGTACCTTGCCGACCCACGCTGGCAAGAGGTAGTCACGCTCTCCGCCGCACTTAGCGGCCGCAAAGGGAGCACCATAGTTGAAGAGTTAGTTCGTATGGCGCGCCTCCCGGAAGTCTCCGATGGGGACGTCCACACAAAAGAACAAATTGATACGGCTGTTGTTGCCGCGGAAAATCTAGTCGACTGCATGGCGGACGAAATCGCCATGTCTCCCGAAGTGGCTAGACTTGCGCTCGATGCCCTGTTTAGCAATCCAGGTTTCAGCGAGCTCGCGCTGGATCGGATAGTTGGCTCAAGGTACGACAAGGAACTGTACCGAACATGCCATGACTATTTGCTGCGCGACTCGCATGTTACCCAAGAAGTATTCCACATACTTGAGAACCTCGTTGGGCGACGGTTTGATTCTCTTGATGACAATGCGGTGCCTATTCAGGTGCACCAATTGTTAGGCTCGGAAAACCGGGCAGAGCGCGTTGATGGGTTAGCTTTGGCGCTGCATGCCATCTTGCAGTCCCCCTTCTCAGAGCTCAAGGAATACGTCGACCGCAATCCTGGAATTCGTCAAATTGCTTACAGCGTGGCTGAATTCGCGTCCCAAAGTATAGAATCGTACGAATTTGCCGGCGTGGCTTGGATACTCGGATGGAGCGGGGTTCTCATCGAGGAGCAACGGGTCGCAGGGAAATTGCAAGATGCCCTTCTCTCTAGGTGGCGGCTAGAAGTAGAACACGATGATTCCACTCCTCACATCTACCTATTGCCCTGGGCTATATGCAGTCTTCCGGCATCACGCCTAGAGTCGGCCGATATTCCCGACGGAGCATTGGAGTTTCTGCGAATGCAGTTCGGAATGGATCCTCGGCAATACGATTCTAGAGAACGGGAGAAGCTGGCGTGCCTGAAGCTGGGCTATCGACTTGGCGGACCATGGTCCGACGAAGAAATCCTAGGATACCTTCGACAGGAAGACCTTTTTGTTAATTTTCTTACTAAGCAGGCTGCCGATTTTGTCAAGGTCTTCACTTTCGGCCATTAGCTGATCACCTCATGCGGACGGCATCGAGTCCGTCCGAGGCAACGCCTACGGCTCGGTGGCCCTCTACCGCCTAATCGACCGGACTTTCCGGGTGGTCAGCGAAGCCGCCTAGTGCTCGTCATGCGGCCTTGAAGGGGTAATCCGGGTGGCGGATCTTGGAGTTGGTTGCGTATCCGGTCTTGGGACGGGCGCGTTGGTTGTGCCAGCGGATGTAGTCACCGATCGCCGTGTCTTGTTCGGTGTGTGATTGGTGGTCGGTGCCGTTGAACGCGAAGTAGCGTAGGGCGGCGAACTCGGCTTCGATCCAGTTCAGCCAGGAGCTGTAGGTCGGCAGGAATGCCAGTTCGACGTGGTTGGCCTGGCACCTGGCCCGCACTGTGGGGTGTTTGTGCGGGGAGAAGTTGTCGGGGATCAGATATAGGGTTTGTCCTGGCCATCGGCGGCGCAGGGATTTGAGGAAGTCGAGGAACTCGCTCGAGCGTTTCCGGTCCCGGATCCGGTAATGGATCTTCCCGGTGGTCAGGTCGAGGCTGGCGATCATGTGCCGGACACCGTGGTCGCGGTGGTAGGTGGCGCGGAGCCGGACGGGTTTGCCCTGCGGTTTCCAGGCCTTTCCGGGTCGTGGTTGCAGGTTCAGCGGTCCAAACTCATCGATGCAGATGACCCGGCCGCCGGTGGGTGGCTGGTCGTAGAGGTCCAGGATGCGGCGCATCTTCGACGTGAAGTCGGGGTCGTTGCTGGCCTTCCACGTTTTCGAGGTCTGCCAGGTGACGCCGCGTTCGTGCAGGATCCGCCGCCTGGTCTCGATACTGATCGACACCAGGCGGCCGACTTCGATCAGGTAGTCCCGCAGCTTCGACAGTGACCAGCCGGAGAACGGCAGGCCGAGGAATCGGGGGTCACACCGGGCGATGACGCAGATCCAGTCGCGGGTCTGCTCGTCAATCTTGTTCGGTGTGCCCCCGTTCCATTTTGGGTCCAGGGCGTCGAACCCCCTGTCGTTGAACGCGTGGATCACGTCACGGACATAGTCATCGGTGGCCTTCAACAGATGCGCGATATCCGGCGCCGGCTGTCCTTGGGCCGACATCAAGACGACGATCGACCGGCGCAGCTTCACCGGATCCTTGGCCGTGCGGGTGATTCTCTATAGTCGCTGGCCTTCGGCCGTCGACAGCACTCTGACGAACACTTCCGGGCGTCTGCCCACCCGGCACCACCGCCTTCCGCACCTGGAAGGCAAAGCGTGCCCGATTCACACCCGAAACCGGTGGATTACCCGGCCAACGTTCCAAGACGAGGCACTAGGCGGCGGAACTGAGAGGGCGGCCCGGCTTCCGCCGTACGGAAGCCGGGCCTTAAAAAGATCTCACCAGCGGTTGAAGACGTCCGGGCGGAAGTGCTTCGCTACCGCCGCCGCTGTGACCCCGGCCGAGCACCGAGCCCGCCGGAAGTGTCGTCGTTATCGTTGAGCGGTGAGCGGCGACCTTGAGGCGTTTCAGGATGAGCTGGCTGCCAGTGGGTTTCCGCCGCTGGTCAACAAGCTGGCCGGGGCCGGCTTCCGAGGGCGGATCGCCACCCGTGACCTCGGGCCGCTGCGGCTGGTCTCGCTCGACACGCCTGCGAGTGCCTGTATCGGGCGGGAGCGCGACGCCGCCGACGGCGAGAACCTGGCGGTCAAGGTGATGAGCCGGGGCCGGACGCGGATCGAGCAGGGGCGCGGCGACGCCGAACTCGGGCCGGCTGACCTGGTGCTGCTCGATCCCACGCGTGCGGTCCGGTTCGAGAGCACCGCCTCGGCGCACGTCACCATCCTGGTTCCGCGCCGGGAGCTTCGGATCCGGCCCGCGCAGATCGATCGGCTCGTCGGCAAGCGCATCGACGGCAGTCGCGGTCCGGGCGCTCTCGTCTCCGTCCTGGCTCGCGAATCGGCGCGGTCCGCGACCGCATTCCGTGAAGCGGAGGCGCTGCGGTCGGCGGCGGCCGTCATCGAGCTGATCGCGGTCGCGCTGGAGGCCCGGCTGGGCGACGAGCAACCGGCCCCGGACGAGTGGCTGCGGAACCGGATCGCCGGCTACATCGAGGCCCGGCTGGCCGATCCCGAGCTGTCCCCGCTGGGCATCGCCGCCGCCCACCACATCTCCGTGCGCCGGCTGCACAAGCTGTTCGAGGACCAGCCGCTCACCGTCGCGGCCCTGATCCGGCGCCGCCGCCTCGAGCGTTGCCGGGCCGAGCTGACCGGAGGCGGACGTACGGTCACCGCCGTGGCCGCCCGGTGGGGATTCTCCGATCCGACCCATTTCAGCAAGCTCTTCAAGACTACGTACGGCTACAACGCCCGCGCACTGGTAACCAGCAACCGTGCGCTTACGACCAAGACGCGCACGGCCGGCCCGGAACAGGATGGTGGCCATGAAGAAGGTGAACATCGTCCGCCCCGGTGAGGGCGAGATCCTCGGCAGCGGGGCGCAGCAGATCCGGATCCTGGAGAACGGCGAGCACACCGACCATCGGCTGGGGTTCGCCGAGGTCACCATCCCGCCGGGCACCCCGAGCCCGTTGCAGCACCGCCACGCCCAGCACGACGAGGGCTTCTACGTGCTGGCGGGGACGTTCCGGTTCACCGTCGGTGAGGACCAGTACGACGCCGGGCCGGGCACCTGGGTCATCGTGCCGACCGGGGCGCCGCACACGTTCGCCAACGTCGGCGACGTGAACGCGGTCATGTTGAACACGTTCACGCCGGACCTGTACGTGCAGTACTTCCGCGACTTCAAGGCCATGATCGATTCCGGGCAGCCGGTCAACGCCGAGACCATGAAACCGCTGTGGAAGAACTACGCCACCGAGATCTCCGACGAATACGCCTCGGGAAACTAGGGCCGCACGCTCGCGGCGGCCTGGGCGTACTGGAGCAGGGCGGTCCACCACGCGGCCTGGTCGGCGGCGTTGGTCACCTCGGCGTACCACTGGGTGCTCAGCGCCGGGCCCCGGGCGGCCAGTGGGGCCCACAGTGGGCTGGCCGACGCGGCCGCCGTCTGCACGGTTCGGCGCCAGTCGTCGGAGCGGGCCAGCGCGTACCTCTGGCGGGCGGTCCAACCCGTCGGCAGAGGGGCGAAGCGAGTCCGCACTGAGTACCACAGCTGGATCGCGGCGACCGGGTTGGTGGCGGCCACCGCCACCGCCGTCGCGGTCTGCTGCCTCGCCTCGGACCAGAGGGACCGCTCGTCGGCCACGTACTGGGCGCGGAACTCGTCGGTGGCGATGCCGGCCGCGCTCAGCCAGCCGTAGCGCAGGAACTCGGCCACCTCGGCGTCGGTGGTCACGCCGGCGGCCCGGTCGCGGACCACGAGGCTCGGGTCGGCGTCGGCCACGCCCGACACCAATTCACGGTCGTCCTCGGTCACCAGGGCCGCGCCATCGTCGTACGGAATCTGGGCATTGTCGTTCTTCAAGGCCGCGGCATATCCGGTGCTGGAGTAATCGGCCAGCTCCGTGTCGGTGCCGTTGGCGGCCCGCCGGGCCGTCGCGTTCACCCAGGGGTAGTACTGCGCCGGGTGGGTGTCGGCCATCCGGGTCGCGTAGTCGAGCTGGCGGGCCCGGGTCTCGGCGGCCCGGGTCGCGGCAGACGCGTAACCGGAGGCCAGGAACGCGGTGATCGCAGCGGCGCCGTCGCTGCTCAGCAGAGCCGTCCGGGCCACCGAGCGGACCGTCGCCCGCGGATCGTGGATGGACAGCCAGCGTACGAAATCGCGCTCCGCGGCGGGCGGGTCGGTCACCAAGGTCGGGGCCTCCGAAAAGGCCTGAGCCGGTGACGGCACGGCCAGGGCACCCAGTGCTACCCCGGCGGTGGACAGCAAGAATTTCCTGCGCTTCACAAAATCTCCCCGTGTGTGTTGCGGTCAGCCATTGAAGCACACGGATCAAGCGGCCAGGCCCAGCTGCTGGATGCGGTTGATCTCGCTGCCCTGCTCGACCGCCATCTCGCCGGCCACCTCGCGCAGGCGCTCGTCGGAGCCGCCGGCCAGGACCTCCTGGGCCATCCGGACCGCGCCACGGTGGTGGGCGGTCATCATGGTCGCGAACCGGCGGTCGAAGGACGATCCCGTCAGGCCGGTCAGGGCGGTCATGTCGGCGGGGCTCTGCATGCCCGGCATGTCGGCGTGGTCGTGAGCAGCGTCACTCTCCGGCAGGCCGCGGTCGCGCAACCAGCCGCGTAGCCACGCCACCTCGGGGGCCTGGGCCGCGCCGATCCGGCCGGCCAGCGCGCGCAGCTGATCGTCGGCGGCCCGGTCGGGGGCCAGGGCGGCCATCTCGATCGCCTGTCCGTGGTGGACGATCATCATTTGCACGAACGTGGTGTCGATTGTGTTGTAGGTCGACCCGTCCGGCGCTGTGACCTGGTCGGAGTCGGTCACCCGAGCCGACTCGCCGGGGCGGCCGGGGAGCACCACGCGTACCGCCGGACTCTTTTCCGCCCGCGGAGCTGACGCCGAACCGCCCGAGGTGGCGCGCGCCGCGGCCGCCAGGCCGCCGGCCGCCGCGAGGGAGATAACGACCAAGAGGATCGATGATCTTCTAATCACTCCGCTACTCTACCGACTTAGGTGAACACTGACCGTATTCGGAAGGAGCTGTATGAAGCACACCGCCTCACGAGGGTGGCTGCTCACCGCCGCGGCCATGCTCGTCGCGGCGCTGGTGGCGGCGCCCGCAAACGGAGCCACTCCGGCCATCCCCGGCGTTGACGAGATCGTCAGCAGCCCGAACCTGACCCAGGTCGCGCACCTCGACAAGACCGGGCCGTTCGCCAGTTCCACCAACTCGGACTGGGCCTTCCAAGGCCATTACGCGTACGGCGGTAACTACAACGGATTCGCCGTCTACGACATCCGTAACCCGAAGGCGCCGACCGTGGCGACCCAGGTGCTCTGCCCGGGCTCGCAGAACGACATCTCGATCAGCGGCAACCTGCTCTTCCTCGGCACCGACTCGCAGCGCAGCAACGACTCCTGCGACAACGTGGCCTCGACCACTGCCGCGCCCGGCGAGCGCTGGGAAGGCATCAAGATCTTCGACATCAGCGACCCGCGTACGCCGCAGTACCTCAAGTCCGTCAAGACGGACTGCGGCTCGCACACCCAGACGCTGGTGCCGGGCAAGCGCCACGACCCGAACCTGTACCTGTACATCTCCTCGTACAACCTGACGGGCGCCGACCAGCCGAACTGCGCGCTCCCGCATGACAAGATCTCGATCATCAAGGTCCCCAAGCGGAACCCGACCGCCGCCACCGTGGTGGCCGCGCCGGTGCTGTTCCCGGACGGCGGTTACGGCGGCGGCACCGGCCAGTCGCCCACGACCGGCTGCCACGACATCACGGTGTACGCCGAGAAGGACCTCGCCGCCGGCGCCTGCATGGGTGACGGCGTGCTCTTCGACATCTCGAAGCGCACCGCCCCGCGGGTCATCACCACGGTCCGGGACACCGTCAACTTCTCGTTCTGGCACTCCGCGACCTTCAACAACAGCGGCACGAAGGTCGTCTTCACCGACGAACTGGGTGGCGGCGGCGCCGCGACCTGCAACCCGACGATCGGTCCCGACCGCGGTGCCGACGCCGTCTACGACATCGTCCGCGGCAAGAAACTCGTCTTCGGCAGCTACTTCAAGATCCCGCGGACGAACGCCGACACCGAGAACTGCGTGGCCCACAACGGCTCGCTGATCCCGGTCCCGGGCCGCGACATCATGGTCCAGGCCTGGTACCAGGGCGGCATCTCGGTCTGGGACTTCACCAACTCGCGGCACCCGCGCGAGCTGGCCTACTGGGAGCGGGGCCCGATCTCGGCGACGCAGTTCATCGGCGGCGGTTCCTGGTCGGCGTACTGGTACAACGGCTTCATCTACTCCAACGACATCGCCAAGGGCGTCGACGTGCTGGAGCTCAAGGACCCGCGCACCGCGGTGGCCAAGCACTTCCGCACCGACGTCTTCAACGCCCAGACCCAGGACAATTTCCTGCGCTGGTGAAAATCTTTTAAAGGCCCGGCTTCCGTACGGCGGAAGCCGGGCCGCCCTCTTAACCCCGCGGCCAACTCGAGGCCAGGCCGTCCTCGATGAGCCGGGCCGCGCGATGGACGTCGACGGTGACCTCGCTGTGCAGTTTCGCCGGGTCCGCAGTGGTGGCCAGGTGACGGCGCAGGCTCTGGAACTGGACGCGCCAGAGGCCGACCAGGGCGATGGCGGCGATCTGCGGCTCGGGGTCGTCGGGGTGCAGCCCGGCCCGTGCGGCGAGCAGCTCCGCGGCCACGGCGACGCAGCGATCTATCGTGTCGCTCTGATAGGCCCGCAACGATGCGGTGGAGCCGATCAGCTCGCCGAATCGCCGGTAGCCGGCGATCGCCGAGCCCGGGTCGCCGCTCTCGGCCAGGCCTGCGGTCATGGCGGTGAGCTCGGTGTCGAGGATGCGCAGCACTGCCTGCACCGGGGGCGCCGAGGAGTCGGCAAGGCCGGTGCGCAGCGCGGACACGGTGTCCTCGAGCTGGTCCAGGACCAGTGATTCCTTGGTCGGGAAGTAGTTGAAGACGGTCTTCTCCGAGACGCCGCAGGCGTCGGCGACGTCGGACACCCGGAACGCGTCGAACCCGTGCTGCAGGAACAGCCGCGCCGCGGTATCGGACAGCTGACGGCGCATCTCGCGCTTCTTGCGCTCCCGGAGACCTTCGGTCATGGTGCCGAGCTTAGTACAGTCTCAGTAAAAGTTCTGCTACTGTAAATTTACTGCGACGGTAACTATGGAGGCATGGTGAGCGAGTTTCGTATCGTCTGTGACTATCCGTACTCGATGGAACAGGTCTGGCGGGTGATGACCGAGCCCGGACTCGTCGCGCAGTGGACCGTCACCGGGCAGGGCGGGCGTCCCGAAGGCTTCGAACCCGTTGCCGGCACGCACTTCCGGTTGATCGCGAAGCCGGTGATGGGCTGGCGCGGAATCGTCGACTGCGAGGTCCTCGAGGTCGACGCACCCCGGCTGCTGCGCTACACGTGGGTCGGAGACGAGGGCGAGGCGCCCAGCTTCGTGACGTACCGGATCGAGGAGCTACCGACCGGAACCCGGTTCACCTGGGAGCACACAGGTTTCACGGGGGTCGGCGGTTTCTTCATGGCGAAGCTCCTGCGGTCGGTGCGAACCAAGATGTTGACGGTCGCGGTGCCGGCCGTCCTGGAGCAGACCTACCCACGGCCGGCAATGAATCCGTGACGCTCCGCGTCGCCGACACCGTGCTCACCGCCGGTTCGTCGGCGAGCCCACTGTGGTCACCGCTGGCCGCCAAGGGCCCGGCGGTGCGCAGGGCCCGCCCATAGATCGATTCATTTCACTCCCCCGGTTTTCGGCGACGCGCGTGTTTGCATCGTCGGCTCCGGCCGGGAGACCGGACAGGCAAGCGACCGGCAAACTACCGGCAGAAGCGGTTACCTTGGCCGGATGGACCATCCCGATCAGGTGGCCGGTTACGTCGCGCGGAGCGTGCTGGGTGAGGCGCACCAGCCGGAGCCGTTGGCTGCCGGGGCCTGGTCCACGGCGTACGCGCTGGCGGTCGATGGCCGGGACGTGGTGCTGCGGGTCAGCCGGCATGGCGGGGACTTCGCGAAGGACGAGGCGGTCAGCACGGTGGTGGGTGGCACGCTGCCGGTGCCGGCGATCATCGCCCGCGGTGCGAGCCACGGCTGGGCGTACGCTGTGTCGGAGCGGCTGACCGGCGTCGCGCTCGACGACCTCGACGCGAGCGGCTTCGGCGCCGTCCTGCCCGACCTGTTCGACGTCATGGACGCCATCAGCCGGATCGAGATCGGCGGCCACGGCTACGGCATCTGGGATGAGTCTCGGACAGCGAGACACCGTTCCTGGCCCGACTATCTGCTCGCGACCGAGCACGAGACGCCGCGGGTGCCGGGCTGGCGGGCCGCCCTGGCCGCGTCCGACGTCGGCCTGGAACCGTTCGAACGAGGGCTGGCCACGCTGCGCCGGCTCGCGCCGGAGCTGCCGGACGAGCGCCGCATGGTTCACGACGACCTGCTGGCCCGGAACCTGCTGGTCACGGGCGACCGGATCTCGGGTGTTCTGGACTGGGGCAGTGCCTGCTTCGGCGATCCGCTCTACGACGCCGCCTGGCTGCTGTACTGCCAGGGCTGGTACCCGCAGTGGTCCCCGGTCGACCTCGAGGCGGCGATCGGCCGCCGCTGGAACCCGGATCCGGCCGCACTGCGCGCGTACCAGCTCCACATCGGCCTGGGCTCGATCGGCTACTGCGCCACCCGCGACCGCTGGGACGATGTGGCCCGCAACGCCGAGTGGCTGCTCGCGCTCGCCTGACCCCTCTCGGTCAGAACGTGGCGATCGGGTTGACCGGGCTGCCGGACGTGCCGGCGAAGCGCACCGGCCGTCCGTGCCGCACGGCCCGAGCCGCCGCCACCCGCACGCTGTCGGTGATGTGGTTCAGGGTGCCGAGCTCGTCGTCGTCCCCCCACCGCCCCAGTTCGACAGCGCACCGAAGTACCCGAGCACGTCGTCCTGGGTCGGCAAAGTCATCCCAGCAAGTTAGCGGACGAGGCCGATCTCGTACGCGAAGATGACGGCCTGCACCCGGTTTCGCAGGTTCAGTTTGGTCAGGATGCTGCCCACGTGGGTCTTGACCGTCGCGTCCGAGACCACCAGCTGGGCGGCGATCTCGGCGTTGGACAGGCCGGCTGCCACCGCCCGCAGCACCTCCTGCTCGCGCGGGGTGAGCTGGTCGAGAGCCGCTGTCGGCGGGCCGGGCAGGTGGGTGGCGTGGACGTCGAGGAGACGCCGGGTGATCCGGGGTGAGACGACAGCGTCGCCGCCGGCCACCGCGCGGATGGCTCGGGCCAGCTCGTCGACCGGCACGTCCTTGAGGACGAAACCGCTCGCGCCGGCCCGCAACGCCGCGAAGGCGTACTCGTCGAGGTCGAAGGTGGTCAGGATGAGCACCCGGGCGGCCGGGTCGCGGGCCATGATCCGGCGGGTGGCCTCGATGCCGTCGACCCCGGGCATCCGTACGTCCATGAGCGTCACGTCCGGGCTCAGCTCGGCGGCCAGCCGGACCGCCTCGGCGCCGTCCGGTGCCTCGCCGACGATGTCGATGTCGTCGGTCTCCTCGAGGATCATCCGGAACCCGGTCCGGATGAGGGCCTGATCGTCGACCAGCAGGAGGCGAATGCTCATCGCGCCACCGCGTCGATCGGCAGGGCCAGGCGGGCACGGACCCGCCATCCCCCACGGGGATCGGGCCCCGCGCTGACCTCGCCGCCGTAGACCGCGGCCCGCTCCCGCATCCCGGCCAGCCCGCGGCCAACCACCGGGCGGCCCACCCCGAAAGCCCCGTCACCGTCCAGGCCGTCGCCAATACCCGGGCGGCGGCCTGCCGCGAGAGGCCCGTCGTCGTGCACCTCGACAGTCACCGCGCCGGGGCCCCCGGTGATGGTGACGCTGACCCGGTGGGCGCCGGACGCGTGTTTGAGGGTGTTGGTCAGGGCCTCCTGGACGATGCGGTAGACCGTCAGTTCGGCCCCGGGCGGCAGGTCGGTGGGCAGGTCGGTGACGGCTGACGTGACGGTCAGGCCGGTGGACCGGACCTGGTCGAGCAGGTCGTCCAGCTGGGCCAGGCCCGGCTGTGGATGGCGGTCGTCCAGGGGCTGCTCGGTGTGCAGCACGCCGAGCAGGCGGCGCATCTCGGCGAGGGCCTGGCGGCCGGTGACCGCTACCTGGCGCATCGCCTCGCCGGCCCGCTGCGGTTCGGCGGCCTGCTTGCGGGCCGCCCCCTCGGACAGCGTCACCATGACCGACAGGCTGTGGGCGACGACGTCGTGCATCTCCCGGGCGATCCGGGTCCGTTCGGCGGCCGCGGCGATGATCGCCTGCTGGTCGCGCTCGCGTTCCAGCCGGGCCGCCCGCTCGGCGAGGGCGTCCAGGGCGCCTCGCCGATAACGCACGCTGACCCCCAGCAGCAGTACGGCAACCACCGGACCGGAGAGCAACACCAACGTCCCGGTCCACGACCCGGTCCCGGCCCACAACCCGATCTCCGGCCAGCGGACGGCGGTCAGCAGGGCACCCACCTCGACCACCCCGCCCGCGACGACCGCCACCCGCGTCGGGCAGCGGCTCGCCACCGTGTAGAGGTAGATCAACAGGGCCAGGTCGGCGGCCGGTCGCACCCCGGCCAGCCAATGCGCCAGCGCCACGGCCGCCGCGAAGGCGAAGGTCGTGACCGGAAATCGCCGACGCCAGCACAGCGGGACCACCAGCAGGGCGCTGAACAGCACCAACGCGCCGAACTGCCGCTCCGAGTGGGTGGCGTGATAGTAGAGCTGGGGCACCGTCCCGGCCGCCGCAACCACCGCCAGCAGCACATCGGCCGCCAAAGCGTGCCGGCCGACCGCCGCCGCGGCACGGCTTGCGGCCCGACTGGCCGCGGTGGGACGCGGGCTGTCCGACAACCAGGCGTGCCACCACGCCACCACGTGTCGAAGCGTCATGCCGGTCAGCCTAGGTAATCGGCCGCCGGAATCCGTCCGCCCTGGGTTGGAACTTGGTCTCCACCTTTGGTAGGAGACCCCGGGGAAGAAGACCATCACCGGGCCCGAGGCTTTCGGACCGCACTTTCCGTACGGTCGCATTCATGCCATTCGAAACGAGCCCAGCCTACGACCGAGTTCTGGCCGACGACCGGAATTATCACATCGTATTCCTCGTCGTCGGCGGCCTTTTCACCCTGCTCCTGGTGGTCTTTATGGTCTTTTCCCGGCTGCAATTCAAAAGGGCCGGAAGCAGGTTCGAGCGGCGAACATATCTCTCCTTCGGCGCGGCCGGCCTGACCCTTGTCCTATTCATGGCCCTGGCCCTGTGGGCCAACGTGACCAGCGTCGTCAACCCGCGCAAGACGCTGGCCGGAACGACCTTCTCCCCCGTCGGCGAAGCCTGGCTCAGCGATGGCCGCGCCCAGATCTCGCCACTGCTCCAGCAGGCGATCGACGACCGTCTCGCGTGGCAGCGACCGAAGGCCGTCATCTGCGCCATTCTGCTCGTGGCATGCGTGACGCTCACCGTGTTTCTCTGGCGACGGCTTCTTCGCCGGTCCACCGCCGGAAAGCTGGCAGTGACCGGCGGAGTCCTTTCTGCCGCCGCCTGCGTGTTGCTGATGTTCATGGTCATCGGCAACGCCGAAGGCGCATTGGCACCACTGACGCTGACCGTGATCTACGGCTGATCGGCGAGCAGTTCGGCGAACTCGGCCGGGTCGATGATCGGGATGCCGAGCTTGGCGGCCTTGGTGGCCTTGGCGGTGGTGGTCTCGGAGGTGACCAGGGCGGTGGTGGTGGCCGAGACGCTGCCGCTGGCCCGGCCGCCCAACTGCTCGATGCGTTCGCTGACCGTGGTGCGGGTGTAGCCGGGGACGCTGCCGCTCACCACGTAGGTCTTGCCCTCCAGGGGCTGCTCGCCGGTGGTCTCGGGGACGCTCATGGTGACGCCGGCGGCGGCCAGCCGGTCGATGACGGAGGCCATCGCGGTGAGGCCGTCGATGACGTGCTGGGCCTTGATCAGGCCCATCTTGTCGATCTCGGCGATCTCCTCGACCGTCGCGGCGCGTAGTGCCTCCATGGTCTTGAAGCGGGCGGCCAGCCAGCGGCCGACGCTGCGGCCGGTCATCCGGATGCCGAGGCCGGTGATGACCCGGTTGAACGGCTGGGTCTTGCTGTGTTCCAGCGAGGCGATGACCTTGGCGGCGTTGAGCTTGCCGAGCAGGACGACGCCGCCGGCCTTGGTGTTGCCGACCGGCAGCTCGGCCAGCTGCTCCTCGGTCAGCGAATAGAGGTCGGCCACGTCGTTGGCCAGGCCGGCGTTGACCAGGGCCACGCAGAGTGCCTCGCCGGCGCCCTCGACGTCCAGCGCCTCGCGACTGCACCAGTATTCGAGGGCGTTGGTGGCACTGCACGACGCGGTGTGGCAGCGCCAGAGCAGGCTCGACTTGTCCCACGGCTCGCCGCACTGGGGGCAGGTCTCGGGGGCGACCCACGGGGTGAGGCCGTGCGGCTGCTCGCCGATCGGCGCGGTGACCCGGGGGATGACGTCGCCGGCCCGCCACACCGCGACGGTCTGGCCGATGGCCAGGCCCTGGTCCTCGACGAACTTGGGGTTGTGCAGGGTCGCGTAGGTGATGGTGGTGCCGTCGACGAAGACCGGGTCGAGCACGGCGCGCAGCGTGATGCGGCCGGTGCGGCCGACCCGGACCTCGATGTCGCGCAGCACCGTGGAGCCGGTGTCGGCGGGGTATTTGAAGGCGGCGGCCCAGTGCGGCGTGCGGCTGCCGGAGCCGAGCCGGCGGCGGGTGGTCTCCAGGTCGGCGGTGAGGACCGCGCCGTCGATCGGGAACTCGAGGCCGCGGCGCACCTCGCCGATCCGGGCGACGGCGGCGAGCGCGGCCTCGGCGTCGGCGGTGACCTGGAAATCGCCGGTGGCCAGCCGCCCGGCCACCGGGAAGCCGAGCTCGACCGCGTGGCTCATGCGTTCCTGGTGGGCGGCGAATTCACCGGAGATGTCGTACGCCGCGAAGGTCATCGGCGTCTCGTAGGTGCGGTCGACGCTGCGGATCGACCCGGCGACCGCACCACGCGAGTTGATGAACGGCTTGGCGCCGGCGGCGACCCGGTTGGCGCTCGCGGCCTCGAAGTCGGCGACGGTCATGTATACCTCGCCGCGGACCTCGCCCGTCCACGCCGTGCCGAGCCGGGCGGGCAGGCCGGCCACACCCCGCAGGACCTGGGCGGTCACGTTTTCGCCGGTGCTGCCGTCGCCGCGCAGCGCGGCCAGGGCGAGCCGGCCGGACGCGTATTCCACCCGGATGGCGAGGCCGTCCAGCTTGACCTCGACCAGGACGGAGTCGCCACCGAGACTCGCGACGAACGCGCGCACCTCGTCCTGGTCGGTGACCTTGTCGAGCGACATCATCGGCACCGGGTGCCGCACATCGCCGCCGCCGGACACCCCGGCCGCGACCCGGGTGGTGACCCCACGGTCGTCCCAGTCGGGATGCGCCTTCTTCGCCTCGGCGATGCGGTCGAGCAGCGCGTCGTAGTCGGCGTCGGTCATCAGCACGTCGCCGGTGTCGTAATACGACTTCGCGGCGGCCTGCACCTGGTCAACGGCGGCAGCGAAGCCGGCTTCGGTGTCGGTCATGCCGATAATTTACGGGTCGGGTACGACAAAACCTGCAACCCGGACCGGCCCGCGCACGTCAGGGACCGTGAGATCAATCCTGGTGGCGACGATGGTGTTCCTCCTGGCCGGCTGCGGCACGGCGGTCCGCGCGGAGCCACCGAGCGCCCCACCCCCGACGACCGCGACAGCGGCGAGGCCGAAGCCGAAGCCGGCGGAAGTAGAGATCACCTACACGGCCAACGGCGGCCGGAAGTTCACGGTCGCCGAGGCGGAAGCCGGAAAAAAGGGCACCAAAGGCACCCTGCTGCGCTATCACGTCGCGGTGGAACGCGACATCCACGGCATCACCGCCGCCGACTTCGCCACTACGGTCACCGCCACCCTCCGTGACCCCCGCAGCTGGACCGGCACCGGCGAGTGGCGCCTGCAGCGGGTCGGCCCGGCCGACCAGGCGGACTTCACGATCAGCCTGGTCACCCCGAAGACCCGGGACGCCCTGTGCGACGGCGCCGCCGACGGTTACACCTCCTGCCGCAGCCACGACGACGTCGTGATCAACGTGGCCCGCTGGGTCAAGGGCGTGCCCGGCTACGGCGCGAGCCTCGACGTATACCGCCAGTACGTGATCAACCACGAGGTCGGCCACCGCCTCGGCCAGGCCCACGAACTCTGCCCGGCCAAGGGCGACCCCGCCCCGGTCATGCAGCAGCAGACCCTCGGCCTGCACGGCTGCCAGCCCAACCCGTGGCCGGTCCGCGACGGCGAGCGCTATCGAGGCCGCATCGGCGCGTACGACGACCCGGTCCCGCCCCGCGACCGTGGGCTCGCCTGACCAGACGAGTCGAGTACCGGTACTCATTCCCGCCGGAAGCCCAGCCGCAAGGGTGGAGGTCTATTGCGGAAGGCGGGACCCCCATGACGTACGTGCGGCAATGGCTTTTGCGGTTCGCCAGCACGGCATTGAGCTGGATCTACGGGCTGTACCGGGTGCACCCGGTGGCCTGGCGGGTGATGGCGAGGAACTACCGGCCCTGGATGGCCGGGTTCGGTCGCGTCCACGCCTGGATGACCTGCCAGTTCGCGGCGATCGACGTGCCCGCGTACGGCGATTTCCTCCGCCGCAACGACTGGCGGTTCCGCTGGTTCGACCTGTCCTGCTACCCGCCCACCGACAAGGTGTCCTACGTGGCCGCCTACCCGGAGGAACAGCGCTGCTGGGGTGGCCGCCTCGCGATCGCGGGCAGCGTCGTCGACGAGTCCTCCGGCTCGTCGGGCCGGCCGTACAACTGGGTGCGCAGCCGGCGCGAGCTGCGCACCGTGCACAAGAACCTGGCCGGCTACACCACCCTGGTCTTTCCGTCCCGGCGCCGGTTCGTCATCAACGCGTACTCGATGGGCGCGTGGGCCACCGGCACCAACACCGGGATCGCGATGGCCCGGGTGGCGATGGTCAAGAACACCGGGCCGGACCTGGACAAGATCATCGACACGTTGCGGCACTTCGGGCCGGGCTTCGACTACGTGATCACGGCGTACCCGCCGTTTCTGAAGCATCTTCTCGACCGGATGGACGCGGACGGCTTCCCGTGGGCCGGCTACCGGCTGTCGGCGCTGGTCGGCGGCGAGGGGATGACCGAGGCGCTGCGCGACTACCTGGAGCAGCGGTTCGACAAGGTGCGCTCCGGTTACGGCGCGAGCGACCTGACGATCGGAATGGCCGGGGAGACCGACTTCACCGTCTGGCTGCGGCGCCGGCTGCGGACCGACGCCGGGCTGCGGGCCGCGCTGCTCGGGCCGGACGAGCACCGGCTGCCGATGATCTTCCAGTACAACCCCCTGGAGACCTACCTGGAGACCACGCCGGACCAGGAGATTCTTTGCACCATCAACACCACCGCGGTGCTCAACCCGAAGGTCCGCTACAACATCGGCGACGAGGGCCGGCTGCTGCCGTTCGACGTCGTGATGCGGGCGGCCGGGCCGGAAGCCGAGGCGGCCTGGCGGGTCGACCGGATGCGCTTGCCGCTGCTGTTCCTGTTCGGGCGCAAGGACAGCACGGTGTCCTACATGGGCGCCAACATCTACCCGCAGGACGTCGAGTACGGCCTGTACACCGGCAACCCGATGGCGCACCTGATCGAGAGCTTCCGGCTGTGCCTGGAGGAGCGCGCCGACCTGGAGGCCCGGCCGACCGTCGACGTGCAGCTACGCGGCACGTCCACCCCGGACGAGCGGCGGGAACTCGCCGACCTCTGCCGGGCCGGGCTGCTGCGCTACCTCGCCGGGGTGAGCCGCGACTTCGCCGAGTCGCTGGCCGAGGACCCGTCCGCCGCCGACCTGCGGGTCCGCGTCCACGACCACGGCGACGGCCCGTTCCACGGCACCGACGGAAAGATCAAGAACGTTTACCTGACGAGGAGTACGGCATGAGGACCGACGACTTCTCCCAGGCGCCGCCGCTGGGTCAGGCCACCGCGATGTTCGTAGGAGCCACGCGCTATCGGAGCCCGTACGACATCGTGGTTTTGAGTTTGACCTGGTTTCGTCTCGTCCGGCAGATGCGGCGGATGCGGGGTTATCGCTGGCACCGGGTCTACTGGCAGTGGCCGTTCACGCTCGGCACGATCGCGTTCTTCGCCGACCGCGACGCGATGCTCAAATTCGCCCGCTCCAAGCACCACCGCGCCCTGATGTGCTGGGTCGCCGACCACGGCACCCGGCACGCCACCGGCGGATACATCCGGCTCTACACCGCCGACCGGGACGGTTACACCAACGGCGTCTGGCGGGCCGAGGACGAGCCGATGGCGCACATCGCGGACTTCTCCGCGCTGTCCACCGAGACGGCCGGCCCGCCCGTGCACCGGAAGGCCGCGCGATGAGGCTCGACCTGGTCACCGACCGGGCCGGGCTGCGGGAATTCCAGGCCTTGCCGATGCGGCTGCACCCGGCCGACCGATACGTGCCGATGGCCAACGCCGTGCTGGCCGGCTGGTGGCGCGGGAAGGCCGAGTTCTATCTCGTGCGCGATCGGAAAGGCGAGGTGGTGGGCCGCACCTGCCTGCACCGCGACCCGCGGCTCGACGCCAAGCTCGGCCGCGACCTGCAGTTGTTCGGCCTGACCGAGTTCGTCGACGACGACGCGGTGGCCGCCGCGCTCTTCCAGCTGATGGCGGAGCGGGGGCGGGACCTGTTCGGGCCGGTGGGCCTGCTGCCGAACCAGACCGGCGGCGTGATCACCTCCGGTTTCGACGAGCGGGGCTTCATCGACTCGACCTGGAACCCGGCCTACTACCCGGCCACCTACGAACGGCATGGCTTCACCCGCCGGTTCGAGTCCGACACCTGGCGCTGCGACCTGCCCGACGCCGACCCGGACGCGCTGTTCCGATTCGACGACGAGCGCCTGGCCGCGGAAAATCTGGTGCTGCGGCACGGTTCGCGCCGGCGGTTCGGCGAGCAGCTGCCGATCCTGCGGGAGATGCTCAATGCCAGCTTCGCCCGGCTGGGCTACTACACCGAGATCGACGCGGACGAGCTGGCGGCGCAGACCGACGGGCTGGCCTACCTGCTCGACGAGTCGCTGCTGATGTGGCTGGAGAAGGACGGCCGCCCGGTCGCCTTCGTGGTCACCGTGCCGGACGTCTCCCGGTTCCTGATGGCCCGGCGCGGCGACCTCGGCCTGGTCAACCAGCTGCGGTTGCTGGCCACCCGGGGCCGCTACCGCGACGAGGCGGTGCTGATCATCAAGGGGACCGTGCCCGGCGAGCAGGGCCGGGGCTATCTGACCCTGCTGTCCCGCGAGCTGTTCCGCAACCTGGTCGCCGGTGGCTACCGCACGCTGCGCAGCACGTTCGTGGAACGGGACAACCCGGCGTCGGCCGCGCAGTATCCGAGGATGGGCGGTCGCCCGCTGCACGGTTACACCTTCTACCAAAGGCCGCCCGAATATCAAAGGCAGGCCGATGAGCTGGGTCGATGAGCTGCGGCGCCGGGAGGACGCCTGCCGGCGGGCGCCGAGCGCCCACAACACCCAACCCTGGATCCTTCGGTACGCCGAGGAAGAGGTCACTGTTCATTGGGATCCGGATCGTGCGCTGCCGGATTCGGACCCGACCCGGCGGGACCTGTTCCTGTCGCTCGGCGCGTTCGTCGAGACGTGCCTGATCGTCGCCACCGGCGCCGGGCTGGCCGTGCGCGCGGAGATCGCGGTCGACGAGGACGAGCGGCGGGTGGCCCGGATAGTCGCGGCCGGCACAGCGTACGCCACGCCGTTCTCCGCCGCGGCGGTCGACCGTCGCCGCTGCGCCCGCGGCCCCTACCGGCCCGGCCATCTTCCGGAGCCGACGGCCGGTGTTCGCCGGCTTCCCTCCCGGCGGCTGGCCGGGATGTTGTCCGAATCCGATCGCCGGATGTTCGGCACCCCGGCCGTCGCCCGCGAGCTACGGCAGTGGCTGCGGCTGTCGCCCCGTCATCCGCGGTACGCGCTCGACGGCCTCACCGACCGCGCACTGGGACTGTCCCGGCTGGAGGCGGCCGGGCTCGCCGCCGCCCTCTCCCCCGTCGCCTACGCCGCCGGTCGCCGGCTCGGCCTGCCCGCGGTGCTCGCCGCGAGCCCCCGGAGCCTGCTGCGGTACGACGGTGACGTGCTGGTGCTCGTCGGCCGGGCGGACACCGCCGAGCACCTGGTGGAGCAGGGCCGGACGCTGATGCGGGTGTGGCTCGATCTGTCCGAGCGCGGACTCGCGGTGCATCCACTGAGCCAGATCCTGGACTGCGCGGCTACCGCCCGTACCCTCGAAGGCCTTTTGGGTCTGGAAGTTGGCTTTTCGGCCCTGGCCGTTTTCCGGGCCGGGCACCCGCTTCAGGAACCGGCCCGCTCGGCCCGGATCCCGGCGTCGAACGGGAAGGACACGCCGGTCAGTTCCTCGGAGACGGCCCACAGGCGACGCTGAACGGACGCGTCGTGCGAGGCCGGGCTGGAGGCGACCAGCCGGGGGTTGCCGCGGACCTCGCCGATGCCGTCGGGTCCGTAGTACTGCCCGCCCTGGACGGCCGGGTCGGTCGCGGCCCGCAGCGTGGGCAGCGCGCCCCTGGCCGGCTTCTGGGTGAGCACCGGCCCGAGCCAGGTCAGCGGCAGGCGCAGGAAGGCCGGGGTGTTGCGGGCCAGCTCGGTGTCGGACACACCGGGATGCGCGGCCACCGCGATGGTCGTGCCGTGCTCCGCGAGCCGCCGCTGCAGCTCGTAGGTGAACATCAGGTTGGCCAGCTTGGCCTGCCCGTAGGCGCCGACCCGGCTGTAGGAGTGCTCCCACTGCAGGTCGTCGAAGTGGATCGCGGCCCGGATGCGGTGCCCGACGCTGCTGACCGTCACCACCCGGGAGCCGGCCACCGGCAGGAGCCGGTCGAGCAGCAGCCCGGTGAGCGCGAAGTGGCCTAGGTGGTTGGTGCCGAACTGGGTCTCGAAGCCGTCCCGGGTGGTGCCCTTCGGGGTGTACATCACCCCGGCGTTGTTGATCAGCAGGTCGATCCGCGGGTGGGCGGCGCGCAGGTCGGCCGCCGCGGCCCGGACCGACGCGAGGGAGGTCAGGTCGAGTTCCTGCACGGTGACGTCGCCGGCCATCTGGGCGGCGGCCTGTTTGCCCTTGTCAACGTTGCGCACCGCCAGCACCACCGAGGCGCCACGCCCGGCCAGTGCCTTGGCCGTCGCGAAGCCCAGGCCGGTGTTGGCTCCGGTCACGATCGCCACCCGCCCGCGCTGGTCGGGGATGTCCTGCTCGGTCCAGTTCCTGCTCATCTCGTCCTCCTAAAGTACCGCCGGTCTCTTATGCCGACAACGTTAAGAGACCGGCGGTCTGATGTCAAGAGACCGGCGGTCTTTAAGATAAGGTGGAGGGCATGACGTTCCAACGGGCCCGCAGCGACGAACAGCGGGAAGCCCGCCGGCAGGCGATCCTGGACACCGCGGCGGCGATGCTCTGCGAGATGCCGGTGGCCGACGTGAGCCTCAACGAGCTGAGCCGGCGGGTCGGCCTGGCCAAGTCGAACGTGCTGCGCTATTTCGAGTCCCGCGAGGCGGTGCTGCTCGAACTGCTCGACTACTTCCTGCGGGCCTGGCTGCCCGAGGTGACCGCCGAGCTGGCGGCCGGCGTCGACCCGGACCGGCCCGCGACCGAGCGGGCCGGGCAGCTGGCCGACGTCCTCAGCCGGTCGCTCGCCGCCCGGGTGCAGCTGTGCGACCTGATCGGCGCGCAGGGTGGCGTGCTGGAGCACAACGTCTCGGTCGAGGTCATCCTGCGCCACAAGCGGGCCACCGTCGAGATCCTCGGGCAGGCGATCGACCTCATCCGGCACCACCTGCCGGAGGTGGGCGACGACGCCCAGACGGTCTGCCTGCAAGCCCTGATCATGGCGGGTGCCCTGTCGTCCTACTGCTCGCCGCCGGCCAGCGTGCTCGCCGCCTACCAGCACGAACCCGGTCTGGCCGCACTCCAGTTCGAGCTGGGCCCGTCGCTGCGGCTCGCGATCATCACCGCGATCCTGGGCACCCTCCCCCGGGATTGAGTTGCACCCGGCTCGCAACGGGTGACCGGCGCAACAACGCCCGCTCGCGGCCGAACTTGCCGGTATGGCACAAGGGCGAAACCGGCTGCTGACCGCATCGGTGTGGGGATCGTGCGCCCTGCTCGGCGCGGTCCTCGTTCAGTTCGTCACCGGATGGGGCAGCGGCTCCTCGGCCGGAGTGATCAACAACCTGGCCTACCTGCCCGCCGTCGTGCTGACCGCGGTCCTCGGGCTCCGGCTGATCCTGGCGGGCGGGCTGGACCAGCGCGAGCGCCGGGCCTGGATCCTGCTCGAGGTGTCGTTCGTCTGCCAGGTCGTGGCGCACGTGGCCTCGCTGATCCAGAAACCCGGGTACCCGGCCTTCTCCGACTACCTGTACGCGGGGGCGATCCCGTTCGTGGTGGCCGGGCTGTTGCTGCTGCCGGCCGCGCACCGCAACCGGGCCGAACGGGTCAAGCTGCTGATCGACTCGCTGATCATCGTGGCCGGGGCCTGCATGACGCTCTGGTACCTGGAGATCGGCCCGCTGCTGCAGACCCCGGGCGCCGACCCCGAGGTGATCATCTTCTCGACCGCCGTGCCGGTGCTCGACCTGCTGCTGCTCTTCGCGCTGATCACGTTGCTGCTGCGCCGCTCGGAGACCGGTGCCGCGGTGGCCCTGCTGGGCGGGTCGATGGCCTTCAAGGTGGTCGCCGACAGCACCTACACGATCGCGTACGTGCAGTTCGGGGTCTATTTCCGGCCCGGCGACTGGCCCTACCTGCTGTGGGCGGCCGGTGCCGTGCTGACCCTGCTCGCCGTGCACCGCCGCCTGCGCCAGAACGGCCCGGCCCCGGCCGAGCGCCCCGGTCGCGGCCGGCTCGGCTGGCTGCCGTACGGCGCGGTCGCCCTGGCCTCCGGCCTGCTGGCCTTCGTCGCCCGGGAGCAGTCGCTGTACCCGCTCGGCGGCATGATCATCGGCGCCATCGTGATCACCGCCCTGGTGATCGCCCGGCAGATGTACGCCCAGCGGGAGAACCGCCGGCTGGCCGTCACCGACCCGCTCACCGGGCTGTCCAACCGCGCCCTGATCGCCGAGCGCCTGGCCGAGGTGACCCGGCAGCCGCTGCGCGCCGACCGGCACAGCGCGGTCCTGCTGATCGACCTCGACCGCTTCAAGCCGATCAACGACGCGTACGGCCACGAGGCCGGCGACGCCGTGCTCAAGGCGGTCGCGGCCGCCCTGCGCGCGGTGATCCGCTCCGGCGACACGGCCGGCCGGCTCGGCGGCGACGAGTTCGCCGTCGTGCTGCCCGCCCTGCCGACCCGGGCCGCCGCCGAGGGCATCGCCCAGCGGCTGGTCGACGCGCTGCGCACGCCGGTGATCTTCGGGGACGCGCTGCTGTCCATCGAAGCGAGCATCGGCGTCGCGTTCCGGGACGAGACCACCCTCGACACCGAGCAGCTGCTCGCCCACGCCGACGCCGCCATGTACGCGGTGAAGCGCTCCGGCCGCGGCCACTTCCGGGTCTACACCCCGGAGCTGGACACCCGCGCCCGCGACGCCGAACTGCGCCGGGCGGTGGCCGGCGACGAACTGGTCGTGCACTTCCAGCCGGTGGTCTCGCTGACCGGCGGCGGGGGCATGTCGGTCGAGGCGCTGGTGCGCTGGAACCACCCGACCCGCGGCCTGCTGATGCCGGGCGCGTTCATCGACCTGGCCGAGGAGACCGGCGCGGTGATCCCGATCGGCGAGTGGGTGCTGCGCGACGCGTGCCGGCAGGTCGCCGGGTGGCGGGCGGCGAACCCGGCCGCCGAGTCGGTGTGGCTGAACGTCAACCTCTCGGCCCGGCAGGTCACCCAGCCGGCCCTGGTCGAGACCATCCGGGAGATCCTGGCCGAGACCGGCTTCCCCGCCGACCGCCTCGTCCTGGAGCTGACCGAGAGCGTGATCCTGCAGCCCGACGAGCAGACCGTGGCCCGGCTGAACACGCTGCGGGAGATGGGCATCGGCATCTCGGTCGACGACTTCGGCACCGGCTATGCCGCGCTGAGCTACCTGCGGTCACTGCCGGTCACCGTGCTGAAGATCGACCGCTCGTTCGTCACCGGCATCGACACCGATCCCGACACGTACGCCGTGGCCGAGGCCATCGTGCGGCTGGCCCAGGCCTACAAGCTGCACGTGGTGGCCGAGGGCATCGAGACCGCCGAGCAGGCCCGCTGCCTGGTCGAGATGGGCTGCGGCTACGGCCAGGGTTACCACTTCGCCCGCCCGATGCCCGGCCCGGCCTTGGCCGAGCTGCTGGAATCGCGCCGCGTCCTGAGCTGATCATGGCGTAACCACAGGTCAAACATAGAAGTGCTCATTACGTTCCGGCGCTGTGATCGCCGTCCGGATGTACCGCATCCTCCCCAAGCGCTATCGGCTGCGGCTGATCCAGCTGCTGCCGCCGCACCGGCAGCTGTGGCTGGTCCGGCAGCTCACCCGGCAACGGTCGCTGCCGCGCCCGGCCGCGGCGGGGGCGCTGATCCGCGTACGGGATGGGGGTCGTGCTGTTCTGGCCCTGGTGGTGACCGAGATGACCGCGGCCCGGGCCTGGCAGCAGAACCTCGACGCGGTGACCACCGTGCTCGACCGGGAGGGCGTCGACCACTTCTGTGTCCGCCCGGTCGACGACGCGCACAGCGTGGTGGCGGTGCACCGCCGGGACCGGGCCCGCACGCTGGACGCCCTCCGGTCGGCCGCCGAACTGGCCGGGGCGCGGATCCGCACCGGGCGGATCACCGACGCCGGGTTCCGGGCCGGCCGGGCCGCACGGACCGGCGTGCAGGTCTTCTTCCCGTTCACCGACCCGCGCGGCACCACCGTCCTGGGTAGCGGGTCGGCCTGCGAGATCGAGTTCTGGCAGGAGCTGCCGGGCGAGGACGGCGCCCCGGCGATGCTCGTCGGCCCGCGCCGCAACCGGGTCGCCGCCGCCCTGCCGGTGGACGGCCCGTCGGTCCGGGTCGGCGCCGCCACGATCAACCGGATGCTGCCCGCGACCGGCGACGAACCCCGTTACCGGACCCGGGCCGAGTTCGCCGACGCCGCCCCCGACGACGTCCGCTTCCCGATCGACGCGGTCTTCACCTGGGTCGACGGCGACGATCCGGACTGGCTCGACCGCAAGAACGCGACCCTGGCCGCGATCGGCGCGCAGCAGATCAACGCGATCGCGGCCAACCAGTCCCGGTTCACCAGCCGCGACGAACTCAAGTACGCGCTGCGCTCGATCGTCGCCTTCGCACCCTGGATCCGGCGGATCCACGTGGTCACCGACGACCAGATCCCGCCGTGGCTGGACGACTCGCACCCCGGGCTGACCGTGATCAGTCACCGGGACCTGTTCGCCGGCACCGGCTCGCTGCCGACGTTCAACTCGCACGCGATCGAGTCCCGGCTGCACCTGATCCCCGGGCTGGCCGAGCACTTCATCTACTTCAACGACGACATGTTCCTCGGCCGGCCGGTGCCGCCGACCGCGTTCTTCCACGCCAACGGGATCGCCAAATTCTTCCTCTCGTCGGCCCAATTGGAGGCCGGCCCGGCGACCGCCTTCGACGCGCCGGTCACCGCGGCCGGCAAGAACAACCGGCAGCATGTCCTGGACCGGTTCGGCCGGGGCATCACGCAGAAGATGCAGCACGTGCCGTACCCGTTGCAGCGCAGCGTCCTCGAAGAGATCGAACGGACCATCCCGGATGAGGTGCTGCACACCGCGCAGCACCCGTTCCGGCACCCCGAGGACCTGTCCATCCCGTCGTCACTGCAGCACTACTGGGCCTATCTGACCGGCCGGGCGGTACCCGGCAGCATCAAATACACGTACGCCGATCTCGCCCATCCCTCCACGCCGGCCCGGCTGGCGTTCCTGCTGGCCCGGCGGGCCACCGACGTCTTCTGCCTGAACGACACCGACTCGGCGGTGGTCGCTCAGGCCGAGCAGCTCGCCATCATGGCCGACTTCCTGCCCCGCTACTTCCCGTTCCGCTCACCCTTCGAGCTGCCCGACGACGTGACCGCCGAGCGGTCCGCGCTCAGCGCCACCCAGCTGGGCCTCGGCGCCCAGCCATGCCCGCACCGCGGCGGCGGTGGTCCGGGCGTGGACGTTGAGCATGCTGAAGTGGTCGCCGGGAACCTCGATCCGGGTGTGCGGCACCGATCGGGCCGCCCGCCATCCGGTGGGCAGGCCAGGTAGCAGGTCGGCCGCCGCCACCAGCAGGCTCGGCGTGGTCAGCGGCCGGGGCCGCCAGTCGAAGAGCAGCCGGATGTAGGTGCCGGCGGCCAGCATCAGGGTTCGCTCGGCCTCCGGGCTCAGCCGGGCCCGCATCCGGGTCAGGCCGGTCGCCACCAGGGTGGCCCGCAGGTTGTCGTGGCCGTCGTGGTCGTTCTCGTAGGTGTCGAGCAGCACAAGGGCCGCCGCCGGGTTTCCGGCGCCCTCCAGGTGCTCCGCGACCAGGTGCGCCAGATGGCCGCCGCTGGACCTTCCGACCAGGACGAACGGCCGCCCCTCGGCCGCCCGGAGGGCTCCCTCGGCCAGCGAGGCGGTGACCGACGCCAGCGAGGAAGGCCGAGAGACCAAAGATTCAAAACCCGGCAGCGGTACGACGGTGACAGCACCGCCGGCAGCCCGAGCGAACGCCTGGAACTCAAGATGCGGAAACGGCCCGTACGAGGGCAGGCACACGAGCACCGGTCCGTCGTCGGCCTCAGCCAGGCGCACCGGAGCGGGCACCCCGCCGTCGTCCTCCCCCAGCGGCGCGGCCGATGCGCTGATCAGCAGATTCACCGCCAGCTCAGGCCGCCCCGCCCCGAGAATCGCGTGGAACAGTGCCGGCACTCCCGCCGCCACATCGCCGGCCACCCCGGCAGTCGAGGCCGTCGCGGCTGGGGCGGGTGCCCGGTTGTGTTCTTCGGCGATCCAGCGGGCCAGGGCGGCCGGAGTGGGATGGTCGAAGACCACGGTGGCCGGCATGGCTATCCCGGTCGCGGCCACCAGGCGGGTGCGCAGCTGGATCGAGCCGACCGAGTCCAGGCCCTGGTCGGTGAAGGCGGCGCCGAGGTCCACCGGGGACGCGTCCGGATAGCCCAGCTCGCCGGCCACCTCGGTGCGGATAAGCGTCTCGGCCGCGGTCACCAGTTCAGCCCCGGTCAGGCCGGCCAGGACCTCGGGCTGCCCGGTCGCCACCGGCTCCGCGGTGGTGACCGGGCGCGAGCTGCCCGGCGGCAGCGGGGCGACCACCGGTTCGGCGGCCCGCAGCGCCGCGTCGAAGGCGGCCGTGATCTCGGCCGGGGTCAGCGGACGCAGCCGGGAGCGGTTGGTCACCGGCATGCCGCCGTCCAGGTCGAGCGGGCCCCAGGCCACCGACCGGCCCGGCTGACCGGCATCGTGGCGGCGCCGGGCCAGGTCGTCCAGGAAGGCGTTGCCGGCCGCATACGGGCCCTGGCCCGGGTTGCCGAGCAGCCCGGACGCCGAGGAGAACAGCACGAACGCGGCCAGGTCCCGGGTCAGCTCATGCAGATGCCAGGCGGCGTCGACCTTGGGCCGCAGCACGTCGTCGACCCGATCCCGGGTAAGTCCCTCGAGGGTGCCGTCGCTGAGCACCCCGGCGGTGTGCACCACCGCGCTGACCGGCGGATCGGCCTTGGCCAGCAGATCGGCAACGTCGGAGCGTTCCGAGACGTCGGCGGCGACGATGGTGACGGCGTCGCCGAGGTCAGCGCGCAGGCCCGCCGCCCGCGGCGCCCGGTCGCCCTGCCGGCTGACCAGCAGCAGGTGCCGCACCCCATAGGCGGCAACGAGATGCCGAGCGATCAGCCCAGCCAGCGCCCCGGTGCCACCGGTGATCAACACAGTCCCGGACCCGAACGAAATACCGTCCGCCTCGCCCGCACCCGGCCGAACGCCGGACCCCGCGCGGGGTTCCGCGATGGCAGCGCGGACGAGCCGGGGCACGCCGACCATGCCTCTGCGGAGGCCAGCCTCGGCTTCGGTGGCGGCGACCCGGATCGCGCCGGGCAGCGCGCGCAGCGACTCGGCGGTGCCGTCGTGGGCGACCAGGCCCACCCGGCCGGGATATTCGGCGGCAGCGACCCGCACCAGCCCGGCCACGGCCGCCGACCGGGTGGTGATGACCAGGCGGGCCGGGCCGGGCAGGCGCCCGCGCAGGGCGAGAACCGCGTTCCACACCTGGTCGCGCACGTCGGCCGGGCCGGCCGGGTCGATGGTGTCGAGGTCGAGCACAACCGGGGCCGGGCCGTCGGCTGGGATCGGGACCGGGACCAACGCCGGGGTGAGCAGGGCGCGGGGCACTGCACGCAGGGTCAGCGACTCGATCTCCAGCAGTGGGGTGCCGTCCTCGGTGGACAGCTGCACCGCGAGCCGGTCGCGGCGGGCCGGGTCGCGGGTGAGCCGGACGCGGGCCCGCGTGGCGTCGCCGGCCCAGCGGCGGACGCCGGTGAAGACGAACGGCAGGCGTGGTTCTCGCGCGGCCGCCTCGAACAGCCGCGCGGGATGCAGTGCGGCGTCGGTCAGCGCGGCGTGCAGGTCGGTGCCGGCGCCGGCCGCGGAGACCGGCAGGCGCAGTTCGGCGTACATGGTGTCGCCAGAACGCCAGGCGGCGGTGACCCCGCGGAAGGCGGGACCGTAGTCGCCGCCGGCGTACAGGTCGCCGAGGTCGGCCGGTTCCGCGTCCGGCGGCGGCCAGGTGCGCACCCACGGCCACGGCGACGGTGCGGCGGAATCCGGGCGGCAGGTGCCGGTGGCGTGCCGCGTCCAGGCGCCGGACCGTCCGGCCTGGATCTCCAGGCTGCGGGCGCCGTCGGCGGCCGGCTCGCCGAGCAGCACGCGCAGCTCGACCGCGTCGTCGTCGGGCAGTTCCAGGGGGCGCTCGGCGACGAGTTCCGCGACGACCGGCACCCCGGCCTGCTCGCCGGCGGTCACCGCCAGCTCGGCCAGCAGCGTGCCCGGCACCAGCGGGGTGCCGCCCAGCGCGTGATCGCGCAGCCAGGGATGGGTGCGCAGGGACAGCCGGCCGGTGTCCGAGGTCAGGATCCGGGGCGCGCGGACGGTGTCGGTGAGCCAGAACCGGCGGCGCTGGAACGGGTAGGTGGGCAGGGCGGCGGCCCGCCTCGGGTCGCCGTGGCCGAGCACCGCCGGCCGGTCCAGGTGGACGCCGGCCGCCCACAGCCGGGCGGCGGTGTCGTCGGACATCGGCACGGCGTGGCCGGGGACCAGGTGGGTCAGCGTGGGACGGGGGCCCAGCTCGACGGTGATCCCGGTCAGCGTGCCGGCCGCGGCGGCGAACCGCACCGGCTCGCGGACCTGCCGCACCCAGTAGCCGGCGTCGCGCAGGTCGTCGCCGGTGGCCGGGCGGCCGGTCAGGGTGGAGACGATCGGAATCGCCGGGGCCTGGTAGGTCAGCGAACGGGCGACCTCGGCGAACTCCGCGAGCATCGGCTCCATCCGTACCGAATGGAAAGCGTGACTGACTCGCAGCGCGGTGGTCCGGTAGCCGCGGTCGCGCAGCGTCGCGGCGATGGCCGCGACGGCGTCCTCGTCGCCGGAGAGGGTGATCGACCGGGGGCCGTTGACCGCGGCCAGGCCGGCCCGCGAACCCAGCAGCGGCCGCACCTCGTCCTCGGCGGCGTCTACGGCGACCATGGCGCCGCCCGGCGGCAGCGCGCCCATCAGCCGGGCCCGCGCGGCGACCAGGCGGACCGCGTCGGGCAGCGCGAGGATCCCGGCGACGTGCGCGGCGGCCAGCTCGCCGACCGAGTGTCCGACCAGGACGCCGGGGCGGACACCCCAGGACCGCAGCAGGCGGTACGCAGCCACGCCGAACGCGAACAGCACCGGCTGGGCGTTCTCGGTGCGGTCGAGATCGGCGCCGGCGGGTACCGCGAACTCGGCCAGCACCTCGTCGTAGGCCGACCGGAACAGCGGCGAGGTCAGCATCTCCCGCATACCCGGCCGTTGCGCGCCCTGACCGGGGAAGACGAAGGCGACCTGCCCGGCCGGGCGGCCGTCGCCGAGCACCAGGGCGGGGTGGGCCGCACCGGCGGCGAGCGCGGCCAGTCCGCCGTCGCCGAGGATCGCGGCCCGGCGACGCTGGGCGGCCCGGGTGCCCAGCGCGGCGGCGTCCAGCGGGCCGTGCGCCAGCAGTTGCCCCGCCAGGGCGCGCAGACCCGGCTCGTCTGCCGCGGACAACAGCAAGGGCCCCGCCTCCGAGGCCTCGAAAGCCGACAGATCCAACGGCGCCTGTTCGAGGATCACGTGGGCGTTCGTGCCGGAGATGCCGAACGAGGAGACCGCGGCCCGGCGCGGACGCCCGGTCTCCGGCCAGTCCCGGGCGGCGGTCAGCAGCGAGACGTCGCCGGCGGTCCAGTCGACCTTGTCGGTGGGCTGGTCGGCGTGCAGGGTGCGGGGCATCCGGCCGTGCCGCATCGCGGCCACCATCTTGATCACGCCGGCCACCCCGGCGGCGGCCTGGGTGTGACCGATATTGGACTTCACCGAGCCCAGCCACAGCGGCCGGCCGGCCGGCCGGTCCCGGCCGTACACGGCGAGAAGTGCCTGCGCCTCGATCGGGTCACCGAGCGGGGTGCCGGTGCCGTGCGCCTCGGCCAGGTCGACGTCGGCCGGGGTCAGCCGGGCGTCGGCCAGAGCGGCCCGCAGCACCCGCTGCTGGGCCGGGCCGTGCGGGGCGGCGAGCCCGTTGGAGGCGCCGTCCGAACCGACCGCCGAGCCGCGCAGCAGGCCGAGCACCGGGTGGCCGTGCCGGCGGGCGTCGGAGAGCCGTTCCAGCAGGAGCAGGCCGGCTCCCTCGGCCCAGCCGGTGCCGTCGGCGCCGGTCGCGAACGCCTTGACCCGGCCGTCCGGGGCGAGTCCGCGCAGCCGGCTGAAGCCGACGAACGGGCCCGGGGTGGACATCACCGTCGCGCCGCCCGCGATGGCCAGGGCGCACTCGCCGGACCGCAGCGCCTTGGCCGCCCAGTGCAGTGCGACAAGCGACGACGAGCAGGCGGTGTCGACCGTGACGGCCGGTCCGGTGAGCCCGAACGTGTAGGCGATCCGGCCGGACGCGACACTGCCGGCCGAGCCCAGCCCCAGGTGTCCCTCCAGCTCCGCCGTCGGGTCGAGGGCCGAGCCGGCGTAGTCGCGGTACATCAGGCCGACGTACGTGCCGGTGTCGCTGCCCCGGACGGTGGCCGGGTCGATGCCGGCCCGTTCCCACAGCTCCCAGGCGGTCTCCAGGAGAAGCCGCTGCTGCGGGTCCATGGCCAGGGCCTCGGCCGGTCCGATGCCGAACGGCGCCGGGTCGAACCCGGTCGCGTCGTGCAGGAAGCCACCGTCCCGGGTGTACGTGCGGCCGGCCCGGTCCGGGTCGGGGTCGTAGAGATCGGGATCCCAGCCACGGTCGTCCGGGAAGCCGGTGATCGCGTCGGTCTCCCGGACGACCAGGTCCCACAGGTCCTCCGGCGAGCGCACCCCGCCGGGATAACGGCAGGCCATCGCGACGATCGCGATCGGATCGTCGTCGGCCCGCGATGGCTCCTCGAGCGGCGGCGCGTGCCGTATCACCTTGCCGGTGTCGGTGCGCGGGATGGCGGTGACCAGGCGGATCTCGTCGGGGGCCCGGCCGGCCGACAGGCGGCTGCGGCAGGCGGCCAGCAGCGCCACCGGATCGGCTCCCCCGGCGGCCGGCACGACGTAGCCGACGGCCACCTGCCCGAGCCGGTGATGTGGCCGGCCGGCCACCATGGCGTCGGCCACCCCGGGCAGTGCCAGCAGCACCTTCTCGATCTCGGCCGGGTGCACGTTGGCGCCGCCGCGAATGATCAGGTCACCGGCCCGCCCGGTCAGCACCAGCAGGTCATCGTCGACCAGGCGGGCCAGGTCGCCGGTGTGGTACCAGCCGTCGGTGAGCACCTCGGCGGTGGCCTCGGGCTGGTTGTGGTAACCGCGCATGACGCCGGGCCCGCGCAGCCAGAGCTCGCCCTCGGCGCCCGGTGGCAGCGGTTCCCCGGTTCCCGGCCGGACGATCCGGGCCTCGAAGGCGGTGATCCGGCCGACCGAGCCGTCGACCGGGATCGGTCCCGGTGTCTCCAGTGCGATCGCGCCGCAGGTCTCGGTGCTGCCGTAGCTGTTCACCAGCGGAACCCCGAGCGCCCGCCGGACGCTGAGCCGCATCTCGGCCGGGCACGGGGCGCCGCCGGTGACGCACACCCGCAGCGACGGTACGGCCAGTCGCCGCTCGCCGAGTGTGGCCAGCAGCCGGTGGTAGGTGGTCGGCACTCCGGTCAGGACGGTCGGCGCGGTGCTCTCGACGGCGTCGATCAGCTCGGCGTCCGACGGATGGTCCAGGATCGTCGCGGTCGCCCCGGTGACCAGCACCCCCAGCAGGCAGCGGGCGTGGCCGAGCGCGTGGTGCAGCGGAAGCGGCCAGAGCAGGCGGTCGTCCTCCCCGACGCCGAGCACGGTCATCACCCGGACCACCGTGTCCAGCCAGCGGGCCTGGCTCGACACCACTCCCTTCGGCCGGCCGGTGCTGCCCGAGGTGTAGTGGATCCAGGCGTCCTCGTCCGGGCCGAGGTCGTCGCGCGCGGGCCCGTCACCGGCGGTGAGGACTGGGTCGATGTCGGTCACCACCAGCCGGGGCCGGCAGTCGTCCACGAAGGCGGCGAGCTCGGCGGTCGACGACCGCGGGTTGACCGGCACGCCGATCCCGGCCGCCCGCACCACCCCGAGCACCGCGACCACCGCGTCGAGCCCGGCCGGCAGGTTCACCAGGACCGGGTCGCCGCGCTCCACCCCGAGGGCGGCCAGGCCGGCCGCGAACCGCCGGGTCCGTTCCTCCAGCTCGGCGAAGGTGAGCTGCCGCCCACCGGCCACGAACGCGGGGTGGGCGGGCCGCTCGTCGGCGTGCCGGCGCAGAAGTTCGACAATGGACGTATGCACGGGGGACACGATGGCAGATCGACGCACGTGGCTCCGGGAACCGTTCCGCGCGGATGAGACGTCTCACCCCGACAAGACGACGCTGAGGAGTGCATATGTCCGCGCGGGGGATTGTTCTGCTGGTGGTGGCGTTGCTGGCCGGTGGTTGTGCCGGGCAAGCGGCGGACGGCGGCGAATCGCCGGTCGTGCAGCCGCGCTGGGAATCCTGTGCCGCGGTCACGCCCGAGGAGGGCACCGAGGGGCTGGCCCTGCCGAAGCTCGACGACAGCTTCGTGCCGGTCAGCGCGGTGATCTGCCGGACCGTGCCGGTGCGCCGGCCCTCGGGCGGCGAGGACATGGTCGCGGCGGAGGACAAGGCCGGCGACATCGCCGGCCTGCTGGCCACGCTGCGGCTGCCGGACGAAAAGCCCACAAACGGCGCGTGTACGGCGGACCTGGTGCTCGTGCCGTACCTGGTGCTGCTGGACGCCGACGGCCGGTGGATCCGTCCCGGGGTACCGGTGGACGCCTGCCGCAAGCCGCGCATCGAGTTCCGCGACGCCCTCGGCCAGCTGAAGACCGAACGGGTGTCCGGCCGGGTGGTCCTCGAGCTCGAGTCGGACGAGGCGGCCGCCAGCGGGTGCGGCCAGGCTTGGGCCGACATGGTGTGGGTGATCGGCGAGAACGGCGGTGGCAACGCCTCCCTGGCACCGCTCGCGCCCGAGAACGCCGAGGTTCGCCGCTGCGTCTACCGAGTGCCGGCCAAAGAACAGGGCGGCGCGAAACCGGCCGGCGAGTTCGAGACGGGCGGCAAGCTGCCGGCCGGGACGTGGGCCGCGGTGCGGCGTGAACTCACCAACGCCGCGCCAGCCGGCCGGTGCACGACGCCGGCCAGCCGGTTCGCCGTGCTGACCACCCCGGCCGGAGAGGTCTACGTGGAGGGCGACGGCTGCCGCCGCGCACTGCTCGGCGAGACCGCCCTGCGGACGGCCACGCCGGCCCTCGAAAAGCTGCTGTTCTGAGCCTCAGCGTCGGCGTCGGTAGTTGTCGACGGTCAACGCGACTGCCACCACCGCCACGATCGCGCAGGTCATCGCGACGCCCCGGGCGCCCCAGGCGACCATGGCCACCGACAGCAGGCCCCAGACAACGGCGCCGACCGCGGCAATCGTGATCAGCACGGGTCGGGGCAACTGCCTCGGCACCCGCCTCAGGGACGGATATTCGGTGGTCAGTCGCTCGACGATCTGTTCGAACTGGCGCTGCCTGTCCTCGGTAGCCATTTGCTCGCCCTTTCGGTCCGGGCACTGCTTCCCCGCGGATCGCAGGTTACCCCGGAAACCTGTGATGTTCACAGGATCCGGACGGTGGAGCCACGATGCGACAATCCGCCGATGCGGAAGACGCGAGATCTGATCACGCCGCCGACCATCTCGGCGGGCACGCTCGCCGCGAGCCCGCAACCGGTGCTGGCCGGTTCCGAGCTGGTCCTGCGGCCGTGGGCGGACGGGGACGTGGAAATATTCCTCGCCGCCTACCGGGACCCGGCGATCCAGCAGTGGCATCCGCGGCAACCGGGCACCGCCGAGAACGTCCGGGTCTGGTTCGCCCGGTACCGGCAGGACTGGGCCCTGGAACGGGGTGGCCACTGGGCGATCACCCGGGACGGGACGGTGCTCGGGCGGATCGCCATGCGCGGGTTCGACTTCGACGACGGGCTGGCCGGGTGTGCCTACTGGGTGCTGCCCGAGGCCCGCGGGGCCGGGGTGGCACCGGCCGCGCTGACCGTCCTGAGCGACTGGGGGCTCGGCGCGGCCGGCTTCCACCGGCTGCACCTGTCGCACTCCACCCGCAACCCCGCCTCCTGCCGGGTCGCCACCAAGGCCGGGTTCGTCCTGGAGGGCACCAGCCGCAGCGAGGCGGTGCACGCCGACGGCCGGCACGACATGCACCTGCACGCGCGGATCCGGGCCGATCAGGCGGCCCGCAGCTGATCGAGGACGATCGGGTCGATCGCGCCGGTGACGATCCGTTCCTCCAGGTTGGCGATGCCGGCCCAGTCGGCGAGCACGGCGTCCAGGTCGGGGCCGGAGTGGCCGGCCCGGGACAGCAGGTCGCGGACCTCCTCGGCGACCAGGCCGGTCAGCGGGATCAGCGTGTCCGGGTCGGGGCGCTCGAAGTACATCGAGTGCAGCTCCAGCAGGCGCTGCAGCTCGGCGACCGGGTCCGGGTGGTCGTCGACGCGCAGGTCGACCCAGACGTCACTGGATCCGCCGTACCCCATGCCCTTGGCCACGACCAGAAGGGCCGCGCTCTGCCGGCCCCGACGGTCTCCGCCGGCGAGATCGCCGGCGCGCAGCGCCGCGAGCAGCCGGTACCCGAGGCGGGCCTCGGCCGCCGAGGCCAGCCAGGCCACCTCCATGCCGTCGACCACCTGCGGGCCGGCCAGCATGTTCCCCTGGATCGCGTAGCCGTCGCCGGCTGTGCCGCCGGCCCACGGATGGCAGTCGTCGCCGGTGAACGTGCCGCCCGCGCCGTCCGGGCCGACCACCCCGACCTGCCGCTGCGGGACCGGGCCGGCGTCCCCGGCGACCAGGGCCTGGACCACGAACGGCGCGGTCACCCCGCTGGCCAGGAAGGTGAGCGCCTGCGGGCGGTAGGCGAGATTGGCGTAGGACTGGGTGGCCACCGCGCCCACGCCGGCTTGGGCGGCCGGGACGGCCGCGCCCGCCCCGAGGAACTTGCTGGCGACGGCGACCCCGTGGGCGGCACCGTCGGCGGAGCGGGCCACGATCGAAAATGTCATGGCGCATTTTGTAACACCGGAGGCGCAAACTGGCCGGATGGAGTGGTTGCCGATCGCGCGAGCCGTCGACGTGAGCACCCGGCCGCTGGCCGTGACGGCCGCGGGCGTACCCCTCGTGGTGTTGCGGCCGGAACCGGACGCCGAGCCGGTCGTGTTCGCCGACCGGTGCCCACACCGTCTTGTTCCGCTCTCCGCCGCGAAGGTGGAGAACGGCCGGCTGCGCTGCGCTTATCACGGGTGGGAGTTCGACGCCGCCGGTAAGTGTGTTGAGTTGCCGTCGCAGGACGGCGCTCCCCCGCCGCGGGCCGGCCTGTCGCCCGCGCCGCAGGTCCGGGTCCGCGACGGCATGGTGGAAATTTCCGATTTGCCGCCGACCGACCCCGGCGAGCTGTTCACCAACGAGGATCCATCGCTGCGGCGGGCCTGGCATCCGGTCGGCATAGTCGGAATAGACGACATGTCGGAAGTTGAGCTGCTCGGCCAGACATATCGCCCAGCCGAGGAGCGCACCCAGGAACGCTGGGGGCTGCTCTGGCTCGCGCCGGAAGAGCCGCTCACCGAGCTGTTCGACGACCCCGACCACGACGACCTCAACTATGTCGGCGCCTGGCTGCCGCCCGCCCGCAGCCCGGCCTCGGCCGGGATCGTCGCCGACAACTTCCTCGACACGGCCCACTTCCCGTTCGTGCACGCCAAAACCTTCGGCGCCGCCGAGGAGAAGAAAGTCGAGCGGTACGCGGTGACCGACGAACCGTGGGGCTGCCGCAGCGTGCAGGACCAGTGGTTCGACAACCCGGAGGATCCCGGGGTGGCCGCGGGCCTGCGCCCGGTGCGGCAACGGCGCCGGGCGACCTATGTCTACCGAGCGCCGTTCCAGCTTATGCTGCGCCTCGAGGAACTGGACGCCGGCGCGGTCAAGACGATCCTGTTCTTCAGCCAGCCCGAGTCGCTGACCAGCACCCGGATCTACACGAAGATGCTGTTCCACGGGATCGGCGGGGTGGCCGACCCCGGACCCGACGTGATCCGCTCCGAGGTCGCCTTCGAAGAAGCGGTCCTCGAGGAAGACCTCGATCTACAAAGGACGCTACGGTTGCCAGGGTTGCCGTTGCGCATGCGCGACGAGTTGCACGTGCGCGCCGATCTGCTGGGCGTCCACATGCGACGAATATTGAGCCAATTCGCACAGCCGTCGGCCGCCGCCCTAGGCCGGCCGGCTAAGGACTGAACGCTACGGCGCCCGGTCCAGGAAGTGCTGCGGGCGGGGAACGGTGGTTGCCGCGATCGTCCCCGCTCGCAGCACGACCTCGGGTCAGGCGGCCGGCCACAGGGCGCGCCGGGCACACAGCTCGGCCAGCGCGGCCGCGATCTCGACCGGGTCGGTCTCCACGTCCAGCTCACGCACCAGCGCCGGATCGAGCGGCGGCACCTCGACGTGCGAGATCAGCGGGTGGAACGGCCGCTGATCGGTCTCGCCCGCCCCGAAGAGCACCTCGGCCAGCTTCTCCCCCGGCCGCAGCCCGGTGTAACTGATCTCCACCGGGTGCGGCGCGAGCTGGATCATCTGCCGGGCCAGCTCGGCGATCCGCACCGGCTCGCCCATCTCCAGGACCAGGGCCTCGCCGTCCCGGCCGATCGCGGCGGCCTGGATGACCAGCTGCACCGCCTCCTGGATGGTCATCAGATAGCGGGTGACGTCGGGGTGGGTGACGGTGATCGGGCCGCCGTCGGCGATCTGGGTGGCGAACGTGGTGAGCACCGAACCGCGGCTGCCGAGCACGTTGCCGAACCGCACGCTCAGGAAGGTGCCGGCGCTGCGGCGCGCCTGGTAGGCGGTGAGGCGCTCGGTGATCCGCTTGGCGTAACCGAGCACGCTGACCGGGTCGGCGGCCTTGTCGGTGGAGATGTTCACGAACCGCTCCACCTGCCCGGCCGCCTCCAGCACGGCCAGGGTGCCCCAGATGTTGGTCTCCACCGCCTCGCCCGGGTATCGCTGCAGCAGTGACAGGTGCTTGAGCGCGGCCGCGTGGAACACCACCTCCGGCCGCCGGGACTGGAAGATGTGCCGCATCCGGGCCGGGTCGCGCACCGAGGCCAGCACCAGCCCCGGATCGGTGAGCTGGGCCCGCGGGTCGATCGAGAGCAGCACCGCGAGCAGCGCCGACTCGTCCCGGTCCAGCATGATCAGCTCGGCCGGGCGGAAGCGGTGGATCTGCCGGCACAGCTCCGAGCCGATCGACCCGCCCGCCCCGGTGACCAACACCCGCTTGCCGGTCAGGTAGCCGGCGATGGCGTCCAGGTCGGTGTCGATCTGGTGCCGGCCGAGCAGGTCGGTGATCTCCACCTCGCGCAGGTCCCGCACGCCGAGGTCGTGGTCGAGCAGCTCGGCGACCGACGGCACGACCAGGAACCGGGCCCCGGCGCCGGTGGTGATGTCGCGGATCGCGCGGACCATCTCGGCCTCGGCGTTGGCCACCGCGAAGACCACGGTGGTCGCGCCGGTGCGTTCCACGAGCGCCGGGATGTCCTCCCGCTTTCCCAGGACGGGTACGCCGTGCAGATGCAACCGTCGTTTGCCGGGATCGTCGTCGACCACGCCGATCGGCAGGTAGTGGCCCTTCGGGTCGGCCAGCATCGACTGCAGCAGGTGGCTGCCCGCCGCGCCGGCCCCGAACAGCAGCACCCGGGAGGCGAACCGCTCGTCCGGCCGGGACTTGGCCTGCTCGCGCAGCCGCCAGGCGAGCCGGGAACCGAGCATGAGCACGAGCGCGGCGATCCCGCCGACCACCGGCGCGCCGGCCGGGACGGCGGCGTCGCTGGCCCACAGGTCGGCCACCAGCAGCACCGCGACGGTGATCCCGGTGACCCGGATCAGCACCCGGACCTCTTCCAGGGAGGCGAACTCGTGCCGGCCGCGGTAGAGGCGCAACACCTGGCCGGCGACGATCTGCACGGCGATGGCGAGGACCACGATGGGGGCGAGCGCGGCCAGATGACGGTCCTCGACGTCGAACTCGTACCGCGCGAGAACGGCGACATAAAGGCCGGCGACCCAGGACAGGCAGTCCAGGACGGCAGGCAGCACGCGCCTTTTCACATCGGTCACGGCCGCACCTCCCGGTCCCCATAGGCCGTCGCTGGCGGTTTTTCAGCGTAATAGACCTGTTGTCCCCCGGCGGAAGTTCGGGATATCCCCGCACACTCCTGCCCGGAAGCTTAGTTTGATCGTGAGAACGCGGCCAACGGGAGGGAAGCGTGGAGATACGCGACTACCTCCGGGTAATCCGGCGGCAGTGGTGGGTGGTCGCCGCCGCGGTGCTGGTCGCGCTGGGCGTCACTCAGATCATCAACAAACGTACGACGCCGGAGTACGCCGCGTCGGCCGTCTTCTTCCTGTCGTCCGGGCGGGACGGGGGCTCGTCGGTGCTCGAGGGCTCGATGTTCGTGGCGGCCCGGCTGAAGACATATACGGAACTGCTCACCGGCGAGCAAATGGTCAAGGAAATCGCGGCGGCAACCAAGAATGGTCTGACCACCGATGACATCGAGGACCGCATTACGGTGACCACCGACAGCGGCAGCGTATTGCTGACGGTGACGATTACCGACAGCGTGCCGAGCCGGGCTTCGCTGATCGCGGGTGTGCTTGTCAGCCGGTTCCCGCCGCTGGTCGCGACCCTGGAGAAACGAACGCCGGCGGCCGGTCCCGGGATCGTCGCCGAGATCGTGCAGCCGGTCATGCTGGACCCCGACCCGGTGTCGCCGCGCCCGCTGCACAACGACGCCCTGGCCATCGCGGTCGGCCTGCTGGTCGGCGCGGCGATCGGGGTGATCCGGGAGATCAGCGACAGCTCGATCCGGAGTGCCGCGCCGCTCGCCGATCTCACCGGAATGCCGGTACTGGCCCTGATCCCGCTCGATCGGAAGGCTCCCCGCAAGGGCGGCCCGTTCGTCTCGGACAGCCGGTCGGTGCGGGCCGAGGCACTGCGTCAGCTGCGCACCAACATCCAGTTCGCCGATCGCGAGCACCCGGTGAAGATCCTGGCCGTGACCAGCGCGATGCCCGGCGAGGGCCGTTCGTCGACCGCGTGCGGGCTGGCCATCCTGTTCGCCGAGGCCGGTCAGCGGGTGCTGATCGTCGACGCCGAGCTGCGCCGCCCCCGGCTCGCCGCGTTCCTGGGCCGGGAGGGCTCGGCCGGGCTGACCACGGTGCTGGTCGGTGCCGCCTCGCTCGACCAGGTGCTGCAGCCGTGGGGCACCGGGCTGTGGCTGCTGGCCAGCGGGCACCGGCCGCCCAACCCGAGCGAGCTGCTCGGCTCGGCCAAGATGGAGGAGCTGATCGCCGAGCTGCGCGACCGCTTCGACAAGATCATTTTTGACTCGCCGCCGCTGCTGCCGGTCACCGACGGCGCGGTGGTGGCCGCCCGCGCCGATGGGGCGCTGCTGCTGGTGCGGGCCCGCAAGACCACCGGCGCGCAGGTCACCGCGGCCGTCCGCGCGCTGGCCGCGGTCGATGCCCGGCTGCTCGGCCCGGTATTCAACATGGTCTCCGCCCCGCGCCGCCGCCTCGGCCTGCCGACCAGCGCCGACACCGCCGGGCCGCCGCTCCCGCCGGCCCCCAGGCCGGGCGGCTGGCACGCCGTCGCCCTCAGCGGGGCGCTATGAACAGGCTGCCCTTCCTCAGCGTGGTGATCCCGTGCTGGAACGAGGCCGGGTTCGTGGCCGCGTTCCTCGACTCGGTGCTGGCCAACGACTACCCGGCGGACCGGTTCGAGATCCTGCTTGTCGACGGGATGAGCGACGACGGCACCCGGGAGATCGTGCGCAAGTTCATCGAGAACGAGCCCCGGCTCCGCATGATCGACAACCCCGGGCACAGCAAGCCGGTCGCGCTCAACCACGGCATCCTGGAATCCCGCGGCGACGTCGTCGTCCGGCTCGACGTGCACGCCTGCTACGAGAACGACTACCTGCGCCGGTGCGTGCAGGGGCTGATGGCGCACCCGGAGGCCGACAACGTCGGCGGGACCCGGCGGGCGCAACCGCGCGACGAGAAGCTGCTGAGCCGGGCCATCTCGCTGGCCAACACGCACCCGCTCGCGGCCGGCAACGCCAAGTACCGGATCGGCGCGTCCGGTCCGCGCTGGGTCGACACCGTCTTCGGCGGCTGCTACCGCAAGGAGGTGTTCGACCGGATCGGGCTGTTCGACGAGCGCCTCGACCGCACCCAGGACCTCGAGTTCAACCAGCGGCTGCGGGCCTCCGGCGGGAAGATCCTGCTGATCCCGGACATCGTCTGCACCTATTTCCCGCGCGGCGACGCCCGGGAGTTCGTCGAGTGGACCTACCGGTCGGCGTACTGGGCGTTCCGGGGCAGCCGCATCGTCGGCCGGTGGATCGGCTCGTGGCGCAACTGCGTACCGCTGGGCTTCGTGGCCGGCCTGGCCGGCGCGGCCGTGCTCGGACCGCACTCCCGGCTGGTGCGCCAGGTGGCCGGGACGGTCATCGGCACGTACGGCTGCATCGTGCTGGCCGCCTCGGCGCGCGTCGCGTCCCGGGAGCGCGACCCACGCCTGCTGGTCGCGATGCCGGTGGTCTTCTTCGCCACCCACGTCGCCTACGGCGTCGGCTCGGCCGTCGGCATCCTGGAACGGCCGTGACCGGCTATGAGGCGGCGAAGCGGGCCACCGACGTGGTGGTCAGCACGGCCGCGCTGATCGCCGCCGCGCCGCTGGGCGCGGCCGTCGCCTGGCGGATCCACCGCGACGACGGCGGCCCGGTGATCTTCCGGGGCGTCCGGGTCGGCCGCGGCGGCCACACCTTCCACATGCTCAAGTTCCGCACCATGGCGGTCGGCGCCGACCAGCTCGGCCTGTTCGTCACCCCCGGCGACGACCCGAGCCTGACCGACACCGGCCGGTTCCTGCGCCGGTGGAAGCTGGACGAACTCCCCCAGCTGGTCAACGTGCTGCGCGGGGAGATGAGCCTGGTCGGCCCGCGCCCGCCGACGGTGTGGGACGCCGATCACTACACCGACCAGGAACGGCACCTGCTCGACGTGCGGCCCGGCATCACCGACTGGTCCTCGATCCGCTACCGCACCCAGGACATCCTCATCGAGGGCCGGGCCGACCCGCACTCGGCGTACTTCGAACTGATCCGTCCCGGCAAGATGGACCTGGCCCTGGCCTACCTGCGGCACCGCAGTTACGTCGTCGACCTGGGCATCCTCGGGCTGACCGCGCTGGCCCTGCTGCGCTACCCCCGCACCGACGAGCTCCTGCAACGCATGGTGACGTCCGTCCGGGCCCGCGTCTGAGACCGTGCCCGCGATCCGCTTGCTGGCCCGCGTGCCGGCCAAGGTGCGGCGCGACTACCTGGCCACGTCCCTCGCCCACTGGCTGACCCTCGTCTCCGGACTGTTCCTGTTCCACCTGGTCGCCGGGCGCGCCGGGGTGGCCGGCTTCGCCTATTACCAGATCGCCCGCGGGGTGGTCTCCACTGTGCAGCCGCTCGCCCTGTTCGGCATGGTCCAGGCCCTGCACCGGTACCTGCCCCGGGCCGGGCGCAAGGTCCGGGTGCTGGCCCGGCAGGCGTTCATCCTGGAACTCGCGGCGCTCAACGTGATCGGCCTGCTCACCCTGGTGCTCGCCGACGACCTGGGCCGGCTGTTCCACATCGGCGGCGGCGCCGAGGTGCGCGCGGTGATGGTGCTGACCGCCGGGAACTGCCTGCTCACCATCGCGGTGGCGGCGCTGCGCGGCAGCGGCCGGGTGCGCCGGTCCAACCTGGCGTCGCTGTGCGGGTACGGCATCCTGCCGCTCATCGCGTTCGCGGTGACCACCCGGATCGACGTCTTCCTCATCCTGCAGGGCGCCTCGATGGCCGCCCTGGCCTGGTGGGGCATCGCCGAGGCGGGGCCGCGCGGCGCCGAGCAACTGCCGGCCGGGCCGCGCCCGGCGCCCCCCTTGCGCGTCCTGGTCCGGTACGGGCTGCGCCGCACCCCCGGCGACATCGCCCTGCCCGGCCTGTTCGCCTTTCCCACGTTCTACGTCGCCGGCATGTCGCACAGCGCGGCCGAGGCCGGCTACATCGGGTTCACCACCTCGGCGATCACCCTGATCTGCTCGATCTTCGGCATGCTCAGCCCGGTCCTGCTGCCCCGGCTCAGCGGCCACGCGCACGCCGCCGAAGCCACCGGCCGTGGCTTCGGCGCCGAACTGGCCCGCGGGCTGCGCCTGCTCCCGTTCGCGGCGGCCGGGGTGGCCGCCCTGATCAGCCTGGTGCTGGTGGTCACGGCGGCGCCGGTGCTGCACTGGTACCTCGGCGAGGAGTTCCGGGGTGGCGACGACGTGGTCCGCTTCGGCGTGCCGGTGGCCATCCCGCTCGCCATGTTCTACGCCGCCCGGCCGACCATCGACGCGCTGCGCTCGGCCCCGGTGACCACCTGGCTGCTGGTCGGCTGCCTGGCCGCCGAGGTGGTGATCACGGCCGGCACCGGCCTGGTGCTGCCACCGTGGCCGGCCGCGGTGGCCGGGTTCGGCGGGGCCGCCGTCATCCTCGCCGCCTGCTCGTACGTGGCGCTGCTGCACGCGATCCCGTCGCCGGCCCGGAAATCGACCTCGTGACGCCGGGCCTCGTGACCTCGGGCGGCCGGCCGAGTCCGGTCATCATCGTGGCCTGTTACGTGGCTACCCTGGCCGGCCACTTCACGCTCACCCGGATCGGTATCTCGGTTCCGGTGCTCAACGACGTACGCGTGCTGTTCTTCTCCGCGGTTTTGATGGCTTTTGCCTTGGAGATCCATCACGCCGGGGTGTTCCCGCTGCACACCGGCCCGGCCCGGCGAACCCTGCAGCCGGTCCTGATCCTGTTCGGCTACCAGATCCTGTCGGCGGCCTGGGCGCCCCGCAACGCGGTCATCAACGACGTGGTCAGCGATCTGGTCGCGATGGTGGTCCTGGTGATCGTCTACACCGCGCTCACCGAGTGGGACCAGGAGCGGGTGATCGTGGTGACCATGTACAGCCAGTACGTGGCCGCCTGGCTGTATTTCCTCTATTCGGCGTCCGGTCACGGTGCCACCGCGGCCGGGCGCTGGACCGCGTTCGGCGGCGGCCCCAACGTGTACGTCCGGGTCATGGTGCTCGGCATGGTGGCGGCCGCGTACTTCTACTTCCGCAGCGGCGGGAAGTTCCTCTGGCTGGCCGCCGCCCCGCTGTTCCTGGTCGGCGCGATCGCGTCCGGCTCCCGGGGCGGCCTGGTGGCGTTCGGCGGGATCGTCCTACTGGCCGGCCCGAGCCTGGTGCGTTTCATGCGGCGGCACGGCGCGGTCAAGCCCCTGGCGGCCATCCCGATGGTCGGCGGGGTGGTGTGGCTGCTGTTCGGCGACCAGATCATGTTCTTGATCAACAACCGCTTCCTGGCCGGCACGATCCAACAACGCAACACCTCGGACCGGGACGTGCTGTACGAGAAGGGCGCCGGCCTGTTCCTGGACAGTCCCGTGTTCGGGGTCGGGGTGCACGGCTTCTACGCCATCACCAACCTCGGCCCGGGCGAGAAATACGTGCACAACCTGCCCCTGGCGGTGGCCGCCGAGGGCGGGGCGGTGGGCCTGTTGCTGCTGCTGGTGGCGCTGTGGGCGCTGCGCCGCGAGTACGCCCGGATCCCGAAGAAGCAGCGCTCCCTGCCGAGCCGGGCGGCCGCGTACTCCGGCATCTTCATCCTGGGCGCGAGCTTCTTCTCCGGCGACTACTACGACCACCGCCTGATGTGGATCTTCTTCCTGCTGGCCGCGGTCGGCTCCCCCATCTCTTCTGGGATTCAGCCCCGCAGGAACGCCAGCACCGCCCTGACCCGGCGGTGATCGTCGGCGTCCGGCGGCAGGTCGAGCTTGGTGAGCACACTGCCGATGTGCTTGGCGACCGCCGCCTCGCTGACCACCAGGTGCCGGGCGATCGCCGTGTTCGACCGGCCCTCGGCCATCAGCCCGAGCACCTCCCGCTCCCGGGCGGTCAGCGTGCGCAGCGGGTCCTTGCGGCGCCCCAGCATCTGCCGGACCACCTCCGGGTCGACCACGGTCTGCCCACCGGCCACCGCCTCCAGCGCCTCGACGAACTCGGCCACGTCACCCACCCGGTCCTTGAGCAGGTAGCCGACCCCGGCCGACCGTCCCGAGTCGAGCAACTCGGCCGCGTAGGTAGGCGCCACGAACTGACTGAGAACCACCACCGGCAGTTCCGGGTCGGCGGCCCGCAGCGCGATAGCGGCCTGCAGCCCTTCATCACTGAACCCCGGCGGCATCCGCACGTCGGTGACCACGATGTCCGGCCGGTGCTCAACCACTGCGGCCACCAGCGCCGCCGCGTCCCCCACCGCCGCCACCACGTCGTGCCCGAAGCGCCGCAGCATGCCGGCAACGCCTTCCCGCACGATCAGCCCATCCTCGGCGATCACCACCCGCACCGCAGATCCTCTTTTCCATCGGCCCAGGCAGGGTATCCGCTAGTGCATGGCTGAAAAGAAGGCGTCGGCCTGCCGGAGATCGGACGAGCCGAACTCGCCATCGGCGTTCGCTCGTACGTGGCCGGCCCACCGACGTACGGTTGCCCCATGATGACCTTGCCCGAAGGCCTGCTCGCCCTCCTGCGCCGGCCGAGTCCGTGCTTCATCGCCACCGTCGACCCGGACGGTTCGCCGCAGCTGACGGAGACATGGGTCGACACGGACGGCGAGCACATCGTGATCAACACGGTGGAGGGCTTCCGAAAGGTCCGCAACGTCGAGCGGGACCCGCGCGTATCGGTAATCGTGACCGACCCCGACGACGTGACCGACTATTACTCGGTGAAGGGCCAGGTCATCGACGTGACTCCGAAGAACGGCGCCGAACACATCGACGAACTGGCCCACAAATACCTCGGCCGGCCCTACCCCTGGTTCGGCGGCCGCGACCAGGTGCGCCTGATCATGACCATCGCCGCCGACAAAATCGTCCACGCGCCACGCGGCTGACCAGCCCGGCCGGAACATTGGACCAGACCTCGCTGTGCACCCCGACCGGCGGCGGCGCGGGGTTGCCACCGCGCTGAGCGGGCCGAACCGGTGGATCGGCCCGCTCAGCGGGTATGACTCGGGTAGAGCACCCCGGCCGAGCACGAGGAGAACCATGAGTTCCACCATTCCGACCATCTCGCTCAACGACGGACGTACCATCCCGCAGCTGGGCTTCGGCGTCTTCCAGGTGCCGCCGGAGGAGACTCGCGCGGCGGTCGAGACGGCCATCGAGATCGGCTATCGGCACATCGACACCGCCCAGATGTACGGCAACGAGGCCGGCGTGGGCGAGGCCGTGAACAACTCCGGCCTGGACCGCAGCGAGTTCTTCATCACCAGCAAACTCAACAACGGCTTCCACGAGCCCGACGACGCCCGCAGCGCGTTCGACGACACCCTCAAGGCGCTCGGCACCGACTACGTCGACCTGTTCCTCATCCACTGGCCGATGCCGGCCAGCTACGGCGGTGACTTCGTGCAGACCTGGAACACTCTCGAGGAGTTCTACCGCGAGGGCCGGGCCCGCTCGATCGGCGTCTCGAACTTCACCCCGCACCACCTGGGCCGGCTGCGCGCCGAAACCCAGGTCCGCCCGGCGGTCAACCAGATCGAAGTGCACCCGTACCTGACCAACGACGCTCTGCGTGCGTACAACGCGGACAACGAGATCGCGACCGAGGCGTACTCCCCGATCGCCCAGGGCGAAGTTCTGACCGACCCGGTGATCACCGAGATCGCCCGCCAGACGGGCAAGACCCCGGCGCAGGTCGTCCTGCGCTGGCACATCCAGCGCGGCGACATCATCTTCCCGAAGTCGAAGACGGCCGAGCGGGTCCGCGAGAACTTCGAGATCTTCGACTTCGAGCTCGACGGCGGCGCGATGGGCAGCATCACCGCCCTCGACCGCGGCGACAAGGGACGCACGGGAGCAAACCCGGACACCATGAACTACGGCGCCAAGAGCTGACCACCGCTGGGTAAGGAAAGGTCATGGCCAAGTACGAAGTGAACGAGGCGGCGCTGCAACGGGCTCGACAGCTCATCGCCTCGAAACAGTACGTGCTGGACAGCGACTGGGGCGGTGTGCAGCCACGCGCCGACGCCGAGAACGCGTTCCTCGACAAACATTCCTGGGAGGAATACGCGTCCTGGCACCTCGGCCTGACCGACGGCGCCGCGGACGAGACCAAGGCCCGGTACGCCTTCGCCTACGGCGACCTGCGCCGCCTGCACCGCAGCGGCCTGATCGCCTGCGTCTACCGCGCCGCGGAATGGCGACACAAGGCCATCGAACTGGCCGCCCACAACCTACTCCAGGAACTGGACGCGGCAGCCGGCATCAAGTGATCCACCCAACGACCTGGCACGGAAACGGCTATCTGCTCCCGAGCGTCGCCTGCGGCAGAGTGTCAGCCCTTAGGCGCGAGCCAATAGGCTGACCTCGTGGAGCAGCCCGGCCCTGGATTTGTCGCCGCTTTCGTCACCGCCCTCGACCGACGGACGTAGGCCCTAGTCCCGGAAGCGCCACCGAGTCTGGCTGTACTGCTCGCCCTTGCCGAATCCGAAGATGGTCGTGGGTGCGACCCGGTACACCGGGATGTCGGCGTTGCGGATCGCGTCGCCCAGACCGAACCAGGTGCCCTCGGGTGCGGTGAAGTGCCTTCCGTACTTCACCTCGAAGGTGTCGGCGAGCCTTCGAAGCTCGGCCTCATCGTTCACCTCCGCGGCCGCGCCCTCCACCACGAGATCCAGTCCGTCCAGCGTGTTGTTCCCGGTCGTCAGAACGCACTGCCGGTTGTGGGCGAGGTTCTTGGCTTTGCGTTCCTCGGGGCCGGTGGAGAAGTACAGGGCGCCGTCCATCCAGGCCGCCAGCAACGGGGTGACGTGCGGTCGCCTGTCCGGGCGGACCGTCGACAACCAAAACACCTGCGCGTCCTGCAGGGCGGCCCGGGCCTGGTCCCACGGCGTCGCGACGGCATCGGCGCTGCTGAAGGCGCCCAGTTCGGCCACCGGTTGCTGCTCGGTCATGTCGACCTTTCCGTCGGCAGGTCTGGCTCGGGCATCGCACCGGCCTCGCCCTCACCCGTGCCGAGCTTGGTTCCCTGTCCCCAGCCCGATCGGGTGCGGCCCGTTCTCATCAGACCATTGCCGGGAAAGCCGAACCACCTGACAGGCAGAACGGCAGCAGCGAACTGCCACGCGCTGACGGCTCGTTCAGCCCGGAAAGCGCCGCCGTTCGGCATTCGGGCTTCACAGCGCCCGGTCGAGCAGCCTGATCAAGGCGGCGGCGAAGTGGCCTTCGGGGTCGAGATCCGGGCGGAAGTCGGCGATGCTTACGCCGAGCAGGTCGGGCGCTGTCGCGAGTGGGGTGAGCAGTGCCGCTAGCTGGTCGAGGTCGGGGCCGCCGGGTTGCGGGTAGGTCACCGCGGGCAGGCTCGACGGGTCCAGGACGTCCACGTCGAGGTGGAGCCACATCGGCATTCGCAGGCGCTCGGCCCAGGCCGTGGCCTGACTCCCGGCGGTGTGTGGGTCTCTGATCACCTCGGGCGCGCCGATCTCGAGCACCTCCCGCGGCAGGCCGGCCAGTTCCGCCGCGGACGCGGGGTCGAGGCCGCTGGTGCGATGGCCGATCAGGGCTACGTGGCTGGCCTCCACCATCGGCAATGCCTGCGCCAGGCCGGTCAGGGCGGCCGGCCCCGCGCCGGTGAGCACGGCTAGTTCGAGGTCGGCGGTCTCGCCGGTGTCCGAGGCGTGGGCATCGAGGTAGTCGGGGTGGCCGTCGACCAACCACAGTCCGACCTGGCCGATAGCTTGGCGGAGGTGGGCGAAGACGCCGAGGAGCAGGCTGCAGTCGCCGCCGATGACCAGCGGGCGGCGCTCGGGATGGGCGCGCGTGCCGGCACCCAGCGCCGCCGCCAGGGCCTGCGCCGCCGCCACGGTCCCGGGCAGTGCCCGGACCCCGGTCTGCTCGTCGCGGCGGGAGTCGGAGATGACGGTCGCGGCGTCGCCCAGATCGACGTCTACGCGCCGGCTCAGGCCGGCCGTCCGTAGTGCCGCCGGTGCGTCGGCCTCGCCCCGGCCGGTGCCCGAACAGTCCCACGGAGCGCCGAGCAGAAACCAGTTCCGGCCGTCCATGCGATCAGGCCGCGACCATCTCGTCGGCGGCGGCGTTCCGGACACGGCCGCAGTTGGTGCAGGTCACGAAGTAGCGCGCGGCCCGGACCGGGAACAGCGGCACGAAGAACAGACTGAACTTGGTCGTACGCCGCACGAGCGTCTGCGCGGCCGCGGCGCCGCAGACCTCGCACCGCCCGAGCCGCGACCCGATGATCCTGTCCTTACTGCGAAGTCCGAAGATGAGAAGCACCCCGCCAACGGTACGGCGGACCGGCACCCGGCGCCTCCGGGCGGCCTTGCCGACCGCCCCACGCGAAAGTGGCGCAACGGCCTCGGCCCCGTCCTGGGTCGCCGTGCGCCACGGAACCTTCGGCGCCCGTATTCTCCAAAAGCTCGGCCCCGGATTTCGCCGGCGCCGACCGGGCCGACCTCCGATCTTGCCGGGGCCGGCCCGCGTGCGGTGGAACCCGCCTAGCTGATCGTGGCCGGGAAGCGCTCCCAGACGCGGTGGGCCGGGAGGAGTCGCTGCAGTTCGGCGAGGGCGGCCTCGCCCGAGTCGGCGACGAGCACGCCGGGCGAGCCGACCATGCCGGTTGCCTCCAGGACGGCCGCGCCGGCTCCCCAGGCCACGACCGCCTTGGCATGCCGCCAGCTCTCCTCCACCAGCAGCAGAACTCGCGGGTCGATCGCCTTTCCTTTCGCCTTGCCGTTGGCTTTTCCGTTGGCTTTTCCGTTGGCCTTGGCGCCGGCCTTGGCATCGCGGGCCGGAATCGCGTCCGGGGCCGGGGCCGGGGCGCCGGTCAGGATGATCGCGTCGAACTCGACCGAGCGTGCCGTGGCGAACGTGCGCTGCACCGGCAGGTCGCCGACCGTGCCACCGTGCGCGGCGATCAGCAGCGGCACCATGCCGGCGGCGAACACCGCGGCCCGCACGTCGCCGAGGCCGGCGTCGGGGGCGTCGGTGTCCACCACGATGCCGATGGTGCGGCCGTCCGACGGCCACTCCCGGCCGATCTGGGACAGCACCGGGCTCGGCGTTTCCTCGGTCAACTCCTTGGTCGGCTTCGGAACCGGCAGGCCGAGGCCGGTCGCCACCTGCTCGCACAGCTCGGGGTCGACATTGGCCAGGCACTGCAGCTGACGCTCCTTGATCGTCTGCTCGTAGCACTTGGCCAGCTCGAACGTGTAGGCCCGGACGATGTGCTCCTTCTCGACCGGGCTCATGCTCCGCCAGAACAGCCGGACCTGGCTGAAGTGGTCGTCGAAGGACACCGGGTTGGCCCGGATCTTCGGCGCCTCGGCCACCGTCACCGGCACGTCGAGGAACGCCTGCTCGTCGTCGCCGGCCTCGAACGGGTTGCCGCCGTCCAGCGAGTTCGGGTGGTAGGGCGCGACCCCGCCGTGCACGGCCTGCTGGTGGAAGCCGTCCCGGAGCATGTCGTTGACCGGGACGTGCGGCCGGTTGATCGGGATCTGCGCGAAGTTCGGCCCGGCCAGGCGGGTGAGCTGGGTGTCGCCGTAGGAGAACAGCCGCCCCTGCAGCAGCGGGTCGTTGGTGACGTCGATGCCGGGCACCAGGTTGCCGAGGTGGAAGGCGACCTGCTCGGTCTCGGCGAAGAAGTTCGTCGGCGTCCGATCAAGAACAAGACGACCCACCAGTTGTACGGGCGCCAGCTCCTCCGGAACGAACTTGGTCGGATCGAGCAGGTCGATGTCGCCGAAGGTCTCGTCGGGCATGTCCGGGAACAGTTGCAGACCCAGCTCGTACTCGGGGAACGCACCGGACTCGATGGCGTCGTACAGGTCGCGGCGGTGGAAGTCGGGGTCCAGGCCGGCCAGCATCTGCGCCTCCTCCCAGTCCAGGGAGTGCACGCCCAGCTTCGGCTTCCAGTGGAACTTGACCAGGGTGGTGTCGCCGGCCGCGTTGACCAGGCGGAACGTGTGGACCCCGAAACCCTCCATGGTTCGGTAGGAACGCGGGATGCCGCGGTCGGACATGTTCCAGATGGTGTGATGCTGCGCCTCGGTGTGCAGCGAGACGAAGTCCCAGAACGTGTCGTGCGCGCTCTGCGCCTGCGGGATCTCCCGGTCCGGGTGCGGCTTGGCGGCGTGGATGATGTCCGGGAACTTGATCGCGTCCTGGATGAAGAACACCGGGATGTTGTTGCCGACCAGGTCGAAGGTGCCCTCGTCGGTGTAGAACTTGGTCGCGAAGCCGCGGGTGTCCCGCACGGTGTCGGCCGATCCCCGGGAACCGAGAACGGTGGAGAACCGCACAAAGACCGGCGTCTCCTTGCCCTTGGCCAGGAAACCGGCCCGGGTCACCCCGTCGGCCGTGCCGTACCCGGTGAACGTGCCGTGCGCGCCGGTGCCGCGAGCGTGCACCACCCGCTCCGGGATGCGCTCGTGGTCGAAGTGGGTGATCTTCTCGCGGAGGTGGTGGTCCTGCAGCAGGGTCGGTCCGCGCCGCCCCGCCTTCAGCGAGTGGTCGGTGTCCCGCAGCCGCGCACCGTTCGACGCGGTGAGGTAGTCGCCCTGCTGGCCGTTCGCGGTCGGCGGCAGGCCGGTCGACGCGCCGGTGGGCGTCATCGGCGCGGGGGTGCCCTGCTCGCCTTTCGGGGGCAGTGGGCTGCGCGGCGTGGTCGGCTCCGCCAAGGTCGGCGCCCCGCTTCCCGGGGAGCCCGGGACCGTGTCCTTCTTGGCGGCCGCGTCGGCGACGTCCTTGCGCACGCGCCTCGGCTTGGAGCTGGCCATCTGAACCGTCCCTCATCAGGTAACTCGTGGTAGCAGTGCGTCCCGCTTACCCTCGGGCCGACCGAAGTAACACAAGGTCACCGTGTTGTTTCGTCCTTTTCGCCGGAAGTTTGTGCCACTCTCGTGCGGCTTCGGCCACCGGCGGGTAGTTCCGTGCGCAAGCGGGTAGTTACCGAACGCATTCACCCCCATGGAATGGAGACCCGGTTCATGACGACCGCGCGCGAGATGATGACACCCGACGTCACCTGTGTCGGCGAGAACGAGAGCCTGGCCGACGCCGCCCGCAAGATGGCCGACCTGAACGTCGGTTCCCTCCCGATCTGGGGCGCCGACGACACCCTGAAGGGCATGGTCACCGACCGCGACATCGTCACGCAGGCGATCGCCAAGGGCCGCGACCCGAAGGAGGTCACCGCCGGCGAGCTGGCCCAGGGCAAGCTGGTCACCATCGGCGCCGACGACGACGCCGCCGAGGTGCTGCGCGCGATGGCCGACCATCGGGTCCGCCGCCTGCCGGTGATCGACGGCAATCGGCTGGTCGGCATCGTCGCCGTGGCCGACGTGGCCCGGGCCCTCCCCGACCGCCCGGTCGGCGACCTGATCGACGCCATCAGCGCCTAACGGCGCCGGCTCGGCCCGGCCCGGCCCCGGCTCGGCCCGGGGCCGCAAGGTCCTCTCACGGGGGCATGGGGATCTCCACGCGTAGGCGGGTGGGGCCGCCCGGTGGGCTGGACAGGGCCACCGCGCCGTCGACGGTGGCGACGCGGTCGGCCAGGCCGACCAGGCCGGAACCGCTCGACGGGTTCGCGCCGCCGCGGCCGTCGTCCCGCACCTCGAGGACCAGGCGGTCGCCGGTCACCTCGGCCGTCACCGCGGCGCGCTGGGCGGCGCTGTGCTTCGCGACGTTAGTGAGCGCCTCGACCACCACGAAGTAGGCGGTCACCTCGACCGTCGACGGCAGCCGCCCGGGCAGCCGGATGCGCACGTCGACCGGCATCGGCGCGGAGCTGGCCACCTCGCCGACGGCGGCCTCCAGGCCGCGGTCGGTCAGCACCTTCGGGTGCACGCCGCGGATCAGCTCGCGCACGTCGGTCAGGGCCTGTTTGGCCAGTTCGTGGGCGCGGGCCAGCTGGGCGTCGGCGGCCGAGCCGGCGGGCAGCTCGAGCCGGGCCATGCCCAGCTGGATGGTGAGGGCGACCAGGCGCTGCTGGGCGCCATCGTGCAGGTCGCGCTCGATGCGCCGCCGCTCCAGTTCGAACGCGTCCACCAGCCGCGCCCGGGACTGCGTCACCTCGACCAGCTTGGTGTCGGCGTCGTGGATGCGTGGCGCCAGGATCGCCCGGGCCATGGCCGCGCGGGCACCGGCCCACGCGGTCACCGGATAGGCGGCGACGACGGCGAGCGGGATGCCCGCCAACGCGATCGGCACTGACAAGTAGAGCGGTTCGTCGTCAAGGTAGAACGGGCCCAGCAGCAGCATCGACGGCAGATAGATCGCCAGGCCCACGACGAGAGCGTCCATCCAGCACAGCATCAGCGCGGACAGCATCGTGTAACCCAGCTCGCGCCACGTCGCCTGCTCACGCAGCCGCAGCGTCACCCAGGCCCGGATGCCGGCCCGGGGCGCCGGCCGGTGCGGGTCGGGCAGGGCGTTGTTGTCGACCAGCCGCATCCGCCACCGCTCGAGCCGCCCGACCGCCACCCCGGACAGGACCGTCGCGATGTAGCCCGCGATGCCGACCACCACGACCGACAGCACGATGCCGGCCAGCACCAGGCCCACGACCGCGAGAATCGTCGCGAACCCCAGCAACGCGCCACCGGCCAGATAGGCCAGCGACCGCCACGGCCAGGCCGAGCACAGGAAATGTGTCGGCCGCATCGTGAGCGCCTCGAGCGCGTTGCGAACCGGCATGGGGGCGACGCTACCGGGGCTGCGCATCCGTGTCGGTAGTGCTGGATATACCTTTCCGGGGAGCGTTCAGCGCGGCGCCCAGGACGATGAATCCGATCAGATACGGATAGATGACGCCGCGTTCGACGAGGCCGATGAGGACGCCGTCGCCCGTGGACAGGTCGGCCATGAACGCCACCAGCGAGACGACGCCGAGGATCCCGAGCCCCACCAGGGCTCTCCCCCGGGCGCGGGAAACCCCGAGGAGGCGGTGCCGCCGGCCGAGGAGGATCGCCAGCACGTTCCCGCCGACGAATGCCGCGAAAGCCCCAAGCCCGTGGAAGACGCCCGTACCGTCGTCGAACGCCTCCGCGGATCCGGGGAACAGTCCCACCAGCATGCTGCCGACCGCCAGCAGCACGGCGGTCACGACCGGCGCCCACCGCCGCCGGCCCGGCAGTCCCCGCAGCAGCAGGACACCGGCCAGCACGACCGGCCCGAACAGCACGAAGCCGGTGTTCATCACCCAGGCCAGCGGCGAGTACATGAACTGCCCGAACGCGGTCGAGGGGCCGTGCACCCCGAGGTTGCTGATCCAGTGATACGTGTAGCTGTAAGGCGGATCCGTCCACGCCGCCGCGGCGATGAACTCGGTCCCGAAGTAGATGCCCCCGCCGGCCATGAGGGCCAGCCCGGCCGCCCGGCTCCGGGGTGTTGCGGAATTGATGTCGCTCAACGTTTCCTCCGTCGTTCGTGATGGCCGTGCGAAGACTCCGGCGGGCCGCTGACACGCGGCAAACACCGGACTGACACGGCCGGCTGATTTGGGCCGGTGCCGGTGCGGGCGCAAAGATCAAAGGCATGAGGAGCGAGGTACGGGTACGCGTCACGCTGCTCGGCGCGTTCCAGGTGTCGGTCGGCGACGCCGTCCTGCCCGTCCCCGGGGCGCGGTTGCAGGGCCTGCTCGTCCGGCTGGCGCTCGCCGGTGGCCGCGCGGTCGAGCCCGCCGTGCTTGTCGACGCGATCTGGCCGGACCAGCCGCCGTCCGGGCCGGCCGCCGCCCTGCAGACCCTCGTCTCCCGGCTGCGCCGCGCCCTCGCCCCGGCCGGCACGGCCTCCGGCCTGCCAACCGGTGTGGTCGAGCAGGTCGCCGGCGGCTACCGGCTGGCCGTGGACCCGGCCGAGGTGGACGCGCTGCACTTCGAACAGCTCGCCGCGGCCGGCCGGGAACGGCTGCGGGCCGGCGCCGCACAGGCCGCCGGCGCCGCGCTCACCGAGGCGGTGGCACTGTGGGTGGACCGTCCCGGCGCCGAACCCGCGGTCGTCGCGGCGGTCGCACCCACGGTCGCGACCCGGCTGGCACAGCTGTCCGTCGAGGTGGTCGCTGACCTGGCCGCGGCCGAGCTGTCAGTGGGCCGGGTCGAGGCGGCCGCCGCCCGGCTGACCGGGTTGGTGGCCGAGCAGCCGGTCAACGAACGGGCCGCCGCCCTTCTGATGGACGCGCTCGCCGCCGCCGGGCGCCAAGCCGAGGCACTGGCCGTCTACGAGCAGATCCGCGAGTCCCTGGCCGACGTCCTCGGCGCCGACCCGGGCACCGCCCTGCGCGAACGCCACCTGCGGCTGTTGCGTCCCGGACCGGCTGAGGCCGTCCCGGCGGTGGAAACCCCGCGGATCCGGCCACCGGGTCTGCCCGCGCCGCTGACCAGCTTCGTCGGCCGCGACGACGACCTCACCCGGATCGGCACCCTGCTCGCCGCCGGGCGCCTGGTCACCGTCCTCGGCCCGGGTGGCGCCGGGAAGACCCGGCTCGCGCTGGAAGCGGCCCGCCGGCACCCCGGCGGAGCGTGGCTCGTCGACCTCGCGCCGGTCACCGAACCCGCGAAGGTCGCCGCGGCCGTGCTCGCCGGGATCGGGCTGCGCGGTGGCTCGATGCTGGACGCCCGCAGGTTCGCCGAGGGTGACGAGCTGGACGTTCTCGCCGGCGAGCTCGGCGGCCGGGAGAGCCTGCTGCTCGTCGACAACTGCGAGCACCTGATCGACGCGGTGGCCCACCTGGTCGCGGCGCTGCTGGCCCGCTGCCCCGGGCTGCGCGTGCTCGCCACCAGCCGCGAACCCCTCACGGTCGACGGTGAGACGCTGGTGCCACTCGGACCGCTGACGCTGCCCGAGGCGGGCGACGGCCTCGAGGAATCCCGGCGTACGGCATCGGTGCGTCTCTTCGTCGAGCGGGCGGCCGCCGTACGCCCCGGATTTGATCTTGATCGGTTGACTTTTTCGCAGGTCATCGACGTGGTCCGCGGCCTGGACGGCATGCCGCTGGCCCTCGAACTGGCCGCTGCCCGGTTGCGGACGTTGTCCCTGGCCGACCTGGCCGACGGGCTCTCCGACCGGTTCCGGCTGCTCACCACCGGCAGTCGCACCGCCCCGCCCCGGCACCGCACTCTGCGCGCGGTCATCGCCTGGAGCTGGGACCTGCTCGACGGGGCCGAGCGCACCGTCGCGGAACGGATCTCGGTCCTGCCCGGCGGCGTCACGCCGGCCTCGGCCGCCGCCGTCTGCGCCGGCACCACCGTGCCCGCCGCCGACATCCCGGACCTGCTCGCCATGCTCGTCGACCGCTCGCTGCTGCAGCTGGCGGCCGGCGCCGGCCGATACCGCATGCTGGAAACCATCCGCGAGTACGGCATCGACCGGCTCACCGGCACCGGCGACCTCGGCACCGCCCGGGACCTGGCCGGCGCCCACGTCACCGAGCTGATCGCCCGCCACGACCCGCGGTTGCGCGGTCCCGGCCAACTGGCGGCCATGGACGTCATCGGCGCCGAGTACGACAACGCGCTCGCCGCCCTGCGCCACCGGTGCGCCGGCCACGACCCGGCCGGCGCGATCGCCCTGGCCCTGGCCCTGACCTGGTACTGGCAGATGGCCGGCCGCCAGCCCGACGGCGCCTACTGGCTCGGCGAGGCCCTGGCCGTGCCCGGCGGCGCGGCCTCGCCCGAGCGGGACTGCGCGCGAGCCGTCTACCTGCTCAACCGGGCGGACATCCAGTCGGGGATCACCGCCGGCGAGGCCGCCGACGACCGGGTGGAGATGCGGGAGCTGGCCGCCCGTCTGGTCGACCGCCCGGAACTGCCGGGTCACTACCGGGTGTTCGGCCCGGTGCTGCTCTTCCTGCTGGAGCCGGCGGCCGCGCTCGCGATCTTCCAGAGCCTGGCCGACGGTGCCGACGGGTGGCTGTCCGGGCTGGCCAACATGTTCCTGGCCGAGATCGCCGAGAACGCCGGCGAGCCCACCCGGATGCGGGCATACGTGGAGGCGTCCCTGGCCGGATTCCGGCAGGCCGGCGACCGCTGGGGTCAGGCCGCGACCCTGCCGATGCGTGCCCAGCTGCGGCGGTACGACGACCTCGACGGCGCGCTGGCCGACCTGCGCGAGGCCCGGACGCTGACCGGGGAGTTCGGCGGGCTCGGCCTCGGCGACCAGCTCTACAGCGACCTGCGCTGGATCGACGTGCACCTTCGGCGCGACGACACCGGCCGGGCCTTGGCGATGATCGCCTCCGCGCGGGAGCGGGCGCTGCACGCGTCGGCCACGGAGATGCTGGTCCTGATCGACATCCGGGAGGCCGGCCTCCGGGTGCGGCTCGGCGATCTGGACCGGGCCGGGATGTTGCTCGACGACGCCGACCGGGGGCTGCGCGGCAGCACCGGCTTCGCCGTGGACCACGCCCGCGCACTGGCCGGCGGCGCACGGGCCGCGCTCGGCCTGGCCCGCGGCGATCTGCCCGGCGCGGACCAGGCGCTGCGCCAGGCGTACGCCGCCGCGCTGGCCACCGGGGAACTGCCGGTCCTGTCCGGGGTGGCGGTGCACGCCGCCGCTCGGGTGCGGCCGGACGAGTCGGCCACGCTGCTCGGCGCCGCCGCCCGGCTGCGGGGCACCCACGACCGCACCGATCCACAGGTGCGCGAACTCACCCGCCGGGGCGAGGCCGCCCTGGGTGCCGAGGAATTCGCCGCCGCGTACGCGCAAGGGTGGGAATGGGACCTTTCTGCGGCCTCCGGCCGCCTTCGGGAATGCCTGGAGGACCGGCCACAGTAGCCCGCCGCTGATGTCGCTGTCGGTAGTGCTGGATATACCCTCAAGACTCCATCCAGCACTACTGTGCCGCCGCTGCCGGCCCGGTTAGCTGGTCGCCATGACAAGGGCGAACACACCACCGGCTGTCGAGCTGCGTGGTGTCTCCAAGACTTACGGGTCCGGCGAGCGTGCGGTGACCGCGCTGAACGCGCTGGACGTGGTCTTCCCGGCCGGCACGTTCACCGCGGTGATGGGCCCGTCCGGGTCGGGCAAGTCGACGCTGCTGCACTGCGCGGCCGGCCTCGACCGGGCCACCGGCGGCGAGGTGATCATCGACGGCACGCCGGTGGGCGGGTTGTCCGAGCGGGCGCTGACCAGGTTGCGCCGGGCCCGGGTCGGCTTCGTGTTCCAGGCGTTCAACCTGATCGCGGCGCTGACCGCCGCGCAGAACGTGGCGCTCCCGCTGCGCCTGGCCGGCCGGAAACCGGAACCGGGTGAGGTCACCGCGATGCTGGGTGAGGTCGGCCTGGCCGACCGGGCCGGGCACCGGCCGGGCGAGCTGTCCGGCGGCCAGCAGCAGCGGGTGGCGATCGCCCGGGCCCTCGTCACCCGCCCGGCGGTGTTGTTCGCCGACGAGCCGACGGGTGCGCTCGACGCCGCGTCGGGCCGGGAGGTGCTGCGGCTTCTGCGGGCGGCGGTCGACCGGCACGACCAGACCGTCGTGATGGTCACGCACGACCCGTTCGCGGCCGCGCACGCCGACCGGGTTGTCTTCCTGGCCGACGGCCGCCTCGTCGATTCGCTCGACGGTCCGTCCGGGGCGCAGGAGATCGCGGTCCGCACGGCCCACCTGGAAGAGGTCATGTCGTGAGCCTCGCCTGGCACATGGTGCGGCACCGGTTCGGCGGTTTCGCCGGCACGTTCGTGGCGATCGCCCTGGGCGTGGCGCTGGTGGCCGGTTCCACCACGATCTACCTGTCCTCCCGGCCCGAGGCGCCGGAGCGATATTCGGCGTCGCCGGTGCTGGTCCGCTCCCCGTCGGTGGGCAAGAACAGTTACGGCGAGCCGGAATACCAGTCCTGGACGGCCGCCGAGGCCACCCGGTTGTCGGCCCGGCTGGCCGCCCTGCCCGGCGTGACGGCGGCCGCCGCCGACCCGGTCTTCTACGTGCAGCGCGTCGTCGCGGGGCGGCCGACCGGCGATCCCACCGATGCCCTGCTCGACGGGCACGCCTGGTCCTCGGCGCGGCTCGGCGGCTACCGGCTGTCCGCGGGCACGCCGCCGCGCCGTCCGGACGAGGTCGCGGTCGACGGCGCGGCGCCGGGCAGCCGCATCGAGGTGCTCACCGCCGCCGGCCCGGCCACCTGGACGGTGACCGGCACGGTCGACGGCCCCGGCTTCTACGTCGCCGACCCGGCCGCCCTGACCATGTCGTCCGGCGTCCGCGTCATCGGCCTCACGGTCGACGGCGACGCCGCTCAGGTGGCCACCGCCGCGCGCGACGTCGTCGGGGCGGCGGGCGAGGTGGTGGCCGGCCACGACCGCAACTCGCTGGAGCCGGCCGCCGTGACCCGGGTGCGCTGGCTCGGCGCGCAGCTGCTGATCGCGATGGTCGGCCTGGGCGGTTTCGTCGCGGTGTTCGTGGTGGCCTCGACGTGCGCGCTGAGTGCCGCCCAGCGCCGCCGCGAGATCGGCCTGCTGCGTGCGGTCGGCGCGACGCCCGGGCAGGTGCGCCGGTTGATGTATGCGGAGACGCTCGTAGTCGCGGTGCTGGCCGCCCTGGCCGGCCTTCCGCTCGGGGCACTCACGGCTCCGCTGCTGGCCGGCCCGCTCGTCGGCGTGGGCCTGGAGCCGGCCGGGTACACCGTGACCATGCAGCCGCTGGCCCTGGCCGGCTCGTTCGTCCTCGGCGTGCTGGTCGCCCTGGCCGGTGTCGGGGCCGCGGCCCGGCGGTCCAGCCGGGTGCCCGCACTCGACGCCCTGCGGGAGGCAGCCGTCGAACGGCGGGCGATGACCCCGCTGCGCTGGACAGCGGGTGGCGCGACGGCGGCGCTCGGCGCCTTCCTGCTGGCGAAGATGCCGTCGATGCCGGTAACCGACCGGTCAACGGCGGGTCTCGGCGCCGCGATGCTCCTGCTGACCGCGGCGGCGCTGCTGGCACCGGTGGTGATCGTGCCGCTGGTGCGCGTGGTGACGTGGCCGTGGCGGCGGGCCGCCATCGGCATGCTGGTCCGCGAGGGCACCCTGGTGGCCGTGCGGCGGGTGGCGTCCACGGCGGCGCCGGTGCTGCTGACGGTCGGCTTCACGGTGCTGCTGACCGGCACGGTCGCCACGATCGACGGCGTGCAGGGCGCGGCCGACGCCGACAAGATCCCGGCCGCCACGGTCCTCGCCCCCGACGGCACCCCCGGCCTGACCGAAGCGGCCGTCGCCGCCCAGACCGGCACGTCACAGCTCCCCACTCGCGTCCTGATAACGCACGGCGGCACCACGGCCGGGTATTACGCCGCCGGCCCGGCCAGCGGTAGCGGGATGGTGCTCGACAAGGCGACCGCGGCCGAATTGCGGGCCTCGGCCGGCGACGGCGTTGACCTCCGGTGGGCGGACGGGAGCACCTCACGCATGGTCGTTCGGGCGGTCCGGGCTGAGGCCGGGCCCGGCATGCTGGTGCCCCGCGAACTGGTTCGCCGGCACGATCCGGCCGCGTTGACCGAGGCCGTCCTGCTCAGCGGCTCGCCGGTCGCCGCGGTCGGGGCGCGGGCCATGACGGCCCGGGACTACGTGCAGGCCGACCTTGACGAGGAGGGTGAGCTGGTCGATCTGTTCCTCGCGGTGCTGATCGGCCTCACCGTGGGCTACACCGGTCTGGCCGTGGCCAACACGCTGCTGATGGCGACGGCCGCGCGCCGCCCCGAGTTCCGCACTCTGCGGCTGTCCGGAGCATCGGGCGGCCAGATCCTGCGGGTCACGTCGGCCGAGGCGCTGCTGGCCGTCGCCGTCGGCACCATGCTGGGCGGCGCCGTGGCCGTGGCCTCGCTCGGCGGCTTCCGCGCGGCCGTCGAGGCGGAGCTGAGCCGCCCGGTCCCGCTGGTCATCCCGTGGGGCACCGCCGCCACCGTGATCGCCACCTGCGCCGTGATCGCCCTGGCCGCCACCGCCCTGCCGGTCATGCGCGGCACCCGGGCAGCGACCGGATAATCGCGGAGACTTACCCGGTTCATCACGCGGGTATCGACTCTGTCCATCGTGGATGTTAGCGTCCAGGATTATCGGCAGAAACCGATAATGAGAGGCCGCTCATGCACGGCAAGAATGCCCTGCGCAGAATCCTCAGAAAAGCGTCCGTATTTCTGACCGTCGTCGTGTCGCTGGTGACGATTTCGGCCACGCCCGCCCATGCGGCCGGCTTCTATTATCGCAACTACTACTTTTTCGGATCCAGTCCGAACATATTGAACGAAGCCCTGGACACCGCCGGCAACACCGGCGCCGATGATTCGGTATTGCGACACAGCCTCACCAGCAACACGAACGCGCTCTGGATACGCCCGTACATCTGCGTCTATCTCTATTACACCGTCAATCCCACCGTGACCAAATGCGCGGGCGACGGCGCCTGGATGCAGTACAACGGCGGCTGAACCGGCCGCCCGGGCGGGCAGCCGGTCCGTCAGCCACAAAAGTCAGGCACGCATGACGGTGGCGATCGGGATGCCGGCTGCTCGCAGGGCGGGGACGAAACCGCCCAGGATGCCCGCCACGATGCCGGCGAGGATGCCGGCCACGCCGGCCTCCCACGGGAACTGGACGTTGTGCAGCAGCGGTTCGCTGTCGCCGATCAGCATCGACACGGCTTTCAGGCCGGCTACGCACACGCCGATCGCGGCCGCGGCCGTGAGCAGGCCGGTCAGCAACGTTTCGGCGAGAACAATGCCGGCCAGCAGCATTCGCGGGGTACCCACGGCGCGGCGCAGGGCGAACTCCTCGATCCGTTCGCCCACGGTGGCCAGGCCGACGTTGAGGATGCCGGCCACGCCGATCAGCAGCACCAGGCCCGCCATCGAGAAGAAGATCAGGCGCATCAGCGTCAGCTCCTTCTGGCGGTGCTTGCGGGATTCGACGGTGGACACGTAGGTCTCGACGCCGGCGCCGCGCAGCTTGGTGGTCAGGATCTGCTCGGTCGGGGTTTCCGGGGCCAGCAGCACCCGCATCTCGGCGCCGCCGTTGCCCAGATTCGCGGGCGACAGCCAGTTGGTGAGCTCGTCGAGGCGGACGTACGCGCGGGGTTGCTGGTCGCCGTCGTCGATGACGCCGATGAGCTGCGGGGTCAGGTTGGCGGAGGCGCCGGTGACCCGCATCTCGGCGGGGACCCGGTAGCGGTCGAAGCCCTTCGCGGCCTCCTGGTTCAGCACCAGGCGCGGGGCCATCGACGGCATCGTGCTGAAGTCGAGCCAGCGGCCGGACTGCTGGGTGAACGGGCGGAACATCCGCACGTCGCCGGTCAGCGCGGTCAGGCGCACCTCGATGGCGGCACCCTCGGGACCGTTGCTGGTGTCCGGCTCGCAGCGGCCGTCGCCGTAACAGACCATGCCACCGCCCCAGTCCTCGTCGATCGGGGATCCGCCCTCGTTGACCGGGCGGACGCCGGGCTCGCCGATGATCGCCGAGACGCCGAGAGTCGCCACGCCGTCGGTGCGGCCCTTGAGCGTGCTGATGACGATGTCGGCGGCCTTGGGCTCCGGGGGCATGTCGACGATGCGGGTGCCGTCGATGCCGTCGGTGAGTTGCAGGTCGGCGAGCAGGGCCTTCTCGGCGATGCTGGCGCCGGCCTGGACGACCACGACGGCGGACACGCCCAGGAAGAGGCTGACCATGGACAGCAGGGTGCGCAGTTTGCGGGCGCGGATGCCCTGCAGCCCGATGATCAGCGAGGAGCGGAAGCGACCGGAGAATCTCCTCATGCCGGCACCCGCTCGGTGAGCACGCCGGCGTCCAGGTCGAGGATGCGGCCCATCCGGGCGGCGTGGTCGCGGTCGTGGGTGACCAGAATCAGGCCGCAGCCGCGGGTGGTCGCGGCGAGCAGGGCGTCGATGACCAGGGCGCCGGTCTCGGTATCGAGGGCGCCGGTGGGTTCGTCGGCGAGCAGCACCCGGGGGTTGCGCACCAGGGCGCGGGCGATGGCGACCCGTTGTTGTTCGCCACCGGACATCCGGGCCGGGCGGTTCTTCGCGAGGTGGGCGATGCCGACCAGGTCGAGGGCTTCCAGCACCCGGGCCCGGCGTTCCCGGCGGGGCAGCCAGCCCTGGCCGTTGACCAGGGCCATCGCCACGTTCTGGGCGGCGGTGAGGTGCTTGAGCAGGAAGAAGCGCTGGAACACGAAGCCGAAATGCGAGCTGCGGAGCTTGGCGGCGCGGCGTTCGGGCACCCGGCTGATGTCCTGCCCGGCCAGCTCGTACTGGCCCGAGTCGGCCCGGTCGAACAGGCCGATCACGCTGAGCAGGGTGCTCTTGCCGGAACCGGACCGGCCGACGATGGCGACGCTCTCGCCGGCCGCCACGGTCAGGTCGACGCCGTCCAGGATGGTGCGGGGCTCCTGCTGGCCCTTGAGCACCTTGGTGATGCCGGTCAGCCGGATCAGCGGGTCGGTCATCCCACGGCTCCGGACGGGCCATTCTGGCCGGGAGCCGCCGTGGGCAGGTCGGGACCGGGCACCGCGATGGTCTCGTCGCCGCGCAGGCCCTTGCGGATCTCCACCACCTTGCCGTCGGTGAGGCCGAGGGTCACGTCGACGGTCTTGCGGGTGCGGTCCTCGCCGACCACGTCGACCTTGCCCTTGCCCTGGATGCCGGCGACCGCTTCCACCGGCAGGACCAGGACGTGCGAGGCCTTCGCGGTGACCACGTCGAGGGTGACCGACGCGCCGTTGATCAGCTTGATTTCCTCGGGGGCGGTGCAGACGAGGCGCAAACCGGTGGGTTCGGAGCCGGGAGCGGACTCCGAGTCGCCGACGACGGGCGGGGCGCTGGGGCCGGCAGAGGCCGGCGGCGAAACCACAGGCGGTTCCGGGATGGTCCCGGCCGGCAGGGCCGCAATCGTCCCCAGGGCGCTGCACTCGAACGGGCCCGGTCCGTTGGTGATCTGCCCGCGCACGGTCTTCACGGCACCGGCGATCCGGTAGGCCTGGGCGCTGTCGATGTCGGCGACGATGCCGTACCCGGCGTAGCGGGCCGAGATGACCGGCATCCCGGCGGTCACGTCGGAGCGGTCGTCCATCAGCCGGCCGGCCAGGATCGAGTCCTTCGGGATCTCGACCCGGCGGGGCACCCCGTCGTCCCAGATCGACGCCACCCAGATCGGCCGGGTCGACGCGGTCTTGGCCGGCTGGCGATCCACGTACCGCAGCTCGCCGTCGACCGGCGCGACGATGCCGAAGACCGGATTGATCTCGACCTTCCCGGCCAGGCTGATCTGGTTGGTGAGGTCCTGCCGGGTCGGCTTCACCGTGGTCACCACCGTGCCGCGCGCCTCCAGGCCGGGAGTCTGCGCCGCCTCACCGGTCGAGCTGCACGCGCAGAGCACGGCGCCCGCCGCCACCAGCACCCCCACCCGGGCAAGCCTGCCTCTGTCCACCGATCAATCCCTCCGGCCGAATCCCCCGCCGCCCGGCCGAAACCAGGAGAAGCCATGGATCATCGACGATCCGGCACGGCGGAGCAGAGGTTACAGCGATCACGCAACCCCGGAGCGCGACGGCGCGCTAACCCGAAACACCGGCGAAATGGGGGGTTCTGATGGCCAGGCCGGGCATGCTCGAATGAGACCCGGACCACACCCGAGAAACGTGAAGGGGAAAGACGGCATGCTCAACCTCTCCGTCCTGCTGGAGGACAGCGCTCGCAACTATCCGGAGCGGGTGGCGGTCGTCCTCGGGGAAACGCGGCTCACCTACGCCCAGCTCAACGCGGCGGCCAACCAGGTGGCCAACCTGCTCGCCGAGCGCGGCATCCGGCCCGGTGACAAGGTCGCGCTGTCCTGCCCCAACCTCCCGTACTTCCCGGTCGTCTACTACGGCATCCTCAAGTCCGGCGCGGTGGTCGTCCCGCTGAACGTGCTGCTCAAGGGCCGGGAGATCGCCTACCACCTGGCCGACTCGGACGCCAAGGCCTACCTCTGCTTCCAGGGCACCCCCGAGCTGCCGATGGGCGCCGAGGGCCACACCGGCTTCCAGCAGGCCGACGACTGCGAGCACTTCTTCCTGATCACCGCCGACCCGGCCGCGCCGAGCACGGTCGACGGGGCCGAGACGCTCGGCCAGGCCCTGAGCGGCAAGAGCCCGGTCTTCGAATCGGTGCTGCTGCCCGAGACCGACCCGGCCGTCATCCTCTACACCAGCGGCACCACCGGACAGGCCAAGGGCGCCGAGCTCAGCCACTCCAACCTGATCCTCAACGCGCTCACCTGCAACCGGCTGTTCCAGAGCAAGCCGGGCGTCGACACGCACCTGCTGGTGCTGCCGCTGTTCCACTCGTTCGGCTCGACGGTCAACATGAACGCCGGTTTCGCCACCGCCTCGACGCTGGTGCTGCTGCCCCGGTTCGACGCGGCGGCCGCGGTGAAGCTGCTCGATCAGGAAAGCGTCACGTTCTTCGCGGGCGTGCCGACGATGTGGTGGGGGCTGCTCAACGCGCTCACCGAGGATGTCGACGTCGAGCGGATCGCCGGCAACATGCGGGTCGCGGTGTCCGGCGGGTCCAGCCTGCCGGTCGAGATCATCAAGGCGGTCAAGGAACGCTTCGGGGTGACCATCCTCGAGGGGTACGGCCTGTCCGAGACCTCGCCGGTGGCCACCTTCAGCGACCCGAACAGCGATCCCCGCCCCGGTTCGATCGGCATCCCGATCTGGGGCGTCGAGGTGAAGCTGATCGACGAGCAGTGGAACACGATCGACGGGGTCGACGAGATCGGCGAGATCGCCATCCGCGGCCACAACATCATGCGCGGCTACTACGGCCGGCCGGAGGCGACCGCCGAGGTCATCAAGGACGGCTGGTTCCGCAGCGGTGACCTGGGCCGGCGCGACAAGGACGGCTTCTACTACATCGTCGACCGGGCCAAAGACATGATCATCCGGGGTGGCTTCAACGTCTACCCGCGGGAGATCGAGGAGGTCCTGATGACCCACGAGGCGGTCTCCCTCGCCGCGGTCATCGGGGTGCCGCACCAGAGCCACGGCGAAGAGGTCAAGGCGTTCGTGATCCTCAACTCGGGCGCCACGGTCACCGAGGACGAATTGGTCGCCTGGGGCAAGGAGCAGATGGCGGCCTACAAATACCCCCGGGTCGTCGCCATCGTCGAGTCGCTGCCGATGACCGCCACCGGAAAGTTGCTCAAGCGTGCCCTCACCTGAGGACAAAGGGGGGACTCCGCCGACCGCCGGCCGTCCGTAGACTCGGCGCCTTGCGCGAATACCGCACAGTAGGACTCGCGGTGGACGGAGGAAAGCTTGAGCACAGCGGTGGTGAACCGGCCCGCGCCGGCAGCACGGGCGACAACGACAACGGCGCGCCTCAAAGCCCTACGCCAGACGTCACCCGGCCGGCTCCAGCTGATGCTCGCCGCCCTGATCGCGCTGGGCCTGCTCACCGGTTTGCTGGCCGGGGTCACCGGTCAGCAGGCGGCGGCCGGCACCACCGATCTCGGCAACCGCGCCCAGCCGCTGCTGGCCGAGGCCGAGACGATCTACGCCAACCTGGCCGACGCCGACACCACGGCGGCGCAGGCGTTCCTGGCCGGCGGTCTCGAGCCGGCCGCGCTCACCGAGCGCTACAACGACGACCTGACCAGGGCCACCACCGCCCTGACCGAGGCGGCCCGGCTCACCCCGGAGGGCAGCGCGGCGGCCGGCTCGGTGCAGGCCATCTCGACCGGCCTGGCCCGTTACACCGCCCTGGTGGCCACCGCGCGGGCCGACAACCGCCAGGGCCTTCCGGTCGGATCGTCCTATCTGTCCTCCGCGTCGGAACTCAACCGCACCGCCCTGCTGCCCGAGGCCAAGAACCTGTTCGACCTCGCCCAGCGGGAGGTCCGCGACGGCTACACCGGCGCCGCCGGCGGCTGGTGGTCGGGCTTCTTCGCGCTGCTGCTCGTGGCCCTGCTCGGCGCGCTGTGGCTGGCCCAGCGCTACCTGAGCCGGCACACCCACCGCACGTTCAACGTCCCGCTGCTGGCGGCCACGGTGCTGACCCTGATCCTCGGCCTCGGCACCGCCACCGTCCTGCTGACCCAGAATCAGCATCTCGACCGGGCCGCCGACACCGGCTCCACCCCGGTCGTGCAGCTCGCCGAGGCCCGCATCCTGGCCCTGCAGGAGCGCGGGGACGAGGCGCTGACCCTGGCCATGCACGGCAGCAGCGACGAGCCCGAGAAGCGCTGGCAGGCCGCGAACCCGCAGTTGAAGGCGGCCCTGAACAACTCCTACCTGCCCAGCAGCACCCCGGGCAGCTACCAGGAGTACGCCGCCGCCCACGAGCAGATCCGCAAACTCGACGGGCAGGACGGCAACTACGACGGCGCGGTCGAGCTGGCCATCGGCACCGACACCACCGGCAAGTTCGAGCAGGTCACCGCCGACCTCACCAAGGCCCTCGACGAGCGGAAGATCGCGTTCACCGCCGAGATCGACAAGGCCGGGCGCGGCCTGACCGCCCTGGCGATCCTCGGGCCGCTGGCCGCGCTGGCGATCTGCGCGCTGGCCTTCGCCGGCATCCGCACCCGGCTGGAGGAGTACCGCTGATGCGCCGCAAGCTGATCGCGACCGTCGCCGCCGCCGCGCTGACCCTGGCGCTCGCCGCGTGTTCCGGCGACGCGTCCCCGCTGCCCGGGAGCACCGCCCAACCGGCACCGGAGACCAGCACCTCGGCCCCCGCCGCGGACACCTCGTGCAACGCGCGGGCCAGCCTCCGGCCGTCCGGTGCCCTGCCCGAGCCGGGCCGGATGCCGGCCGGCAGCTACATGGCCACGATCCAGAAACGCGGCCGGCTCATCCTCGGCACCAGCCAGGACACCCTGCTGTTCTCCTCCCGCAACCCGTTCAACGGCCAGGTCGAGGGCTTCGACGTGGACATGGGCCGGCAGCTCGCCCAGGCCATCTTCGGCGACCCGAACAAACTGCAGATCAAGGTCATCGGGTACGACAAGCGAGTGAGCTCAGTCCGCGACGGCGACATCGACGTGGTGGCCGACACGATGACCGCGAACTGCTCCCGGTGGAAGGACGTCAACTTCTCCACCATTTACTACGAGGCCGGCCAGAAGGTTCTCGTATCGAAGGACTCGAGCGCGAAGAAGATCGAGGACCTCGGCGGCAAGAAGGTGTGCTCGGCGGCCGGCTCCACGTCATACCTGAACATCCAGGCCGTGTCGACGAAGCCGATCGCGGTGGCCAAGCCGGCGTTCGGCGACTGCCTGGTGGCGTTCCAGCAGAACGAGGTCGACGCGATCTCCACCGACGACACCATCCTGGCCGGCATGGCCGCCCAGGACCCGTACGCCAAGGTTGTCGGAGAGAAATTCACCGAGGAGCCGTACGGGATGGCGCTGTCCCAGAATTATCCCGAGTTCACCCGGTTCGTGAACGCGGTGCTGGAGAAGAACCGGGCCAACGGCACCTGGACCGCCACCTACAACAAGTGGCTGGGCAGCTTCGGCACCGCCCCGAAGCCACCGGCGGCGCAGTACCGATGACCGACCTCGCACCGGCCGACGCCGAGCTGCTGCGCCTCGAGACCGCCCTGACCGCGATAGCCGCGAACCTGGTCGATCTGGACGACAACCCGGCCCGCAAGGACCTCGACAAGTCCGGGCTGACCGGTAAGACGGCCGCCGCCTGGGCCGACGCCACCGACGCGCTGACCCAGCTGTGGGACGGCTACCGGATGCTCACCGACCTCACCGGTCAGGCCCGGCAGAAGCGCAGCCGGCGCAAACTCAGCGACACCGAGCGCGCCGAGCTGAAACACCAGGTCCTCGGCCGGTCGATCACGCTGTCCACCACGACCGTCCCGCTCGCCCAGCGCGGCCTGCTCGGCACCAGCCAGGTGCACACCACCTGCTCCCCCGCCGAGCTGCTGTCGGCCATGGAGGCCGCCTTCCAGACCGCGGTCGACGTGGTCACCCGGGCCGGCGAGGTGTGGCAGCGGCTGCTCCCGGGCGCCGCCGACGCGACCGCCGCGGTCGACAACGTGCGGGTGCTGATCCGGCTGGCGGGCAGCGGCACGGCCACGATCGACGAGGCCGACCGCCGGCTCGGCGCCTTCACCAAGACCCTCGCCACCGACCCGCTCGGCGTCGATCCGGCCGAGCTGAACGCCGTACGCGCCCTGATCGCCCGGGCCGACGCCGAGCGCACCTCGGTCGCCGAGCTGCGCGATTCCCTCACCCAGCGGCTGGCCGACGCCCGCCGGCTGGCCACCGAGCTCACCCAGGCGGCGAACGCCGCCGACCAGGCGGCGGAGGCCGCCGCGGACCGCTTCCGGGATCAAGACATCCAGACGGTACGCGGACCCGACCTGCGCCCGGATCTGGCCGCCATCGACGCCCTGGCCGCCGCCGGGCACTGGCCGCTGATCGGCGCGAAGCTGGCCGACTGGAGCCGCCGGGCCCGCGAGCGGCTGACCGCTTTGCACCAGACCGCCGCGCACAACAGCGGCCTGCTGAGCACCCGCAACGAGCTGCGCGGACGCCTCGACGCCTACCAGGCCAAGGCGCTGCGCCGGGGGTTCGGTGAAAGTACCGAGCTCACTCCCCTGGCCGAGAAGGCCCGCACTGCGTTATACACGGCACCATGTGATCTTGAGGCGGCCCGCGCGGCCGTCAACGCCTACCAGGATGCGCTCACCGCCACGATCGCGAGGGAAGGCCGATGAAGTGCGAACGTGACTGTCCCGGAACCATCGAGGACGGCTACTGCGACACGTGTGGGATGGCCCCGGCGGCGGGGACAAAAACCGCAACGAGGGCTACCGCTCCTTCACAACGGACAGCCGCGCTCTCCACCCGTACCGGCGGAAGTGGCCGCACCGGCAGCTCCCGCACCGGATCGCGGCGCCGCCGTTTCGGCGGCGGCCTGGTCGACGTCGTCCCGATCGTGCAGGCCGACCCGGCCACCGCGGTGATGGCGAAGGCCGAGGTCCCCGAGGACAAGCGCTACTGCGCCAAGTGCGGCAACCCGGTCGGCCGGTCCCGCGGCGACCGCGACGGCCGCGCCTCCGGCTTCTGCCCGTCCTGCGGCGAGGGGTTCAACTTCACCCCGAAGCTGGTCAAGGGCGACCTGGTCGGCGGGCAGTACGAAGTGGTCGGCGCGCTCGCGCACGGCGGTCTCGGCTGGATCTACCTGGCCGTCGACAAGAACGTCTCGGACCGCTGGGTGGTGCTCAAGGGCCTGCTCAACTCCGGCGACGAGGACGCCCTGGCGGCCGCGGTGGCCGAGCGGCGGTTCCTGGCCGAGGTCGAACACCCGAACATCGTCAAGATCTACAACTTCGTCGAGCATGACGGCGCCGGCTACATCGTCATGGAATATGTCGGCGGGCAGTCGCTCAAGGACATGCTCAAGAAGCGCCGGCCCGAGCCGCTGCCGGTCGACCAGGCCCTCGCGTTTGTGCTGGAGATCATGCCGGCGTTCGGCTACCTGCACGACCGTGGCCTGATCTTCTGCGACTTCAAGCCGGACAACGTGATCCAGTCCGGCGACCAGATGAAGCTGATCGACCTCGGCGGCGTCGTGCACATCGACGACATGGACGCGGCGCTCTACGGCACGGTCGGCTACCAGGCGCCGGAGATGGCCACCGAGGGCCCGTCGATCGCCTCCGACCTGTTCACCATCGGCCGCACCCTGGCCGTGCTGACCACCGACTTCCGCGGTTACCAGACCACCTTCAAGGACAGCCTGCCGGACCGCGGCGAGTTCGAGGTCTACCAGCGCTACGAGTCGTTCTACCGGCTGCTGCTGCGGGCGACCATGCTCAACGCGGCCGACCGGTTCATCGACGCCGGCGAGATGACCGACCAGATGCTCGGCGTGCTGCGCCAGGTGCTCGCCGCCGCCGACGGCAAGCCGCGGCCGGCCACCTCCCGGCTGTTCACCGGCGAGCTGCGCACCGACCTGAAGGCCGACCTGCCGCGCTGGCAGGACCTGCCGACGCCGATGATCGACCTGACCGACCCGGCCGCCGCGTTCCTCGCGTCGGTGACGGTCACCGACCCGGCCGAGGTGCTCGCCCTGCTGGCCAACGCGCCGGAGGACACCGTCGAGGTCCGGCTGCGCGAGCTGCGCGCGCACATCGACCTGGGCGTACGCGACAACGACTTCCGCCCGGCCGCCGCCAAACGGGACGAGCTGCTCGCGTCGGACGACGCCGACTGGCGGGTGGCCTGGTACGACGGGCTGCTCGCACTCGCCACCGAGCGTTTCGACCAGGCCCGGCAGCGGTTCGACGCCGTCTACTCGGCGCTGCCCGGCGAACTCGCCCCGCAGCTCGCGCTCGGCCTCACCCTGGAACTCGCCGGCGACCCGGCCGCGGCCGGCTACTACGACGTGGTCAGCCGCACCGACCCGGCGTACACCACGGCGTCGGCCGGGCTGGCCCGGTGCCGGCTCGGCGCCGGCGACCGCAGTGGCGCCGTCGAGGCGTACAACCGGGTCCCCGGCACCTCGTCGGCCTACCGCAGCTCGCAGGTCGGCGCGGTCCGCGCCCTGGTGCGGTCGCACCCGTCGGCCGCCGCCGACGTCACCTCGCTGGCCGCCGCGGCGGCCCTGATCGAGCGCCTCGAGATCGAGGCGGCCCAGCTCGCCGCGCTCCGCGCCGAACTGCTCGAACAGGCCCTGAGCTCGGTGACCAGCGGGCGGGCCCTGCCGGCCGCCGTACTGGGCACGGCCCGCAGCGGTGAGGTACGCGAACGCGACGTCCGGTTCGCCCTGGAGACCGCCTACCGCGAGATGGCCCAGGCCGCGCACGGCCCCGAACGGATCCGCCTGGTGGATCTCGCGAACGCGTCCCGCCCCCGGACGCGCACGTAACTGGAACGAGGCACCATGACGATGACCGACTGCGCCTCGTGCGCCGACGAGCGAGCTGCCGGCGCGGCCTTCTGCGAGGCCTGCGGGCGTTCCCTCGCGGCCGCCTCCGCCCCGGTGGCCGAGCCCTGCCCGAACTGCGGCTATCCGGGCGGGGTGGGCGCCGACGGCTACTGCGAACGCTGCGGCATGCTGGCCGGCCGCCCCCGCGACCACCTCGAGTCCGACTGCGGTGACATCGCCGCCGCGGTCACCGACCGGGGCCGGCGGCACCACCGCAACGAGGACGCCATGTGGCTGGCCGTCCGCGGCACCGACGTCGACGTGGTGGTCAGCGACGGCGTCTCGGCGTCGTTCGACCCGGACGTGGCCTCCGAGGCCGCCGCCAACACGGCCGGTGCGCACCTGGGCGTGGAACCGGACGTCTCCAAGGCCATCCTGGCCGCCAAGGACGCCGTCGCCGAGCTGGTCAACGGCGGCGACCCGCGCCGGGCCGCGTCCAACCCGGCCTGCACGATCGTGGTGGCGACGGTACGCGGCACCGAGATCAACATCGGCTGGGTGGGCGACAGCCGGGCCTACTGGCTGCCCGCCGAGGGGCCGGCCGAGCAGCTCACCGAGGACGACTCGTGGGCCACCCACGCCATCGCGATGGGCACCGACCCGGAGGCCGCGATGCGCGACCCGAAGGCGCACGCGATCACCGCCTGGCTCGGTGCCGACGCCGGCCCGTCGATGCCGCGCACCGGCGCGTTCACCGTGATCGGGCCCGGTCACCTGATCCTGTGCAGCGACGGCCTGTGGAACTACCTCACCGACCCGGCCGACTTCGGCGCCGTGGTGCGGGAGAGGTTGCGCGAGGGCGGCACTCTGATCGATGCCGCCCGCGGTCTGATCGACTTCGCCAACGCCGCCGGCGGCGCCGACAACATCACCGTCGCTCTCGTGCCCGTCAGCAACATCAAGGAGTAGGAATGCCGTACACCGCCGAGGCCTTCCAGAACGAATTCCTCGCGCTGGGCGCGACCGAGGTCAACTCGATCATCACGGTCACCTCGTCCGGCGCCGAGGGCGGCCGCCGCACCTCGGGCGCCACCGAGATCATCATCGTCGACGCCTCCGGGTCGATGCAGGCCGAGGGCCGCATCCAGGCCGCCCGGCAGGCCGCCAAGACCGCCGTCGAGTGCATCGACGACGGCGTGAATTTCGCCATCATCGCCGGGGTCAGCACCGCCCAGCAGCTGTTCCCGGCCCCCGGCCGGCTCGCCGTCTCGTCCGCCGAGACCCGGGCCGACGCGATCCGCTCGATCGACCGGCTGCAGGCCAGCGGCGGCACCGCGATGGGCGCCTGGCTGCTGCTCGCCGCCCAGCTGTTCGCCCAGCGCCCCGGCGACATCGCGCACGCCATCCTGCTCACCGACGGCGACAACGGCGAGCGTGCCGGCTACCTGGAGCAGGTCCTCGCCTCGATCGCCGGCAAGTTCACCTGCGACAGCCGCGGCGTCGGCGTCAACTGGAAGGTCTCCGAGCTCCGCAAGATCGCCGACGCGCTGCTGGGCACCGTCGACATCGTCGCCAACCCGGCCGGGCTGGCCGCCGCGTTCGAGCAGATGATGACCAAGGCGATGGGCAAGACCAGCGCCGACGTGCAGCTCAAGGTGTGGACGCCGGTCAACTCGACGGTCCGGTTCGTCAAGCAGGTCGAACCCGAGGTGGCCGACCTGACCGGCAAGCGGGTCGACGACGGCCCCCGGGCCGGCCGGTACCCGCTCGGTTCCTGGGGCGCGGAGAGCCGCGACTACCACGTCTGCATCGACGTGCAGCCCGGCGCGGCCGGCGACGAGATGCTGGCCGCCCGGGTGTCGGTCGTCGAGGGCGACACCGTGCACGCGCAGTCGCTGGTCCGGGCGGTGTGGACCGAGGACACCGCGCTGTCCACCCGGATCAACCGGCAGGTCGCGCACTACACCGGCCAGGCCGAGCTGGCCGAGACGATCCAGGCCGGCATCGAGGCCCGCAAATCCGGCGACGACCGCACCGCGACGCTGAAGTTCGGCCGGGCCGCCCAGCTCGCCCACGCCAGCGGCAACAAGGCCACCGAGGAGCTGCTGGCCACCGTCGTCGACATCGAGGACGCCGCCACCGGCACGGTCCGGCTGCGGCGCAAGGTCGAGGCCGCCGACGAGATGGCCCTGGACACCCGCTCGACCAAGACGGTCCGGGTCGGACGGTCCCAGTGACCACCTACACCTGCCCGAAGGGCCACTCGTCGACGACGGACGACTTCTGCGACGAGTGCGGCGCCAAGATCGGCGGAACGGCGTCGATCCCGGCCGCCGCGCCGCCGGTCGCGCCGGCGGCCCCCGCGGCGGCTTCGCCACCATGCCCCCACTGTGGGGCACCCCGGGCGGGCGGCTCACGCTTCTGTGAGGATTGCGGGTACGACCACAGCACCGGCAAAGTGCCTACGCTGACCGCACCCCCGGCCGTGGCGACGCCGGCGACCGGCCAGTGGACCGCGACGATCGCCGCCGACCGCGCGTACTTCGAGGAGAACGCGATCGAGGGCGTCGAGTTCCCGGCCGAGGCGCAGGAACGCACCGTCACGTTGCCCGCCCCCCAGGTGCGCATCGGCCGGCGCAGCACGTCGAAGGGCACCAACCCGGAGATCGACCTGGCCGACACCGACCCCGGCGTCTCACACAGCCACGCCCTGCTGACGCTCAGCGTGGATGGCGTGTGGCTGGTCTCCGACCTGGGCTCGACCAACGGCACCTACCTGAACGGCGAACAGCAGCCGCTGGGCGCCGGCCATACCCGCCAGCTGAAGGGCGGCGACCAGGTACACGTAGGCGCCTGGACCACCATCACGCTGCACGCCCCGTAAGCCTGGTTTATCCCCGAACGCCAGCCCGGCCCCAGCCGGCCGGGCTACCTTCCCGTTCATGGTGAGAGATCACCGCGTACCCCCGCCGCCGCCGGATGCGACCCCGGCCTCCGGCCGGATCGCGCTGGTCCTGGGCATCGCCTCGGTCCCGATGTCGATCTGCGGCATCGGTTTCCTGCTGGGCCTGCTGGCCGTCCTGGCCAGCCGTGGCGGCGGCCCGCAACCAGGCGGTCCGAGGGTGACCCCGGCCTTGCTGGGCCGAATCTTCGGCCTCCTGGGCATAGCCCTGTCGATCATCGCGGTGATAGTCGTGCTGATCGCCCGCGGCCACCACACCAGCCCCTGACCCGGCCGATTGCCGACAGCAGTTCCTCCCGCCCTCTGCTAGGTTCCGCCGGATGACGCTACAAATCGCCGTGGTCGGCGATGCTGTCAAGTTGACGCGACTTTCGGACGCCCTGGCGTCCCATCCGAACGCGCATGTCCTCATCACGGCCGGATCCGCGGAATACAGCTACAGCCTGCTTCGGCAGAACAGTGCCGTCGATACCGTCCTCATCGACCCGCTGGCCGACCAATTCGATCCATACAAATCGTCCCAGTTCATTCTGGAGACCCGGGTCACGCATCCCGACATCGCCATCGTGCTCCTGGTCTCGGACGAGGAACTGAGGGCGGATCTCCACCGGTTCCCGCACGAGCTACGGCAGAGAATCGGCCACTACTTCCGGATCGACCCGTCGGCCGCCGGGCCGGACCTGGACGCCCAGGTGGATCAGGCGGTGCAGCAGTGCGTCAGGTGGCACGCCGAGGCGGGCCGGCACCCCCGGGATCGGCCCTACGTCTATGACATCGCGTTGTCTTTCGCCGGCGAGGATCGCGACTTCGCCCGGGATCTGGACGAGATCCTCACCGAACGCGGCGTCCGCGTCTTCTACGACGACGACAAGAAGGCATTGCTCTGGGGTAAGAACCTCTACACCACCCTGTACGACGTGTACGCGAATCAATCGCGTTTCTGCGTGCTACTCGTGAGTGCGGCCTACCGCGACAAGATGTGGACCAATCACGAACGAGCCGCCGCGCAGGCGCGAGCACTGGAAATGCGAGGACAGGAATACATCCTCCCGATCCGCATCGAGGACGTCACCATTCAAGGCGTGCCACCGACCATCGCCGCGCTACCGGCCTCCCTCGGTGCGGCTCGCATAGCCGACCTCGTAATCGAGAAGATCGCCGCGTCCGTCTGACCCCGGTCTCAGCGAGAGCACGGGTGCGTGCGCCGCGGCAGCCGGCATGAGGGGGCAGCCGGCCGGCGCCTGGGGCCGGGCCCGCCCGGCGCGGGCGCGCGGAGGGTGAGGCCCGCCTGGCGGGACTGTGGGCCACGGGACTGATCCGACGGCGTACTGAAAAATGGGGTCAGGCGCGGGAGGCGGCGTGCCGGGCGTCGGCCAGCAGTTCCAGGGTGGCCATCCGCAGCGCGTCGCTGCGGGCGTACAGCGACGCGCCCGGGCCTGGTGAGGTGCGGCCGCTCAGGCCGCTGAACGAGCCGCCCGCCTCGGTGAGGATCAGCGAGGTCGCGGCGAAGTCCCAGATCTGGCCGCCGGTCTGGATGGCCAGATCCAGGTCGCCGCGGGCGACCAGCAGGCCGGGATGCACCGGCCAGGGCAGCGGCGGGGTGACCTCGCCGATCGGGTCGACCAGGTTGGGCGCCCAGGTCTCCGGCACCGCGCCGAACCGCGCTCCCTCCAGTCCGTCCGGACCGTCCGACACCCGCAGCGGGGTCGCGGCGACCACCCGGCCGCCGACGATGCGGCCCTCGAAGGCGCCGCCGCCCCGCACCGCCCAGAAGACACTCCCCTGGGCCGGGTGGGCGGCCACGCCGACGACGATCTCGCCGTCCTCCTCGAGGGCGGTCAGGATCAGCCACCGGTCGTCGCCGGCCACGAACAGGGCGGTGCCGTCGATCGGGTCGATGATCCAGCGGCGGGAGGTGTCGGGGCCGGAGCTGGCGCCGTGTTCCTCGCCGAGGATGGCGTCGTGCGGGCGGGCCGCGGTCAGCACGTCCCGGATCGCGGTCTCGGTGGCGCGGTCGGCGGCGGTGACCACGCTGCCGTCCGCCTTGAGCTCGCGGGGCAGGTCGGCCAGGGCGCTGAAGTGCGGCAACGCCACCGCGGCGCCGGTCAGCACCGCGCGGTGGGCCAGCTGAAGGTCGGTCTCCACCAGGTCATCCTGCACGTCCCGGTCCGGTCGTGGCGTGTCTTGCCGCCAAGGAACGCGCGACCGGGCGACAAACAATCAGCAACCGGGGCCGGACGCCAACCCGTCGACGATCGAGTACGCGGTGATGTCGCCCTTCACATAACCGGCCAGGTCGGTGATCGACTCCGGCTGGGTGTCGTTGAGGGCGAGGTAGGCGACGATCGCCGTGTCGACGGTGCGGCACGACGCCTGGTCGGCGACGACCTGCGCCTTGGCCTCCAGCTCCGCCGGGTCTAACGCTGCGTAAGAAACTCCGGCAACACTCACTGTTACTGCGGCGGCCATAGCTACGTGGGTCAAGTGCACCGATGCAGCCTAGGCAAGATCACTCTAAGTACAGACCTGACCGAACGGGCGAGTCTTTCGTCTCGGAGTGCCACTCTGGGTGAAAGTGCTAAACCTGCTGCTGGAGGAAGGCGAGGATGCGGGCGGACACCATCGGGTAACCCGGGCGGCCCACTTTGAGGTAATCGCCGTGCCGACCGGCCGGGACGGTCACGAAGGTCTTCGGCCACGGCAGGGCCGCGTACGCATCACGGCCTGCTCTGAGCGGAACCGTCCCGTCGCGATCGCCGTGCACGAAGAGAACCGGCACCGACGGGCCGCCGAACGCCGAAGGCGGCCGGCGCCCGGCCACCGACACGGCCGCCACGATCCCCGGATCGTGCCCGGCCCGCAGCAGCCCCAGTGTCGTGGTGCCGCCGGCCGAGAACCCCACCGCGACCACCCTCGCGGCGTCCAGCCGCGGATCGGCCTTCTCGGCCGCGTGCAGCGCGAAGGCGGCGTCGGCCGGCTGGTTGCGCACGTCGGACCGGTCCACCCGGACCTTCGCGTTGGTGTGCGGATAGGTCGGCGCGACCACGATGAAGCCGGCCCGCGCCCAGGTCGCGGCCAGCGGGGCGAAGTGCGCGGGCAGCCCGCCGAGCCCGTGGCTGAACAACACGACCGGGTGCTTTCCGGTCAGCCCGTCGAGGGACCAGATCGTGGTCGGCAGCGGACGGTCCCGGCCTCGCGCCAGCAGCAGGATCCGGGTGGTCACCCCGGCGCGGGACTCGGCGTGCGCGACGCTGCCGCCGCAACCGGCAAGCAACGCCACCAACACGACGAATGCTCCCAGCCTGCGCATGCCGTGAGCGTAGAAACGTCACGCCAGCGGACGTATCACCGTTGTGGGGGCGATGAGACGACGAATATTGCTCGGCACCGGCGCAGCGGTGATCACGGCCGCCACGGTGGCCGGTTACCGCCGCCGTTTAGCCGAGGAAGACCTGGTCATCCCGGCTGCACCGGCCGGCCAGCAGCGGCTTCTGCGGCTGCCTTCGGCCGCCCGGGGCCGCACGGTCGACGTCTACACGGCCGTTCCGGCCGGGTACGGCGCCGGCGCCGGCCTCCCGGTCTGCCTGATCCTGCACGGCGGGAGCAAGAGACCGGCGGATTTCGCCGGCCTGGGTCTGGGACGGTTCCTGACCGATGCCGTACGCCGTGGCGCACCCCCGTTCGTGCTGGTCGGCGCGGACGGCGACCGCCTGGCCTGGCGCCCGTCCGGTGGGGACGACCCGCAGCGGATGGTCCACGAGGAGGTCCCGGCATGGTGCCGCAAGCTCGGCTACGACACCGACCGGATGGCGGCCTGGGGCTGGTCGATGGGCGGGTACGGCGCCCTGCTGCTGGCCGAGGCGTACCCCGGGTTCGTCCGCGCGGTGGCCGCCTTCTCCCCCGCCGTCCGTCCCGGCGACGACGTCTCGGTCGCCGCCTCGCTGCTGCGCGGCACCCCGGTCGGCCTGTGGTGCGGCAAGCAGGACAGCCTCTACTACAACGTGCGTGCGCTGGCCAAACGGCTGCCGGAGAAGCCGGCCGCGGGCGGGTACGCGGACGGCCGGCACAACTTCGGCTACTGGTCGCGATGTGTGCCGAATGCGTTCGACTTCGTCGCCGGGGCTTTACGGCCCTGATGCCCGTTCCGTACGGTGGTTACCCAGAGCAACGGTTGACTCACGCTGGAGGATCCCATGCGTCGTGCCGCTGTCTTCGTCGCCGCTCTTGTCGCGGCCCTCTGGATCGCATCCCCCGCCCAGGCGTTCGCCCACAACAACGTCCACAACACCTACCTGCACGCCGTTCTCGACGCGCTCACCCTGGTGGTGGTGTCCGCGCCGGTCTGGACGGCGCTGCTGTGGGCCGGCGGCCGCCGGTGGTGGCTGGCCGCGCTGATCGCGGTCGTGCAGATACCGGTCGCGGTGATCGGGTTCGTGCCGATCGCGAACCCCTACCTGCACCTGACACTCTTCGTGATCGCCATCGGCCTCACCGCGGTGTCCCTGCGGATCGTCCGCCAGCAGGCTCGGGCCGAGGTTCCCGCAGCCACTGTCCGTTAGGCGCCCGGACGGCCAGGCCGACGACCGCGGCCTGGCCGTCCCGGATCAGCTGCACGTCGGGGCAGCCGTCGGCGGCCGGGTGCCACCCGTCCCGCCCCCGCACGGCGTTGTGCCGGCAGTGCTCCTCATCGGCGTAACCCCAGGCCCGCAGGATCTCCCGGTCGCCGATGAAGTAACAGCCGACCGTCGCGGTGCGACCGTCCTCGTCGCGGTGAAAATACGAGGCGCGCAGCCCCGGCACCGGCACGCCCTCGAACGGCGCATCGTCCTGAGTGCGCACAAGCGAAAAATCTGAAATGTCGGGAATCACGCCCGTATCTAACCGGAACCGGTTAAGGAAATCTCAAGCATCCCGAACGTGGCGGTGATCGAGTTTTAACCTGGCTGTCAAGTGTGATGCCGGACAATGGACCGATGGTGGCGGAGACCTTCCCGGTGAACGGAATCGAACTCTGCGTCGAGACCTTCGGGGAGCCGCCCGATCCCGCCGTGCTGCTCATCGCGGGCGGGGCCAGCTCGATGGACTGGTGGGAGGACGAATTCTGCCGCCGCCTCGCCGCGGCCGGCCGGTTCGTGATCCGCTACGACCACCGGGACACCGGCCGCTCGACCTCGTTCCCACCGGGCGACCCGCCCTACTCCGGAGTGGACCTGGCCCACGACGCGCTCGGCGTGCTCGACGCCCTGGGCGTCCACAAGGCGCACGTGGTCGGCCTGTCGATGGGCGGAGCCCTGGCTCAGCGGATCGCCACCGAACGCCCGCACCGGGTGCTGTCACTGACCCTGATGTCCACCACGATCGGCGCCACCCCAGACGCCGACTCGGTCTCCGGCCCCGGTTCGCCGGTCGCCACCACCGACCGCGACATCGCCGAGATGCCCGACTGGACCGACCGCAAGTCGTCGGTCGAGCGCATGATCACCGCGACCAGGACGCTGGGCGGCCTGTTCACCGCCGACGACGCGCACCTGCGCCGGCTGGCCGAACGGGTCTTCGACCGCACCAACGACATGGCCGCCACCCAGCTCAACCACTGGTGCTGCCCGACCGGCCCGGCGCCCCGCCAGCCGCTGTGCGGGATCACCGCCCCCACCCTGATCATGCACGGCACCGCCGACCCGATGTTCCCGGCCGCGCACGCGCACGCCCTGGCCGCCGAAATCCCCGGCAGCCGCCTGGTGTGGCTGGAGGGCGTCGGCCACGAGTTCCCACCGGCCGCCGTCTGGCAGCAGGTGATCGACGAGATCACCGGCCACGCCGCCCGCGGCCGCCAGCCCGCTTAGCTCTGTCGCAGGCGCAGCCCGGCCACCAGGATGCCGCCGGCGAACAGCGAGCCCATGGTCATCGCCAGATAGATCAGCAGCAGGTCGAACGCACTGCCGAACGCCATCGTGGAGAGCAGCACGGTCAGCACGAACCCGGCCGCCACCGACCCGAGGGTGACCGTCCAGGCGGCCGCCTTCTGCGCCAGCGTCCAGTGCGGCGACGCGGTGGCCAGCAGCATCCCGGCGAACGGCGAGATCACCGGCAGCACGAACGCCCCCGCGGTCAGCATCGCGACCGCGGTGTACTCGGCCGGTCCGCCCCCGGTGCGCACCGGCGGCACGGGCGGCGGCGGGGGCGGCGGAAGGACCAGGGCCGGCAGCCGTACGTGCGGGGGAAGCGAACCTCTTCGCATCGCCGCGACCAGGTCCTCGGGCGGCCCTAACCGCCGCACGATGGCCTCGGCGTCCTCGAGCGGGGAAACCGCCGCGACCCGGCGGGCGGCGATGTAGTCGGCCACCGTGTTCATCAGTTCGTCGCGCTGGTCCGGCGAGAGATCCTCGCTCTGCGCCCACAGCGCGGCCAGATAGTCCAGGACGATCACGTCGGTGTGGGCGAGCGGTGCGGTGGTCATGTTCTTCCCCCATGCTGGTCCGGCGGGTAGGCACAGCATCGGCTCCGAGCGATCCGCACCGCATCCGCCCGGGGACCGAATCAGCGAACCCGTCTGCAACTTTCGGCCGATTCCACTCACGTTCGGCGAGGCCCGGGCGATGTGGTTCCGGCGTAGGGAAGGGGCGGCGATCGCGGTGGGGGCCGCGGTCGCCGTCAGGGCAAGATGGGCGCATGCGCCTGGTCTCCCTGCTGCCGTCCGCGACCGAGATCGTCTATGCGCTGGGCCTGGGCGACGACCTGGTCGGCGTGACCTTCGAGTGCGACGAGCCACCCGCGGCCCGCACCGAGAAGACGGTGGTGGTCGGCGGCCGCGACACCCGGGACATGTCCCCGGCGGCGATCGACGCCTACGTGAAACAGCAGATGGCCGCGGGTGCCGACCTCTACACCCTGCACGCGGGCGCGCTGGCCGCGCTGGCGCCCGACCTGATCCTGACCCAGGACCTCTGCCGAGTCTGCGCGCTGCCCTCCGACCACGTCGACGAGGCCCTGGACCACCTGGGTTGCCGAGCCGACGTGCTCTCCCTCGACCCCTATTCGCTGGATGAGGTCTTCGACACGTTCCTGCGGGTGGGTGCCGCGGCAGGCGTACCGGAAAGGGCTTCGTCCCTGGTCACGGCCCTGCGCCGGCGTCTGGCCGCGGTGGCGTCGGCCGTGGCCGGCCGTCCGCGGCCGAGAGTCGCGCTGGTGGAATGGGTAGATCCGCCGTTCACCGCCGGCCACTGGGTGCCCGACCTGGTGACGGCGGCAGGCGGCGATCCGGTCGCGGCCCGCGCCGGCGCCCGCTCGGTCCAGATCTCCTACGCCGATCTGGCCGCCGCCAACCCCGACATCGTGGTCGTCACCCCCTGCGGTTTCCACCTGTCCGGCGCCGCTTCGCAGGCCGCCACGGTGGTGCCGCACTTCCCGAACGCCCAGGTCTGGGCGATCGACGGCGACGCCTTGATCGTCCGCCCCGGCCCCCGCCTGGTAGCCGGCGTCGAGGCCTTGGCGGCCATCTTCCACCCCGACGCGGTGCCGGCTCCGCCGCCAACAGCAATAGCCCGAATCGCCTAACGCCAGGCCGTTCTCTCACGCATTTTTTCAGTACGCCGTCGGACCAGTCCCCTGCTCCACAGTTCCCGCTGAGCGACACTCACCCTCCGCGCGCCCGCTGCGGGCGGGCCCGCCCCCTCCGCTTACCCACCACCCGGTCACACCGCCCGCCACGCACGGTCACGTCCGCTGGCGCGTGGTCGCATCCGCTGGCCTGGGGGTCGCATCCGCCGGCGTGCGTCGCGGCCGCCGGCGTAAGTCGCGGCCGCGGCCGCCGGCGTGGTGCAAGAGGCGGCCCGCACCCGCCCCAACCGCGACCCGCCGGTCCTACTCACCGCCGGGCAGGCCACCAGCGGCACCAGACCTGGCCCGGCCGATAGACCGAGAGGCCCAGCGGGGCGTTTTGACAGTTTATGCGAAGCTTGCGGCCGGAGATCCATCCAGCAATTTTCAGATCTTGGAACGGTAGGGCACTCAGCGGGTATTGGAATCGACAACTTCGATGTGATCGACCTGCGCTTGCCGGACAAAAACGGCATATCGCGGCCTCGGGTTCATGATGTGGGAGCGTCGTCCACCAAGTGGGACGGAGATCCACGATGCGGCATGGCCCCTCCGGGTCGGAGGGCTGCCAGCATGCGAGAGACCGGTGCCGGGCCGTTCCTTCCAGATGGCACTGGTCGTGGCCGAGCCAGCAGACCGCCCACTGCCGCCCGGCCGACTCAGGCAACCGCGCGACTCCGGCAGCCAGGCGACCGAGGCGGCTCAGGCGGCCAGGACGGGCTGGCGGGCCGGGGCCGACCAGCGCTCGCGGGCCGCGGCCCGCACCCGGGAGGCCCGGTAGAGCCAGAGCGAGTCCCGGCCGAACGACCAGGTCAGCGTGCCGAGGGCGATCGCCAGGGCGGCCACCGCCAGCAGGTGCGGGAGCAGGTTGGCGGTGACCAGGGCGAGCACGATGCCCTGCAGCGCGGCGACGACCTTGCGGGAGAACCGGTACGGCAGGGCCGCGTTCAGCCAGGGCAGCGCCCACGAGGCGGCGACGAAAACGTACCGGTAAGCGCCGAGGGCGACCGTCCACCAGCCGAAGCGGTCACCGGCGTACACGCTCAGGACCAGGATCAGGAACGCGTCGATCTCCATGTCGAACCGGGCACCCAGCGCCGTGGTGTTGCCGGTGCGCCGGGCCACCTGCCCGTCCACCCCGTCCAGGGCGAGAGCCACGCCGGCCACCGCGACCAGCGCCGGCGTGCTGACCGGATGCGCGAACGACGTCACCACCAGGGCGGTCACCCCGCCGACCAGCAGCGCCCGGCTGAGCGTCACCACGTTGGCCGGGCCCATCCGGGTCATCCCGGCCCGCTGCAGGCCGACCGCGAGAAGAATGCAGAGCACGAGGCCGTACGCGGTGCCGGCGACCAGGCCGGCCGGGGTGAGCCCGAGCGTCACGGCCAGCGCGACCAGCAGGACGAGCTGGGCGGCCAGGCCGGTCATCGGGCCGCGTGCGGGCGCCGACGGGGTCGCTGCGAGTGTCACCGTGCCTCCAGTGCAAGATCGGCTGCGTAGTGTTGCCGCTGTCAGCGCTTAACACGAGCAGCGGCGGCGATCGGTTCACCAGGTTGATTCACCAGGTTGAGGAGACAGCCCATGTCGGGTGACGCACAGGCGTTCTGGCTGGCCTCGCCCGGGCAGGGCGAGATCCGTTCGTCCACGCTGCCGGTGCCCGGCCGCGACGACGTGGTGGTCCGCACTCTCCACACCGGGGTGAGTCGCGGCACCGAGACGCTGGTCTTCACCGGCGCCGTCCCGGAGACCCAATGGGCGTCGATGCGGGCTCCCTTCCAGGAGGGGGACTTCCCGTCCCCGGTCAAGTACGGCTACCTGAACGTCGGTGTCGTCGAACACGGTCCGGCTTCGCTGCTGGGCCGAACCGTTTTCTCCCTTTACCCACATCAGACGCGATATGTCGTGCCGGCCGCCGCGGTCACCGTCGTGCCCGACGGCGTACCCGCACATCGCGCCGTGCTGGCCGGCACGGTGGAGACCGCGGTCAACGCGCTCTGGGACGCCGCCCCGCTGATCGGCGACAAGATCGCGGTGGTCGGCGGCGGCATGGTCGGTTGCTCGGTCGCCGCGATCGCGGCGACGATTCCCGGCGTACGCGTGCAGTTGGTTGATGTTGATTCGTCCCGCGCGGCCGTCGCGGATGCACTCGGCGTTGCATTTGCGCACCCGGCCGACGCTTCGGGCGACTGCGACATCGTGATCCACGCCAGCGCCACCTCGGCCGGCCTGACCAGGTCGCTCGAGCTGCTGGCCCACGAGGGCACCGTCGTCGAGCTGAGCTGGTACGGCGACAAGCAGGTCAGCGTCCCGCTCGGCGAATTTTTCCACGCCCGCCGGTTGACGATTCGCAGCAGCCAGGTGGGGAACATCGTTCCCGGACGTCGCCGCACCTACGCCGACCGGCTGGCGCTGTCCCTGGATCTGCTCGCGAACCCCAAGTTCGAGGCTTTGATCACCGGAAGGACCGAGTTCGCCGATCTGCCCGACGTGATGCCGCGGATCGCGGACGGTAGCCTTCCCGCCCTCTGCCACGTGATCGACTACCCCGAGGAGTAGCACTTGTTCAGCGTCACCGTCCGCGACCACATCATGGTCGCCCACAGCTTCACCGGCGAGGTCTTCGGCCCGGCCCAGAAGCTGCACGGCGCCACGTTCGTGATCGACGCGACCTTCCGCCGCCCCGAGCTGGACGACGACAACATCGTGGTGGACATCGGCCGCGCGCTAGACGAGCTGCGCACCATCTGCAGCGCCCTGAGCTACCGCAACCTGGACGACGAGGACGCCTTCAAGGGCATCAACACGTCCACCGAGTTCCTGGCCAAGGTCATCGCCGACCGCCTGGCCGACAAGGTGGCCTCCGGCGACCTGGGCGCGGGTGCCGCCGGCCTGACCAGCATCTCGGTGACCTTGCACGAGTCCCACGTGGCCTGGGCAAGCTACGAGCGCACTCTGTGAGTAGCCCGCTCTGGGCGGTGCTGCCGGGCGGCATTGACGACCCGGCAGCCCCCAGCGGCGGAAACCGCTACGACCGAGAACTCCTAACCCGCCTAGCGGCCACCCCCACCACCCACAGCGACGCGAGCAGCGCGAGCAGCGCGAGCACCGCCCGCGATCTTGTGGAATTCCCGCCACCACCCAGCGCCACCTCCACAAGATCACAGGCCAGCGCGGACAGCGCGAGCACCGCCCGCGATCTTGTGGAGTTCGGGCCGCCACCCAGCGCTAACTCAGCAAGATCGCAGGCCGGCGAGAGCAATCGCGGTCACGCGCGAGATCTAGTGGACTTCCTGCCACCACCCGGCGCCAACTCCACAAGATCGCGAGGCGGCGAGGATCGCGCGGATGCGTCCGCGGTGCGGGATGTGCACGAGATCGCTATTGGCGGCTCCTGGCCGGTCCCGGCCGCGCCGGCGCGCGCCGCACTAGATCGCGCCCTCCGCGACATTCCGGACAAGTCCGATGTGCTCATTGACGGGCTGGTCGCCTGCGGGGTGCCGGAGCTTCTCGAGCCGCACCGGCACCGGCTTCGCCTGATCGTGCTGGTCCATCTGCCGCTGAGCGATGAAACCGGCCTCGATGCCGCCGAGGCCGCACGGCTGCGCGAGAAGGAACGCGCGACGCTGCACCTCGCCACCCGGGTGATCGCCACCAGCAACGCCGCCGCCCAGCGCATTTCCGACATGCACGACCTGACCGATGTCGCGGTCGCGGTGCCGGGCGTCGACCCCGCTCCCCTGGCTGCCCCCTCGGCGGACGGCGGCCGGCTGCTCTGCGTCGCCGCGGTCACCCCGCGCAAGGGCCAGGATCTGCTGGTCACGGCCCTGGAGCTGGATCTCGCCGAGCTGAGCTGGAGCTGCACGTTCGTCGGCGCGCTGATCCGCCCGGTCGCGCACACCAGCGCGAACATCCGCTTCACCGGCCCAAAGGCCGGCGTCGACCTGGACGCCGCCTACGCGAACGCGGACCTCTTCGTCCTCCCGTCGCGCGCCGAGACCTACGGCATGGTGGTCACCGAGGCCCTGGCCCGCGGCCTCCCGGTGCTCGCCACCGACGTCGGCGGCGTCGCCGAGGCCCTGGGCCACGCCCCGGACGGCACCCTCCCCGGCTTCCTGATCCCCCCGGACGACCCGACTGCGCTGGCCGCCGCGCTACACCGCTGGCTGACCGAGCCAGCGCTGCGCGCCGAGCTGCGCGCCTCCGCCGCCGCCCGCCGCGAAACACTCCCGACCTGGACCGACACCGCCCGCCACATCAGCGCAGCGCTGAACGCATGACACCCACCCCCGCCGCGGGCTTAGCCCGCCGCCCAAGCCGCCGCGGGCTCAGCCTGCCGCCCGAACCGCCGCGCGCTCAGCCCGCGGCCCGCACAAGCCACGCGCTCGGCCCGGCGCGGCCTCAACCCGCCACCCAAACGGCGCACGCTCAGCCCGCCGGCCAAACCCGCCGCTGGCTCAGGCCGCCACCCCCGCTGCCGCGGGCTCAGCCAGCCGCCCGAAACCGCTGCGGGCTCAGCCCGCGGCCCGCACAAGCCACGCGCTCGGCTCGCCGCGGCCTCAACCCGCCACCCAACGGCGCACGCTCAGCCCGCCGGCCAAACCCGCCGCTGGCTCAGGCCGCCACCCCCGCTGCCGCGGGCTCAGCCAGCCGCCCGAAACCGCCGCGGGCTCGGCCCACAGCCCGCACAAGCCGCGCGGTCGGCGTGACGCCGTGGCCGTTGTGCGCTTGGCGTCACACGCATCGCGGGCGGCTCGCTCAACGCGGGCGAGGACAGCAACGTGTTGACCGTCAACACGACATCAACACGTCAACACGTTTGCGTGGACGTCAATGTTGATTCAGTCAACATGAAACCGACGACCCTAGGAGAGACTGCATGACCGGAGAGTTCAGTGAGACCTGGCTGGGGCTGCGTGAGCCCGCTGACGCCGCTGCCCGCGCCGATGACCTCGTTGCCCTGGTGCCGGGGCCAGTCCGGACTATCCGGGACCTCGGCTGCGGCACCGGGTCGCTTGGGCGGTGGCTCGCGCCGCAGCTGAGCGGGCCGCAGCACTGGGTGATGGCCGACCGGGATCCCGTGCTGCTGGAGTACGCGGCGGCGAACATGCCGTTCGAGGGCGTGACCGTGGAGACCGCGCTGGGTGACGTGACTGAGCTCACCGCGGCCGACCTGGAAAACACCGACCTGGTCACCTGCTCGGCGCTGCTCGATCTACTCACCGAGGACGAGATTACCAACCTCGCCGCGGTCTGCGCGGCCTCGGCTACGCCGGCGCTGTTCACGCTGTCGGTGGCCGGAACTGTGACCCTGGAGCCCGCCGACCCGGCCGATGCCGACGTCGAGGCGGCGTTCAACGCGCACCAGCGCCGGACCGTCGGCGGGCGGCGGCTGCTCGGGCCGGACGCGCCGGCGGCGGCCGTGGCCGCGTTCGAGAAGGCAGGTGCGACGGTCGTCACTCGACCGAGTCCGTGGCGGCTGGGCGAAGAACTACCGGAACTGACCGCCGAATGGCTGCGCGGATGGGTGGGTGCGGCCGCCGAGCAGGGGCCTGACCTGGGACTCGACCGTTATCTGCAGGGGCGGCTCGATCAGCTTCCAAAAGTAACGGTCGGACATGTCGATCTTTTAGCGATCTTCGGCTGAACCCTTTCGGTCCGTCCCGGCGTACTAGGGGAGGACGGGCGAACAGAGGGGGACGGCGAAGTGACGCGATCGATCTGGCCATGGCTGCGGCTGCTCGGCGGAGCGGCGATCCTCGCAGTGCTGCTGTGGCGGCTCGGCACCGGCGCGTTCCTCGACGGGCTCCGGGTGATCGACGCTCCGGCGCTGGTCGCCGCGTTCACGATCGGTGTGGTCACCACCGTGTTCAGCGCGTGGCGATGGTGTCTCGTCGCTCGCGGGCTCGGCCTGCGGCTGTCGCTACGCGGTGCGATCGCCGATTACTACAAGGCGCTGTTCCTCAACGCGGCCCTGCCGGGCGGCGTGATCGGCGACGTCGACCGCGCGGTCAAGCACGGCCGGGACGAGGGTGACGTCGCGAAGAGCGTCCGGGCGGTGGTTCTGGAGCGTACGGCCGGGCAGATCGTCCTGATCGGTGTCGGCGTGACCGTTCTGGTGACCGTACCCTCGCCGGTTTTGACGCTTTTGGACAAGCACGGCGCGGTGGCCGCGACGATCGGCCTGGCCGTCGCCGCCGCCGGCGTTCTTGTTCTTGTCGCCTGCCGCCGGCTGCGGCAGGGCGGCTCCCGGGTGGCCTCGGCCGTGCGCACCACGCTCAGTGAGATCCGCACCGGGTTGCTCGCCCGCCGTAACTGGCCGGGCATCACGCTCGCCTCGACCGTCGTGCTGGCCGGGCACCTGGCCACCTTCGTGGTCGCGGCCCGCGCGGCCGGCTCGGAGGCCGCGCTGCTCAAGCTGGCCCCGCTGATGCTGCTCGCGCTGCTGGCGATGTCGCTGCCGCTGAACATCGGCGGCTGGGGTCCCCGCGAGGCGGTCACCGCGTGGGCGTTCGGCGCGGCCGGCCTCAGCGCCTCGCAGGGCCTCACCATCGCGGTCGTCTACGGCGTCTTCGCCTTCGTCGCGGCCCTTCCGGGCGCGATCGTGGTGCTGGCCCGGGCCGTCACGCGGGTCCGGGTGGTGGCCGCGACCCATGCCGTACGGGCGGCCGCCCCCGTTTCCCCGGCCGTCGGTTACGCCGTGCCGCAGGAGCGGCGCGAGCTCGTCCGCACCGGCGCGTGATCGCTGGTGTTGTTCACCCCACCGTTACTCGTCCTGGAACCGGTCGGAAAGGGCGTACCGCAGCAGCACCACGTCGCCGATCTGCCGCACCCCGGCCAGCCGGGCCCGGTGGCCGGGGCCCCAGGGGAAATCGCCGTCGCTGACGAACCGGGGCGCCCGGGAGTCACCGACGAAGAACGGGGCGACGACCAGCTGCAACTCGTCGGCGAGACCGGCGGTGAGGAACTGGGTGTGCATGCTTCCGCCGCCCTCGACCATGAGCCGGCGCACCCCGCGAGCGGCCAGGTCGGTCATGACGAAGGCCAGGTCGACCGGGTCGCCGCCGTCGACGATGGTGGCGACCTCGCCGAGCCGGTCGCGGGCCGAGCCGACCGCGGCGCTGGCGCAGTAGACGAGCTTCTCGACGTCACCGAGGGCGAAGAACCGGGCGGCCGGGTCGATCCCGCAGCTGCCGGTCACCGTGACCTTCAGTGGGTGTGGCGCCTCGCCACGCGTCACCCGCGCCTGCTGGCGCTCGGCCGAGCGGATCATCAGCCGCGGGTCGTCCTGGCGGATCGTGTTGGACCCGACCAGGATCGCGTCGCAACCGGCCCGCACCTCGTCGACCCGGTCGAAATCGGCGTCGTTGGACAGCATGAGCCGGTCCTGCGCGGCGTCGTCGAGGTAGCCGTCGATGGACATGCCGCAGCTCAAGAGCGTGTAAGGACGATCAACCACCGATGACGCCTCCAGTCGAGCGACGATCGTCACCCCGGTCGAACAGTTGCGTCCAACATAATCCGGGCCACGATTACAGACACATTCGCGGTCTGTTGCGTTGTGGTCACCTCGACAGCGGGCATAGCGGATCAGCGGGGAAACAACGAGGAGGACCGATAGCGATGATGAAGGCCACGGTGCGTCAGCAGGTTACTGTGCCGCTGCGCTTCACGGATGGATACACCACCCCGGCCCGGGTGATGACCTTCGACGGGCTGGTGGACGGCAAGGAGCACATCGCTCTCGGCCTGGGTGACTGGCAGCGGGCGCTGACCAAGTCGGCGGCCGGCGGCCGGGCGCCGCTGGTGCGGCCGCACAGCGAGTGCATGACCGGTGACGTTTTCGGGTCGCTGCGCTGCGACTGCGGGCCACAACTGCGCGAGGCGGTGGAGCGGATCGCCGAGCAGGGCGGCTTCCTGCTCTACCTGCGCCAGGAGGGCCGCGGCATCGGGCTGTACGCCAAGCTGGACGCGTACGCGCTGCAGGACTCGGGCCTGGACACCTACGAGGCGAACGTGGCGCTCGGGCACGGCGAGGACGAACGCGACTACTCGGCGGCGGCGCAGATGCTGTTCGCGGTGGGGGCCGACCGGGTGCGGCTGCTGTCCAACAACCCGGACAAAGCGCTCCAGCTGGAGAAGTGCGGCATCGACGTCACTCAGCAGATCCCGACCGGGGTGCACATGTCGGCGGCCAACGTGCGTTACCTGGCCACCAAGGCGACGCACACCTCGCACACGATCGAGCTGCCGCTCGCCGAGTAGGAGACCGGGGAGGCGTGACAGCACGCTTCCCCGGCGTACGCCCAATGGGTTGAAGTTTGGGGTTTGCTCGGGTTATCCACAGGCTCCGGCAAAGTGTCGGCCGTTCCCTCTAACATCGCGGGGTGACTTCGGCCCTCTCCCCCGCCATGGACGTCCTCAACCGCGTGTTCGGCTACCCCGACTTCCGGGGCAGCCAGCGCGACATCATCGAGCACGTGATCGGCGGCGGCGACGCCCTGGTGCTGATGCCCACCGGCGGCGGCAAGAGTCTGTGCTATCAGATCCCGGCCCTGGTCCGGCCGGGCACCGGGGTGGTCATCTCGCCGCTGATCGCGCTGATGCAGGACCAGGTCGACGCGCTGCGCACCCTCGGCGTGCGGGCCGGCTTCCTCAACTCCACGCAGGACCGGTCCGAGCGGCAGGTGGTCGAGGCCGAGTTCGTCAACGGCGAGCTCGACCTGCTGTACGTGGCACCCGAGGGCCTCGGCGTCGCCAACACCCAGCGGCTGCTCGACCGCGGCAAGATCTCGCTGTTCGCGATCGACGAGGCACACTGCGTGTCGCAGTGGGGACACGACTTCCGCCCCGACTACCTGGGCCTGTCGATGCTGCACGAGCGCTGGCCGGACGTGCCGCGGATCGCGCTGACCGCGACCGCGACCAGTGCCACCCGCACCGAGATCGCGACCCGGTTGCAGCTGACCGACGCCCGGCACTTCACTCAGAGCTTCGACCGCCCCAACATCCAGTACCGCATCGCCCCCAAGAACGAACCCCGCAAGCAGCTGCTCGACCTGCTGCGATCCGAGCACCCCGGCGACTCCGGCATCGTCTACTGCCTGTCCCGGGCGTCGGTCGACAAGACCGCCGAGTTCCTCGCGCAGAACGGCATTCCGGCGCTGCCCTACCACGCCGGTCTCGACTCGCGGGTGCGCGCCGCCAACCAGTCCCGCTTCCTCCGGGAAGATGGCCTGGTCATGGTCGCGACGATCGCCTTCGGCATGGGCATCGACAAGCCCGATGTCCGCTTCGTCGCCCACCTCGACCTGCCCAAGTCGGTCGAGGGCTACTACCAGGAGACCGGCCGGGCCGGCCGCGACGGCCAGCCGTCCACGGCCTGGCTGGCCTACGGCCTGCAGGACGTCGTCCAGCAACGCAAGATGATCGAGAGCTCGGACGGCGACGCCGCCCACCGCCGTAACGCCTCCCAGCACCTGGACGCGATGCTCGCCCTCTGCGAGACGGTCACCTGCCGGCGAGCCCAGCTCCTGGCCTACTTCGGCCAGCGCGACGAGGCCGGCAGCTGCGGCAACTGCGACACCTGCCTGGCCCCGCCGGAGTCCTGGGACGGCACCGTCCCCGCGCAGAAATTGCTGTCCACGGTCCTGCGGTTGCAGCGTGAGCGGGGCCAGAAGTTCGGCGCCGGCCAGTCCATCGACATTCTGTTGGGCAAGCAGACCGACAAGGTGCAGCAGTTCCGGCACGACGAGCTGAAGGTCTTCGGCATCGGCGCCGACCTGCGCGACCAGGAGTGGCGCGGGGTGGTCCGGCAGCTGCTGGCCGCGGGTTATCTGGCGGTCGAGGGCGAATACGGCACTCTGGTGCTGACCGAGACCAGCGCCGAAGTGCTGCGTGGCGGCGTCAAGGTGATGATGCGGCGCGAGGCCCCCCAGCAGCGGGTCCGCACCCCACGCACCCGGGCCGGCGCGTCGCCCGCGGCCGCTGCCCCCGACTTCCCGGCCGAGGCGGCCCCCGACTTCGAACGGCTGCGCGCCTGGCGGGCGGCGACGGCCAAGGAGCAGGGCGTCCCCGCCTACGTCATCTTCCACGACGCCACGTTGCGGGCGATCGCCGCGCTGCGGCCGACGACGCTGGCCCAGCTGGGCACGGTGAGCGGCGTGGGCCAGAGCAAGCTGACCAAGTTCGGCCAGCCGGTCCTGGACCTGTTCCAGGGCGTTCCGCCGACCGCCCCGGCCGGCTCGCCCGTCGCCGGACCTCCCGCGGCCGCGCCTGCGGTGTCCGGTTCCACTGCGGCCGCGCCCACCGCGGCCGGCTCCACCGCGGCCGCGGTCACCGTGCCCGGATCCGGTGCAGCTGCGCCTACCCCGGCCGGAACCAATGGGGCCGCGCCAAGCCCGGCCAGGTCCGGGGCGGCCTTGGCCGGATCCAACGCGGCCCGGTCTGGTGTGGCTGCTCTCGCTGCGGCTGAATCCGGCGCACGCAGGTCCGGGGCTACGGCTGGGCCCGGCGATGCCAGGCCCGCCTCTTCTCATTCCGGGGCGCCGCAACAGCGGATTGCGGACGAGCCGTTGTTCTTCGGCGACGAGGAGGAGCCGCCGGAGGATGAACCGCCGTACGACCCCTACTACGACGGCTGAGCCCGGCGACTACGTTGCCGCTGGTCGCTTCGCGGCCAGCGGGCCCAACTGCTGGCCAGCAGGCCGGCGGCGAAAACGGCACGGCTGGATCTTGAGGACTTCCCGCGCGGGCCGAACGCCATTTCGACAAGGTCGTGATGGGGTGGGCGAGCGCCGACGGGATATAGGCGTCATATCGCCTTTGTCGGCTGCGGCTGGTGCGGGGTGGGCCTTCCGGAATCGGCGAGCGATCAGATGAGCGTCGCCGGCTGGCAGAGGACCTCGCCGCTCTCCCGGTCGCGGCACAGGTACTCGCCGCCGTCGTGCACCCAGCCCCACAGTTCGTCGAGGACGAGCTGTTCGGAGCAATGCAGACATCGCGGCGTCGCCTGGTTGCCGGTTGATGCGTCCGCCAGATCCTGCACTTTGAGTGCCTCCCCGTGTTTCGTGCGGCGCACCGTCCATGGTCCACTCGCAACGTCAGGCGCTTAGAGATACCGGTGGTGTCCAGGTCCCGCCAACCGCTGAATGAACAATTTTTTCAAACCACCGCACCGTCCATGTCGGTGATCAGCCGGGTCACCAGCGGGCGCAAGGCCGCTGACCTGGCCCGACGCCAGGTGGAGATGCTCGGCATGACGGTGTCCGGCACGGTCGCGGCCCGGATGCACCACATCCCCGCCAGCCCCACGACGAAGCGCGACGCCTCGGGCGGGAGCGTCCGCAACAACCGGTACGCGCGATCCGTCGCGGCTTCCGGACCGAGGACGTGCCCGGTGGCAACCACGTCCGCCGCCAGCTGGGCGAGATCGATCCACGAAGCACCAGCCGCCGCGTACGCCCAGTCGACCAGCACCGCGGTCCCGTCTCGCCCGTCGACTGTGGTGTTGTCGAGGCGGATGTCCCGGTGGACCAGGGCGTCGCCAGTTGTCCAGCGTTCCCACCCGGCCACCACCTCGGCGGCCGGTCCCGCGTGGGCCGCCTCCCAGTCGTCCGCCGCGCCGAGGTCGAGCAGGCGGGTCCAGCCGTCGAAGTCGAAGATGCGCTGGGCCACCGGAGGCAGGGCCGTCGGGGCCCGGTGCCCGCTCGCAGTCCGGCATGCCTGCGCGACGGCCGCGATGGAGGCGTCGGTCCAGGTCGGCGCGGTCGCCCCGCCGGCCCAGGTGGTGGCCAGGGCGATCCACGGCCCATGTTCGACGGTGGCGAGACGCCGGGGCGCCGGCACCGACTCCGGAAGGACGTCCAGGATCCCGGACTCCTGCCGGATCATCCGGTGGTTGTGCGCCCGGACCTGCGCGGACACGGCTTTGACGAAAACCTGCCGCCCGTCGCCCAGCCGCAGGCCCGCAGCCGGCCCCGGCGACATGCCACCGTGCAGATCCACATGATCAGCGATCTCCGAACCGAGCGCCTCGGCGACGGCAATCCGCACCGGCTCCGGCGTGTCAGCCCAAGCGGCCCGAGGCGTAAATGTCACGAACCGGATCGTATGCCGACCACGCACGCCCCACCGCCCGCGCACGCCCACCGCCGGCACGCACGCTCCATCCCCGATCGCGAGCAGCACCCAGGTTGCCGTCGCGCTACGGACTACCGCGGCCCTGACCAGCTACGACAGCCACCGCCCCGGTGCCCAACGCACACCGCCTGGTGCTCACAGCCCGCCGCCCGGCACCCGAGGCCCGGCACCCGAGGCCCGCCATCCGGTGCCCGAGGCCCGACCGAGGCCCGGGGCCTGCCATCCGGGGCCCGAGGCCCGCCACCCGGCACCAGATCTAGCTGAGTTGCTGTTCGGACCGGACAGAAGGTCCACAAGATCGCGGCGCTGGTGCACCGCCGCAGAGCGATGCGGACGCTTTGGGCGTTTAGCCGGATGACTTGTCCAGATGGGGGCCGCCGTGCAGGCATCGATCTTGGATCTGACACCGACGAGCTTCCCGCGTCACCGGGTGCGGAATATCAGGCCGGCGCCGAGAGCGACGACGACCACCGCGCTGATCAGAGGCAGGTAGCGGGCCCATCGGGCCGGGGCGCCGGTCTGGAAGCGTCCGGACAGCGCTGCAAACGTCCGGGCTCGGACCAGCAGGACGCCGATGCTGATCAGGACGGCGGCGAGGCCGACGCTGAACGACAGGATCAGCAGCATCCCGACGGCGATGTGACCGAGTCCGACCGCCAGGATCATCACGCCGAGCGCCTCCGGGCACGGCACCAGCCCACCGGCGACGCCGAGCGCCACCACCGACCCGAGCCCGACTCGCCGCCCAGCCGGGCCAGGTCCGCGGGCATCTCCCCGATCGTCCCCGTGCTCGTGGCAGCGCTCTGGTTCCTCGTCATGGCTGTGCGCGGGCTCCAGTTCGGAGCTGTGGCCGTCCGCCTGCTCCAGGCCGTGACCGTCGCGGAGCGCAGTCTTCAGGGCGTGACCGTCGCTGTGCGTAAGCACCACGCCCTGGCCAGGTCCGACCGCTGACTTCAGCCCATGGTCATGGCCGTCCGCTGACTCCGTCCCGCGTCCGTCGCCGTGCGCGAGCTTCGAGCCCCGGCCACGGCTGTGCGCAGGACCCAGGTCATGACCGTGGGTGTGGTCGTGTCCGTGGCTGTGAGTGTGACCGTGGCCGTGAGTGGGGTCGGGGTGCGAGGACCAGGGCAGAGCGGAGCGGCGCTGCCAGAGCAGGCGCAGGCCCAAGCCCAGCACCAACAGACCCGAGGTCAGTTCCAGGGCGGGGACCAGGAGGTCTGGCACCGCGAAGTGGCTTGCCAGCAATGCCACCGCGCCGATTGCCAGCACCGATGACGTGTGGGTCACGGTTACCGAAACGCCTAGGGCGAGAGCATCACGGACTCGGCCGCCGCTGCCTACCAAGTAGGCCGCCATCATGGTCTTGCCATGGCCCGGCGTCAGCGCGTGGAACGCTCCCAGCACCATGGCCAGGCCCAGGGCGGCCGGCGTCAGCCAGATCGAGCGGGACGGGTCCTGCAACATCGACAGCAAGCGCTCGACGCCCCAGCCGCTGCCGGCCGGCGCGGTGGCCGTCGGCTGTCGCCCGCCGCGCGCCGCCAGGCCCGCCGCCGCAGGTGCCGGAGCCAGGCCCGTCGCCGCAGGCCCCGCCAGGCCCGTCGCCGCGGGCCCCACCGGGTCTGTCGCTGCAGCGGCCGGCGGGTCAGTCGCCGCGGGTGCCGGGGATTCGCCGACTGTGAAGACCGTGCGCACCTCGCGCTGGGCCTCGTCGTGATTCTGAGTGCCTACCGTGATGGGGGCGTTCTTCGGGGCCAGGACCACCGCCTCGTACTGCGGCTTCGGTGGGATGAAGTCGTTGCGGTAGAACAGCGCGTGGTCACCCACGGCCGGTGACAAGGGGGACGTGGCCGTGACGTGCAGAACTCCGTACCCGGCCTTGGTCTGGGGGTAAGTCGGCAGCTCGACCGACGCCAGCGTGAGCGACATCGGGGTCTCATCGATGCGCAGGGTCAGTTTTGCCAGCAGGTGAGCGGCGTAATCGCGGCCCTCGGCCGACGAGAACTCGCCGTCGCCGTCGGCGTCCAGGGCGGCGATGAAGTCGGGCGCCACCAGCACGCCGGCGGCCAGCATTACCTCGACGGTGACGGAGGAGGAAGAAACCGTCACATACGACGTCTGGCGGGAGATGTCCAGCGGGTGTGCCCACGCGGCGGACGCTGGCAGCAGGATCAGGGCGATCGCCGCGAAGGACGCCAGGAGCGGCGCCCTCCACGGCCGACGGCCCGGGGCCGTTTTCGTCATCCGGTGATCGCTGCGCCGTAGTCGTTCTGCGGGTCGCGGTAGATGCCGTGGATGTGGTTCGCGGCGGTACCGCCCATCGCCTGCGGGGAGTACTCGATGATCACTCGCGGGCCGGTGACCCGGAAGTAGGAGTTGCCCGCGCTGGTCTGCGGGCCGTACCAGGCGAAGTAGGTCTGGTCCAAGGTCGCCTGGATCTCGGCCAGGCGGCCGGCCGCGTCCTCGGTGTTGACCAGATTTGCATAACCGCTGATCAGGGTTAACAGCTGGGTCTTCTGCGCGGCGGTGAGCGCCGAGCCGGCGATGCCCTCGTAGGACGGTGCCCGGCTGTCCTGGCCGGGACCATAGAGCAGATCGATGTAGGTGCTCCCCCGCACCGCCTGCGCCTTCTGCGCCGTCGTGAGCGAGCTGAGCAGGGCGTACGCCGAGGTCCAGATGTCGCCGAGCGGCTTCACGGTGGCGCCGCTGCTGGTGTAACTGGCCGGCTGGGCGCCGATGAAGCTCGGATAGAGGGCCACCTCGGTGCCGGAGATCGTGGCGTTGACGGTCACGTGGTGGCCGCCCCACTGCCACTGCCACGGGGTGGTCGCGGACGGGGTGCCGATCAGCGCGATCCAGTAGTACTGCTGGCCGTACTGCAGGCCACCACCACTGGCGAGCTGGTCGTCGGCGGCCCATTCTTGCCGGACCCGGGTGTAACCGGCCGGGCTGAGGGTGACCTGCATGACCGCCAGCCAGGCGTTCTTCTGGGCGGTGGTGAGGTTGCCCCACATCAGACCGGACCGGGTGTAGAGACCCTGCGGCAGGTTGGACCACTTCTTCTTCTGGGTGGTGTTGGTCCAGGCGAACTGCACCGCGGTCTTCTGCGCGGCGGTGAGGGTGGCGAGGAACGCGTTGGTGGCGGCGACGATCGCCGGGGTGGTGTCGGCCACCGCCGCGGCCGTCACCGCCTCGGAGGCCGGAGTGGACGCGAAGGCGCTGGTGGTGGCGCCTCCGGTGACCAGCGCGAGGGTCACGCCGGTGGCGATGAGAGCGGATCTTCTTCGCACGTGGGATGGCCCTTCGGACGAGGAAACGCATTCATGATGGTGAATGCAGGTCCGACAATATTCCGTTTCGGCGGCCACGCAAGTGCCGATTTCCATAGCGGTCACTACATACTTCCTGTGCGCAGGCTGTGCGCCTGACCAGCGTAAATGCAAAGGCAAACATCAAATAAAACGGCCTTGAGGCGTACGCCTAAAAGCGGCACCCAAGCCCTCGTGAATGCGCAGGTAACCAATTCTCGGACGCTATTAAAACGAGCGGCGACGCCGCCACTGACCTGCACACATGCTTTTCTGCACGGACAGAGCGCGGGCGGAGCGCAGCCGGGACCGAGCGGCGGCCACAATGGACGACAAGATTGTCGATAATCCTGTCGGCGGAGTCCTAGATAATGCGGTCCAGGCGGTCGGCCGGCGTCACCTGATGGCCGACCGCGGGCAGCAGTGCGTCGGCCGCCGCGGCGAGGACGCCGGCCGCGAGGTGGTCGCCGGCGGCGGCGTGCCGGCGGGCGAGGGCGTCCAGGGTGAGCAACTCGACCTCGTGGTCACCGGCCGCCCGGGCCGCGGCGAGCACCCGCTCGAGTGCGGGCCGGTCGTCGTCGAGGGCCGCGATCATCTGCGCGGAGAGCAGGTCCCCGTCGCCGCCGCCGGCCGTCTCGTACCAGCCCCGGGCGGTACCCAGCTCGGCCCGGCACTCGTCGAGGCGGCCCAGCGCGCGCAGCACCCGGGCCCGGCGGGTGCGGGCGAAGGCGGCGCCCCGCAGCTCCCCCACCGATTCGGCGGTCGCGGCCGCCCGGTCCAGGGTCTCCAGGGCTTCCGGCAGCATGCCGTTCTGCTGCTGCGCCCGCCCGAGGTTAGCCAGGTGCAGCGCCTCGGCGGCGGCAAACCCCAGCCGGTGGGCACCGGAAGCGGCCCGGGCCAGGTGATCGACCGCTGCGGGGTACGCGTGTCCAGCCTGAGCCAGCCCGCCGAGCAGGGCCTCAGCGTGACTGAGCACCCAGGCGTCGCCGAGCGGGGTCAGCAGCCGCAGCGCGTCCTCGCAGGCGGCCGCCGCCTGGGCAACCTCCCCGAGTGCGGTCCGCGCCCAGGCCTCCAGCAGCCAGGCAGCGCCGAGTTCCCAGCCGGCGGCGAACGGCCGGAACTCACCCAGCGCCACCAGCGCCTCGGCGGGCCGGCCTTGCTGGCTGTGCAGAAACGCCTGAAACAGCAGCGTCCGGGGCAGCGGCGAGATCGCCCGAGCGGCGGCCACATCGGCAAAGGCCCGCTCAAGGTCACCGCCGGACGCCTCGAACCAGCTGGCGAACAGCAGCGCATCCACTCGGTCCTCGGCCGCAGAGCCCGGCGCGGAGGCTGCCAGACCCGGCGCGGAGTCCGCGGCGGCGAGCATCGAACGGCTGCGGGCCGCGGCGGCCGCGCCGGCTCCCAGGAAGATCCAGGCCCAGCCGAATCCGTTGACGATCCGGAGGCCGAGCGCCGGGTCGTGGTCAAGGGTCCAGGTCACGGCCGCGTCGAGGTTCGCGCGTTCGCGGCGGGCGAAGTCCAGATGCGACGCCTGCTCCGGACCGCGGAGGCCCGCCGCCGCTCGCCCGGCGGCGGACGCGTACCAGGCGGCATGCGCGGACGCTGCGACCGAGGTCAGCCCGGCGTCCGTCAACCGCTCCGCGCCGAAGGCCCGCACGCTGTCGAGGAGCCGATAGCGCACCGACCCATCCCCGATGTCCGCGAACGCCAGCGACCGGTCGACCAGCCGGTCCAGCACGTCCAAGGCCGCCGCCCGGGGCACCGACAGTTCCCCGAGCACCTGTTCGACGGCAGGGAGCGGTGCACCTCCGGCGAACACCGACAGCGCCCACAACCCGCGTTGATCGTCGGGAAAGAGCAGGTCGTAGCTCCACCCGATGGCCGCATGCAGGGTGCGCTGCCGAGCCGGCCGCCGCCCATGAGGGTCGCGCAGCACGGCGAACCGGTCGTCGAGCCGCCGCGCGATCTCCGGCACCGGCAGCGCCTTGGTGCGCGCCGCGGCAAGCTCGATGGCGAGCGGCAACCCGTCCAGTCGCCGGATCACCCCGCCGACGTCCTCGTCGGCCGCGATCCGGCGGTGCCGCCCGGCCCGCTCCCGGAACAGCGTGGCGGCAGCGTCCGGCGGCAACGGTTCCAGCGTGTACGTGATCTCGCCGTCCAGCCCGAGCGGTACCTGGCTGGTGGCGAGCAGCGTGACCCCCGGTGCCGCCCCGAGAATGCTCTCCACCACGGGAGCAAGAGCCAAGACCAGGTGTTCGCAGTTGTCCAGCAGCACCAGGCCCTGCAGCCCGCGCAGCCGGTCGAGCACCATCGCCGGGGTGGCTTCGGCAATCGCGAACGCCTCCCCGACGGCCGCCCAGACCGACCCGGCCGTGTCGAGCCGCACCAGCCACCCACCCGAGCCGCGAGCCACCTCGACGGCGAGCCGGGTCTTGCCGACCCCGGCCGGCCCGACGACGGTGACCAGCCGCGACCCGGCCAGGAGCCCGGCCACCGCGGTCAGGTCGCCCTCCCGCCCGATCAGCGACGACGACAGCGCCGGCAGGTTGCCGGGCGCCAGCGCCGCGTCCTGCACCAGGATCTGCCGTTCCAGAGCCCGCAGCAGAGGCCCCGGATCGACGCCGAGTTCGTCGGCCAGCACGGTCCGCGCCCGCCGGAACGTGGCCAAAGCGTCCCCCTGCCGGCCGTCCCGGTAGAGCGCGGTGATCAGCAGCCGCCACAGCTCCTCGCGCAGCGGATGGGCGGCGACCAGGGCTTCGAGCTCGCCGACCACGGCACCGTCGAGCCGAACCGCGAACGACAGCTCGGCCAGCCGCAGGCGCGCGTCGGCGAGCCGGGCCCGCCACGGCTGCACCCAGGCCCCCTCCCCCGCGTCCGGCAGGATCTCGTCACCGGCGAACAGCGCCAGCCCGGCGACCGCGTCCGGGTCGGCCAGCACCCGCAGGGCATCCACCTCACCGGGCGCCACGTGCAGGGTGTAACCGAGCGCGTCCCCGCTGACCAGGCCCGGATCGCCGAGGACCCGGCGCAGCTTGGACACCTTGGCCTGCAGCGCGTTGGGGCTGGCCGCGCCGTCCCACAGGTCCTCGATCAGTGCCGCGGCCCGGACCGGCCGGCCGGCCTCGAGGGCGAGCCGGATCAGCACCTCGGTCGTCTTCCCGCTCGGCACCGCCACGGGCACGCCGTCACGGCGTACCGAAAGAGGCCCCAGGACCGCGACCGTCAGCACTGACGCAGCCTAAATCGGCGGCGTCAGCCGCGCGTCAGCCGCGCGTCAGCCGCGCGTCAGCCGAAGCGGCGAGAGTGCCCCATGACCGAACCGGATGACCCCGCCGCCCTGGTCGAGACCGCGTTGCGGCTGCTCGCCCGGGCGAAGGCAGCGGCAACGACGCCGCGGGACCGGCAGACGGTGGCGATCGCGACGGCGTACCTGGCGGGTGACCTCGACCGGGTCGACGTGCTCGCCCGGGACCACCTCGCCGACCACCCCGGCAACGAACTGGTCGCCCGCATCGCGGGCATTGCCCGTACCCCTGGAAAGGAATTCTCATGAACCGCAAGCTGACCGCCGTGCTGTTGATCGTCGCGGCCGTGCTCACCAACCTTGCCTTCACCGCCCTGGGCAGCGTCTTCAACTACCCGGACATCCTCAAGGAGCCGACCGACGTCATCCTCACGGCCTTCGTCGCGAATGAGACAAAAGTCGTCGGCTGGTTCGTGGTGCTCACGCTCTCGGCGGCGCTGTTCGCGCCGATCGCCATCGGCGTCGGCCGGTTGGCCGCCGGCCGGGCGATGCGCCTCGCGGTGCCGGTCGGCATCGGCGCGGCGGTGGTCCAGGTGGTGGGTCTGTCGCGGTGGTTCGTCCTGGTTCCGGGGTACGCCGCGGACGGTGACCGGGACTCGTTCGAGACCGCCCACCACGTGCTCGGCACCCTGATCGGCGAGACCCTCGGTTACGCGCTGACCGCCGCCTGGACGCTGCTGGTGCTGGCCGCGCTGGGCCGCAGGTTCGTGGTTCCCGGTCCTGGGCGGGGTCTCGGCGGTGCTGATCGCCACCGGGGTGGTGTCGCCGCTGGGTGTGCCGGGGGTCGACTTCCTCAACTTCATCGGGTACGTGCTGTGGAGCGTCTGGCTGGTCGCCTTCGCGGTGCGCCTGGTGTGGACGCGCAAGCCGGTCGGGGTGCCGGCATGAGCCATGTCATCTTCGGCACGGGCGCGGTCGGGCTGGCCACCATGGAAGCTCTGCGGCGGCGGGGCGAACAGGTCACCATGGTCAACCGGTCGGGTGCGGCGCCCGTACCCGCCGGGGTCAAGATTGTCGGCGGAAACGCCGCCGACCAGGCCTTCACCGCGCGGGTCGCCCGCGGCGCAGCCGTGGTCCATCAGACCCTCAACCCGCCCTACGACCGCTGGGTGCAGGAATTCCCGGCCTTGCAGGCCGGCGTCCTGGCCGCGGCCGTCGCCAACGACGCCCGGCTGGTCAGCATGGAAAACGTCTACATGTACGGGCGGGCGAACGGCCTTCCGTTGACCGAGGACCGGGCCTACGACGCACACACCCGCAAGGGCAGGTTGCGCGGCGAGATGTCCCGGGCGTTGCTGGCCGAGATGAAGTACCTGTTCGAAGAGCCGTTCGTGGTGAAAAGCGACAAGATCCACGAAAAGCTGGGGGTACGGGCGACGCCGGCCGAGGAGGCCCTGACCGCGACGCTCGCCGGTCACCGGTGAAGGGTTGACTGTTCACCTGACGGGTCGAGCCTGACAGTCATGACTTTGAAACGACGTGACGTTCTCGCCGCCGCCGGAGGCCTCGGCCTGCTCGGCGGCGGAGTTCTGGCCCTCCCCGGCGGTGCGGCGGCGGCCTCCGCTTCTGCTTCTGCCCCGTCGCCGCTGGTGGACGGCTACGGCCCGCTCAAGGCGGCCGGTAAGGAACTCGCGCTGCCCGCCCGGTTCAGCTACCGGACGTTCGGCGCGGCCGGCAGCCGGATGAGCGACGGCCTGCCGACACCCGGCTGTCACGACGGGCAGGCCGTCTTCCCGGTCGGCCACGGGCGGGTTCGGATCATTCGCAACCACGAGGTCGACAGCGACACCCCCGGCATCCAGCTGTCCGCCCTCGGCAAGACCAACGCGTACGACCGGGCCGGGCCGGCCGGGGTCACCTCGTCGCTCTACGACCTCGGGTCCGGGCGGCTGCTGGAGAGCTTCCTGGTCCTCAACGGCACCCTCAGCAACTGCAGCGGCGCACCCACCCCCTGGGGGTCGTGGCTGTCCTGCGAGGAAACCACCGAGGGCGCCGGCGCCGGCTTCGAGAAACCGCACGGGTACGTCTTCGAGGTCCCGTCGGCCGCCCGGGGTCCCGTGCAGCCGGTGCCACTGAAGGCGATGGGCCGCTTCGAGCACGAGACCGCCCCGGTCGACCCCCGCACCGGCATCGTCTACATGACCGAGGACAACGGCGACCCAGGTGACGGCTTCTACCGGTTCGTCCCGCGCCGGCCCGGCCGGCTCGCGGCCGGCGGCACCCTGCAGATGCTCGCGATCAACGGCGACAAGGAGTACGACACGTCGACCGGCCAGCGCGTCGGCGAGGTCCTCGACACCCACTGGGTCACCGTCGACGAACCCGACCCGAGCGACGCCGAGGACAACCCGGGCGCGGTCTACAGCCAGGGCCGGGCCAAGGGCGGCTGCCGGTTCCTCGGCCTGGAGGGTTCGGCCTGGTCCGATGGTGGGGTCACGTTCGTCGCCAGCGAGGCCGGCGACGGCGAGAACGGGCAGGTCTGGCGGTTTGTGCCGACCAGCCACTCCGGCGGCAAGCTGCAGTTGCTCTTCGAGTCGCCCAACGCCAAGACGCTGAACCAGCCGGACACGGTGGCGGTCTCCCCCAGCGGCACGATCCTGCTGGCGGAGGACGGCGACGGCGAGGATGAGGACGGCGGCGACAACTGGCTGCGCATCCTCACCCCGCGGGGGACGATTGCCAACCTGGCCAAGGTGATCGCCCCACTCGACCTGCACTTCTGGAGTCCGGAGGACTTCCCTTCCCCGGGCCCGACCGGCGCGAGCGAGATGTCCGGCGCCACCTTCACCCCGGACGGCCAGCACCTGTTCATCAACGTGCAGTACCCGGGGGTTACCTGCGTGATCACCGGGCCCTGGGGCTAGTCACGCTTTCGTCGTTGGGGTTTGTTGCGGTAGACGGTTGGGGACACGTGACGGCCGGGACTTTGGTTCCTCGCTGCTCGCTGCCGGGTGCGGTCGGTTGGTGGGTGCGCTTCCGGCTTGCCGGTTACGTCCTCAGGGCAGTTGCCTGTCGTTGTCTGTTGCGCGCACTAGGCTTTGGATCATGACTTCGAGGCCTGTCCGGATCGGTGTGCAGATTCAGCCCCAGCACGCCGACTACAAGACCATCCGCCGTGCCGCCGCCGAGGCGGAGGACATCGGCGCGGACATCCTGTTCAACTGGGACCACTTCTACCCGCTCTACGGCGAGCCGGACGGCCTGCACTTCGAGTGCTGGACGATGCTCGCCGCGTGGGCCGAGCAGACCTCCCGGGCCGAGATCGGTGCCCTGGTGACCTGCAACAGCTACCGCAACCCGGAGCTGCTGGCCGACATGGCCCGCACGGTCGACCACATCGGTGACGGGCGGCTGATCCTGGGCATCGGTTCGGGCTGGTTCGAGAAGGACTACGACGAGTACGGCTACGAGTTCGGCACCGCCGGTGGGCGCCTCGACAAGCTGGCTGAGGATCTGCCGCGGATCGAATCGCGGCTGGCCAAGCTGAACCCGGCGCCGACCCGCAAGATCCCGGTGCTGATCGGTGGCGGCGGCGAGAAGAAGACGCTGAAGCTGGTCGCCAAGCACGCCGACATCTGGCACAGCTTCGGCGACGCCGAGACCGTCGAGCGCAAGACCGGCATCCTGCGCGAGCACTGCGCGGCGGTGGGCCGCGACCCGGCCGAGATCGAGATCTCGGCCGGCGTCGGCGGCAAGCCGGCCGAGAAGGGACAAGCGCTGCTCGACCTGGGCGTCACCACCTTCACGGTCGGCACCGGCGGCCCCGACTACGACTTCACCGAGCTCCGCGACTGGGTCGCCTGGCGCGACTCCGTCAACGGGTAGAACGCCCGTCCCGGCGGCGGGGAATCGAGACGTGGAAGACTATGATCGTCTCGTGGACGAACTCGACACGACGGTGGCGCACCCGGCCCGGCGATACAACTACTGGCTCGGCGGCAAGGACCACTTCGCCGCCGACCGGGAGTCCGGTGACCAGCTACAGGCGCTGTTCCCGAAGGTGCGCCTCGGCGCCCTCGCCAACCGGGCACTGTTGCAGCGGGCCACCCGATTCCTCGCCGCCGAGGCCGGCATCCGCCAGTTCCTCGACATCGGCACCGGCCTTCCCACGGCCGACAACACCCACGAGGTCGCCCAGTCGGTCGCACCTGACAGCCGCATCGTCTACGTCGACAACGACCCGATGGTGATGGTGCACGCTCGCGCCCTGTTGACCAGCAGCCCGCAGGGCCGCACCGCGTACATCGAGGCCGACCTCAACGACCCGGCCAAGATCCTGGCCGACCCGGTCGTGCGGTCCACCCTCGACTTCGCCCAGCCGATCGCGCTGATGCTGATCGCGGTGCTGCACTTCGTGCACGGCGACGGCGCGGCCAAGCCGATCGTGCGGGAACTGCTCGACGCGCTGCCGCCGGGCAGCTACCTGGTCGCCACCCACGCCACCTCCGACTTCGGCACGCCGGAGCAGCAGGCCCTCTACCGCCAGCTGATCGAGGAGGGCAAATCGGACGTGTGGACCCGCCCCAAGGACGAGTTCACCGACCTCTTCGAGGGCCTCGACCTGGTCGAGCCGGGCGTGGTGCCGGCCAGCGAGTGGCGCCCGGAGCCGGGCGTGACCACGCCGGCGCGGTCCGATATCAACCTGTGGACCGCGACGGGCCGCAAAGGCTGAGCTGTATCAAGACCATGACAGGTCCCTAACGTATCGTTGACCGTCAATAAAAACCCGCTCCCTAAGTTGATTGGCAGACGTCGATGGCGACGTTCTGTCACCCCCTTGGAGGAGCCATGCGTTCCACTCTCGCCGCCGCGGTTGCCGCCGGTGCGGCCCTCGCGATCACCGTCTCGGCCCCGGCCTTCGCGGCCGCGCCGACGTCCACCGTCCTGAACGCCGGCAGTCCCGACGCGGTCGCCGGCAGCTACCTGGTCACCCTGAAGGACGGCGCGGTCTCCGACGCCGGCCGGCTCAGCAGCCGGTACGGCGGCAACGTCACCCGGGTCTTCGGCCACGCCGTCGACGGTTACGCGGCCAAGCTGACGTCCCGGCAGGCGGCCCGGCTGGCCGCCGACCCGTCGGTGGCGTCGGTCGAGGCCGACCAGGTAGTCCGGATCGCCGACACCCAGAGCTCGGCACCGTGGGGCCTGGACCGCTCCGACCAGCGGGCACTGCCGCTGAGCACCACCTACACGTACGGCCCGAGCAGCGGCGTCACCGTCTACGTGGTGGACACCGGCATCACCGTGACCCACACCGACTTCGGCGGCCGGGCCAGCTACGGTTACGACGCGGTGGACGGCGACAACGTGGCCCAGGACGGCAACGGCCACGGAACGTTCGTGGCCGGCGTCGCGGTAGGCACGACGTACGGCATCGCCAAGAGCGCCAGCGTGGTCGGCGTGCGGGTGCTGGACAACAACGGCTCCGGCACCACCGCCGGAGTTATCGCCGGCATCGACTGGGTCACCGCCAACGCCCGCGCCGGCTATTCGGTGGCCAACCTGAGCCTGGGCGGCGGCACCAGCTCCACCCTGGACGCCGCGGTCCGGCGTTCGATCACGGCCGGCATCCCGTACGCCATCGCCGCCGGCAACTCGGGCGTCAACGCCAGCAACAGCTCCCCCGCCCGGGTGACGGAGGCCCTGACGGTCGGCGCGACCAGCAACACCGACGCCAAGGCTTCCTGGTCGAACTACGGTTCGGTGCTCGACCTGTTCGCCCCCGGCGTCTCGATCACCTCAGACTGGCGAACCAGCAACACCGCCACGTACACCGGCAGCGGCACGTCGTTCTCGTCCCCGCACGTGGCCGGCGCGGCGGCGCTGTATCTGGCCGCCCACCCGGGAGCGTCGGTGACCACGGTAAACGCGGCCATCGTCAACGCCGCCACCACCGGCGTGGTGACCAGCCCCGGCTCGGGCTCCCCGAACCGCCTGCTCTACACGGCCACCCTCTCCAGCTGACCGGGATCCTCGCGGTCCGAGGCTCTCGCGGACCGCGCCCCACCTGAAAGATGCCCGGCCCTCACCCCGAGGGCCGGGCATCGGCGTCACCATCGGACAAGGCCGAGGTCCAGCAGGCGGCATCAGCGGCAGATCTGGATGCCGGGGTAGCCGTCGCCGCGGCCAATACGATCGCACCATGGCCGGTCCTACTGCTGCAGTTCTGACACCGGGCATCTTCGCTACGGCCTGCCTCGACGAGTTCCGAGGCTGGCTCGCGGAGTCGCTCACTCCGGACATTGATGGCGACTGGTGGTTGCTCCGGGAGCCTCACCGCCTCGATATGGAAAGCCCGCTACGGACCGGGTCAATGCTCGTCGAGCCGACTGCCTACGAAGGCGACGACGCCGATGAGGCGGCAAGCCTGGAGCGTGCCCTCGGTTTCCGGCCAGGCATCGAGGTGGTCTTGGCCGCAGCTGTGAACGGAAAGGACGACCATCGTTTCCTTGCACACCTCGCGGTAGCGATAGCCCGACGGTACGGCGGTCTCATCGACCTCGGCGGGCTGCTCCCGGTGCCTCCGCCGCCAGGCGTCTCGGTCCGGTCAGCGCTGGAGTCAGGCCTCGGCCTCCAAGAGTGGGACGACCTCTCGAGGGCAACGATCGCAACTCTCTCCGGCCGCTCGCACGAGATTCCGTACCGCACGGCGGACGACGAAGTCGCGGTGTCCCACGTCGTTGATGCCGATCTACTCGCCGCATGGCTGCGGCATCCACTCTTCCGCATGGTGAAGTGAAGCGACCACGCCCACGGCCGTCCACGATGTGAGCGCACGCCAGAGGCCCGGCGTCCACGACGTCGCGCACTATGTTATGCGCGGCCTGGATCAAGAGAGCAGGGTGGTGGCGGCCGTTCGGAGCCGCTCGCAAGGGGTCAGGCCAGCGCGGTGGTGAGAATGGCCGCGGTGCGGTTACCCGGTCGTTTCACGAGGTTCTCCGAATCTTTCGAACATTGGCTGCTCGCCAGCTTCGCGACCGGGTCGGCCGGGCGGTAGGAGGGGACGTTCCAGGTCCGGACCGGGGACGTTCCACGCCCCCGAACTTCAGTTGCGGTCCAGGAGGTGTCGATGGCGCTCGCTCTTCGTCTGCGGTGGCTAAGGACCAGCCCCGGCACACGGAACTGATCTGCTGCGGGCCGACGCATTCTGGCCGTCCTCGCCTATCTGCCCACCACCTGAATCCGCCGGTAGGCGATTGCCACCGACGGGCGAGGGCGGCCACAATCGGACTGCACCGCATTCGCCGACAGGGATACTTCCGACATGACGCTTGCCGGGCAGGAACCGACACCCGACCCCGGCCCGCCGCCCACAGGCCAGACCATTACACCGACGTGGCCGGTCATCGATAAGCCGTCCCGGGGATTCCGCGCGCCGGCGGCGATCAGTAGCGGCCTCGCCGTGCTCGCGGTGGTCTTCGCCACCGCCTTCCTCCGTGGCGGTTCCTCGGGCCCGGCTCCGTTCCCGGGAGCCTCGGAGTCCGTCACCCCGACAACGGCGTCGCCGTCCAGTACCGAGCCGATGCGAGAGGTCGCCCTGAACAGCCCGCCACCCGGCGTGGTGTCCTCCGACGTCTTCCGTAGCGAGGGCTTCCTAGTCTCCGCCGATCCCGGTGCCACCACGATCAAGGGCTGCGCCAACGCGCGCAGCGCCGCTGTGGTCGACGGTCCCGCCGGGAAGTTTCTGACCTCGAGCCTTCCCGACGATCCCACCCAGTGCCACACCGTGCCGTTGCTGATCGACTTCCTTGCGGACAGCCCAGCCGGCGCACTCCAAGTCACTGCGCTGACACCTAACACCCTCACGATGGATGTCATCTACAAGGACCTGACCAGCGACGTCACCATGACCCTCACGGTGACGGACGACAAGGTCCAGGCCCACGGAGGCATCGACATGGTGCTCATCCGGCCCGCCACGGACAGCGGCGCGCCAGTCGCGGTCACGAGACTGCGGTTCGCCCCGCTGAAGTGAGGGCTAGTCCCTGTTCCCTCTGTCGTGGAGCCCGTTCCGGGCTGAAAATGGTGGTTGTCCGCTCACGATCAGTGGACCGTGACGGCGAGTTGGAACGCCCACGCGGCGACCTCCAGGCCGAGCATCAGCAGGCCCGCGGTGAACCACCACTGCAGTATGCCGATCTTCCGCTCGTTGTCGTCCAGCCAGCGCTCGAAATCCTTGGCGAGATGACGGCGAAGCGAGTCGAGGTCGTGCCCCTCGTCGACGGCCAGCAGCAGCTGGCCAGCGCTCGATCGGAACTTCCAATGCCACCAAGGCGCGCAGATCACCAGCGTGCACATCAGCACTCCGACGAGCGCCACCGCCGCGACCCCGGCGGACACCCCGATCTCAGCCCGCCGCACGCTGGAAACCACCGGAAACGATATGACCAGGGCAGCCGCGGTGGTCAGCAGAGTCGCCCGTGACCGCAGATTGTCCAGCAGCGACTGCTGATGCGACAACGCACGCAGCGCTTCCGACAACACAATCTCCAGCCGCTTGTCCGGCTCCGGAGTGGATGACACGCCCTTACCGTACGGGACGGATCACCATGTGCGGGACTCGATGTCGGGTGTCGGCGGCCCAGAGAGGTTGGTGATCGCGGCTTGTACCCGTCGGGAGCCCCACGCCAGCCCATGCCCCGGGCCGCCGGCGGCGGCCCACAAAAGAACCATGACGTACCGGCCGAGCTGAGCTGTGCTCGCAGGAGGTAGCCCCTCGCCTGCCGTCAGCCAGTGGGATCGAGCAGCTTCGCCTTCTGCCGCTCGAACTCCGCCTCGGTCAGCGCGCCGGCCAGACGCAGTTCGTTGAGCTTGCCGAGCCGCTCCAGAAGGTCGGACCCGGGCGTGGCCTCCGGGCGCACCCGCTCGTACACCTCGCGCAGATGTGCGGGGGTGTGATCAGTAACCGCGAGAATCAGGACGAACGAGTCGGGCGATCCGGGGTCGTAGCCGGCCGCGAACCGCTCGCCGACGCGCGGAATGTTCAGCCGGGACACGAGTGCGTTCTTCTCGCCCTCCACCGGGGTGCCGCCGTCCGTCGGGGTCATCCGGACCCGCAGGCCGACGACCGGGTTGTCGTTGACGGTCGTGCCGGTCTCCCGCACCGCCAGCACCTCGGCGACGGCGGCCCGGCCGGTCGTCTGCAGGGTGTCGGGCGTGACGGCCGGCAGGCTGTCGCGGATCGCGGCCCGCATGCCGGCCATGGCCTTGCGGGTTGCGCGGCCGACCAGCACCGTGGCGAGGCTGCTGAGCACCAGCGTCGCGCCGATGATGTAGCCGACCCATTGGCCGTTCGGGTCGGTGAGCGGGCCGAGCACCGCGCCGATGCCGAGGCCGGCGAGCAGCGTCGCGATGAGGAGCAGGGTGTCGCCGACCATGGCGGAGATGACCGCGAACAGCAGCGCGACGACGAAGACCCAGATGCTCGTGTCGCAGCCGTCGCCGGTGCATGAGCCGATGAGCATCAGCCGGTACATGCCGTAGCCGGCGACCGTTGATGCGCCGACGCCGATCGTGGTCGCGATGATGCGGGACGTGGACACCGGCGCACAGTACGTCATACCCGCGATCGGCTGTTCCACCTGCCCGGATGATCGGATCACGGTTGCCGACGCAGGGACTCCGGGCCGCCGTGGCCGACGGCTCACCGACACGTCCGCACTCGTCAGCAGCACTCAGCGGAGGCACTCCCGACCGGCGGCCCGACCGTCCGGCCCCACACCGCCGCACTGCGCGATGCGATCGAGCGGCCCGATACGACGACCGCGCTCCGCGCAACCGCCGCGCTCGCCGGGTTGAGCGACACCCGAGCGCTACCCGCTCGGACGCGGCGCTGACGGTCTCCTGCTCGTCGACACCGCCACCGACGCCCCGCCGTGGCCCCGCCCGGCGGCCAGCCCCTGACGTCGGTCGCCTGAGGTCGGGCTGGACGGCCGGCCAGCGGCTATGACGGCAAGATACGCATCTGGGAATGGGGATCTGGTAGTTCGACATGATGTCGCCGCGCCAGTTGCGGCAGATCCGGACGCCGCAGCCCTTGACGAGTCGTCGTCATACGCACTTTCCAGAGCACGGCGGAACCACTTCGCAAACGACTTCAACGTCGATATCTCGACAAGGCAATGTAGTGACCCTTGGGCCAAAGGTGCTCGCGATATAAGTCGCTGATATCGCGTACCGCGGGTTGCGCCGGGTGGACTCGTCGCAGCCTCCTCAAAGATGTGTTTGCGTCATCATTCCCGAGCTGGAGGCTAATGCGGTCTATTTCGTGAGAAATATCCCAGTAAGCCCTTCTGTTCGCGGCGTAGACATCGAGGTTCCACCTAAAGTCCTCTGCCGTCAGCTCGGGGCACTCGTCTTTCAATTTTGATAGGTACTGATTTATCGCACCCGGGTGCTCGTTGAAGAAGCAGTTGATTCGAAGCGCAAACATTGTATGAGCGCGATGCGCCGCGGCAACCAGATCCGCGCTACCAAGGCGCGGCACAAGGGTGTGCGCATCAGAGAACGCTAGCCATGCCGCCGAGAGTCTCAGCTGTGCTGCATCCCATTGAGTTGAGTCGAGCGATCCCCTCAGACTCGCCTCGACATACTCGGCAGCCGTCACCTGCCCCATTGCGTGAACTTGCTGAACCAGTCTTTCGCGAAGCCCGGTACGTGCGGTCACTATTGCTGTCCGCTCTTTACGCCAGTCTTGGGCGACCCCAAGCAGATGCTGACCGGCCAGAGTCAGGCTGCCTCCAATCACGCCAGCAAATACAGTTCCAACATCCACGAGACCTCCCGTTTCGACAGAGATCCGGCCGCTCCCGGAATTTGCTTACCTTTAGTATCTCAAACGGGCTCAATATCTGAGGTATTCGCATATGCCTGCAAACTCAAGGCGGCACAAATTCGGCATGATCGAGCGCACTCATCTCAGATGTGTGCACTGGTCTCATACGACTTGACTGCGCCGACTGGGCGGCAGACTGGTATCCGCCCGTCCGGGAAGTCAGGCACTCGGATGGGGGCGCTCATCGGCAGATCAGCACGGCGGATCTCGATCGGGGCCGGCCCGGCGGGCAGACAGCGGCGCGCGTTTTCAAAGATAAGGATGTTGGGCTCTTCCAGCGCTTCGCGAGAGCCCCACCTCCTTGAGAGCGAGTCGATCAGAGGGCGCCGCGCACCTCACGCGGGCGTGCAAGTTCATCTGCGGCGATAACGCCGAGCCGATGTGGTGCGGACCCGGAGGAGTGCCGCCACCTCGCCGAATCGGTGTGGTTGGAATCCCACCGACGCGGATCTTGCGGATTCGGCCCGCACCGACCGGCCACCTTGCTCGGCTTACGGAGCGAGAACCGGACGCCGTCTGGCCGGCGTTACTTCAGGTTGAGGTTTTCGCGGAGGGTTGTGCCTTGGTAGTCGGGCTTTACGATGCCTCGTTTTCGCAGCTCCGGGAGCAGGCCGTTCACGATGAAGTCGTGTTGGCGGTCGTCGGCCAAGCCCTGCAGGGAGAGGACGTCCAGGACTCCTGCCTCGAAACGCTCCTGGACCGCATCCGCCAGCTGGGACGGGGTGCCGGCCACTGACCAGTGGCCGGTGTCCTGGGCGGACACGATCAGCTCCCGCAGGGTGCGGCCCTCGCGGATCAGGCGGCTGAAGATCTCGGCTCGGCCCCGCCGCCGGTTCAGGGTGCCGATCTCGGGCAGCAAGCTCTCCGGCAGCGGCTTGTCGAGGGCGGCCGTAGAGAGATCGACGCCGCCGAGCATGTCCGAGACCAGGGCCCGGTCGCGCTCGTAATCGATCGCCTCCACCCGCTCCCGGACCAGATGGCGGGCCTCTTCCGCAGTTGCGCCGAAGGTGGCGTGGAACGAACTGAAAATGAGCGGCAGGCCCGGATTCCGCCCGTGGGCGGCCGCCTGACGACGAATCCGGTCCGCAAATAGAGAGGCGTCGGCGAGGGTCGGCAGGGCGGTGAAGACAATCTCCGCGTACCGGGCTCCTAGCGCTATGCCGGCAGCCGACTGACCGGCCTGGATCAGCACCGGCCGGCCCTGCGGCAGCGGCGGGATGTTGAGCGGGCCCTCCACGTCGAAGAACGAACCGGAATGGTGGATCGGCTTGATCAGCGAGGGGTCGAGGACCGCGCGCCCGTCCGGCCCCAGCGAAAGCGCACCCGGCTGCCAACTGTCCCAGAGCGCGTTCACGACCTCCAGGGTCTCCGCCGCCCGGGCATACCGCTGCTCGGGCGACGGCAGCTCCCCTGCGCCGAAATTCCGTTCGCCGATCGACGACGTCACCAGGTTCCAGGCCGCCCGGCCATTGCTGACGTGGTCGAGCGTGCCGAACAGCCGGGCCAGGTTGAACGGGTGATGGAACGTGGTCGACACGGTCGCGATCAGGCCGGCGTGCGTGGTGACCTGGCTCAGCGCGGCCACGAAGATCAGCGGCTCCTGCGCGCCGATCGTGCCCTGCGCGCCGAAGACCAGCAGGTCGGGGACGAACAGGGCGTCGATCCGGGCGGCCTCGGCGCGGCGCGCCACCAGCTTCGCGGTTTCCAAGGTCGAGGTCAAAGGATCAAGGGCCAGCTCGTACGGGCCGGGAAAGCCGCCAGCCCCGGTAACCGTGCCCAGATACCGTTTCACGGCAGGCCCAGATGCGAGCGGAGCGTGGTGCCTTCGTAGGACGTACGGTAAATGCCTCGTTCTTGAAGTTCCGGCACCAGCTTGTCGACCACGTCCTCGATGGTGCCGGGCAGCAGCTGCGGCAGCAGGTTGAAGCCGTCCACCGCCCCGGCCTCGTCGTAGCGGGCCCACTCGTCGGCGATCTGGCCGGGCGTGCCGACGAACGCGTTGTGCCGCGGGCTGACGTGGATGACCAGGTCGCGGATGGACAGGCCGAGCTTGCGCCAGCCGGCGATGCGTTCCAGCTTGCCGGTGCGGTGCTCGATCGAGATCGTGCCGCGGGACGGGTCGAGCTCGCCCTCGGCCGGTTCGATGTCGGGCAGCGGGCCATCCGGGTCGTACCCGGAGAGGTCCTTGTTCCAATATTGCTCGAGGAACGCGATCGCCCGCGGCCCGTTGATCTGCTCGCGCTGGATCCAGACCGCCTTCTCGGCCGCCTCGGCCGGGGTGTCGCCGAGGACGACCGAGGCGCCGGGCAGGATGCGCACCGCGTCCGGCCGGCGGCCGTAGGCAACCAGCCGGGACCGCAGGTCAGCGGCGTAGGCGAGGGCCTTGTCGAAGTCGGTGTTGGCCGAGAAGACCGCGTCGGCGTGCCGGGCGGCCAGGTCGCGGCCGCCGGGCGAGTCGCCGGCCTGGAAGATCACCGGGCGGGCCGGCACGGTCGGCGGCGCTTTAACCGCAAGAAGATCAGTGTGCCGGTCAACAGCATGGCCGGCCCACAGTTCCTTGGCCGCGGCGACGAATTCCCCGGCCCGCTCGTACCGGCGATCGTGCGGCAGCCATCCGCCGTACCGGAAATTCTCGCCGGTCCAGGCATTGTCGGTGGTCACTACGTTCCAGCCGGCCCGGCCGCCGGAGATCGCGTCGAGCGAAGCGAGTCGCCGGGCCAGGTCGGCCGGGAAGTTGTAGGTGGTGTTCTGGGTGGCGACCAGCCCGATGTGAGTGGTTTCGGCGGCCAGCGCGGCGAGTTCGGTAATGGCGTCGGGCCGCCCGGCCACGTCGAGGTCGTAGACGCGGCCGCGGTTCTCCCGCACCCGCAGGCCCTCGCCGAGGAAGAACGCGTCGAACAGGCCGCGTTCCAGGGTCTTGACGGTCTTGACGAACGTGTCGATGTGGGTGTGCGAGGCGAAATCGTCGGCGGTCCATACCAATTGCGAGCCGACGCCGGTGAAGAACAGACCGAGATGAAGCATGATGCCTCCGCTATCGTGCGCCGGCGAATTGGTTGGCGGGCCGCGGCAGGCCGAGAGCCTCGCGCAGGGTGGATCCGCCCGGCGGCGGCTGGGTGGTGGGTCCGGCCGCATTCAGGCGTACGCCGTCGACGACCCCGTCGAGCCGATCGCGCCACGATTCAAAAACGGCAAAGTCAAGGTCAGCGAACACCAGGGGTACGCCGTGAGCACGCGCCCGTGCGGTCCGCTCGACGAGCTCGTCCAGGTCGGTCGCGGCGATCAGGGCGATGTCCAGCAGCTCGGTGACGCCGAGGGTGTCGGCGCCGAGCACGACCGGGTGGCCCTGCGGCGGCCGGGGCGTGATCAGCGGCCCGGTCACGGTGAACCGGGCTCCGGTGAAGTTGACGTGGTGCACCCGGTCGGCGTCGAGGAACCGGCCGGTGGCCACCTCGCGGATGACCGCGTCGTCCTCCCAGGAGTCCCAGAGCTGCCGGGCCACCGTGATCACATCGGCGATCTCCCGGCGCAGCTCGTCGTCGCTCAGCGGCACGCCACCGACGGTGGCCAGGGCGGCGGGCGTGTTGTCGGCGCCGACCACCCAGGCGGCCCGGCCCAGCGACGCGTGGTCGAGCGAGGCGAGCTGGGTGGCCAGGTGGAACGGCTCGGTGGTGGTGACGTGCAGGGTGGGCGCGAGCCCGATCCGGCTGGTGCGGCGGGCCAGGTGCGCCGCGCGTACGCCCGCCTCTATGCCTGGACCGCCCGGCGAATCACCCAGGGTGACCAGCGCGAACCCGGCCGCCTCGGCGGCCCTGGCGGTTTCCTCGTCGGCGTCGCCGAGTTCCAGCGCGAGCAGCAGCGTCATCGGAGCACCTCGGCGGCCTCGGTGAGGGCCTTGAGGTGCGCGTCCACGCCGGCCCGGCCGATCTGCGAGGTGTTGATCGCGAGGTGCGTGGCGCCGGTCTCCCGCCAGGCCTGCACGCCGGTGGCGAATTCGTCGGGCGAGCCGGTCCAGGCGAGACCACCTTCGATGCCGATGCCGGCCGAATCCCGGCCGGCCTCCAGGGCGGCCCGGTCGACGATCCGCCGGGCCGCCTCGAGGTCGGGCCCGGGCTGCACCATCGGGAACCAGCCGTCGCCGAGCCGGCCGGCCCGCCGGTAGGCCGGGGCGGACTGGGCGCCGAACCACAGCGGGATCGGCCGCTGGACCGGTCGCGGCGCGATGCCGGCCCCGGTCACCGTCTCGAACTCACCACGGTGGGTGAACGACCGCTCGGTCCAGTAGCGGCGCAGCAGGGTGATCTGCTCGTCGTAGCGTTTGCCACGGTCGTCGAAGGACTGGCCGAGGGCCTCGAACTCGACCGCGTTCCAGCCGACCCCGATGCCGAGCCGGAACTTCCCACCGGTCAGCAGGTCGACCTCGGCGGCCTGCTTGGCGACCAGCGCGGTCTGCCGCTGCGGCAGGATGATCACGCTGGTCACCAGCTCGACGCCGGTGATCGCGGCGAGGAAGCCGAAGAGCACGAACGGCTCCCGGATCTCGGTGTCGACGTCGTAGGGGCGGGTCCAGCCCGGGTGGGCGTCCCGGTCGGCGCCGAGCACGTGGTCGGCGATCCGGATGTGCCGGTAGCCGAGTTCCTCGACGGCCTGGCCGTAGGCGCGCACCTCGCCCGGGTCGGCGCCCAGGCTGTTCTGTGGAAAGACCACTCCGATCCGCAAGCTCATGACCGGAGCCTATCCCCACATCACCCATAGGAGAAGGCGGCGGCTTTCCGAACTGCCTCGAGGGTGGCGGCCTGTTCGATCGCGTCGGCCCGGCCGAACGGCGGTTCCACCTCGCCGGCGATCGCCCGGGAGACGGCCTCGAACTCGATCCGGTAGGCGACGTCCTCCCCCGCCGGCCCGGCCAGGAGCCGCTCGGCGTGCCCGTCCCGCTCCAGCACGACGTGGCCCTGCCGGCAGATCCACGGATCCGGGAGGATGATCTTCCCGGCCGTGCCGACGAGTTCGAGCTCGTCGCGGCGCGGGAGGTCGAGGGCCACGTCGAACTGGGCGAGCACGTCCCCGGGCAGCGCGAGGGTGGCGGCCAGCCGCAGGTCGCAGCCGCCGGCGCCGGGCGCGGTGTCGACGACCTGCTCGGCACTCACCCGCAGCGGCGCCCCGCCGAACAGCCGGATCGCACTGACGCAGTAACAGCCCAGATCAAGGACGGCCCCGCCGCCGAGGGCGCCGGTGCGCCGGATGTCGCCGGGCGGGACATCAACCGTCAGAGCAGCCCGGATGTACGCGAGCCGGCCGATCGCACCGTCGGCGAGGAGCCGCTGAGCGAGGACGGTCTGCGGGTGATGCCGCCACATCAGCCCCTCGACGCACAGCCGCCCGGCCTTCTCAGCGGCATCGAAGCAGGCCTCGGCCTCGGCCGCGGCCGGCACGAACGGCTTCTCGCACAGCACGTGCTTGCCGGCCTGCAACGCCCTGATCGTCCATTCCGCATGCATCGCGATCGGCAGCGGAATGTAGACGGCGTCGATGGCGTCGTCGGCGAGCAGTTCGTCATAGGACCCGTAACTGCGCGGCACGCCGAGCTCAGCGGCGTAGGCGGCGGCGCGGTTCGCGTCCCGCCCGGCGACGGCGACGAACGAGGCCTCGGCGGAGTCGCGAATCGCCCCGGCCACGACCCGCCCGATGGCGGCGGTGGACAACATTCCCCATTGAACGGTCACGCACATCATCATGCGGCGAACGACCCGCCACCGCAGCGCCCCGATCGGCCACCCACTGCCCACGCCGGCGATTCAGAAGATCAATCCCTTTTCCGTACGCGCCACCTCAGTCCCGTGGCACTCGGCCCGCCAGGCGCAACTCACCCTCCGCGCGCCCGCCCCGGGCGGTCCCGGCCCAAGACCTCAACCCACCCCAACCGCGCCCGACTCACCCCCGCCGACCAGGACAAACGCCAGCCTGTTCGACAGTTTGCTTTGCGCACCTATACGCCCTGCTCTGCTTACCTCGGGTAAGCGCCGGGCACGCCGCTCTAGGCGTGAGGGCGTTCTACAGGCTTTCGCACCTTCCGTGCGGGCCGATTCCGCGCCCCGGCCCTCCCGCCCACTCCGACACGCAGACCTTGAAGACCGTTTTGGTGGGAGGGCCCCCGCCCGGTCGCCGGCCTCGGCGCATCCGATCACCGTGCCGTAAAAAGTTGACAAATCGTCTGGATGTCTACGAAACACCCTCTTTAGGCGAGCAGGGCAAAGCGGAGGTCGGGGGGTGTAGGTGGTTCGTTGCGCGAGAGACGCTGCACGCGCCGGTGTTGCACCCCGGTCGCGGGGTGCGGGCGGTCGGGTGCGGTTGCGGTTGTGGAGGTCGCCGCCCGTACGGGGAGGAGGTATTGATCGCGACTCTGACCCGGAAAGCTGTTTGGTTCTCGGATCGCGTCCGCTGCTTACCGGCACGCGGGTGGGCGTGCCGGTGAGCAGGGCGGGTGTTACGAGGTGATGGACCAGAGTTGGCAGGTGTTGTTCAGCCACATCCAGAGGCGGGCCGAGGTGCCGTTGGCGGTGCCGCAGTCCTGGTTGTCGAGGACCATGCCGCTGTTCTCGACAATCAGTTCGTAGCGGCCGTTGCCGGCCGGGATGACCGCCCACTGCTGGCAGGTGTTGCCCAGCGAACTCCACAGGTTGACCGCGGTGCCCAGGGCCAGGCCGCAGTTGACCGCGTCGAGCACCTTGTTGGCGTTGACGTTGGTGATCGTCCACTTGTTGGCGCCCACATTGGTGAACTTCCACTGCTGGCAGGTGTTGCCGAGGGCCTGCCACTGGTCGATCGCGGTGCCGTTGGCGGTGCCGCAGTTGACCGCGTCGAGCAGCTTGCCGCTCTGCAGGTTGGTCAGCTTGTAGGTGGCGCCGTTGACCGGGAACGTGACGCTCTTGGTGTAACCGACCGCGACGATGTTCGACTGCACCGAGTTCTCGGTGGCGTCCGACGGGTAACCGCTGGTCATCACGCCCTCGAAGAACGAGCCGACCGAGCCGTTGCTGTTGTCGCCGCCGATGCCCAGGATGATCGCGCCCTGCTTGGTCATCGGGTTGTAGCCGGACTGGGTCGGCAGGGCCCCGTTGTACCGGGTGGCCAGGCTGCCGGACTGGGCGTTGCCGTCCTTGATGGCGTACGTCGAGGTGCCGTTGTTCTTCAGCACCGCGGTGACGAACGCGCTGTTCCGGCCGGTGTTGGCGGTGTTGGAGCCGTTGCCGCCGGCGAACAGGCCGTTCTCCAGGTCAGCCGCGACCCGGGGACCGGTGGCGCACGGCGAGAACCAGCACAGGTTGCCGAAGTAGATGGCGTCCATGTCGCCGTTGCCGGTGTCCAGGTTGTTGGTCTCGGCGTTGCCGTAGTCGAAGCAGCACCGGTCGTTGACGTGGGTGCCCTCGGTGACCATGTACATGCCCTCGGCGGCGCTACCGGTGGCGACGCCGTTCGTCGCGTTGTTGCGGTAGCCGTTACCGGCCGAGATGTACACGCCGTACACCTTGTGCCCGCCCGCCGTCACCGGCAGTGCGGCCGCGTTCGAACCCTGGTCGGCGGTGGGGTTGGCGCCGCCGCCCGGGGCGATGGTCAGGTCGTTGTGCCGCGTCGTCTGGTCGTAGATCCGGACGATCGTGCAGTACGTGCCGGAGCAGAACGAGTCCTGGGTGGCGGCGTTGGCATAGCCGCCGGCGCTGAGCACGCCGATGTTCGAGGTGGCCCCGTCCGACCAGCGCCGCACCTGGTAGAGCGAGCCGGAGTAGGCGCCGAACAGGGCGCGGGTGGTGCTGTGCGCGGCGACGCAGGGGGTGCCGCCGGAGGCGTAGATGTCGCAGGGGCCGGTGCCGGCGGCGCTGGCGTTGCCACCGATCACGACGAGGGAAACGGCGGTGAGGACGGCCGTGGCGAGCGCCGCCAGCCAGGGGGAACGGAGACGCATGGGGTGCCTTTCGCGGGCAGGCGAAACAGTGCCAGATCGGCTGGACACTGCTGGGGAGTCACCCGAATGTGAACGTTAACAAGACGTTGCCCGATTATTTCAAGGTTGTCAATGGAGCTGGTGACCAACGGCCCTGACACTCCCGGCCCGGCGCGCCGAAGCTTCACCCATGCGCGCTGCCGAAGTCACCGGCTCCCCGGCCCGATGCTCCCAGGCCCGGCGCGAATCGTCTGGAGGCCGTGCCATGCGCAGTCCGAACACGACCCCGATCGGTGCTGGTTATGGCGAAGCAGCGCTGGTTCGGGCGGCCGAGGCCGGCATCCGGGCGCCGTCGATGCACAACGCTCAGCCGTGGCTGTTCGGGCTGCGCGACGGTGCCATCGAGATCCGGGTCGACCCCGGCCGGGGCGGTTGGGCGGCCCGCATGGCCTGCGGTGCCGCCGCCTGCAACGCCCGGCTCGCGCTCGCCGTGGCCGGGCAGCGCGCCCTCGTCGCGCTGCATCCCGACCCGGCCGACCGCGACCTGGTGGCCCGGCTCATGCCGGGCCGGCCCCGGCCGGCGACCAGCGCCGAGACCGCACTCCACGCCGCGATCGCCCGCCGGTACAGCAATCGCGATCCGTTCCGGCCGGCGCCGGTGCCGGCCGGGATGCGGGCCGCCCTCAAGGAAGCCGCCCGCAGCGAGGGCGCCTGGCTCGACCTGCTGGTCGGCACGACCGCGATCGCCGCCTTCAGCGAGATTGCCCGGAGCGCCGGCCGGGTCCTGCAGCGGGACGCCCCACTACCCGGTACGCCGGAGGAGTTGCCCGGGCGGTTGTTCGTCAGCCACGAGCCGGAGCCGCTGCTCGGCGTGCTCGGGGTCAGCGGGGACCGGGCCGTCGACCAGATCGCGGCCGGGTTGGCCATGCAGAAGGTGCTGCTCACGGCGACCGCGGCCGGGCTGGACACCTCGATGATCAGCCAGCCGATCGAGGTGCCGGCCGCCGGTGCGCTGCTGCGCCGCGCGCTCGGCCGCAGTGGTCACCCGCAGATGGTGCTGCGCTTCGGATACGGCACCCCGGGGCGGCCGGGCCCGCGCCGGGACGTCACCGACGTGCTCATCTGAGGGGTGAACTTCGGGAGGTTCCGGCATTTCGGCGCCGAATCTCCTGCACGGTGTCCACCGGGCGTTTACTCGGTGGAGCCGAGGAGGAGAACATGAGGGTGCGTACTGTGCGGTGGCTGGCGCCCGTACTGGTCATGGCCGTTGCGGGGTTTGGGGTGGTCGTGGCCCGGTCCGCGGGCCGGACCGACGCCGCGGCCAAGGGCCGGGTCACCGCGCGCAATGTCATCTTCATCAACGGCGACGGCATGGGCGCCGCGCACCGCGAAGCCGCCCGCCTGTTCTACGCCGGCCTCGGCGGGCGGCTGACGATGGACTCGCTGCCGGTGTCCGGGCAGCTCACCACCAGCCCGCGCGACCCGGCGACCGCGGTCACCGACTCGGCCGCCGGAGCCAGCGCCTGGGCCACCGGGCAGCGCACCTACAACGGCGCGATCAGCGTCGACGTCCACCGCAACCCGCTGCCCACGCTCGGTGCGCAGGCCAAGGCGGCCGGCAAGGCCACCGGCCTGGTCACCACCGCCCAGGTCACCGACGCCAGCCCGGCCGCGTTCTTCGCCAACAGCGTCGACCGGGCCGCGCAGGACGACATCGCCCGGCAATATCTGGAGGTCAGCAAGCCGGACGTGATCCTGGGCGGCGGCGAGGACTGGTGGTTGCCGGCCGGGCAGCCCGGGGCGTACCCGGACAAGCCCGCCGCCGACCCGGAGGAGGGCAGCCGCGGCACCAAGGGCGACCTGATCGCCCGGGCCCGCGCCGACGGCTACCACTATGTCTCCACCGCCGCGCAGCTGACCGCCGCCCGCCGGGGAAAGCTGCTGGGACTGTTCGCCAACGAAGAACTTTTCCAGCAAAAACCGGAAGGCCAGGGCGACGTGTACGACCCACCGGTCAGCCTGGCCACCATGACCCGCACCGCCCTGGGCACGCTCTCCGCCGAGCGCAACGGCTTCTTCCTGTTCGTCGAGGAGGAGGCGGTCGACGAGTTCGCGCACAACAACAACGGCCGCCGCACCCTGCAGGCGATGGGCGAGCTGGAGAAGGCGGTCACGGTGGCCCGCGACTACGCGGCCTCGCACCCCGACACCCTGGTGATCGTCACCGGCGACCACGAGACGGGCGGCCTGGCCGTCGAGGACACCGCCACCACCGACGAGTCCGGCACCGGCCTCTCGGCCGAGGACGGCCCGTTCCCGATCAAGGGCAGCCCGCTGAAGTTCAACCTGGACTGGACCACCGGTTCACACACCGCCCAGAGCGTGCCCATCACGGCACTCGGCCCGCTGGCCGACCGGTTCACCGGCCAGCACCCGAACACCTACGTCCACGAGGTGCTGGCCCCGGTGCTGACCCGCTGACCGATCGGCCAGCCGGCCGGGACCAGCAGGGCCGGGGAGGTCGGGGAGCGCAGGCCGACCGGGGCCGGGCCGACGCCGCCGTACAGCAGTTCGGAGAAACGGCCGGTCTGGCCGATGCCGGCCACCAGCAGGCGGCTGCGGACCGAGGCGCGCTCGATGGTGTACGGCAGGTCGAGGTCGGACACCAGCAGCTGTTCCACCTCGACGTCGGGGAACTGGCCGGACCACGGTTCCAGGGCCGCCCGCAGCCGCTCCCCCGCCTCGGCCCGCTCACCGGCGAAGCCACCGGCCCGGATCACCGGTACGGCGCCGTCGACGCCGCCGGGGCGGGCCCACATGTGCACCGCCACCAGGCGGGCGCCGCGCAGGGCGGCCTCGGCGAACGCGTAGCCGAGCGTCGCGGAACCGGAACGCCGGGCCGACGACGCGACGACCACCGGGCCGTCGTGGGCGATGCCGCGGTTGACCATCAGCGGCGAGGCGCTGTGGTGTGCCAGGTAGGCGGCGGTGGAACCCCAGCTGGGGCGGGTGAACGGGTTGTCGCGGTGCCCGACGACCAGCAGTTCCGCCTCCTGCGAGCACTGGGCCAGCACGTTCGCGGCGCCGCCGGTGCGCAGTTCGGTGGTGACCGGCAGGTCGGGCGCGGCCAGCTCGGCTCGTCGCGCGGTCACCTCGAGCAGCCGTTTCGCGTCGGCCGGGGTCGGCACCGCGGTGCGGCCCCGGAAGACACCGGTGTAGCGGCCGGGCCACACGTGCACTATCCGCAACGGCACCCCGTGCCGTATCGCCTCGGTGACCGCCAGGTCGATCGTGGCGGTGGTGCTGCGGGAACCGTCGACGCCGACAACGACGGGCCGGATCCGCGGTGAGATTGCTTCACTGCCCATACCCGAACGCTAGGCCGGTCGGGTGTTCCCCGGCACCGCCTATGGACCGGTCGGACCGGGCCATAGGTCCCGCCGCGGTCAGGCGTCGGCGGTGCCGTTCTCCGGTGGTACGGCCATCGGGTGGCGGTCCTCGTCGCGGGCGGCCAGGCCCTCCACCGCCCGCCGGTACTGCGCGGTGCTGATCTCGCCGGCCATCAGCTGGGTGACGAGCACACCCTCCAGACTCTGCCGGGGCGCCGAAGCTTCGGGCTCGGGCTTCGGATCGGCCGAGGGCTCGGCCTCCTGCGCGAGTGCCGGCCACGTCCAGGCACTGACCGCCAGAATCGTGATGATCATCGCGCTGACCACGATCAGGTAGAACATCTCCATCGCCTCCCACCGGTCATGCTTGTCACCTGCCGCTCCGCGGGGCAGGGACTTCCGTCCCGGCCGGGCGGGACCTGCTGCCCTGACTCACGGACCAGCGGCGTCCCGGGATCAAATGCCGATCAGCCGATCTTGACGGCGGCCACCCCGGGCACGGTGCGGGCCAGAACCAGCACTATGCCCTGCTCGGTGTCGTCCTGGAAGGTGCCGCCGACATGCGCGACGCCGTTCTCGACCGTCGCGGTCCAGCGCTTTCCCCCGCCGTACGCGTCAAGTCGTTGTTGAATTTCGGCGGTCAGCACGTCGTCGCCGCGCACCATGGCCCGCAGGATGTCGCGGCGGCTGACGATGCCGACCACGGCGCCGCCGGCCACCACCGGCATGCTGCGCACGTCGCAGGCCAGCATCGTCTCGGCCACGTCGGCGACGTCGGCGTCCGGCCGGGTGGTGACCGGGCTGGGCGACATCACCTCGACGACCATGGCCGGCCGGTCGGCCGGGTCGGTGTCGGGCAGCCGCCGGATGTGCGCGGTCGGGTCGGCCGGCACCCGGTGCCGCAGCAGATCGCCCTCGCTGACCATGCCGACCAGCCGGCCGGCCGCGTCCAGCACCGGCAGGGCCGTCACCGACCTCGCCGTGATCAGTTGGACGGCGGCCTCGACCGAGTCGGTCTGGGTGACGGTGTGCACCGGGCTGCTCATGATGTCCTTCGCGCGCATGACTACACCATTTCGCTGTGGCCGTCCGCTGGGGAGGGTCGAAGGTCCCGGCCGGAACGGGCGCTTGGACCCGGGTGCCCACGCTCGCCTGAGAGGAGCCTGATAGCTAAGAACTTCGATGGAGGAGGACACCATGACCACCGCCGGCCGGGACGTTACCGACCTCGAGAAGGCCGAGGCTCCCGGCGCCATGATCACCACTACCGCCGCGAAGGCACTCGCGGTACTCCGGGTTGCCACCGGATTCATCTTCCTGTGGGCGTTCCTCGACAAGACCTTCGGCTTCGGCTACGCCACTCCCAGCGCCAAGGCCTGGATCAACGGCGGCTCCCCCACCAAGGGCTTCCTGTCCAGCGTGGAGGCCGGGCCGCTCAAGGGCTTCTTCCACGACATCGCCGGCACCGGCTGGGCGAACTGGCTGTTCATGCTGGGCCTGCTCGGCATCGGCGTCGCCCTGATCCTGGGCATCGGCCTGCGGGCCGGCGCGGTCGCCGCGACGGTCATGATGGCGTTCATGTGGCTCGCCGAATGGCCGCTCGCCAAGGGTTCGAGCAACCCGATCGTCGATTACCACGTGATCTACGCCCTCTCCGCCATCACCCTGGCGCTCACCTTCGCGGGCCACACCTGGGGGCTGGGCCGCCGGTGGGCCGCCCTGCCGATCGTGCGCAAATACCCCTGGCTTATCTGAGCGCCGTCCCCCGCACCGCCCGGCCCCCGCGGCCGGGCGGTGCTTTCGCTGGTCAGGCCGGGTCGAGGACGTCGGCGAGGGTGCGGCGCGGTGAGGAGGCGGCCACCTGGCGGCCGTAGCCGACCCGCAGCACCAGCTGGGCGAACCGGCCCGCGTCCGGCGCCGCGAGGGCCTCCCGGACGGCCGGCACCTCGACCGGCTGGCTGATCGGCGTGGTGGCCAGGTTGAGCCAGGTCGCGGTGAGCAGGGCCCGCTGCAGCGCCTGCCCGGCCCGCAGCCAGTCGGCCGGCTCGTCGCCGTGGGTGGCCAGCACCAGCAGCGTCGGGTACGGCTCGAACGTCTCGCTGCGCCGGGGCAACCCGGACAGCTCGGCGAAGTCGCGGACCGGCATCGACTCGAGGGCGTCCCACGGCCCGGCCGCCCGGGCCGGCACACCGTCACGCTGGGTGCCGGCCGTCCAGCGGGCCAGCTCCTCCCGGTAACCGGGGAGCTCGTGCAACCGGCGGTCGGCCTCCTGGGCCAGCCCGAGGATCGCGTCCCGGGCCGTCGCCCCCGCCACGGTCAGCGTCGCGCCCTCCCGGCGGGCGGCGTCGGCGAGGTGCTCGAGCGCGTCGGCCGGGACGGCAGACTGGGCGAACGGCCACCGGTTGGTGTGCCGGTGCGGGATCGCCGCGTAGAGCGCCTCGACCGCCGGGTTGGAACTGGCCGGCTGGGCCGCGGTCACCCGGGCCGCCAGGTCGGGCTCGCCCTCGTCGGGGAACAGCTCCAGCTCGGAGCGGTAGCGGGCCTGCCGGAGCGCCAGCCGCAGGGTGAACACCGCGGCGCCGACGCTGATCAGCTGCTCCCGGCCGAGCGGGTCGATCACCCGCAGGCGGCGCGCCGGATCGGCGTACACCTCGGTGGCTGGCTCTTCGATCCGGAAACGCCACGGCTGGCTGTTGTGCAGCGAGGGCGCGGCGGTCGCCGCCCGGACGCACTCGGCGAGAACCTTCCGGGTCGGTCCTACGATCATCCTGTTCATCGCTGCTCCTCACCCGTCACATGGTCATGCGAGGCGCGTTCCATTCGGCTCGTTCCTTGACGCCGAGCAGCATCCGCCGTTCCATGACGAGGCTGCCCGGCTCCAGGACGGCGCGGTTCGCGGTGCGCCACAGCCAGCCGCCGGGCGGGGCCGCGACGCGGTTCCGGCTGATCAGCCGGGTGCCCAGCCACAGGCTGGACAGATGCAGGCTCCAGACCCAGTCGCCGGCGACGGAGCGCAGCACGAGGGTCTGTTCCGCCTCGCAGCGCTCGACCCGCATGCCCGCCACCGCCTGCCCTACGGGCAGGACGTCACCGACGGCGAGCTGCTGAAACTCCGGCAGGATGGCGTCGGCACTGCGGGTGCCGACAATCCAGTCGTACGAGTACGAACCGCCCCGCCCGCCGCCCATCTGCACCAGCCACGGCCAGACCGAGGACGGCGCCGCCGTGATCGTCACGGCACGCGTGGTGATCAGGGCGGCGTGCGGCAGCAGCTCGTCGCCGGGCAACTCCCGGCTGGCCTCCGCGGCGGTAGCGCCATAGGTCAGGCCGCGCCTCCGGGCCTGCACCGCGGCCGCCAGGGCGGCCCCTCCGACGGCCGTCCAGGTCGCCGTTCTCACGGTTGGCCGGCCTTTCCGGGTATGGGAAGACGCGCCCGCGAGGCCTCCTGGTCCCGCATACGCAGCAGCGGAACGCCCACGCCGTAGGTCACGAAGTGCCCCGCCGGGGTGATCTCCACGACCGAGCAGTCGGCCCGGCGCTCGGGCGGCAGCAACCGGCCGAGCCCCGGCAGGCCGGCCAGGATCGTCCCCGGGTGCACCACCGCGGTCGCGGCGAAACTGACCGTGGCCGGCGGGATCGGCACCAGCAGCGACATCACCCCGCCCCGCCGGATCGGCACGGTGACCGCCACCGATCCGCGGGCCGCGATATGCCTGGCCTTCCAGCTGTCCTTGGCGACCGCCACATACATCCGGCCGCCGGACATCACGTAGACGACCCCGCTGGACCGGGGCTCACCGTCGGGGGTGCCGTGGCTGAGGACCGCGAACGAGGTGTGCGAGAGGGCCCGCCACACCTCGTCGACGGTCAGCCGCCGCACGACGCCCCTCCCCGCCGGGTGCATGTCAGCCGACCGGTGGGCGGACGATGTAGACCGGGCAGGCGGCGTGGTGCAGCAGCTGCAGGCCGGTCGAGCCGAGCAGGGTCCCGGTGATCACACCGTGCCCGCGGCTGCCGACGACCACCAGCTGCGCCTTGGCCGACGCCGCGACCAGCACCGACGCCACGTTGTCGTGGGTGAACACGGTCTTGACCGGCACGTCCGGGTATTTGTCGCGCCACGGCGCGAGCTGCGCGGCGAGCCGGGTCTGTTCCTCGTCGTCGGAGTCGGGCGCCGGCACCTCGATCCCCGCCATGCCACTGACCCACAGCGGCACGGCCGGCTGGTAGGAGTGCACGACCCAGAGCGTGCTGCGGCGGCCCGCGGCGGCCTCGAACGCCGTCCCCAGGACGGTGTCCGCGACCGGCGAGTCGTCGACCCCGACGACAACCGGCCCCTCGGTCACGTCGCCGCGCCCGCGGATGACCACCACCGAGCACTTGGCGTGGGTGGCCACCCGCTGGCTCACCGAGCCGAGCAGCAGGCTGCCGAAGCCGCCGCGCCCGCGACTGCCCAGCACCAGAAGCTGGGCGGTCTCGCTGTCGGTGAGCAGCCGCGGCGCCGGGTTGCCGACCACCGGATCACCCTCGATGGTGAGCTCCGGGGCCACCACCCGGGCCTCGTAGACGGCGTTGGAGGTGATCCCCTCGGCCATCCGGCGGGCCTGGTCGAGGTAGTCGTGGTTCATGTCGTACCGGGCCTCGCGCCATTCCCAGTCGAAAGCGTGGGTGACCCGCAGCGGCACGCCGAGCCGCTGCGCCTCGCGGGCGGCCCACCGCACCGCCGCCTTGCTGCAGTCGGTGCCGTCAGCGCCGACGATGACCGGATTGACTCTCATGGTCCGCTCCTTTGCGTCTCCCTTCAGGCTTCTCCGAAGCGGTCCCGGGCGGCAGTGCGTGAGGTCCCATCAGGACGGACCGGAGGTCCCTAGTTCTGGATCACCGTCGCTGTTCCGGTCGCCGAGGACCAGACGATCGCGCCGTGCAGGAAGTCGTTGCGGTAGCCGCCCGCCACGACGTACTCATCGCTTGTGGGCGCGCCGAGCGCGCTGCTCATCGCCCCAAGCGAGAGATATTTGGTCAGGATCCCGCCGTGCACCTCGTGCGCGCCGGTGCCGCTCGTCCAGTAGATGTTGCCGCCCTGGAACTGCGAGCCGTAACCGCCGGTCAGTTTGGTCTCGTCGGAGCGCGGATAACCCAAGAAGCCGGCTTCGCCGTTCAAGGACCACCATTTGGTACGGATACCGCCCTGCACCGAGTGCGCGCCGGTCGCCGCCACCCAGTAGATCGAGCCGCCCTGGAAGTGGTTGAACCAGCCGCCACCGGCTCCCGCCGTCTCGTCGGACGTCGGGAAGGCCAGCACCGAGGTGACAGTGCCCAGCGCCCGGTACTTGGTCAGGATCGCGCCCCGGACGAACCGGGTGCCGCCGGCCGGCGAGTAGTAGATCCGGCCACCCTGGAACCACTGCACCGCGGTGGCGGCGGTGGTCGCGTCGAGCTCACCGGTGGTGGCCGCGCCGAACACCGACGACGCCCCGCCGGCGGCCAGGTATTTGCCCCGGATCAGGCCGCGGGTGACCGCCTGCCAGGGGCTGACGAAGCCGTACCCCATGCCCTTCAGCTTGTCGATGATCTGCTGAAGGTGGCCCGGATCGCTGGACGGCGTCGACACGTGCATCACGATGATCGTGCCCGGAACCGTGAAGCGATCGATCCGGTCGCTCACCGTCGGCCAATCCGCCGCCTGGTAACCGGTCGTGTCGAAGGTCCAGTCCAGGTTGACGTAGAAGCCCCGGGCGGCCAGGTCCCGGTTGAGCCCCGCGTCCAGGTAACCGGACCGGTACGGCGCCCGGAACCAGCCGGCCGAGCTGACGCCCGCGGCCCGGAAGGCCGCCTCGGACCGATCCAGCTGATCCCAGCGCTGCGCCTGGGTCAGGGTCATGAAGTCCGGGTGGCTGTAACTGTGGTTGATGATCTTGTGGCCGGCCGCGACCACCCGTCGCGCGTCGGCCGGGTTCTGCTCGGCGAACCGTCCGGTCATCCCGAACCCACCGGTGATGCCGTTGGCCGCGAGCACCTGCAGCACGGTCTCGAAGTTGGCCCTGCTGACCGCCTGCTCGGCGGCGGTGCCGGTGCGCCAGTCCAGGTCGAAGGTCAGGCTGGCCACGTTGGTGGTGTCGTAGCCACGGGTGAACACCTGTGCCTGAACGGGCGTGGTGTCCGAGGCGACGGCCGGCGCCGCCGCGGTGACGGCAACGGCAACCACCAGGGCCGGCACGGTCACGAGTCTGCGTAATCGTCGCACTTCCACGGATCTCACCTCCGTGCGCGGGCGTCGGTCGCCCGCGCCTCACCCTTCACCATGAGGGGTGCTCGCAATGGAGCTGAACTCGCCCGACAGCAGCTCACCGAGCCGGTCAAGGTCCGGGCAGCGATCCGGGTCGGCGACCACGGTGACCACCAGTTCGTCGAGGTAGGACAACGCCACGAAACTCACGGTCAGGTTGCCGCCCCCACCCACGACAACCGGAATCATCGCGCGCACCCGCACCCCGCCGAGACACACCGCGCGATCCGGCCCCCGGAGGTGGCTGACCAGGGTGTGCAGCCGCCGCTGCCGCCTCATGTACCAGCGATATCCCCCCATCCGCGCAAACAGCCGAAACCATCCGCCCAGGACGGTGACCGGCGAAGGCCCGGCGGCCTCAGCCCGGCGCCCTCGAACCTCAGCCGCAACAAGCGCGAGCCGCCCGGCGCGCGCACCGCCGGCCGGAACAGCGACCACCAGCGGACTACTCGCGTTCCCAGCAGACACCTCAGCCGGCCGCAGTGTCTTGGCCGATCCCAGCGCCCCAGCCAGGTGCGACGAGCTAGCCGAGCCGGGCGTTCCGGCCGGGTGAGGCATGCCGACCGGCACCGCTATGGCGACGGTGTCGAGGGTTTCGCCTCGCTCCTCGACCAGGTGGCGCAGGGCGTCGGCCACCGCTACCAGCAGGGCGGCGTTCACTCCGGCGTCGTTCCGGTGGGCGGCCTCCCGCAGGCCGGCGAGAGAGGCCCGGACCACGACGGCCCGGCGGCGGGCAGTGGTGGGTCGCAGCAGAGAGCTGGGCGGGAGGCGCCCGGGGTTGAGACCGCCACCGGCGGCCAGAGCGATCCGCAGCCGCCGCAGCCGGGCCGGTTGCGCCCGCAGCGCGGCGGCCCGATCTCGCCAGGCGCCGGCCGCAAGATGCCATGCCGCCGGCCGGGAAGAAGGCGGCCGGCGAAGGGACAGAGCCGGCAGAAGCAGGGAGGAGGGCGAGGACGGCACCGGTTCGGCCGGGTCGAGGAGCCGGCCGAGCACGGCAAGCCCGCCGAGGCCGTCGCTGAGGGCATGGTGGACGACCAGCAGAAGAACGCACCCGCCGCCGGTGAGCACGGCCCGCCACAGCGGCCGGTCGCGCGGCAACGGCCGCACCACCCACGGCATCAGCGAGTCGATCACGGCCGGCACCGCGCCCGCAGGTGGGCCGTCTACCGCATGGAAGTGGCGCTCGATGGCGAAATTCTCATCGTTGGACCAGATCGGTGGGCCGCAGGCCGGTGGGGTGCGGAGCAGCCGCTGGCGCAGCCGGGGCACCGCCGTCACCCGCTCGGCCAGCAGCCGGGCACAGGTGGTCGCCGACAGCGGCCGGTCAAGGATCAGCGCGACGGCCAGCTGCTCCGGGACCGGGCCGCGGTCGATGGCGAGGAAGGCGAGGTCGGCATCGCTCGCGCGCTCGATCACAATTCCTCACGGTAGGGCGGCACCGGCCCGCGCCGGCAGGGCCGGAAGACCCGGCACCGCCGGTAATTGCAGTGCGGGACGGGGGCAGAGGTGCGAAGCTGCCCGATCATGACGGGGAATCAAGAAACATTCGGCGCGGCGGTTGAGCGGCATCTGGCCGCGGTGACCGGGCGCGACCTGGACGGCTATCTCGCTACCGTGCACGAGGACGTCTCGCTGGTGCAGCTCAACGGGCGGATCATCGCCGGGCGGGCGGCGGTTGGCGAGTTTCATAAGGACTGGTTCGAGGATCCGGACTGGAGCTGGCGGCTCACACCGCTGCACAGCAATGCCACCGGCGAGACCGGGGTCGCGCTGTTCGCCGTTGACTACCACGACCTTGATCAGGACGGTAAGCCCTACAGCCTGCGTTACCTGCTCGGGCTTACCTTTGCCCGCCTCGACGCCGGGTGGCTGCTGGTGCACGACCAGAACACGCCGGCGCCGAGCACGGACTGAGCGGGTCAGGAACCGAGGACGTCGACCATCCACTGGATGCCGAACTTGTCCTTGACCTGGCCGAAAATGTCGCCCCACATCTGCTTCTCGAACGGCACGTGCACCTCGCCGCCCTCGGCCAACTTGTCCCAGATGGCTTCCAGGCCCTCGCCCGGGTCGCCGCTGAGGCTGACCGTGATGTTGTTGCCGGGGTTGAGGGTCATGCCGGGGGCGGTGTCGGAGGCCATCAGGTGATAGCCCTGGGGCGACAGCAGGTTGGCGTGCATCACGAGGTCGGCCACGGCGGGGTCGGGGTTGCCGAACTCGCCGAACGTGCTGACCTTCAGCTCGCCGCCGAGGACGGACTGGTAGAACTCCATGGCTTGGCGGGCGTTGCCGTCGAAGGTCAGGTACGGGTTGAGCTGAGACGCCATCGCAGGCTCCCTTGGCTGTGACTTGTCCTGTCACGGCCGAACTTAGACCCACCCACCGACAAAAACGCCCGGGAGAGCGACAAGCTCCCCCGGGCGTGCATAACAAATCTCAGCGGTGATCGGAGCCGGCGGACGTGATCGCGGCCCGGCCGGCCTCCAGCCGCGCCACCGGCACCCGGAACGGCGAGCACGACACGTAATCGAGCCCGACCTCGTGGAAGAAGTGCACCGACTCCGGGTCGCCGCCGTGCTCGCCACACACGCCCAGCTTCAGGCCGGGACGGGCCGCGCGGCCCTCGGCGGCAGCGATCCGCACCAGCCGGCCCACGCCGTCGCGGTCGAGCGACTCGAACGGGCTGATCCCGAAGATGCCCAGCTCCAGGTAGCGCCAGAAGAACGCGCCCTCCACGTCGTCGCGGGAGAAGCCCCACGCCATCTGGGTCAGGTCGTTGGTGCCGAACGAGAAGAACTCGGCGGCCTCGGCGATCTGGCCGGCGGTCAGCGCCGCCCGCGGTACCTCGATCATCGTGCCGATCAGCACCTTGACCCCGGAATCCCCGACCACCTCGGCGATGATCTTCTCGGCTTCCGCCCGTACCGTCTCCAGCTCCTGGACCGCACCCACCAGCGGGACCATGATCTCCGGCCGAGGGCGGCCGCCCTCGGCGGCCAGCGCGACGGCGGCCTCGGCGATGGCCCGCACCTGCATGGCAAAAAGACCGGGAATGACCAGACCGAGGCGTACACCGCGCAGGCCCAGCATCGGGTTGGACTCGTGCATCCGGCGGACGGCGGCCAGCATCCGCTCGTCGCGTTCGGACTCCTCGCCGCGGGCCTTGGCCACCGCCACCTGCACGGCCAGTTCCTCCAGCGAGGGCAGGAACTCGTGCAGCGGCGGGTCGATCAGCCGGACGGTGACCGGCAGCCCGTTCATCTCCCGGAAGATGTCCAGGAAGTCGGCCCGCTGCAGCGGTTGCAGCGCGCCCAGAGCGTCGTTGCGCTCGGTGTCGGTGCGCGCCAGGATCAGCCGTTCGACAAGCTCGCGCCGGTCGCCGAGGAACATGTGCTCGGTGCGGCAGAGACCGATTCCCTGCGCCCCGAAACGCCGCGCACGCGCGGCGTCGGGGCCGGTGTCGGCGTTGGTGCGCACCTTCAGCGCGGCGGCCCCATCGGCATGCGTCATCAGCAGGTGTACGGCGGCCACCAGCGGCTCATTGGCCAGCGCGGGGTCGAGATCGCCCTCGAAGTACTGCACCACCTCGGACGGCCGCACCGGAACCGAGCCGAGGTAGACCCGGCCGGTGGTCCCGTCGATCGAGATCACGTCGCCCTCGCGAACCACCTGGCCACCGACGCTGAACTGATCGCGTCCGATTTCGATCTCATCGGCACCGCACACGCAGGTCTTGCCCATGCCGCGGGCGACGACGGCCGCGTGCGAGGTCTTGCCGCCGCGGGAGGTGAGGATGCCCTGCGCCGCGATCATGCCGGACAGGTCGTCGGGGTTGGTCTCCCGGCGCACCAGGATGACCTGCCGCCCCTCGGCCGCCGCCGCCACCGCGTCGGCCGCCGAGAAGACCACCTCGCCGAAGGCGGCACCGGGTGAGGCGCCGACGCCGCGGGTCAGCGACGCCGGGTCGCCGGCCAGGTCGAAGCGCGGGAACATCAGCTGGGCGAGCTGTGCGCCGCTGACCCGGGTGAGCGCCTCGTCGAGGTCGATCATGCCCTCGTCGATCAGCTGGGCGGCGATGGTGAAGGCGGCCGCGGCGGTGCGCTTGCCGACCCGGGTCTGCAGCATCCACAGCTTGCCGCGCTCGATGGTGAACTCGATGTCGCACAGGTCGTGGTAGTGCGCCTCGAGGGTCGACATGATGCCGAGCAGCTCGTCGTACGACTTCTTGTCGATCTTCTCGAGGTCGGCCAGGGCGAGGGTGTTCCGGATGCCGGCCACCACGTCCTCGCCCTGCGCGTTCTGCAGGTAGTCGCCGTAGACGCCGCGCTCGCCGGTGGCCGGGTCGCGGGTGAAGGCGACGCCGGTGCCGGAGTCGGGGCCGAGGTTGCCGAAGACCATGGCGACCACGTTGACGGCGGTGCCCAGGTCGGCGGGGATGCGCTCCTGGCGGCGGTAGAGGACGGCCCGGTCGGCGTTCCAGGACCGGAAGACCGCCTCGATGGCCAGGTCGAGCTGTTCGCGCGGCTCCTGCGGGAAGTCGTGGCCGGTGTGCTTGGCGAAGACCTTCTTGTACGCGGTGACCAGCGCCCGCAGGTCGTCGGCGTCGAGCTGGACGTCGTCCTTGACGCCCTTGTCGACCTTCGCCTTGTGCAGCGCTTCCTCGAATTCCTCGCCGGGTACGTCGCAGACGGTCTTGCCGAACATCTGAATGAGCCGGCGGTAGGAGTCCCAGGCGAAGCGGTCGTTGCCGCCGGCCTGCCGGGACAGCCCGTCCACCGATTCGTCGTTGAGCCCGACGTTGAGGACGGTCTCCATCATGCCGGGCATGGAGAACTTGGCCCCGGAGCGGACCGAGACGAGCAGCGGATCGGCCGGGTCGCCGAGGGTGCGGCCCATGGTGGTCTCGAGCGCGGCCAGGTGGCCGTCGATCTCGGCGGCCAGTCCGTCGGCGTGGTGGCCCTCGGCGAGGTAGCGCTGGCACGCGTCGGTGGTGATGGTGAAGCCGCCGGGCACGGGCAGCCCGAGGTTGGTCATCTCGGCGAGATTCGCACCCTTGCCACCGAGCAGGTCCTTCATGTCCCTGTTGCCCTCGGCGAAGTCGTAGACGAATTTGCTCATGCCAGCCACCTCCGGTTTTGAATCCGCGGCCGAACTGGTTTCTGCCCCGCGATTCGTAAGGCTATGCAGACCTGGACCGAATAGTTAACCGGTAGGTGGGGTTTTCCACAGGCCTACGCCGTCTCGTGTTCGGGAAGCGCTCTCTCCGCGCAGTTCCGCGCAAACCGGCGGGCGAGTAGCCTGACGGCGATGATGGGACTTCGGCATCGGAGCGAGCAGCGCCTGCGCGGCATCCGAGTCCCTGCGCCCTTCGACCTCGATGCATTCTGCGGCGAGGTGGCCGCCCGCCGCGGGCGCCCGCTGATCCGCCGCCCGATCCCGGGGCTGAGCGCCGAGGCGCCGTGCGGCATGTGGATCGCCACCGACTCGGCCGACCACGTCTTCTACGACCCGGGCACGTCGCCGCTGCACGCCGAGCACATCGTGCTGCACGAGCTCGCGCACATCCTGAGCGGGCACGCCGGCGCCGACGGCACCCTGGCCCGGCTCTTCCCCGACCTCGACCCGGCCACCGTCCGCCGGGTGCTGGGCCGGGTCAGCTACACCACCGCCCAGGAACGGGAGGCCGAGATGATGGCCTCGCTGATCCGGGGCCGCTCCGCCCCGGCGCCGCGCACCACCCTCGGCCGGGTCGCCGACGCGTTCGGCTTCGTCGAACCACGATGATCCTGTCGGTCACGCTGCTCGTCCTGCTCTGGGGCGTGGTGGTGGCCCGGCTGCCGACGCTGTGGCGCGATGCCCGGCAGCGGGCGTTCTGGGCGACGGTCTTCACGCTCACGTTGATCAAGACGATCGTGCTGCTGTGGCCGGCCACGCCACTGCTGGTGCCCAACCTTCTGGGCGTGCTCACGGCGTACTTCCTGCTCTGCTTCCTGTCTTTGCTCTCGGGTCGTGGTCTGCGGAAATGGCACCTCGCGCTGACGGTCGCGGTGCTGGCGATCCTGGTCGCGCTGGCCGGCGATATCGAGCTTGACGGCGACCTGTCCGCAAGAACCATTGCCTACTGGGTCGTCCTTGAAGGGTTCCTGGGAACGGTGCTGGTCACGACCACCGTGCTGTTCTGGTCGGTGGCCAAGGAGGCACCGCCCGGACTCCCCCGCCTCGGGCTGCGGGCGATCTCGGCCGGCACCGCGATGGTCGCGCTCTACGCGGCGATCAAGACCGGGCTGATCCTGGGAGCGCCGCGCACCGACTTCGACCGGTTCGAGAAGTGGGCGCTCTACCTGCAGGGTGGTGGCACGCTGATCGCGGTGGCGGGCGCGTGCGTGCCGGCCGCCCGCCGGTCCCGGGCGATCCTCGGCGCGTACTGGTCGCTGCTGGTCCTGCGGCCACTGTGGAAGGCCATGCGGGACGCGTTCCCGGAGGTCATCCTGTTCACCCCGCGCCGGGCGGTGTTCGAGCTGGCCGGCGTCGACGACGTGCACCTGCGCCTGTACCGGCGGGTGATCGAGATCCGGGACGGGATGCTGGCGCTGCGCCCTTACCTGGCGGCCGGCCCGACAGCGGAGGGCGACCCGGCCCGGGCGGAGGCCGCCGCGATAGCCGAGGCACTCCGGCGCCACACAAAAGGGACAAAAGCCAAGCAGGGCGGTACGTTTGCCGAGGTCGGTCCCGAGATGAGCGACGAGGTCGCGTGGCTGAGCCGGGTGAGCCGGGCCTTTACGGGCGCTGCTCGGACTCCCACACCTTCCGGATCAGCTCGGTGATGGTCTCCCGGCCGCGTGGCGACACGTCGGCCGCGCGCAGCGCGATCTCGGTGACCCCGGCGTCGCGGATGGTCTGCAGCAGCTCAAGTTGAGCGTCGACCCGGCGGGTCTGCTCGTCGTCGAGGAAATAGGCGACCGGCACGCCGAAGTAGGTGGCCAGCGCGGTCAGGTGCGCGACGGTCGGGTTGTCGCGGCGGCCGGTGCGCAGCTGCCAGATGTAGGTGTGCGAGATCTGCACGCCCTGATCCCGGCGAATCGCCTCGGCGACCGCCATGTAGCTCGGTTCCGCCTGGCCCGCGGCGCGGACCCGGCGGAACAACCCGTCGAGCTTGCCGGTGATGGAGAAGGCGCCCACCACGCCCTCCTCCCCGTGTGAAGGTGCTTCATTCTGACGCCCATGAGCAAGAACGCGCGACCCCGCGTTCGTGCACATCCCCCGATGTAGGGCGTCATAAACTGTGGTTGATGAGACCGAGCTGAGCCTAGGCCACACGTTCCCGCCGCTCAACCCCCTGACCGGGTAGCGTCGGCCGGGTGGTGGACATTGTGGAGGGACCCGAGGTTTCGGCACTGCTCGACGAATTGACAACGTTAACTGGCCGCGACAATCCGTACCCGCGCTACCAGCGCCTTCGCGAGATCTCCCCGGTGGTGCGGGCCGACGACAACGCCCTGGTGGTGACCCGGCACGCGGACTGCGCGGCGGTCACCCGCGACCCGAAACTGGGGCACATGCCGGCCCACATGCTGGCCTTCGCCGGCCTGCCCGACTGGGATGACCATCCGGCCCTGCATCAACTCTTCACCAGCATGCTGGCGCTCAACCCGCCCGATCACACCCGGCTGCGGCGGCTCGTCAGCTCAGCTTTCACCGCCCGCCGGGTGCAGGCGCTGCGGCCGGCGATCGAGCGGATGGTCGACGACCTGCTGGCTGAGCTGAGCGGCCCGGCCGACTTCATCGCGGCGTTCGCGTTCCCGCTGCCGGTCAACGTGATCGGCGAACTGCTCGGCGTCCCCGAGCCGGACCGAGCCCAGTTCCAGACCCTGGTAAGAGACTGGTCGGGGCTGCTCGACGTGATTACTCCGGAGGTGATCGCCAAGGCCGACCCGGCCGCCGTGACCATGCGCGCCTACCTGGCCGAACTGGCCGCCAAGCGACGAAAAGACCCGAAGGACGACCTGCTCAGCGCGCTGGTGGACACCGACCTCACCGAGGACGAGCTGCTCACGATGGCCCTGCTGCTGTTCGCGGCCGGTTTCGAAACCACCACCAACCTCCTCGCGAACGGCCTGGTGGCCCTGCTGGACCGCCCCGACCAGATCCCCGCGCTGCTCGCCGACCCGGCCACCGCAACCGAGGAGTTGCTGCGCTTCGACTCGCCGGTCCAGCTGGTAGCCCGGGTGGCCTGGGAGGAGACCACCATCGGCGGAGTCTCGATCGAGCCGGGCGACCGGGTGGTCGCCTACCTGGGCGCCGGCAACCGCGACCCGGAGCGCTTCAACCACCCGGACCAGCTGGATCTGTCCAGATCAGACAACGCCCCACTGTCCTTCGGCGGCGGAATTCACTACTGCCTAGGCGCGCCCCTGGCGCGCCTGGAGGCCCAGGTGGCCTTCCCCGCGCTCCTGTCCCGCTTCCCAGGTGTACGCCGTGACGGCGCCCCCGACCGCAGAAACAGCCTGACGATCCGCGGCTTCACGTCCCTGCCAGTCATCTTCTAGCAACCAGCAGCCGAGGCGCAGCCAACGCGCGAAGCGCAACCACCGCACCGTGGGGTTTCAGGGGGCTCGGCCCCCTGAGTAGATATGCGAAGCGCCCCCGGTCCGCGCTTTTTGCGGACAGGGGGCGCTTCAAGCTAGCGCGCCGCTGCGAATTCCACGGGGGAAGAACTCGCAACGGCGCATGCCGAACATTAGACGAGAGCGACGCGGCTGTCTATCCCACTCGCTGCACAACCGTGCCAACGAGTTTCTGCCAGTCCGCGTCGAACTGCGATCCGGTGCTGGCGTTGTTCAGCTGATAGATCGCGTACGCATCGACGAGCACCACATTCGTCCGCTGGATGACGGTCACCGCGGTGTCGGCCGAGCCCGGGTGCGACGCCTCGTACTTCTTGTGCCGGATCACCGTGAACCCGGCCCAGTTGTCCTGCTTCAGCGGCTGCTGCTGCACCGTCTCGGTGTAGGCCGGCTCGTTGCGCTCGTCGTTCTCGACCGCGGCCACCGACAGGTTGCCCTGGCACTGGTCGGCGATCGCCTTGAGCCCGGTCATCGCCGCGTCGGCGCTCGCCTTGTCGGCATAGACCAGGGCGATCTGCTCGAGCGTCTGCGCGCCCTTGTCCCCCTCGTCGACAAGTGGCGACGCGACGACCTGCCCGCCCGGCGGCACCTCGGGCGCGGCGGTGGTGCCGCCGCAGATGCTGACCAGCTGGTCGGGGTCGGCGCTCTCCTCGGGTGCCCGCCAGGTCGGCCCGACGTCGGCCGCCTGCAGCAGGGCACCGCGCATGGTGGTGATGGAGATGTTCGACGTGTCCGGCTTCTCGCCGTCGTCGGAGCTGCAGCCGGCGGCCAGCCCGAGGGCGCAGAGGGCGGTGACGGCGACTCTCCCGGTCCTGAACATCGGGCCATCCTTGCAGAAGATCCTCGGGGCGCCGACTGAAGTACGCACGGTGACCTGGTGACCGGCGGACCGTGGTCGATTAGGTTGGCGGGAAAGGACCGACCGGCGAGGAGGCCGCGGTGATCGCAGGGCTGGCCGAACGGTTGCGGCGTGAGCTGGGCCCGGGCCGGGTGATCACCGACCGGCAGGAGCTGCGGACCTACGAGTGCGACGGCCTCGCCCACCACAAGGTGGTCCCGGCGCTGGCCGTGCTCGCCCAGAGCACCGCGCAGGTCGCGGCCACCGTCCGGGCCTGCGCCGAGGCCGGCGTGCCGTTCGTGGCCCGCGGCTCGGGCACCGGCCTGTCCGGCGGGGCGCTGCCGCACGCCGACGGGGTGCTGATCGTGACCGCCCAGATGCGCGACATCCTGGACATCTCGCCGGCCGACGAGCGGGCCGTGGTCCAGCCCGGCGTGATCAACCTGCAGCTGACCCGGGCCACCACCCCGGCCGGTTACTACTACGCCCCCGACCCGTCCAGCCAGCAGATCTGCTCGATCGGCGGCAACGTCGCGGAGAACTCCGGCGGCGCCCACTGCCTGAAGTACGGCTTCACCGTCAACCACGTGACCGGCCTCGAGGTGGTCACCCCGGACGGTTCGGTGACGCGACTGGGCGGCCGGGCCCTCGACCCGCCCGGGTACGACCTGATCGGGGCGTTCGTCGGCTCGGAGGGCACGCTCGGCGTCGCCACCGAGGTGACCGTGAAACTCACCCGGCTGCCCGAGACGGTCCGCACGCTGCTCGCCGCCTTCCACGGCGTCGACCAGGCCGGCGCCGCCACCAGCGCGATCATCGCGGCCGGGGTGGTGCCGGCCGCGATCGAGATGATGGACGCGCTCGCCATCGAGGCGGCCGAGGCCGCGGTCGCCTGCGGCTACCCGCCGGGCGCCGGCGCCGTGCTGATCGTCGAGCTGGACGGACCGGCCGCCGAGGTGGCCGCCCAGTTCGACGAGGTCGTCGCGCTCTGCGAGGGCAGCGGCGCCTTCGAGATCCAGATCGCCGCGGACGACAGCCAGCGGGCACTGTTCTGGAAGGGCCGCAAATCGGCGTTCGCGGCGGTGGGCCGGATCAGCCCCGACTACATCGTGCAGGACGGGGTGATCCCGCGAACCGCCCTGCCCGAGGTGCTGCGCCGGATCGACGAGCTGGCGACGTCCAACGGCGTCCGGGTGGCGAACGTCTTCCACGCCGGCGACGGCAACCTGCACCCGCTGGTCCTGTTCGACGACGCGGTTCCGGGCGAGGCCGAGCGGGCCGAGACGACCTCCGGCGCGATCATCGACCTCTGCATCGAGTACGGCGGATCGATCACCGGCGAGCACGGGGTCGGCGCGGACAAGGCCAAATACATGCCGCGGATGTTCGGCGACGACGACCTCGACACCATGCAGCTGCTGCGCTGCGCGTTCGACCCGGCCGGGCTGGCCAACCCTGGCAAGATCTACCCGACGCCCCGGCTCTGCGGCGAACGCCCCGGCCGGCACACGGCCGGCGACACCGCGAACCGCGACGGCGCGGAGGTCTTCTGATGACCGCGCTCGACGAGCTGACCCGCCCGGCCGGCGACGACGACGTGGTCGGCGGCGTGCCGGCCCGCCTGGTCGCGGCGCCCCGCGACACGGCCGAGGCGTCCGCGCTACTGGCGGCGACGCAGGATCTGACCGTGGTCATCCGGGGCGCCGGCACCAAACTCGACTGGGGTCCTCCCCCTCGCGCCCTCGACCTGATCATCGACACCCGGCACCTGGCCGGCGTCGTCGAGCACGCGGCCGGCGACCTGATCACCATCGTCCGGGCCGGGACACCCCTGGGATCACTCGACCTGGGCGAACAACTGCTCGCCCTGGACGGCCCGGCCGGGGCCACGGTCGGCGGCACGGTCGCTACCGCGACCAGCGGCCCGCGCCGCCTGCACTACGGCGGCGTCCGCGATCTGCTGATCGGCATCACGGTGGTCCGGGCCGACGGCAAGGTCGCCAAGGCGGGCGGCAAGGTCGTCAAAAACGTCGCCGGGTACGACCTGGGAAAGCTCTACACCGGCTCGTACGGCACCCTCGGCCTGATCACCGAGTGCGCGTTCCGGCTGCACCCACGCCCGCAGCACGCGCTGTTCGTCCGCGCGGTCGCACCGCCCGCCGAGGCGGCCAGGATCCGGGCCGCGGCGATCGCCCCGACGGCCGTCGAGATCGACTCGGCCACCGGCGAGTTGGCAGTCCTCATCGAAGGCACCCCGGACGGCGTCCGGGAGCGGGCCGATCTCCTCGCGAAGCTCCTCAATGCCGATATTTCCGATAAGTCGCCCGAGTGGTGGGGCGCGGACCCCTGGGCGCCGGGTGGGATCGGGGTCAAGCTCAGCGTGCCGCTGTCGGCCGTGCCGACCCTCGCGGCCGGACCCGATGCCGTACGCGGCTCGGCCGGCACCGGAGTTCTCTACGCGGCGGCCGCCGGCATCACCGAGGTGGAGCGGTTGCGGGCCGCCTGCGTGCGGCTCGGCGGCCACGCGGTGGTGCTCACCGCCCCACCCGACGTCCGCGACATTCTGGACATGTGGGGGCCGACGCCGGGCCTCCCGCTGATGCGACGGATCAAGGACCAGTTCGACCCGGGCCACCGCTTCGCGCCCGGCCGATTCGTGGGAGGCATCTGATGGTCGACGCCACCTGGGGCACCGGCGAGGCGCCGCGCGACGTGCTCGGGCCGGTTTCCGGCGGGCCGGCCTTCGACGACGACCATCCGCCCACCAAGGACCTGATCGCGGACTGCGTGCACTGCGGGTTCTGCCTGCCGACCTGCCCGACCTATGTGCTCTGGGGCGCCGAGGCGGACTCACCGCGCGGGCGGATCTATCTCATGAACCAGGGCGTCAACGGGGAACCCCTCAGCGACTCCATGGTGGAGCACTTCGACAACTGCCTCGGCTGCATGTCGTGCGTGACCGCGTGCCCGTCCGGGGTGAAATACGACCGGCTGATCGAGGACACCCGCGCCCAGGTCGAACGCCGCCACCCCCGCACACCCCGGGAGAAAGCACTGCGGGCGGCGATCTTCGCGCTCTTCCCGTACCCCCGCCGGCTCCGGCTGCTGCGCGGACCGCTCCGCGCGTACCAAAGCTCTGGCCTGCAAAAACTCGTAGCCCGCAGCGGCCTCCTGCCGCGACTGGCACCCACCCTGGCGACCTTGGAATCGCTCGCGCCGAAGCTGCGCGGCGCGCCGAAGCCGCCGCGCCGCGTCGCGGCGCGCGGCCAAAGGCGGGCCGTCGTGGGCATGCTCACCGGTTGCGTGCAGAGTGCGTTCTTCCCGGACGTCAATTCCGCGACCGTACGGGTACTCGCGGCCGAAGGATGCGACGTCCTGATTCCGCCGTCGCAGGGCTGTTGCGGGGCGCTGAGCGTGCACAACGGCCGCCGCGAGGAGGCGCAGCGGTTCGCCCGGAAGTTGATCGACACGTTCGAGACCTCCGGCATGGACTACTTCGTGGTGAACGCGGCCGGCTGCGGATCGTCCCTGAAGGAGTACGACGAGCTGCTGGCCGACGACCCGGCCTACGCGGCGAAAGCGGCGGCGTTCACCGCCAAAGTCCGGGATCTGGCCGAGCTGCTGCACGAGCTCGGTCCCGTCGCACAGCGGCATCCACTGGAGTTGACGGTCGCCTATCACGACGCCTGCCATCTCGGGCACGCGCAGGGTATCCGTACCCAGCCTCGGTCTTTGTTGTCGGATATTCCGGGTTTGAAGTTGCATGAGATCGCCGATCCGGAGATCTGCTGCGGTTCGGCGGGGATCTGGAATGTGCTGAACCCCGCGCCGGCCGCGTCGCTCGGCGACATGAAGGCCCGCAACGTCCTCGCCACCGGCGCGTCGCTGCTGGTAACGGCCAACCCGGGCTGTCTGATGCAGATCGCGGCGGCCGCGCAACGCCAGGGTGGTCGAATCGCCCTGGCGCACACCGCCCAGGTCCTGGACGCTTCCATCCGGAACCTGGGCGGTGACGCCCTGCTTCACTGAATCGCGAAGCTCGGGTGTGGTGGCTGGTTGTAAGCCGTGTTCTGCCAGGCGATGGCCTCGCGGTACTGGACGTCGTGCAGGAGGGTGACGATCCGGCGGTCGGTTGGCGTCGGCGTGCTGTAGATGCGTAGCGCGTTGTTCGCGGTGGTCGGCCAGATCACCTCCTCGCGCCAGTCGCCGAGCAGGTCGCCGGAGAGCGACGGGGTCGACTTGGTGCTGTTGTTGGAATGCACGTCGGCGGCGGTCAGCAACCGGGTGTCGGCGGACGTGCCGTACTTGTCGATGTGGGTGCCGTCGAGCAGTTCGCGGGTGGCGTCGCCGTCCCACCAGACCACGAAGTTCGTCGAGGACGGCTTGCGGCTGGAGACCACCGCGCCGGACGGGCTGCGCACCCCGTCGGCGGCCGACGACCAGGACTCGGCACCGGGGCTGCCGGCCCAGATGTCGGCCGAGACGCCGCGGCCGTTGTCGCCGTTGGCCGGGGTCGACCAGATGATCTGGCCGGTCTTCGCGTCCGCGAAATAGGACGACGGCTTGCTGCCGTCCTCGTCGACCTTGAACTCCTCGAGACCCGGACGGGACGGGTCGAGGTCACCGACGTGCATCGCGTCGCCGTGGCCGTAACCCGTGTTCCAGAGCTTGGCGCCGTTGTCGTCGATGGCCATCGCGCCGTACACGATCTCGTCCCGGCCGTCCTGATCGACATCGGCGATGGACAGCTGGTGGTTGCCCTGGCCGGCGTAGGCGGTGTTGCCGCTGGTGTTGGAGTCGAAGGTCCAGCGCCGGGTCAGCGTGCCGTTGCGGAAGTCCCAGGCCACCAGCACGCTGCGGGTGTAGTAACCGCGGGCCATGATCAGGCTGGGCCGGCTGCCGTCCAGGTAGGCCGTGCCGGCCAGGAAACGATCAACCCGATTGCCGTACGAATCACCCCAGCTCGACACCGTGCCCCGGGCCGGCTCGTAGTTCACCGTCGACGCGGCGGCCCCGGTGCGGCCGTCGAACATCGTCAGGTACTCCGGGCCGGACAGGATGTAACCGGACGAGTTGCGGTAGTCGGCGTTCGCGTCGCCGATCACCCGGCCGGTGCCGTCCACGGTCGCGTCGGCGGTCTTCATCGCCACCTCGGCGTCGCCGTCACCGTCGTAGTCGTACACCTGGAACTGGGTGTAATGCGCGCCGGCCCGGATGTTGCGGCCGAGGTTGATCCGCCAGAGGCGGGTCCCGTCCAGCTTGTAGCCGTCGACGTAGACCGGATCGGTGACGCCGGACTGCGAGTTGTCCTTGGCGTTGGTCGGGTCCCACTTCAGGACGATGTCCAGCTTGCCGTCGCCGTCCAGGTCGCCGGTGCTGGCGTCGTTGGCGACGTAGAGCGCGCTGTTCGGGTTCTGGATCGGCACGTCCAGGTAGCCGTTGGCGAAGTTCAGGGCCGGGCCCTCGGCGGCCTGCTCGGTCCCGCCGACGACGGCCTTCACGGTGTACGTCTGACCGGCCGCCGCGCCGGAGTCCAGGTAGTTCGTCGACGCCGTGAGTGGGCTGGCGGTGAGCTTGGTGGTGCCGCGGTAGACGTTGAACGCGACGCCATTCGGGTCGGTGCCGAGCAGCCGCCAGCTGACCAGGTTTCCGCTGCCGGAGTGGACGCTGATCACGCCGCGGTCGAGTTTTTCGACCTGCTTGCCGTTGACGGTCGAGGTGCCGCCGCTGGGTGGCGGGGTGGTTGTCGGCTGCGTCGTGGTGGGCGTGCTGGTCGTCGGCGTGGTGGTGGGACTCGTGGGCGTAGTACCACCGGTGCACGCGGTGCCGTTGAGGCTGAACGACGCCGGGGTGGCCGCCGTGCCGGTCGCGTTGAAGCCGAAGCTTGTCGTCGCGTTGGTGGCGAGCGCGGCGTTGTAGCCGGCGTCCTTCACCGAGACGTTCGCGCCGGACTGGGTCACCACCCCGTTCCACAGCTGGGAGATGGTCTGGTCGCCCGGGAAGGCGTACGTCAGGGTCCAGCCGTTGATCGGATCGCCGAGGTTGGTGATGTCCGCGGAGGCGCCGAACCCGCCCGGCCAGGTGTTGGTGACGGTGTATTTGACCTGGCAACCGGCGGCCGCGTCGGCTCGCGTCGCGACCAGGAGTCCCGCACCGGCGGTGGCAACGGCGAGGGCGGCGGCGATCTGTTTCCTTCTGGCCACGCAAGGCCCCTTAGATTTACAGTCATGGATTGGGAGCGCTCCCAGACTGAGGCGTGCCACCGCGTTCGTCAAGCTCCCGTAACCGTTCCCCACCCACGTCCCGCATCCTCCGGGAGGAACCCCCATGCATCGACGATTGGCGTTATTGGCCGTCGCCACCGCTCTCGCCTCCACCGCGGTGATCACCGCGGGCCGGGCCGACGCCGCGGCCGGCTGTCAGGTGAAGTACACGATCTCCAGCCAGTGGCCGGGCGGCTTCGGGGCCGCGGTCGACGTCACCAATCTCGGCGACGCGATCAACGGCTGGTCCCTGGTGTTCAACTTCGGCGCCGGGCAGACGGTGACCCAGCTGTGGAACGGCTCGGTGACCCAGTCCGGCGCGGCCGTCACGGTCCGCAACGCCGCCTGGAACGCCTCCCTCGGTGCCGGGGGAACCGCGTCGTTCGGCTTCAACGGCTCGTGGACCGGGAGCAACCCGGTGCCGTCGTCGTTCACCCTGAACGGCGTGGGGTGCACCGGGGCGGTCACCACCACCGCGCCGACCACCGCGCCGACCACCGCACCCACGACCAGTTCCCCCACAACTACCCCGACAACCACGCCCACCACTCCCCCGGCCGGGTCGCCCGTCAAGATCATGGCGCTCGGTGACTCGATCACCGGATCGCCCGGCTGCTGGCGGGCGCTGCTGTGGCAGAAGCTGCCGGCCGCCCAGGTCGACTTCGTCGGCACCCTGCCCGGCCAGGGTTGCGGCTTCACCTACGACGGCGAGAACGAGGGCCACGGCGGTTACCTGGCCATCAACGTCGCCAACCAGGACCTGCTGGTCGGCTGGCTCGCCGCCACCGACCCGGACGTGGTGCTGATGCACTTCGGCACCAACGACGTCTGGTCGAACCTGCCCACCACGCAGATCCTCACCGCGTTCACCCGGCTGGTCACCCAGATGCGCGCGTCGAACCCGAACATGAAGATCGGCGTCGCCCAGATCATCCCGATGAACCCGAGCAGCTGCACCGAGTGCGGTGCCCGGGCGGTGGCGCTGAACGCCGCCATCCCGGCCTGGGCGGCCGGCCTCACCACGGCGGCCTCCCCGATCACCGTGGTCGACCAGTGGACCGGCTTCGACACGGCCACCGACACCTACGACGGCGTGCACCCCAACGACGCCGGCAACGTCAAGATTGCCAACCGCTGGTACCCGTACGTCTCGGGCGCCATCTCCTGAGAAAGTCCGGCGGCCCGAACCGTCAGGTCCGGGCCGCCGGCGCCGATCTCCACCAAGTCCCGAGCTATCCGGTTCAGCCGCCGGGTCGGACTGGAGATCCCTAATGCCCGCAACATCAGGTGCCCTCAGCACCGCGCCACGGCCCAGCCGGGCGTGGCTGTGGTTCCTGCTCGCCGGCTCGGTCGTCGCGGCGGCGTACATCGTGCTGCCGACGAACCAGTTCACCAACTGGCTCTTCCCGGCGGTCAACTCGAGCGGCGCGGTGGCCGCCATCATCGGCGTGCGCCGGAACCGGCCCCGCAACCGGTCGGCCTGGTGGATGCTGGCCGTCGCGCTGTCCCTGTCGGCCGCGGGCGACATCATCTTCGCCGGCTACGACCTGTTCAACGCGGAAGCACCGTTCCCGTCGGTCGCCGACATCCTGTACATCGGCGCGCACCTGCTGGCCGCCGCCGCGGTGGTGCGGCTGAGTCATCACGCCGGCCGGGACAGCATGCTCGAGGCCGGCGTCCTGACCGTGCCGCTGGCCCTGCAGTACTGGATCCACATCATCAGCCCCACCCTCCGCGACCAGAACGGCAGCAACGCGCTCGCCGTCCTGGTCGCCGTCGTCACCCCGGTCGGCACGCTGATCGTGCTGTTCGGCGCGCTGCGGGCCGGGCTGTCGATGGAGATGCGCAAGTGGCCGGCCCGGCTGCTGGTGGCCGGCATGGTGGCCTGGTTCATCCCGGACGCCTACTACGCGACCGCCAGCCTGAACGGCACCTACAACGCCGGTGGCTGGATGGACCTCGGCTGGATGCTGATGCCGCTGCTGCTCGGCGCGGCCGCCCTGCACCCGCAGATGCCCCAGCTCAACGTGCCGCTGCACGTCTCCACCAACATCCTCAGCGTGCGCCGCTACCTGATGGTCATCGCGGGTGTGCTGGCCCTGGACGCGTACGCCGCCTTCACCACGCACGGCCCGCACCGGCTGGTCTCGTTCGCCGTACTCGCCTCGGGTTTCCTGGCCGCGGCGCGGATCCGCCGCCCGCTGAGCGACATGGGCCGGCGGGCCACCCGGGACGGCCTGACCGGCCTGCCCAACCGCACCGAGCTGGTTCGCCGGCTCACCTTCGCGCTGGCCGAGCTGCCGGCCGACGGGAGCAGCAAGGTCGCCCTGCTCTTCTGCGACCTGGACCGGTTCAAGGACGTCAACGACAGTCTCGGCCACGCGGCCGGCGACCGGATGCTGATCACCATCGCCGAGCGGATCGTCGCCTCGGTCCGCGACGACCGGGACGTGGTGGCCCGGCTCGGCGGCGACGAGTTCGTCATCCTGATGCCGGACGCCACCGACGAGGCCACCGACCTGGTCGCCCAGCGCCTGGTCACCACGTTCACCGACCCGATCATGATCGACGGCACCGAGGTGTTCCCGTCGGTCTCGGTCGGCGTGCGCACCACCGACGACTACCGGGCCGACCCGTCCGTCCTGCTGAACGAGGCGGACGCGGCGATGTACCGGGCGAAGAGCGGCGGCCGCGGCCGCGCCGAAAGATTCGATGACCGGTACGCGGCGGAGGCGAGCGCCCGGCTACGGCTGGACGCCGAGCTGCGGCACGCCCTCGCCAACGACGAGCTGACCTGCGTCTTCCACCCGGAGATCGACCTCACCAGCGGTTCGCTGTACGCCCTGGAGGCCCTGGTCCGCTGGCAGCACCCGACCCGCGGCCTGCTGTCCCCCGACGAGTTCGTGCCGCACGCCGAGGCGGTCGGCCTGGTCGGCATCCTGTTCGAGCAGGTCCTGGACCAGGTGCTGACCGCGCAGGACGGCTGGCTGATCGAGTTCGGCTGGCGCCCGACGGTCGCGGTCAACGTCTCCCCCCGGCAGCTGACCAACAGCCGCCTGGTGCAGGTGGTGCTGGCCGCCCTGGAGGCGCACGGCGCCCCGCCGTCGGCCCTGATCCTGGAGGTCACCGAGACCGCCCTGGTCGACGACACGGTGATGACCGGAACCCTGGCCGAGCTGCGCCGGCACGGCGTGGCGGTGGCCGTCGACGACTTCGGCACCGGGTACTCCTCGGTGTCCCGCCTGGCCGACCGGCACTGGGATGCCCTGAAGATCGACCGCAGCTTCGTAGCCGGCATCACCGGCGACCCGGCCCGCGAGGGCGTGGTCCGCGCGATGATCGCCCTGGCCCACGCCCTGCGCCTGCGCGCGATCGCCGAGGGCGTCGAGGACGAGCCGACCCTGCAGATGCTCCGCGACCTGGGTTGCGACGCCGCCCAGGGCTACCTGTTCACCGTCCCGGTAGACGCCGCCGAGATCAGCCGCATGATCCTCAAGTCCCCCGAGTGGAACGCGGTCGGCACTCCCCTCCCCTCGGTCGCCTGACGGCTACAGCCGGAGCAGGACCCGGCCGTGCAGGGCGCCCTCGTCCACCGGGCCGTACTTCCGGGAGTCCTCGGAGACGATGCGGTGGTCACCGAGCAGGTAGAGCTGGTGCGGTGGCACGGTTGTGGCGGTGCAGTCCTCCATACGCGTGTATTCCGGATCGGGCGAGAGGTACGGCTCGTCGAGCGGCGCACCATTCAGCCACACCCCGCCGCCGCGGCACTCGACGGTGTCTCCGGGCAGGCCGATGACCCGCTTGATGAGCAGCCGGTCGGTGCCCGGCCGGTTGAGCTCGACGACGTCCCCCCGTCGGACGCCGGTGAGCCGGAAGGCCACGAGATCGACCACGTAGCGGTCGCCGATCAGGTACGTCGTCTCCATGCTGCCGTTGTCGACATACCCGACGGTCAGCACGAAGCGGTTGACGACCAGCCCCACCGCAAGGCCGATCAGCACGATGAGCACGACCCGGCGCCGGATCCGGACGATCCGCGGCAGCTCCCGCCGGCGGGCCCGGCGCTCGTGCCACATCACCCGAAGACCGCCGGCGGCCCAGCGGACGGCCTCCCGGTCCCCCGTCGTCTCGGCGAACTCGGCCAGGATCGCCTCACCCCAGTCACCGCCACGCTCCCGGCGGCCACGGACGGCGAGGACAAGCACCGCGTACGCGAGGCGGCGCACCGCGCTCTCCCGTACTGCTTGGTCGGCGCTCACGCGGTGCGCGCCTGGATCGCGGGACCGATGGTCCGGGGTTTGGCGGCCTTGGCCGCGAGACGCTGCCCGGCGAGCGCGGCCCCGTCGGCGGTCAGCCGGTACAGATGGCGCGGCGGCCGGCCCGGCTCCTCCGACGGTTCCCACGAGGTCTCGAGCAGTTTCTGCTCGCTCAGCCGCATCAGGATCGGATAGAGCGTGCCCGAGGCGAGCGACGTCTCCTTACTCAGGTCATAGCCGTAACGCCAGCGCGCCGGCTCGTCCAGCAGCACGCTGAACAGCAACAACGTCTGCGGCGACGTATGCGGTATCCGTGGCATGCGCGAAACTCTACATAACTCGACTATCCGCCGGCAACACCCTCCTCAGCGGGTGCGCAGGCCGTCCAGCAGGACGGTCAGGTAGCGGCGGGCGGTCGCCACCCGGTCCGGGGCGCTCGGGGCCGGATGGACGGTCGCCGCGAACATCACCCCGCACATCAGCGGCACCAGGTCGGCCGTGGTCACCGCTGGGTCGGCGACGCCGGCCGCGTGCGCGCGCTCCAGCAATTGCCCGAACATGCCGACCAGCCGCTCCTTCAGCTCCGCGGTGCGCGGCAGGGCGCTCTCGGCGGAGGCGAAGACCGGCGGCAGCGACGGGTCGGTGATCTGCGCCTCGACCGCCGCGTACAGAAAATCACGCAGCGAGACCCACGGGTCGTCGCCGGCCAGCGCCTCCTCGGCCCGGGCGACCTGCGCCTCGAGGCCCGGCACCGCGATCGCCTCGACCAGCGCCTCCGGGGTCGGGAAGTGCCGGTAGACGGTGGCCACCCCGACCTCGGCGGCGCGCGCGACGTCGTTGAGCTGGATCGGCGTGCCCTCTTCGACGAGCCGGCGGCCCACCTCGACGATGCGGTGCCAGTTGCGGGCGGCGTCCTTGCGCAGCGGGGCGGCGGTCATGCTCACCACAATAACCGGATAGCTCATCCGCTTGTGTTACGTTGAAGCGGATAAGTAATCCGCTTCTGGGGAGTGACGGTCATGAGCGACAGCGTGATGGTGGACGGCAGGACGCGTACCTTCGCGGTGGCCGGCCCGGCCGACGGCGAGCCCGGCCGGGCCCTGGTCCTGGTCTTCCACGGCTCGAAGCAGAACGCGGCGAAGCACCGGGCCTTCACCGGCGGCATGTTCGACGCCCTCGGCGGCGTGGTCGCCTACCTCGACGGCTACCGGGGCAACTGGAACGACGCCCGGCGGACCAGCGCATTCCCGGCCCGCCGGGACGACATCGACGACGTCGGCTTCACCCGGGCGGTCATCGACCGCTTGACGTGGACCCACCACATCGACCCGGCCCGGGTCTTCGTGGTCGGCTACTCCAACGGCGGCCAGATGGCGATGCGCCTGGCCCACGAGGTGCCCGAGCTGATCGCGGGCGTCACGGTCATCGCCGCGACGATGCCGGCCCCGGACAACTTCCTGCTGGCCGGCGCGCCGCCGGCCCCGATGCCGGTGCTGCTTCTGCACGGTACGAAGGACCCGATCGTGAACTACGAAGGCGGCGAGATGAGCTGGTGGGCACGGAAGGCGTTCAAGGTCGGCGGCCGCAGCCTCTCCGCCCCCGAGACCGCGGCCTACTTCGCCACCGGCAACGGCATCACCGCCGCCCCGGTCACCACGGCGCTGCCCGGCGGCGCCGGCGGCACGTCGGTCGAGCTGACCGAATACCGCCGGCCCGACCGGCCGCCGGTGGCCCTCTACACCGTGCACGGCGGCGGCCACACCATCCCCGGCCCCCGCAAGGCTCCCGCGATCCTCGGCCGGACCAGTACGGACGTGAACACCGCCGACCTGGTCAACGAGTTCTTCGGCCTGGCCGGCACCCCCGCTTCAGTGCTTGCGCCAGCTCCAGCGGTTGCCGGAGGGCGCCCAACCGGTGCTGACCGGCACCGCATCAACAGCGACGGCGACTGAGGCGGGCGGCGTCACGCCGTCGCAGCCACCGTGATCGGGGCGGCCGGTCAGGAAGTACGCCTCGAGGTGCTCGGTGCACTCCGGCACCCGGGCGACCGAACCGTGGATGTCGTCCTCGACCGTGAACACGGTGCCGCCGATCTTCGCCTGCACCTGGGCGATCCACGGGTACGGAGTCGGGCTCTCCCACCGGTGCCCGGACAGCTGCAGCGAACCGTTCGACCTGCGCAGCTGGAACGGCTCCGTCGCCGGGATCGGCCAGCCGGCACACATCTGACTGAACGGCGCCAGCCCCGCGGTGATCGGGAACTCCCGCTGCCAGCTGCGGTACGTCTTCCAGAAGGCAGGGAAGTCGTGCGGGCTGGTGTCGTCGTTGCACAGGATCGCCCGGCCGGCGGCGTCGTTGAACTGCTCGGGAAGGTCGGCCGGCGGCTCGGTGGGCTCCTGCGGCCCGTCGCCGATGAGGATCGGCCGGAGCGCGTCCGGCACCGGGTCACCGGTCCTCGCCGCGGCCAGCGCCGCCAGGGCGGGCGTGGCTTCCGCCCACAGCGGACTGGGCGCCACGGCCAGGAAGGCGGCCAGGTTGCCGTCGAGCGGCTGGTCGAAGTCGCTGAACAGGATCGGCGCCGCGTCCAGCTTCGCCTTCAGCTGCTTGAGGTGGGCGATCACCTCCGGGACGGTGTCGCCGAGGTGGTACGTCGCGTCCCGGGCCGCGGCCCAGGCCGCCCAGCGTGGAATCTTGCCCTCGTCGGCGGCGGTCACGTCGTGGAAGCGCGAGTCGAGCCGGTTCGCGGTCGGGCCGACCACGCTGTCCAGCCACATCCGGCCCACCGACTGCGGGTAGAGGCTGCGGTAGACCTGGCCGAGCAGCGTGCCCCAAGAGACGCCGAAGTAGCTGAGTTTCGCCGAGCCGAGCGCCTTGCGCACCTGCTCGAGGTCACGGGCCACGTTGGCGGTGGTGAGCTGCCCCAGGAAGGTGGGGTCGCTCTGCCAGCAGGCCTGGTTCTGCAGAACCTGGAAGTCGTAGATCTTCTTGCCGGTCTCCTCGGTGAGCGGCCCGGCCGGGATCTCCGGCGACCGGACGTCGTCGCCCGGGCGCGCGCAGGCGGCCCAGGTGCTGTAACCGACACCGCGCGGGTCGAAGCCGATCAGGTCGTACTTCTCGGTGAGCGCCTCGAACTGCGGACTGGTCAGCACCAGCTGGTGCGGCATCAGATAGCCGCTGCCGCCCGGCCCGCCCGGGTTCACCGCGATGCTTCCGAGCTTGTGCCGCTGGTCGGTGGCCCGGAGCCGGCTGATCGCGACCGTGATCTTCGTGCCGTTCGGACGGTGGTAGTCGAGCGGCACCTGGACGGTGCCGCAGTCGGTCCGGGCGAGCAGTGCCCGGATCCGGGGTAGCTCCTCCGGCGGGATGCCCATCGCTTCGAGGGTCTCGTCCGAGTAGGCCACGCAGTCGTTCCACGTCACGGCTGGTGGCGCCGCGCTCGCCGCGGCCGGCGGGGCGAGGACGATAAGCCCGGCCCCGGCCGCCATGACGAGCACCCCGATTCCGGCGACAATTCCTGTGCGTCGTGTCATGCGGAGATTGATACTGGCCGACGCGTCACGCCGGCGTAACCAAACGGGCTATCCGGCGGCGCGGCCGGTGCGGACGGCCGTGCTCAGCGACACCGCCCGGGTGGCCCGCACCGCGCCGAGGCGGACCGCCCGCTCCGCGGTCCAGCGGTCGGCGCGCAACCGGGCGGTGGGCATGGAGATGGCGACGGCGCCCACGAACCGGCCGGCCGCGTCGGTCACCGGGGCGGCCATGCAGCTCAGGCCGGCCTGGAACTCGTCCACCTCGACCGCCAGGCCGGTGCCGCGCACCTGGCTCAGCTGGCGGCCCAGCAGCATCCGGTCGGTCACCGTCGCAGCGGTGACCAGCGGGGTGCCGGTGTGGTCGAGCAGGGTTTCCCGGTCGTCGGCCGGCAGCCGGGCCAGCATCAGCTTGCCGAAGGCGGTGGCATGCGGGGCCTGGTGGAAGCCCACGTCGAGGGGGCGGATGCGAGGGTGCTCGGGGCATTCGGCGACGTGCGCCACGATCATCTCGGCGTCCCGGAAGGCCGCGTAGTAGGCCGCGGCCTGGGCCTGCTGGTGCACCACCGACGCGACCCGGCGCACCTCGGGCGGAACCGCGATCTGCCGGTGCAGGCCACGCGCCAGGTCGTCGACGCGGTGGCCCAGCGCGTACGCCTTCTCCTCGGAAAGATGAACCAGATATCCGCCAGTGACCAACGTGGTCAGAAGGTGGTAAGTGGTAGGGAGGGTGAGCCCGAGCGACCGGGCAACGTCCCGGGCCGCGACCGGGCCGGGCGAGGCGGCGATATGGTCGAGCACGCGCATCGCCCGCTCGACCGACTGCAACAGACCAGCGCCCTTGCCGCTCATGACCCCAGCCTCCGTCCGGGCCGGGCGCCTGGGAAGGGCGATGACTGATCGCGCGAAAGGTGGCCAGTAATGATCTTCATTACCGCGAAGTTCCTGATCAAGCCCGAACACGCCGAGGCCTGGCCGGAAATCTCCGGGCCGTTCACCCGCGCTACGCGCGGTGAGCAAGGTTGCCTCTGGTTCGATTGGTCGCGCAGTCTCGACAACCCCCAGGAGTACGTGCTGGTAGAGGCATTCCGCGACGGGGAGGCGGGCGGCGCCCACGTCGGGTCGGCGCACTTCAAGCAGGCCCAGCTCGACCTCCCGCCATACCTGGTCGCGACGCCGAAGATCATCAGCCAGTCGATCGACCAGGACGACTGGTCCGAGCTGGGCGAACTCGCGGTCAAGGCGCCTTGAGGTCGTACAGCCGGGCGGCGTTGAGCCCGAGGATCTTCCGCTTGATCGTCGGGCTCAGCACGCCGTACTCGCCCTGCATGTCTTGGGGAATTTGGAATTCGACGAATTTCTCGATCAGCCATTTCGGCTGCCAGACCGCGTAATCGCTGCCGAACAGCAGGCGATCCTCGTCGAGCCAGTAGAGCAGTTCGCCGATGATCTGCGCGAAATAGCGGGGCCGGGAATGGAGGAACGGCAGGGCCACGCCGAGTCCGCCATACACGTTGGGCTCCTGGGTGGCGATCCAGCAGAAGTCCTCCAGCCGGGGCAGCCCGACGTGCTCGACGATGAAATTCAGCCCGGGAAACGCGGTGGCCGCGTCGTCGACGTCGGCCACGTCGAAGGCGTCCCGGTTCATCGGATAGATGGTCGGGCCCTTGTGCACGTGGATGTTCCGGATGCCCAGCGCCAGGCATTTCTCCAGATACCGGTACGCCCACGGATCGCTGAGTTTCCAGCCCTTGCTGTCCCCTTTCCATTCGGCCGTGTAGAGCTTCACCCCACGCAGTTGCCACCGCTCGTGCAACCGTTCCAGGGCCTCCAGCCCGGCCTCGCCGTCGCGCGGGTCGAATCGCCCGTTCACGATGAACCGGCCGGGGTGCCGCTCGGCCACCTCCCCGTTCTGCTGGGTCGGGTTGAAGCCGTTGGCGAACCAGTCGGTCAGGTACGCCGACTGGAGAATCGCGACGTCGACGTACCCGGCCTCGAACAGATCGTGGATCATCCGCTCTTCCGAACACCGCTCGAATTCCGGCAGCGTCCATCGGTACTCGTCCGGCGACAGGTTCGCGTGGTAGTCGTGCAGGCACTTGACGAAGCCCTCGCCGTACCGGTTGAGCTGGTTGGCCGGGCTCCCGTCCCAGAAGTGCGTGTGCCCGTCGACGACGAAGTAGCTCTCCCCGTCCCGGCTGTACATCAGGTCGTGGACGGAACGAGGATGCCGCGCCCCTGCAGGCGGCCAAGTTCGAGGTCGTCCATCGCCTCGTTGACGGCAGACAGCGGATAGGTGCGGGTGTGCAGGGTGACCCGACCTTGCGCGGCGAGGGTCATCAGCTCGTCGAGGTCGTTGTAGGAGCCGACCAGGTTGCCGACGATGTTCCGCTCGGTGGAGATCAGGTCGATGGTGGGGATGTCGACCTTCCCGCCGTACCCGATCACGTAGTAGCTGCCGGCCCGCCGGGTCATCGCGAGGCCCTCGGCCTCGGCGCCCTGCTCCCCCACGAAGTCGAGCACCACGTGGGCGGAGTCGCGCAGGTCGTCGGTGCGGTCGGTGACGTGGTGCGCGCCGAGTTGCCGGGCCAGGTCGCGGGCCGCCTCGCTGGGGTCGACCACGACCACGTGGGCGGCGGTCATCGCGAGCAGGCACTGGATGCCGATGTGGCCGAGCCCGCCGGCCCCGATGACCACGCAGGTGGTGCCCGGGTACAGCAGCGGCACCGCCTTGCGCACCGCGTGGTAGGCGGTCAGCCCGGCGTCGGCCAGGGCCGCCACCGCCGCCGGCTCGAGGCCTTCGGCCAGCTTCACCACCGAGCGGGCGCTGGTCAGCAGGTATTCGGCCATGCCGCCGGCGCAGTCGATGCCCGGGAAGCGCGAGTTCTCGCAGTGCACGTCGTCGCCGGACCGGCAGGCCCGGCACAGGCCGCAGGTCACCAGGGGATGCAGGATCACCGCGTCGCCTACGGCGACATTGGTGACGGCACTGCCGATCTCGCGCACCCAGCCGGCGTTCTCATGCCCGATGACGTACGGGAGTTTCACGCCCGATTTCTCGGCCCACTGGCCCTCGATGATGTGCAGGTCGGTGCGACAGAGTCCGGCCGCGCCGACCTGCACGAGCACGTCGAACGGCCCGCTCACGGTGGGTTCGGGCACGTCGTCGACGGTGGGTCGTTTGCCGTAGGAATGAACCCGCACTGCCTTCATCTCGGCCTCGCCTCCTTGCAGGGTCGCGTACCGCCGACCCTGCAAGGCGAGGCCCTCAGTGCGTAAGTTCGGGTTCAGATGCTGACAACGGGGTTTCCTTCTCCGCCGGCTCGTCCGGGACCTGACCGAGCTTGCTGGGCCACCACATGTGCCGGCCGATGTCCAGGTTGAGCGCGGTGACCAGCACCGACCGGACGATCAGCGTGTCGAGCAGCACGCCGAACGCGACCGCGAACCCGATCTCGGCGAACGCGACGAGCGGCAGGCTGCCGAGGGCCGCGAACGTGCCGGCCAGCACGATGCCGGCCGAGGTGATCACGCCGCCGGTGGCGCCGAGCCCGATCAGGGCGCCGCGCCGGGTGCCGTGCGTGCGGGCCTCTTCGCGCACCCGGGTCATCAGGAAGATGTTGTAGTCGATCCCGAGCGCGACCAGGAACACGAAGACGAACAGCGGGAACGCGGTGTCCTCGCCCTCCCAGCCGAAGATGTGCCGGAAGACCAGCGCGCTGACCCCGAGGGCGGCCGCGAAGGACAGCACCACGGTGCCCATCAGGATCAGCGGGGCCACGATCGCCCGCAGCAGCAGGCCGAGGATGACCAGCACCACCAGCAGCACGAGCGGGATGATCAGCCGGTTGTCGTGCCGGTTGGCCGCGTTGATGTCGACGATCATCGCGGTCTGCCCGCCGACCTTGGCGTCCGCGCCCGGCACCGCGTGCACGGCGTCGCGCACCCGGGCCACGGTCTCCTGCGCGGCAGTCGAGTCGGGTGCGTCGGTGAGCGTGCCGTCCAGCTGGACCAGGCCGTCCTTGGCGACCGGGTCGGCCACCGCGCTGATCCCCTTGACCCCGGCGAACGCCGTCCGCACCTGGTCGGCCTGACCGGCACTGGCGATGACGGTGACCGGCTGGCCGCCGCCGGCCGGGAAGTGCCGGGCCAGGGCCTGCTCGCCGGCCACCGACGGCTGCTCGGTGGTGAAGCTGTCGGCCGTGGACAGCCCGTCGGCCCGCAGCTGGAACAGCCCGAGCGCCATCACGCCGAGCGCCAGGGCGGTGCCGATCCAGACGGTGCGCGGCCGCTTGGCGATCCGGCCGCCGAGCCGCGCCCACAGGCCGGTGGCGGTCGGCTCGGCGGTGCCGAACTTCGGCTTGGCCGGCCAGAACAGCCACCGCCCGCAGATCACCAGCATCGCCGGCAGCAGGGTGACCATGGCGGCCAGCCCGACCACGATGCCGAGCGCCGCGACCGGCCCGAGGCCGCTTGTCGAGTTGAGGTCGGCGAGGGTGAGGCAGGACATGCCGACCGCCACGGTCGCGGCACTGGCGATGATCGCCGGGCCGGCCCGGTGCAGGGCGAGCTGCATCGCCTCGTGCCGATCCTCGTGTTTGCGCAGCTCTTCCCGGTAGCGGGCGACAAGCAGCAGGGCGTAGTCGGTGCCGGCGCCGAACACCAGCACGGTGAGGATGCCGGCGCTCTGCGCGTTGACCACCAGCCCGCCGTGCTTGGCCAGCAGGTAGATGACGGCCTGCGCGCCGATCAGGGCGACACCGGCCGAGACGATCGGGAACAACCACAGCACCGGGCTGCGGTAGGTGATCAGCAGGATGATCGCCACCACGATCAGCGTGGTGTAGAGCAGCGTGCCGTCGATGCCCTCGAACGCCGACGCCGAGTCGGCCGCGTTCCCGGCCGGTCCGGTCAGGTAGACCGCGAGCCCGTTGTCCCCCGGCCCGGCGATCGCCTTGAGGTTGTCGACGATGGTGGCGATCTGCTCCCAGCCGGCCGCGTCGACCTTCACCGGGACGATGGTGGACAGCGCCGCCTTGTCCTCGGCCGGGATCGGCCCGGTCACCTGGCCGGTGACACCGGCCACCGAGGCGAACGCCTTGGCGTCGGCGGTGGCCTTGGCCGTGTCGGCCGCGGTGATTCCGCCGGTGCGCTCGTAGACGATCAGGGCCGGCGCGATGTCGTCCGGACTGAACTGTTTCTGCAGATCGGCGACCTGCGTCGCCTCCGCGCCGGACGGTAGCCAGGCGGAGTTGTCGTTCTTCTCGACGTCGGACAGTTTCCCCGCGAGGGGTGCCGCCAGCGCCACCACGACGACCCAGAGGGCGAGGACGATCCACTTGGACCACCGCCCGCACACCAGTCGCGCTATCCCACCCGTAGCCATATGCCGTCTCCCCCCGAAGACCTGAGCCTTGACGGGCGAAGGGTATGCCGCTCACGTTACGTAGCCCAACCCTGATATCCGACAGCTCAGGGTTTTCTCAGGGTCCACAGTGCTGACCGAGTCCGGACAGCACACACCCGGGTGTGACGGCATAATCGAAAGGGTGACCAATTGGGAATTTGCGCGGCTGGAGTACCGCGCGGCCGGCACGCTCGGTGCCGACCGGTTCATGGACTGGACGGCCACCTTCCACCACCCCGGCGGGGTGCTGCGCTGGGGCACCGATGAGCGTTTCGACGATCTTCGGCACCTCAACCGGGCGGGCGCGGCCGGCTGGCAGGCGTACGACCGGGCCGCCATCCACGTGCACAACGAGCCGCACCGGCTGTCCAGCGTCACGTACTCGATGCGGAGGCCCGTCCCGTAACCTCGGAACCGTGGCGAAAGAGACCGGCCGGAAGCTGATCGCGTCGAACAAGAAGGCGCGGCACGACTACGAGATCCTCAAGACCTACGAAGCGGGTCTCGTGCTGGCCGGCACCGAGGTGAAGTCCCTCCGGGAGGGGCGTGCGTCGCTGGTTGACGCCTTCGCACAGGAGCATGAGGGCGAGATCATGCTGTACGGCCTGCACATCGCCGAGTACGGCTACGGCAGCTGGACCAACCATGTCCCGCGCCGCACCCGCAAGCTGCTGCTGCACCGGGTCGAAATCGCCAAGATCCTGAGCCAGCTGCGCGACGGCAACGGGCTGACCCTGGTGCCGCTGTCGATGTACTTCAACAACGGCTGGGCCAAGGTCGAGATCGGCATGGCCCGGGGCCTCAAATCGTACGATAAGCGGCAGGTCCTGGCCGCTCGCGACGCCCAGAAGGAGATCCAGCGGGAGATGGGCAGGCGCCTCAAAGGGCGCCGGTAGCCTGATCTTGTGAAATTCGGTCTGGATACGTTCGGCGACGTCACCGCCGGCAGCGACGGCAAGCCCCTCCCCTACGCACAGGTGATCCGCAACCTGGTCGACCAGGCGGTGCTCGCCGAGAAGGTCGGCCTGGACGCGTTCAGCGTCGGCGAGCACCACCGCGACGACTTCGCGGTCTCGGCTCCCGAGATCGTGCTGGCCGCGATCGCGGCTCGCACCGAGAAAATCACCCTCGGCACCGCGGTCACCGTGCTCAGCTCGGACGACCCGGTCCGGGTTTACGAGCGCTTCGCCACCCTGGACGCGGTGTCGAACGGCCGCGCCGAGATCACCCTCGGCCGGGGCTCGTTCACCGAGTCGTTCCCGCTGTTCGGCTTCGACCTGGCCGATTACGACAAGCTGTTCGAGGAGAAGGCCGAGCTGATGGCCGCCCTCCTCGACGAGGGCCCGGTGACGTGGGAGGGCACGGTTCGCCCCGGCCTGAAGAACCAGCAGGTCTACCCCAAGACGGAGAACGGCCGCATTCCCACCTGGATCGGCGTGGGCGGCAGCCCCGAGTCGGTGGTCCGCGCCGCCTCCTACGGATTCCCGCTGGTCCTGGCCATCATCGGCGGCGCCCCGGCCCGCTTCGGCCCCTACGTCGACCTGTACCGCCGCGCGCTCAAGGAGCTCGGCAAGCCGGAGGACCTGCCGGTGGCCGTGCACTGCCCCGGTTTCGTCGCCGACACCGACCAGGAGGCGGCCGACCTGCTCTGGCCGCACGTGCGGGTGATGATGAACCGGATCGGCCGCGAGCGCGGCTGGCCGCCGCTGGCCCGCGACCGCTTCCAGTCCGACATCGACGAGGGCGCCTGGCACGCCGGCTCCCCCGAGACGGTCGCCCAGAAGGTCGCCAAGACGATCAAGGAACTGGGCATCCAGCGCTTCGACATGAAGTACTCGGCCGGCACGCTCCCGCACGAGGCGATGATGAAGGCCATCGAGCTGTACGGCACGGTGGTCATCCCCCGGGTGCGCGAGCTACTGGCCAAGGACTAGCGGCGCGGTCGCGGCCTCGGGATCGCCCGAGAACGCGGCGGCCTCGACGACGACCTCGGAGGTGGCGGCGGGCACGAACCCGCCCGCCGTCCACCGTTGCAGCGGCCGGGTCGAGCCGATGACCGTGACCTCGGCCTTCTCTCCCGCGGCCAGCTCGACCGGGGCGAACCCGAGCAGCACCCGGCGCGGGAAGTCGTCGGCCTCGACCACGCCGTAGAGCTGCACGACGTGCCGCCCGGCCCGGTCGCCGGTGTTGGTGACGGCGGTAGTGGCCGTGAAGTGCTCGCCGTCGACCGCCGAGACCGACAGCCCGTCGATGCCGAAGCTGGTGTACGACAGGCCGAAGCCGAGCGGGAACGCCGCCGCCACCCCGTCCCGGTCGAGCAGCCGCTGCCCGAACCAGCGGTCGTAGGTGATGCTCGTCGCGTCCCGGTCGAAGAACGGCAGGTGTTCCTCGCTGACCGGGATCGAGTAGGGCAGCCGACCGGCCGCGTCGACCGCGCCGAGCAGCACGTCGGCCAGCGCGTGGCCGCCCTCGGCCCCGCCGTACCACCCGATCAGCACGGCCGGCACCTGGTCGCGCCACTCCTCGGTGATGACCGCGCCGGCGGTCACGATGACCACCACGGTGCGCGGGTTGACGGCGGCGGTGGCCCGGATCAGCTCGACGTCGGCCGGCAGCAGGCGCAGGCTCGCCCGGTCCCCGCCCTCGGCGGTGCCCATGCCCCCGGGCGACCGCGGGGCGACACCCTCTGGCAGCGGCGGGAACAGCGCCAGCAGCTCGGGACTGGACATCGCCTCGGCCCCCAGATACTCACCCTCGTCGGCGGCGGTGTAGCCGACCACCACCACGGCGACGTCGGCGCCTTGCGGGTCATCCGTCACCCGTACGCCCGGAAGTGCGGCCGTCAGCCCCGCCAGAGCCGTCACCACCTCCGGTGAGCGCACGTCCGACGAACCCTGGTCGCCGGTGTTGGCGGTCGCTGCGAGGCGGCCGAGCACCGCGACGCTCGTGAGCGACGACGCGTCGAGCGGCAGCACGCCGTCGTTCTTGAGCAGCACCATCGACCGCTGGGCCACCTCGCGGGCCAGCGCCCGGTGCTCGGCACTGAAGACCACGTCGGGCGAGGGCGCGGGCTCGAGATCGCGGGCGTGATAGGCCAGCTGGGTGCGCAGGATGCGGCGGGCGGCCCGGTCGACGAACTCCTCCTCCACGGCTTCGGGCAGATGCTGCGCCCGCTGCTGGCGGAACGGCTCCTCGACGTCGAGGCCGGCCCGCAGTGAGCCGGCCGCGTCGCGCAGGCCGAAGACGAAGTCGGAGACGGTCACCCCGCTGAAGCCCCAGCGGCCGCGCAGGATGCCCTCCATCAGCTCGGCGTTCTGCCCGGCCCACTCGCCGTTGACCGAGTTGTAGGCGGTCATGATGCCGTCGACGCCCTCCTCGACGACCCGGCGGAAGTGCGGCAGGAACACCTCGTGCAGGGTGGGCTCGTCGGCGGTGACGTCGACCTTGAAGCGGGCGTTTTCCATGCTGTTGAGCGCGTAGTGCTTGGCCACCGCCATCGCGTTGCGCTGCACTCCCCGGACCAGGGCGGCACCGAACTCGCCGAGAAGCAGCGGGTCCTCGCCGTACGTCTCCTGGATCCGGCCCCAGGCCGGGTGTCGCGGCAGGTTGATGCAGACGCCGCCGAAGAAGTTCGCGCCCTGGGCGCGCATCTCCCGGCCGATCACGAGGCCGACCCGCTCCTCCAAGCGAGGATCCCAGGTGGCGCCGCGGGCCATCGAGACCGGGAACGCGGTCGAGGCGCCCATCACCACACCGCGCGGGCCGTCGCTGAACCGCAGGCCAGGCAGCCCGATCCGGTCAATCGCACCCATCACGATCGGCCGCAGGTTGTAGCCGGCCGACATCTCGGCCAGGCCCGGCCAGAACTCGTCGTCCCCGTCCAGCAGCCACAGCTTCTCGTCGAGGGTGAGCTCGGCGAGAAGCGCCTCGGTCTCGGCCGCCAGGTCACTGCCGGCACGCAGGCGGGCCACGGATTCCTCGAAGACGGTCATCGCCGAACTCCTTACTGACACCGGTGTAGGTAGCGGCAAGTTTACGATGGTCCGGTGACGAACGGCAAGCGTGTCCGCCTGACCGCCGAGGTGCGCCGCCGCCAGCTCGTCGACGAGGCCACCACGCTGATCGCCCGGATCGGCTACCACCGCTTCTCGATCAAGGCCCTGGCCGAGGCGACCGGCCTGACCAGGGCCGGCGTCCTGCACCACGTGGGCTCGAAGGAGCAGCTGCTGCTCGACGTGCTGGCCCTGCGCGACGAGCGCGACAACCAGTCCCTGGACCCGGCCCTGAACGCCCGGCACGTCCTGGACAGCATCGTGCGCCGCAACCTGGGCCAGCCCGAGATAGTCCGGCTCTACACGGTGCTGGCCGCCGAAGCCCTCGACCCGGCGCATCCGGCCCACCGCTACTTCGCCGACCGCCTGCGCACCGGCACGACTCTGCTGGGCAACATGCTGGGCGACCACGAGCTGGCCGTAGAGATCTACTCCTTCATGGACGGCATCCAGCTCAACTGGCTCCGCGACCCGACGATCGACATGTGGCAGCAGTGGCAACGCTTCGCCGACGCCCTGTTTAGAGTGCGCACATGAGCGAACGCCTCGACTGGAGCGACCCGACTCTGCGGGAATGGGACTGCACGGTGCTGTGGTCCGACGCGAGCGACCCGGAGGCCGGCATCGTGCTCGACCGGTCCGCCTTCTATCCCGGCGGCGGGGGCCAGCCGCCCGACCACGGCGTGCTGCTCTGGCAGGGCGTGCAGACCCGTATCGTGGACACCCGCAAGGGCGACGACTTCCACCTCATCCCCGCGCCGGGCGACCCGGTCCCGCCGGTGGGCACGTCGGTGCGCGGCGCGATCGACGACGAGCGCCGCAGCTCGCTCATGCGCACCCACTCCGGCCTGCACATCCTCTGCGGCACGGTGTTCCGCGACTTCGGCGCCCTGGTCACCGGCGGCAACATGCAGCCCGGTGAGGCCCGGATGGACTTCAACCTGCCCGAGGTGCCGCCCGGCTTCAAACAGGCCCTCGAGGACGCGGTGAACGCCGAGATCGCCGCCGACCGCAAGATCGTGGCCCGGGTCCTCCCCCGCGAGGAGGCCCTGCAGATCCCGACGCTGGTGCGCACCCAGGACGCCCTGCCGCCGCTGGAGCAGCCGGAGATCCGGGTGATCGACATCGTCGGCCTGGACGTCCAGGCCGACGGCGGCACCCACGTGGCCTCCACCGGCCAGGTCGGCCGCGTCGAGGTGGTCAAGGTGGAGAGCAAGGGCCGGCAGAACCGCCGGGTCCGCATCCGCCTGACTTAAGACCTAGAACCCGATCGTCTCCCGCAGCAGCAGGACCGTGCCGCGCCCCGGCCGGGGTTCCGCGTTGAGGACGAGCAGGCGGTTGATGGCGCTGGGCATCCCGTACACCGCCTGGGCCCGGGCGTTCTCCAGCGGGAGCGCGTGCTCCTCGACCCGGCGCAGCGCCGCGGTCAGGTCCGGCACCACCTTCTGGGCGCCGATGATCCAGACCGCGTGGGCGGCGCCACCGGCGTTGGCCGGCAACTGGCTGCCGCTGCCCGAGGCCAGCACGAGCGAGCCGGTCTCGGTGACCGCGGCGACGCTGTTGACGACGAAGTCGGGCCCGGCGACCAGCCGGCGGATCTCGTCGGCGCCGGTGGCCCGGTCGATGGCCAGGATGCGCGGCCGGATGGCGTCGTACCGGCCGCCGGCGTTGATGTCCTCGTCGATGCCGGACAGCCGGAGGGTCTCGCTCGCCCCGGTGAGCACGCTGGCGCCCGCCGGGATCAAATCCTTGATACGGGTACGGGCGGTCGCGGCGTCGTCGAGGATCTCGGCCGCGAATCCGTTGCCCCGCAGCGCGGCGGCGACCCGTTCCAGCCGGTTCGAAAGTTCCATGCCGGTACGACAACGCAGCCCGCCGGAATGTGAGGCCTCACAATCTGATGCGCTGTGTTGTCGTATCGGAGGGAGGCAAGACCATGACCGCCAGCGAGCGACGCCAGCTGATCAACTTCACCTACCGGCTCCTCGGATCGCTCACCGACGCCGAGGACGTCGTGCAGGAGACCTACGCCCGCTGGTACGCCCTGTCGGCCGCCGACCAGCAGGCCATCGAGCGGCCCGGCGCCTGGCTGACGACGGTCGCCGGTCGTCTCTGCCTCAATCTGCTCGGTTCGGCCCGGGCCCGCCGCGAGACGTACGTCGGCGAGTGGATCCCGGAACCGCTACCCGCGGAGTCGAGCACCGATCCGGCCGATCGGATCACCCTGGACGAGTCGGTGACGATGGCCTTCCTTGTCGTTCTCGACACGATGACCCCGGCCGAACGCGTCGCGTTCGTCCTGCACGACGTCTTCCGCTATCCCTTCGGCGAGGTCGCCGCGATCGTCGGCCGCACCCCGGCGGCCTGCCGCCAGCTGGCGTCGTCGGCCCGCCGCCGCATCCGCGCCACACAGGCGCCGGCCGCTCCGACCATCGAGCAGGCCGCCATCGTCCGCCGCTTCAAGTCGGCCTGGCAAGCTAGGGACATCGAAGCCCTGATCGGCCTGCTGGACCCGGACGCCACCGCGACCGCCGACGGCGGCGGACAGGCCATCACCCACCTGCATCCGATCATCGGCGGCGAGCAGATCGCTCGCTCCTACGCCGAGATCGCGCGGGTCTCCGGCACCCGCACGACCTTCCGGGAATGCACGGTGAACGGCCGCCCCGGCCTGGTGGCCGAGCAGGACGGCACGGTCGCGACGGTGTTCGCGTTCGACATCGCCGGCGACCGCATCCGGCACATCTGGGCAGTGCGAAACCCCGAAAAACTCCGGCTCTGGCGCTAGCCTCCGCTCATTTTTCAGTACGCCGTAGGACCGGTCCCCTGGTCCACAGTTTCGCTGAGCGGGACTCACCCTCCGCGCGCCCGCTCCGGGCGGGCCCGGCCCCCAAAACCGGCCCGCGCACGCCTAGGCCGACTCCCGGACGATCACCCGGGAGGCCTGCACCGGGGCGTCGCCGGCGTCGTGGCCGAGGGCGCGCCGAGCGGCGCGGCGGCCGTAGCCAGCGGCGTCGATGCGGACCGTGGTCAGCGACGGTTTCCAGAGGGCGCCGTGCGGCGTCTCGTCGAAGCCGATCACCGCCAGGTCCGTCCGATTTGTCCCGGACAGGACGCGCAGGGCGGTGTCGTCGTCGAAGGCGGCCACCGCGGTGACTCCCGGGTGGGAGTCCAGCGCGTCCCGGTGGGCCGCGCGGTCGTCGCCCACCCGGATCACGACCGACTCGGCCAGGCCCAGTGCCTCGGCTATCTGCCGGGTATGGGCCTCGCGCAGTGACGCCAGCCGGGCCAGCCGCGGGTCGTCGGGCAGAGCCAGTGCCAGCCGATGGTGGCCGCGCGAGGCCAGGTGGCCGATCTGCGTCGCGGTGTGCGCGGCCAGGCCGTCGATCCAGCCGCCGTCGTCCACGTCGGTCCCCGTACCCGCATAAAGGCCGGCCAGGTCGATCACCGCGCGCGGGGCGGCCGCCTCGACCACCCGCCGCAGCGAGCCGGACCGGCCGGTGCCGTGCCGCACCAGCAGGGCGTGGCCGTGCTGGTCGAGTTCGTCCTCGAGGCCCTCGATGAAGCTGCGCAGGCTGCCGCCCGGGGGCAGGCCGGCGGTGTTGAGCAGCACCAGCCGGGACGTGCCCTCGCGCAGCGCCCGGGCCATGCCGTGCGGCACGTAACCCAGCTCGGCCGCGGCCCGGCGCACCCGGTCGCGGGTGGCCGCCGGGATGGTCTGGCCGGCCGCGTCGTTCAGCACGAAGCTCACAGTGGCGATCGAGACGCCGCTGGCGGTCGCCACGTCCTTGAGGGTTACCCGAGCCACGAACCGATGCTAGCTTAAGCGTTTTAGTGCAGCTGAGGGAGGGCGTCATGAAGACCGTTACGGTGACCGGGCCGGGCACCACGGCCGTGGTCGAGGCGGACAAGCCGCAGGCCGGGCCGCGCGATGTGCTGGTGCGGATGCGGGCGTGCGGCATCTGCGGGTCCGACGCGCTCTACATCCACGTCGGCGGCATCCCGCCGCGGCAGGGCGCCACCCCGCTCGGGCACGAACCGGCCGGCGAGGTCGCCGAGGTGGGCGCCGAGGTCGACGGTCTGGCGGTCGGCGACCACGTGGTCATCAACCCGATGGCGGCCGGCGACGGCATCATCGGCAGCGGCGGCGCCCAGGGCGGCCTGTCGGAGTTCGTAGTGATTCGCGACGCCGTCGTCGGCACCCACCTGATCACCGTCCCGAAGCACATCCCGTTCGAGGTGGTGGCGCTCAACGAGCCGATGGCGGTGGCCACCCACGGGGTCAACCGGGCCGCCCCGCAGCCCGGCGACAAGGCGGTGGTCTTCGGCGCGGGGCCGATCGGGCTCGGCGCGGCGATCGCCCTCAAGCTGCGCGGCGTGGCCCACGTGGTGGTGGTCGACATCGTGCCGGACCGGCTGGCGAAGGCGCTGCGGGTCGGTGCCGACGCGGTGATCAACTCGGCCGAGGAGGACGTCGCGGCCCGGCTGACCGAGCTGCACGGCGAGGCTCCCAAGGGCGTCGGGGTGCGCGGGATCAAGCCGGCCACCGACATCTACCTGGACGCGGCGGGCGCACCCGTGGTGATCGAGACGGTGCTGGCGGCGGCCAAGCACGGCGCCCGGCTGAGCATCGTCGCCGTGCACAAGAAGCCGGTCGAGGTCGACTTCGGGGCGATCCTCACCACCGAGCTGACCATCACGATGGCGATGGGCTACCCGACCGAGATCTTCGAGGTGACCCCGGGCCTGGTGGCGAACTGGGAGAAGTACGCCGAGATCGTCAGCGATGTCATCCCGTACGCCGAAGTGCAGCGCGCCCTCACCCTGGCGACCGCGGGAAAGGTCGTCGTCAGCATCCCGTGACACGAAAAAGGGCCGGCGAAAGCCGGCCCTTTTTTCACAGGAAGAGTTCTACTTGTCGGCGTCCGCGTCGGAGCTCGGCTTGGCCGTCACGCCCACGCCGTACTCAGTGCAGAGCGCGGCGTACTTGCCGGCGCAGAGGTCCTTCTTGGTGACGAAGCCGTCGGTCACCACGTCCTTGACCTTGGTCACGTCGATCTGCAGCGGCTCCAGGCTCACGAACGGCACGTACGCGCCCGACTCCGGGTCCTTGATCTGGCCGGTCACCGACGGCTTCTCGCCCTTGAACAGCTTGATGGCGAGGCCGGCCGCGGCGTCTGCCTCCGGCTTGATGCGCTTGTAGATGGTCACGCACTGCTCGCCGGTCAGCAGGTTCTGCAGGCCCTGCAGGGTGGCGTCCTGGCCGGTGACCGGGACCTTGCCGGCCAGGCCCTTCTTGCGCAGCACCTCGATGACCGCGTTGCCGAGACCGTCGTTGGCGGCGAGCACGCCGTCGATCTTCGGCTGCTGCTGGATCATCTGGGTGAAGATCTTGCCGCCCTCCTCGTTGTCCCAGTCGGGGACGAACTGGTCGGGGCCCTTGGTGTACTCGGCGGTGTCGTACTTGGGCTGCAGCTGACCGTCGTAGCCGGCCTTGAACAGGGTCGCGTTGTTGTCGGTCGGCGAGCCGTTGAGCTCGGCGACGACCGGGTTCTTCACGCCCTTGGCCTCGAGGCAGTTGATCAGGCCGTACGCCTGGTACTTGCCGACCTTCTCGTTGTCGAAGCTGACGTAGTAGTCGGCGCCGCCGTTGAGGGTCAGCCGGTCGTAGTCGATGACCGGGATCTTCTTCTCTTTGGCCTTGTCGATGACCGCTTTGCCGGAATCGGAGTCGAGGTTCGCGATGATCAGCACCTTGACACCGCTGTTGATCATGTCGTCGCCGATTTTCTGGAAGTTCGCGCGGTCGCCCTCGGCGTTCTGGATCTCGACCGGCACCCCGGCGGCGTCGAACGCGGCCTTGAGGAACTTCGGGTCGTCGGTCTTCCACCGCTGCGAGCTCTTGGTGTCCGGCATGATCACGCCGACCCGCGCCTTGCCCGAGCCGCTGCCACCGCTGTCGCTACTGGCATCACTCGAGCTATCCGAGTCGTCACACGCTGTCATGGTGGCCGTCGCCAGCAGCCCAACCGCCGCGAGCGCCAGCAGCTTCTTGCGCATTTCCGAGAATTCCTCTCAGGTGGATCCCGACCTGGGTGGTCCGGCCGAACGTCGCCCCAGTATCGAGTAGTCCGCACGACGCTCGACTAGGGGTACGGCGCCCGGGAGAAAAATAGTTCATCTCCCGAGCGTCAACATCAGCCGGTTACCCACGGTGCCATCGGAGGCTACGCCACCCGGCGCCGGATCCACCAGAAGCAGAAGATCGCCAGGAGCGACGAAGCTACCAGCAGTACGCCGGTTTCTCGCCACTGCAAGGCCCAGAACTTGTCGTTCCCGATGTATGTGACCTTTTGGTGCAGATTCTGGGCGGTCAGCCAGTCCCGGCAGCCGCGGGGACCGTCGCCGCCCTTGGTGGCCTTCGGTCCGCAGTAGTCAGGGTCGTACGGACCGCGATAAACAGCGCCGGTCGAGGTGATGACTTTGTTGTCGAGGACCCAGGTGGCGATGGCCGGCGGTTCCACCTCGAGCCGGATCTCGTGGTTCGGGTCGTCCGGGCTGAGACTGATGCCGCCGTCCCAGTCGCCGGCCAGCGGCGCCTGATAGGTGCTGTGCGCGACGAGTTGCTCACGGAGGAAGAGGCCGCCGACCATGGCGCCGACGATGACCAGGAGGGTCAGCGCCATCGCCATCACCGTCCGGCGCAGCAGCATGCCGAGGGTCACGCCGGCGACGAAGGCGAGGACCGCGTAGCCGATCGGCACGATGCCCCGGGCCGCGTAGGTCAGCGGGGTCACCCAGCCGTCGACCTTGTCGAGCGGGCTGGCCCAGGCGGTGATCGCCCAGCTGGCCAGGCCGGCCACCGCGGCGGTGGCCAGGCCGATGCCGCCCAGCTTCACGCCCAGCCAGCGGTTGCGGCTGATCGACTGGTTCCAGACCAGGCGATGGGTGCCGGCCTCGAGCTCGCGGGCCACCAGCGGCGCGCCCCAGAACAGCCCGACCACGGCCGGGAACAGCAACAGGACCAGGGCCGCGATCTGATAGAGCTTGCCGAGGTAGCCGCTGCGGGCGGTCTTGACGAACTGGCTCGCGAGCTGCTCGCAGTCGGCGGTGCAGGCGGTGTAGCCGGTGTCCCGGGCGATGTCGAGCAGGGTCGATCGGGTCGCCAGGTAGACCGCGGCCACCGCGACCACCAGGGCCAGGCCGAACACGGCCTGGGTGCGGAACTGACGCCAGGTGAGCCAGATCATCGCTGCTTCTCCAGTACGCGATCACGGCCGTTCGCGGCCTCGGACATGTACGCCAGGACGAGGTCCTCCAGGTCGATCCCGGCCACGCTGAACGCCGGATCGTCGATCGGCGCGGTGCTGCGCACGACCAGGCTGGACTGCACATCGGTGTGCCGGGCCTGGATCACGGTGCGACCGGGACCGAGCTTCTCCGGGTCCACGCGCGCCCCCGTGACGTGGTGGTGAGTGGCGAGGAGTTCCTCGACCTCCCCGGTGACTCGGACCTTGGACTTGACCAGCACGATCAGGTAGTCGCAGACGCGTTCCAGGTCGGCCACCAGGTGCGAGGACATCACCACGCTGGTGCCGGACTCCGCCACGTACTCCATGAGGCCCTGCAGGAACTCGCGGCGGGCGAGCGGGTCGAGGGCGGCCACCGGCTCGTCGAGCAGCAGCAGCTCGGGCCGCTTGGCGATGGCCAGGGTCAGCGCGACCTGGGCGCGCTGGCCGCCGGACAGCTTGCCGGCTTTCTGCTTCGGGTCCAGGTCGAGCCGCTCGATCCGCTCCCGCGCCAGATCGTCGTCCCAGGACGGGTTGAGGTGCTTGCCGAAACGCAGATGGTCGTCGATGGACAGGCTGCCGTAGACCGGAGTGTCCTGGGCGACGAACCCGATCCGCGGCGAGCCGGTGACCGGCGGCCCGCCCAGCACGGTGAGGCCGCCCGCGGTCGGGTTGAGCTGGCCACAGACGAGCTGGAGCAGGGTGGACTTGCCGGCGCCGTTGGGGCCGACGAGTCCGACCACGTGGCCGGCCGGGATGTCCAGCGAGCAGTCGGACAGGGCGGTCTTCCGCCCGTACTTCTTGGTCAGGTGCTCAGTTATTACCGCGCTGGTCATCGTCATCCCCTCCGTCCCGCTCGCTCCGCCGAAAAGCGGCGAAATGTGCTGATGAACAGGGCCTCGATGCTTTCGTCATCGAGACCGGCGTCGCGGGCCTTGGCCAGCCAGCCCTCCAGGTCGCGGCGCAGCGGCTCGTGGGCGGCGAGGTCCTCGTCGCTGCCGAGCGTGCGGGTGACGAAGGTGCCGAGGCCGGGCCGGGGCTGGACGAGCCCCTCGTATTCCAGTTCGCGGTAGGCCTTCAGCACCGTGTTCGGGTTGATCGCGACCCGGGCCACCACGTCCTTGACGGTGGGCAGCTTGTCGCCTTCCTTGAGCAGTCCGAGCCGCAGCGCGTGCCGGACCTGCTGGATGAGCTGCATGTAGGGCGAGACGCCCGACCGGGAGTCCAGATGGAACTCGATCATCCGTAACCACCATTCCACTAGGTTCCTAGCACAATAGCAGTATGAAATAGGCCGAGGGCAATGCCCTCGGCCCGACTTTCAGCGAGTTACCAGTTGACCGCGATGTACTTCGACTCCAGGTATTCGAGCAGGCCCTCGTGCCCGCCCTCGCGCCCGATGCCCGACTGCTTGACCCCGCCGAACGGCGCGGCGGGGTCGCTGACCAGGCCACGGTTGAGGCCGACCATGCCGGCCTCGATCGCCTCGCTCACCCGCAGACCGCGGGCGAGGTCCTGGGTGAAGACGTACGCGACGAGCCCGAACTCGGTGTCGTTGGCATAGCGGACCGCCTCGTCCTCGCTGGTGAAGGTGACGATCGGGGCGACCGGCCCGAAGATCTCCTCCTTCAGGATCGGCGCGTTCCCCGCGACGCCGGTCAGCACGGTCGGCGGGTAGTAGAAGCCCGGCCCGCCCGGCCGCTCGCCGCCGGTCACCGCGGTCGCCCCCGCTTCCAGGGCCCCGCGGACGAGCTCGTCCACCTTGGCCACGGTGTCCTCGTTGACCAGCGGCCCGACCTGCGTCTTCTCGTCGGTACCCGGCCCCACCACCAGGCCGGCCATCCGCTCGGCCAGCCGCCGGGAGAACTCGTCGGCGACCGACGCCTCGACGTAGAACCGGTTGGCCGCCGTGCACGCCTCGCCGCCGTTACGCATCTTGGCGATCATCGCGCCGTCCAGCGCGGCGTCCAGGTCGGCGTCCGCGAACACCAGGAACGGCGCGTTGCCACCCAGCTCCATCGACGTGTTGATCACGTTTTCCGCGGCCTGGGCCAGCAGGATGCGCCCCACCTCGGTCGACCCGGTGAACGACACCTTGCGCACCCGCGGGTCGGCCAGCATCTTCGACACGACCTTGCCGGAGCTGCGCGAGGGCAGCACGTTGACCACGCCGGCCGGCACCCCGGCCTCGGCCAGGATGCCGGCCATGGCCAGGGCGGTCAGCGGGGTGTCGCTGGCCGGCTTCAGAATCACGGTGCAACCGGCGGCGAGCGCCGGCCCGATCTTCCGGGTGGCCATCGCGGCCGGAAAGTTCCAGGGCGTGACGAGTACGCACACGCCCACCGGCTGCCGCACCACCAGGATCCGGTTGGCGCCGCTCGGCGCGGTGCTGACGATGCCCTCGCCCCGCACGGCTTCCTCGGCGAACCAGCGGAAGAACTCGGCCGCGTACGTCACCTCGCCCTTCGCGTCGACCAGGGCCTTGCCGTTCTCCAGCGAGATCAGCTTGGCGATTTCGTCGGCGCGGGCCGACATCAACTCGAATGCCCGGCGCAGGTGTTCACCGCGTACTCGCGGGGGTGTCGCCGCCCAAGCCTTGGCCGCCTCGGCCGCCGCATCCACCGCGGCGGCCGCGTCCGCCTCTCCGCCGTCGGCGACCGAGGCGATCACATCGCCGGTCGCCGGGTCGAGCACATCGAAACGATTCCCCGAGGACGCGGGGACCCACTTGCCACCGATGAAGAGTTCAGTTTCCACAACCCCAGCATGGTCCTGGTCCGGCCCGCCCGCCACGCTTCTTGGCGGAGTGCGTTACCGTCCGCCGCATGAGGTCCCGGGGGCTGTCCTTCGCCGATGCGGTCCGGCTGCTCGACGGCGACTCCGACCTGGTGGACCGGCTGGGTTCGCTGGCCGGCCTGGCGGCCGGCGCGGTCACGGTGGCCAGCGTCGGCACGGTGGATTTCTTCGCCCTGCGCGACCAGGCGGTGCGCTGGGGCCATCAGGCGGTGCGCGCCTGGCGAGGCAGGACCGAAAACCTCAACCGCTTCGACCGTACGGATCGACTGATCGCCGCGCACAGCGTGCTCGTGCTGGTCGCGTTCTACGAGGCGCTCGACGAGTGGCTGACCGCGCGCGGGCTCGACCTGGACCGGGCCGAGCTGACCCGGGACGAGATGACGTCGCTGGCCACCGGCTCGCATGCGGCCCTGGTCAGCGGGGTGCTGGACGGACGGCCGCCGTTCCCGGAACCGGCCGTCCCGGTCGAGGCGGTCGAGCGGGAACTGCACGACTACTACTGGCAGGTCGCCGGCCGGGTCATCACGTTCCTCAGCGGTCTGGCCGCCTTCGGCTCCCGCCTGGACAACCACGACACCGGTGCGCTCGGCCAGGCCGCGATCGACCGGTACCGGGCGTCCTTCCGCCGGTTGGCCGCCGAGATTCCGGAGTTCCGGCTCTGGACCGCGATGACCGACGCGCAGGCCATCCGGGAGCTCATCCGCACCACCGCCCGCACGCCGGCCGACGAGGTGCCGGCCGGCCTGGTCCGCCGATACGCGGCGTGGCTGGAGAAACCGATCCTGAGCAGCGCCGACGCGCCCGGCGACCTGGTCCTGCCGACGCTGCGCGAGGCCTACCGGGAACCGGCCGGGCTGATCGCCCGGGCCGGCCCGTCGGCGCTGCCGGCCACCGAGTCGTGGTGGACCACGCGCGGCCGGCCGGTCGCCGACGTGCAGGACTTCCTGTTCGCCGCGCTGACCGCCCCCGGCGCCACCGGCCAGCCGATCGTCGTGCTGGGCCACCCCGGTTCCGGCAAGTCGGTCCTGACCCGGGTGCTCGCGGCCCGGTTGTCCGGCGCCGGCTTTCTTCCGGTACGGGTGGAACTGCGCAACGTGCGAGCCGACTCCCCCGTGCAGCGCCAGATAGAAGAAGGTCTCTACCTATTACTTGGTGAGAGTGTCCGCTGGCCCGATCTGGTGCGCCGGGCCGAGGGCGCGCTGCCGGCGGTCATCATGGACGGCTTCGACGAGCTGTTGCAGGCCACCGGCCAGAACTGGGCCGACTACCTGGAACAGCTGCAGGAGTTCCAGGAGCGCGAGGCCGAGCTGGGCCGCCCGCTCACCGTGGTGGTGACCAGCCGGACCGTGGTGGCCGACCGGGCCCGCTTCCCCGAGGACACGCCGGTGGTGCGGTTGTCGCCGTTCAGCGACGATCACGTCCGAGCCTGGCTCGACGTTTGGAACGCGGCCAACGCCCCCGGGCTGGCGGCCCGCGGCCTCGAGCCCTTGCCGCCCGAGGTGGCGCTCACCCACCGCGAACTGGCCAGCCAGCCGTTGCTGCTGCTCATGCTGGCCCTGTACGACGGCCGCGAGAACCAGCTGCAGCGGCAGAGCGGCCGGTTGGATCGGGTCGAGCTCTACGAGCGGTTGTTCGGCGACTTCTTCGAACGCGAGGTCGACAAGCGCGAGAGCAGCCTCAGCCCCGACCAGTGGGACGCCGAGGTGGCGGCCGAGTGGCGGCGCCTGTCCGCGGTGGCGGTGGCCATGCACAACCGAGGCCGCGACGTCCTGCTCGACGAGGAACTCGAAGCCGACATGCGGCACCTGCTCAGCGCCGAGGACCGCACTCCCCGCCGGGACTCGTCCCGCCCGCTGACGGTCGCCCAGCTACTGGTAGGCCGCTTCTTCTTCGTGCACGAGTCCAAGGCCAGCCAGGACACCGGAAGCGCCCGGCGCAGCTTCGAGTTCCTGCACGCCACCTTCGGCGAGTTCCTCTCCGCGCGGATGATCGTCGCGGCCCTGCTGGACCTGGCCGAGGACCGAGCCCAGCTGCGCCGCCGCCCGGGCGCCACCCTGGACGCGGGTTTCTTCTACGCCCTGACGTCCTTCACCACCCTGACCCGCCGAGCCCCGCTGTGGGAGTTCTGCCAGGGCATGCTCGCCGCCCTCGACGCCCCGACGCGGCAGCGATGCCGCGACCTGGTCCTGGAACTGCTGCCGGAGGCCGGCTATCCGCACCCACGCTGGACCCTCGCCGAATACGAGCCGGAACGGCGTACGGTGGCCCAGCGACAAGCGGCCTTCTCTGCCAACCTGACCAGCTTCGCCGTGCTGCTCAGCGAGGGGCCGGTGGACGTGGCGGAACTGGCCGGCGAGCCGATGGTGATCAACTGGCGGCAGTCCGCGCTGCTCTGGATGAGTCAGCTCGAACCGGAGGACGCCCGGCGGCTCTGGCAGGCGTTCCGGGTGGAGTGGGATCTCGCCGCCGACCCGACCCGCTTGTGGATCCGCATCGAGGACCGCACCGATATCTCTGTCCGCCGGTCATTGCCCTGGCCCCCGGACGACCGGCCACGCACGGTGGGTGACCGACAGGTACCGGCGGATCTGGCCCTACCGCCCGAATCGGACCGCGGCCGTCAGATGCGCAAGGCGGCTTTCGTTCAGACCGGCATCGACAACCGCGAGTTCGTGTATGTCTTGATCCCGTTCTGGCGCGAGTTCGGGGACCTCGACGGACCGCTGGAATCGGACGCCGCGCTGATGTTCGAACTTGCCGTCGGGGCCTACGGGAGCACGCCCACCGACTATCGGACCGGCACCTACGTGGAGGCCCTGAGCCAGCGGCCGCCCTTTCTGCAACGAGCGGCCGCGGACCGGTTCATCCAGGAGTGCCGCACCATGCCGGCCAGGACGCTCGAGGACCTGTTGGCCCGGGGAGACGTGCAGATAATCCTGGACATCGCCATCGACGACGATCTCCGGCACGAAGTCGGCGCGGTGACCGAACTCCGCACCGGCCGACCGCTGTTCAGGTCAGGGGACGAATCGTGAGGATCTGCTGGGCCGTTCCCACTGGGCCGTTGACGTCGTGCAGGACGGTGCTGGTCAGGCCCTGACCCGTCGGGCCGAAGGTCACCGTGGTGTCCAGGCCGGTCCAGTGGCCCTCGGGCTGGCGGTGCACGTGGATGGTCAGGTCGACGTTGGGGAACATCCACTCGGTGGGGTCCTGGCGGACCGCGATGCCGTTCGCCGTGTCGACAAGTGCCACGAACGACGCGAGTGGGCTGCTCGGCTCCCCCGCGACCAGCTCCACCCCGGTGGTCAGCCAGGCGGTGCTGCGTCCGGGCTCTGCTCCCGGCGTACGCCTGACCTCTATCGACGCGATGTAACCGCCGGTCCAAAGCTCAGCGATCGGCCAGGCCTCGGCCTTTTCCGGCGGCGTCAGCCGCCCGATCGACGTGCCCGCCACCGCGCCGGTGTCCTGCGCGCCGAGCAGCCAGGCGCGGGCCCGCACCACGGCCCGCCCGCCGATGGTCACCACCGCTTCGAGCAGCTCGATGGTCCGCCCCGGCCGGACCCGCTCCACGGTGATCTCGCACTCGTCGAGGTCGATCTTCCCGAGGATGTCGTAGCTGATCCGGGCCACCACCAGGCCGTCCGGGACATGCCGGTCGAGCACGTGCACGATCAGCCCGCCGAGCGGACTGAAGTGCTGCTCGTCGGTCCGCCACGCCCCGCCGACGTGTGCCGTCGGCTTGAAGCTCGACTCACCGACCCGCTCGAAATAACTCTCCGCCATGTCTTCAGACCCTAATCACCGGTCCCGCAGCGAAATCCGGGGTTCCCCCGATGTGACGCACAGCCGCCCGAGGCAGATTTGACGAAGGGACTTTCAAGGAGCTGCCGTGCACATCACCGGGATCATCACCGCGATCATCATTGGCCTGATCATCGGCGCCCTGGGGCGCCTTTTCGCCCCCGGTAAGCAGGACATCCCGATCTGGCTGACCATCCTGATCGGCATCGGCGCCGCCATCGTCGGCACGTTCATCGCCGCCCTGATCGGGGTCGCCGACACCCCCGGCATCGACTGGATCGAGTTGACCATCCAGGTCGTGCTGGCCGCCGTGGGTGTCAGCGCGATCGCGGGGGCGCGCGGTCGCCGCTGACCGTCGGCACGATGACCGCAAGGGCCAGGAGCATGGCGCCGACCACGGCTTCGACCAGGTAGGGGCCGGGCGACAGGGTCCAGTGGATGACGTGCCGCCAGCCCGGCACGACCCGGGCCGCGACGATAACGACCGGTTCGAGGAACAGCAGCGCCCCGGTGACCAGGGTGGCGGCCACCGGGACGTTCGACGCCCGGCGCCGCACCCAGGCCCCGAACGCGCCGAGCACCGGCCCGCTCACCAGCCCCGAGAGCAGCCAGCGGAGGTTCACTCGCAGCACGTGCACCAGGTGTTCGCCCAGGGGCAGCTGGTCGTCGGTGATGACCGCCACGACCAGGTAGAAGCCGAGCAGCGCCGCCCCCGTGGCCGCCAGCCCGGCGACCGCGCCGCGCGGCAGCGACCGGGTGTGCAGCCCCGCCGCGAACGCGACGAGCAGCCAGGGTGTGCTGAGGTTGCCGATGGTGTCACGCAGGCCGTAGTGGTGGCCCTTGATCAGCGCGGCCAGCGCACCGAAGACCAGCGCCGCCCCGAGGAGGCTCACCGCCCGGCGCAGGGTAACCGTGGGCATACGCGGGCTGTTCCTCCATCGGGGTAGCTGAGAACGCCCAAGATCATGGCATGTGGCGGGATCACGACGCACGATTGCGACGGCTGGGCCGCCGCCAGGTCCTACCGTTAGGCAATGGTGCTGGGGTTTGTCGGGCTCGGGGTGATGGGGCGGCCGATGGCCACCAACCTGGTCAAGGCCGGTCACGATCTGGTCGTGTGGACCCGGTCGGGTGCCGAGTTGGCGGGAGCGCGCAACGCGGGCCGGGCCGGCGAGGTGTTCGAGCAGGCCGAGGTCGTGTTTCTGATGCTGGCCAACGCCGAGGCCATCGACACGGTGATCGGCCCCGAGGTCAGCGGCCGCATCGTGGTGCACATGGGCACGACCGCGCCCGAGTACTCCGCCGGGCTCGGCGAGCGGATCCGGGCGCTGGGCGGGCGCTACGTCGAGGCTCCGGTCTCCGGGTCGCGTGGGCCGGCCGAGGCCGGGCAACTGGTGGCGATGCTGGCCGGCTCGGACGACGACCGGGCGACCGTGAAACCGCTGCTCGCGCCCATGTGCCGGGAGGTCTTCGAGTGCGGGCCGGTGCCGCAGGGGCTGCTCCTGAAGCTGGCCGTCAACACCTTCCTGATCAGCATGGTCACCGGGCTGGCCGAGGCGTTCCACTTCGCGCAGGGGGTGGGGCTCGACCCGGCGCTGCTGCGGGACGTGCTCGATGCCGGGCCGATGGCGTCCTTCGTTTCCCGGGGCAAGGCCGGCAAGCTGGTCGACCGGGACTTCGCGGTGCAGGCCTCGATCCGGGACGTGCACTACAACAACCGGCTCATCGTCGAGGCCGCGCGGGCGCACGGGCTGGCGGCGCCGCTGCTGGAGGTCTGCGCCCAGCTATACGCCGAGACCGAGGAGCTGGGCCACGGCGGCCAGGACATGGCCGGCGTCATCCACGCGGTGACGGCGCGAAGCGCGACCGGTACTGCGACGGCGAGCAGCCGAAACGCCGCTGGAAATGCTGCCGCAGCAGAGCCGCGGAGCTGAAACCGGCGCGGCCGGCGGCCTCCTCAACCCCCAGCGAGGGCTGGGTTTCCAACAACCGCTGGGCGAGACTCACCCGCTGTTCCAGAATCCAGGCGTACGGCGTGACGCCGGTAGCCGCCCGGAACCGCCGCGCGAGGGAGCGCGTCGACAGTAGCGCCCGCCGGGCCAGCACCTCGATGGACAGGTCTTCGTGCAGGTTGTCGGCGGCCCAGTCGAGCAGCGCTGCGATGTCGTCGTCGGCGCGGCGGACGGGCGTCATGAACCGCAGGCCCTGGGCGACCGCGCCGGCCGCGACGGCTCCGTGATCCTTGCGGACCAGGTGCAGGCACAGGTCGATCCCGGCCGCCGCGGTGAGAACAGGGTCGTCATCGACGTACCCCACGGACGGGTCGACGCGCACCCGGGGAAACCAGTCGGCCAGTTGAGGTGCGTAGATCCAGGGCGCGGCCACCGTACGGCCATCAAGCAGCCCGGCCGCCGCCAAGGTGAAGGTCGCGGACCCGAGCGCAACCACCCGCGCACCTCGCGCGATCGCGGCGTGCAACGCCGTGGCAACGGCCGGATCCACCGCCCGGACCGGCGCGACCGGCGGCGCCACCGCGACCAGGTCGGCCTCGGAAAGCCGGTCCAGCCCGGCGGCAGGCGTGACGGTAAGCCCACCGAAGACCGGCACCGGCACGCCCGGCGCCGCCGACGCGATGGCAAAATCGAAGACGGGCGCCCCCGCAGCCGTCCGGTCAGTGCCGAAGACCTCGCAGTAGACGGCCAACTCGAACGGCCGGACGGTGTCCGACATAAGAACAGCTACGTTCCGCACACTCGGAAAGCCTGCCAGCGGCGACCCGCCCGGGGGATGGCCAGTTGGAAGACGGTGGCTTGGCCTAGGCTGGCGGGAGTGGCGAAGTATTTCGACGTGCACCCGGACAATCCGCAGCCGCGTTCCATCCGGCAGATAGTGGACATAGTCCGGGCAGATGGCCTGATCGCCTACCCCACGGACTCATGCTTCGCGCTGGGTTGCCGCATGGGCAACAAGGAAGGCCTGGACCGCATCCGCGAGATCCGCCACCTGGACGACCGCCACCATTTCACCCTGATGTGCCACGATTTCGCCCAGGTAGGCCAGTTCGTACAGCTGAACAACGCCTCCTTCCGCCTGGTCAAGGCGTCCACGCCGGGCCCGTACACCTTCATCCTGCCGGCCACGAAGGAGGTCCCCCGGCGGCTGCTGCACCCCAAGAAGAAGACCGTGGGGGTACGCATCCCGGAGCACCCGGTGGTGCAGGCGCTGCTGGCCGAGCTGGGCGAGCCACTGGTCTCAAGCACGCTGTTGCTCCCTGGCCAGGACGAGCCGATGACGATGGGCTGGGAGATCAAGGAAACCCTGGACCACCAGGTAGAGGCAGTGGTCGACTCCGGCGAGTGCGGCGTGGAGCCAACCACGGTGATCGACCTGTCGGAAGGCGAGCCGGAGATCCTTCGGGTGGGCGCCGGAGATCCGTCCCGCTTCGAGTAGCGATCCACTCCCGGCCGGCTCGAACCAGGTCAGAGATTCCAGGTCAGGGACGTGCCGATGGTGCCGGTCAGGGTCGCCGTTCCCACCTCTGTGCCGGCCGCCTGAAGGGTGTCTCCGGGCGGGCGGGTCAGCAGAAACGACACGGCGACTGTGGTGACGACGCTGACCCTGTCCCGGAATAGGAACGGGCGATCGTTGACCAGCTGGGTGCTGGCGCCGCCCTGCGACTTCACCAGCAGGACCGGTCCGTTGTGCCACAGCAGGGCGGTGGTCAAAAGCGAACGCTTGGCCCCGGGCGGGACGGTGGACAGCGAGGCGAAGAACTGGTCGATCTCGGCGACCAGCGCATCCGCCGCCGGAGCGCGCTTCGTGGCCAACTCGCGGCGGCGGTCATGCAGGACGCCGAGCCGGGTGAAGAGCGGGTCGTCCGGCGGCACCATGCGGAAGTCGTCGTGCCGGACCGTTTTCTTCGCGGCGATGAGCTCTCCGGCTATCGCCGCGACGGCGGATAGGTCGTCGACCGAAACCGGGATGGTGGTCAACGAGCGCTTGGCCGTGAACAGGCCCAGTACCGACGGAACGGCCGCAGCCAACGCCGCCACCACAGCGGACTCGGCGGCGTCCGGCGGCGCCGGGAGCAAGCGTCCGGCTGCGGTGAGCAGATTGGTCAAGGTCGCTTCCATCTGGACGGCGGCCGCCGACGCGGTCACCAGGTCGGGATCGCTGGTGAGCAGAACCGGCTCGCTGAGCAGCGGACCGACCGTCGTGGCCACCTGGGATGCCGCCAGGGCCAAGGCCTGATGTGCGCCGATCGGGATGACGCCGGTGACCGTCAGCTCGCCCTTGTCCAGCGTCGACAGGTCCGGGACCAGTGTGGCTGTCTGCTTCTGCAATGACTCGGCGGCCCGGAGGCGGCGGGCCGGCTCACTGTCCCATTCGGCGTTCTCACGTTCCTTGCGCTCCGCGTCGAGTTGGGCGCCGCGCGCCTCCCAGCGCAGCTTCTCCGTCTCGGCCGCGGTCTTTGCGGTGGCCGGCTCCGGTTCGCTCACGACTCCTCCTCTAGGCCGACAGTTCGGGGACCTGCGCCGCGTACCGCTGCCGGATGTCGGCCAGGATCGCCGGCAGCGGGGTGCCCACGTTCACGTACGCCACATTGCGCCCTTGGAAACGCATGCCGCTGGCGAACGTCGATCCGCGGTGCAGCCCGACCACCCTCCACCGGTCGTCCAGGACCGGCGAGCCGGACGAGCCGCCCATCGTGTCCGACAGGTACTGCAACTCGGCCGGCGCCGCCTTGATCAGCAGGTTGTTACGGATGGCGAACAGCTGTGGCCGCCCGTCCGGGTGCTGGATGACGTTGACCGCGGTGGCGTCGTCCGGGCGTACCGGCGCCAGCGGACCCGCGGCCGGAGTGAGCGGTGGCCGGCCGGACCCCGGCGCGAGCCGCAACAGGGCGTAGTCGAGCGTCGCGTCCCAGCCGACCAGCTCGGACACCGGTACCGTGACCCCCTCGACGTCCTCGTGGACGTAGTCGAAACGCACCACCGCCGCGCCGGCTTGCAACCGCAGGTCCGCCTCGCCCGCCGCTGGCTCCCCTTCGGAGCGCGCGTTGATCACATGGTGGTTGGTCATCAGCAGGTCGGGCGCGACCACCCAACCTGTACCCAGGAAACGCACCGGCTGCCCGGACCGCAGCACCTGCTGCCCGTCCTGGTGCCGAGGGATCTGCAGCTTCGCCACCCCGCCGGCCGCGGTGAGCGCACCGTCGAAGAACCCGCGAGGCAGCATGTCGTCCCGCAGCACGATGGCTTCCTGGATCTCCGGCAGGTCCGCCACCGGAATGCGTGGTGCACCGGACGCGCTGGTCTCCACCTCCGCGAGCGCCAGCCGAAGCACGTCGGCCTCGGCCATCGTGCCGGCCAGGTTCACCGCGTTCGTCAGGAACAACTTGAGCGGCACCGTGCCGTCGGTGAGGCGGTCGATCCCGTTGAGCTGGTCGAGATCGAGGGTGAGTCCGATCAACGGCGCCGCGGTGCCGCCGGGCAGCAGGCCACGCAGCGACGGCGGCAGCCCGGTGAGCAACGCCGCGCGGGTGGCCGGGTCATAACCGAGCACGGTCAGGATCGCTGTGCGGACGTCGGCGAACTCGGGCGGTGCGAGGTAGGACATCAGCCGGACACCTCCCGGGTTACCTCGAGCTCCCACGCCTCGCGGTAGTCGTCGATTCCGGCCAGCGCCGCGCCGGACAGCGACGCGTGCTCCGCGCGCAGCAGCCTCAGCACCGCCTGAACCAGCGCGCCGGTGTCCGCTCCGGTCCGGTCTCGCAGCTGCCGCACGATGATCTCCACCACCGTGACCGGGTCGGCCTGACCGTCGGGCAGGGCCAGTTCCGGGAGTTCGGCGATCACCTCGGCGATCGCCGTACGCAGGTCGATGACTCCACGGGAGGCCAGGAAGGCCAGGTCGTACACGACGACCGGGAACAGTTCGGCGAGCAGGTCGGGGTAATGGGGGCCGAGCCGGCAGAGCGCCAGCCGGATCAGCGAACGTTCGCGGTCGACGTCTGCGAAGCGGAGCACGTCCAGGGCGCCCGCGAGCCGGTCGCGCAGCGGACCTACCGCCGGGTCGCTCGGGTCGTCCTCGTTCTCCGGGTTCCGGACACCCAGGATCTCGGTCAACGTCTGGGCGTACGCCAACCGGGTCCGCATGCGGTCGGTGACCTCCGCGAGCCGCTGGAGAAACTCCAGGCAGCCGGCCACGTCACCGAGTTCCTCGGCGGCCTGCCCGCGCAGCCAGAGCAGCTCGGCGAGTCGCCCCTGGTTGCCCACCAGCGGGTACCCGGCGAGCGCCCGGTCGAGCAGGCCGGCGCCGTCGACGTGCCGGCCGAGGTCGAACAACGCCCGCGCCTCGATGGTGAACAGCGGGCTGTCCGGTGTCCGCTCGGTGCGTGCGCCCAGCAACTGCAGCACCGACTCGGGGCCGCCGTGCCGTACGTGTTCGCTGGTCTTGCGCGCGGTGAGCCGTTCCCATTCGTCCAGGTCGGCGATCCGCAGCACCTCGGCCGGCAGCCGGATGCTCATGTGTCCGGCCAGCCAGCGGCGCTGCCCGGGCGGCAGCTCGTCCACCGCCGAGCGCAGGTACGGCTCGGCCGACCGGGTCCAGCGCCCGTCCAAGGCGGCGGCCGGTTCGTCGAGCATCATCCGGTGGTAGAGCTCCTCGGCCCGATCGGCCGGTTCGTCCCGCGTCGAGTAGTACCGGACCGCGTACGTGTGAATTGCCCGCACCTGGGCGGGCTGGTCCCGGACCAGCAGGTCGAGCACCGGCCGCCGGACCTCTTCGCGGTAATGCAGCGAGCCGTCGCTCTCGATGCTGACCAGCGTCTGTTCCCGGCGCAGCCCGTCGAGCAACTGGGCGGCCCGGTTCGGGGAGATCTGGCCGAGCTCGCAGGCCGGGGCGAGCACGCGCCGGATCACCGCGGCATCCACCCGGCGCAGCACCATGCCGGGGTGGGCCAGGGTGCGGACGTCCGTGTCGTGGATGTGTTCGAGCAGTCGCTGGTACAGCTGACCGCGGATCAGCTCGGCGCCGATGGCCCAGGTGGACAGGCCGTCCAGCCCGGTCTTTCCGGGACCGGCCTCGCCCGCCACCCGAGCGGCCAGCCGCAGCGACAGCGGGTTGCCGCCGATCTGCCCGGTGATTCGTTCGGCGACCGCGTTGTCGGTCACCCCGAGCCGGCGCAGCAGCGTCACCGCCTCGTGCCCAGGCAGTTCACCGAGGAGCAGCTCGTAGACCGGGATCGGGCTGAGGTTCAGGTCGGGATGTCCGCGGCCGGCGATCAGGATGCGGAGCCGGGGCAGCCGGCGGTGCAGATGGTCCAGCATCGCCCAGAAGCCCAGGAAGTCCTCCTCGGACCGGTAGACGACCTCCTCGAAGGTGTCGAATACCAGCACGAACGGAACGCCGGTGGGCACCAGGCGGGCGAACGCGTCGTACAGGGACTCGTCGGCCTTGGACAGGTCGGAAAGGCGCGAGACGCGTTCGCTGTACTCACTGGCCCGGCGTTGCAACGAGCCGCGGCGGTCCCGGTAGAGCTCAACCTCGGCGTTGAACGCGCGCGACTCAGGGCTCGCATCGTCGCCTGCCACCGTCTGTGTGTCCAGCTGCGCGGCTGCCGAGACAAGCACGGTGAACGGCTCTACCAGGTCCAGCGTCTCGGAATCGAACGGCAGGTAGGCGAACGGGAGGTGGCCGGCGTCGAGGTGGTCCATGAGGAACCGGCCGATCAGCGCGGTCTTGCCGCTGCCACCCGGACCCCAGATCGCCAGCATCGACCCGGTCGCCGGGTCGGGTGCGTGCACGAAGAGGTCGATCGCCGCGCGCTCGGCGGCCCGGCCGGTGAAATGATCGTCGACGAGGTGTTCGAAGAGAGCCACCGCGGACCGGCGCCGCCGGGCGGCCTCGACCAGCGACCGCGGCGGAAGACCCGGCCGGCCCTCCAGCCCCCACTCGTACAGCTGGCGCAGGTTCTCCAGCTCCACGTAGGTCTTGTCGTCCAGAACGATCGGCTTCCCGTCCAGCCAGCGTTCGAACATCAGCTGCATGTCGGTGCGTTCCCGATCAGGGTTGACCTTGAGCGCGGCCCGCATCCGGCCGGTGGTGCCGAGGCGGCGCAGGGCGTTCCGGCGATGCTCGGTGCGCAGGCAGCGGAGGCCGGCGTGCCGCCATCCCACGGCCGGCACCGAGTACTCGTTCAGCACGGTGGAGGGTTCGGAGGTGTCCCCGTACGGCCGGATCCGCACCGGGTCGAACACGTGCAACACCGCCGCCGCGTCAAGGTAGGGCGTGACCCCGCGGGGCAGTGGCACGGCCGTCCGGCGGGCGGCGAACCGTGCTTCCAGCGCGGTGCGTAGCGACTCGGAGGTCAGTGGGGGGTCCGTCATGACGTCGTGCTCCCGGTCAGGGTCCGATGGTCGGTCACCTCAGCGAGGTCACTCAGCCGCAAGGCGAGTTCGGCCAGGTCGGTGACCGGGTCGGCGAACCCCTGCAGCACCTCGGCCTCGGCGACGACGGCCCGTTGATCGTCAGGCGCGATCCCGGCGTGGCCGAGGACCACAGCTATCGCGGCGCGCACCGAGTCGAACGGGATCGGCCGCGTCTCCTCGGCGGCGATCATGCCCGGCCGAATGGTCAGAGCGCTGCGGTCGAAGTCGGTCAGGATAAGCCGGTGCCGGTCCCGGGACACGCCGGTGGTCATCAGGAACGCCAGCTTGGTGATCAGGGTCTGAGTCTCCCGGCGCACCTCCTGCCCGTTGAATCCGTCCAGCAGGAACCACCAGTCGAAGCCGGAGTTGTTGGCCACGCTCAGCACCCAGTTGGCCAGGTCCTTCGCCCATCGGTCGCCGTTGGTGGTCTTCGGCGGTTGTTGCGCCGGATCGCCGCCGAGGATGGTGACCAGGTCCCGGGCCAATTCCTCGGCGCCGGTGGACGGCCCCTGCCCCTCCTCCAGCGGAATCCGGCAATGCTGGATTCCGCGCCTGGCCGACAGCACGTGGTCCACGAAGTCGCCGGTGTAGGTCTTACCGAACCCGCTCGGGCCGGTCACCACCATGACCGGCCGGGTCGGCCGGATCTCCAGGAAGTCGCGCAGCGCAGCGCGGGTCGACTGCCGATCCAGGAACGGCAGTTTGCTGATCATTATCAATGCCTCGAACGGGTCCGGCGCCGGCGGTGGCGGGGTGCGCAGGCGGGCGACGGTCGTTGCGACCTGCAACGGCAGCAGCAGTTCGAGCAGGACGACCACGGCCGGCGGGTCGTCGTGGTAGGCGTCTTCTGTGCATAGGGCGAGAACACGCTCCACCAGGATCCGCGGCTCGCCGTCGGGTAGCCGCTCGGCGAGCCGGCCGGGGATGGCCGCAGCCAGCGTCTGGCGCGGCGAAGCGACGGTTGCCACCACCCGCAGCAGCCGGGTCTTGATATCGTCGTACTCGGCGGCGGTCAGCATGCGGTCCGCTCCATCGCGGTTCAGGCCTTCCAATCGGACAGATTCTTGAAGACCGGCGGCGAGATCCGGGTGCCGGAATTGGTGGTCGGCCCGCCGTAGGCGTGCACTCCCACCCCGATCCGGCGGCCGTCCTCGTCGATCACGTAGACCGCGGCGCCGCTCTGCCCGCCGGCCGTGTCCAGGTCGTAGTGGACCTTCGACGGCGCCAGCGCGGCCACCGCCCGGGCGTCGTACCAGAGCGTGCCCGGCTCCTTGTCGCCCGGATAGCCAGCGATGTTGACCACCCGCTCGGCCAGTTCCTCGTCGGGAAACACGCCGAAGCCGAGGGTGCCGACAGTGTCGCCAATCGGAGTGGGCACCACGATCGCGGCATAGTCGTAGTTCTGGTCGCCGCCGTTCGCCCACCCGTGCACGGTCCAGAAGCGGTTCGCCGTGACGGCGCCGAACGGCAGGGCCGTACGGTTGCGCCCGGGCATCACCTGAATGCTCAGCACCCAACCATTGCGCGCCGCCACCGGGCTGTTGTTGATGTAGACGCAGTGCCCCGCGGTGGCCAGCACGTGCGGGGCGATGAACCAGCCGGTGCCGATCCACTGCGACCCGTCCCGCGCTGTGATCAGCAGCGACGCCATGCTCGACCACGGATAACGGGCGGTGTCCGAGACCGCGACCCGGTCGTCGGCCCCATGCACTGTCTCCATCTGCATCTCGCCGCCGAACGAGGCAACGCCGATATCGGGCAGCACGGCATCCGGCGCAAGCAGCTCACCGGCCGCCTCCCGGCGTAACCCAGCAATCGACTCCACCACGCCGTTCGGCTCGATCGGCTCGGCCCGGCCCGGAACCGGAGGCGACAGCTGGACTGCGCCTTCGCTCTCCTCCTCGACCGGCACATTGGTGATCGGGGCGTGCGGGTCCACCACGCCTGCGACATCGCCCATTGTCTCTCCCCTTACATGTGCCGTGACCTGCATCGACGTGGTGTCGCCGTAGAGAGCGAAGCGTCACACCGGACTTGCCATGGTGTCGAGGCTGGTGTCCTAGATCCGGCCGGTCACGGCCTATCACCCGTTCGGGGACGCGCAGGGAAACCGTCAAGACTCCGGCATTCAGTGATGTCACGCTGATGTGCGATCTGACATTCAGCCCGGACGGGCGGAAGCTGGCCGCTGACTGGCAGTTGACGCCGCAGCGCCCGCGACCCCCTCCGGCCCCGCCTATAGTCGGGACGTGCAGCGTGTCCTCGTCGTGGCAATGTCCGGGGCGGGGAAGACCACCGCGGCGGGGCGGCTGGCTGATGTTCTCGGGCTGCCGTTCCACGAGATGGACGCCCTCGCCATCGGCCCCGGCTGGGCGACCCCACCGACCTTCGTCGCCGACGTCGAGCGCATCGTCCGGGAGCCCGGCTGGATCTTTGATTCGTGGGGGCCGCCGGACGTGCGCGACACGATGTGGGCCGCCGCCGACACCGTGGTGTGGCTCGACTATCCCCGCCGTGTCGTACTGCCCCGGCTGCTGCGCCGGTCCCTCTCCCGCTCGTGGCACCGGGAGAAGATCTTCGGCGGAAATGTCGAGCTGTGGCGCGACTGGCTGTCCCCGGTGCACCCGTTCTGGCACGCGGTGACCAACTTCGCCGCCCGGCGCGCCTACCTGGCCGAGCGGACCGCCCGGGAGACGCACCTGCGGACCGTTCACCTGCGCACCCCGGCCGAGTTCGACACGTGGCTCGCCCTAGTCGTGGGCGATGGCGCGTAGGACATTGAGGCGGGCCGCGCGGGCCGCCGGGGGCAGCGAGGCCAGCACGCCGGTGACGACGGCCAGGCCCAGGTAGGCGCCCATCCGGTCCAGCGGCACGACCAGGTCGGTGACGCCCTGGGTCTGCAGGGCCCGGACCGTGGCGGCGCCCAGGGCGGCGCCGGTCAGGACGCCCAGCAGGGCGCCGAAGATGGAGATCACGGTAGCTTCGGCGGCGGTCATCAGCATGGTCTGGACCCGGTGCAGGCCGACCGCGCGCAGCAGACCTAGCTCGCGGGTGCGTTCCAGGACCGACAGGGCGACAGTGTTGACGATGCCCAGTACGGCGATCACGACGGCCAGGGCCAGCAGCAGCTGCACGATCCGCAGGAGACGGTCGGCCTTGGCGTTCTGCTGGGCCGTGTAGGCGGCGCGGTCGCTCACGACCACTTCGGGGCTGTCCGCGAGCAGGGTCGTCAGCTGCTGCTTCGCCGCGGCCGCGTCGGCTCCGGGGCGCAGCCGCACGAAGGCCTGGGTCGGCTGGCCGGAGCGGAACCCGGCGGCCGCGGAGGCGGGCAGCAGCCATCCGTTGAGCAGATCGGTATCGGTGTAGACGCCGGCCAGCGTGTACTGCCGGGCCTCACCGCGCGGCAGCCGGACGGTCACCCGGTCACCGACGTGCGGGCCGGCTGCGGTCACGTTGCGCTCGTCGACCAGGATCTGGTCGGCGGCGAGGGTGCCGATCCGGCCGGCGGCCACGGTCAGCCCGAGCATGTCACGCAGTGCGGGAACGTCGGTGACCGTCTCCACGTACGCCCGCTGCCCGTCGATGTCGGCACCGCCCTCGCCCAGCCCGGTGACCGCCTGCACGCCGGGCAGGGCGGCGATCCGGGTGAGGACCGCCGGGTCGAAGCCGGCCCGGCCCGCCCCGTTGGCGTCGCCGCTGATCATCAGGTCGGCCCGCACCTGATCCTCCACGAGCCGGCCGACGCTGGTCGTCGCGGAGACGAACACGGTGGAGATCCCGGCGAGCAGCGCGACCCCGACCATCAGGGCCGCGGCCGTCGCGGCGGTGCGCCGCGGGTTGCGCCGGGCGTTGAGCCGCGCCAGCCGCCCCGGCACCGACCAGGCGAACACCCACCCGATCAGTCCGGCCGCCGGCCGCGCGGCGGCCGGCGTGAGCATGACCGTCCCGGCGAACCCGGCACCCACCCCGCCGAGCAGCAGGGACGCGCTGCCGCCGGCGTAGCCGAACCCCAGCAGCCCGGCTCCGGCGGCGAACACGACGGCTCCGGCGACCGTGAGCCTGGTCAGCGGCCGTTCGGGTGCCTCGGTGTCGCGCAACGCGGCGATCGGTGGCACCCGCGCCGCGTGCCTTGCCGGCACCAGCGCGGCCAGCATGGTGACGAGCAGTCCGACGGCGAACGCGGCGCCGACCGCGCTGCCCGGCACGACCAGCGGCGCCCGGGCCACCAGAGCACCGACTCCGATTCCAGCGGCCAGCCCGGCGACCGAGCCGGCGAACCCGACGAGGGCGGCCTCGGCGAGCACCGAGCCGATCAACTGACGACGGGAGGCACCCATGGCGCGCAGCAGCGCGAGTTCCCGGGTGCGCTGCGCGACGAGCATCGAGAAGGTGTTGAGGATCAGGAACGCGCCGACGAACAGGGCCACCCCGGCGAATCCCAGCAGGAGGTCGTTGGTCAGGCTCAGCGAACGGCCACGGTCGGCGCCGTCGGCGATGCTGACCTGTTCCCCGGTCCGGACCCGGTAGCCGGAGCCGAGGGCCTCGGCGACCCGCTGCCGCAGCTCCGGCGCGGACACGCCGGCGCGGGCGGCGACCGAGATCGACGAGTACGCGCCCGGCGCGCCGAGCATGACCGTCTGCGCGACCGGTTCGGTGAACGCGACCACCTGCTGCTCGGTGTCGGGGTAGTCGAAGACGCCGACGACGGTGAACGTGCGCTTCGGTCGCAGGGTCAGAACCGCGGCCTGGTCGCCGACCCGCACACCGGCGGTCCGGGCGAGCGCGGCACTGATCGCGATCTCGGTGTCGAGTCCCGGGCCGCGCCCGTCGCGCAGCTGCGCCGCGCGGCCCAGGCCCGGCCAGCTGACGCCCAGGCGGGCCTGATCCGGCGAGGACACGACCTTGCCGGATGCGCCGATCAACCGGGCGCCGTCGGCGGACACCACGCCGGTCGCGGCGGCCACCCCGTCCACCGTGGCCAGCCGGGCGGTCAGTGCGGCCGGCACGCCGGCGGCGGAGATCGGGTCGGCCGAGCTCACCACCACGTCGGTGCCGGCCTGCACCCGGCGGGCGACGTCGGTGTAGGAGCCGCCGAGGGTGGCGGTGAGGATCAGCGCGCCCGCAACGAACGTGACCCCGAGCATCACCGCCAGCCCCGACAGCATCAGCCGGCGCCACCGAAACACGGTCCCCTTGACGATCATTCGCAGCACCGGACCATCCTCGCCCGCGGGCGGTGCCCGGTCGTCAGACCTCAGAACGACGCCATGGCCGTACTGATCTCGGGGAAGGTCCGGATATCGCCTCAGGGTCACACGCCGACGGTCAGAGCGATGCTGAAGCCCTTGGTTACCGAGCCGGTTACCGAGGCCATCTCCTGGGTGTAACCGTCGGAGAAGACGTTGTCGGTCTTCAGGCTGACCTGGGCCAGGTTCTTCTTGCTGGCGCTGTAACCGGTGGTGGCGTAGACCTTCGAACAGACGTCGGCGGGCAGCGCGACCTGGGAGGTGTGCAGCTTGTTCTTCACGCTCGACGCCTTGGCCAGGCTCGGGTAGACCTCGAAGTGGATGTGCGGCCACCGGCCCGAATAGCAGGCGGGGAAGACGCTGAGGAAGGTCACCCAGCCGTTGCTGTTGGTGGCCTGGATCCCCCGCAGGTAGTTCTCCGCGGTGACACCCTTGCCGTACAGCGAGTAGAGACCGTCGCGGTTGCAGTGCCAGAGGTAGACCGCGAGGCCCGCGGCCGGCTTGCTGGTCGAGGCGGTGAGCAGCTTCAGCTTGATGGCCACCGGGATGCCCTTGGCCACCCCGGTCGCCGTGCCGAAACTCTTACGGATGTTGCTGCGCACGATGCCCGACTTGGTGAGCACGTTCGGCCCGTTGGAGCCATCACCGGGGTACGGTCCGGCGGTCTCCTCCGGGATCGTCTTGAGCGCCGCGTCGGCCGGCGAGGCCAGCGCGCCGACGGCCAGGGCCGCCACTGTGGTGCCTGCCGCCACCCCGAGTAGTCGCCGCCGGTGCATCAGCGGAATGTCGTGGGACAGGCCCATGTCGTGGTCGTGAAGTTCCTCGTGCTCGCTGTTCATTGTGGGTCTTTCCGCTTGGCTCGTACGGCTTTTGCCGCACAACGGAACGATCGGCAGCCCGCCCGGCCGGCTAAGCCGGCCGGGCGGCTCGACGGAGAACTACGGCGTCAGCCAGCGCAGCGGGACCGCGGCGGCCAGGGCGGCGTAGCCGGTGGGGTTGAAGTGCAGGTGGTCGCCGCTGTCGTAGGCCGGGTTCAGCTGGCGTGGGGTGGCCGGGTCTCGGGCTGCCACGTCGACATCCCGGTCCAGGCGGGCCAGGACACTGGGGCCAGGCCGTCGTTGAGGATTCGGTTGCCGCCGGCGGCCTGGTTGAGGATGGCTATTCGCTGGCGGCGGGCGAACAGCTGGTCGGGCCAGCGGTCGTTGCCGTTAGTTGTCGAACCTCGGCCGTCGGTCAAGGAGTCGCCCACTACGGATCCGAGTTGAGTGCACTCGATCATGCCCGGGGGCGCCTCGTCAGACTCTCGCTGCGCCGTGGCCAGCACCGTCATGATTAAGGCGGCTCACTTATTTGCACTCAAGCGTCTTGCGAATTACCTCTTTTCGGCATCAGCGTTCACAACAGCCATCCACCCCTCCGCCTCGTAGGGAACATAACCAATTACACTGCTGAACGGCTGACGCCATTCACGTTCGTTGAACCACTGCGGAGACTCTTTGACGACCCAATCTTCAATGACCCACGGAACTCTCCACCACCCCAGACCTTCACGCTTGCAGACTAGGGCGATCCTTATTGGACCTTCGTAGTCCTTCTTGGTTGCGACGATAAATACGCGCTTACCGAAGAGTGGCCAGCCCACGTGGCCGTTGTTGTCGTTGGCTGTTTCTCGGAGAAGAGGTGCCAGGCTTGCCGTGACCTCCCGCAGGGCATCGTCCGCCGAGCGGATGTTGCCATCAGCGTCTAGGTAACGCTGTTCGGGACGGACCCATCCGACGTAGTCGATCAGCACCTCCAACGCTGTCCTGCGCGCTCAGACGTCGCCCTCACTCGATCGCCGCAAGGATTGCCGCGGCGGGTCCGGCCGCGTCATGCAGGGAGCCAGAATGGTTGTGGCCGATGGCGTCGAGAACCCGGCGTAAACGCGGCCGAATCGGACTGGGACAGGAACAGCCTGACGATGGTCAGGTGACCAGTCTGCAGGTGTCGAACGACAGGCAGCCGCAGCCTGCGCAGGCCGTGAACTGCGTCCGGTCGCGTTCCAGGCGGGCGATGCGTTCGTCGACGGCCTTGCCCCAGCATTGGGAAGCTCGTTGCCAGAACGCGCGGGTCGGGGCGATGCCCTCGGGCAGGAACGCCAGGACCTCGCTGATCTGAGCGAGGGTCATGCCGACGCGCTGCGAGGCTCGAACGAACGCCACGCGGCGCAGCGCGTTGTCGTCGTAGCGGCGCTGGTTGCTGGCGGTGCGATGGCTGGTGATCAGGCCCTGCCGCTCGTAGAAGCGCAGTGTCGAGGCGGGCGCGCCGCTCCGGCGTGACAATTCGCCGGTCGTGAGCATCGGCATGGTGTCGGCCGTCACCAGGTCAGCGTAGCGCTTGACGTGAACCTTAGTTCACCACGAAGCATGGCCGTCATGACAGACACCGAGCAGGCCCTGGTGATCGGGGCGAGCGGCAACATCGGCCGGCACGTGGTGCGGATGCTGCGTGACCGAGGTTTGGCGGTACGCGGGCTGGCCCGCGACGTGAGCGACCTGCCCGAGGGCGTCGACCGGGTCAGGGCGGACGTGCGGGACCTCGGCGCGCTTCGCGCCGCTGTGCGGGACGTCGACGCGGTACTGCTGGTGTGGCCCTTCATGGCGGCCGACGGCATCGACGAGGTCGCGGCCGTGATCGGCCGGCCGGGGCGGCGGGTCGTGTACGTCTCGGCGATGAGTGTGCGCGATGATGCCCCGCCCGAGCGCAACGGCGTGTGGGGCCAGGTCGAGGACGCGGTCCGGCGCAGCGGCGCCGACTGGACGTTCTTGCGGGCGAGCGGTTTTGCGACGAACACCCTGCAGTGGGCGCCGGCGATCCGGGCCGGGCGCCCGGTGCGGATCCCGTATCCGCATGCGGCTCGGTCGCTCATCGACGAGCGGGACATCGCTGACGTCGCGGTCCTGGCCATGACCTCGCCCGGCCACGCCGGGCGTGCCTATGCCCTCACCGGGCCGGCGGCGGTCACCCAGGCCGAGCAGGTACGGCTGATCGGGGCGGCGGCCGGTCGACCGGTGCCGGTCGAGGAGGCCGGACACGACGAGGCCCGGGCGGAAATGCTGAGCTGGGCTGATCCCGGCTTCGCCGATGCCGCCCTGGCGTACTGGGCCTCGTTGGTCGCCACGCCCGAGCCGGTGACCGACACGGTACGGGAGTTGACCGGATCGCCGGCCCGGTCGTTCGCGTCGTGGGCCGGTGACCACGCTGCCGACTTCCGTCCGCTGCCGGTCGAGGAGGTCGCCCGGCGCTACGTCGAGGCGTTCCGCGCCGGGCGGATGGACCGCGCGGTGACCCTGACCGACCCCGGCCTGGTCCGGATCGCGCCCGCCGAGACCGGTGGCGAGCGCCTGGAGTTGGGCGGTCTGCCCGACATCATGGCCAACGCCGAGCGGCTGACCGCGGACCTGGAGATCCACACCGAGACCGTCGAGGGCCCGTTCGTCGGCGGCGATCGCTTCGTGGTCCGGTTCACTTTCGATCAGACTCACAGCCCGACCGGGCGGCGCGCCGAGGCGACGAAACTGTCTCTGTACACCGTTGCCGGCGGCGCGATCGTCCGCGAGGAGGTCAGCTACTTCGATCCCCCGACCCCGCCGCGCTGAACGGCACGGCTCCGGCCGGAGCGGCTCGCGACGGCCGGGAAGCCGTCCACGAACTGCACGAGCCAAGATCGGGTGTACGGATTTGCCGCGATCCGCGTGCTGGCTGGCTGCGGTGAGTGATGAATGGGAGCTGGTATTTCGCTTGTGTCGTTCCGGTCTTGCCGGGCCGGCGCGAACGACTGCACCGTGGCGGCTACCTGACTCGCCGTGAGGCGATCGCCGCCCGGGACGGCCTGCTCGGTGACGGAGACACGGTCACCGCCGAAGGCTGGACGATGCAGCCGTGGTTGCGGTACTGGTTGACCACCCGCACGAGGATCCGCCCGATTGGTGGCATCGGGGCCGGAGGCCTCACTCCGGACATACCAGGAGCCTGGCGCGGCATCGGGGTCGCCCACCGAGGCCGCAACCGGCTCGCTGCCCCTTCTGTCGTGCTTCGGGCAAAACCGCTGTATTGCGGCAGGCATCGCGCGCCCGTCGGCGCGGGGGCTCCTGTCCGTGCCCGCCGCGCTGATGCCGCGCGCACGGATCTGTTTGAGCCGGATGCCCGGCTGATGATCGTCGCTGCTGACGGAATCCGGTGGGCTGGGGAGGTGGGCGAGCCGCGATGACTCACCCATCGGCCGGCGCGTACTTCGCAATGTGCCACATGGCACCTTGAAACATGGCGGAACACCCGAAGACTTTGATTGACTGGTTGCAGCTGTTCGGAGAGGGCCGAGAGGGTCCGAACGGCACTTGGCGGCAACCGAGTGCCGTAGAGGCGCCCAAAGCGCTCCTTTTCGGAGTTCCACCTTCCGATCATGGGCTCGACAACACATCATCTCCGTAGGTACGCGACTTCGCTGGCTGCAGTTCGCAGCCAGCGAAATTGCACAATGGAGTTTCACTCCATCGTCTCGACGTTGAAGGACCTCATGGCTGAGGATGACTCGCCCACCGTTGCGCGACGTCGCGTGCGCATTGCGCTGCGCGAGGCGCGCGAGGCGGCCGGGTTTGCGCAGAGCGAGGTCGCCGAGGAGATGGAGTGGAGCCTAAGCAAGGTCATCCGGATCGAGAACGGCGATGCGAGCATCGCTCCGAATGACTTAAGGCCACTGCTGGCGTATCTGAATGTGAAGGACAGGGCGCAGGTCGCCACTCTGATCGAGTCGGCGAAGATCGCGCGGACGCGGCAGCGGCAGGCCTGGTATCAGACGCCGGAGTATCGCCAGTCCCTCACCGATCCGCTGCACAAGCTGATCGAGTACGAGGCCGAGGCGGCCTCGATCCAATTCTCGGTGTTCCACATACTCGGCTCGTTGCAGATCATGGAGCACCCCTCCGTGCTGATCGACATGTGGAGCGAGGATCTCGAGCAGAGCGGGTACCGCTTGCAGGCGCGGAAGTTGCGGCGTGACGCGGCTCTCGGCCGGGTGGGCCTATCGCGGATGACCGCGCTCTTCGACGAGTCGGCGTTCCGCACGCGGGTGGCCGGGACGGCTGTGCCGCGAGCACAGTTGCAGGAGCTGATCCGGATGTCCGAGATCGCCATGCGGGCGGTGCGAATGGTCCCATTCTCGACACCGGTAGCGATGTCCTACAACGCCAGGTTCGACAATCTCTTCCTCGCCGACGATGGTGACCTGTCCTGCGCGGTGATGTATCGCGAGACGGGCACCACCGACGAGATCCTCGAGGACGCCGCGGTTGAAGACGGGAGGTGCGCGGCATCACCTCACCGGACGCCGCAAGCCCTCGATTCGACCGCTATAAAAAGCTCTGGAACGCAGCCCGCAATGAAGATGACACAATCGCCTTTATTGCGAGCGGTATTCGCAAGTTGGTGTGACCAAAAGTCACTCTATAGACCAATCCAGAGAATCTTATTTCACCAGACAAGTAAGCTGACTCGGAAGGTCAGGGTTAACAGCCGTGGCGATCCAGTTGATCGCCGCACTAATCTTCGTAGTATTTTCCCTCGTGATAGTTCTCGGCTTCGCGGACCGCCAATCGAAGCAGTCCGCCGGACGTAACTGGAGGCTAATCCTCCAGGTCGCCCGACTCCTGAGAATTGAGTTCATCATGGGTGAGCGAAGCGACGTGCGGCAAGAGGGCAAGGTTCCCGACAAATCCGTCGGCAGCACCGAGCCAGGTACTTTGAAAAATGCTCCGGCACTCTCGGAGGGCGAAATAGGCAAGACGAAAGACGTCGGGCCAGCGAACTAGATCTGACGGGTGGGTGACCTGCTATTCGAGCGGGTCACCCACTAACTTTGAAACCTCGCCAGCCGTCCGGCAAGATTGTCGCCACGCCGTTTCGCCGCGCGGGCCGGCGCCGTGGATGACCAGGATGGTTGTGATTGTCTTGCTGTCGGCGGGTTCGGGAAGTGACTTCTCCGAAGAGCCGATGTGGGGATGAGAGCCGGTCACGCTGGAGTTCGTTGACGTTCCCTGGTGTCCTCCCGAACCCGGCGCCGTCGCCGTGGTGGCGTCGTTGAGCATCTGCCGGTAGACGATGTCGGACAGACGCCGTTTCAGCGCCCGCATCGCTTCCATCGACGTCTTCCCGGCTGCTTTCTTGCGGTCGAAGTAGGCGCAGCCTTCGGTGGGATTGCGCAGCTGGACGGTGGCCATGATGTGCAGGACCCGGTTGATCGGCCGGTTCCCAGCCCGAGAGTGCCGGCCACCCGGATAGGGACGCTGCTGGACTTGCTATAGCTATTCGGCGTCCCTGATCAGCTGGAGCGCTGCGGCAAGTCTCTCGGCATGGATGGCTGGCCGCTGGTTGGCCAGCGTGACGGCCTCGCGGCCGGCGGCTTTTGCCTCGGCGGGACAGTCAGCCATCAGGAGCCACGTACCGTGATCGACGAGGACGTCGATCAGCTCACCCGTGTACGCGGCGGGGTAGGTGGCGACCAATGTCCGGTATGCCGCGAGCGCTTCCGCGCTCCGGGCGACGGCATCGATCGGCCGGTCGGCACGCGCCAGGAAATATGCGTGGCTCTTGACCGCCTGGGCGAAGTCATGCCGATACGCATCCGGATTGCGGTCGGCGAGTTCGCGGTAGATATCCACCACCTCGGCGCTGGCCCGCACCGCTTCTTGCGGCATCTCTCCGTCGTCCAGGTAGAGCGCGTAGTTGGACAAGGCATGCGCCAGGCTGGTGTTGTCAGCTCCCGGGCATGCCTCGACGACCCGACGGACAAAGTTGATCGTATCGGCGTAAACCTTCGGTTGTATCTCCAGTTGGCCAGCCTTCGCTCTCCAGGCGAGTTGGTTGATCATGGCGTGCACGAGGATGGGAAGGTATTCGTCCGGGTCGTCGTCCCCGAGTTGCACGAGCACCGCGATCGCGCTCTCGTTGATCTTTCCCGCGCTCTCGAGCAGTCCGAGTTCGGCCTGGTTGACTGCGAAGTTCACTCCGTTGATGACCAACTCACCCCGGTACCTGCCGGGGTCGGAGGCTTCCAGCGCCTCATAGATCTCGATGGCTTGACCCCAAGACTGGCTGGCGGCCAGACGGCGATTTGTCTCTGCAAGCCGCTGCGCGTGCAGGGCCAGCCACGCCGCACGCTTGGGCCGTGGGGTCTCGGAGCTGTGCTGGTCGATCACCATCCGAGTGAGGAATACGCCGACGTCCTTCAACTCGTCCGATGGCGTGGACAGGCTCAGCGCAAGCTCTTCCAGTCGAGGCAGGTCGATCACGACACGGCTCAGAAGGTTCGCGACCAACGGGGCGAATTGCCCGGGAAATCGTGGAGCTACGCGTAGCGCGGCGCCGGCCATGGTGACCGGGTCAGTACGCAGGACCGCCTTGATCAGCTCACTGCCCGGGTCCGCGCGACCCAGCACGGTCAATGCCCGTTCAGCTTGCGTGGGCGAGGCGCCGGCCAGGGCGGCCTCCAGATCAGCCGGTTCCATCGCGGTGAGTACCTCAACGGCAAGGCACTCCGCGAGCAGGTCAGGCTGAAGCGTTCCGAGGAATTCTCCGGATTGTTCGTCCGCCGGGTACATCTCCGAGAGCCATCGTTGCCACACCAGCGGTTGGTCACCCTCAAGTCGCCGCCCGAGACCGGCCAGCTCAAGGACATCGGAGGCGCCGAGCAACGTGGCCACGGTTACCGACCGGCGGAGTACCTCGTCCGCCAGTCCGACGTCACCTGGCAAGGCGAGTCCGGCGCGGTGGGCGCTGGTTCGCCAGTAGCGCGCCTCATGCAGCAGCAGCTCCGACAGCACATCAGGTCGACGTTGTTGGTCACCGGTGCCGTCCAGAACCGAAAGAAGGGCAGCTGCATGTAGACGCAGTACCGATGTGGCGGCCGGGTACGGCGGGAAGCGGAGCCGGCCGGGCACCTCGATTCCCAGTTCGGCGCCGAACTGGGTCGCAGCGCTGTAAAGCATCTCGCCCGGCTCGAGCTCACCGACGTCGGCGGCCAGTTCGATCACATTGCCCGGCGTCGTGAGGCTGTCCAGGACCATGCCCTGCTCGGGATAAGCGGCTGAAAGGGACGTCCACCACGGACCGGCGGTACGTGCGATCAGCAGCATCCGAACGCGGTTCTCCCTCTCCCCCGCCGCGGTGTAAATGAGCTCGGCGAGATACCGCGGGTCGCGCGACTCGGCGTAGTCGATGATCAGTAGGAGCGGGCTGTTGTCGTCGCGGCTCGAGAGATATTCGGTCGTTGCGGCCTCGCGCCCAAGAGCAATTGACAGCTGCTCCCCACTTTCGCGGTCTGGACGTCACACGGGACGCGAACTCGCGGGCCAGCCGGGTTTTCCCAAAGCCGCCTGGCGCCGCGAGCAGACGAACCGGTGCAGCGTCGGGGTCGTCCGCCCACTCGGTGAGCAGCAGCAACTCCTCCGCACGGCCGAAGAACCGGACGACCGGCCAGGCCGGATGTAGCAGCCACACCACTGAGCGGTGCAGCTCACCCACCCGCAGCCCCTCGATGTCGTGGCGAGGGCGATCGCGACCACGAAATAGCTCGACGATGGTCGGAGCGAACGTGCCGGCCAGAGTAGCGACCGCACCGGTGACCACGGCAGCCGGCGCCTTGCCATCCGCGACCAACGCGAGGACGGCAACGACGGCAACCGCGCCCACCACTCCGCCCACGAGCAACCGCGCCAACCACCCGACTCGGCGAGACGTCACGCGAAAACGGTACTCGCACCGATCCACGAGTCCGTGTTCTCGCCAGGGACGTTCATCGATAGATGGCCGGCGACCCCTTGTGTTCTCGGCGTGGGCGGATTGGTCAGGGAGCCGGGCGTGCGTGGCGGCGGGACCGCCCGGCTCGACGGAGAACTACGGCGTCAGCCAGCGCAGTGGGACCGCGGCGGCCAGGGCGGCGTAGCCGGTGGGGTTGAAGTGCAGGTGGTCGCCGGTGTCGTAGAGCGGGTTCAGCTGGCGTGGGGTGGCTGGGTCTCGGGCGGCCACGTCGAAATCGGCTATCTCGTCGAAGATTCGGCCTCGGCGGATTTCTCTGTTCAGGAACTGGCGGGAGGCCTCTCGCAGGCCGTCGGGATCGTCGTAGCCGGTGTTGCCGCCGAACGGGGTTATCGTCGCGCCGTAGACCGTTATGTCTCTGGCATGTGCTCGCTCTGCTATCTGGGTGAAGGCGAACAGCAGGTCGTCGGTCACCTGCTTCTGGGCGGCCGGCGTCGCTGCGGCCGTGCCTATGTCGTTCACGCCCTCGAACAGGAGCATGCGGTCTACGCCGCCGGTGGCCAGAACATCCCGGTCCAGGCGGGCCAGGACGCTGGGGCCCAGGCCGTCGTTGAGGATTCGGTTGCCGCCTGCTGCCTGGTTGAGGATGGCTATGCGCTGGCGGCGGGCGAACAGCTGGTCGGGCCAGCGGTCGTTGCCGTTGGTGGTGGAGCCTCGGCCGTCGGTCAGCGAGTCGCCGACTATCGCCAGCGCCGGCGCGCCGGCCAGGACCTCTACGCCGCTGATCAGGTACCAGTGGTCGGCGCGGGTTGCGGTGGGCAGGTCCGGAGCGGTCAGCAGGTTGCCTTTGACCAACCATGACGACGTACGGGAGCCGGGGTGTGAAGTTAGATTCAGGGTGGCCTGGCCGTCGGCCAGATAGACCGTGATGGACAGGTTTTCGCCGGTGTGCACCGGGAGGGCGACCGGGTCCGAAACCACCTGGGCTCCTACCGGGACCACCACTCCGGGGCGGCCGCCGAAGGTCAGTGGACGGAGGCTGCCGGGGACCACCCCAGGAACCCCGGCCAGCCCGTCCGTGGGGCGGCCCAGTGCGGCCGCGGTGATCGGCAGCGCGGCGCCGCCGAACGCGTTGGAGAAGCGGACCCGCACCCGGGGGCCGCCGATCGTGATGTGCACCGTCTGGCGGAGGGTGGTGTCGGTCAGGACCGACGCCGCACCGGTGAACGGGGCCGGCGGCAGGTTGCCGGGCTCGGTGAGCTGCGGCATCGCCACCCACGTGTGCACCCAGCGGCGGGACGACGAGGCCACCGCCGGGCTGCTGAGGGTCAAGGCGGCCGGAACCGCGGCGCCGCCGACCCCGAGAAGTGTGCGTCTGCGCATGTCAGGCCTTCCGGCTCTCGGGCGGGCCCAGGTAGCTGTACTTGACGCCGCCGGTGTCGACCACCAGGCGCTGGACGATGACGGTCGGGTCCACCGCCCAGAAGGTCACCGTGTGTTTGCCGGGGGCGGCGACGGTGTGGGTCGTGGTGGTGCGGTTGATGTTGTCGGAGGTGTTGCGGGCCCACTGGCGGTTCATCGTCGTGTCGTTGGCGCCGGTTGCCGTGGTCACGTTGACCACCTGCGGGGTGGCGCCGTCCACCGAGATGGCGTATTTCAGGCCGTCGGTCGGGCGGGTGTTGTTGCGCGGTGACAGGTAGGCCGTGATGGTTACCGGGCCGCTGCTGGTCAGGGTGACCGGGTAGTCGAGCCTGCCGGTGCCGTCGAGCGAGACCAGGCCGTTGCCGGTCTTGCCGATGCCGGGCAGCAGCAGCCAGCTGCCGGTCTTGCGGCGGTAGTGGTCGGCCTCGATCGCCACGTAACCGTTGGCCTCCAGGAAGCCGGCCGGCTTCAGCGCGGACCGGGAGACCGACACGGGTACGACCGTGGTGGTGCCGGCTCCGGTGATGGTGACCGGAACCTCGGTGACGCCGAGTGGGGCATGCCGCCAGTCCACGGTGATCACCGGTCGCACCTGGTCACGCACGGTTCCGGCGGACGGGGTCACGCGCAGCCACGGAGCGCCGCTACTGATCGTGTAGCGGAACGGGGTCGTGCCCTTGTTGTAGACCTCGATGTGCTGCGCGGGCAGGCTCTGCCAGGGACTCAGGACCGGCAACGAGGCGAATACGCCCAAGGCCGGCTCGGAAGGGAGGGAAATCCGCTGAAGGTACGGGTAGATCTCGTCGGGCAGCGCCACATTGTTCAGTTCCGGCTGCTGCCACGGCGCGTTCGGGCCGTAGCGGGCGACATTCCCGTACCCGATCTTCGGTTGCAGTTGCCAGTTGTGCCATTTGCCGCCGGCCAGGGTGTTGTTGTAGTAGTCGCTCATCGCCTGATCCTCGGCGAACAACTCCTCGGCCCGGTCGGCCAGCGCATTGGTGGCGGCGCGGCCCTGCGACGCGTACCAGATGTTGGTGAATTCGGCCCGGCGCAGGTCGTAGACGATCGCCGTGTCCTTCAGCGCGTAATAGACGAGCTGATAGAACGCGTCCTGCCAGGCGGCCGGCACTCTTGCGCGCAAACGATCAGCGCGGGAGGCGAGCGCCAGCCATTCCTCGGTGACCCGATCGATCTCGTCGTAGTCGGTGAGGCTGAACGGGGTGGCCTGATCGTCGTAGACGATCGCGGAGGAGTCGGTAGCCGGGTCCTTCGCGGGATCCACCGTGATTCGGCGGTTGAGCAGTTCCGGCTTGCGGCGGGACTGCAATTGCCCGTACTCCTCGAGCACCTCGGCGATCGCCGGCGCGAGTGCCGCGCCGAAGTTCTCGGCGGCGAAAGCCCGGGTCCACTCCCCCAGCCGGCCCACCGGCCAGGCCGACGGGTTCCAGGCGTAGTCGAGGAAGAACTGCAGGGGCAGTTCCTCGTTCTTCAGGTCGCCGACATTCACCGCCCAGAGCCGATCAACCCCGCTGCGGTACGCGAGATGAAGCTGTTCCCAGGTGTTGGTGAGATTGACGGTGTCGGCCCACTTGTAGTTACGCCCGTCGCCGACGTAGTCGAAGTGGTAGTAGATCCCGTAGCCACCGCTGCGGGCCGGCAACGAGGGGTCGGGCAGCTTACGCAGGTTGCCCCAGTTGTCGTCGCAGAAGACCACCGTGACGTCGTCCGGCGGCCGGTAACCCTTGTCCCAGTAGCGCTGCACCTCTTTGTAGAGGGTCTGCACCTGGGGCCGGCCGACCAGCCCGGTGTTCTGCAGAATGGTCCGCTGGCTGTCGATGATGGAGCTCATCAGGTCGATGCCGTCGCCGTCGGGCAGCGACACGTCGCCGTTTCCGCGCATGCCGAGGGTGATGACGCCCTCGATGTTCTCGTCCCGCATGCGTTCGGCGCCGAACTGCCAGTAGGCCTTGATGGCGTCGGCGTTGCGGCGGAAACTCCACTCGCGGGTGCCGGCCGGGTGCCGGTTCCATTCCTCGATGCCGCGCATCATCGGCGCCTCGTGCGAGGTGCCCATCACGACGCCGTACCGGGTGGCGGTGGCGTGGTTGAGCGGGTCGTCCTCGGCGAACGCCCGGCCCCACACGGCCGGCCACAGGTAATTGGCCTTGAGCCGCAGCATGGTCTCGAAGACCTTGGCGAAATAGTCGGCGTTCAGCCCGCCGGGATAGCCGGGCGCCTTACCGGGGCCGAAAAACGAAGGGGCCCAGGTGCCGGTGGCCGGGTTCTCGTCGTTGATGAAGAAACCGCGGTATTTGACCGCGGGCGTGCCCTGGGTGTGCCGGCCGGGCAGCACATAGAGGTTGTCGTGCTGGGCGGCCGGGACGTCGTCCCAGAAATACCACGGCGAGATGCCGATGTTCCGGGACAGGTCGTAGGCGCCGTAAATGGTGCCGCGCTGGTCGCTGCCGGCGATCACGAACGCTCGGCGTACGCCCGGAAGCGGGTTTTCGACGATCTGTTCGATCGTCGTCTCCCACTTGCCGAGGATGCCGGAGACATCCAATTTGCCCCGCGCGATGATCTTGTCGATGAGCGGGCTGCGACCGATGGTGCCGAGAATGATCGGCGGGTTCCCGTCCGAAATGTCCGACCCGGTGACCTTGTGGAGATCGCTGCGCAGGTCCTCGGCCACCCGGACCACGCCGGGGAAATCGGACTCGGACACCAGGACCGGCGCTCCGGCCAGCGCGAATCGCCCGGAACCACCGTGCGTGCTGACATAGCCGGAGGTCTGGTCGGGCGACGAAAAGGCGGACGACGAGGCGGACGCCGGGGACGGCACGGCCAGGACGGCCGGCGTGGCCAGCGCGCCGGCCAGCAGGGACCGCCGCTTCATCGGAAGAACCGCAGCGGTACGGCGGCGGCCATCGCGGCCATGCCGACGTCGTTCGGGTGCAGGTGGTCGCCGGAGTCGTAGGCCGGGTTGAGCCGGATCGGATCGGCCGGGTCGCCCATCGCCCGGTCGAAGTCGATCACCCCGTCGTACTCGCCGCCGGAGCGGATCCACCGGTTGAGCTGCTGGCGCTTGCGCTCGTTCTCGACCGTGTAGAAGCCGAGCGTGTCGTCTTTGAAGGGCAGAATCGTTCCGCCGTACGCCGAGAGTCCGCCCTCGTGCGCCCGGGCGATCAGCTGTCGATGCCCGGCGATCAGGTCGTCCGCACTGACCGCCTCGGACAGCGGCGCGATGGTGCCGGGGTGACCGAGGTCGTTCACGCCGAGCAGCACGATCAGGTATTGCCGGCCGGGCTGGGCCAGTACGTCCCGGTCGAAGCGCTTGAGGCCGTTGACGCCGAAGAAGTTGGCGAACGTCTCGGCGTCGCTGCCGGCCGGCGGGTTCGGGTCGTGCAGCAGGCGGTTGCCGGAGACGCCCAGGTTGGCGATGCCCCGGTCGATCCGGGCCGCGCGCAGCCGCTCGGCGAGCAGGTCGGGCCAGCGGTGGTTGAGGTTGGCGACGGTGTTGGCGCCGTTGGTGATGGAGTCGCCGAGGGTGACGATCGCGGCACCGCCGCGCTTGCGCACGGCCACTCCGGACAGGAACAGGTCCTGCTGCAGGGTGGCGACCGCGGTCACGGTGCGCGCGGCGGTGACGTCACCGTTCGCGATCACGTTGTCCTGGTAGGCGAACGCGGCGAGCGTGGTCACCGTCGTACGCTCCGGGAACCAGATGCTGATCGCCAGGTCTCCCCCGGCGGGCAGGCGAAGCCGGACCGGATCGCTGACCAGCGGCGCACCGGCCGGAATGGTCGCGCCGCCGTGCCCGGAGAAGGTGACCCGGCGGTCGGTGCCGGCGACGGTCGAGGTGCCCTCGGCGCGCAGGGCGACGTGCACGGCCCCGATGTGCAGCGGCGTCGTGCCGAACTCGTTGGTGAGCCGGATGCGCAGCTCGTCGCCGCCGGTGGAGGCGTGCACGACGTGCCGCACGGTCTGCCGGTCGAGGACGGTCGGCGTGCCCCGGACCGGAATGGTGGTAGGGACGGACGCCCAGGTGGCGACCCAATCCCCGGCGGGAGACGAAGCGGCCGACGGAGAAGCCGAGGCCGGGGAACTGGCGGCGACGGCGCCGGCGGCGGTCCCGGCGGTGAGGGCGAGCAGTTCGCGGCGGGTGGTGGACATCAGGCGACCTCCGTTGTCAGCCGCGGCGCTGCGGCAGGGTGAAGCGCCAGCCCTGGGCGCGCAGCTCGGGAATGATCTGGTCGACGGCCGCGACGGTCTGGCTGCGGTCACCGCCGCCGTCGTGCATGAGCGCGACCGCGCCCGGCGTGATCCGGTCCCGGATCCGCTGGGCCAGCACGTCGGTGCCCGGCGGAACCCAGTCCTCGATGTCGAAACGCCAGCCCAGCGGCTGCATGCCCAGGTCGGCGGCGACCTGCGGGGACTGTCCCCAGGCGCCGTAGGGCGCCCGGAAGTAGGCGATGTGCGCCCACGGCACGGCCTGGTGGATGAGCTTGCTGGTCTCGGCCAGGTCGGCCCGGATCTGCGCCGGGGTCAGGGCGCTCAGGTCGTCGTGGTGCAGCGAGTGGTTGCAGAGGGTGTGGCCCTCGGCGGCGATCCGCCGGACCACCTCGGGATGAGCCTTGACCTGGTCACCGACGAGGCAGAAGACCGCCTTGACGTGGTGCTTCCGGAGCACCTTGAGCAGGGCCAGGGTGTCGGGCGGGTTGGGGCCGTCGTCGAAGGTGAGGCTGAAGACGTTGCCGTGGCCTCTCGCCGTGTCGACGATGGCCGCGGTCGGCCCGCCGTGAGCGAGGGCCGGGGACGAGATGGCGGTCAGGGTGCCGGTCGCCGTGACGGCGGCGAGCAGGCAGCGAAAAAGGAAGCGGGACACGTGGAACCCCCGGGAGGACGGTCGGAAGTTTCGGAAACATGTCAGCCGAACATTCGTAACGTAGAGGCGTCGATCTATGCCGTCAAGCCTTGTTCGAGTTGATCTTCTATGGATTTACGTCATTGACGTGGGCGCCTGCGGCAACGAAGCTTTCCGGAAGTTACCGCAACTTTCGGTTCCACCACCGGAGGGAACGTCAGATGATTTCGATACGTCAAGGACTGGGCGCAGCCGCTCTCGCCGCGCTCACAGTCGTCGGTATGGCCTCTGTGCCGGCATCGGCCGGCGACACCGGGCTGCGGGCCGCCGCCCGCGGCACCGGCACCAAGATCGGCACCGCCGTGGACATGTCGGCGCTCGCCGCCGACGCGCCGTACGCGGCCGCGGTCGCCCGCGAGTTCGACACGGTCACGCCGGAGAACGTGATGAAGTGGGCCGAGGTCGAACCCACCCAGGGCACCTACAACTGGGGACCGGCCGACGACCTGATCAAGTTCGCCCGCAAGAACGGCCAGGCCGTCCGCGGGCACACCCTGGTCTGGCACAGCCAGAACCCGTCCTGGCTGACCGAGGCCAACTTCACCCCGGCGCAGCTGAAAGCCCTGCTGCGCAAGCACATCTTCGACGAGGTCGGGCACTTCAAGGGCCGGATCTGGGCGTGGGACGTGGCGAACGAGGTGTTCAACGAGGACGGCACCCTGCGGGACACGATCTGGCTGCGGGCGCTCGGCCCGAGCTACATCGCGGACGCGTTCCGCTGGGCGCACCAGGCCGACCCGAGCGCCCTGCTGTTCCTCAACGACTACAACGTCGACTGGCTCGGCCCGAAGAGCGACGCCTACTACGCGCTGATCAAGTCGCTGCGGGCGCAGGGCGTGCCGGTGCACGGTTTCGGCCTGCAAGGGCATCTGGGCATTCAGTACGGCCTGCCCGGTAACGTCCTGGAGAACGTGCGCCGCTTCGACGCGCTCGGCGTCAAGACGGCGTTCACCGAGGTCGACATCCGGATGATCATGCCGGCCGACTCGACCAAGGTGCAGGCCCAGGCGGAGGGCTTCGGCCTGCTGCTGCGGGCGTGCCTGCTGGTCCGCAACTGTGTCTCGTACACGGTGTGGGGCTTCACGGACAAGTACTCCTGGGTTCCGGGCGTCTTCCCCACCGAGGGCTCGGCCACGCCGTTCGACGAACAGCTGCAGCCGAAACCGGCGTACGACACCCTGCGGGAGACGTTCCTGCTGGCCAAATAGTCGCAAGGAGCGGGCGGCGGCGCGGATGCGCCGCCGCCCGTCTTTCTTCGGGTTACGCCGTGCTACAGGTCAGGTTGTTGACCGTCGGTGGCGCGGTCCCTGAACCCAGGAACCCGAAGGTGGTGTAGTTGTTCGCGGCTACCGTGCCGTTCCAGCTCGCGTTCTTGACCGTCACCAGCGAACCGCTGGTGGTGGCCGTCCCGCTCCAGAGCTGTGTCACGGTCTGCGACCCGGGGAAGGTCCAGGTCACGGTCCACTTGCTGATCGGTGTGCTGAGCGCGTGCACCATCACCTCGGCCTGGAAACCGCCGGTCCAGGCTCCGGTGATGTTGTACATCGCGGCACAGCCGGTCTCACCGGGTGCGCTGGTGGTGGGCGCGGTCGTCGGCGCCGTGGTGGGCGCCGTGGTGGGCGTGGTCGTCGGCGCGGTGGTGGGCGTCGTCGTCGGAGGTGTGGTCGGCGTGGTCGTGCCGCCTACTCCGGTGACCTCACCGTTGCCGCCGTCGAAGACGACGTCCGAGCAGCCGTAGAACGTCTCGGTGCTGTCCGACCGGGACCACACCGAGTAGATCAGGTGGTTGCCGGACTTGCCGGACGGCAGGGTGGCGTTCCAGTAGTAGTGCCCGGTGTCGGTGCCCGGCCCGCCGTCGGCCGGCGGGTTGGTCGCCTGGTTGAACGGCGTCGGTTCGAGATCGCTCCAGGCCAGCGGCTTGGTCGGGTCGTAACCGTCCTTCGTGATGTAGAGCGAGAACGTGCCCGGGTGCTTGGCCCAGTCGTTGTAGTCGATCTCGATCGTCTTGCCGGCCGTCAGGTGCGTCTTGGGCCAGTCGGTCCGGGCCAGGTTGAAGCCCGTGAAGTTGTACGGACCGCCGGTCCCGCCACTGCACAGCTGTCCGTCCGGCAGGAAGCCGGACACCCGGCCGGCCCCGTCCGAGCGGAGCACGGCGAACCAGTTGTACATCGCGGTGACGCCGCTCTGCGCGACCGCGGCCGCGCACGCCGCGTTCTTCGGCACGATCTCCCCGGTGCTGGTCTTGCCGTCCTGGTAGCAGAGCCAGGTACGGCTGCCCGGCGTCATCATCGTGCCGTGTGCCTCAGCGATTCCGGGCAGGACGAACGCCCCGCCGCCGATGGCGATCAGTGCCGCCACGGCGTACGAAAGCAGTCGCCTTCTGGTTTTTCTCATGGTGCCTCCTCTCAACCGTTCGGGAACAGCCGGGCGAAGTCGGCGTAGCCGGTGGCGACGTCGACCTGAGCCCAGAAGCGGTGGTAGTTGAACGTCGGTGCCGCACCGCCGTTGAGGTACGCCTGGACCTTGGGGAAGTCCGGGTCGTTCTTGTAGAAGGAGCGGATGTCCAGGAAGGACTTTCCGGGGGCGATCACGTCGCCGTTCGGCATCTTGCCGGTCCAGCCCGGCGGGATGTAGAGGCCCTGGCCGGTCGAGGCGTTGTAGACGTCGTCGAACCGGTTGTAGTCGGCGCGGGTCTCGGTGACCGACACGCCCTTGGCGTCCTTCTTCGTCCAGATCGCGTCGAGCAGGTTCTTCGCGGCCGTCTTGGCCGCGGTGTCCCCGGACTTGGCCGCGTAGTAGGTCAGCAGCTTGGCGAACGAGCCCGCCACACCGAGGTCCTGGCCCTTGCTGGTCACCGTCACGTGCAGACCGGTGTTGGCGGTCGGGCTGGCCGGCACCCAGGTGTTGGGCTTGCCGGACCACGACATGTCGGACGGGATGGAGAAGCTGGTGGCGCTGATGGTCGAGTTGGCCAGGGCCCACGGGACCCACTTGTCCAGCACCGACTTGGCTTTGGCGTCACCGGTCGTGTAGTAATACTCGGCCAGCCGCTCCAGCGACCAGGTCTGCATGCCGAACCACTGGTTGGACGGCGGGTCGGCGTAGACCGGGGCCTCGACGTAGGCCAGGCCGTAGAACGTCGGGGTGCCGGACGGCGGCGCCGAGTAGTTGCCGTTCCAGCTGTTGGTGGCACCACCGGCGATGGCACCCTCGGACGACTGCAGCCACTGGTAGAACTCGAGCTGCCGGTTCAGGCTGGCCTGCCAGTCCGCCTTCGCGGTCGCGCCCTTGGGAGCGAACGCACTGACGTTGGACAGGATGTAGGCGGCCATCGGGTTCTGGTAACCGAAGTGGCTCGTGCTCGAGCCGATCCGCCACGCCCAGCCGGCGCTGGTGTCGGTCGCACCGCCCCAGGCGTAGTACCAGGACATCAGGTTGTTGGAGGCGTTCTTGCCGGTGCCCGCCGCGCAGCTGGTCGAGGTGCAACCGGGCTGCTTGAAGTACTTGTCGTAGAACGAGTACCGCAGGTAGTCGCCCATCTTGGCGGCGTTGGCCACCGCGGCGGAGATCTGCGAGCCCTTACCCTGCGCGGTCGCCCAGGTGTACGCCCAGTACGCCGCCTGCACCGCGCGCGAGTCCGCGTCCGGCGCGTTGGTGTACTTCCACTGCTTGGCGTAGCTGGAGTCCTTGGTGAACAGGTCCAGGTAGCCGTTCGGGCCGCCGGCGGTGAACGTGTCGCAGGACGGCTGCGGGACGGTCTCCCACGTCGACTCCTGCTGTCCGCGCTGGAAGGTGTTGATGTACGCGACCCGGGTGGTCTTGTCACCGCAGTGCCCGAAGCCGTAGACGTTGTCGACGTCCAGCAGCCAGTGCATGCCGTAGATGTCGTCGGTGCCGTACGCGCTCTTCAACTCGGACGCGAGCGGGTCGGAACCGACCGAGACGCTGGTGTCCAGCGCCGACGGGTACTGCGACGGCAACGGGTACTCAGCCGCGTAGGTAGCCGGCTTCGACGCGTTGTAGTTCGCGTTGGTGGGCTGGTCGGCGTGCGACGGAATGATGTACTTCTCCATCGTCGACCAGGCCGCGTTGAACGGCGCCCAGTCCTCGGTGGCGTTCCCGTGCTCGGCCTCGAGCCACAGCCAGTAGCTGAACGCCTCGGAGGTGGTCTCGTGACCCTGGTCGGGCGCCTCGTCGATCAGTGTCTCGATCGAGTGGTACGGCACGCCCTCGGGGCTGAAGTAACCGTTGGCCGGGAGCTTGATGTCGTTGTACAGCTGAGTGAACCGGGCGTCGACCGCACCCGCCGTCACCACGTTGGCCTGCACCGAGACGGTCGTGTAACCGGTCGCGGTGGCCGCGAAGGTGGCATTGGTGCCGGCCGCGGCCGCGCTGGTGGCGGCGACCGTGACGGTCTGGCCGGTTGCGTAGTTGGCCGGGGTGAAGGTCAGCGACGCCGGGGTCGCCGACACCGTGGTGACACCGGCGCTGCGCGCGACGGCCACGGTGACGTTCGCGCTCGGCGCCGAGGACAGCGCCAGCTTGTACGTCGAGGTACCGCCGGGCGACACGGTGACGCTGGTGGCGTCCGCGACGATCGCCGGCGAGGTGCTGGCGTCGACGAAGACCGGCACGTCGGCCGTGCTGCTCTTGGTGCCGGCACTGTCGTACGAGACGGCCTGCAGGTGGTACGCGGCGGTCTGGGCCGGCACCCCGCTCCAGGTGTACGCGTACGGCGCGGCCGTATCGGTGTTGATCAGCAGGCCGTCGTGGTAGAACTCGACCTTGCTGATCGTCTGGCCGGTGGCCGCGGTCGCGGTGGCCGCGATCGGGATGCTGGCCGGCGCGGTGTACCGGGTGTTCGCGGCCGGCGACGAGATCGCCACAGTCGGCGCGGCGGCCGCGCCGTTGCACGCGGTGCCGTTGAGGCTGAACGCCGTCGGCACCGGGTTGGCCGTCCCGAAGGTGCCGTTGAAGCCGGTACCCACCGTGGCGTTGGTGCCGATGCTGCCGTTCCAGCTCGCGTTGTTCACCGTGACGTGCGCGCCGGACTGCGTATAGACGCCGTTCCAGCCCTGGGCCACCTTCTGCGCGGCGTCCGGGAAGTCGTACTCGAGCTTCCAGCTGCTCACCGGGTCACCGGAGTTGGTGATCTGGATGTCGCCGGTGAAGCCGCCGGACCACTGGCTCTGCACCTTGTAGACCACGGTGCAGCCGGCCGCCGCTTGGGCGGGGACACCCGCGGCCAGGGCAACGCCGGCACCGAGGACGACGGTGCCACCGACTGCCAGCCCTCGGCGCAAGCGCCTCAGGCGTCTCTCTCGTGGGAGCACGGGGGATTCCTTTCGTGGGGGTTGGGGAGCGACTCAGCTGGACGCTGAGCAGGTGATCGGGGAGGGAACCGGGTTGGTGGTGCCGACCGAGCTCGCCAGGAAGCCGAACGTGGTGGACCCGTTCGCGGCGAGCGTGCCGTTGTAGGAGGCGTTCACGACGCGGACGCCGGTGCCGGTCTGGGTGCCGGTGCCGTTCCAGACCTGCGAGACGACCTGGCCACCGGTGAACGTCCAGCTCACGGCCCAGCTCTTGGTGGCCGCGGAGCCGGTGTTCTGAACGACGACCTCACCCTGGAAGCCGCCGCCCCACTGGCCGGTCACCTTGTAGGTCGCGGTGCAGCCCCCGGTGGCGGGGGTGGTGGGCGACGTGGTCGGTGACGTGGTCGGTGAAGGCGATGACGTGGACGGCGACACCGTCGGCGAGGTGGTGGTCGGCGTCACGGTCGGTGACGTCGTCGGCGCCGTGGTGGCCGTCGTCGTCCGGTCCGCGTAGAAGATGCCGCGGCCGTTGGTGCCCAGGTAGACCCGCCCGAAGACGTTCGGGTCACCGGCGAGTGCGTCGCCGGCGTTGCCGTACTGGTGGGCGTCGTCGTTGATCCGGACCCACGAGGTGCCGGCGTCGTCGGAGCGGAAGACGCCGGTAACGCCGTCGACCGTGCCGACCAGGAAGATCGCCTTGTGCGCTTGGCCCGGGGCGGCCTTGCCGAAGGCGACGTTGATGCCCGAGGTCACCGAGGTGACCTTGGTGAAGGTGACGCCTGCGTCGGTGGATTTGAACAGTCCACTTTCGCCAGAGACCCAAACCTCACCCTCAGTTCCCGGTACGGCCTTCAAGTGCAGCCGGCCAGTGGTGGGCAGCGTTACCGACGACGCGGTGAACGTCGCCCCGCCGTCCTTGCTGGTGTAGAACTTCCCCGCGGCGTACGCGTAGAAGGTCTTGGGGTTGACCCGGTCCGATTCGACGATCGCGCCGGCCGGCAGGCCGGAGGAGGCGGTCCACGAGCTTCCTCGGGTGGTCGAGTAGTAAACCCCGGTTCCCTGCGGCGACCAGACCATGTACCCGGCGTCGGCACCGACCGCGATGGTTCCGCCGCCGGTCACCCCCGACGGCTCTTGACCCTGGTACCAGTTCTTGCCGCCGTCGGAGCTGATCCCGATGTGCGGGGCCGCATCAGCGTTTCCGACTCGCGCGAACACCGTGGGCGTGAGTTCGGCGAAGTCGAGAGACGTGTTGCTGCCCAGCGACGGGGTGTCGTGGAAACTGGCCTGCACCGCGTCGAGCGACGCGTGGTAGAAGCCGCCGATGTCGCCGAGCGCGCTGACCAGCGGCGCACCGGTCGGCGGGGCGGCCAGGTCGAGCACCGCGGTCTCCTCGAGGCCCTTGGCCAGCGGCTTGATCGTGATGGTCGAGCCGGTGTCCCAGTTCGTCAGGTTCGACGTGCTGTAAACGGTGGCGCCGGTGCCGTAGAACAGCCGGTTGGAGTTGAACGGGTCGATCGCGAGGGTCTCGTTCATCCAGCCGAGCTTCGGGGTGGCCTCCGGCGGCTGCGGGTTCTGGTTGAAGTCGAGCCACGGGTTGGCCGAGATGTCGATCGTGTACCGCTTGGACATGCTGGGGTAGCTCGTCCAGTCCCAGGCCCGGGTCCAGGTGGCCCCGTAGTCGGTGCTGCGGAAGAAGATCGCGTCCGGCCACCAGGAGATCTGGGTGGCGACCATCAGGGTGCCGGGCTTGAGCGGGTCGACGGTGAGCCCGGAGTAGCCGTAGTACGCGTCGGCGGCCGGGGTCGGCGTGATGTCGGTCCACGTACCCGTGCTGATCTGGTATTTCCAGACCTGTCCGGCGGCACCGTCGTACGGTCCGCCGGTGTCGCTGGTGGCGATGTAGAGATAGTCGCCCTGCACGACGCCCTTGTGCGCGAGATAGCCGGTTGGCTGGCCGGCGATCCGGGTCCAGGTGGTCCCGCCGTCGGCCGAGGTGTAGACCGGGTTGGCCTTGTCGCCGACGCCGACGAAGATGCGGTTGGCGGCACCGAACGTGACCCAGCTCAGACCCTGGTTCTGGTTGAGGTAGTTGTTGGTGTCGGCCGCGTCCTGCACGTAGTTGCCGGCGTTCGGGAACGCGGTCACCTTGCTGAACGTCACGCCGTAGTCGGTGCTGCGGTAGAGGCCGTTGCCGCCCTCGGCCGCGAAGTACACGTTCTTGTTGTTGTTCGGGTCGACGGCGAGCCGCTCGCCGACGCCGCGGCCGGGCATGTTGCCGCCGTTCTTGAACGGCAGCGTGGTGATCTGCCAGGTGTTGCCCTTGTCCGACGAGCGCAGGATGGCGCCGTTGTTCGGATCCCAGTCGTTGGTGTACATGCCGACCGCCGCGTAGACCCGGTTGGTGTCGACCGGGTCGGGCGCGATGGACAGCACGCCGTTGTAACCCCAGTTGTTCTGGCCGACCCAGTCGAGCAGCGGTGTCCAGCTCTGGCCGGTCTCGTTCCATCGGTAGGCGCCACCGATGTCGGTGCGCGCGTAGATCAGGTTCTTCTCGCCCGGGTTGAAGACGACGGCTGGGACGAAGCCGCCTCCGTCGATCCGGACGTTCTTCCAGTTGTACGGGTCAGCCGCGGCGGCCGAGGCCGTGTTGGGCTGGGCCAGGGCGACCGCCACCGCCCCGACTAACAGGGCGGCGACAGCCCCTCCAAGGGCAAGCCTTCTCATCCGGCACCTTCCATTGACGTACGTGCACATGGGAGCGCTCCCAGAAGCGTCGGGTGCCGGACACATCCCTGTCAAGACCTGGAAACCCGGAGTTGACAATCGTGGATATTTTGGCCGTCCCGGCCCCGGCCGCACCGCGCCTTTGTCATCCCGTTCTTGGAATTGACGCCGTTAAATTGCTTAAAAACGTTCAGCAACACCGCGAAATGGGGCGACCACTTACCGTCAACCTGATGGACGTTTTGGTCACCTGGATGCGTTTTCCGCGCCGTGTATCCTCTGGCCTGATTGCACGAGCGACACCGGGGGTAGACACGATCCGGCAAGCGGATCGGGCCGGCGGTGGAGGAGCGTTACATGAAGGTTTGCGTCGTCGGTACCGGCTATGTCGGCCTCACCACCGGGGTGAGTCTCGCTTTCCTCGGGCACCAGGTGACCTGCGTCGATCTTGACCAGCACAAAGTCGACATGCTCAACGGCGGACGCTGCCCGATCTACGAGCCGGGGATGGACGAGCTGCTCGCCGAGGCGGCCGGCAATCTGACCTTCACCACCAGCTACTCCGACGGCGTACCGGGCGCGGATGTGGTGTTCGTCGCCGTGCAGACCCCGTCGGCCCCCGACGGCAGCCCTGACCTGCGTTATCTGCGCTCGGCCGCGGAGAGCGTGGCGGGCAATCTCGACCACGACTTCACCGTGGTGGTGAACAAGTCGACAGTGCCGATCGGCAGCGGGAACTGGGTGGACGCGATTCTCCGGGAGTCGTTCGCGCAGCGCGCCGACCGGCCCGCCGGCTGCGAATTCTCGGTGGCTTCCAATCCCGAGTTCCTGCGTGAGGGCAACGCGATCCACGACACCCTCTTCCCCGACCGGATCGTGATCGGGTCGGACAATCCGCGCAGCCTCGAGGTGCTCAACCAGCTCTACCGGCCGATCATCAACCAGACGTTCACGGCGCCGAGCTTCTCGCCGCGCCCGGACGACATCGGCGCGGTCCCGCTGGTCTCCACCGACCTCGCCTCGGCCGAGCTGATCAAATACGCGGCCAACGCGTTCCTGGCTCTGAAGATCAGCTACGCGAACGAGATCGGCCAGCTGGCCGCCAAGGTCGGCGCCGACATCACCGAGGTCACCCGGGGCATGGGGCTGGACCAGCGGATCGGCTCGCGCTTCCTGCAGGCCGGCGTCGGCTGGGGCGGCTCCTGCTTCGGCAAGGACACCAAGGCCCTGATCGCCACCGCGGCCGAGTACAACTACTCGATGCCGATCGTCCAGGCCGCCCGCGAGGTCAACGACCGGCAGCGGCTGATCGCGGTCGAGCGGCTGCAGGACGAGCTGCGCATCCTCAAGGGCCGCAAGATCGGCCTGCTCGGCGTGGCGTTCAAGCCCAACACCGACGACCTGCGCGACTCGCCGTCGCTCGACATCGCCAATCTGCTGCTGGCCCGGGGTGCCCGGGTGCGGCTGCACGACCCGATCGCGGGCGAGCGCTTCAAGCGTGAGCAGCCCGATCTGGCCCCCTATTTCAGCGACACCATCGACGCCCTGTTCGACGACTGCGACGCGGTTGTGCTGGTAACCGAGTGGGCGCAATACCTCGAGCTGGACTGGAGCAAGTTCGTCGGCCTCATGCGCACTCCGATCCTGCTCGACGGCCGGCACGTGCTGGACGCCGACCGGATGGCGCGCCTCGGTTACAAATACTTGGCAATCGCCGGGTAAGCCCGTTTTAGCCGAGACACACCGGCCGTCCCATCGGATATCCCAGATATCCCGGCGGGGCGGCCGCTTTGCGACTAGGGTCCTCAGAGGGGCTTTGGGGGCGTGACCAGCGGTTCTCCCTTAACCGGTTAAGGTGATCGGGACACCGCTGCCGTATCGTTACCGAGTCGATCAAGCGGAAATCATTGCGCAACGTCCCGGTTACCTCTTGACTGTGAGCCAAGTAGCGCTTCGGACGGCGACGTCTTCGGACGTCGGAGGCGCGATTTGACATAGGGAGCGGTATGTTCGGTCAACCTACGAGCCCGCGTTTTCGGGCCGTGCTCGCCGGCACGCTGAGCGCCGGGCTGATTTTCAGCGTGGCAGCCTGCGGTGGCAGCGATGACTCCGACAGCGACACGACGACCGACGCCTCGGCGTCGGCGATCGACTGTTCGCCATACACCAAGTTCGGGGACATCAAGGGCAAGACGATCTCGATCTACACCGGAATCGTCACCCCTGAGGACACCCCGCACATCAACTCGTACAAGCCCTTCGAGAGCTGCACCGGTGCCACGGTGAAGTACGAGGGTGACAAGTCCTTCGAGACCCAGATCCTGGTGCGCGCCAAGGCCGGCAACCCGCCGGACCTCGCGATCGTGCCGCAGCCCGGCCTGGTCAAGCAGCTCGTGGCCACCGGCAAGGCGGTCGTGGCGCCCGACGAGGTCTCGGCCAATGTCGACAAGTTCTGGGGCAAGGACTGGAAGGCCTACGCCACAGTCGACGGCAAGTTCTACGGTGCCCCGCTGGGTGCCAGCGTGAAGTCCCTGGTGTGGTACTCGCCGACCGACTTCAAGGACGCCGGCTACACGGTCCCCACCACGCTCGACGAGCTCAAGGCGCTGAGCGACAAGATCGCCGCCACCGGCGCCAAGCCGTGGTGCGCGGGCATCTCCTCCGGTGACGCCACGGGCTGGCCGATCACCGACTGGATGGAAGACTTCATGCTCCGGCTGTACGGCCCGGAGGAGTACGACAAGTGGGTCAACCACACGATCGCGTTCAACAGCGCCGAGCCCACGGCCGCGCTTGACGCCGTCGGTGCCTACCTGAAGAACGACAAGTACGTCAACGGCGGCCTCGGCGACGTGAAGAGCATCGCCACCACGACGTTCCAGGACGCCGGCCTGCCGATCACCGAAGGCACCTGCTTCATGCACCGCCAGGCCAGCTTCTACGCGGCCAACTTCGACAAGAAGACCAAGGTGGCCGAGGACGGCGACGTCTTCGCGTTCTACCTGCCCGGCAAGGACGCCAGCAGCAAGCCGGTTCTCGGCGGCGGCGAGTTCGTGGTGGCCTTCGCGGACCGCCCCGAGGTCAAGGCGTTCCAGACCTACCTGTCGTCGGACACCTGGGCCAACACCAAGGCCAAGCTGTCCAGCGGCTGGGTCACCGCCAACAAGGGCCTCGACCCGAACAACCTGACCAACCCGATCGACAAGCTGGCGGCTACGATCCTGCTCGACCCGGCGACCCAGTTCCGGTTCGACGGTTCCGACCAGATGCCCGCCGCGGTCGGCTCGGACGCGTTCTGGAAGCAGGCCACCAACTGGATCACCGGCCAGGACACCAAGACCACGGTGGACAACATCGAAAAGGCCTGGCCGAAGTAAGCAATTGGTTTGAATAGCTCCACCGGGGCCGGTCGGGAGGAAAAATCTCCCGGCCGGCCCTACCCTCTCTCCTCTGAAATAAGCACGAAGGAGGTTCGGGTCGCGTGTTCAATGCCGCCTCCACCACCCCAGGCAAGCTTCTCCAGATGCTCGCGGCACTCCTGCTGTTCGCCGCCATCATGGGCGTCATTCTCTTCATCGCCGGACGACTCGGCCGCGGCAAGCGCGGCGACAAATGGGTGGGGTACCTGTACCTCGCGCCCGCCGTGCTGCTGCTGCTGGTCGGCCTGGTCTATCCGGGCCTGCGGACCATCTACGAGTCGTTCTTCGACGCGGCCGGCAAGGGCTTCATCGGTTTTGACAACTACAAAACCATCTTCAGTGACAAGGACGAACTCACCGTCCTGCGCAACACGGTGTTCTGGGTGGTGCTCACGCCATTCGTGGCAACCGCGGTCGGCCTCCTGTACGCCATTCTGGTGGACCGGTCGCCGTTCGAATCGGTGGCCAAGGCCCTGATCTTCCTGCCGATGTCGATCTCTTTCGTGGCGGCCTCGGTCATCTGGAAGTTCATGTACGAGTACCGGCCCGACCAGGGCAACGTGAAGCAGATCGGCCTGATCAACCAGATCATCGTCTGGCTCGGCGGAAAGCCGGTCCAGCTGCTGATCGAGTCACCACTCAACACGTTCCTGCTGATCGTCGTGATGATCTGGATCCAGGCCGGCTTCGCCATGACCATCCTCTCGGCGGCCATCAAGGCGATCCCGGACGACATCATCGAGGCCGCGCGGCTCGATGGCGTCAACGCGTGGAGCATGTTCCGGAACATCACGCTGCCGAGCGTGCGCCCGACCGTCGTGGTCGTGCTCACCACCATCGGTATCGGCACGCTGAAGGTCTTCGACATCGTCCGCACCATGACCGGCGGCCAGTTCAAGACCAACGTCGTGGCGAACGAGTTCTACAGCCAGACGTTCCGGGCCGACAACCAGGGTCTCGGTGCCGCGCTCGCGGTGCTGCTGTTCATCCTGGTCATCCCGATCGTGGCGTACAACATCCGCCAGGTCCGTCAATCGTCGGAGGCATGATGAGCACCGTTACTCCGCTGACGACCGACCCGGCCCTCAAGCCGAAGCCGGAGACGGCCGCCTCGATCGCCAAGAAGAAGCTCAGCTCGCCGTGGGCGTCCCTGGCCGCGATCGTGATCGCGGTGCTGTGGACACTCCCCACGTTCGGCCTGCTGGTCTCCTCGTTCCGGCCGGAGCGGGCGATCAAGCGCACCGGCTGGTGGACGTTCTTCAGTGACCCGCAGGTCACGATGGAGAACTACAAGGCGGTGTTCGGCCAGGACGGTGGCGTCAACCTGGGCGACTACTTCGTCAACTCGCTGGTGATCTGCATCCCCGCGGTGCTGATCCCGCTCGCGCTGGCGTCGATCTCCGCGTACGCCTTCGCCTGGATCAACTTCAAGGGCAAGAACTTCCTGTTCCTGGCCATCTTCGCGCTGCAGATCGTGCCACTGCAGGTCACCCTGATCCCGATTCTCGAGATCTTCGTGAAGCTGCACCTCACCGGCACGTTCTGGACGCTGTGGCTGGCCCACTCGACGTTCGCCCTGCCGCTCGCCATCTACCTGCTGCACAACTTCATGCAGGAGATCCCGGCCACCCTGATCGAGGCCGCCCGGATCGACGGCGCCGGCCATGTATCGATCTTCTTCAAAGTGATGCTGCCACTGCTCACCCCCGCACTGGCGGCATTCGGCATTTTCCAGTTCCTGTGGACCTGGAACGACCTGCTTGTCGCGCTGGTCTTCGCCGGCGGCGGCAACGAGGTAGCACCGATCACCCTGCAACTGGCCAACCTGAGCGGTACGCGAGGCACTGCCTGGCAGCTCCTCTCGGCGGGTGCCTTCGTCTCGATCATCGTCCCGGTGACGGTGTTCCTGCTGCTGCAGCGGTTCTTCGTCCGCGGCCTGCTGGCCGGCAGCGTCAAGGGCTAGGTTTTTTCGGCGGGGGGCCAAGGCCCCCCGCCTTCTTTCTTTCTTACGGCCGGATGTTCTCCAGGTCCGCCAACAGACTCGGGTGTACGGGCTTCCAGCCGAGTTTTTCCTGGGTGTAGACACTGGACGACGGCTGGTCGGTGGCGAAGATCGCGCCGAGCGGCCCGAAGTTCTCCTCCGGCAGCGGCTGGACCGGGAGGCCGAGCCGCCGCCCGATCACCGCGGCGATGTCCCGCACCTGATCGCCCTCGTCGGCCACGGCGTGCCAGGCCGTCCCGGCCGGCGCCTGCTCCAGCGCGAGCCGGAAGAGCACGGCCGCGTCGAGCGCGTGCACGGCCGGCCAGCGCTGAGTGCCGTCCCCCGGGTAACCGGAGACCCCGGCCTGCCGGGCGATCTGGGTCAGCAACCCGGCGAAGCCACCGGCACCGTTGTTGTGCACCGTGCGCGGGAGCCGGATGGCCGAGGTCCGCACCCCGGTCAGCCCGAGGATCGCGGTGACCGTGCGGCCCCGGCCACCGACGATGCCGTCGGTCGGCAGCGGATCGGTCTCGACCGACAGCCGGCCCGGCACCCACGGCGTGCCGGACACCGTGACCAGCGGCCGGTCGCTGCCCCGCAGCTCCTCCCCCAGGCTGGTCAGGGCGGCGGTCTCCTCGGCGACTGACCGCGCGACCGCGTCGGCACTGCTGAAGTCGTTGGAGAAGGCCAGGTGGATCACGCCGTCGGCACGGGCCGCCCCGGCCCGCACGGCGTCCAGGTCGGCGAGGCTTCCGCGCAGCGGCTCGGCGCCGGCCTTCTCGAGGGCCTGGGCGGACGCGTCGGAACGGGCGAGCGCGAGGACGGTGTGGCCGTGGCCGAGCAGCTCGGTGACGACGGCGGTGCCGATCAGGCCGGTGCCACCGGTGATGAAGACGTGCATGGAAGCTCTCCCGCAAGTGATGGGACTCTTGTCCCGTCAAACGCTACACCGCGATGGGACTGTTGTCCCATCACCTATGATGTAACCCATGGGTAGATGGGAACCGGGCGCACGCGAACGCCTCGTGCTGGCCGCCGTCGACCTGTTCACCGAGCAGGGCTACGACGCCACCACTGTCGCGCAGATCGCCGAGCGGGCCGGCGTCACCAAGAGCACGTTCTTCCGGCACTTCGCCGACAAGCGCGAGCTGCTGGTGGCCGGGCAGGAAGCGCTGAGCCTGCTGCTGACCGAGGGCATCGCCGAGGCACCGGCCGGGGCCGGCCCGCTCGAGGCGATCGCGGCCGGCCTCGAACGGGCGTCGATGGCGATGGGCCCGGTGAACCGCGAGCTGGCACCGCGGGTGAAGGCGGCCGTCGCGGCCAGCGCCGAACTGCAGGAACGCGACGCGCTCAAGAGCGTCAGCCTGGCCGCCGCGATGACCGCCGCCCTGGTCGCCCGGGGCGTGCCCGGCCCCACCGCGGCCCTCGCCGGCGAGCTGGGCGTGCTGGCCTTCAAGCGCGGCTTCGCCACCTGGTCCGAGGGCGACCACGACACCGGCGAGGAACTGGCACGCCTCACCCGAGCAGCCCTGGACGACCTGCGGGCCGCCGCCGCTGCGCTGGGCTGACCGCTCAGCCGGTGGATGGCAACGGCTACCGGTAGATCGTCGCCGCGGCCACGCCGCCGGTGACGGTGACCACCGCGCAGCCGATCAGCAAGGCCGTGCACAGCCGGTTGAGGTGTCGTCCGGAGAACGCGCCGGGCTGGTCGAGCATGGCGATCACGACACCCCACGCCACCGCAACGGCACCGATCATGAGCCCGAACATGTCACCGCATCTGCTGGCCGAGAATGATGGGACTACTCAACGCGACAATGGTGTCCGTGGTGGTGACCGGCGCCTGACCGCCCGGCGTCCAGAACATGAAGGCCCGGCGGGGTGGCGCAGCCGGATGGCAACGCCCGAATCGGGGATTTCCTTCCGGCGGGAACTTCGCCAACATGGTCGGTCGTGCATGGACAACGGTTACGCGGTGTGGCGTTCGCTGTCGTGGCAATGCTCGCGCTAGTCGTGGGGCTGTCGACGCTCGGGTCCCTGACGCTGGGCGACGTCGATCCGCTCGGTGCGGCCATCGGGTTCGCGTCGTTGCTGGTCGGCATCGCGTCGCTGGTGGTCGCGGTGCGGGCCTGGCGGCTGCAGCAGGCCGACACCGCGCTGCTGACCAAGCGGCTGGCCGGGCTGGTGCTGAGCCGGGAACAGCAGGCCCGGCGGCAGCTGCTCGGCGGGGCCGGTGACGCCATCGACGTGGTCTACGACCTGTACGCCGACGGTGCCCGCCGGCCGGGCCGGTTGAGCCAGGTGGCGGACCACTACCGCGCCCTGCAGCCGCGCCGGATGATGGTCGCCGGTGAGGCGGGCGCCGGCAAGACGGTGCTGGCGGTCGAGCTGATCATGATGCTGCTGGAGGCCCGGGCCGACGGCGACCCGGTTCCTGTACGCCTGTCGGCGTCGTCCTGGGATCCCGGCACGGTCCAGATGCCGCAGTGGCTCGCCGCGCACCTGGTCCAGGTCTACCGGCTGCCGCCCCGCTCCGCGCAGGCCCTGGTGGATGCCGGCCTGGTGCTGCCGGTCGTGGACGGCCTCGACGAGCTGGACGCGACCGAACGGCCCGGCTACGAGTCCCGGGCGGCGCAGGCACTGCGGATGTTCAACGCGTACGAGCTGTACCGCGGCAAGGCGCCGTTGATCGTGACCTGCCGCACGGGCCACCTGCGCGCCCTGGTCGAGGGCGGCAACCGGCTGGCGGACGCCGCCCACCTGGAGATCCGGCGGCTGAGCCCCGAGCAGATGCGGCAGTTCGTCACGTCTCGCGCGGCCTACGGCCGGCGGTGGTGGCCGGTGCTGGAGCGCATCGACCGTGATCCGTACGGTGCGCTGGCGACCGGCCTGGCCACCCCGTGGCGGCTGACGCTGGCCGTGACCGTCTACGAGCAGCGCGGGCCGGGCGGCGAGTTCCCGATGGATCCTGGCCGGCTGACCGATCCCGCGCTGAACACCGCGGAGAAGGTGCGGGATCATCTCCTCGCCATGTTCGTGCCCGCCACCCTGCGGAGCGTTACCGGCGTTCCCTACGACGCGGCGCGGGTGCAGCGCTGGTTGTCGGTGCTGGCCGGCCACCTGAACCGGAACCGGCAATCGCATCGGGGGCTGGGTGGCCGGCGTCTGTCCGGCACCGACATCGCGCCTCATGAGCTGTGGCCGATCGCGGGCCGGTGGTTGCCGCGCGCGCTCTCATTCACCCTCCTGCTCCCGTTCTGGCTTTACCACCTTTATACGTATTTAGACGAATTGCTGGACTCGCCGTCCTTCGGCAGCGCATTGCTGGTCGGCCTCCTGTTCACCGGCATCTGGCGGACCTGGTCCCGGCGGTGGCCGAAGCCCCGGCGGGCCGACCCCGCCCAGCTGCGCACCCCGGCGGGCCGGCTCCGGCTCATCCTCGCCATGGTCGGTGGGCTCGGGCTCGGGCTACAGCTGGCTCTCGAAGGCTTGACCCACATCTCGCCGTCGGGCCTGCTGTGGGATGCCGGCGAGGCCCTCGGACAGGGCCTGCTGTTCGGGCTCACCCTCGGCCTCGTACTCGGGCTCATGGACGGCGGTCCCGCCGCGACCGCCAGCCCACGGTCGATCATCCAGAACGACATCGCGCTCACCCTCGTGTTCGGAGCCGCCTTCGGGATCCGGAGCTGGATCGTGACCGCCTACCTGTCCGCGAGTGGAGACCTGCATGAGCAGACCGGCGTACTCGCCAGTTTCGGGTCCGGATTCCGGTTCGGGGTCCTCATCGCCCTGGCCTCCGGCACCGGCATCATCACCCTGCGGTACGCCGCCATGCTGCTGCTGACCCGCCGCGTCACCCGCCGCTGGCTGCCGTGGCGCCTGGGCCGCTTCCTGGACGCCTGCCACCGGGCCGGCCTGCTCCGCATCGCCGGCGCCGGCTACCAGTTCCGCCACCGCGAACTGCAGGACTACGTCGCCGCCCACCCAGCCTGAGCGGTCAGGCGGGCCGTTACCGCGGCCGGCCCCGCGTCAAGGCGTCGTCGGCGGCGGATGCGCCGCCGGAGGCGGTGACTCGAGCTGGCCCTCCTCGTCCGGCTCCGGGACCTGATGTTCTTCCCGGAGCAGCGCGATGAGCCGGAACGCCCTGCTGGATCGTCGTTCACCGCCCAGAAGTGCCACCCAGCAGGCGAGGTTGAGCGGCGAGAGCAGTCGGCCGAGCAGAAAGACCAGCATGGCAGCAATGCCGACGACGCGCGACTGGCCGATCACCTCGGCGATCCACGGTGGTAACAAGACAGGCTCCCCAACGAGATCGGGAGCAGTCCGTTCAACGCACGGCGAACTCCCGGAAGGCCAATGGGCTGGTCTTCCGGGCGGTGCTGGGTGCGCGGCTGCGGTGACAATGGACCGAGTGGTCCCCGCCGTGCAGAGGGAATGTGGTCACTGGTCGACACCTGACCCGAACCCGGAGCCTCCGGCGGAGCAGAACCAGGACGCGCCGCAGCAACGCCCGCGTCACCGCGGCGACCACCTTCGACCTCAGCGCGTCGGCGTCGTAGCGGGTTGCCTCAGGATCAGCAACAGTCAGGCGCGAGCTCTCGTCGGCGCCACTCCGTGCCGTCTCCACGAGCGTCGCGCCGATGCGCCGAGGCAGCCAATGCGAATCGGATCGTTCCGAATTCCGGTTGCTGAAGGCCACGGCCAATAGCTGGATTGGGGTCAGCCCTCGGCTGTGCGCACGGCGGAGGACGTCGGCCGTCAAACGCAACCGGACCGGTTGCAGGCCCGGCAGCTCGACAATCAGCTCATGCGCATCCTCGTCCGAGTGCACCCGCACCGTCGGCTCGGAGCCTGGGGCTTCCGATTTGAGGGCGTCACGCAGGGCTATGGCGACAGACTCCACCAGGTCCTGCAGATCGGCCCACTCCCCGGACATGATCCGAGCGTAGACGCTCCGTGCATATACGGCTACCGAGCGGTCAGGCCCGCTGATCTCCGCGCCGGCCGGCTGGGCGGCCAGAGGCTCGGCTCGTCCTATGTTCAGGCCGGGCGGGTCCAGTCGAAGGTTCGCTCTACCGCTCGGCGCCAGTTGCCGTACTCGGCTGTGCGGATTGCTGGGTCCATGGTCGGTAGCCACTGGGCGGCTCGGTGCCAGTTCTGGCGTAGGCCCTCCAGGTCGGGCCAGTAACCCACGGCCAAGCCGGCCGCGTACGCCGCGCCCAGCGACACCGTCTCGATGGCCAGCGGGCGGACCACCGGCACGTCCAGGACGTCGGCGATGAACTGCATCAGCAGGTTGTCGGCGGTCATGCCGCCGTCCACCCGCAGCGTGGTCAGGTCCAGGCCCGAATCGGCGTTCATCGCGTCCACCACCTCGCGGGTCTGCCACGCCGTGGCCTCAAGGACCGCGCGCGCCAGGTGGCCCTTGGTGATGTAGGAGGTCAGGCCGACTATCACTCCCCTGGCCTCGCTTCGCCAGTACGGGGCGTACAGGCCGGAGAACGCCGGGACGATGTAGCAACCGCCGTTGTCGGCCACCGTGCGGGCCAAGGTCTCTATCTCGGGGGCGCTGGCTATCAGCTCCAGCTGGTCCCGGAACCACTGCACCAGGGAACCCGTGATCGCGATCGAGCCTTCCAGCGCGTACGCCGCTGGTTGTCCTTGCATTTGATAGGCGACCGTGGTCAGCAGGCCGTGGGTGGAGCGGACCAGCTCGGCGCCGGTGTTCAGGAGCAGGAAGCTTCCGGTGCCATACGTGCATTTGGCCTCGCCGGGCGCGAAGCAGGTCTGGCCGAAGAGAGCTGCCTGCTGATCGCCTAGGGCGGCCCCGATGCGTACGCCCGGGAAAGCCGCCACCGCCGTCCCGAAGACCCCGACCGAGGGTCTTACCTCGGGCAGCATGGCCCGGGGAATGCCGAAGAACGCCAGGGCGGCCGGCGACCAGTCGAGGGTGTGGATGTCGAGCAGCATGGTGCGGCTGGCGTTGGTGACATCCGTGACGTGCAGGCCGCCGGTCAGTTTCCAGATCAGCCAGGTCTCCATGGTGCCGAAGAGGATCTCGCCGTGTTCGGCCCGCTCGCTCAGCTCGGGATGATGGTCGAGCAGCCAGCGCACGCGCGGCCCGGAGAAATAGGTCGCCATCGGCAGCGCGGAGTCGTGCTCCACCTGATCAGCGCCTTCGGTCAAAGACAAAGACCGGACCAAGCCATCGGTACGAGTGTCCTGCCAGACAATCGCATGGCCGACGGGGAGACCGGTGTCCCGCTCCCAGAGCACCGTGGTCTCCCGCTGGTTGGCGATGCCGAGGGCGGCCACCTGGGAGGCGGTGATGCCGGCCCGGCGCAGGGCCTCGGGAGCCAGCCGCTCCACGTTGCGCCAGATCTCGGCGGCGTCGTGCTCCACCCAGCCGGGCCGGGGAAAGTACTGCTTGTGTTCGTGCTGGGCCAGCGAGACCAGGCGGCCGCGGCTGTCGAAGACGATGCACCGGGTGGACGTGGTGCCCTGGTCGATGGTGACTACGAAACGCTCGGTCATGAGAGTCCTTACCGACGGGCGGCTCCCAGGTCCTGGGAGATGGCGCGGGCCGCGTCCCGGACGTAGGCGACCAGGTGCTGATGTGGGTGGTAGTGGCTGTCGCAGATGCGTTCGACCAGGCCGCTGATGCCCAGCGCGCCGACCACCAGGCCGCCGTAACCGCGGATCGGCGCGGCCACCGCCGCGATGCCGGGGGTCATCTCCTCGATGTCGGCGGCCCAGCCGGACTCGTGCACCCGGTGGAGTTCGGCGGCCAATGCTCGGGGGGTCAAGATCGTGCGGCGGGTGAAGCGGTCGAGTTCGCGGGGCGGGGCGACGGCCGCCGCCCGATAGGCGACGAGCACCTTGCCGAGCGCGGTGGCGTGCAGCGGCAGCATCGTGCCGACGTCGAGGGTCTGGAAGGTGTCGTCGGGGCGGAAGACATGGTGGACGACCTGCACCTGTCCGGCCAGGACGGTGCCGATGCGGACGGCCTCACCGCTGCGTGCCGCGAGCGGGTCGGCCCAGTTGATCGAGCGGGAGCGCAGTTCGTTGACGTCCAGGTAGTTGGCGCCCAGGTGCAGCAGGGCGGGGCCGAGCCGGTAGTGGCCGGAGACGCGGTCCTGTTCGACGAATCCGACGTGTTGCAGGGTGCGCAGGATGCCGTGGGTGGTGCCTTTGGCCAGGTCGAGCGAGCGGGCGATCTCGCCCAGGGGAAGGCGCCCCGATCCGCCCGACAGCAGGCGCAGGACCGCGGCGGCCCGTTCGATCGACTGCACTGTTCCGGGCACGTTACCGACTCTATGCCACGACGTGAACGCTCACCGTGATCAATGTTCGGTAATGCCGAACGGTCGTCATTGCTCGTGCCTGGACCGCTACCTAGCGTCCGGAGGATCGAGCAAGGAGGGCACATGGCGGAACGACTCAAGATTCCGGGGTTGCTGGGCGAGCTTGCCGCCGAGTTCGCCGGAACCATGATCCTCATCCTCTTCGGCGTCGGCGTGGTCGCTCAGGTAGCGGGTGCCGGCATCGGCGATCACGACAGTATTGCCTGGTCGTGGGGCCTCGGCGTGACACTCGGCGTCTACGTGGCGGCCCGGGTCAGCGGCGCCCATCTCAACCCGGCCGTCACCATCGCACTCGCGGTCTTCAAGGGCTTCGAATGGCGCAAGGTGGCCCCGTACGCACTCGCGCAGTTCCTCGGGGCGTTCGTCGCCGCCCTGCTGGTGCGCTGGAACTACACCGAGGTCCTGCACGCCGCCGACCCCGGCCTGACGATCAAGACGCAGGGCGTCTTCTCCACCCTGCCGGGCAACGGAACCCTCCCGGTCGGCGAGTGGGGAGCCTTCCGCGACCAGATCATCGGTACGGCCATCCTGCTGTTCCTGATCCTGGCCATCACCGACTCGGCCAACACGGCACCGCTCGCCAACCTCGCCCCGGTGGTCATCGGCCTTCTGGTGGTCGCGATCGGGATGGCGTGGGGCACCAACGCGGGGTACGCGATCAACCCGGCCCGCGACTTCGGGCCGCGACTCGCCAGCTTCTTCACCGGGTACGGCGGGGCAATGCGGGACCAGACGGGTTATCTGTACTTCTGGATTCCGATCGTCGCCCCCATTATCGGTGGATTGATCGGCGCCGGGCTGTACCAGGCACTGATCGGGCGGTTCCTGCCGTCCGACGCACCGCAGGAGCCGGGCGAGATCCCGACCCAACGCGACAACGTGGAGGCAACGCATGGCTGACTTCGTCGGCGCCGTCGACCAGGGCACCACCAGTACCCGCTTCATGGTCTTCGACCATGCCGGGAACGAGGTCGCCCGCCACCAGCTGGAGCACGAGCAGATCCTGCCGCAGGCGGGCTGGGTCGAGCACAACCCGGTGGAGATCCTGGACCGGACCACCACCGTCGTGCGGACCGCCATGCAGAAGGCCAACCTGCAGGCCAGCGATCTGGCCGCGCTCGGCATCACCAACCAGCGGGAGACCGCGGTGGTGTGGGACCGCACCACCGGCCGGCCCTACTACAACGCGATCGTCTGGCAGGACACCCGCACCGACCGGATCGCGTCCGCTCTGGACCGGGACGGCCGCGGCGACGTGATCCGCCGCAAGGCCGGCCTGCCGCCGGCCACCTACTTCTCCGGCGGCAAGATCCAGTGGATTCTGGAGAACGTCGACGGGGTACGCGCGGCGGCCGAACGGGGCGATGCCATCTTCGGCAACACCGACAGCTGGCTGCTGTGGAACATGACCGGCGGCGTGGACGGCGGGAATCACGTCACCGACGTGACGAATGCCAGCCGTACCATGCTGATGGATCTTGAATCTTTGCAGTGGGACGACGAACTGCTGGGCTTCTTCGGGATCCCGCGCTCGATGCTCCCCGAGATCCGGCCGTCGTCCGACCCGAACACCTACGGCGTGGCCCGCTGGCCCGGGCCGCTGGGCGGCGAAGTGCCGCTGACCGGCGACCTCGGCGACCAGCAGGCGGCTACCGTCGGGCAGGTCTGCTTCGCGCCGGGCGAGGCCAAGAACACCTACGGCACCGGCAATTTCATGCTGCTCAACACCGGCACCGAGCTGGTGCGCTCGGAGAACGGCCTGCTCACGACCGTCTGCTACAAATTCGGAGACGCAGCCCCGGTGTACGCGCTGGAAGGCTCGATCGCGGTCACCGGTTCGGCGGTGCAGTGGCTGCGCGACCAGCTCCACGTGATCAAGGACGCGGCCGCCAGCGAGGCCCTGGCCGCGTCGGTGCCGGACAGCGGCGGGGTGTACTTCGTGCCGGCGTTCTCCGGCCTGTTCGCACCGTACTGGCGGTCCGACGCCCGCGGCGCCATCGTCGGCCTGTCGCGGTTCAACACCGACGCGCACATCGCCCGGGCCACCCTGGAGGCGATCTGCTACCAGAGCCGCGACGTCGTCGACGCGATGGCGACCGACTCCGGCGTCACCCTCGACGTACTCAAGGTCGACGGTGGCATCACCGCCAACAACCTCTGCATGCAGATCCAGGCCGACGTCCTCGGCGTACCGGTCAGCCGTCCGGTGGTGGCCGAGACGACCGCGCTGGGCGCGGCGTACGCGGCCGGTCTGGCTGTTGGTTTCTGGAAGTCGACCGACGAGCTGCGGGACAACTGGAACGAGTCGCAGCGCTGGCAGCCGACGTGGTCCTCTTCTCAACGCGAAACCGGCTATGCACGATGGAAGAAAGCGGTCGAGCGCACTCTCGACTGGGTGGACGTGTCCTGATGGTCGCTCTGTCCCCGGAGTATCGGGCTTCGGCGCTGGCCGCGCTGGCCGGCGCCGAGCTCGACGTCCTGGTCGTGGGCGGTGGCGTGGTCGGCGCGGGCTGCGCCCTCGACGCCACCACCCGCGGCCTGTCGACCGGCCTGGTCGAGGCCCGCGACTTCGCATCCGGCACCTCCAGCCGGTCCAGCAAGCTGATCCACGGCGGGCTGCGCTACCTGGAGATGCTCGACTTCGCGCTGGTCCGCGAAGCGCTGCGGGAGCGCGGTCTGCTGCTCACCCGGCTGGCGCCGCACCTGGTCCGGCCGGTGCGCTTCCTCTATCCGCTGCTGCACCACGGCTGGGAACGGGTGTACGCGGGCAGCGGGGTCACCCTCTACGACACCATGGCGCTCGGTGGCGGACTCCCCCACCATCGCAACCTGACCCGGCGAGGTGCGCTGCGCGAATGCCCCGCGCTGAAGAAGGACGCGCTGGTCGGCGCGCTGCAGTACTACGACGCCCAGGTCGACGACGCCCGGCATACCATGTTCCTGGCCCGGACCGCCGCCGCCTACGGCGCGCACGTCGCGTCGCGGACCAAAGTGGTGGGTTTCCTCCGGGAGGGTGAGCGGGTCACCGGGGTCCGGGTTCAAGACCTGGAACATGACAAGACCTTCGAGGTACGGGCGCAGCAGGTGATCAACGCGACCGGGGTGTGGACCGACGACACCCAGGCCCTGATCGGCGAGCGTGGCCAGTTCCACGTGCGCGCCTCCAAGGGCATCCACCTGGTCATCCCGCGGGACCGCATCCAGTCCCGGACCGGGCTGATCCTGCGCACCGAGAAGAGCGTCCTGTTCGTCATCCCGTGGGGCCGGCACTGGATCATCGGCACCACCGACACCGACTGGACCCTGGACAAGGCGCATCCGGCCGCGTCCAGCACCGACATCGACTACCTGCTGGAACACGTCAACTCGGTGCTGTCCACGCCCTTGAGCCGGGCCGACGTGCAGGGCGTCTACGCCGGCCTGCGCCCGCTGCTGTCCGGCGAGTCGGAGTCGACGTCGAAACTGTCCCGCGAACACACCGTCGCCAGTCCGGTGCCGGGCTTGGTCGTGGTGGCGGGCGGCAAGTACACGACGTACCGGGTGATGGCCCGCGACGCGGTCGACGCCTGCGTGCACGGGCTGGGCCGCTCGGTTCCGGCGTCGTGCACCCACGACGTGCCGCTGCTGGGTGCCGAGGGATACCCCGCCCTGTGGAACCGCCGCCGGGTGCTGGCCGCCGAGTCGGGCCTGCACGTGGCCCGGGTAGAACACCTGCTGGGCCGGTACGGAACCCTGGTCACCGAGGTCCTGGACCTGATCCGGGCGGATTCGGCACTGGGCGCACCGGTCGAGGGCGCCGACGACTACCTGCGAGCCGAGCTCGTCTACGCGGCCAGCCACGAGGGCGCCCGCCACCTGGAGGACCTGCTCACCCGCCGCACCCGCATCTCGATCGAGACCTTCGACCGGGGTGTGGCCGCGGCACCGGTGGCCGCCGAACTGGTGGCCGGCGTGCTGGGCTGGACACCGGCGCAGACCGAACGGGAGATCGAGCACTACCGCCTGCGGGTCGAGGCCGAGCGGCGCTCCCAGGAACAACTCGACGACGAGACCGCCGACGCCGCCCGGCTCGGTGCACCCGAGGTGGTGCCGCTGAGACCCTAGACCCGCTCGAGGATGACCACCGGGATCTCCCGGTCGGTCTTCTTCGTGTACTCGTCGTAGTCGGGCCACACCTCGGTCATCGCCGCCCACCGGGCCGGTTTCTCGGCCGGGGTGGCGACCCGGGCGGTGGCCCGGAACCGGTCACCCTTGATCTGCACCTCGACGTTCGGGTCGGCAGTGAGGTTGACGAACCAGGCCGGCGGCTCGGGCGTGCCGCCCTTGGACGCGACGACCAGGTAGGCGCCCTCGAACTCCCGGTAGATCAGCGCGTGCGAGCGCTGCTCCCCAGACTTACGCCCGGTGGTGAACAGGATCAGGATGGTGGTCCCGTTACGCCAGTGATAGCCGTCCTCCCCGTTGGTCTCGAGGTAGCGCTCCACATGCGCAGCACCGTGCAAATCAATAGCTGAACTCATAAACCGACCCTACTGCGTGATCCCCTCCAGCAACCTGGCGAACGGATCAGGGTCACCATGCCGAAAGTCGGCGGCATGCCACTGGGACAGGAAGCCGGTCACCTGACCCGCGTACCCGGGCAGCTGAACCGGAATGATCCGCAGGTCACGCCGAGCGGACTCGTTAACCAGCAGTTCCTCTTCCATCTTCTGCCACATGCCCAGGCCGTGCGGCCCGAGGAAGATCGCGCCGGCCCGGACCCGGCCAATCTGCCGTTCGAGCTCCCCTCGCCACCGTGCGCCGGGCACGAGGTCGACTGGCGCGAACCAGGCCAGCACCCCGGCGTCCCGCAGCCGCCCGGCGATCTCCGCGACAGCGCCGTGGTCGGCCGTGTTGTAGGACAGGAAAACGTCGTAGTCCTGGGTGGCCTCCTTGCCACGGATCCGTGCCGTGTTCACGGCGGCCTCCCGGCCTGCGTCGGCGCTGGCGTTCATGTCCCGCACCGCGGCCGCATGGGTCAGCCGCTCCTCCCGGTCGAGCAGCAGGATCCGGGCCTCCTCGCAGTCGGCGCACAGCACGTCGATGGCGCCCCGCTCCAGCCGGCGGCGCACCACCGCCGGATCCACCCGGTAGGCACACTTCGGGCAGACGAAAAGCCGCTCCCGCCGCACCGAACCGTCGATCGCCCGGGCCCGCAGGTGCGCGTGCACGTAGTCCTCGAAGAGGTAGCGCGTCTCCTCACTGGAAGCCGCGTCGAAGAACACGGTCAGCTCGCCGCGCCCCTCCTCGGCCTGCACGACCCGCAGGCCGCACACCCCACCGACCTTCGCCCGATAGGTGCTCCCGTTGCGCCACATCTCGCTCTGCGAGTACGCCGAAACGCGCGACAACCGCACGACGAGCGTCGCGTAGACGGCGTGCACCGCACCGTCGAACCGGAACACCACGTCGGCCGCCTCCGGGTCGGCGTCGATCGGACGGTCCGCGGTGAGCTGCGAGGGAAACACCAGGTCGACGCCGCTGTCGCTGAACTCCCGCAGGCCCAGGTCATGCCTCAGCAATTCCTCGACGACCGCGATGAGTAGCAACCGTTCCTCGGCGGCCGGCAGGCGCCCGTCGCTCGGCATCGGGAAGTCACCGGCAAGTGCGCGCGGCTCGCTCAGGCAGCCGAGGCCGTCGGGCTGGGCGCGCGCCTCGTCGATGAGTGCGGACGCGTAGAAGTCCAGCATCTCCGGCCGGAGCAGGACGAAGTCACCGAACGACAGCCGGCGGAGCAGGTCGCGCAACTCCAGCAGCCGCACACACGCGTCGAAGCTCGGCCGCAGGCTTCCGTCGTCCGGTAGCGCCGGGTGGTGCCGCCGGAAGTCACGGAACAGGTCGCCGGCCGTGGCCAGGACCCGTTCACCGTCACGCTCCCCGACCAAGAACTGCTTGATCGTCTCGAACAGCTCGGTGGAGACCGACAGCGGCAGCGCCCCCCAGTCGATGGTGGCCCGGATTGCGGCGGCCAGTTCCGGGATCTGCCGCCCCTCCCGTGCACTCGTCTCGAAGTAGCCGACCAGACCCAGCTCGTCCCGCAGGGCAGCGATCCGCTTGTCGCCGGCCGGGACACCACCACGGTCGCCGCGGGCCGCCACCAGCAGCGCGGCCGCTCCGGACTGTTGGCGAAGGGCCCGAGCCCAGTAACGGACACCGGCGAACGGGTCGGTCTCGCTCCGCCCGTCGAAGACGATCAGGGCGGCGGTGGCCTCGGCGAGATGCAACTGATGGATCAGCCGGTAGCCGGACTGGCCGGCCATGTCCCACAGCAGGGTCTCGCGCCTCTCCACCCCGCCGTCCGGCAGCGCGACCTCGGTGTCCTCAAACGTGAGGACCTGGCGGGCGTGGGTGGAGTCGGTCGGGCGGTACGCCTGACCACTCAGCACCAGACCGAGACCCGACTTGCCGACGCCGGTCTCGCCGACCAGCACCACCTTGGCGTTGCGGTACGTCCGGCTGGGATGGGCCGGCCCGTCCAGGAGAGTGTCTACGTCGACCTCGTAGGTGTTGATGCGCCGGCGGATACCTCGGCGCCACAACGCCAGCATCGGGCCGGCCGGAGACGACGCGACGCCCCAGCCTTGGTTCCCCGCGTCGGCCAGACCGGCCTGCACCACCATCTGCCAGGTGTCGGTTCGCCAGCAGCGCAGTTCCCGCTGGTAGGCGGCACACAGCAGACGGTCGTCGGCCGAGAACGCGACGACGGCGTTCACCAGGCCTTCCAGCTCGGCAATGGAGTTACCCTCGGCGTCCCAGACACGCAGCATGGGAGAGTGCGCATCGGCCGCACACAGCATCCGGCCGTTCCACGACCAGGTCATGCCGGTGAGCGGGCGCGTGAAGTCGGCCAGCTTAACCGGGACGGCGTTCGGATCCGGCAGGATATGGGTGCCGGTCGGCCCCTGGACAACGATCTGGTCGCCGGCCGGTGACCAGTACACCTCGTCGGCGGTGTCCTTCAGGACCAGGTCGGCGGCGACTCCCCCACCGGTCAACTGAGTAACGTGGACCGTGCGCGAGCCATCGGCAATCGCCAGGCGCGCACCGCGGGACGAGAACGTCAAGCCGCCGGCATGCAGGCGACGCGACATCGGTTGCCGCCAGACCATCATGGTCAGCGAGCTGGTCGTGCGATAGACCTCCACTCCCTCTTGTCGCACGCACGCGAAGGTGGTGGCGTCGTACGGTGACCAGACCGCCGTGCCGACCGGATTCCGGTAAAGCGTTTCCGAGCGCCATTCGCGCCGCCACCTGCCGTCGTGGAACATCCATACCTCGGCGCTGTCGCTGATCACCAGGAGCCGTCGGCCGTCGCACGACCAGCTGCAGGTCAGCGGTTCGGCGGTGCTGGAGGACGGGGGCGGGAGCTGCGAACGCCAGGTGATCGCGGGGTGCAGGTCGCGCTGGGTTGCAGTCATTGGCCGATCCTTGGTCGTCAGGGCGAACGCCTTCAGACCGTAATCGGCACCGGCCTCCCGTTCGTATCCGTCGTGTGGGTGATGCCGGTTCAGTTCTCGCCTCGGCCGACAAGCCCGAGCGCAGCCGTCGCTGCCGCCGTGGCGAGGATCCAGCCGGCCACCTGCAGGACGTCCGCGACGATCTGCAGTCCCTCGCTTCGGTAGTGCCAGGATGACTTCTGGCCGAGGTCTACTACCGGCACCAGCAGGTCCATCGTGTACAGACCAGGGCTGAACCGGCCACAGTAACCGGGCTGATCGGCGACCGGGTCGGCGGCCGGCTTCACCACGCACTCGCTGCTGTTGCCGCGCGCGTCGACCACCGGGACCGGGTCCGGTCGCTCGGCCGGGGCCAGGAAGCCGAAGACCAGGAAGCCGGCCAACCACAGACCGGCCAGCCAGTACAGCGCTAGCTGCAACCGATACCCGTAGCCGACGGTGATCCGATACAGATAGCCGGCCACCGCGAGCGACCACCGGCGCATGCCCTGCGCCTCCGAGATGCGTTGCGCCCACTCGCGTTTGCGCATCTCGTACAGGATGCGGCGGGCCACCGAGTCGGCACCGGTGGCCCGGTAGATGGCGGCCAGCTGCAGATACGGCTGGGACAGCTGGCCGGTCGGCAGGGCCACGTCGGTGCGCAGCGTGGACGGCGGCGGCAGGATCTTGGTGCTTTCGAAGCGGCGGATCTGGGTGTGCCAGTCGGCGGTGCCGGGCCGGGCGTCCAGGTCGATGTGCACCTGGTATTCGAGTCCGTGCAGGTCCAGGTGGGTGGCCTGCCACAGGTTGGCGTTGTCGGTGAGCGAGATGACCACGGCCCGGGACATGTCGACGTTGCCGCGCAGTGGCTGGCCGGGCGCGACCACCAGGTCGGGGGTGCGCAGGCCGGCCAGGTCCAGCACGAGCAGGCCGGGGTCGGGCGGGTCGGCGGCCCGCCGGCGGCGCCGCCGCTGTTCCGGCACGCGCGGTGGGCCGGCCGCGCGGGCCGCGTCGATCGCCTCGGGGGAGGCGTCCCGCCGGGCCTGTTCGGCGGCGGCCCGCGCGGCCTCGATGCCGCCCTCGACCGCGGCCTCGGCCGCGTCGGCCATTGCCGACGCGATCATCAGGGCCCGTTCGCGGGTGGCGGCCACGTCGGCGGGAGCTTCGGCCGAGACGTGTACGGCGAGAGCGCCCAGTACGACATCCTTGAGCCCGACCGACCGCCGCACCACGGCCCGCCGCAGGCGCACCATCCCCTCGGCCCGGGCACCGTCGAACCAGATGTCCCCGCCGATCTCGGCCGCCCCGCCGTCGACCGACGCATCGGGCCGCCCGCCGGTGCGCAGGGTTTCCACCGCGACCTCGTTCCACCGCAGCCGGCATCGGGTCAGGTCGACGTCGCCGGCGATCCGGGCGTCGGTGATCCGCACCCCGCCGACCGCGTCGAGCCCGGACAGGTAGAGGTCGGAGCAGCTGGTGGTGGACGCGTCCAGCGCGAGCCCCTCGCCCGAGCTGATCTCGGCCTGGATGAACTGCACGGACCGGGAGATCCGGGCGCCGCGCAGCCCGACCACGCCCTGCGCGGTGAACGGCCGCCCGGCCGGGTTGCCCCGCACGGTCCCGGTGATCTCCGCGCCGATGAGGTTGAGCACCGGGTCGAACCCGCGCGTGCCGGGCCGGTAGATGCGCTGGTCGGTGCGGCAGGGCGCGCTGAGCCGGGCGCCGGAGACGAACACCGAGCCGGCCGTGACGTCGGCCAGCCGCAGCGAACCCTGGGCGGTGACCTCGCCGCAGTCGATGGTGCCGCCCACCCGGGCCCGGTGCAGGTTGAGGGCGTTGCCGCCGGGGTTGGTCAGGGTGGCCCGCTGCAGCAGCACGCTGTGCTGGATGCGGGCGTCCTGCAGGCAGATCTCCCCGGCGACGGCAGCGTCCGCGACGGTGACGTGCCCGCGTACGACGGCACCGTTGGCGACCACCGCGTACGCCTCGCCGGTGCGCCCCAGCGACGAGCCGTCGAAGCGCAGGTCGCCGCCGATCTCGGCGCCGGACAGGCGCACGCTGCCGCGGGCGGTGAACCCGGCGTCGAACTCGACGTTCCCGCGCACCTCGGCCCGGTCGAGTACGACCAGGGCGGTCGGGTCGAACTCGGCGTCCCCGCTCGGCCCGGCCGCCCGCCGCAGGCCGCGCTCGGGTTCGACGGCGGTGAGCCGGCCGGCGCTGAGGTCGACCATCCCGCCGATGACGACCCCCGGCAGGTAGAGCCGCCCGGTCACGTCGAGCAGGTCGCCGGTGGTGCGGTCGGAGCCGACCGGCCGGGCGTTGACCTCGGCGTGCACGATCGACCGGCGGGCCCGCTCGTGCCGCCGGTCGGCGCTGAGCGATCCGCCGACCCGCAGCTCGGGCCCGTTGAGCGCGGTGCCCGGCACCGCCCCGTCCGCGCCGCGCGCGGCCAGCCGGGAGCTGTCCAGTTCGAGGTCGCCGCCGATCCGCGAGTTGGCCAGGTCGAACATGCCCTGGCAGTCGATCCGCGGCGCGCTGAGCATGCCCCCGATGGTGAGCCGCCGCATCCGCACCGGGCAGCCGCGCGGCACGACCGAGATGGCGTCGGTGCGGTCCTGGGGCCCGAACGTCGACCCGTCGAGGTGCATCGACCCACCGACCCGGGCGTCGGTGAAGTCGATCCCCGACGGGAAGGACGACTCCTTGAGCCAGACCTCCAGGGTGATCACGCAGTTGGCGGCGTCCACCCAGGCCGCGGTGGTGCGGTCGAGCTGAAGACCGGGCAGCGACGCCTCGAGCAGGTTGAGCCCACCGCGCACGACGCACTCGATGAGGGTGAGCTGCACGCCGAGCGTCGACCCGCGCAGATCAAGGTCTCCGTCGATGGTGATGCCCTGCAGGTGGAGCTGCCCGGTCGGGTGGTCCTCCGGCCCGGGTGGTTGCAGCAGCGCCCGCCGCAGCGTGGCCGCGTCGATGACCCGCGGCCCGTCCACCACCCGCCCGTCCCGGCTGGCCGCGACCAGCTCCCGCCAGAGCGCGCCTTCCCCCGCCACCATGCGCGCCAATGTAACGGATCAATGCGACGCCAACCACGCAGCGTCGCGACGCTCGCCGGCATGGAAGGCCGATAAAGTGCCGCCATGAACGGGGACGCGGTTGGCAGAAACATGCCGTCGGTCGTATCGCTCGACGATCTGACCGCGATGATGACCGCCGATGAGGTGCACCGCTACGAGATCGGCCCTGAGGGAGCGATGTCCATCGTGCCGCCTCAGGGCTATGCCCATGCGATCGTCGCGACCAGGATCATGGCCTGGCTCGCGGCAGCGGGGGTGCCGGCGGAGCGGATCGCCCAGGCCGTCGGGCTGCGGATTCCGGGGCGCGACGGCGGCGTCGGCGGACGCATTCCAGACCTGGTCGTCTGGAGCAAGGCGCCATCGGACGGCGTCTGGCTGCCGGTCACCGGCGTGCTCCTCGTGCTAGAGATCATCTCGCCGGGCTCCGAGGGCGTTGACACGGTGACCAAGCGCAAGGAGTACGCGGTCGCCGGCATCCCGCAGTACTGGATGGTCGATCAGGATCCGGCCCAGACCGTCACCATGCACCGCCTCGACGGCGACCACTACACCGTGCACGCGACGATGCCGCTCGCCTGGGTCCTCAACACCGATCCGGCCGAGCACGGCCTCAGCTGACCCCTCAGCGCTGACTGACGCGCGGCGAGGCCGGCGTCACGGCTGGATCGGATCTCGACCGGAACAACACGATGGGGCCCCGGCGCCCCGACCGGCCCTCGATGTCAGCGGGTGACGCGGCGCCGAGCCCCGGGGATGCGGGGTGCCGCGCGGGGTCCCCGGCGCAGGAGCAGAGCCGCGATGCCGCCCGCCGGCAGCAGCAACCAGCAGGAGATCAGCCGGTAGATCAGCACGGCCGCGGCGGCGGTCGCGGCGGTGGCGCCGGCTGCGGTCAGGCCCGCCACCAGGGCGGTGTCGACCACGCCGACGCCGCCGGGGGTCAGCGGGACCTGGCGGACGATCTGCACGCCCAGGTAGATGCCGGCCAGGGTGGTGATGCCGACCGGCAGGCCGACCGCGCGGCAGGTGGCGGCCAGGCAGAGCAGGTCGGTCAGCCAGTTCAGGGCGAAGAACAGCAGGCCCGCCACCCAGTCGCGGGCGCGCAGCGAGGCGCCGGCCTGCCAGGCGTCGCGGGCCGAGGCCAGGAGGGTGCGGATCCAGCGGATGACCCGGCCGTTGCGGTGGGTGCCGACCGTGAACGACGGCAGGCGCCGGCCGAACAGGATCGCGAGCGTGGTGAGCCCGGCCAGGGCGGCGACCACGGCGAGGGGGCGCGGGCTGAGCAGCAGGGCCGGGTTGCGGCCGAGGACGGCCAGGCCGCCGGTCACGTAGAGCAGGGTCAGGCCGCCGATCGAGGCCAGACCGGAGACGATCATCGAGGCGGCGGAGAGCTCCTTGCTGACGCCGCCACGCTGGTACTCACGGACCGCGTAGCCGGCCGAGACCGCGGCGCCGGCCGGCATCGAGATGGAGATGGCGGTGCGGGCCAGGGTCACCGCGGCGGCGCGGCGGGCCGAGAGGCGTACGCCCAGGGCGCGCATCAACTGCCGCTGCTGCCAGGCGAACGCGGCCAGCGACAGTGCCTGAAGCACGGCCGCGAGGGTGACCCACCGGTAGTCGGCACCGGTGAGCCCGGAGACGAACGCCCGCGGATCGGGCAGCCGGCCCCACAGGCCCAGCGCCGCCAGCCCCAGACCGGCCGCGATCAGCAGCGGCAGACGCAGCCGCACCCACCACCGGCGCACGGCCGATGAGCGCGGCGGCTGTTGCTGGTCACGGGACACGTGGCGATCCTGGCAAACGAGGTCAAGATTCGGCTACCCCGTGTGACGTCAGTCGCCGGAGTAACCCCAGAAATACAGCTCGGCGGGCCGGCCGTACGCGTCATGAAGGGTCGCGCAGCGGCCTATGCCCCGATATTTAGCCAGGTCGGTGATCTTCTCGACGTGGTCATTGGTCAGTTGCGCGGTGCCGGCGGCCTCCATCGCCTCCTGTTCGGAGAGCGGGACGATGATGCCGTACTCGGGGTTGCCGTGTTCCTTGACCAGCGCCATGTACTCCTCGAAGGTCTCGTAGGAGTACGGCAGCCAGCCGTAGTTGGGCTTGTCGCCGTCGTCGAGCACCCGGTACATGTCGAGGATCGAGTGGGTGCCGGCCAGCCGGACCGTCTCCTCGGCCCACAGCTCGTCCTCGGTCTGCGGGCGGTTCGGGTAGTCGCGGGCCATCTTGCCGTCCTCGCCGGCCACCGCCCACCAGAACTCGCCGCTCTCGAAGACCTGCTGCCGCAACCCCACAAAAGCCGCATACCGGTCGGGCTGGTAGGGAACGTAATAGTCCCACCCGGAAGCGCCCAACGAATCCTCCTCAACGATCTTTTTCTCGCGGCACTGTACCGGGAGAGCGGGCAGGTTCACCCCTCTCCCCCGGCACAGTTATTCGCGGTCTAGCAGCGGCCGAGGTCCTGCCACTGCTGCGTCCAGCCCGGCTCGGATCCCTGGGTCCAGTAACGGGCCTTCCAGAGGTGCTTCCCGTCGCCGGACGGCGGCCCGCTCGGGTCCCCGTACCTGCTCTTCTCGTGCTTGACGAGGTTCCCCCCGGTGTAGACGGCGGAGAACTGCCACTCGGGCGCGTTGGTGCAGTCGGTGGCCGGCGGCGTGGTGGTGGGGGCGGTCGTGGGCGACGTGGTGGGAGTCGAACATCCGCCGGTCGCGTTCACCGTGTCGGTGAAGGCCGTCCCGGAAGATCGATACGCGGCGGCCGCCGAAGAAGCCGCCGACGGCGACAGAACCTGATTCTTGGCGAACAAAAGCCAATCAACCTGCTGGATGTACGTCGAGAGCCCGCCCGTGTGCGCCGCGGTGTCGATGAACCACAGGTTCCAGTTGATGGTCATCGTCTGGCGCGGATAGAACTTGCCGGAGTGGTCGCCGACCTGCACCCCGTCGATGAAATAGATCATGTGCCCGTTGGCGACCTGGACCACCAGGTCGTGCCACCCGTTGAAGCTCTGCCGCTGCTCGGAGTGCACGTTGTCGGCGTACCACGGGTCGTTGCGGTAGGTGTACCAGCTGGTCTGGTAGTTGATCGGCCCGGTCTCGCCCCACCCGCCGTTCGGCAGGTACTCGGAGATGTCCAGCTCGGAGTACGTCGGGTCGAGGTCGCCGTTGAGCGGGCTGATGGTGAAGAAGGTCTCGTTGATGTGATCACCATCGTTACCGAGCACTGGCGCGTCGGTGAACCGGATCCGGCTGGCGTAGGTCCCGTCCAGGAACCGCTTCTGGGTGGAGTAGAGCTCGGCCTGGTTGGTGCCGGCCCCAGTGCCGTCGGTCGACGCGGTCAGCTGCATGACCTGGTCGCCGTTCGAGGACGGAAAGGTGATGCTGTTCGCCGACCAGGTCGCGCCGGGCACGCCCGGCCCGCCGGCGTAGGTGCGCGGCGTCCAGCCGTGCGCGGTGAGGGACGAATCGGACGACGACCCGTAGTGGAAGTCGTCGAAGAGGTAACCGCAGTCGGCGGCCGAGGCGGTTCCGGTGGACAGGGCGACAATGCCCGAAGCCACCAGAACGGGGATCGCCCAAAGAGCCAGTCGACGTTTCATGGGCACACTCCTCCTCATTGAAAAAGGGGATGGGGGGACTTACTTGACCGCGCCGGCGGTCATTCCGGCGCGGATGTGGCGCTGAAACGCGACGTAGGCGACGAGCACCGGCAGCATGGCGATGGTCAGGCCGGCGAACAGTCCGCCCCAGTCGCTGCGATACCCCTGGCTGACCGACAGGGCGGCCAGACCCTGCGCCAGGACGTAGCGGTCCGGGTCGGGATTGAGAACCAGCGGAAGCAGATACTGGTTCCAGAGCCCGAGGAAATTGAAGATGCCCACCGCGACCAGGCCGGGCCGGGCGAGCGGCAGCATGACGCGGAAGAACACCCCGGCGTGCGAGCACCCGTCGAGAAAGGCCGCCTCGGCGAGCTCGCTCGGCAGGGTCCGGAAAAAGGCATGCAAGAAGAAGACCGTGAAGGGTACGGCGTAAGCCGCGTAAACCAGGATCAGGCCGGGATAGGTGCCGAGCAGCCCGAGTTGCTGCACCACGAAGAACAGCGGCACCAGGGCGAGGAACACCGGGAAGAACATCGCCGCGACGAACGTGTAATAGAGCAGCCGGTTGCCGCGGAACTGATAGCGGGCCAGGGCGTAGGCGACGAGCGCCCCGAGCAGCATGGTGAGCAGCAGCGCCCCGCCCACCACGATCAGGCTGTTCAGGAAATACCGCCCGATGTTCGCCTCCGACCAGGCGCGCGCCCAGTTGTCGAAACGTGGCGTCGACGGCAGCGACCACGGTTCGTTGAGGATCTCGTCGTCCGACTTGACCGAGGAGACGACCGCCCACAGCAGCGGAAGCGACGTCACCACGGCCCAGCAGAGCATCGCGATCTGCGGAAGCGGATTGAGCCGGCGGGTCATGCCAGTTCCAGCCGGTCTTTGCGCCCCGCGCGGAGAGCCAGAATGGCGAGGGTCAGGGTCGCGAAGAACAGCGCCACACCCATCGCCGAGGCATAGCCGAACTTCCCGTAGGTGAAGGCGTTCCGGTACAGCGACAGGCCGATCACCTCGGTCGCGCCGTCCGGCCCGCCCGGCCCGACGGTCATCACCTGCACGACCGCGAAACCGTCCAGGGCCGCGATCCCGAGATAGACGAAGGCGACCTGCACGGATTCCCGGACGAGCGGGATGGTGATCCGCCGGAACGTGGTCCACGATCCGGCCCCGTCGATCAGCGCGGCCTCGTACAGCTCGGCCGGAATGGCGTCGATGGCGGCCCGGAACAGCACCACGTAGAACCCGACCGACGACCAGATCAGCACCGCCATCACCGCGGCCAGCGCGAACGCCGGATCGGCCAGCCAGCTTTTCGTCAAGCCGCCCAGCCCGACCGCCCGCAGCCCGGAATTGAGAAGCCCGGTGTTCGGGTTGTAGACGAACCCCCACAGCACCGCGATGACCACCAGCGACAACAACTGCGGAAAGAAGTAGACGATCTGGTAGCCGGCCGAGCCGCGCCGGGTGCGCAGCAGCGACGCCAGGCCGAGGCCGAGCGCGATGGTGGCGATCGGCACGACGAGGAGCATCACCGCGTTGTTGCGGACCGCGTCGAGAAACAGCGAGTCGCCGCCGAGGCGGGCGTAGTTGCCCGCCCCGACGAAACGCGCCTCGCCCGCCACCCCGGTCCAATCGGTCAGGGACAGATAAAAGGCCTGGGCGTACGGCGAGAGAACGAAAACGACGTGCAGGACCAGCGCCGGCACCAGCGCGCCGAGCAGGAACCGCCACCGGCCGTGCCGCATCAGCGCGTGTATTTCTGCACGGTGGAGTCCTTGGCGAGGGCGTCGGCCGCCTTCTGGATACGGGTGGCCCAGTCGGCCGGTGAGAGGCGCTTGTTGACCAGTTCCCCGGTGGCGTCGTCGACGGCTTTGGCGAGCGGCGCGTACCACGTACGGAATCGGTAGGTGAAGGTGCCGGAACCGGCCGCGGTGACCGCGTCGCGCACCGAGCCCAGGCCGCTGGAAAGGGTGAGGCCGTCGGTGGCCCCGGCCACCGCGGGCAGCGTGGAATTGGCCTCGGCGAAGGCCTTGGCCGACGCCTTGGCGAAGAGGATCCGCAGGTATTCCTGGCCGCCGGCCGGGTTCTTGGCCTTGGCCGGCACCAGGAACGATTCGCTGGACGCGGCCTGCACCGCGGCGACCGGCAGCTTGTCGCCGGCCGAGCCCGGGACGGCACCCATCACCATGTCGAAACCGGCCGGGGCGATGCCTTTCTGCTCGCTTTCCAGCCACGATCCGCACGGGATGAACGCGGCCTTCTTCTGGCACCAGGCGGCCTGCGCCTCGGTGTGCGACAGCGCCTCCGAGCCGCTCATCAGATAGCCCTTGCCGGCCAGTTCGGCGAAAGCGGTGGCCGCCTGCACGAGGCCGTCCTGTTTCCAGGCGTTCGGCTGCAGGTTGTCGACCGCCTTGACCAGGTCGAGCCCGCCGGTCTTGGCGGCCATGCCGAGCAGCGGATCGTTTATGTACTCCGGGTATTTCCCCTGATAGGTCCAGGGCGCGACGCCGCTCTTCTTGATGGTCGCGCAGAGCGCGAGCATGTCGGTCCAGGTGGCCGGATAGGCCCAGCCCTTCTCCGCGAAGAACGACTTCGAAAACCAGAGACCCCAGACGGCGTACGTGAAATTCAGCGCGACAGTGGTTCCGGCGAAGGTGCCGTCCTCGACGACGCCGGGCAGCAGCGTGTCCCGTACCTTCTTACCGGGTTCGTCGAAGGCCGGCGCGTCCAGGAGCTCGGCGAGATCGGACACCTGATTCGCGGCGACCAGGGTGGCGATGTCGAGGCGGCCGGCGCCGGTGTTGTCGACGACGTCGGGCGGATTCCCGGCGACGAATCGGGGCTGGATCGCCTCGCCGACCTTCTGCAGACCCTTGTGGTCGACCTTGGCCTGCGGATATTTCGAGGTGTACTGGGACTCGGCTTTTACGGCGTACTCATCGCCGTACCCTCCCTTGAAAACGACCACCTCGAGCGGTGCGTCGGCCTTGACCCCCAGGGGGTTGTCGGCGGTTTTCGCGCCGGTCGCGACGGCTTCGCCGTCGTCCTTCTTTCCTCCCGTGACGCAGGCCGAGAGAAGGGGTGCGGCGACCGCGGCCGTCGCCGCCGTCTTAAGGAGGCTTCTTCGGGTGGGGTACGGTCTGAGCTGGGATTCGGGGTTCATTGGCGTGGGCCTTCTTCCCTATGCGGTACGCCGGATGCGCCCGGCGTACCGCGCTTCTATTTGCGCGTTGTGTTCCTTACCGCCGGGCACGTTGTCCGACAGGTAGACCGGCGGCGTAATGCCCGCCGCGAGGAGGTTGGCGACCACCTCGGTGACGATCTGCTGGGCGAGTAATGCGGCCGTGATCGAGGAGACGGCTCCTACGGCCCCTCCGCCGGGAAGCGGGAGGGTGGCGTCGCCGTAGGGGGCGCCGTTGTCGAGCGCGACGTCGGCGATATCGCCGAGCTTGCGGCCGCTGGGGTGGCGGGAATCGACGCCGGCCGAGTGCTGCGCCGAGGTGATGGCGACCAGGGTGTGGCCGCGTTCCTTGACGAGTAGCGCCATTTCGACGACGGCACCGTTGATGCCGGAGTTGGAGGCGATGACGAACGCGTCGTCGGGTTTGATCGGGGCCAGTTCGTAGAGGCGGTGGGCGATCTCGGTCTTTCTCTCGATGGCCGGATCGGCGAGGTCCTCCATTTCCGAGCCGCCGTAGAGGACGATGTCGCGCAGGGCGATCCGGTTCGTGGGGACCAGACCACCGGCCCGGCCGGCAATCTCCATCGCGAGAGCCTCGGAGTGCCCGCAGCCGAAGGCCTGGATCACTCCCCCGTTCCGTACGCTCGCGGTCAGGATTTTTGCGGCTTTGTTTTTTTCGTCCTGCTGGCCGGTGCCGACTCTTTTGACGATGGCCTCGAGCTGTCTCAGGTATTCGCTGCTGGTGACACTCACGCTGGTCCTTTCGGGCGGCCGCGCTTGCGGGACGGGATCTTCTCGGGCAGTCGGTGGGCGTCGACGGCGCGGACGGTGAGTTCGAGGGCCTCGGCGGTGCGCTCGTAGGTGCGCTGGGCGACCGCCACGTAGATCAGGTCGAGCACCAGCAGCTGCGAGTGCAGCGCGGAGAGCGCGGCCAGCCGGAACGTGGTCTCCTGCACGCTGGTGGTGAACACGACGTCGGCGACCTCGGCCAGCGGTGACCGACCGAAACTGGTCACCGCGACGGTGAGCGCGCCGTGGTCGGCCGCCTCGGCGAGGGTCTCGATGACCTCGCGGGTGCGGCCGGAGTGCGACAGTCCGATCGCGACGTCGCCGGGCAGCAGCAGGGCGGCATTGGTGAGCGCGGTGTGCGAGTCGGTGCGGTGCCAGACCGGAACCCGGATGCGCTCGAGCCGGAACGCCATCTCCCGGGCGGCGGTGCCGCTGGACCCGAGCCCGAAGATCTCCACCCGTTGCGCCGCCGCGATGGTGGCGGCGACCCGCTCGACGGCCGAGACGTCGAGGCCGGCCGCCGTGCCCTGGATGGCCCGGGTGTCGGCCGCGGTGACCACGTCGAGCACCGCGGCGAGCGGGTCGTCCGGGGCGATGTCCCCGCTGATGTCGGTCTCCCAGCGGGCCTGCTCGGCCCGCCCGGTCTCGGTGGCGATGGCGACCCGCAGGTTGGCGTAGCCCTTGAAACCGAGGGTGCGGCTGAACCGGGTGACGGTGGCGGTGCTGGTCCCGGACCGCTCGGCCAGGTCGACGATGCTGGCGTGGGCCGCGGTCTCCGGGTCGGCCAGGATCGTCTCGGCGATCCGGGCCAGAGCCTCCGGCATCTGCGTCCCCTCGATGCGCAGCCGCCCGAGCAGCCCGCCACTCTCACCCGTCACGTCGGTCATCCTTTTCATCGATTGCCGTTGCCGATGAAAATTACGACCACTCTGGACGCTAGTCAATAACTGTTAGCTATGTTTCGATCTGGCTCATGGATCTCGTCGTGGGGGTGGACGCCGGCGGCACCGCGTCGCGAGCCGTGGTGGCCACCGTCGATGGCTCGGTGGTCGGCCGGGGCGTCGCCGGGCCCGGAAACCCGCTGTCCGGCGGGGTTTCCGCAGCCTCGGCCGTGGGCGCCGCTCTCGTGGATGCGCTGTCCGGATGTGATCCGTCGCTGGTGGCCGGCGGGGTGCTCGGCCTGGCCGGCACCAGCGCTGTTGCCGATCCGGTGATCGCCGGCGCCTTCGACGCGATGTGGCGCTCACTCGGTCTAAACTGCCCGATGCGCATCGTCGGCGACGTGGTCACCGCCTTCGCGGCCGGCACACCGGCCCCGTCCGGGGCCGTGCTGATCGCCGGCACCGGCGCGGTGGCCGCCCGAATCGTCGACCACGCGGTCGTAGCGGTCGCCGACGGCTTCGGCTGGCTGCTGGGCGACGAGGGCTCGGGTCGTTGGATGGGCTTGCAAGCCTTGCGGTCCGCTGTCCGCGATTGGCCATCCACATTGGCCCTTTTGGTCGCCGCGCACGCCCGGGTCACTTCGGCCGATGCGCTGATCCGCTGGGCGCAAGCCTTGCCGTTCGCCGCTATCGACGACCTCGCCCCGGTCGTCTGCAACGCCGCTCGCAACGGTGACGCGTCCGCCGGTTTGATCGTTTCTGAGGCGGCCACCCGGCTGCTCGCGACGCTCGATCAGGTCGTCGCGGCCGCGCCCACCGGCCCGCCCTCGCCCGTGTCCGCCCGGCCCTCGCCCGCCCTGGCTTCACCCGCGTCTGCCCCCGCTTTGACCAGGCCGTCCTTGCCGGCGTCCGCTCCAACTCCGACCAGACCGGTTGTCCTCGCCGGTGGCCTGCTGGCGGGCGACACCCCGGTGCGCGAGGCCGTCGCGGAGACCCTGCGGAAACGTGGCACCACGGTCGGGACGAGCCGGGATCCGGCCGCGGCGGCGGCCTGGCTGGCGGCCCGCCCGCTGAGCGGATCCGGCGCTCCGGCCCTGCACGCCGCCCTGCTCGGCTGAGCCGCGACATCCGCTGTTATCGCATTGACACCTTTCTAAGCATCCTCTTGCAACCTTGACGAAAACTCTTCCAATCCATGCAAGCGATTGCTACGGTCCTCGTCAATATGAACGCGGGATTACGCCCGTGTCACCGGCTCCGACGCGTGGTGGCACGGGCCTCGCGTTCTTCGGCCCCCGCGTCAATCCTTCGATCGAGACGCCCCCTGAGGTCGTTGGAGGAGTCCCCGTGTCCAGAAAACGCCCCTGGTGGCTCGTCGCCCTTGTCGCGACGCTGACCGCCATCCCCCTGTTGGTCGCCCCGGCCTTTGCCGCCACGACCAACACCGTGAAGGTCTTCTACAAGCCGGCCTCGGCCTGGAGCACCGTCAACATCCACTACGCGCCCACCGGTGGATCGTGGACGACCGTGCCGGGTGTGGCCATGAGCGCTGCATCATGCACCGGCTGGTACACGAAGGACATCGACCTCGGCACCGCTACCGGGATGCAGACCACGTTCAACAACGGGTCCGGCACCTGGGACAACAACTCGGGGCGCAACTACAGCGTCGGGACCGGGATCGTCACGATCACCGGTGGCGTGGTCACCGCGACCGACCCCTGCTCCGGCACGGTCGTCGACCCGCCGGCCGGGGACAACACGGCCACGATCTTTTACCAGCCGGCGTCGTCCTGGGCCACCACCTACCTGCACTACGCGCCGACCGGGGAAGCCTGGACCACCGTGCCGGGTGTCGCCATGAACGAGACGGCCTGCACGGGGTGGGTCAAGAAGACGGTGGAGCTGGCTGCGGCTACTACGCTCGCGGCCACCTTCAACAACGGGTCCGGGACCTGGGACAACAACTCCGGGCGTAACTACAGCCTGACCGCCGGCACCTCGAAGGTCGCCGGCGGCGTGGTCACCGCCGATGCCACCGACCCGTGCACCGCGGTGCCGGCCGACACCACCGCGCCGACGGCGCCCAGCGGGCTGACCGCCACCGTCGACCACGTCACCGTGTCGCTCGGGTGGACCGCGTCGACCGACGACCGCGGGGTCACCGGTTACCAGATCACCCGCAATGGCTCGACCATTCTGACCAGTGGATACGCCTCGTACATCGACGGCTCGCTGGCCGCGAAAACGGCGTACAGCTATGTGGTCCGGGCTGTTGACGCGGCCGGGAATCTCTCCGCGCCCACCGCGACCGTCTCCGTCACCACCGGGGACGCGCCGCCGCAGGCGGCCGGCGGCAGCATGCTCGGCGGCGATCCGCGTAAGGAGACCATCTACTTCGCGATGACCGCGCGGTTCTACGACGGCGACACCTCGAACGACCGGGGTGGCAGCCAGGACATCAACTCGGGCAACGCGGCCAACCACGACCCGATGTTCCGCGGCGACTTCAAAGGGCTGATCGACAAGCTCGACTACATCAAGGGGCTCGGTTTCTCGGCCCTATGGATCACGCCGGTGGTGCTGAACCGGTCGGACTACGACTACCACGGTTACCACGGGTGGGACTTCTACCGGGTGGACACGCGGATCGAGTCGCCCGGCTCCACGTACCAGGACCTGATCGACAAGGCGCACGCCAAGGGCCTGAAGATCTTCCAGGACGTGGTCTACAACCACAGCTCACGGTGGGGTGCGAACGGGCTGTTCGTACCCAAGGTCTGGGGTGCCAAGGACGGCTCCTGGGACTGGATGTACTCCACCAAGGTCGACGGCGAGTCCTATGACCCGCTCAACGAGTTCCACGGCACCGACCCGACGCTGACCGCCGCGCAGAACCAGATGAAGCAGGGCCGCGCCTACAACGGTGACCTGTGGAGCACCACGGAACCGGCCGGCAACACCTGCCGGAACTGGGGCACGTTGACCGGGCAGTACAACCCGCAGGGGTACGCGATCCACAACTGCCAGTGGCCGTCGCCGACCTCCGGGATGTTCCCGTCGACGCTGTATCACCAGTGCTGGATCGGTAACTGGGAGGGTGAGGACGCGCGGTCCTGCTGGCTGCACGAGGACCTCGCCGACTTCAACACCGAGAACCCGGTGGTCCAGAAATACCTGATCGACGCGTACAACAAGTACATCGACATGGGTGTCGACGGGTTCCGGATCGACACCGCCGTACACATTCCGCGGGTCACCTGGAACCGGCGCTTCCTGCCGGCCCTGCAGAACCACCTCGTCCAGAAATACGGCGCGACGAAGGCCAATGACTTCTTCGTCTTCGGTGAGGTCGCCGCGTTCGTCAACGACAAGTGGAACCGCGGTTCGGTCAACCACTCGGCGCAGTTCTACACCTGGAAAGAACGCAAGACCTACGTCGACGACGACGTCCAGGCCGCGCTGGATCAATTCAACTACGAGAACAATCTGGGTACGGCCGGTCAGCCGACCAGCACCAACGCGTTCCTGAGCGGCAACACGTACCACGCCCCGGACCGCAGTCAGTTCTCCGGCATGAACATCATCGACATGCGCATGCACATGAACTTCTCCGACGCGTCCAACGCCTTCTACAACGGCAAGGACTCGGACGACTCGGTGAACGACGCGACCTACAACGTCGTGTACGTGGATTCGCACGATTACGGGCCGAACAAGTCGTCGTTCCGGTATTCCGGCGGCACCGACGCGTGGGCCGAGAACATGGCGCTGATGTGGACGTTCCGCGGGGTGCCCACCCTCTATTACGGCTCGGAAATTGAGTTCCAGGCCGGTAAGCAGATCGACTGCGGGGCGTCCTGCCCGCTGGCCACCACCGGCCGTGCCTACTACGGCGACAAGGTCGAGGGCACGGTGACCGCGTCCGATTACGGCGTGGTGTCCAGCGCCAGCGGGGCGGTCGCCACCACGCTGGCTCAGCCGCTGGTCAAGCACCTGCAGCGGCTCAACCAGATCCGCCGGGCCGTGCCGGCGCTGCAGATGGGGCAGTACTCCACGGAGGGCGTCAGCGGGAACATCGCCTACAAGCGGCGCTACACGTCCGGGTCGGTGGACAGTTTCGCGCTGGTCACCGTGTCCAGTAGTGCCACCTTCACCGGGATTCCGAACGGCACGTACACCGATGCCGTATCCGGGGACGTCAAGACCGTCACCAACGGGACGTTGACCGCTTCGGTCAGTGCCAAGGGCAACATGCGGGTGTACGTGCTCGCACTGTCCGGGAACCCGGCGCCTGGAAAGGTGGGCACCGATGGGCCGTACCTTCGCTGAGCTCCCACCCGTACGCCCGGCTCCTCGACCTTTGCCCTTGACCTTTGTTCTTCCGAAGCCCGCCACCTATCGTCCCTTCTCCCCCGTCGCAGGTCTGGCGGCGTCCGCGCCGCCGGCCTCGCGCCTGTCCCGGCCGTTCGCCGGCCCCCGTCTCCCCCTTCCGGTTCCCCTATCTGTCCCCGTTCCGGTCCCCATGGAGGTGTCCGATGACTCGAACCACCCGGCGCTGGGTGATACCTGGCGTGATGCTGTTGATGCTGGCGACAGCGCTGGTCGCGATCGGGCGGCCGCATAACGCCGACGCGAAGGCCGACGCCAACCCGGGCGCCCGAGACGTCATCGTACACCTGTTCGAATGGCCGTGGGCCTCGATCGCGTCGGAGTGCACCAATGTGCTCGGGCCGAAGGGGTTCGGCGGGGTGCAGGTGTCGCCGCCGCAGGAACACGTGGTGTTGCCGTCCTCCGGTTACCCGTGGTGGCAGGACTACCAGCCGGTCAGCTATCAGCTGGTCTCCCGGCGCGGCGACCGGGCGGCCTTCGCGTCGATGGTCTCCACCTGCCACGCCGCCGGGGTGAAGATCTACGTCGACGCGGTCATCAACCACATGGCCGGCGGGGCGTCGAACGGCACCGGCACCGCCGGGAACACCTACAGTCACTACTCGTATCCCGCGGTCGCGTACGGCAACAACGACTTCCATCACTGCGGCAAGAACGGCAACGACGACATCGTCAACTGGGCCGACCGGTGGGAGGTGCAGAACTGCGAGCTGGTCGACCTGTCCGACCTGGCCACCGAGTCGTCCTACGTGCGCGGCAAGATCGTCGGGTTCCTCAACGACCTGATCTCGCTGGGGGTCGACGGCTTCCGGGTCGACGCGGCCAAGCACATCCCGGCGTCGGACCTCTCCGCGATCTACGGCGCGCTCAGCGGCACGCCGTACATCTACCAGGAGACGATCGAGGGCGGCTCGGGTGAGGTCAGCCCGACCGAGTACACCGGCCTCGGCGACGTGACCGAGTTCCGCTACGGCGACGTGGTCGGCAACGCCTTCAAGGACGGGAACCTGTCCGGGCTGTCGTCGGTGTCGAGCCAGATGCTTGTCGCCTCCGGCGACGGGGTCGCTTTCATCGACAACCACGACACCCAGCGCAACGGCCGGGCCAAGCTGACCTACAAGGACGGTGTCTCCTATGCACTGGCCGAGGCCTTCATGCTGGCCTACCCGTACGGCACCCCTGCGGTGATGTCGTCGTTCACGTTCTCGAACGCCGACGCCGGCCCGCCGACCGCCGCCAACGGAACGACGAGCGCGGTCAACTGCTCGTCCGGCTGGGCCTGCGAGCACCGCTGGCGCACGACGGCCAACATGGTCGCCTTCCACAACGCCGCCGCCGGGACGTCGCTGACGAACTGGTGGTCCAACGGCGGAAACCAGGCGGCCTTCGGCCGGGGTGCGGCGGCCTACGCGGTGTTCAACCGGGGCGCTTCGCTGAACCGTACGTTCCAGACGTCCCTGCCGGCCGGCACCTACTGCGACGTCGCGAACGGCGACTTCGCGGGCGGCGCCTGCTCGGGCACCACCTACACGGTGAGCTCGTCGGGGACCTTCACCGCGACGGTGGCCGCGAACAGCCTGCTGGCGCTGCACATCAACGCCCGCACGTCGGGCTCGGTGCCGACCTCCGGCGCGACCACCACGCCGGGCGCGTGCACCACGGTAGCGACGTCGTTCGGCGTGAACGCGACCACGGTGTGGGGCGAGAACGTCTACGTGCTGGGCAACCAGGCCGCCCTCGGTAACTGGAACACCGCCGGCGGCGTGGCGCTGTCGTCGGCCTCGTACCCGGTCTGGACCGGCACGGTGAGCCTGCCGCCGAACACCACAATCGAATACAAGTACGTCAAGAAGAACGGCTCCGCGGTGACCTGGGAGTCGGGCACGAACCGCACGCTCACGACGGGTTCGTCGTGCACCACCGCGGTGAGCGACACCTGGCGCTCGTAGCGCCTTGCGTCTGGGCGTCCATGTTGACTCGTATTGATTGCGTCAACATGGACGCCCGCGCCTGTACATGTTGACTGTCAACATGTTCTACAGTCGCGCGGTGACGTTGGAGCGGGTGCGGGACGCGTATTCATCGGCGGCGGACCTCTACATCGGGCTGTACGAGGACGGCTGGCGGGGCGCACATCCCGACGACCTGGCCATCATCGGCGAGCATCTGTCAGGGCGGTCCGGTCCGGTGCTCGACGTCGGGTGCGGTCCCGGCCACTACACCGACTATCTCAGGTCGCTCGGCGCCGACGCGAGCGGGCTCGACATGGTCCCGAAGTTCATCGCGCACGCCCAGGCGAACCACCCCGACCTTTCGTTCCGGCTCGGCTCGATGGACGACCTAGGCGTTCCCGACCACTCGGTCACCGGCATCCTGGCCTGGTATTCACTGATCCACCGGCCACCCGCCGAACTCCCGGGCGTGCTGGCCGAGTTCCGCCGGGCCCTCACGCCGGGCGGGGCCCTGGTGGTCGGCTTCTTCGACGGGGACGAGGTCGAGCCGTTCGACCACCGGGTCGTCACCGCCTACCGCTGGCCGGCCGACGAGATGTCGAAGCAACTGGCGGCGGCGGGTTTCACCGAGGCCCAGCGAGCCCAGCGGGACACCGACCGACCCGACCGCAAGCTGGCCGCGATCGCAGCCACCGCCAACTGAAACCGGTCGCCGCGACCGCGGCGACCGCCGGCTGACACGGCCCGGGGCGGCCGGCTACGCCGAGTCCGGCGGCGGCAAAGCGATCAGGCTGGCGACGGCTCGAGGTCCGGCCGGATCAGGCTGTAGACGGCCAGGTCGAGGCGGCCGCCGTCGCGAGCGGGGAAGACGCTGCGCTGCACGCCCTCGAAGTGGAAACCGGCCGCGTCGGCCACCCGGCGCGACGCTATGTTGTCGACGGCGGCCCGAAGGCTGATCCGTTCGAAGGCGACGTCTCGCAACGCCCACTCAGCGACCGCCCGAGCCGCCTCTCCGGCGTAACCGTTCCCCCGGGCCCACGGGGCCGTCCAGTAGTGGACCTCGGCGATCCGGATCGACCAATTGACGCCGAACAGAGCCACGTGTCCAAGCAGCCGGCCGCCGTCGCGGGGCTCGATGGCCAGTTCCACTCCCAGGCCGTCCTGGCGTCGCTTCTCGGCGCCGGTGCACCATCCGGCCGCCGTTTCCAGATCGGCACCCGCGAACAAATAGCCGACCGACGCGGTACGGCCGAACAACTCGTCCTGCCACGCCTCGTGAACGTCCGCCGCGTCCCGTGCGCCGAACGCACGCAGGCGCAGTCGCGTGGTCACGATATCGGTCCGCGGGAACACCTCATCCGGCATGGAACGAACCTACGTGATCGACACCTCCGCGGGTGCCCGCCGGCCTTCGCATGCGTCCGGCAAGGGTTGCCGGCGACGGGCGACGATCCTCAGTTGGTCAGGGGGATGACGTACTGGATGAATCCGCGGTTCTCGGCGACCTTGTCGTAGAGATTACGGGCGACATGGTTGTCGTGCTGGGTGTGCCAGTACAGGCGGGCACAGCCGCGGGCGGTGGCCCACTCCTCGATCGCCTTGATGAGGACACGAGCGACACCCTGGCCGCGAGCCACGGGGTCGGTATAGAGGTCCTGCAGGTAGCACACATCGGCGGACGTCGTGCTGGCATGCGTGAGATAGTGCGCGATCCCGACGACCCGTCCGTCCGATGTGGCCGCGAGGCCGTGCAGGACGATGTCCTTCTGTATCTCCTGCCATGCCCGCGTCGCGTCCGCCTGTTCCAGGACCCGGCCGTAGAAGGCGTTGTATCCGCGGAACAACGACTCCCAGGCCGGCCGGTCGCCGGGAGTGAGAGGACCGACGGTGATCATGTTTCCTCCGGCTGGGAACGTAGCCATTCGACAACCTCGCCCGCGTGTCGCTCCGGCTCCGGGATCGGGTGGAAGACATGCTCGACCGCGCCGCCGGCGATGACCATGGTCAGGCGTCGGTACAGGGCAGTGCCGTCGGCGTCGAACGTCGGGAGCTTCAGCACGTCCCGCAGGATAAGGCTCGGGTCGGCGAGGATCGCGAACGGCAGGCGGAGCCGATCGGCCAGGAGCATCGAGGCCGCAGGCTGGGCACCTGGCTGATCGACAGCATCGTCGAGGACTTGTCCGCCTACTGATCGACGGGCCCGACCGCGCGGGTGCCCGTGGGATCATGGGCCGATGTCCGCCCACCTCCGGCTGTTCCTGGTGACAGTAATTGCCGGTGCCGCCGTGGCCGGGTGCTCGTCGGGCGGCGCCGGAAAGGACCCGGCAGTCGCGCGGGCCACCGCCACGCCGGACGCCTCGACCGAAGCTGGGCGGGACATCGAATGCACCCAGCGGGAGGCGCATGTGCTGACCACCTTCGCGCCCGCCGCGAACGATCTGGTGGTCGGCTCGATCAGCTGGCCAGGTCTACTCGGCTGGGCGAGCACCGATCCGGCCGCCCCGGACGGGAACCACAAGATCGGGGCGGTGGTCAAGGCGGGGAAGGTGGTCACGGTGTCCGTCGCGGACGGTACGGCCGGCCTCAGCTACGGACAGGGGTGGGGCTACTCGCCGGCACCGGCGGTGACGTTTCACGCCTGCGCCGATGCGGACACCGCCTTCATCGGCGGCTTCCACGTCCCCGAACGCCGCTGCGTGCCGCTGGTCATCACGGAGGATGGGATGCCACCGGCCCGAATCACGGTGTCGTTCTTCGCCGGCGCCTGCTGACCGGTTGTCAGCCGACGGGGCTGCCGGTCACGGGAGTGGCGCCGTACAGGGCGGCGACCCTGACCATGCCCGCCCAGCCGCCGTCGTAGCCGAGCAGCACCCGGGTGGCCGGGTCGGGGCCGTCGCCGTCCGAGCGCTGCACGATGTCGCGGAGCTTTGCCGCCTCCGTGGCGTCCAGGGAGACGCCGTGGTCGGTGCCGGTGGCCTGGACGGTGCCGAGCGAACCGTTCAGCACCACGCACAACCCGGTGCCGTCCACCTCGACGTAGTAGCTGTCGGCGTCGCACATCCCGATGAACCGGCCGATCACCCGGGCCGGTCGGCGGCCGGCACCACCGTGGTGATCGCGTCGTCCACGGTGTAGACCTCCACCGTGTGCAGACCCTCGGGAAGGGGTTCGTTGCCGGCGTGGGTCAGCACATAGGCACCGGCCGAGGCGATAGCCATGGCGACCGCGCCCAGGCTGAACAGCCAGCGCCGGCGGCGGCGATGCCGGCCACGTGCGTCGGGAGTCGTGCTCGGACGATCCATCGCGATGCTCGAAGTCATGGGCATCAACCTATGAATGGGCCACCCCCGACGGCGTGAGTCGGCGTACTCAAACCCGATTGGGTAGAAGCTTCGCGCCGGGCGTATCGGGCGGTATGAATACCGGATGGACCTGCGAGTATTTCCGCTTCCCAGTTTTGGGGCCGAGGACGTCGTCGTGGCCGCCGACGGGCGTGTTCTCACCGGGACCGAGGACGGCGTTATCTGGTGGATCGACCCGGAGAGTTCGGAGATCGGGCAGGTGCTCACCACCGGTGGGCGGCCGCTCGGGCTTGAATTCCTGCCGGACGGGCGGCTTCTTATCTGCGACGCCCGCCTCGGCCTGCTCGCCGCCGACCTCAAAGGCCGGGTCGAGACGCTTGTCGACACCGTTGGCGGGGAACGCATGCGGTTCTGCAACAACGCGGCGGTCGCTAAGGACGGGACCATCTACTTCTCGGACTCGTCCACCGTGCATCCGATCGACCGGTGGAAGGCCGAAGTCGTGGAGCTGACCCGGACCGGGCGGCTGCTGCGCCGGACGCCCGACGGTGAGGTCACCGTGCTCGTCGACGGGCTCTCGTTCGCCAACGGCGTTGCCCTGGCCGATGACGAGTCGTTCGTCGTGGTCGCGGAGACCGCGGAACGCCGGCTGACGCGCCACCACCTCGGCACCGGGAAGACGGACGTCTTCCAGGCCGGCCTGCCGGGCTACCCGGACAACATCTCGACCGGGAGCGACGGGCTCATCTGGATCACCGTCGCCAGCCCGCGCGACCCGGTCGTCGAGGGGCTTCAGCGGGGGCCGCTCTGGCTACGCCGGCAGGTCACCCGGATTCCCGAGAAGCTTCAGCCGGCCCCGAAACGTACGGTGCGCGTTCAGGCGTACGGCCGGGATGGGGTCTTGAAAAAAGATCTTGATCTTAAGACCGAGCGCTTTCACATGGTGACCGGCGTGCGGGAGCACGCCGGTCAGGTCTGGCTCGGCAGCCTGCATGAACCGGCCGTCGCGGTGCTCACGAACAGTGGTGCGTGACCGGCGACAGCCATTCCTTCAAGCTGGGTCCCAGGACCTTGTTCACGTCGTCGGTGGTCTTGATGTTCTTGAAGAAGGTGGCGTCCGCCGCCTTCTTCTGCAGGCTGTCGGCGGTCTGCTTACCGTCCGCCTTGATCTGCGCATCGGTGCTGCTCGCGGTGGCCGTGAGCACCGCGGTGGCCAGCGCGCCCAGCTTCTGCTGGGCGTCCTTCTGGGTCGCGGTGGCCGGGCCGGCCACCATCTTGCTGAGCGACTCGGCAAAAGGACCGACGTTCTTGGTGTACGCCTGACCCAGCGCCTCGCAGGATTCCTTCGTCTCGGCCAGTGCGGACGGCAGGGCGGCACCGGCGGGGGCCGGAGCGGCCTGCCCGCCACCGGGGGTCTGCCCGGCGGCGGTGCCACAGGCCGCCATGGTGCTCAGCGCACCGCCGACCATGAGCACGAGCAGGGCACGGCGCATGACGAAACCTCCAGGAAACGTGGTGAGGACCGTAGGCTACGACGGCCGGTACAGCGACGTCCATATATCTAAGCAAGATTTTGGGAGCGCTCCCAATCAGTAGGGTGAGCGGCATGCATCCCGCGCGGCGGTACAACTACTGGCTGGGCGGCCAGGACCACGGGCCGGCCGACCGGGCGTCCGGTGACGCGATCGCGGCGGCGTTCCCGATCGTGGCCGAGATGGCCCGGGCCAACCGGCGGTTCCTCGGGCACAGCGTCGCCTTCCTGGCCGGGCAGGGCGTCCGGCAGTTCCTCGACATCGGCACCGGACTGCCCGCGCCGGGTGACATCGCGCACGTGGTGCCCGGTTCGAAGGTCTTCTACGTCGACAACGACCCGGTCGTGAGCGCCCGGATGATCGGCCGGCCCTACCTCGAGGCGGACGTCCGCGACCCGGAGAAGATCCTGCGCGGGCAGACCCTCGACCTCACCCAGCCGGTCGGGCTGGTCATGCTGACCGTCCTGCACTTCGTGCACGACGACACCGAGGCCGCGCACGCGGTCCGCACGCTGCTGCGCGCGCTCGCGCCGGGCAGCTGGATGGTGCTCACCCACGGCACGATGGATTTCAGTACGCCGGCCGGCGTCGCCGCGTACGAGAAGATGTTCGCGGCCGGCGGCACCGACGTGCGGGCCCGCACCAAGGCCGAGATATCCGGTTATTTCGCCGGCACCGAGCTGGTGCCGCCCGGCCTGGGGCCGGTCGACCAGGCCTTGGTGACGAACGACCTGAACATTTACGCCGGGGTGGGACGCAAGCTTTAACGTTCACGTGCTTGGGTGTACGCCGTGACCGACACCGACGAGCTGCGGGGCAGCACCGCCTGGACCCGCCGCGTAGCCACCCCGCTACGGGCCTTCCTGCGCACCGAGGCCGGCAGCGCGGGCGTTCTGCTGGCCGCCATCGTGGTGGCGATGGTCTGGGCGAACGTGGCCGACGGCTCGTACGAGAGGTTCTGGCACACCGACCTGTCGATCCACCTCGGCGACATGAGCGTCGAGCTCACCCTGCGGGAGTGGATCAACAGTGGCCTGATGACCCTGTTCTTCCTGATCGTCGGCCTGGAGGCGCGCCGCGAGTTCGACCTGGGTGACCTGCGCGACCGGCGCCGCTTCATCCTCCCGGCGGCGGCCGGCATCACCGGCATGATCCTGCCGGTCTCGATCTTCCTGGCGGTCAACCACGGCGGGCCGGGCACGGCCGGCTGGGGCGTGGCGATGTCCACCGACACCGCCCTGGCCCTGGGCCTGCTCGCGTTGGTCGGCAAGCGGGTCCCCGACCAGGCCCGGCTGTTCCTGGTCACCGTGTCGGTGGTCGACGACCTGGTGGCGCTGATCGTGATCGCGGTCGCCTACACCGACGAGATCAAGCCGATGCCGCTGGTGGTGGCGATCGTGCTGTTCGCGGCCACCCTGGTGATGGCCCGGCTGAAGGTGCGCACCGGCTACGCGTACGTGCCGTTCGGCATCGCCATCTGGGGTGCGATGCTGGCCAGCGGCATCGACCCGGTCGTCTCCGGGCTCGCGCTGGGGCTGACCGCGGCCGCCTACACCCCGGCCCGCGGCGCCCTGGAAGAAGCCAGCAACGTGTTCCGGTCGTTCCGCGAGCAGCCCACCGCCGAACTGGCCCGGTTCGCCCGGGTCAGCCTGGTCCAGACGCTCTCCCCCAACGACCGGCTGCAGCGCACCTACCAGGGCTGGAGCAGCTACCTGATCGTGCCGCTGTTCGGGATCGCCAACGCGGGCATCGCGATCGACGCGCAGTTCCTGCGCCGGGCCATCACGTCACCGGTGACGATCGGGGTCTTCCTCGCGTACGTGCTGGGCAAGCCGATCGCCGTCACCGGCGTCTCGGCCCTGATCACCTGGTTGTCCCGGGGCCGGATCCGGCCGGCCGTGGGCTGGGCGTCGGTGCTGGGCACCGGCACCATCGCCGGGATCGGGTTCACCGTGTCGTTCCTGATCGCGGCGCTCGCCTTCGAGGGGCCGCTGCTGGCCGAGGCGAAGCTGGGCGTGCTCGCCGCGGCGGTGGTGGCCAGCGTGCTGACCTGGACCGAGTTCCGGATCACGTTCATGCTGCCGAAGGCGAAGCGGGCGGTGGCGCTGCTCGGCGACACCGACCAGCTGACCGACCTGATCCCCGAGGTCGACGAGGAACGCGACCACGTGCGCGGGCCGTCCGACGCGTCGGTGACGCTCGTCGAGTACGGCGACTTCCAATGCCCGTACTGCGGCCGGGCCGAGCCGATCGTCCGCGAGGTGCTGACCGACAACGACCTGCGGTTCGTGTGGCGCAATCTGCCGCTGACCGACGTACACCCGCAGGCGCAGATGGCCGCCCAGGCGGCCGAGGCGGCCGCCTGCCAGGACAAATTCTGGGAGATGCACGACCTGCTCCTGGCCCACCAGGACAAATTGCGGATCATGGACCTTCTTCGGTACGCCCAGGAGCTCGGCCTCGACGAGGAGAAGTTCCACGCGGACATGATGGCGGCCGGTGATGCCGGGCGGGTCGTCGAGGACGTGGAGTCGGCCGATCTCAGCGGCGTCTCCGGCACCCCGACGTTCTTCATCAACGGCCAGCGCCACTACGGCGCGTATGACGTGCACACCCTGAAAGAGGCGATCCGGCTAGCGCGCGTCCGGGCCAAGATCGCCGCGCGGCGCCGCTGATTTTAAGAGCGGCCCGCCGCCACTAGCTCTCGGCGGTCCGCCGCCGGCTTCGTCGTTTCCGCCAGAAGTACGCGAGGAGTACGGCGGCCGCCAGCGCGACTGCCACCACCAGATAGCGGCTGACTGTGGTGGCGATCTCCTCGAGGTGGTCGCCGGCGAAGTAGCCGGCCGTGGACCAGCAGCCCACCCAGAGGGCCGCGCCGAGCACGTTCCAGACCAGGAAGCGGCCGAACGGCATCCGGGTCGAGCCGGCCACCACGCCGTTGAACTGCCGCAGCCCCTCCACGAACCGGGCGACGACTACCATTTTGGGGCCGTGCCGGGACATGAACGACTCGACCCGGTCGAGGCGGTGCGAGGTCAGGCGTACGTACCGTCCGAAGCGCAGGAGCAACGGCCGGCCGCCACGCCGCCCGATCCAGTAACCGACGCTGTCGCCGACGGCGGCCGCGACGAAGGCGGCCAGCGCGACCACGAAGATGTTGAGATGGCCACGGCCGGCGTAGGCCGCGCCGGCGATGATCGCCGTCTCCCCCGGCGCCGGGATGCCGAAGCTCTCGATGAAGACGATGGTGGATATGCCGGCATAGCCGAACCGGTCCACCGCACCGAGCAACTCGAGCATCTGCCCACCGTAGGCTTCGAACCGGCCGGTAACCCAGCGCAGCGGCGGACGTCACTACGCCGGTTTTGTCCCGGTGAGAAGCATGGTGCGCCCGAGGACCTTGTGGTGTCGCAGCGGGAACGGCAGCGTGACCTGCTCGGCGAGCGGGGTGTACTCCTCGGTCCCGGGCGGCGGCGTGAAGTTCGGGTAGTAGGCGCGGTCGGCGAACGGGTCGACGAACACGAACCGGCCGCCGGGTCGCAGGACGCGCAGCGCCTCCCGGAGCGCTATGCCCGATATTTCGTGAAAGGTCATGCAGCTGACCACCACGTCGAACGCGTCGTCGGGGAAGTCCAGGGCGGCGGCGTCCTGCCTGAGGAACGTCACGACGACGCCCTCGGCCCGGGCGTTGTCCAGGCAGAGCTGCCGCGAGTACTGCCAGCTCGGCCCCCACGAGTCGACGCCGGTCACGGTCGCGTCGGCCCAGGCCTTGACGATCTTGATGCTGAGGCTGCCGCTGCCGCAGCCGACGTCCAGCACCGTGCCGCTGCCCGCACGCCGGGCGATCGTCTCGTGGATGCGCCACTGCGCGCCGCCCGGCCCGAGCCGGTAGGCGCTGCCGAGCAGGATCACCGTGATGTAGCCGAAGGCCGCCAGCGGCACCAGGAACAGCAGGAACCACGGCGAGACGAGCGCGAACACGCACCCGGCCAGGCTGAGCACGGACAACACACCGACGGTGTACAGCCGGCCCGGCCTGAGCCAGGTGCGATATCGAGGCATCCGCCGAGACTAGGCGTCAGCGGTCGCGCGCGGGAACAGGCTGTCGAAAACGGCACCCCGGTCGAACTCCATCGCTTTCGCCCGGGCCCGGCGTTCCAGGTCGGCTTTCTCCTCCGGGGTCATCTCCAGGATCACCCGGTCGAGGGCCTCGGCGAGCCCGGTGATGTCACCCGGCTCGACGATGACCGCCGCGTCGCCGACCGCCTCGCCGGTGCCACCGGTCAGGGTGGTCACCACCGGCCCGCCGCCGGTCAGCATCTTCTCCGCGAGGGCGATGCCGAACGTCTCGACGAAGTCCGGTTCCGGCTTGGTGGGCAGCGCGTACGCGGCACACCCGCGCATGAGCAGCGTCTTCTCCTCGTCGTCGACGTCGGACAGGAAGACGATCCGGTCGTCCTCCTTGGCCATCGCCCGCACGTGTTCCAGGGCCGGTCCGTTGCCGGCGATCACCAGTTTCACGTCGTCCCGGCACCGCATCTGCCCGTACGCGATGACCAGGTCGTAAATGCCCTTGGCCCGGGCCACCCGGGACAGGAACAGGATGTAGCCGTCGCGCTTGAGGCCGCGGCGTTCCAGGGCCGCGTCGACCTCGGCCGGGTCGGGGTCGAGGAACGCGGCCGAGTCGATCGGCGGGTAACTGACGGTGACCCGGCGGCGGCACTGCTCGGCGAACGTGGTGCCGGAGTGCGCGTCCACCTCCTCGGCCGTCGCGATGATCTCGTCACGGGTGTACTCGGACACCGCGACCAGCTCGTCGTTGGCCAGGAACGTCGTGAACAGCACGGTGGCGGCGCCCCAGCGGCCCTCCCGCAGGCAGGACCGGATCACGTTGGTGACGTCCGAGCCGACCGCCTTCGCGATCGTGCGGACCTGCGGCGTGAACCCGGCGGCTCGGGCGGCGTTGACCGCGTCGATGACCACGGTGGTGTGCGGCACCAGGTACATCGACAGGCAGACCGTCGGCACCGGCTCGCTGAGCAGCTCGACCAGCCGGCCGGTGAGCCCGGCCAGGTGGCGGCCGTCCGGCACCCGGTAGTCGCCGACCGCCTCGGGGCGTTCGACGGTGATGCCCTCGCTGTACGGCAGCAGCCGGTCGAGCGGCTTGAGCGGCAGACCGGCCGCTTCCAGGGTGGCGATCGGCCAGGTAAGCAGCCGGACGTCGTCGAAGCCGCGGGTCAGCGCGACCTCGGCCAGGTTGCGGGCTTCACCGGAGTGGCCGCAGATCACCGGGTCGGCCCGGACCACGATGACAAGGCGGCGGCTGGGGTGGCTCATGGGGGTCCTTGGCGGGTGTCAAGAAAGGGACGGGGGTCGGAGCTGGTGGCCCCAGGTGCTCGGCTCGGGGCCGAGCTTCAAATGCAGCCGGCCGCCCCGGTGTACGTCGGCGGCGGACAGGTGGGTGGTGTGCAGGGCTTCGCCGTTGAGGGTGGCGGACTGCACGTACTGCACGGGCGGGTCGCGGTCGAGGCCGTCCACGCCGATCGGGGTCTCCCGGTGCCCGGAGGTTTCGATCACGAACTCGCTGTCGCCGGCCTGCAGCACGGAACGGCCGAAGGCGGGCGCGTTGATCAGGAAGAGGTTCTGCCCGGCCACCGGGAACAGGCCGAGCGACGCCCACACGTACCAGGAGCTGAGGCCGCCGGAGTCGTCGTTGCCCGGCAGCCCGCCCGGTCCGGTGCCGAACTGCCAGGTCAGCGCGGCCTGCACGACCTCGGCGGTCTTGTCGGGGCGGCCGGCCCAGTGGTACGACCAGGGCGCCTCCATGTCCGGCTCGTTGTTCAGGCCCTCGAACCGGTGCAGGGCGTACCCGGCGGCCATCTCGGCCGGTTGCGGACACTGGCCGGGCTGCTTGACCGGGTCGGCGCCGTACCCGAAGAACCGGTCGAGCATGCCGATGAACGCGTCGTCGCCGCCGGCCAGGGCGATCCGGGCGGCCATGTCGTGCACCAGGCGGAACGAGTAGTTCCACTTGCCACCCTCGTAGAACTCGGAGTCGCGCAGCAGCCCGGTGGCCGGGTCGAAGGCGTTGACCCACTGCCGGCCGCGGCGTTCCAGGTCGTCGGCGAGGCGGCCGTCGTTGAGCGAGCGGGCCACCCGGGCGGTGCAGTGGTGCGCGTACGCCAGGTCGAGGGTGTGCGTGATCGGGTGCACCACGCCGTGCTCGAAGAAGTCCTCGCCGTACATCCGGCGCAGGTCGTCGACCATGTGCACGAGCGCCCAGGACCAGTCGATGCCGGCCCGGCCGAGCGCGTGCGCGTCGGCCAGGGCGGTGTGCGCGAGGGCGCTGGCCTGCCGGAAGAACCGGTCGGCGCCGCGCGCCATCCGGTAGCCGATCGGGAAGTTGCCCTCCTCCTCGCACACCCGGATCAGCGATTCGAGGATGTCGGTGTGCCGCTCCGGCGCGATCGCGGCCAGCAGCGGCAGCTGGGTCTTGTAGATGTCCCACATGGTGCAGACGTCGAACGCGTACGGCCCGGAGTTGGGCCAGAACGGGCTCTCGTCGTCGGCCACGCAGGGTTTGATCAGCGAGTGGTAGAGCGCGGTGCCGAAGACCGTGCGCCGGGCGGTGGTGCCACCCTCCACCTGGACCTTGCCGACGTGTTCGCGCCAGCGGGCCCGGGTGCGGGTGCGGACCACGTTGAAGGCGGGCTCGCTGTCCCGGCCGCACTCCCGTTCGAGGTTGCGTTTGGCCTGCTCGTGGCCGCGCAGCGAGAAGCCCATCCGGATCTCGACGGTCTGCCCGGCCCGGATCGAGCCCATGAACAGCATGCCGAACGGCCGCAGCGTGGTGTGCCGGATGCTGTCGAAGTCGAGGCGGGTGCCGCCGTCGATGAGCCGCCGGTCGTACCAGAGCATCTGCCGCCAGCCGGGGGTGTCCGCCTCGATGTAGACCGACAGCGGCACGCCCTCCATCACCACGGTGCCCTGGGCCTGGCCGTAACCCATGCTCTCGGCCTGGGCCCGCAGCGGGACGGTGCGGCCGAGGTCGATGCCGAGCCCGCCGCAGGACAGGTCGATCACGACCCGCGCGGAGCGGTGCTCGGGGAAGGTGTAGCGGTGCACGGCGACCTTGGCGCCGACGGTGATCTCGCTGCGCACCCCGGTGTCCAGGGTGGCCGCGTAGTAACCGGCCTCGGCGACCTCGTCGTGCAGCTCCCAGGACTCCCCCAGCGCGTCCAGCGGCTGGACCATCGGGGTGACCCGGACATAGTTGTAATACTTCCGGATCGCCCCGGTTCCGGACTGCTGGAAGTGGGTGAAACCGGACGCCTGGAGCCGGTCGAACATCTCCTCCGGCACGCCCTCGGTGTTCTTCGCATACCGCCCGTAACCGGTCGGATAGGCACCCGAGTACGGACAGGCGGACACCATGCCGAACGGCGAGGTGGCGCCCGGATGGGTGTTGCCCACCTGCGGTTTCGGCCACCACCAGGTAGCGGCCAGACCATGCGCGCGGGGCAGGTCGGTCGCTGCGGTGCCGATGAACGGATCGATGTCGTCGAGGATCCCGGAACCATACCTACTGCGGGCCTTGCGGCGGTTTCAAACAGGTGAACTAGATGTTGATCATGTGCTGGGCTCAGGGCCGGGGGGTCGATGACCGAAAGGAGATCAGGTCGTTCCGACCACCCCCCGGACGGAGTTGTCAATGGCACGAAGCTGGAAACCCCGGCTTGCCGCATTATCCGCTGCTGCCCTGGCCGGCGCACTGGGTCTGGCCGCCCCGGCCTACGCCGCCGCGCTCAGCGGCGTGTCCTGGTCGCTGTCGCAACCACAGCCGGGCGTCACCGGCGTCCGCTACACCTGGAGCTTCACCACCGCCACCGCCGGCATCATCCAGTCCGTCACCTTCACCGTGCCGGCCACCACCGCGGGCACCCCAAGCGTGGTCGACGTCTACGGACTCACCGGCGGCAGCGCCGCCCTGAGCGGTACGACAGTCACCTACACGGTGACCGCCCCGGCCCTGGTGGCCGGCGGCACCTCGGTGCTGGTGTCGATGGACGGTTTCACCAACACCACCAACCCCGGCACCTACACCAGCACCGTGACCACCGTCGTCGGCGGCACCAACACCGACACCGCGGCCAGCAACGCGGTCACCCTCAACAGCAACACCACGGCGGTCAACGTGGTGGTGGCCCGCTCGACCGCGTTCACCAGCGACACCACCAGCTTCACCATGCTGATGGACCCGTCGGTGTTCGCGCTGTCCGACGAGACCCGCGCGGTCCACCTCGGGATCGCCACCAACGCGGCCAACGGGTACGTGCTGAACGTCAAGACCAGTCAGCAGCTCACCGGTGCGCTGCACGCCGGCAGTCACTTCACCGCGGCCACCCCCGACAGGACCACCGGGGTCTCCTCCGGCGCGTTCGCGAACGGCACGTTCGGCTACTCGCTGGCCACCACCGGGCTCGGCACCGGAACCTCGTCCCCGCTGACCTCCGGGCTCTACGTCGGATACGTCGGCGGAACCGGGGACAACGTGGTGTCGGCGAGCGGGCCGACCAACGGCGACACGGTAACCGTCACCAACCGAGCCAAGATCGACTACACCCAGCCGGCTGACAACTACAGCGCCACGGTCACCTACACGGTGGTGCCCAGTTATTGATCTGCGTCGAGTCGCCGTGTTCGCCACCGTCCTCGCGGTGGTGGCGGGCACGGCTGTCCCGGCCGGGGCCGCCCCGGTGGTGCCGCATCCGACCACCAGCGGGTCGGCCGACTTCTCGGTGAGCACGTCGGCCGAGCCGGTGTCGCCGGGAACCGACGGCGTGGTGCGCACCCAGCTCACCGTGGCCAACAACGGCGGGCACGACCTCACCGTCACGCTGCGCTCGGTCAGCGTGCACGCGCTGGACAACGGGCAGGCCGAGCTGACCGACGACGTCGACCCGGTCTGGTCGTCCGGGGTCACCGTCACCCCGTCACTCAAGCTGGCCGCGCACACATACCGCAGTGTCCCGGTCGCCATCACGGTGCCATCAGCGCTGCTGCCCGACATCTACCTGCTCGGGTTCGTCGCCGAGGCGCAGCCGGTCCGGCCCGCCGACGCCGTACGCATCTACCACCGGATCGGCGCGCTGGTCACCCTGCAGCTGGCCGGCGCCCGGCAGCGGCGGCTGACGGTGACCGTCGAGCACAACGGGTTCATCACCATCGGGTCGACGTTCGACGGCGCGTTCGACGTCACCAACGTCGGCGAGGCGGCCGCGATGGCCCGCACCCAGGTGTACCTCCCCCGGGCCGGGACCCTGCAGACCGGCGACGGCATGCAGCTGATTCCGAAGGGGACCCACCGGCACGTCGAGTTCAGTCACCGGGTACGCGGCTTCTTCCTGTTCTCCCGGCCGCAGGCCCAGGTGCTGTACGGCAACGGCACCGGCACCCTGCAGACGGTCACCGCCGACGGGGACACGCTGCTGGTCATCCCGTGGCTCACCCTGATCCTGCTCGGCATCGTGGCGGCTGTCCTCACCGCGTACCTCATCTGGCTGCGCCGCCGCGCCCGTCGCCCGGGCCGGCACCGCGCCACCCACCAGGCGAAGCCGGCATGGGCCGGCTGAGAAATGCGCTGCTGACGATCGTCCTGATAGCGGCGGTCGCTGCCGCCGCGCCCGCCCAGGCCGCACCGGGTGACCTCGCCACCGTCGCCGGGACGGTGGTGCCGACCGCCGCCGCCACCGCGATCGGCATCGGCGCCCGCGGCGTGGCGGTGAACAGCGCCGGAACCGCGCTGTGGATCGCCGACCAGGACAACAACGCGATCCGCAAGGTGGACCTCAGCACCGGCACGGTCACCGTGGTGGCCGGCATCGGCGCGCCCAACAACGGCGGCGACACCGGGGCGGCGACCTCGGCCGGCCTGAACAATCCGTACGACGTCGACCTGGACGGCTCCGGCAACCTGATCATCGCGTCCACCTCGAACCACCGGATCCGCAAGGTCACCGTGTCCACCGGGGTGATCAGCCTGATCGCCGGGACCTCGGACGGTTACGCCGGCGACGGCGGCCTGGCCAACGCGTCCACGACGAAGCTGCAGAACCCGGCCGGGGTGGCGGTCGCGCCGAACGGTGACTACTACATCGCCGACACCGACAACTTCGTCGTCCGCAAGATCACCGCGGCGACCGGCGTGATCAGCACCTTCGCCACGTTTCCCAGCATCGCCACGCCGGCCATCCGCGGGCCGGAGGACATCGCGTTCGACAGTTCCGGCAACGTCTACGTCACCGACTGCGTCGGCAACACCATCAACCGGTACGCGTCCTCGGGCGGCGCCGCCACCGTGGTCGCGGGCACCGGCACCGCCGGGTACAGCGGGGACGGCGGCCTGGCCGCCTCGGCGATGATCAACTGCCCGACCGGCATCTACATCGACGCCACCAACGTGATCACCTTCGCCGACTCGACGAACGACCGGCTGCGCCGCTTCACCGTCGGCGGCCTGATCACCACGTTCGCCGGCACCGGCAGCACCGGCCTGTCCGGCGACGGCGGCCTGGCCACCCTGGCCGCCCTGGACCGCCCGACCGACCTGGACCGGGACGGCCTCGGCAACTTCTACTTCGCCCAGGGCTCGCTGCCGATCAACACGCAGACCGCCGCCGACTCGGTGGTCCGGAAGATCAGCACGCTCGGGGTGATCAGCACGGTCGCCGGCAACACCTGGCGCAGCTATTCCGGCGACGGCGGCCAGGCCACCGCCGCCCAGCTGGGCCATCCGGCCGGCGCGGCGCTGGACGCGGCCGGGAACCTCTACGTGGCCGACTCGACGAACAACCGGATCCGGAAGATCAGCACCACCGGGGTGATCAGCACGGTGGCCGGCAACGGCGTCGCCTGCGTCGCACCCTGCGGCAACGCCGACGTCGGCGACGGGGGCCAGGCGACAAGCGCCAACCTCTTCACCCCGCAGGCCGTCGCGGTGGCGTCGAACGGCGACCTCTACCTCTCCGACACCGGCCACAACCGGATCCGGAAGGTCAGCTCCACCGGCGTGATCACCACGGTCGCCGGGACCGGCTCGTCCGGCAACACCGACGGCGCGGTCGCCACCGCCAAACTCAGCAAGCCGTACGGGCTGACCGTCACCGCGAGCGGCGTCGTCTACTTCGCCGACTACGGCTCCCACAAGATCCGGATGGTCAGCGCCGGCACGGTCAGCACGGTGGCCGGCACCGGCACCGCCGGCTACAGCGGCGACGGCGGCGCCCCCGCCTCGGCGGCCCTGTCCAAACCGGGCGACGTGCGCATAGACCCGGCCGGCGACATGTACATCGCCGACGGCGGCAACGACGTGGTCCGCCGCATCCACGCCGGCGTGATCAGCACATTCGCCGGCACCGGCACCGCCGGCAGCACCGGCGACGGCGGCCTGGCCGGCGCCGCCACCCTGAGCGGCCCGGCCGGCCTGGAGTTCGACGCCACCGGCGACGTCTACATCGCCGACACCGGCAACCACGTGGTCCGCCGGGTCGACCGGCACGGCATCATCCACAACGTCGCCGGCAAACTCGGCAGCGGCTCGTGGGGCGGTGACGGCCAGGCCGGCGCGGCCACCGGTTCCTACCTGTTCGGCCCCGGCCGCCTGGTGATGGACCCGACCGGCAACCTGTACATCCCGTCCTCCGGCGAGCTGCGGGTCCGGATGCTGACCACCCAGGGCACCGCCGCCACCTTCTACGTCTCCGACGCCACCGCCACGCACACCGGCACCACGTACGCCTGGGAGTTCGTCGCGCAGACCGCCACCGCGATCGGAAAGATCACCTTCACCGTCCCGAGCGGCACCACCAATCCCGGTCCGGTCCTGGTCACCACCGTCGACCTGCCCACCACCGGCACGCTGGTCCTGGACACCAGCGCGAACACGCTCACCTACACGTTCGCGACCCCGATCACGATTCCGGCCGGCCGGCACGTCTACCTCTCGGCCGGCAACTTCACCAACACCGCCACCACCGGCCCGCAGTACAGCACCGTCACCACCCTGACCAGCGGCGGCACCGTCGTGGACACGGCCCGCTCGGGCGCGGTCAGCTTCACCACCCCGAGCGCCACCGTCCTGCCGATCCCGAACCCCACCGAGCTGGTCACCGTCGCCGGCACCACCACGATCCTGGTCGATCCGATGATCGGCGCGGATGTCAGCACCACCATGCCGATCACGCTGCGCACCAACGCCACCCACGGCTACTCACTCAGCGTGAAGGGCACCACGCTGACCGGCCCCGGCGGCACGATCACCCCGGTCTCCGCCGGCCAGGCGACCGCGGTCAGCTCCGCCGCCTTCGGCGCCAATCGCCTCGGCTACACCGTCGCCGGCGTCAGCGGCAGCGGCGTGCCCACCCTCACCAGCACGTACGCGGGTTTCACCGTCGCCGGCGAAACCGCCGTGACCGCCACCCGCCCGACGTCGGTAACCGGCGACACGATCGCCCTGGTGACCCGGATCAAGGTCGACAGCCTGCTTCCCCCCGGCGTCTATACCGGCACCCTCGGCTACACCGTCACCCCGTCGTACTGACGACCAGTTCCCGCACGGTAGTCACGAACAGGTCGATGTCCGAGGCGGTGGTCCGCCAGTTGACGATGGCCGGCCGCAACGCCACCCGCCCCTCATGGACCGTAAGCCCCGCGAGGAATCGCCCGTCCGAGACGATCGCGGCGCCGAGGCGCCGATTGAATTCATCAAGACCCTCTTCCGGTACGCCCTCCGGCCGCGCCCGGAAACACACGATGCAGAGCGGCACCTCGGCAAGTCGTTCCAGCTCCGGGGCGTCGTCGACGAGCCGCTTGAGGTGCTGGGCGAGGTCGAGGTGGCGTTCCACCATGGCCCGGTAGCCGTCCCGGCCGTAGGCGGCGAGGGTCGCCCAGATCGGCAGCGCCCGAGCCCGGCGCGACGACTCCGGCCCGAACATCGCGTGGCCACCCGCCGGATCGCCGACCGGCGGCAAATAAGGCGCACCCGGCATGCCGTACGCCGTACCCAAGCGGTCTGGATCTTTGATGAGGGCGAAGCCCGATTCGTAGGGAACGTTGAGCCATTTATGCGCGTCGGCGGCGATCGAGTCGGCCCGCTCGATGCCCGCAACCAGGTGTTCCGTCCGCGGCGACAGCGCCGCGAACAGCCCGAACGCGCCATCGACGTGCAGCCAGCAGCCGTAGTCGGCGGCCAGGTCGGCCATCGCCGCGATCGGGTCGAAGTCGCCGGTGTTGACCTCCCCCGCGTTGCCGATGAGCACCGCGGGTTGCCCGTCCAGCGCGTCGAGCCGCCGCCGGATGCCGGCGAGATCGGCGGTGTGGACGGCGTTCCGGCCGTGGCCCAGCATTTGCAGGGCTTTGCGGGCGCTGGCGTGCACGTAAGGCGTGGAGAGGACCGGCATCCGCGGCAATCCGGCCAGCCCGTCGCTGACGGTGTCGGCCCCGTGCCGCTCCCCCCACCATTGGGTGGCACAGCCAAGCCCGGTGAAGTTAGCGAAGGTGGCCGACGCGACGAGGGCTCCACCCCAGCCGGTCGACAGCCCGAAGAGCTCCCGCAGCCAGCCGACCGCGACGGTCTCGACCTCGGTAGCGAACGGCGACGACACCCGTCCGTAGGCGTTCTGGTCAAGCAGCGAGGCCAGCCAGTCCGCCGCCAGCGCCGCCGGGGTGACGCCCCCGATGACCAGGTGATAGAACCGCGGCCCGGAGGAGGCGGTCCCGGCGGCTGTCCCGATGTCCACCAGCCGCGCGACCGTGCCGGCCGTGCCCGCTCCCGATTCCGGAAGCGCCCCGCCCAGCCCCGCCAGCAGCCCCAGCGCGTCGTGATCGAGAACCGGCCGCCCGGCCAGCGAGTCAAGGTAGGGCCCGGCCGCCTCGGCAACCTGCCTGAGCGCGTCGCCGGCCAAGGCCACATCGAGCAACGGATCAGCCATCGGGCCGCCTCCTCCGAGTCGGATGATCGGACAGTACTAAATAGACGAACGCCTACGTCTGTCCGGAAGTCACCGTCCGTACAACTCCAAGGCCGGCCGTTGGGGGGCGGCCGTCCTGGGGAGCGTGGAATGACAAATCCGGTAGACGAACAGAAGCCCACGTCCGGAAAACGGGCCAAGGTGGTCAGGTGGCTGACCATAGCGGGTGTAATCACCGGAATCGGCGTCTTCGCCGACGTCTCCCAGGTATTCGGCGTCAGCGTCGTAGACGCCCTGGATTACGTGCGAGGCCGCAACACAGTCACGGCGACCCCGTCGGCCGGCCCTGGCTCGGCGCCGGCCTCGACCCCGCCGTCAAGCACGCCGACGTCGACACCTACCTCCCCGCCATCGTCCGGCGGCAGCTCGGGAACCGGCGGCACCGTCAGCGGCGGTTCGGGCAACGGCGGTGGGCTGGGCAATCAGCGCGTCCCGGTGAACCCCACGACCACCACACCCAAGGTCATCGACACCACCACGCCCCCGGTGACGGTCAGCGCCCGGGCAACCATCACCGCACCGGCCAACGGCCTGACCACGCAGGAAACCAAGGTGACGCTGTCAATCTCCGCGTCCCCGGCAACGGTGTCCGGCTGGGTCTGGTACGTGGTAGTCCAGCCCGCCCACCACACAACGTCGGACTACCTGTACCGCCTACGCCCAGAGACCGGCACCCTGACCGTAGGCATAGGCCCAGCCACGGGAGGCTCCGGCGCCACCGACGACTACGTAATCCGCCCAGCCCTGATCAGGTCAGCGGCGGCCACCGACATAGGCGGCTACCGAGATGACGTCTTCGCCCCCGCCGACACCCGCTACTTCACCGGCATAACCATCCACCGCGAGTCCCAATGACGGCTGCGGCCATGAGGCCGGCGCTCCGCCATTCTTGTGGGCAGCTTCAAGAGCACGGCGCTCGATCGCGAGCGGTGATCTGTCGCGATCCGGGCTGACCCAGGGTCTGGCCGCCGAGGTCTGCACCGACAAGACTGCTCCTATGGATCTGACCGAGCAGGCGGCCAGGAGCGCACGGGTGGCGGCGGTCTTCGACCAGGTAGCCGACGTCTACGACACCGTGGGCGTGCCGTGGTTCACGCCCATCGCGCAGGAGTTGGTGCGCCTTGCCTCACCCGTCAGCGGTGAGCGGGCCCTCGACGTGGGGTGCGGACGGGGAGCCGCCACGGCCGCCCTGGCGCGCGCAGTAGGCCCCGGCGGCCATGTGCAGGGCATCGATCTGTCGCCGCGCATGGTCGAGGCCTGCGCGGCCGACATCGCCGGCCTCGGTCTGTCGAACGTCGACGTTCAGGTCCTGGATGCCTCATCGCCGTCGTTGCCGGCTGCCGCGTACGACCTCGTGATCTCCTCTTTGGTCGTATTCTTCCTGCCTGATCCGCTCGCCGCTCTGGTCGCCTGGCGGCGCCTCCTCGCGCCGGGCGGCCGGTTGGCGATCTCGACCTTCGCAGGCCGTGATCAGGTGTGGGAGACGGTCGACGCGACTTTCCGGCCGTACCTACCGGCCGGACTGCTCGACGCGCGGACCACCGGAGCCGCCGGACCCTTCAGCAGCGACACCGGCGTCGAAGAGCTGATCGTGGCAGCCGGGTACACCGGTGTGCGGACGACCCACTTCGACATCGAGGTGACCTTCACCGACGTCGACCAGTGGTACACCTTCAGCCGATCACACGGCCAACGAGCGATGTGGGACGCCATCGCGAGCACCGACCACGACACCGTCAAGGCCATCGCCGGTGACCACCTCGAACGGGCCCGCGGCACCGACGGCCAGATACGTCTACACCAGCAGGTGCGCAACACCTTGGCCCTGTCTCCATGACCACAGGTGCGCGGCTCGGCGCCTAGCGAAATCCCTTGCCTGCCTACTCCGCCGGCTGCGGAATCGGCTGGAAGGCTACGTCGGTTACGTCGGCGGCCAGTTCGGTCAGGTCGGTGCCGTAGGCGGCCGGCTCCACTATGCGCAGAACAAGTGCGAACGGGCGGTCGGCTCCATAAGTTTGATAGAGGTCGGTGTGGTGGGCGACCAGGTAGCGGGCGCCGGCCAGGTTGCTTCCCGCGCTCAGGCCGCCGACGAAGAACACCGGGTGCCCGCCGACCGGCCCCCAGAAGCGGGCCAGCAGGACGTAGCTGGTTTCCGGGCTGAGGACGTACTCGATGCCGCCGACGGTGAACGACAGCCGGCGCTTCTCCTCGTCGAAATACTCGTACTTCACGCCTCGCAGGATCGTGCGTACGTGGGTGGCGCTGCGTGGGCTGGCGTCGCCTGGGCCGCCCACGCAGAACTCGGTCAGTCGGCCTATCTCTCCGGTTGGCTGGCTCTCGCCTACCCGGTCGGCGTGTGCGCCGCACTCTCGGGCGATGGTTGCCAGCTCCACCAGCGCGGCCACGTCGCGGCGGTGCACGCTGAACTCGCGCGGTGACGACGCGTGCCGGGACACCACCAACAGGCAGCTTCCTCCGGCGGTCAGGCCGAAGAAAGCACGTTCCCGGCTCAGCCTACGTCGACGCAGCAGGAAGCCCGCGAGCCAGACGGCCGTGCCGGCGATGACGCTCGCCAGCAGATTGATCAGAAGGTCGCCCACGCGTTGATGATGTCCGATGCCGCGCGGCCGCGGTGCCTCAGGCTCGGTCGTGAAGGGTGATCTGGTAGCCGTCGGGGTCGGCGAAGGTGAACGTGCGGCCGAAGGGGCCGTCGATCGGGGCCGTGACGATGGGGTGGCCGTCGGCGGCCAGGGCGTCGTGGATTTGCTGGACATCCGTGGCGTGCAGCCAGATCGCCGCTCCGATGCCGGGCTGGGGCACGGACGCCAGGTCGGTGCCGGGGACGATGTCGCGCAGGGCGAACGCGATCGGCTTCGTCTCGAAGACCACGGCGTGCGGCGGGCCGGCCGGCGAGCGCACCAGACCGAGATAGCGCTCGTAGAACGCCTGCGACGCAGCCAGGTCGCTTGCCTGCAGGGAGATGAAGTCGGGGCCGGTGACGGGCATGTTGATCCTCCTGGGAAGCGGTGTCAGTTACCTGACATGCACCACGGTATGTCAGAATGCTGACATGAGTCAAGACGACGCGGGCGTCGACCTGGAAACTTCACTCGGCTACCTGCTGAAAGAGGCGTCGAGTTCGCTGCGCGCGGCGATGGAGGCGGTGCTGCGGCCGCTCGGCATGACCGTCACGCACTACTCCTGCCTCGAGCTGCTCGCGCAACGTCCGGGGCTGTCGAACTCCGAGCTCGCCCGGGGAGCGTTCGTGACCAGGCAGTCGATGAACGTGCTGCTTCAGGCCCTGGAACGAGACGGGTACGTGACCCGGCCGGCCGAGGCGCCGGTGGGGAAGGTTCTGCCCACCCGGCTCACGCCCAAGGGCCGGCGCAGCCTCGCCAAGGCCTCGGCCGCGGTTCGATCCGTCGAGGTCAGGATGCTTGGCGGGATGACCCAGGCCGAGCAGTCGGCGGCGTACGCCAGTCTGCAGAGCATGATCCGGTCCCTGCGTGATTGACACCGGGTTGGTTCGCGCCCTGGTCGATGGCCAGTTCCCGCAGTGGGCCGGCCTCCCGCTGCGCCGGATGGCGCAGGCCGGCTCCGACCATGTGATCCATCGGCTCGGCGACGACCTCGCGGTCCGGCTACCCCGGCACGACGGCGCGATCGGGCAGGCCGAGAAGGAGTACGCCTGGCTGCCCCGCCTCGCTCCGCACCTCCCGCTCGCCATCCCCGAGCCGGTCGCGGTGGGCCGGCCGGCGCTGGGTTATCCCTGGCCGTGGGCGGTGTCCCGGTGGCTGCCCGGCGAGGTGGCCACGGTCGAGCAGTTCGGCGAGTCGATCCAAGCGGCAACAGAGCTGGCCGGATTCCTGGCCGCGCTGCAGGCCATCCCGGCCGGCGACGCGCCCTCCCCCGACGGCCGGTCCCTGGCCGCGCGGGATGCGGAGACTCGGGCCGCCATCGCCGAGGTCTCGGCGGTATTCGACGCGGCGTCAATGACCCGGGTGTGGGAAGCGGCGCTCAGCGCGCCGGAGTGGGACCGGACGCCGGTCTGGTTCCACGGCGACTTCCACACCGGGAACCTGCTCGCCGTGGACGGGCGGATCAGCACGGTCATCGACTTCGGCGGGCTGGGGGCCGGCGATCCGGCGAAGGACATGATGATGGCGTTCACGCTGCTCGGGCCGGGGCCGCGGGCGGCGTTCCGGGAGGCGCTGGCCGTGGACGACGCCACCTGGGCGCGCGGGCGGGGGTGGGCGCTGGCGAGCGGGCTCAACGCGTACACCTCGTACGCCTCGATTGATGCTCGCGTCGCCGCACAAACCACGCGCCAGATCGCCCAGGCCATCTCTTAGCGGGCGAGAGCCCGCTCCAGCTCGGCCTTGCTCATCGACGAACGGCCGGCGATGTTGCGCTTCTTGGCCTCGTTGTAGAGCTGCTCCTTGGTGCGCCCGGCCGCGCCGGTGTGCGAGCGCTTGCCGCCGCGGTGCCCGGACGAGACGTCCTTCAGCGACGAGCGGCTGGCGGTCTTGGACTCGCCGGCCCGGGCCCGCTCCTTGTTGACCGTGCGGGCCGCGATCTCGGTGGCCAGCTTCTCGGAGCCGCCGCGGTCCTTGACGCTGTCCTTGATGTGCTCGTACTGCCGTTCCCTCTTCGGGCTGGAACCTGCGGGCATCTCCGCCTCCTTGGCCGTCCTTGGATGCGCGATTCCCATTCCCCGTGGTCAGAAACCCACCCCGATAGCATCGTTGACGTTATACCTTCGCCGCCGTACTATCGGCGCCGTGCAAGAACCCACCTTCCTGATCCTGACCGCGCTGGCGGCCCAGCCGCTGCACGGTTACGGCATCGTCCAGGCCGTTGCCCAGCTCTCCGACGGGGAGGTGCGCCTGCGGCCCGGCACGCTCTACGGCGCCCTCGACCGCCTCGACCAGCAGGGATTGATCGCCCTCGACCGGGAGGAGCCAGTCGACGGCCGCCTCCGCCGCTATTACCGCCTCAGCGAAAGCGGCACGACCGCCCTGGCCGAGCAGGTCGACCACCTGCGCCGCCGGGCCGACGTCGCCGCGGGACAGCTTCGTTTGCGGCCCGGTTTCTCGGGTGGTGCCGCATGAGGATGCTGCTGGCGGCCTACCCGGCCCGGCTGCGCCGCAAGCACGGCGCCGAGCTGATCGAGACCATGGCGGAGATGGCCGGCCCCGGCGGCCGCGTGACCCGCGGCGAAAGACAACAACTCGTGCTCGACGGCCTGCGCGAGCGGTTCCGCCCGCCGACCCGCCGCCCGCTCGCGGTGGTTGCGGCCGTCCTGGCCCTGCTCATCGGCGGGGCCTTCGGCGCCGCCGTCGGCTCCTGGCTGGGCACGCTCGGCTACGCCGATCTGCCCGACGTCCGCTCGGCCCTGGCCCAACCCGGGGTCAGTTCAAATTCCAACCACTATGTGTACGCCGATGGCACGGTCCCCGCCGGCACCGACCTCCGGCGAGCCGTGGAAGCGACGAGTCAGCGGCTGGCCGCCGACGGCTGGACGACCGGCCCGGTGATCTCCGGGGACGGCTCGGACGGCGTACTGGCCAATTTGCATTTTGCCGCGGAGAACGCGGACGTCCGGCTGGACGTCTACGCCTACCCCGACGCCGGCGGCCAGCCGGCGATCACCATCGCCGGCTGGCCGAAACGGCCGGCGTCCTATCTGCCGCTGACCGTCGCCGGAGTCCTGCTGGGCCTGCTGGCCGGCTGGCTGATCGGGGTCGCGTTGTCGCACCGCATCCAGGCGGCCCGGCGTCCCAAACTCAGCTCGCTGCTGACCGCGACCGGCCTGCTCCTGGTGATCCCGTCGGCCATCGGTTTCCTGGCGTCGCTGGTGCGCTACCTGACCATCGCCGACCCGCTGGGCACCGGCGAGCTGGTGCACGCCCAGGGTTTCGCCTTCGGTCCCACGATCGACCTGCTCCGGGCGCTCGACCTGGGCGAAGGCTGGTATCTGACGCCCAGCGACTTCCAGCAGCTACCGCTCTTCGGGTTCGCCCTGATCGCGATCGCCGCCATCCTCGCCCGGCCGAACCGGGAGCACCGAGCCGTCGCCTGACGCCGTTCGCGGACCCAGGTCGCCGATGGTCCAGCCGTGCGGATAGACCGGGGACGCGAGCCGGTCCATGCCGCTCGGCTTGCCCGGCACCGGGTCGGCGGTCGGGCCCGCCAGCCCGACCGCCCGCAGGACGGCGTCGGACACCCGCTTGCGGACGCGGGACGGCACCGGCAGGCCGCAGGCGCGCAGCACCCGCGGATCGACCTGGGCCACCAGGAGCGCCGTCACCGCCGGGCGGGCCGGCCGCGGGAACAGTCCGGCGACATATCCCAGGAAGGCTTCGGCCAGCCGCTTGTTCTGGGGTTCGAAGGCAGCCTGGGCGTCCAGGTACCGATCGCGGAAGGCGACCATCTCGCCGACGGTCGCGGGCACCGGCCGATGCGCGCCGAAGGCCCGCGCCTCGGCGGTGTAGTGGATGCGCAGCGCTTCCCGCTCGGCGTCGGTGACCGGCCGCCAGCCGAACCGGTCGGCGATGTCGATGGACATCACCGGCGCGTCACAGGCGACCGCGGTGAAGTCGTCGGGGTGGATGTCGTAATGCCGGTGCATGGCGTTGACGGCCCGGGCCGCATCCCGGCCCGGGCCCGGCTGCAGCCCGTGCTCCAGGACCGCCCCGGTGAGCAGCGCGGTGTCGACGAACCGCTTGGCGGTGTGCCGCTCGAACTGCCCGGTCGCGCTGAGAATCCGCGACATCCGAGGCACGGCAAAGGTCATCAGGTTGCCGGTGATCGCCTGCAAGATCATGATTGTCCCGAAGTCGAGGTAGAACAGGGACGAGATCTCCCGGTGGTCAGCCTCAGGGTCAAGCCCCTCAATCCGGCGCAGCCGGTCCTGACGTCGGCGCATCCCCTCAGTGTCCAAGATGGAACCACCGCTGCCAACCGCCCAAACCGGCAGCAACCGGGGCGCCAGCTCAGTTCGACGACTGCGGCAAAAGACGAATTACGCCCACGGAGGTGTCCTCAGAAGGCGAGGCATGGACGGCGCTGACGGTCCAGCTACCGGACGGAACGGAAACGGGGGCCTGGTCCGGCAGACCTCCGCCGTTCGGGTACTCGGACGAAAGCTCGAGGCCGGCTGTCACCGAGTCCATAAGCATCGCCGGTCCGTCCGTCGTCCAGACGCCACACTCCTCCCACACGATCGCGGTATCAGCGAGCACAGCGCGAGCCGCCGCGATCAGATCACCTTCGTCATCGGCGCCCAGCCAGCGGACGAAGGCTCTGTGCTCTGGCAGATAGCAACTGAGCGCGGGTTCGTCGGCCAGGACAAGTCCCTGGTCACCGTCGTCGCCGACAGCAATCACGCCGGCCAGACCGTCGACCTCGCAGGCGCGGTCGTAGTCATCGAGCGCACTGCCGCTGCCTGCGGCGATTCCCGATTCGGTGCCTCCGCGCCATCGGCTCAAGGCAGAAATCGGCACTGCTATCAGGGGGCCGCCCAGCGACTCGACCCAGGTGAGCGCTGGCTCAGCCGAGCCAGCAGCCGCAAAGGACGTCTCCACGGGGCCAGTATCCCCGCAGCCGTCCCCTGGACCTTCAGACTCCCGGCTTCGTCAGCGAGTTGGGCGCCAGATGTTCGCGACTTCCGCACCACCCTGCCAGCACCGCGCGCCGTAATGTCCGTTAGAACTGGCACCACTCGCGGATCTTGGCCGCCCAGTAACATCGGCGGCCGTCCTCGGGCAGCTTAACGCTGCGTGCAAGCGATCACGAAACCACCCGAGACCCAAATGCGCGGATCTGCCGATGAGCGCGCCTTGCGAGTGGCTGAGTTTTCGGACGGGCGGATTCCGGTCTGCGTCCCGGTTTCTCGCCGGTAGGCGGTTCAGAGCGCCGGCTGGTGGCGACGCTGCGGGTTCGCCGCCGAATCCGTGTAGATCTAGCCGAGTTGCTGTTAGGAGCTGACAGTAACTCCGCAAGGTCGACACCACAGCTGCCGAATTGTCCGACATGTAGGCACTCCATGCGGCCAGGTTTGTCGGTGCTGCGCGGCCTGCGTGTGGATCGTGGAGGGTTCCTGTTCTGAGCGAGCAGGAACTTCGCAAGATCAACGTGACAGTGCACGGAATGCCCGGCTTACCACCGCTTCGCGGAGGGGTCTGACATCTTGCGGGACGGTGATCCAGCGAGTGGACGACGGCGTCAGGCATCCGGATCTGCCGCTGACCGAGCGCGGAGCTTGCCATGGGCCATAGCGCTCCGTGCCCCTGCTACGTGGCCGCTCTCGCACCGCGATACCGTCCCGGCGTGCATCGATCTCTATCAAGCCTATGCGTGGTAGCAATGCTGGTCGTCCTGGTCGGGTGCGCCACCCATCAGCAACCCGGTGTTCCGCCAGTGTCCGCTTCGCCTGTTTCGACGGTCTACTACTCCGCGCTGAGCGGCGAATGCCCCACTCTCGACTCTCCGGAGGCCAAGCGATTCACCGGCTCCAGGAAGGGGCGTCTGGTTCCCAGCCCGCCGCAGCAGGAGGCCTACCAATGGATCAACTGCAGTTGGCGCCTGCCGTCGGGAGCCCTCTGGGTCACCCTGCTCATCAAGATTTATCGGGATGGCTTCGCTCCGACCCAGACCGCTCACGGCAACGCCGAGATCGACGTCACCAACAGTGCCGCCACCGATGCAGCCCGGGTGAAAACAGATAAATCTGGTGCGTTCCGGGCCATCGAACGAACGACGCCTTCGGGACGAGCCGCCATGAGCGCAGATGGCACCGCCGATTCTCTAGTACAGACCACCGCCGTCGGAAACGTCTCGGTCACCGTGATGCTGTTCAAGTCGGCGACTCCTGGGGCGAACGCGAGCGCACGCGCCGACGCGTTGATAGCGCAGCTGGCCACCATCGCGGATGCCATGACAGCTGAGATTGCCGGGCAGCTCGTGGCTCAGCGGTAGCCGAGCCAGCCGACGTCATCCCGAGACAGCTCATCGGCCGAACGTACGGGCCATGCACATTGACTGGCTGTCCAATCGGGGTCCTGAACTTCAACCCACCACAGCAAATAGGCGGTCACACCAGACGAATATCGGGCTTGGCCGAAATCCTGATCTGCCGCTGGTCGTGAGCGATGGCCAGCGATGGTCCGTCACACCGGGTAGACGCGGTACTGCAGCTGTTCGTCGTACCGGAGACCGGTGACTGCCGTGATGATCGACCAGAGGAAGTCCTCGTCTGGGCCCCAGGACGGCAGGGCAATCTCGGCCTCGACCGGCAGCGGTGTTCCTTCGTCCTCGACGGCCACACCGTCGGCGTAGACGTAGTGCCGGGTGCGTTCGCCCTGCGTGAACAGCGTGAAGCCGTATGTGCTCGAAACGCTGCTGAAGAAGACCACCAAAGCGTTGGCCGGGTCGGTCGGCTCCCAGCCCATGACCACATCCATCATCGGGTTCCAGACCTGCACCCAGCCATCCGACTCGGCGGCATAGAGGGCGTCGGGCTTGAGGGCGCTTGTGGCCTGGTCGGCTCCGACCAGTTCGCCGCTGAAATCTGTGATGGCGAGGTCGTCCACAGCCTCGTCCGCCGTCACGTCCTGACGGAAAAGCACCGAGGTGTTCCAACCCATGATCAAAACCTTTCCTTGTACGGCGGGGCCGCCGCCCATTGTTCAGGGCGGTCCGGTCAGGACAACGTGGGAGGGCGCCGCGAATTGCTCGCTGCGGGCGCCGCATCAGGTCAGCGAGATCGCTGGACGTACTCGCATCGTGGCGAAGCTGTCGTCGTTCGCGACTTCGACGGCGTGGTGGGATCGCGGTACGCGATCGCGATGGTGAGCCATCTCGAATCTGCACCAGTTCGACGCCGGCGCGGACGGCGATCGACTCGGCCACCCTCCCGGCGGCATCGGTGTCAATAATGAACCACTGTGCCGCGTCGATGATCAGCGCCGCAGACCACCCTGATCCTTCGCCATCGACCAGAGCCGTACAGGAGGAGAGGTTCAGAGATTGGCACCGGGATACGACCATGAGCGTGTGAGCGGGGACGACTTCAGACCGCGGCAAGCGTTGCTGGTGCTGGCCGGCTTCTGGACGGTTGGCGTTGTGTTGCTGGTGGCGTCGCTGTTCGGCTCAGTCGGCTTGGACCGGTTTCGGCAGGCTCCCACCTGCTCGAACAGTCTGGTGTTCACCACGGCGTATTGCCGGATCACGGTCGACGCGACGTTGATTGCGCTGACGCGCGAAGAGATCGTGATGGATGTCGGCGCCCGCCGGGTTGCGATCGATTCGTATCTCCACGGACCGTTACCCGATGACGTAGCGGGCCGTCCGGTACGAGTGACGTTCTACCGGGGCGTTGTCGTTCACGTCGAGGGCGGCGACCTGAACTTCGACACGGTAGCCGCACCCATCGACAGGACCGACGAGCTCCGATTTGCCGGCTTGTTCTTTCTGATCGGCGGTACGTTTCTGGTCGGGATCGACACGCTGCGCCGGTCAGCCCGCCGCGCCGACTCCCCATAACGCACCCGCCCCGTCGGCGTTGCGGCATGACATCGTCTCCAGCGGCGGCCTCTCCCTGCCGCAGGACGCTCGCTCCACGGCGCTACATCCCGCGCAGGTGCCCAAGGCGCGCGGTGGGCAGCCGGGCCGAGCGAGACTTGCGGACGTGCTGCTCTCATCGGACCTTTGCGAACGAGGTAGATGATCGGTCCATGGACGGGGAAGAACTCAGCACGCGAGGTGGAATGTGGCTCGTCGGCCGCGAAGACACATTTTGGGATTACTTCCCCGGCCCTGAACACCACGCGACCTGGCCGTTTGCCAGGCTTCGTGGGCCCCGCAGGCGCCATTCGGACATGCCGCGAACCGCTCGCTACCCGGCGCCGCGCGCCGCGCGCGCCGCAGCCGTGCCGATCGGCGTAGGTGCAACCGCCGTTCGCGCTCTGTACGGTGCGCCTGTGGACGAGCTGCCGGCCTTTCGTGAGCTGTTGATGCGGCTGGCTGAGGTGCGCGATCTGGATCGAGAAACGATGGCCCGCCAAGCGCGTTTGCCGGAAGCTGAAATCACCTCAGTGCTCAATGGCGCCGAACCGAGCCCGGACCTTCTGCGTAGCCTGGCACCGGTCCTCGGCCTTCACCGCAGCGACCTGTTCGTGATAGCGGGCCAGCCGGTACCCGATGATCTTGCCCCACGGGACGCGAGTGCGCGTCACGAGATCAGAGACCTGGCATGGCCGTTGACGTTCCTGCCGCGCGCCGTCCCCGAGCTGTATGAACTCGTCCGGTCACTGCCGACGCTGCCTCACCCCAGCGGGCCGACAGAACCGGCACCGCTCTATCGCACCGATCCGAACACCCCCGGCGGACTGATACTGCGGCTACTACTCAACCGCAATCTCGACCGGACGGCGACCGCCTACTATCTCTACGGCATCGGCGGCGGTCCGATGCTGTCGACTTCGACGATCTACCTGATCGGCGAAGGCCGGAAGGCCCTGACGCCCGACCTCCTAACCAGCCTCAGCGCCATCCTCGACGTCAGCAGAAGTGATCTGGGAGCGCTCGCCGGCATGGATCTGTCTACGGCCGTTGTCCGGGTTCATCGGCACTCCGATGAAGCCGCCGAACTAGTCTGGCGTGCCCGCCGGCTCACCGCCGAACAGTTGCGCTCGGTCGTTGACCGCGCGCACGAAATCCGCCATGAACGGGCCGGAGAACTCGAACCCCGACACCGATGTCACTGCACCGGACGCACATAAGGCGGCCGCGGCCACTTAGCGTAACTCTCGCGTCGAGCCCCGGAAGTCGGATCCGAGAGCGCGGTAGCTTGTCCAGCCGCGAGTCACGGACCAGCCAGTGCGCGGCATCGAGTCACCTTGCCGTTGTGTGTGGACGCCGATTCCCTGCAGTTAAGGGCTGACTCCATGTACCGGGTGGCCGTCCTCCAGATAGCGCACCCGTTTTGCCTTCCAAGCGGCGCGTACACGCCGTCGGACTGGTCCGCTGAGCAACGGCAGCGCCGCTTCTATCGGCAGGATCTGGCTTTCGGCGATCTCGACCGGCTGAATGACCACCGTGTCCAAGACGGCTTCGTCGAAGACGCCGCAGTCGAAAAGGAAGCGCATACCACCCGGACGGTCAGGGCGTGGGCGGAGGAAGTCAACGCACTTGAGCCGCCCCGTGGTGACGTCGAGGCCGCACTCCTCCCTGGTTTCGCGGCGACACGCATCCCAGGGTGACTCGCCGATCTCGACAATCCCACCCGGGATCGTCCAGCCGCTCTTGTACGTCGGCTTCAGGATGAGCAATCGGCCCTTGCGGCCACGTATAAGAGCCCCGGCCGAGGCCGGGATGGTCGGGAGTGCGAACGTCAGCTCAGGTAGATCACCGGGGTCGACGTCGCTCATGGAGAGCATGCTAGATCTGGCGCCGGTTACTCATCCAGCACTTGAAGACGACGCGTGATGGGCGCATCTCATTTGCCGCGAGTGCTGCGCGTGAGGCAGGGCATTGCTGTCACAGTGCGTGACGGCAGCGGCGATGCCGAGGCTTGCTGTCGTGCCGGTGTCCGATGCTCGGCGGCTCGACGTCGTGGTCGAGTCGAGCGGTTACCCGTCCGATGGCCCGGTCGTCGTGCTGGCTCTATGAGATGCTCGGATGCTCGCGAAGTGGGACGGACGGATCAGCACGACGACGCTCGATCGTGCAGATCGCAGCCCCAGCCATCGGCCTGGGCGTGGGGACGTCGGCCAGCCCCGTGGCCGGCATCGGCGCCGACCTTAACAGCGGCACGGGTGTCGTGTCGTCGACGACGGACCGCAGGTCGGCGGTGCCGCCGTGGTCCGCGGCAGCCGAGCGAGCAGGACGGCGAGTGGGAGCTCGGTAGGCGCCGCGGCAACGTTCCTGGGCGGCGCAGCCGGACCGTAGGATGGCACGCTGTGCATTTCTACGCCACCGTCTTCCTGCCGTCGACGCCCCCAGCCGACATCGCGGCCACCCTCGCTGCGGCGCTCGCCCCGTACGACCGCGACAACTACACCCGCGGCCTGTACGACCCTTCGGCTACCTGGGACCGCTGGGAACCGGCCCGCGACGCCGCCGCGTTCCCGCTGCTCCAGCGCGGCCTCGACCGCCTGCGCCCCGGCCGCAGGCGGGTTGCCTTCGCGGCCCCCAAGGCAGCGATCGACTTCGCGGCCGAGCGGGACCGCGCGGTGCAGCACGCAGCCGGCGAGTTCGACGCGTGGGCGAAACTGACCGCGGCCCACCCCGGCACCCGACCCATGCCGGACTTCGACAGCCAGGGTGAATGGCTGGCCCAGCCCGCAGTCCAGGCAGTCGCCACCGCAGCAGCGACCCAGCGCCACCCCTACTTCACGTTCTCGTTCCTGCTCGCCGACCCGGTCGCCACCCTCGCCGACGGCCGCCACGCCCACGTAGCCCGCGCCGCCGCCCAAGCCTTGTCCACCTACGTCTACATCACCCTCACCGGCGACTGGCTCAGCGAGGAGACCGGCAACCGCGGCGCCGACCAGCACGCTCTAGCCCTGAGCTCCTACCTCGCATCGGTCGCACCCGACACGATCCTGGCCCGGGTGCGCTGTCACGCCTGATCAGCGAAGACGCACCCAGGGCGACCGGCCGGCACGTCCGTGAGAAACCTCTGCCGGCAGACGCCCAGGCGCTGCGGGTGCCGACAATGTCATGCGTGCTGGTCAAGGGGCTTGACCGGCGCGCGGCGGCCAGATGGTCGAGTAGATGCCGTCAGAGTCGTAGTTCGTATGCCGTGAGATGTCGATGAAGACCGGGCCGTACTTGGACACGATCCGCCAGTGCTCAAACTGGTCCAGCTCGAAGTCGGCGTATCTGGCCAGCAGGCGGCACATTATGCCTAGTTCGTCATCGCTTAACGGCTCAAGCGGTTCGTCGACAGCCATCCGTTAATGATGACGTATTGCGGACAGCACCAATCCGCGGGATGAACTGCAAATAGCTCGGCCGGACTTCGGCGCGCATCCTCTTCCGCCGCTCTCATCGAACACCAGCCTGCGTGGCAGTCACTTTTCCGTGCCCGTCGGTTGGCGAAGGCATCCCTTT